>NZ_CP108093.1:5795000-6995000 GCF_036188265.1 Streptomyces sp. NBC_00247 | reverse complement strand
TGCACGCCGGGCGCCGGCATCCCTTCTCGCACGCGCTCAAGCGCGCGATGGACATCGTCCTCGCTTCCGCCGCGCTGCTGGCCGCCTCCCCCGCGCTGGCGGCCTGCGCCTTCGCGGTACGGCTCTGCGACGGGCCGGGCGTGCTCTTCCGGCAGGAGCGAATCGGCCAGCACGGAAAGCCGTTCACCCTCCTCAAGTTCCGGACGCTGCGGCCTTCCGACCCCCACGAGTCGGCCACCCGGTGGAACGTCGCCGGGGACCGGCGGATGAGCGCGGTCGGCAGGGCGCTCCGCCGCACCTCGCTGGACGAACTGCCGCAGCTGTGGAACGTGTTGCGCGGCGACATGAGCCTGGTCGGGCCCCGCCCCGAACGCCCGTTCTTCGTCGCCCAGTTCAGCAGCATCCACCCCGGTTATCAGGCGCGCCACCGGATGCCCGTGGGCATCACCGGGCTCGCCCAGGTGAACGGGCTGCGCGGCGACACCTCGATCGAGGACCGCGCGCGCTTCGACAACCGGTACATCGAGACCTGGTCACTCTGGCAGGACGTCTGCGTACTCGCCCGCACCGTCCTCTCCCTTTTCCGGTGCGGAGGCAGCTGAGCATGACAACCCCCACGACCGACGCTCCGGTCGCAATCGCCGCGTCGCACGCGTCCACCGCGGCAGTGGCCCCGCCTGCGAAGACAGTGCCGTCAGCCGGGACCGGGCCCGCCCGTCCCTCGTCCGGTGCCCTGGATCTGTGGGCCCTGCTGCCGCTGGTGGCGACCGTCCTGCTGCTCGCCCTCCCCGCCCCCGGCGCCGGAACGCCCGACTCCGGCGGCGCGCACCCGGCCGACCTCGCGTCCGGCGTGGCGGTGCTGTGCTGCCTGGGCAGGCTGCTGGCGCGGCGCGTCCGCCCCCTTCCGGCGGGCGCGGTGCTCGTCGCGGCTCTCGCCGTCACCGGGTTCGCCGTGGCGACCGTCACCGCCTCGGACCCGCTGGCGGCACTGCCCGGCTTCGTGCGCTACCTCCAGATCTTCGTCCTCGTGCCGCTCGCCGTGTGCCTGACGGTCCGGGACGCCCGCGGCTTCCGGCTCCTCACCGCGGCACTCGTCCTGCTCGCACTGGTCCAGGGATTCATCGGAATCCGCCAGTTCGCCACCGGCACCGGAGCCTCGTACATGGGCGAGGAGGTCCGCGCGGTCGGCACGTTCGGCCCCGGCGACATCATGGGCATGGCGACGGTCGTCGCGTACGGACTGCTCGCCGCCGTTCCGTACGCGCTCTGCCCGCCCGCCTCCGCCCGCCGCCGGCTGCGTCCCTGTGCGCTCGCCGTCACGGTGGGGCTGCTCGTGGCCCTCGCCGTCTCGTTCAGCCGGGGCTCGTGGATCGCGGCCGCGCTGGCCGCGCTCACGGTCGTGGTTCTGACCGGGCGGCGCACCGCGACGCGGTCCCTGCTGATCCTGGGCGCGCTGTCGGTGGTCCTGGTCGGCGGGTTCGGCGTCGGCTCCGACATGGTCCGGGAGCGGCTCTCCAGCGTCACCGACGTGGCGCGGGCCCCCGATCGCTCGGTCAACGACCGCTACGCGCTGTGGGAGGCGGCCGGGAGCATGTGGCGGGAGCGTCCGGCGACCGGCGTCGGCCTCAAGGCCTTCCCGGAGTTCCGTGACGGACACGCCTCGATCGGTCTGTCCTCCGGCAGCGACACGGAGGGGGCGGGCCAGGAGTTCCGCAGGCAGTCCCTGCTCTCCCCGCACAACATGTACCTGCTGGTCCTCGGCGAGCAGGGGCTGATCGGGTTCGTCACCGTCGTGGGCGGCTGGCTGGCGGTACTCGTCGCCTCGGTGCGCGCCCTGTTCCTCGCCCGCCGCCGGCGGGCCGGCGCGGTCGACTGCGGGCTGGTGGCCGTGGGACTGGTGGTGTGGCAGACCGTCGACTTCCTGTACGCGGACATCGGCGGGCCCACGACCGTGCTCACGGGTGTCGTGCTGGGGCTGGGCGCGTGGTGGGCGCTGAGCGCCCCGGAGAAGGCGGCCGGCGCGTGAGCGACACCACCACCGGGGCCGGGCGCGGCGCCGGGCCGCCGCCCGGGGCCGAGGAACCCGGGGTGGCGGCGCCCCGCCGCGCGTCCGGCCCGGATCCGGGGCCGCCGGTCGCCGGACGCCCGGCGGTGGATGCCGTCGCCACCGGCGGGAAGGGACCAGGCGGGTCCGCCCCGGTGCTGTCGCGGTTCCTGGCGCGCGCCGCCGCGGCGACCGCGGGGCTGACGCTGGTCGGCGCCGTACTGGGACTGCTGCGCGACCAGACCGTCGCCCACTTCTTCGGCGCGGGCGGCGACAGCGACGCGTTCCTGGTCGCCTGGACCGTCCCGGAGATGGCGGCGACGCTGCTGATCGAGGACGGGATGGCACTGCTGCTGGTCCCTGCGTTCAGCCAGGTGCTGGCCCGCCGGGCGGCCGCGGCCGGACCGGAGGGCAGTGCGGACGAGCCGGTCCGCGCGTTCGTGGCTGCGACGCTCCCGAGGCTCTTCACCCTGCTGGCCGGGGGTGCGGCGCTGCTGTTCGCGGGCGCTCCCTGGGTGGTCGGCATGCTGGCACCCGGACTGGCCGATCCCCGGCTGGCCGTGGACTGCACCCGGCTGACCGCCGTCACGGTGCTCACCTTCGGCGTCACCGGGTACTTCAGCGCGGCACTGCGGGCGCACGGGAGTTTCGGGCCACCGGCCGCCGTCTACGTCGCGTACAACGCCGGCATCATCGTGACGACCCTGGGTCTGCACTCGGTGTGGGGGGTGCGGGCCGCTGCGGTGGGGGTGGCGGTCGGCAGCGCGCTGATGGTCCTGGTCCAGGTCCCCTCCTTCTGTTCCCGGGTGCTCGGCCGGGAGAGGGCCGGGCGGCCGGAGGCCGGGAGCACGGCCGTACCCCGCCTCCCGCGACGTGCCCCGCGACTGCCCGGCGCCGTCGTCCTCGCGCCCGTACTGCTGTTCGTGGTGGCCCGTCAGGCGCAGGTGCTCGTCGAACGGTTCCTCGCCTCCACGCTTCCGGCCGGTTCGATCTCGCACCTGAACTACGCGCAGAAGGTCGCGCAGATGCCGATGGTGCTGTCGTTGATGATCTGCACGGTGACCTTCCCGGTGGTCGCGCAGGCGATGGCGGACGGCGACCGGGAGAGCGCCCGGCTGCGGGTCGAACGTGATCTGGCGCTGGCCGCGCTGGTGGTCCTTCTCGGCACCGCGATGGTCATCGGTTACGCCCCACAGATCATCGAAGTCCTCTTCCAGCGCGGGGCGTTCGACGCGCAGGACACACGCGCCACCGCCGAGGTGATGCGGGTCTACGCACTGGGACTCCTCGGCCACTGTCTCGTGGGCGCGCTGGGCCGGCCGTTCTTCTCCAGCGGGCGCCCCACCTGGTTCCCCGGCTTCGCGATGGCGACCGGGCTGGTGGTGACGGCCGGAACCGGGTTCGCCGTGACGTACTCCTTCGGCGTTCTCGGCATCGCCGCAGCGAACGCGGCGGGAATCACGGTCACGGCGGCGCTCCTGCTCCAGGGGCTCGGCTCCCGGGTGGTCGCCATCGAGGTACGGACCGTGAGCCTCTCCCTCCTGCGCCTTGCGGTGCCCGCCGCGGTCGCCGCCGCGGCCGGCTGGGTCTCGGCGGGCGCCTCCACCGATCCCGTCCTGGGTCTCGCGGCCGGGTGCGTCCTCGTGCCCTGCGTCTTCCTCCTCACCGGACGCGCGTGCCGGGTTCCCGAAGTCGTCCATCTGCTGGCCCTGACCCGACAGAGGTTCGTCCATGGCAAATGATCCGTCGGCGCGCGTCGCCGCACCCCGTTCCCCCCGCCCGGCCGCCGCGGGCCGGCCGTGGATCTGGACCTACCACTCGGTGGGCGATCCCTCGGACGACCCGTACGGCATCACCGTCTCCCCGGAGCGCCTGGAAGCCCAACTGGCCTGGCTGCGAGGCCGTCGGCTGACCGGCGTGGGGGTGGGGACCCTGCTGCGGGAGCACGCCCGGGGCAGGCGCGGCCTGGTGGGCCTGAGCTTCGACGACGGGTACGCGGACTTCGTGGACGAGGCCCTGCCGCTCCTTCGCCGGTACGGCTTCACCGCCACCGTGTTCGTCCTGCCCGGCCGCGACGGCGGAACCAACGACTGGGACCCGAAGGGCCCGCGCAAGCCACTCCTCACCCATGCCCAGGTCCGGCAACTCGCCCGCACGGGAATGGAGGTCGGCTCCCACGGCCTCTACCACCGGGACCTGACGGCGCTGCCCGACGAGGAACTCCACGCGGAGACCCGGCACAGCCGCGAACTCGTCCGCGAACTCACCGGGACCGCCCCGGAGGGCTTCTGCCACCCGTACGGCTACGCCGACCAGCGGGTGCTCGACTCGGTGCGCGAGGCGGGGTACGCGTACGGCTGCTCCCTGCAACCCGGCTCTCTCGTGGGCGTGTTCGCGCTGCCGCGCACCCACGTGAGCCACGCGGACCAGGGCTTGCGGCTGCGCGCGAAGGAGTTGCGGCACCACATGCGCCACCGGGCGGGCCGCACCCCTTCCGGCCCGGTTCCCGCAGGTCCGCTCGCGGAGGCACGCCGGTGAAGGTACTGCACGTCATCACGGGCCTGGGAATCGGTGGCGCCGAACAGCAGCTCCGCCTGATGATCCGTCATCTCCCGGTCAGCTGCGACGTGGTGACGCTCACCAACCCCGGCCCCGTGGCCGAAGGACTGCGCGCCGACGGGGTCCGCGTCACCCACCTCGGCATGGCGGGCAACCGTGACCTGAGGGCCGTGGGCCGGCTCGCCCGGCTCGTCCGTCGCGGCGCGTACGACCTCGTGCACACCCACCTCTACCGGGCCTGCGTCTACGGGCGGGTCGCCGCGCGGCTGGCCGGGGTCCGCGCGGGCGTCTCCACCGAACACTCCCTGGGGCACGCGGAGATCGAGGGCCGTCCGCTGACCGCCGGCACCCGCGCGCTCTATCTGGGCACCGAACGGCTGGGTTCCGCGACGGTCGCGGTCTCCCCCACCGTGGCCGGCCGGCTGCGGCAGTGGGGGGTGCCCGACGAGCGCATCCACGTGGTGCCGAACGGCATCGACGCGCGGGCTTTCCGGTTCGACGCCCACTCCCGGCGCGCCACCCGGGCGAGCCTCGGCCTGTCCCCGGACGCCTTCGTGGTCGGGGGCGTGGGCCGGCTCGTCCCGGGCAAGCGGTTCGACGTACTCGTGCGGGCCGTCGCTGCGCTGCCCGGCGTCCGGCTGGTACTGGCCGGGGAGGGGCCCGAACTCGCCTCGCTGCGCGCCTTGGCGCAGCGGCTCGGGGCGGGCGACCGCGTTCTCTTCCTCGGAGCGTGCGACGCCTCGGGGCCCGGCCCGGACGTGCCCGCGGTGCTCGGCGCGGTCGACGTGTTCGTGTCCGCGTCCCGCGAGGAGTCGTTCGGACTGGCCGTCGTGGAGGCGCTCGCCTCGGGTCTGCGCGTCCTGCAGCACACCTGCCCCGCGCTCGACGACCTCCCCGCCGGCAGCGCCCCCGGCGCCCGCCGGATCACCGGCGATCCCGTCGAACTCGCCTCCGCCCTGAAGAGTCTGGCGGAACTCGGTCCCCAGCGGCTTCCCCCGCCCGCCGCCGTCGCCGCGTACGACATCCGGCGCAGCAGCCACCACCTCATGGACGTGTACCGCCACGTCCTCGCCACGTCCCGTCCCCTGGAAAGAGCAGAGTCATGACCGAAACTCCCGCCCAGACCCCGGCCGCTCCCGGGCGGACCCGCCGCCTCCGTTCCGCCCTCCGTCCGCCCGTCTGGTGGCCGTTGCCCGCCTGCGCCCTGCTGGGCGCCGCCTGCGGGATCTCGTACGGTCTGCTCACGCCGAAGAGTTACGAGGCCACCGGGTACGCGATGACCGTCGCGGCGACGAAGACGACCGACCCGGTGGCAGCGCTCGGGTACGCGCAGTCGTACGGCCGGCTGGCGACCGGCGACGCGACCCTCGGCTACGCGCAGGGCGCGGCGGGCGAACCGTTGCGGAAGCTGCGGGGCCACGTCCGTGCGGAGACCTCCCCCGACTCGCCGATGATCGCGGTCACCGGCACGGCGTCCCGGCCCCGGCAGGCGGCCGAGATCGCGGACGCCGTGGTCGAGGCCCTCATCGTCAGCGGGGGCCACGTCTCCAAGGACACCGGGGTGAAGTTGATCCAGTTCACCCACGCGGTCGCGCCGAACGACCCGGCCTCGCCCTCCGTGCCGCTCTCCGCGGCGGTCGGCGGCAGTGCGGGCGGGCTCGTCGGCGGCCTGCTGCTCCTCGTCCGGCGGCGCCCCGAGGAGCACCCGGCCCAGGCTCCGGCCCAGGTACCGGGACCGGCGCACGAGGCCGAGTCGCTGATGCCCGAGGAACGGGAGCCCGCGCGATGACACCCGTACGACAGGATCCGCTGGGCGTCACGCTCTGCCGGGACGGCCGGGTCTTCGCCGCCCTCGCACCGGAGTGGGACGCGCTGCACCGCCGCTGCCCTTCGGCCACGCCGTTCCAGAGCCACGCCTGGCTGCACTCCTGGTGGCTGTCGTACGGGCAGGACCGGAATCTCAGGGTCCTCCTGGTGCGGCGCGGCGGGGTGCTGGTCGGTGCGGCGGCTCTGCTGCTCGCCCACCGTCCGATGCCCGTGCTGATGCCGATGGGCGGGGCGATCTCGGACTTCTTCGACATCCTCGTCGACGAGGGGTCCGGGGAAGCCGAGACCGATGCGGTGGTCGACGCCCTGGCCCGCGGCCTCCACCGGGCCGCCCGCTCCACCGTGATCGATCTGCGCGAGGTGCGCCCGGACGCCCTTGCGCAGCGGCTCTTCGCCGGCTGGACGGGGCCCCGGGTCCGGCTCACGGACTCCACCTGCATGGAGTTGCCGGCCGCGCCGCTCGCCACGCTGGTCCTGGAGATGTCGGGCTCCCGCGCCCAGCGGGTGCGGGCCAAGCTCAGGAAGGTCGAGGCGCTGGGCGTCGTGTGCCGGGAGGTGCCGGTCGAGCGGGTGCCGGGGACCGTGGGTGATCTGTTGCGGCTGCACGCCCTGCAGTGGAGCGGGCGGGGCGTCAATCCCGAGCACCTGCGCCCCCGGTTCGCGGCCCATCTGACGCACGCGGCGGTGCGGATGGTCCGCGACGGCGGGGCGACGCTCACGGAGTTCCTGCTGGACGGGGAGGTGCTGGCGGCGAACCTGTCGCTGCACTCGGGTCCGCTGACCGGCTGCTACCTGTACGGCGCGCATCCCCGGCTGCGGGAGCGGAAGGTGGACGTGGCGACCCTGCTGCTGCGCGAGGTCTCGCGGCAGGCGGCGGCCGACGGGCGCCGGACGCTGAGCCTGTTGCGTGGCGCGGAGCAGTACAAGAGCTACTGGCAGCCGGTCTCGGTGGTCAACCAGCGGCTGCTGCTGTCGCGGCCGGCGCTCGAGCCGGTGCTCCGGCTGCGTGCGTCGCAGGTGGCGGCGAGGGACCGGGCGGCGAGGACGGTGAAAGCGCGCTTCCCCGCGGCGCGGGAGTGGCACGAGCGGCTCACCGCTCTGGCGGGGGTGGGCCACTGAGCCATCCGGCGGAGCCGTACCCAGAACTCCGCGCGGATCCGTTACCGCTCGCCGTCCCCCGCGTTGGTCAGTCGGTACGGGGCCGCAATACCCCGTAGCTCCACAACGAAACGTTCTTCCATAGGAGTTCTTGATGTCGCGTATCACGAAGGTCGCCGCCGTCCTGGCGGGAACCGGCGCCCTCATCGCCGGCGGCGCCGGCTTCGCCTCGGCCGACGCCGGGGCCGGTGCGGTCGCCGCGGGCTCCCCCGGTGTCGTCTCGGGCAACGTCATCCAGGTGCCCGTGCACGTCCCGGTCAACGTCTGCGGCAACACGATCAACGTCGTCGGCCTGCTGAACCCGGCGTTCGGCAACACCTGCGTCAACGGCTCGGCCCAGCCGCAGCCGCTCCACGAGGACGCGTACGGTCACTGACCCGGACACACCGACGGCGGCCGTTCTCCCCTCCTCATCCCCGGAGGGGAGAACGGCCGCCGTGCTGTGCGGCGCCGTACGGGGAACGTACGGGTCAGGCGTAGCGGTAGACGCGGCTGTGGTCGAGCAGCCGGGACGGCGCGATTTCCCAGGGCGGCAGCGGCTCGTTCCGTGCGAACACCCGGCCGTGTTGCGGATCGTCGCCGGCGAGTCCGCGGGCGGGCAGGTAGCCGGACCCCGGATGGGCTCTCTGCCAGCGGTCCCAGAGCCTGTCGATGAACGCGTGGTGCAGCCAGAACACCGGATCGTTCGGGGAGCCGGCCCCCGCCATCGCGCCGCCGACCCAGCGGTGCACCTGGTTGTGGTTGCTGATGGCCCGAGCCCCTCGGACGCCCCATCCCTCCACCCGGTTGCGGAAGCCGGTCCGGCTGAGGCTGTTCCACGGTTCGGCGTCGTACAGCGGGTCGTCCAGCGCCTTCTGGACGTCCCCAGCCGTGGGCAGTGCCACCGGATCGGCCGGCCTGCCGAAGTCACGGGTCAGGAAGAGGCCGTCCGTGACGCCGTTGCTGAGGGACCAGTTCCCCTCGCGGTGGGCGAAGGGCCCCGTCGTGACCTGCCGGTCCCCCTCCCTCCCGTTGCCGCCCAGGAAGTCCGGCGTCCACGGCGGACCCCCGGGTGAGCGGTCGAGGGTCCAGTCCCAGTACGGGACGGAGACCGCGGGGTCGGTCTCGCGCAGAGCCTGCTCGAACTCCAGCAGGTACTGACGGTGCCAGGGGAAGAACGACGGGGTCATGTGTGCCGCCCGGGGCCGGTCCTCCCCGTCGGTGACGTAGAACTCGCGGTGCATCGCCACGAAGTCGTCGTACCTACCCGAGCGCTTGATCGTCAGTACGGCGTCGACGAACCTCCTCCGTTCGGTCCGGGTGAGATCGCGCTGGTTCTTTCGGCTGTACACCATCCACCTGTCCTTCGGTCAGATGCCCCGGGGCGCGGCGGACAGCCGTGCCGTGCCCAGTACGTCGACCGCGGCGCGCGCGGCTGCGAGGGGCGTCGGATGCGACTCGTAGTGGGCGACCATGCTGACGCAGCTCCCGTCGGCCCGGCGCATGAGGTGCAGGGGGTCGCCGTCGATGCTGACCTCGGGGTGGAGCCCGGCGCTGCTCGCGGAGCGGACGCCGGTCCGGCCGGCGCCGCCCGGACCCGCGTCCGCGCGCACCCGGATCGTCCTTCCCCGGTACGTCTCGGTGACCTCCCCCGGGGCCGCGGCCCGAGCCGTGCCGTCGCCGCTCTCCGGGCCGCGGGCGACGATCGGCTCCCAAGCGGCTCCGGTCCCGGCCACGACTCCCACCCCGAACAGGGCGCGCAGCACACCCCTGCGGGTGGCCGCGATCCGCTTGCCCGCGGGACCTCGGGCCTTCCTGCTCGAACCCATCTGCGTCCGCCTCTCCGTAACCATCGGTGATCTTTTCGGTCAAGCCGCTTGTCGGTGCGGCTGGTGCCGACGCCCATCAGACGGTGCGTGCCGCCCTGCCGCCCGTAACGGCTCGCCGTACCGCCGGTCAATCCCTCAACCGTGGGAAATCGGGGCAGTTCGCGGCCACGTCGAGCCTCGGGCGTGTAAGGCCGGGACAGCATGGGAGACCCGACTGCCGAAGGTGGTGGACATGAGCGTGCCCGGACAGGTCCCCGGTCTGCGTACGGAGCGGCCGAAGGACATCGATCTGGCGGACCCCGCGTTCTGGCGGCTGCCGCGTGCCGAGCGGCTGCGGGCGTTCGCGCTGCTGCGCGAACTCGACGCTCCGGTGCGGTTCACCGCGCGTACCGGCCGGGAGAACGGGCTGTCCTTCTACGCGCTGGTGAAGCACGCCGACGTCAAGGCCGCGAGCCGGCGGGCGGACGTCTTCGCGAGCGCGCCGGGCGTCACCGTCCCGGAACCCGCCCGCTGGGCCAAGGCCGTCTTCGGCAACTCGATGGTGAACATGGACGGCGCCGGCCACGCGGGGCTGCGCCGGATCGTCTCCCGTGCGTTCACCCCGCGCCTGCTCGCGGAGGCGGAGGAGAACATCGCCCGGGTGACTCGCCGGCTGGTGGACGAGGCGGTGGCCGGCCGTTCCACCGACTTCATGCGGTCCGCCCCCGCCCGTCTGCCCTTCGAGGTCATCTGCGACCTGATGGGCATTCCGGCGACGTTCCGGCCGTGGATCGCCGCCCAGATCGACCACGCGTCGAGCCACGTCGGCGTGGAGCGGCGCGGACTGGCACGGATCCGGGTGCCTGGCCGGGGGTTGCGGTCGCTCGCCCGGATGCAGCTCGTGATGGCGCGCCTCGCGCACGAGCGGCGTCGCCAGCCCACCGGCGACCTGATCTCGGCCCTGGTCCGCGCCGACGTGGACGGCCAGTCGCTCGGCGCCCGCGAACTCGGCGCCTTCTTCTCGCTGCTGCTGGTCGCGGGGGTCGAAACGACGAGGAACGCGCTGGCGCACGGAATGGCCCTGCTGTCCCGGTTCCCGGATCAGCGCGCGCTGCTGGTGTCCGGTCTCGACCGGCACATCGACGGGGCGGTGGAGGAGATCGTCCGCCACTCCACACCGATCATCCAGTTCCGGCGGACGGTCACCACCGAGCACGAGCTCGGCGGGCGTGTCTTCCGCCGGGGTGACAAGGCCGTTCTCTTCTACGCCTCCGCCAATCGCGACGAGTCCGTGTTCGCGGAGCCGGACCTCTTCGACGTCACCCGCTCGCCCAACCCGCATCTCGGGTACGGGGGCGGCGGCCCGCACCACTGCCTCGGCGCGCACCTGGCCCGACTGGAGATGCGGGCCCTCTTCACGGAGGTCCTCGCCCGGACCGACACCGCGCGGGCGCTCGGCGATCCGGAGCTGGTGGACTCCAACTTCGACAACCGGGTCCGGGGTCTGCCGCTGACCTTCGATCCGGTCCCGATGCCGTAGTCGGTGTCCGCCCGAGCCAGCCCGCCCATGGAGCCGAGCCGCCGCCGGACCGGCCGAAGACCACCGATACCGAGGAGCACTCGTGTCCCGTAGTCGCCGTATCGTCAATCTCTGTGTGGGAACGGTCGCGGCCGGTGTGCTCGCCGTCAGCGGTGCCTCCGGTTTCCGGGTCACCGGGACCGGTTCCACCGACGGTGCCGGACCGCATGCCGATCCGAGCAGCACGGCGGTCGGCGCCTACCTGGACTACGGGCCCGAAGGCGTCGCCCGCATGGCGGAGATGTCCCAGTGGCTCGGTGGGAAGGAGTTGCGGGTCGGGCACAGCTACCTCCCGGGCGACCTCTGGGTGAACATCGAGGGCTCCGTCGACTTCCTGGGAGCGTGGGCGGCCTGGCGGCAGGCGCGTCCCGACCGGATGTTCGTCCTCAACACGCCGATGCTGGAGCGGAACGAGGTGCGGGTGTCGGACACCGCGGTGCGCAGGCGGCTGCTGTCCGGCGCTGCGGGCCTGTACGACCGGCATTTCCGCAAGCTCGCCGAGCGGCTGGTCGGGCTGGGGATCCCGGACACCGTGATCGTGCTGGGCTGGGAGATGAACGGCACCACCTACGCCCACCGGTGCGGGCCCGACCCGGCGGCCTGGAAGGCGTACTGGCAGCGGATCGTCACCGCCATGCGCTCGGTCGCGGGCCAGCGGTTCCGCTTCGACTTCGCGCCGAGCCGTGGGCGGGACGCCGTTCCCTGGACCGACTGCTATCCCGGTGACGACTTCGTGGACATCGTCGGCATGGACTCGTACGACCAGCCGCCGGGCGAGAACTTCGACGACCAGGTACACGGCGAGTACGGGCTCCAGAAGCACGTGGACTTCGCGGCCGAGCACGGGAAGCCGATCTCATATCCGGAGTGGGGCCTCTTCCGCAACGGCGACAACCCCGAGTACATGCGCCGGATGCTCGAATGGATGGACCTCCACCCGCCCGTTTACCAGACGATCACGGACTACTGCCCGCACGGGGTGTGGGGGTGCACCGGGAACCCTGAGGCGTCGAAGCTCTACCGGTCCTTCCTCATGGACGAGAACCGGCCGGTCCCCGGCCCTGCGGGCAACTCCCCCGGCCCCGGCGAATGGTGCTTCCCGCTGTCGCTGAGCGACTGGATCACCGACTGGGCGAAGAGCCGGCGGATCTGCGTACGGCTCTGAGTCCCGAGGTCGCCGGCGCCGGCCTCAGCCGAGGTCGGCGCCGTCCGCGGCCCTGAACCAGGTGGGTCCGTCGGTGAGGGACTGCTTGATCCGCAAGCGTGCGAACTCGGCCAGCGGCGGCAGCGCGTCCAGGGCGAACCAGCCCACCTCCAGCGACTCGTCGTCGTTGACGCGCGGTTCTCCGCCCGTCGCCCGGCACCGGAAGGTGACGTCGAGGTACTGGCAATGGTCCCCGTTGGGGTACTCCACCGGCTCCAGCGCCTCGGTGAGCACCACGCGTTCGGCCACACAGCGCACGGCGGTCTCCTCGTACACCTCGCGTTCGGCGGTCCGCGCGGGCTGCTCACCCGGTTCCGGGATGCCACCGATGATCGACCATTTGCCGGTGTCGGCCCGCCTGCCGAGGAGGACCCGCCCGTCGTCGTCGAAGACGACCGCGCTCACCCCGGGCAGCAGGAGCAGCTGGTGGCCGGCCGTGGCCCTGATGGCGCGGATGAAGTCGGGAGTAGCCATGCGTGAAAGCCTAACGTGATATTCGAACAGTACGACGGTCAGACAGAACGACGGGCCCTGCGGGAGCGGACCGCGGCAAGGACGAGACCGGCGGCGGCGAAGAGCGCGACGACCCCTTCGGGCAGTGCGCCCATCCGGGTGGCGGGGGTCAGCGAGGACCGCAGGGGCACCTCGTCCACCAGGGCGGCGGGGGTGAAGAACCCGGACCTCTCCATGATCGTGCCGTCCGGCCGGATGATGGCGCTGACCCCGCTGGTGACCGGTACGACGACCGCACGCCCGTGCTCCACCGCCCGCACCTGGGACATCGCGAGCTGCTGGTAGGTCATCTCGCTGCGGCCGAAGGTGGCGTTGTTGCTCGGTACGGCGATCAGCTGGCCGCCGGCCTTCACGGTGTCGCGCACGGCGTCGTCGAACGCGGCCTCGTAGCAGGTCACCAGGCCGACCTTGGTGCCGGCCAGGTCGAACACGCCGACCTTGGTGCCGGAGCCGAAGTCGCGCTGGACACGGTCGACGTCCTTGCTGAAGACACGGGCGACCGAGCGCATCGGCATGTACTCCCCGAACGGCTGGATGTGCCGCTTGTCGTACGTGTCCAGGGGGCCCTTCTCCGGGTCCCACTGGATCAGGGTGTTGCGCAGCTTGCCGGTGTCGGGTTCGACGACCGCGCCGATCACCGTGGGGACTCCGATGGCCCGGACCGCCCGGTCGATGACCTCCCGGGCGTCGGGGTTGCGGTAGGGGTCGAGGTCGGAGGAGTTCTCCGGCCAGAGGACGAAGTCGGGCTGCGGTACCTTGCCCGCCTTCACGTCCGCCGCGAGCTGCTCGGTGACCCGGACGTGGTTGTCGAGCACGGCGCGCCGCTGGGAGTTGAAGTCCAGCCCCAGGCGCGGCACGTTGCCCTGGATCGCGGCGACGGTCGCGGTGCCGTCCTCCGCGGAGTTGTCGACCAGCGCGAGCGAGCCGAAGGCGCCTGCGACGGGGACCAGCACCGCGGCGGCGGCCATCGCGGTCGCCGCGCGCGGGAGCTCCCCGGTCGAGCGGTACGCGCGTACCTGCCGGGCCGCCTCGAAGAGACCGAACCCGCAGAGGACCACGGCGAAGGAGAGGAGCGGGGTGCCGCCGAGCGCGGCGATCGGCAGGAAGGCGCTCTCGGCCTGGCCGAAGGCGATCTTGCCCCAGGGGAACCCGCCGAACGGCACCCGGGCCCGGACCGCTTCGTCCAGGGTCCAGACGGCCGCCGCCCAGAACGGCCAGTACGCGAGTCTGGACACGGCGGCGATGCCGACGCAGCCCACCGCGACGAAGAGCGCCTCGGCCGCGGCCAGAGCCAGCCACGGCACCGCACCGACGTCCTCGCCGGTCCAGTGCAGCAGCGGCAGCATGAAGCCGAGTCCGGCCAGCAGGCCCAGACCGAACGCCGCGCGCGGGCGGCGTTCGCGCAGGACCCAGCCGAGCAGGGCGAAGCCGGGCAGGACCAGCCACCACAGGGGGCGGGGCGGGAAGCTCAGGTACAGCAGCACTCCGGAGAGTACGGCCGCGGCGGGCCTGGCCCGGGTGAGCCATGGCCTGCGGGGGCGGGACTCGGGAACGGGCGACGGTTCCTCGACGGAGGTGATGGTGGCGCTCACCTGCGGGAGTCTACGGGCGACGGCTGCGCACGCGGCAACGGGGAGACCGGGTGTTCCAGGGACGCCTGCTCGCGGAGTGGGCGTCCGGGCGGTCGGGTCCTGCGGTCAGGCCTCGGCCGGCTTGCCCGCCGCCGGGAGGCGGAGCCGGTCGCGGATGAACCGCACGGCGGCCTCCGCGTTGTCCACCGTGACGGTGAACGACATGCCGTCGCCGAGCCGGAGCAGCAGCGCCTCGCCCCGGCGCACCACGACGGCGGTGCCCTGTTCGGGGCGCCAGCGGTAGCCCCATCCGCCCCACTGGCGCGGGGTGACGCGGGGGACGAACTCGGCCCCCACGACATGGGTGAGCAGGATGCGGCGGCGCGGCAGCCCCATGTGGCCGCAGCGGACCTCCAGGGCGTCGCCGTCCACCTTCACCGCGACATGGACGAAGGCGAGGGTGCCGTAGAGCATCAGGAGCCCGGCGGCGACGCAGCCGACCACCGACATCACCAGAGGTACGACGCCGGAGGTCCAGTTGGAATCGAGGGCGATCTCGACCCCGAGGGCCAGGCACGCCGCCCCCACGAAGGCGAGCAGCCACTGCGCGCGGTTGGTCGCCTTGCCGGTCCACACCGTGGACGGCGCCTGGGTCGAGCCGTGCGCCGCACGGCCGGGGTGGTCCGTCATGCTCAGCAGCGTACCCATGACCCGCGCCGGCGCGGCGGGCGTCGCCGGGCCGATCGGGCGGTCGCAGCGGTCAGCCGGAGGCGACCACGCCCCGCAGCAGCCGGCCTTCGGCGTAGGTGAGAGCGGCATCCGGCAGGCCGGCCTCGTGGCCGCTGAGGAGGACGGTGAGAGTTCCGGTCGGTTCGGCCGACGGGGCGGGTTCGGCGCCGACGCGGCGCAGCGCTTGCGCGGCCACGGCCCCGGCGGAACCGTGCAGGACGACCGGAGGGCGGCCGGGCCGCCGGAGGGCGTCGGCGACGCGGTCGGCGACCAGTTCGTAGTGGGTGCAGCCGAGGACGACGGTGCCGGCGTCGGCCGGGGTGAGGGCTGCGGCGGCGGCGACGGCGCGGTCGATCGCGTCCTCGTCGGCGTACTCGATCGCGTCGGCCAGTCCCGGGCAGGGCACCTCGGTGACGTCCACTCCGGCCGCGAATTCGCTGATCAGCCCGCGCTGGTAGGGGCTGCCGGTGGTGGCGGGGGTGGCCCAGATGGCGAAGGGTCCGCCGCCGGCGGCCGCGGGCTTGATCGCCGGTACGGTGCCGATGACCGGCAGCGCGGGCTCCAGTTCGGCGCGGAGCGCGGGCAGCGCGCGCACGGACGCCGTGTTGCAGGCGACGACCAGGGCATCCGGCCGGAGCGCCGCTGCGGCGCGGGCCACGGCGAGCGCGAGCGCGGTGACGTCCTCGGGCGTGCGCGGTCCCCAGGGCATGGTCCCGGGGTCCGAGGACAGCACCAGATCGGCGTCGGGGCGCAGTCGGCGCACCTCGGCGGCGGCCGCCAGCAGGCCGATTCCTGAGTCCATGAGCGCGATCTTCACCCGGTCACCTTATGCCACCCCCCTCCGCGGCCGGTCGGACTGGGGCAGACTCGGCGGATGAGCGCCGTTGCCTGGATCGCCGTGGGTTCCTTGATCGCGTGGGTGTGGTTGTTGCTCGGCCAGGGTTTCTTCTGGATCACGGACCAGCGGTTGCCCGTGCGGGCGGAACCGGCGCGCTGGCCCTCGGTCGCCGTCGTCGTACCGGCCCGGGACGAGGCCCCGGTCCTGCCGGTGAGCCTTCCCTCGCTGCTGGCGCAGGACTATCCCGGCGAGGTCTTCGTCGTCCTCGTCGACGACTGCAGTACGGACGGCACCGGAACTCTCGCGCGGGAGCTGGCGGACCGCTGCGGCGGGCTGGAGCTCCGGGTCGTCCACCCGGGCGAGCCGGAACCGGGGTGGACGGGCAAGCTGTGGGCGGTGCGGCACGGGATCGCCGTGGCGCGGCGGCGGAACCCGGAATTCCTGCTGCTGACCGACGCGGACATCGCCCACGAGCCGGACAGCCTGCGGGAGCTGGTGGCGGCGGCGGGTCCCGCGGGTCCGGACGGCTACGCCCTGGTCTCCCAGATGGCCCGGCTCCGGGTGGAGAGCTGCTGGGAGCGGCTGGTGGTGCCGGCCTTCGTCTACTTCTTCGGGCAGCTCTTCCCCTTCCGCCGGGTGAACCGGCAGGGGGCGCGGACCGCCGCGGCGGCCGGCGGCTGCGTGCTGCTGCGCGACGAGGCCGCGGTACGGGCGGGAGTCCCGGAGTCCATCCGGCAGGCGGTGATCGACGACGTGTCGCTGGCGCGGGTGGTGAAGCGCACCGGCGGCCGGATCTGGCTGGGGCTCGCGGAGCGGGTGGACAGTGTCCGCCCCTACCCGGGGCTCGGGGAGCTGTGGCGGATGGTCTCGCGGAGCGCGTACGCGCAGCTGGGCCACAGTCCGTTGCTGCTCGCGGGGACGGTGCCGGGTCTCGCGCTCGTCTACCTCGCGCCGCCGGCGACGCTGGTGACCGGTTCGGTCCTGGACGACCCGGCGGCCGCGTGGGCCGGAGGACTGGCGTGGGCGGTCATGACGGGGACGTATCTGCCGATGCTGACGTACTACCGCCAGTCGCTCTGGCTCGCGCCGCTGCTGCCCTTCACGGCCTCGCTGTACCTGCTGATGACGGTCGACTCGGCCGTCCAGCACTACCGGGGGCGGGGCGCGGCCTGGAAGGGGCGTACCTATGCCCGGCCGGAGGCCGCCCCGGAGCCGTGAGGGCACGCCCACCGGGCCGTGGCGGACGCGAGTGGGGGAAACGGCCTACCGGGATTCCTCCCGGGCGCGCAGCAGCCGGGTGATCTGCTCTACGAGCTCGTCGTCGCTGGTCACAGGCTTCCCGGAGACCAGTGCGCCGAGGCGCTCCGCCGTCTGGAAGTCGTACGCGCGTTCCTGCTCCTCGCCCGGCACCCCTTCGTACTCGGCCTTGTCGCGGAAGCCGACGGTCAGGTCGACGAGTTTGGCGATGAGCCAGGTGAGGACGAAGGAGAACGCGATCACCGCGAGGACGGCGAGGACCTGCTTGCCCAGCAGGCCCCAGCCACCGCCGTAGAAGAGCCCTTTCTTGCCGCTGATCCGGGCGGTGGCGAACAGGCCGACCATGATCAAGCCGATCAGGCCGCCGACGCCGTGCACGCCCACCACGTCCAGGGTGTCGTCCACCCCGAAGCGGTACTTCAAAGTGATGGCGAAGGCGCAGACAGCGCCCACCACCAGTCCGGTGACGACCGCTCCGAGGGTGTTGATCTCGCCGCAGGCGGGGGTGATGGCCACCATGCCGGCGACGGCCGAGGAGACGACGCCCATGGTGGTGACCTTGCCGGTACGCCATTTCTCGACCAGTGGCCAGGTGACCATCGCACCGGCGGCGCCGAGCTGGGTGTTGATGAACGCCGCCGCCGCGGTGCCCTGGTCGCTCAGCGCGGAGCCGGAGTTGAATCCGAACCAGCCGAACCAGAGGAGGCCCACACCGATCACGACGAGCGGGATGTTGTTGGGCCGTTCCTCACGCCGGGCGAAGTCGCGCGGTGCACGCAGCACCAGCGCGACGGCGAGTCCGGCCACCCCGGAGTTGAGCTCCACCGGGAGACCTCCGGCGAAGTCGAGTGCCCCCAGGTGCTTCACGATCCAGCCGTCGGTGTCGAACACCCAGTGGGCGAGAGGGATGTAGACGATCAGGAGCCACAGGACGACGAAGACGAGCCAGCCCCTCATCGTGGCGCGGTCGGCGATGGATCCGCTGATCAGGGCCACGGTGATGATCGCGAAGCCCATCTGGAAGGTGCTGTACACGTAGGTCGGGATGTGTCCGGACAGGGTGGTCAGTTCGATTCCGCGCATGAAGACGTGGTCGAGGTTTCCGATCAGGCCGGCGCCCCCGACGTCCGGACCGAAGGCGAGGGTGTAGCCGATGACCCACCAGAGGAGCGTGCCGAACGCGAGTGCGGCGAAGCTCATCTTGATCATCATCAGGATGTGCTTGGTGCGCACCATGCCGCCGTAGAAGAACGCCAGTCCCGGCGTCATCAGCAGCACCATGGCGGTGGAAGCGAGCAGCCAGGCGGTGTCGCCGGAGTCGTACGCGGGCGGCATCGGCGCGGGAGCGGTGTTCATCGGCGGGCACCTCGGGGGTGTGGGGGCTGCTTCTTACGGGCAGGGCTCGGCAGGACTACGGTTTGCGCAGGTTCGGCGCGAGGTGGCCGGTGAGGAGACGGTGCACCGCTTGGCGTACGGCCTCGTGCGCCGCGGCGACGCGGACGGGACTGTCGTCCAGGAACCGGACCCAGGTGCCGCATTCCCGGGGCAGTGTGCTGACTCCGAAGAGGACGCCCGAGCCGGCCAGCGCGGTGTGCAGGGTGTCGGCGATCTCGGTGGCCGGGGCCCGGTCGGTCACGACGAAGACCGAGGCGACGTGGTCATGCCCGGCGAAAACGCCCGGCCCCACCACTCCCCCGCCGGGTCCGCCCGGTGTCAGACGCACCGTGTCGACACCGAGGAGGGTGCCGTCGGGACGGGTGAACCGCAGATCGGTGGCGAGGGTGCGGTAATCGTGGCGCTCGCCGCGGGCGAGCCGCCCGGCGGTGAGAGTGTCGCCGAGCACCACGGTCGCGCCGGGGGCGACCACGACTTCGCTGCACTGGTAGAACCGTGAGTCCTTGAACAGGATCAGCGGGTCCGGCAGGTACTCGACGTAGCTGCCCTCCTCCGCCCTCAGGTGCACACGCTGGCTGGCGAAGTCGTGCTCCATCCGGAAGACCTTGGTGGCCGCCTGAGTGGTGAGATGCAACTGGGTTCCCGGCCCGCAGCGGACGTCGATCCGGTAGCGATCCGCCTGGGCGACCCCGCCGCCGGTCGCCATCATGTAGACGTGGCTCATGCCGGGCATGGCGGGGTCGATCCACAGCGGGCGCATGATCTGCAGGGGCGACTTCTGGTAGCGCTCGACAAGTTCGGTGCGTCCGTCCCGTACCTCGAAGGCGAGGTCGAGGATGCCCACCTTGGCCGGGGAGCCGGCCGCGAGTGTGTCGGGCACGGAGGCCAGGGCCGCCACGTCCGGGGGGAGGCGGGACGCCGCGTAGTACGCGGGAGCCAGCCGGTCGGTCGTGGCGGCGGGCGGCGTGGACGGCATGTCAGATCAGGACCTTGCGGCGCGATTCGAGGTAGAGCGCGATGTCCTCGATGCCCACGCCGGTGAGGCAGTCGGTGAGGACGACTGGACCGTCACCGCGGACCCGGTGGGCGTCGGACTCCATGACCCCGACGTCGGTCCGGACGTACTGCGCGATGTCGATCTTGTTGATCACCAGCAGATCGGATTCGGTGATGCCGGGTCCCCGCTTGCGCGGCATCTTCTCGCCCTCGGCGGTGTCCAGTACGAAGAGGAAGAGGTCGACGAGTGCCGGGCTGAAGGTGAGGGTGAGGTTGTCGCCGCCGGACTCGTAGAGCAGAGTGTCGGTGTCCGGAAAGCGCTCCAGCATCTCTGCCCCTGCGGCGAGGTTCATGGTGGGGTCGTCCCGTACGGCGGTGTGCGGGCAGGCGCCCGTCTCGACGCCTACGACCCGCTCCGGGTCCAGCACCCCGGCGAGAGTACGGCGAACGTGTTGGGCGTCCTCCTGGGTGTAGATGTCGTTGGTGATGACGGCGGGGCGGCGGCCCCGCGCGATCAGCACGGGGACCAGCGCTTCGATGAGAGCGGTCTTGCCGGAACCGACCGGTCCGCCGATTCCGACGCGCAGTACGTTGTCGTCCATGGGTGCTCCGTGAGTTGTGGGGAGTCAGCTGGCGAACAGCCGGGCTTCGGCCCGTTCGTGACGGCCCGACATGACGTCCGAGGCGAAGGCGGAGGCGCCGACGTCCGCGAGTTCGCGCCGCAGCGCGGCCTCGACGGCCGTGCGGATGACGGGGGCGGCTCCCCGCAGCAGGGTCTGCGCCCTGCGGTGATCGGTGAGCCGCAGGCGTAGGGCCGCGCCCGCGAAGCTCGCGCAGAATGCGAAAAGGTCCGAGGCGACGGCCTGACGGACCGCGACGCCGGATGCCGCGTAGATGATCCCGGCGGCGACGGCCTGGGTTCCGGGTGCTTCCCGGCGTACGACCCGGCCGAAGTAGTCGCCGATCTCGGGGTGGCCGAATACCTCCTGGGAGAGGTCGAGGAGTTGCCGTCCCGTGCGGGTGGCGGCCTGCCGCATCTCCCGGCCGAGCTTGCTCGCGAACAGGTGCTCGTCAATCCGGACGACGGCCTCCATGTCACCCGCGAGTGTCGCCCGGTGGGCGAGAGCGAGAGCGGTTGCGTCGGCCGGTCCGACGGCGTGCAGCAGCAGGTCCTCCAGGAGCGACGGCAGGCTCCCGGCATCGACCGCTCCGGCCTGCGCGAAGCCCTCCAGACTGTGCGAGAGCGTGTAAAAGCCGCTCGGGAAAGCCGAGTCGGTCAGCTGGAGGCTGACCAGGAGCGGTCCGAGCCCTTGGGTGTCGCTGGTGGACCCCGCCGTCCTGACCGCGGGATCGCCCTCGTCCTGGTACACGCGTCCGCCCTAAACCAGGAAGAACAGGTGGTTGAGGGGAAGCTTCTCGGCCGGGTCGATCGTGGCCACCTTGCCGTTGAGCGTGACCTTGAAGGTCTCCGGGTCCACCTTGATGTCGGGCAGGGCGTCGTTGCGGACCATGTTGTGCTTGCCGATGGTCCGGGTCCGGCTCACGGGGAGGATCATGCGTTCCAGTCCGAGTTCGGCCGGCACCCCGGCGGCGATGCCCGCCTGCGACATGAAGGTGGCGTGGGTCGCCTGGAGAGCCTTGCCGTACTGCCCGAACATCGGCCGGTAGATCACCGGCTGCGGCGTGGGCAGCGAGGCGTTGGGGTCGCCCATCTGCGCCCAGGAGATGATGCCGCCCTTGATCACCATTTTCGGCTTGGCGCCGAAGGAGTGGATGGGCCAGAGCACGATGTCGGCGATCTTGCCCTTCTCGATCGAGCCGACGTGGTCGGAGATTCCGGTGGCGATGGCCGGGTTGATGGTGACCTTGGCGAGGTAGCGCAGCACCCTCTGGTTGTCGTTGCGGGCGGAGTCACCCTCCAGGACACCGAGCTTGTCCTTGCAGTGGTGGGCGGTCTGGAAGGCCCGGGTGACGGACTCACCGACCCGGCCCATCGCCTGTGAGTCGGAGGAGAACATGCTGATGACGCCGAGGTCGTGCAGCACCGATTCGGCGGCGATGGTCTCGGCGCGGACCCGGCTGTCGGCGAAGGAGACGTCCTCGGGGATGTCGTGGCTGAGGTGGTGGCAGACCATCACCATGTCGAGCAGTTCGTCCACCGAGTTCTTGGTGTACGGCAGAGTCGGGTTGGTGGAGGAAGGCAGCACGTTGGGCTCGCCCGCGACACGCATGATGTCCGGTGCGTGACCGCCGCCCGCGCCCTCGCTGTGGAAGGTGTGGATGGTGCGGCCGTCGATCGCCGAGCGGGTGTCCTCGAAGAAGCCGCTCTCGTTGAGGCTGTCGGTGTGGATGGCCACCTGCACGTCGTGCCGGTCGGCGACGTTCAGGGCGTTGTCGATGACGGCCGGAGTGGCGCCCCAGTCCTCGTGGACCTTGAGGGCGCAGGCCCCGGCCGCGATCTGCTCGTCGAGCGCCTCCGGCAGGCTGCCGTTGCCTTTGGCCATGATGCCCAGGTTGACGGGAAAGGTCTCCGCCGCCTGGAGGAACCGGGCGATGTTGTACGGCCCGGGAGTACAGGTCGTCCCGTTGGTGCCGTCGGACGGGCCCGTGCCGCCACCGATGAGGGTGGTGATGCCGTTGGTCAGTGCCTGCTCGGCCTGCTGAGGTGCGATCAGGTGGACGTGCGTGTCGATGGCCCCGGCGGTGGCGATGAGGTGTTCGCCGGCGATCGCCTCGGTGCCGGGACCGATGACGAGATCCGGGTGGACGTTGTTCTGGGTCTGCGGGTTGCCCGACTTGCCGATGCCCGCGATGAAGCCGTTCTTGATGCCGATGTCGCACTTGACGACGCCCACGACGGGGTCGATGAGGACGACGTTGGTGATGACGGTGTCCAGCGCTCCCTGGGCACTGGTGGCCTGCGGGTCCGAGGCCATTCCGTCACGCATGGTCTTGCCGCCCCCGTAGAGGACCTCGTCGCCGTACTGGCCCTCGCTGAAGTCCTTCTCGACCTCGACGACGAGGTTGGTGTCGGCGAGGTGGAAGCGGTCGCCGACGGTGGGACCGAACATGTCCGTGTACTGCTTGCGCGGGAGGATGGGCATCAGCGTGACCCCTTCTTCTTTGCCTTGTCCTTGGCCGGCTTGTCGGTGGAGGCCTTGGTGCCCTTGCTGCGCGGCGTCGCTTTGGACCGCGTCTCGCCGTCGTCGGCCCAGGTACGCCGGGGGCCGGCTCCCTCGAAGCCCTGCTCGATGGCCTTGCGTACCGCCTCGACCTTCGCGGGGTGGGAGGCGAGACTGCCGTTGAGCAGGCCGCTGAAGCCGACGAGGCGGCCCGTTCCCGCATAGGTGCAGAGTTCCACCTCGCGCTGACCGCCGGGCTCGACGCGTACCGAGGTGCCGGCGGGGATGTTGAGGTGCATGCCGAGCGCCTTCTGGCGGTCGAACGAGAGCGCCGAGTTGACCTCGAAGAAGTGGTAGTGCGAACCGATCTGGATCGCTCGGTCTCCGGTGTTGCTGACGGTCAGTCTGACCGTGCGCCGGCCCGCGTTGATCTCGATGGGGTCCTCGCCGTAGAGGTACTTCTGGCGGTCGGTCATACGGAACTCCTGACAGCGCGGTCCGCACCTTCGACGATCACGTGGGGGTGCGGGCGGGGGTTCGAATGGCTGTGGTCGTCGTGGTGGTGATGGTGTGGGTCCCGGTGGCTGTGGGGGTGCTCGTGCTCCTCGCCCGAGGGGTGCCTGTGCATGTGGCTGTGGGCGTGGCCGTGTTCGTGGCCCTCACCCGGCGGGTGGGCGTGGTCGTGCTCGTGGTCATGGGCTTGGTCATGGGTGTGGGCGTGGTCGTGCTCGTGGTCATGCCCGTGCCCGTGGTCGTGGCCCTCGCCCGGCGGGTGGGTGTGGCCGTGCCCGTGGTCGTCGGCCGCGGCGAGGCCGGCGGTGATCCCGTCGTCGGCCCGCTCGTTCCATCGGCGCCTGGCGTCGGCGACCCGCTCGGCGAGGACCCGGGTCAGTGCGGCCCGCGACACCGGGGGGCCGGCGCACTCGATCCGTGCTCCTGGCCGATCGGCCGCGTCGGGGACGGGGGGCGCCTCCGGTGCGGCGAATGCCGCCGGGAGCAGCACCACCCGGTCCGCACCGAGGAGGAGGCAGCGCCGGACACCTTCGGCGGTATCCGGTTCGCCGCCCGTGAACGCGACCTCGACCAGGCAGTGGTGGCCGTTGCGTTGGACCAGGCTCGCCACCCGGTACAGCTCGGCGTCGTCGAAGGGGTCTCCCGCCGGGGCGGTGACGAGCAGCGCCGAGGTGACGGGTACGCGGCGGGCCGCCGCGCGCAGCCAGGCGATCAGATGTGTGGTGGTGCCGAAGGGCTCGGCGAGCAGGGCTCGAGGTTTCCGGGAGCCCTCGCCGGTGGGCAGCGCGCGAAGGGTTCGGGCCGAGTCGGCCACGAGCCGAGGGTCCCGCCCCAGGGTCATCGGGACCACGCACAGCTGCTCGGGTCCGGGCCCCGGTCCGGCCACGGCACGGTAGAGCTCACGCCCGCTGGACACGACGACGACCCCGAGTGCCTCCAGGTCCCGGAGCGCCTCTCCGTACGCGGTCTCGTGACCGCAGACGGCGACCACGCGGCAGTCGTCCTGCAGCACGTTCATCCGCCGATGGGGTCGTGACAGGACACCAGTTTGGTGCCGTCGACGAAGGACGCCTCGATCTGCAGCAACCCGAGCATGTCCCGCACGCCGGGCATGGTGGCGTCCTCGGCGACGACGTGACGGCCGAGTTCCATGCAGTCGGCGACGCTCTCGCCGTCCCGGGCGGCCTCCAGGATCGCCTCGGAGATCAGCGCCACGGACTCGCTGTAGTTGAGCTTGAGCCCGCGGTCCTGGCGCTTGCGCGCCAGGTCGGCCACGACGTACAGCAGCAGTTTGTCGATCTCGCGTGGTGCGAGGTTCATCGTCGGTACCTCTCGGTGCGTGGGGAGGGTCGTCGAGGGAAGGGCTCGTGCCCGACGGGGTCAGCTGCTCGGGCGGAAGCGCGGCAACAGGGGGACGGCCGCCATGAGCGCCCAGGTCGTGAGGATGAACGGCCAGGTGAAGGTGTGGCCGCCGAAAGGTTTGAAGAGCGAGGTGAGCGAGGCGGTCAGCCCGGTGGTGGCGGCTGCTCCGAACAGGGCGTACGCGCCGTTCCACACCGTGGGGGCGAGGAACACGGCACCGACGGCGATGGCGACGAGCACGGCGTTGTAGCCGTAGATGCCCTCGGCGATCGACGCGGTGGGGGCGCCCAGCGCCCAGGCCGCGACGATCCCGACCACGCTGCCTGCGGCCGCGTACAGGAGCACGTGCACCCCGGCGAAGGCGAGCCCGACGAGCATGATCAGCCCCACGTACCACGCGTCGACCAGGAAGATCTGCGACACGTTGGTGAAGAACGCGTGCCACAGGTCGCTCCAGGAGATGCCGGTGTCCCCGCTCGTGGTGCTGGACACGGCGTCGGGGGCACCGTGCCAGATCCTGGCGAACGAGGGCGCGCCGAGCACCATGACGCCGGACGAGTGCGCGCTGTGCTGCGGAGGGCTCGGTGCCGCTCCACAGGTTCGGCTGATGACCCCGACACCGTTCACTCGTCACCGACCGCACCCCGACCACCCGCCCGAGGTCCGGATCGCCGTCGTCGCCGCGGTCGCGGTCGGGGGTGCGGCCGGCGCGGCGGCGCGCTACGGCGCCGAACTGCTCTGGCCGACCGGCTCTGCCTCGTTCCCGTGGACGGTCCTGCTGATCAACGTCGTCGGCTGCTTCCTCATGGGCGTCCTGATGGTCACCGTGAAGCTCCGTCTTCCCGGGGGCCACCCGCTGATCAGCCCACTCCTGGGCACCGGCGTGCTCGGCGGCTTCACCTCGTTCTCGCACTACGTGGACGATGTGCGGGAGCTGTTCGAAGGCGGCCGGCCCGGCTACGCGCTCGGCTGTCTGCTGCTGACGGTGGTGGCGGCGCTGGCCGCCGTCACGGTGGGAGCCTTCGCCACGCACGCGCTCCTCGGAGACCGCCGCGACTCCCGGGAGAAGGCGTGATCGCCGACTGGCTGCTCGTCCTGGTCGGTGCGCTGGTGGGCGCCCCGCTGCGTTATCTGCTCGGAGTGGGCGCCTCCCACCGTCTGCGCTCAGCTTTTCCCTGGGGCACCTTCGCAGCCAACGCGGCCGCCTCACTGGTGCTGGGCTTCGTCGCCGCCACGGCGTCGGACGGAGATCTGGGGCCCCGGACCCAGCTCCTCCTCGCCACCGGCTTCTGCGGGGCGCTGTCCACCTGGTCGACGTTCTCGTACGAGCTGCTGACCCTGACATCGACACGGCGCCTGGCGACGGCCGGGAGTTATCTGATGCTCAGTGTGGGCGCGGGTGTCGGGCTGTCCTTCGCAGGTGCGGCGGTGGCCGGAGTCATCTTCTGACGGCGCTCGGCACCTTGTTCCGGGCCGCCGGGGCGGATTCCGAGCGTCCTCCCAAACCGGGACGCGGCAGGATCTTACGACAGCGGGCGATGCGCTCTTTACACGATCATTACAGCCCACGGTGACCCTTTTGAGGAAGTTCGCTCGCATTGCTGAACTCAGCTGGCGCACAACTCGCGAAACAACCTTCTGGGCGGCCTCCCCAACTGGCACATCGTGGGCTTAACTTAGGTGGCATGACCTCCCCCCGCTCCAGCTACGGCAGCGGCTACTACGCCGCACCGTCGTTCGCCGACACTCCGATCTACGACTCCCTGGTCGCGGAGCGAGGCACGCCTCAGATCGCGCCGATCCGAGTGCCCGCCGCCTACGAGACCGGCAACAGCTACCTCCCCGCGCTGCCGTCCTCCCTGCCGGCCCTTCCTGCCGCTCCTTCCCAGCCCGCCGGTTCTTATGGCTATCAGCAGCCGATGGCGCAGCCGTACCAGCCGCAGGCTCCGATGCACCCCGCGCAGATGCAGCCCGCACAGCTGCAGCACGCCCCCGCGCCGTACATCCCGCAGCAGCCCTCGCCCATGCGGGGCTATCCGCAGCAGCAGACGCCCGCCCGGGGGTTCCCCGCGCAGCAGACCCCTGCGCGCGGCTTCCCGCAGCAGCAGGCTCCGGGGCGCGGTGGCTACCAGCAGCAGCAACAGCCGCCGCGGCCCGCGCCCGCGCCCGCCACCGGCTACGAGGCGATGCGGCCGGCGGCACCCCGCCCGGCGCCGGCACCTTCCCCGTACGAGGACCCGTACGACCGTCCGTACCAGGGCCGGGGGTACTGACCTCCCCCGCCCGGAGGGGCGGTTCCGGGCGTGCGCGGGGTGGCGGAGGACCCTGACAAAATGGGTGGATGGCACCTCCCGTTCTGCACTCCATCCACCTCCATCCCGTCAAGTCGCTGGCGGCACTGACCGTCGACGAGGCCGTTGTCGAGCCGTGGGGACTCGCGGGCGACCGTCGTTGGATGCTGGTGAGCGGGGCGGGCACAGCTGTCACACAGCGTCAGGAACCCCGTCTGGCGGGGATCTCCGCGGCGGCGCTGCCGGGTGGTGGGGTGGAGCTGTCCGCGCCCGGCAGGGAGCCGCTGGCGGTGGCGGTGCCGGAGCGCTCGGACACGGTCGTCGTGGAGCTGTTCGGCAAGAAGTGCGAGGTGGTCGAGGCGGCGCCGGCCGCGCACGCCTGGCTGAGCGGCTTCCTCGGGGCGGAGGTCCGGCTCGTCCACCAGGACGAGCCGTCGTTCCGGAGGCCTGTCGACCCGGCGTACGCGCGGCCAGGGGAGACCGTCAGCCTCGCGGACGGGTACCCGCTGCTGGTGACCACCACCGCGTCGCTGGATGCCCTCAACGCGCTGATCGCGAGCGGCGACCACGCGCGGGAGGGACCGCTGCCGATGAACCGGTTCCGGCCCAACGTCGTGGTGGACGGCACCGCCCCCTGGGAGGAGGACGGCTGGCGGCGGATCGCGATCGGCGCGGTCGCCTTCCGGGTGGTGAAGCCGTGCGCGAGGTGCGTGGTCACCACCGTCGACCAGTCGACGTCGCAGCGGGGCAAGGAGCCACTGCGCACGCTCGCCCTGCACCGCAGGTCGGGGGCGAAGCTGCTCTTCGGCCAGAACCTCGTCCCGGAGGGTACGGGGACGGTCCGCGTCGGTGAACCCTTCCGCGTTCTTGAGTGAACGTTTCGCGGACGACCGGGAACAGTCGGGGAGCGCGAGCGCGTTGGGTGTGGTGGTGAGGCGGCTCTCCGCACTCCCCCGGAGCGCACACGAGCGCTTCGGGCAGTGCGTGACAAAAGGGGCGAAGGGGGCGAGGGCTGTGCGGGCGGTCTGGGGGGTCTGGCGCTGGCGGCACAATCCCCTGTGCCGGGGAACGGACCGCCGCGAGGCGTGGCTGGCGCTCTGCGCCCTCCTCCTCGTGGTGGTCGTCGCGCCCGCCGTCGGCTGTCTCTGCGGACTGCTCACCGATTCGGCGCTGCGCGACACGATCCGGGAGCAGCAGGCGCACCGCCACCGGACGAGCGGGGTCGTGCTGAGCGTGTCCGCGGGCCCGGCCGCGTTCGCCGGTGACCCGGAGAGCGGCGCCGGCCCCGCGACCCGGCAGACGGTGACGGCGAGGTGGAAGGCCCCGGACGGCGGTGAGCGGCACGGCGCGGTCCCGACCGCGGCGCGTGTGCGCGAGCCCGGTGAGCGGGTGCTGATATGGATCGACGACCGCGGCGCTGTCGCTCCGCGCCCCATGGACGTGCCCACCGCGCACATACATGCGGGCCTGGCCGGGGCCGGTGCGTTCGGGTTGACGGCCGGAGTCGTGGAGGCGGTCCGGCGGACCGTGGTGCGGTGCATGGTGCGACGGCGGTACGAGCGACTGGACCGGGCCTGGGCGACGGCGGGCCCCGACTGGGGCAGAACCGGAACGGGCTCCTGAGCGGCTCGCCGACAGCGCCCCGAACGATTCCCGAGCACCCCGCGAGGTTCCCCGTACGGCCTCGGGACCATCGTCCGCAACAGGCTCCCGGTATCGGTGAACCGCGCTCCGGACCGGGCCGACGGCCTTGTCCGGGGCCCCACTTCGGCGAGGTGGGGGACGGAGTCGTCAACTGCCGCCCGCCGCGCGCGCTACGGTGGACCGGCCCGCCCTTCCCCTCGGCAGGGCGGACCCGCCAGCGCCGTCGTCGAAAGGCCGACGGCACCTCGCGGTCGCACGACCGTGCGCACGGACACGAGGGATCGCACACAGCACGAGGTGGGGGCAGAACAGCGCCATGGCACAGGGCACGGTCCAGGTGACGCACACCGGCACATCGCGATGGCGGCGCCGCACCGGCGAGTACCCCTCGCTCGGCGCGGCCCTGGAAGCGGCGGCCGAGGGCGATGTCCTCACGATCGCTCCGGGAACGTACCGGGAGAATCTCGTCGTCCAGCGCGCGGTCACGCTGCGCGGTCCCGAAGGGGCCGTCGGTTCGGTCCGCATCGCACCGGTGGACGGCGTGCCGCTCACCGTGCGGGCTTCCGCCGTCATCCAGGACCTGCACGTGGAGGGCCAGGACTCGGCGGCCCCGGCGGTGCTGGTGGAGGCAGGCGCCCCCGACCTCGTGGACCTGCGGATAGTGACGCGCTCTGCGTCCGGGATCGAGGTACGCGGCGCCGGTCGCCCCACCGTGCGGCGGTGCACCGTCGACAACCCGGCGGGGGTCGGGATCGCGGTCCTGGACGGCGCGGGCGGTGTGTTCGAGGAGTGCGAGGTCGTCTCGGCGGGGCAGTCCGGCGTGTCGGTGCGCGACGGCGCCCACCCCCGGCTCGACCGCTGCCGCGTCCACCACGCCTCCGGCTCGGGGCTGAGCGTGACCGGCGAGGGCAGCGGGCTGGAGGCCGTGGGCTGCGAGGTGTACGAGGTCAAGGGCAGCGGGGTCCAGGTGACCGCGCGCGCCTCCGCCCATCTCACCGACTGCACCGTGCACCGCACCTCCGGCGACGGCATCACGCTCGACACCGACGCCGTGCTGACGCTCGCCGACTGCGACATCCACGACATCCCGGAGAACGCGATCGACCTGCGTTCCCGTTCGGTGCTGACGCTGACCCGTTCCACGGTCCGGCGGTTCGGCCGCAACGGGCTCTCGGTGTGGGACCCCGGTACCCGGGTCGACGCCAACCAGTGCGAGATCCACGACAGTACGGGTGACTACCCGGCCGTCTGGGTCAGCGACGGCGCCACGGTGATACTCGACGCCTGCCGCGTCCACGACGTGCCCGACGCCCTGTTCGTCCTCGACCGCGGTTCCCGCGCCGACGTGGTGGACAGCGATCTCACCCAGATCCGCAACACCGCCGTCTCCGTGAGCGACGGAGCCACCGCGCAGCTGGACGACTGCCGCATCCGGGAGGCGTCCACCGGCGCCTGGTTCCGGGACCACGGCAGCGGCGGCACTCTCAACAACTGCACCATCGACGCGGCGCAGACCGGTGTCATCGTCACCAAGGGCGCCGACCCCACCATCGAGCGGTGCACGGTGACCTCGCCGGCCGAGGCCGGTTTCTACGTCTCCGCCGAGGGCCGGGGTACCTTCCACGGCTGCCGGGTGACCGGCAGCGAGGGGTACGGCTTCCACGTGATGGACGGGTGCCGCACCACCCTCACCCGGTGCCGTACCGAGCGGTGCGCGCGGGGCGGTTACGAGCTCCCCGAGGGCACCTCCCCCGACGGATCGGGCGGCGCGGGACCGGTCGTGGAGGACTGCTCCAGCGACGAGAGCGCCCTGCGCGGGCCCGCCGCCGCCCCCGCCGCGCCCGTACTCACCGCGACGCAGGCGGCGCCGGTGCTGCTCGGCTCGATGCCCGCGCCACGCGCCGCGGCGCCGTCCGCCGCGCCCGTGCCCGATCCGCCGGCCGAACCGGTCCGCGACTCCGAAGCCGTCCTCGGCGAACTGGACGCGCTGGTGGGCCTGGACAGCGTCAAGCGGGAGGTCCGCGCGCTCACCGACATGATCGAGGTGGGCCGCCGACGGCAGCGGGCGGGGCTCAAGGCCGCCTCCGTCCGCCGCCATCTGGTCTTCACCGGCTCCCCCGGCACCGGGAAGACCACGGTGGCCCGGTTGTACGGCGAGATCCTGGCCTCCCTCGGCGTACTGGAGCGGGGCCACCTGGTCGAGGTCTCCCGGGTGGACCTGGTCGGCGAACACATCGGCTCGACCGCCATCCGCACCCAGGAGGCGTTCGACCGGGCCCGTGGCGGGGTGCTCTTCGTGGACGAGGCGTACGCCCTCTCCCCCGAGGACTCCGGCCGGGACTTCGGGCGGGAGGCCATCGACACGCTGGTCAAGCTGATGGAGGACCACCGCGACGCCGTGGTGGTGATCGTCGCCGGGTACACCCAGGAGATGGAGCGGTTCCTCACCGTCAACCCCGGTGTGGCGTCCCGCTTCTCCCGGACCATCACCTTCGGCGACTACCAGCCGGGCGAACTCCTGCGGATCGTCCAGCAGCAGGCCCAGGAGCACGAGTACACCCTCGCCGAAGGCACCGGCGAGGCCCTCGCGAAGTACTTCACGGAGCTGCCCAAGGGGCCCGCCTTCGGCAACGGCCGCACCGCGCGCCAGACCTTCGAGTCGATGGTGGAACGGCACGCGGGCCGGGTCGCCCAGTTCACCGAGACGAGCACCGACGACCTGACCCTGCTCTACCCGGAGGATCTGCCCGAACTCCCCTGACCCTGCGCGCCCTCCGTGCTCGGGTGCCCGGCCCCGTCGCCCTGCCGGGGCAGTACCGGGCCGAGTTCGGCGAGCAGCGCGGCGCGCTCCCGGGCGAACACCGGGTCGGCCTGGTAGTCGGAGTGCCCCAGAATGGGCTCGGGCAGGGGCAGTTCGGCGGTGCGGCCGTGCACCAGCGGGTCCTTCAGCGGTCCGCGGTCGACCTCGGGGCGTCCTGCTCCCTCGTCGATCCGGACGGGTCCCCCTATCGGGTCGGTGGCCCGCCACAGGTTGCGCCAGCAGTGGACCGAGCCGTGCAGCCCGCGCAGCGCGGCGGGACCGAAGTACGCCGGAAACCAGCGGCCGTACAGCCGTTCGGCGGGTGATCCGTAGGTGAGGAGCGCAACCCGGCGGCGGGTGACGGCCGGAAGCTGCCAGACGGCGGAGGCCGCGAGCACACTGCCCTGCGAGTGGCCCGAGATGACGAGCCTGCCGCCGGTCCTGGCCGTCCAGGCGGACATCCGGGAGGCGAGGTCGGGCACGGCCCGCTCGGCGTAGCAGGGCGGCGCGAAGGGATGGGCGGCGCGCGGCCAGTACGTGCCGACGTCCCAGAGGATGCCGATGGTCCGCCGGGCCGAGGCGTCGCGGTAGGCGCGCCGGCCGGAGGCGACGAAGAGTATGAAGCCGAAGCCGACCATCCAGGACCCCGTCGACTGCGCGGCCTCGGCCGCGGATTCGAGGAACGGTCCGGTCCCGTCCATGGCCCGGCCCGGCACCTGCCCGGTGGACCAGGAGCCCGCCAGGGCCGCGGCGCCCAGCAGCAGAGTGGCCCCGGACACCAGTCCGATGATCCAGGCCGCCTCGTCGGTGAGCCGGGCGGTGGCGCGGACCCGCGCGATCTGCCGGGTACGGCCGCGCTCCGGTGTGCGGCCCCGGTACTCCGGGGCGTACTCGGCGGCGACGGCCGGTTCGAAGCGGCGGGCGAGGCGGGCGGTGCGGACGAGGAGCACACCCACGGGCACCAGCAGGACGAGGAGCAGTACCGGGAGCACCGACGCCTGCCAGCTCAGCAGGACGGGCGGACCTCCTATGGCGGAGCCCGCTCCCATGCCGGGGGTGCCCGGGCCGTCGAGCCAGTCGGCGACCCGCTGGGCGAGCCCGCCGGTCATGACCCCGCCCAGCGCGCAGGCCAGCATGGCGATCGCCGGGCCGCCCAGCCCGTACAGCGCGGTGCGGGCGTCGGGGGCGTGGCGGTGGAGGCTCACGGCGACGGCGGCGAGCGCGACCACCAGGACACCCTGGCCGACGGTGAGCGCCCGGAAGGTGTCCGCGCCCGCGACGAGAACGCCCGAGGAGGTCCAGCCGGGCCGCGACCAGGCCGCGTGGAGGAGGGACACGGCCAGCAGCACGAGGGCGGCGGAGGGGAGGAAGTTGATGACCGCCCCGTCGAGGCGGTGGTCGAGACGGCGCTCGCTGCGGCCCCGGCTGCAGACGACGGCCACGACGAGGAGGGCGCAGGACGCCAGGGCTACGGTGAGCAGGCGGCCGAGGAGTACGGGGCCGGGGCCGGAGTGGGCCAGGTCGTAGTCGGCGGCGGCCCGCTGGACGAAGACGGCGACGGTGAGCAGCCCGGCGGCGGTGTGCGCGGCGCGCAGCCGGGCGACGAGGCGGCGCCCGTACCAGAAGCCGGGGCGGCCGAGCGCGGCTCGCGCGGCGGGTGCGGCATCCGCGGTGTCGCCGCGGTCGGGGAGCTTCGGCTCCGGCGTGTCGCCACCGTCCCCGACGCCGCCCGGTGGGCTGTCCCGGGCGCTCCTCGCGTCACCGTCCGTGTCCGGGACCTCGTCCGGGCCTCCGCGCGCGTCGCCTCGCGAGTCGGTGCCCGGGAAGGGGCGCTGGGACTCGTACGCGCTCCACGTGCGGTTGGACAGGTACCAGAGCAGGGTGACGAGGGCCGTGGGCAGCGCGGCGGCGAGGGCGAGCCGTCTGCCGGGCTGGGACCACCAGCCGCCCTGTTCGGCGGAGAGGAAGCCGAGCCAGGACCGCCGGTCCGAGCAGGCGGACACACCGGCGCACTGCCAGGCCACGAGGTCGAGCGCCACTTCGCAGGCCGCGGCCGTCAGCAGCACGGTGAGGCTGAGCGCGAGGACCCGGACCAGCACACCGTAGAACCGGACCGCGTGGGTGCGTCCCCTCGCGGCGGGCCGCATCCAGTGCGCGAGGTTGACCACCATGAACGGCAGGAGCAGCAGCCACAGGGCGCGGGAGCCGTTGCCGGAGGTCAGGTTGGACCAGCAGTAGGCCTCGGCGACGGGCTTGTCGCGGTAGCGCTCGGGATGTTCCTCCGCGTCCACGTCCTCGGGGCGCCGGTACATCGCGGCGGTGAAGTCGCCGGTCACGCGCACCGTGCGCGGGTCGCCGAGCATCTCCTGCGGCGTGGTGCCGCCGACGCCGTGGACGAGCAGTTCGAGCGCGATCCCGGTGGACCGGGAAACCTGGGGAGCAGGGGCCAAGGGAGTACTCGCTCTCCGGTGTGCCCGGCCGTCCGGCGGGCGTGGAAGGGGGTGGCGGGCGGCTCGGCGAGGACCGGCGCCCGTTCCACCAGAATCGCCGAGATCGTCGTCGGGTGACGGCCTCTCACCGAATCTCCCCACGTCGGACCTCGGTGGCCCCTCCCGTGAGGCGCGTGGGAGGATTGGGCGGGCGTTCCGCGGTGCCGCGGAACGCTACGGCCAGAGGGAAGGACCGGACCCCGCGTTGAGCGAGAATCAGAATCTGCTCGCGGAGCAGCGGCGTGCCCTGATCCTCGACGAGGTCCGCAAGCGCGGCGGCGTCCGCGTGAACGAGCTCACCCGTCGGCTCAACGTGTCCGACATGACCATCCGGCGGGACCTGGACGCGCTGGCACGCCAGGGCGTCATCGAGAAGGTGCACGGTGGCGCGGTACCGGTCGTGGACACGAGCACCCACGAGCCCGGTTTCGAAGCGAAGTCGGCCCTGGAGCCGGGCGCCAAGGAGGACATCGCCCGGGCGGCGGCGGCGATGGCCGTGCCGGGCAGCGCCATCGCGCTCTCGGGCGGTACGACCACCTACGCGCTGGCACAGCGGCTGGTCGACGTACCGGACCTGACCGTGGTGACCAACTCGGTGCGGGTGGCCGACGTGTTCCACGACGCCCATCGCCCGGCCTCCTCGGGCGCCGCCCGCGCGGGCGCGGCCACGGTGGTGCTGACGGGCGGGGTGCGGACCCCTTCCGACTCGCTCGTCGGGCCGGTCGCGGACCGCGCCATCGGCTCGCTCCACTTCGACGTGCTCTTCCTCGGGGTGCACGGCATCTCCGACGAGGCCGGCCTCTCCACGCCGAATCTGGCGGAGGCGGAGACGAACCGGCGGTTCGTGTCGGCCGCGCGCCGGGTCGTGGTGGTGGCCGACCACACCAAGTGGGGGACGATCGGGCTGAGTTCGTTCGCGACGCTGGCCGAGGTGGACACCTTCGTGACGGACGCGGGTCTGTCGGGGTCGGCGCGGGCGGAGATCGAGGAACTGCTGCCCGGTGGCCTGCTGGTCGCGGGGCCGACCGGGGCACCGGAACCCGGCGCGCGACCGACCGCCGAGCGCTGACCCGCTCCCCCGCGGCGCCGCAGGACCGCCCGAGTACCTCCGGTGCGGTGCGGGCGGCCTCGGGCCTGCCACGGCCCACGGCCCTGCGCCGGCCCGGAACGGGCCACGCCGGCCGGGACCGCTCCGGCCCGGACCGCGCCGCGCCGGGGGCCTTCCGCTTGTCCGCCGCAAAGTGGCGGACACGGCCTACGATCGGACGGTGGCCGTCTTCCGGATCGAGCGATTCACGTCCCTTCCAGCCGCCGAGGCCTGGCGCCGGGTGACCGACTGGGAGCGGCACGGTGCGTATGTGCCGCTCACCTCGGTGCTCGTCCCGGCCGGCGCGCGGACCGAGGTGGGCACGGTGTTCGTCGCCCGGACCGGAGTGGGTCCCCTCACCTTCGACGACCCCATGGAAGTGGTGCGCTGGACGCCACCCGAGGCGGGCCGTGCGGGGCTCTGCCGTCTGGAGAAGCGCGGGCGTACGGTCCGGGGGCGGGCGTCGATCGACGTGATGCCGACCCGGACCGGCTCCCATGTGGTGTGGGTGGAGGACGTCCGGCTGTTCCTTCCTGGCAGGTGGATCGATCCGCTGCTCCTGGCGGCGGGGCGGCGGATGTTCGGCCGGGTGCTCGACGGCCTCCTCGAAGCCCCGGCGCGCACGCCGCGGTAGCCGAGGCCACCGTAGCCGTAGCCGTGGCCACGGCGTACGGGCCGCCCGCCGGCGCGGTTCCGCCGTCCGGCCCGCACGCCGTGAGAAGCGGCGCGGGAGTCAGGCCGGCCAGACTCCGGTGCGCAGGAACGTGTCGAGCGTGGCGGCGTACGGGGCGATGTCGAGGCCCTGCTGGTTCAGCCAGGCGTCGGAGTAGTACTTGTCCAGGTAGCGGTCGCCGGAGTCGCAGATCAGCGTGACGACACTGCCCTGCTCACCCCGCTCCACCATTTCCGCGATGATCTTGAAAGAGCTCCAGAGCCCGGTCCCGGTGGAGCCGCCCGCCCGGCGTCCCATCACCCGCTCCAGGGCGCGTACCGCCGCGACGCTCGCCGCGTCCGGGACCTTCATCATCCGGTCGATGGCCCCGGGGACGAAGCTCGGTTCCATCCGCGGCCGGCCGATCCCCTCGATGCGGGAACCGCAGTCGCTGCTCGCCAGCGGGTCGTGCCGCGTCCAGCCGTCGAAGAAGCAGGAGTTCTCGGGGTCGGGGACACAGATCCGGGTGTCGTGCTGCATGTAGTGGACGTACCGGGCGATGGTCGCCGAGGTGCCGCCGGTCCCCGCCGTGGCGACGATCCACGCGGGCTCCGGATAGCGTTCCAGCCTCAGTTGCTGGTAGATCGACTCGGCGATGTTGTTGTTGCCGCGCCAGTCGGTGGCCCGCTCCGCGTAGGTGAACTGGTCCATGTAGTGACCACCGGTTTCCTTGGCGAGCACGGCCGACTCCTCGTACATGGCCCGGGGATCGTCGACGAAATGGCAGCGGCCACCGTGGAATTCGATCAGACGGCACTTCTCGGGACTGGTCGTCCGCGGCATCACCGCGACGAAGGGAACCCCGATCAACTTGGCGAAATACGCCTCGGAGACCGCCGTCGAACCACTGGACGCCTCGATGACCGGCTTTCCCGGGCGGATCCAGCCGTTGCAGAGTCCGTAGAGGAAGAGCGACCGGGCGAGGCGGTGCTTGAGACTGCCGGTCGGGTGGGTGGACTCGTCCTTGAGATACAGGTCGATGCCCCACTCCTCGGGCAGCGGAAAGCGCAACAAGTGGGTGTCCGCCGACCTGTTGGCGTCGGCCTGCACCTTGCGCACGGCCTCTTTGAGCCATGACCGGTACGCGGAGTCACTGCGGTCGACGTCAGTCGTCGTGACGGCCTCGCCATCGCGTCCGTGCCCGCTGATGCCCATCGCTGATCCTCCTGGTGGAGACGGTGCTGCCTTCCCCCTACGATATTCCTCCCACCTGCACAAACAGGGACTTGGGCCTGCCCCAGGAATCGCTTGGGTACGGAGCACGGATCGCGGGCACCCGGCAAGCCGACACACGTCGCCCGGCGTCACCTTGCGTACACGCGATTCAGCCCGACACGCGCACGTGAACACGTGCCAGGACGGGAAGAATCCCCCCAGGAGCCAATGTGCGAAGGGGGGCGACCGAGCGGTGGACGACGTCGAGTTCAGCGCACGGGGGGTGCGGATCGAGCGATGGGCCCGTTCGCTCACACGGGCCGGGCAGGTCATCGTCAAGGACGGCCGAGTGGCTCTCCTGACGAGCAACGGCCGGGAGATCGACAGCGCCCCGGTGGGGGCGGTCAGTGCGTGGAAGCGGTGGTTCTCCCAGGCCGATTCGGCCGTCGCGCGGGTCAACGGCGTGCGCTACCGCCTCACGATGGGACAGCGGGGCCGGCTGCCGGACGGGGCGGCACCGATACATCACTTCCTCGAGGTCCTGCGCAGCGCGGGCTGCCGGCACCGCTGACCCGACGAGCGCGCCGCACGGCCCCACCCCCGCTGCACCCCACTACACCCGCCCACGGCCCGGACTCCGGCGGTCCGGCCCCGTCCCCCGTGCGGTACCAGCCCTCGCGCGGTCCCGGCCAGGCGATACCAGCCCCCACGCGGTACCAGCCCCTCACGGAGCCCCCTGCGCAGCCCCGGGCCAGCCCCCTCTCATCACCCCCGGACCGGCCCCGGATCGTCCCCCGAGCGGGTTCCACGGCCGCGAGTTGCGGCGCGGGGCGCCCTGAGCGACGCTGAAGTCACGTCACGGACGGTTCAACGACGGTCACCCTCGCGACGGAGGGGCCGGCAGCCGCGACGGACCACAGAGCAGACCAGAAACACCAGCCAGCCAGATGCTGGATCCGTTCCTCCGTCTTCTTCCGGACCTCTTTCGGGGAGTCGCAGCCGTGATCAGCGAGCCAAGCAGGCACTGCACGGTGGAGCTCCAGGCACTGCCGTCGCGGATCGGTCAGGTCCGCAGAATCATCTCGGCACAATTGCGTTACTGGCATCTCGATCCTCTGATCGACCATGCAGCCCTGGGCGTCACCGAGCTTCTCACCAACGTCCACCGCCATGCGGAGCCGGACAAGTCGTGCACCGTCGACATCGAGCTGCTGCTCGATCGTCTGACGGTCTCCGTACACGACCACGACCCACGATTGCCCACTGTGAACGTGGCGGAGACCTTCGCCACCTCGGGGCGCGGGCTGGCCCTCATCGCCGCCGTCAGTGAGAGCTGGGGTGTCCGCCCGGGCGAGAACGCGGGCAAGATCGTCTGGTTCACCCTGCCGACCCCGTCCACCACGGCGACGGTGCTGCCACCGCTCGCGGTGTACGGATCGATGACCGACGGCCCCTTCGCGGGGCGTTACGCGGGGGCGGTGGAAGCCTCCGCGCAGTTCCCCAGCCGCTCCGCGGTTCTCGGCTGACGCGGAGACAACACCGTTTGCCCGGTGCGGGTTTCGCCCTGCGGCCGGTGTCCGGGCAACCGTAACGTCGCCCGGACACCGGCCGCGGGGGTGATGCGGGGCCGCCTTCGGAACCGGCAAGGAAGGACGGCCGGACCAGGACGTTCCACGCGTCGGACGAGCACGCCCCGGCGGGTCGTGCCGCGCGTCAGACGAGGACGGTCAGCGGGTCGTCGAGCACTGGCTGCCAGGCCAGTTCGGCCGCGCCCACCAGGCTGTCGTGCGCGAGCGTGCACGGCAGGATCGGCACACTGCCGCTGCGCCCCCACAGGCTGCGGTCGGCGACGACGGCCCTCAGCCGCTCGGGGTCGGCTTCGAGCAGATCCCGATGGAGTCCCCCGAGGATGACCCGATCGGGGTTGAGGATGTTGACGAGCCCCGCGAGCCCCAGCCCCAGACGGTCGATGAGCGCCTCGGAGGCGCGGCGCACCTCCCCGTCCTCGTACTCCGTACGCAACAGGTCGCCCGCCTGCTTGAGCAGCGACTCCTCCGGGCCGGGGGGCCGGCCCGCCGCGAGAAGAAAGGCCAGCGGGTCCGCCTCGACGTCGAGGCAACCCCGGCCACCGCAGTGGCACGCACGGCCCTCCGGGTTCACCGTGAGGTGTCCGACTTCGAGGGCGAGCCCCGAACTCCCGCTGTGCAGACGGCCGTCGAGCACCAGAGCGCCACCGACCCCCCGATGGCCGGTGGCCACGCAGAGCAGGTGCTGAGCGCCGCGCCCGGAGCCGTGCCGGTGTTCGGCGAGCGCCGCGAGGTTGACGTCGTTCCCCGTGAACACCGGCCCCTCGATCCCCGCCTCACGCACACAGGCGCGGAAGATCTCGCGCACCGGGGCACCGGCGGGCCATGCGATGTGGATCGGGTTCAGGGCCGTTCCCTCCGGTTCGGCCACCGCCGAGGGGACGGCGAGTCCGGCACCCACGCAGCGCAGCCCACTGCCGCGCAGCAGTTGCGCGCCGGCCTCGACCACCTCGCCGAGCACCTGCGCGGGGTCGGCCATGACGGTGCCGCAGCCCGGTGCGGTGGCGACGATCCTGCCACCGAGGCCGACCAGCGCCGCACGGAAGCCGTCGGAGTGCACCTGTGCGGCGAGTACGACGGGCCCGGCCTCGTACACCGACAGCCGGTGCGAGGGGCGACCCTGCGAGCCGGCGGCCGAACCGGGGCTGGAGTCGACCCTGATGAGCCCCAGCGCCTCCAGTTCGGCCGCGACCGCGCCGGCGGTGGCGCGGGTGACGCCCAGTTCGGAGGTCAGCACGGCACGCGTGGGCGCACGCCCCGTGTGCACCAGTTCCAGGGCCGGCCCGAGCGCGCTGCGGCCCCTCTCCAGCTTCGTCCGCGTGGTGGACACCTTGCCGTTCATGGGGGCGAGTCTCCCACGATCCCGAGGCGTCCCTGACGCTTCGGCACCAGCTCACGACGTGCTCCGGGTCACGTCCGCATCCGTCTTGTGCCCTTGCCGGGCCCACCCCTATGCTGACTTTGTGCCGCACCTAAACAAACTGCGGACGGTCCGAACGGGGGGACATGGCGGAGACACCGCCCCACCCTCCGCGGCCCGGCTCCGCACCGCGCTGACCGCGTTCTTCGCTCTCGACGGTTTCCTCTTCGCAGGCTGGGTCGTACGCATCCCGGCCATCAAGCACCACATCGGCGCCTCCGCCTCCTCGCTCGGGCTCGCCCTGCTGGGCGTCTCGGCGGGCGCGGTGATCACGATGGTCCTCACCGGCCGGCTCTGCCACCGCTTCGGCAGCCACCGGGTCGGCGTCTGGTGCGGCATCCTGCTCTCCCTGAGCATCGCCCTGCCCGCGCACGCCGGTTCGGCGCTCACGCTCGGACTGCTGCTGCTGGTCTTCGGTGCCGCCTACGGCGGGATGAACGTCGCCATGAACAGTGCGGCGGTGGACCTCGTCGCCGCCATCCGCCGGCCCGTACTGCCCAGCTTCCACGCCGCGTTCAGCTTCGGCGGCATGGCCGGCGCGGGCATCGGCGGCATCGCCGCGAGCCACCTCTCCCCCGTCGCCCACCTGACCCTGCTCGCCGCGACCGGCCTGCTGGTCACCGCGGTCATGGGGCCGGTCATGCTCCGCAACACCCCGGACGACGCGGCCACCGCGCCGGGCGCGCCTTCCGCGCCCTCCGCGCCCTCCGCGCCCTCCGCGCCCTCCGCGCCGGACAACCGCGATCCGTCTTCTCCCCGCATGAGCCCGGCCGTCCGCCGGGTGGTCTTCCTCTTCGGCGTGATCGCGCTCTGCACCGCCTACGGCGAGGGGGCACTCGCGGAGTGGAGCGCACTGCACCTCTCTCAGGACCTGCACGCCGCACCGGGCACCGCCGCTGCCGGCTATTCACTGTTCGCCCTGGCCATGGGAGTTGGCCGACTCACCGGCACGATCTTGCTGGAACGTTTCGGCCAGACGCGGACGCTGGTCCTGGGCGGTGCGGCGGCAGCGGCCGGGATGCTGCTGGGCTCACTCGCCCCCACGGTTCCGCTCGCGCTCGCCGGCTTCGCCGTGACAGGGCTCGGACTGGCCAACATCTTCCCGGTCGCGGTCGGCAGGGCGGGCGCGTTGGCGGGTCCCGGCGGTGTCGCCGCGGCGTCCACCCTCGGCTACGGCGGCATGCTGGTCGGGCCGCCCGTCATCGGTTTCCTCGCGGACTGGCTCTCGCTGCCGATGGCCCTGACGACGGTGGCCCTGCTCGCCGCGGCGGCCGGCGTGCTCGGGTACGTCTCCCGCGCCGCTTCGCCGCACGTCTGAGAGCCTTTCGGCCGCCCTTCGGCGGAGCGGAACGGTCTTCCCGCACCGGGCGCCGTCCGGCGGCGGAGTGGCCCCGCCCGTCATCGCGCGCGGCGTCGTCGGCCGTCGCTCCAGGCATGGCCGGGCTCCTGTTTTGCGGACCGGGCCCGGAACGGCCCGCGGGCGAAATGCCGGGCCGTAGCGGGGGCGCTCGACTCGGCGGCGAACGTAGTGCGGGACCTGTCGGCTCCGCAGGGCGGACGGAGCGCCATGCACCGCCTCGGGGCCTGCGAGGAGCAACTCCTGTTCAGCGTCCGAGACTTCCCCGGACAACGTGGGCGGCCGCACCCGGCGCCTGCCACAATCCGCAGCATGGACATGCCCGAACAGATCACGCAGCTCGACGAGGAAGGCCGACTGCTCACGGCGGCGGCCTCGAAGACGGGGACGAGCGCTCCGGTGCCGACCTGCCCGGGCTGGCGCGTGCGCGACCTGCTGCGCCACACCGGCACGGTGCACCGCTGGGCGACGGCCTTCGTCGTCGAGGGGCACACCCATTACGTTGCCGAGCAGGACGAACCGGACCTGGACGGGGAGGAGTTGCTCGGCTGGTTCGGCGAGGGACACCGGACGCTGGTCGCCGCGCTCGAAGCCGCTCCGCGCGACCTCGCCTGCTGGACGTTCATGCCGGCGGCCTCCGGATCGGCGTTCTGGGCGCGCCGCCAGCTGCACGAGACGACGGTGCACCGGCTGGACGCCGAGTCGGCGCTCGGGACGCCGTACTCCCCGGTGGACACGGTCCGCGCGCTCGACGGCATCGACGAGTTGCTGGTCGGCTTCCACGCCCGCGCCAAGAGCCGGGTACGCACCGAAGCCCCTCGCACCCTGCGGGTGCACGCGGTCGACGCGGACGCCGCCTGGACGGTACGGCTCTCGGCCGGACCGCCGCAGGCCGTGCGCGACGACGGCCGCGGGGCCGCGGCCGACTGCGTGCTGAGCGGCAGCGCGGAGGCTCTCTACGCGGCACTGTGGAACCGTCTGCCGCTCTCCTCCGTCACCGTCGACGGCGACGAGTCCGTGGCGCGGCTCTGGACGGAGAACTCCGCCGTCGTCTGACGAACCGGGAGCGGCGCCGGGGAGGCCGCCCGTCTCGCCGGTGACGTCCCGCACCCTGCGGGCGGGGCCTCCCGGTGACCGGTGCGGACGCGGTACGGGGAGGCCCCCTACCGACCGACGGTCGGATTCTGCGCGACGTTCCCGAGCCCGAGCCGGATACGTGAACCGTCCGCGCACACCAGGAGGTGCTGGGCCCCCGGCGGTGACCGGTGCCCGGTGGACGGCGACGCCCCTGTCCCGGACGCCGGAGCTTGAGGCCTTCGACGACGTCCCCGAGGTCCGGCGACTTCGGTTCCCGGCTCGCCGTGGTCGCCCAGCGCCCCATGGCCATGGGCGCATCGGCGGGCGCCATCGCGGTGGGACGTCTCGGCGGGGACCGCTGGGGGCGCACCGTCATGGTGGAGACCCGCCTGGTGACCCGCGGTTCCGGCGAACTCCCCGCGGCTCGTCCGGCTGGGCGCTCACCCTCCGGCCGGCCCCCCGGGTGCCGTGAGGCCGACCGAGTGCGCGAGCCCGTCAGCCGCCTGACGGAACAGCGCCTCCCGGTCCTCCACCACCCCGTTGAACTGGCCGAAGACCTCGAAGGAGACGAGTCCGAAGAGCTGCGCCCAGGCGATGACGAGCGCCGCGGCGTTGGCCGGAGGCAGGTCCGGCGCGAGTTCCGCCGCCATGCGGACCGCCTCGGGGCGCAGCGCGGCGGAGAGCGGCGGGGTGGTGACGCCCCCGGCCCGGTGGGCCTCGCGGACCAGGCCGATGAGGACGAGTCCGACGCGGGAGGCCGGGGCGACGGTGTCCTGGGGTGCGACGTAACCGGGTACGGGCGAGCCGTGGATCAGAGCGTACTCGTGGGGGTGCGCGAGAGCCCACTCCCGTACGGCGCGGGCGGCGGCCGTCCAGGCGACGGCGGGGGAGCCGTCCGGGCGGGCGGTCGCGTCGCGGGCTGCCGTTTCGGCGGCTTCACCGACGGCGTCGTAGGCGTCGACGATCAGCGCCGTCAGCAGTTCGTCGCGGCTGGGGAAGTAGCGGTAGAGCGCGGAGGAGACCATGCCGAGCTCGCGGGCCACGGCGCGCAGCGAGAGCCTGGAAGCGCCCTCCGCCGCGAGCTGCGCCCTCGCCTCGTCCTTGATGGCGGCCGTGATCTCGGTACGGGCGCGTTCCCTGGCTCCCTTGATGGCACTCATGACGCCCATTCTGCCATGCGGGCGGAACGCCGAACAGAAACGAGAGCACCGCTCTTGCGGTCCCATTCCCGAAGAGGCACACTGATCTCGACAGAGAGCACCGCTCTCGAAAAGGCTCGGCGAAGCCGGACCACTTCGCGTTCAGGGACTGGGGACACCATGTCGCAGGCACAGCCGTACTACTTCAGAGCCGGTGCGATCGGCACCCGTTTCAACAGCGTGGTCGGGTGGCTCGCCCGCCACGGCCTCAGCCTCCTCGGCACGGCGGAGATGTCCGTCCGGGGGCGCAAGAGCGGCAAGATGCAGCGGGTCCCGGTGAATCCGCACGTCCACGACGGCGAGCAGTACCTGGTCTCCGCCCGTGGCCACTCCCAGTGGGTGCGCAACATGCGGGCGGCCGGCGGCGGCGAGCTGCGGGTGGGACGCAGGACGCGCACCTTCACCGCGGTGGAGATCGCGGACGACGCGCAGAAGGCACGCATCGTCCGCGCCTACCTGAAGCGCTGGGGCTGGGAGGTGAACCAGTACTTCCAAGGCATCACCGCCACGTCGACGGACGCGGAACTCCTGGCGTCCTGCCCCGACCACCCGGTCTTCCGGATCACCGTCGAGGAGCGCGGAGCCTGACGGGTCGTCGCCACCGATCGGAGGATCAGCACAACCATCCGTGGCCCGGTGTTGTCACACCAGGCAGCCGGTGTGACAACACCGGCCCACGGAAAGGGAAACACCAGATGTCATCAGTACGACTGCGTGGCTGGCCCGCGGTACTCACCGCTGCGGCCGTCACGCTGCTCCCGGCCGTCGTGGCGGCGCCCACGGCCCACGCCGAGGACGCTCCCGCGCTGACGCTCGTGCCCAACCACAGCAAGGTGGGGCTGCCCCAGCCGGCGGTCCGGGGGGACTCGTCACAGATCGGCTGGGGCATGGCGGGCGAGGCAGGCGGGAGCACGGCCAAGGACGTGGTCGTCAAGGTCGACGTCTCCGGCATCTCCGGATTCGCCGACGTCACCGGCCTCTCCTGCGTGGACGACATCTGCTCCTGGCCCAGTCGGGACATCGCCCCCGGTGAGTCCACCGGCGGCATCGTGGACGTCAACGCCAAGCCGGGCGCCGCGCTCGGCACGAAGGGCACCGCACGACTGTTCGCCACTTCGTCCAACGCCACCGTCGCGGAGACGACCGTCGAACTCACCGTCGGTGCGGTGGACCTCGGCATCGCCAGGATCCCGGACACGAAGGACGCGGCCCCCGGCTCGACCCTCGCCGCCCCGATCACGGTGTCCAACTCCGGTTCGCTCACCGCCGACGCCGTGACCCTCTCGCTCGCCGCCACCCCCGGTCTCGGATTCGCCCAGAAGTTCTCCAACTGCACGTACGGGAAGTCCACCGACATCCCCTCGGCACACGGACACGCGCTGGACACCGCCGTGTGCCATCTCACCACCCCGGTCGAGCCGGGCAAGGCGTACCGGCTCTCCTCGGAGGTCGGCATCGAGGTCGATCCGACGGCGCTCTACGAGTTCGTCGACTACCAGGTCGAGGCCGTCTCCTCGTCCGTGCCCAAGGCGGCCGCCACCGACGGGCCGGTGCTCTCACTCGTGGAGAACGGCACGCCGCCGGTCGTGAGGACCGATCACGCCCAGTGGCGGATCGATGTCGACAACACCGCCGACATCGCCCTCACCGGCTCCACCGCTAACGCCGCCCCGGGTGACGAGACCGTGCTGACCGCGAAGGTCCGCAACAACGGTCCCGCGACCTTCAACCTGCTGAATTCCGACGCCCAGGTCGGGGTGCTGGTCGAGATACCCAAGGGCACCACCGCCGTGAAGATCCCGTCGGAGTGCGACGTGTGGACGGGTGGCGGAATGGACGAACACACGCCGGGAGCCCCCGAGTACATGTGTGAGGTCGAATCGCCGTTCACCGTCGGCGAGACCGTGGAGCTGCCGTTCACCGTCAAGGTCGAGCAGGGCGCCCCCGCCACCGCTTCGGGCGACATCGCCGTCACCACCGTATGGGGAACCAAGCTGAGCGCCGACACCGACAAGGCCAACGACACCGCGAAGTTCACGGTGAAGACCACGACCTCCACCGCGACCCCGGGGTCCGCCGATCCGTCGTCGGACGTGGATGCCGACGGGACCGGGGCCCCCGCGTCGGACGGGCCCGCGGCGGCCGCCACGGGCACCCCGAACGCCTCGGGGACCATGGCATCGACGGGCAGCGGTTCCACCCCGGCCATCGCGGCGGCCGCCGCCCTGGCACTGGTCGCGGGTGGCGCGATCACGCTCGTGGTCCGCAGGCGCAGGAGCCGTACCGGCGGAGGAGCCGCGGCCTGACCCTGCCCGCCCGCGTGTGCCGCGCCCGCCTCGCCGTCCGGTTCCTGACGGCGGGGCGGGCGCGGTGCTGCCACCCGGCGGGGCAGGGAGTGACCGCAGTCCCGTCCCAGCGTGCCGCGATGCCTGACAGCGGCGTTCGGTCACCCCTGGTGCGGGAGCCGGTCAGCCGTTGTCGGCCGCCCGGCGGTCCATCACGGAGAGCGCGCGGTGTGCCAGGGGGTGCGTACGGACCAGATCGGCCAGCGACGTCGTCCCCCGGGTGATCCCTGCGAACGCCTTCCAGGCGGGCCTGAAGGTCGTGAGCACCGCGTGCAGGACTCCGGGGCGGCGCTCGAAAAGCTTGAGCATCCGGCGTCCGACGTTCATCTCGACGCCGAGTCCGGCCTTGATGGCGAAGGCGTAGTTGAGCGCCTGGCGCCGGGCGTCCACCGCGTCGCGGGCCTCTGCGATGCGTACCGCCCACTCCCCCGCCAGCCGCCCAGAGCGGAGCGCGAAGGAGATGCCCTCGCGCGTCCAGGGCTCCAGGAGGCCAGCGGCGTCTCCGCAGACCACGACCCGGCCCCGGGAGAGCGGCGAGTCCTCGCTGCGGCAGCGGGTGAGGTGGCCGGAGGAGATCTTCGGCTCGAAGCCGGCCAGCCCGAGGCGGGCGACGAAGTCCTCCAGGTACCGCTTCGTCCCGGCGCCGTCGCCCCGGGCGGAGATCACCCCGACGGTCAGCGTGTCGCCCTTGGGGAAGACCCACCCGTAACTGCCGGGCATCGGGCCCCAGTCGATGAGTACGCGCCCCGCCCAGTCCTCGGCGACCGTCTCGGGGACGGGGATCTCCGCCTCCAGGCCGAGGTCCACCTGGTCGAGCTTCACCCCTACGTGAGCGCCTATGCGTCCGGCACTGCCGTCGGCGCCGACGACGGCCCGCGCGAGCACCGTCTCTCCGCCGGCCAGCACCACCGCGACGGTGCGCCGGTCCGGTACGGACGAACCGTGCTGCTCGACCCGCGCGACGGATGCGCCCGTACGCAGTTCGGCGCCGGCCTTCTGCGCCTCCTCGACCAGCTGGGCGTCGAATTCGGGCCGGTTGATGAGGCCGAAGAGCATGCGCTTCGACTTGCGGGTGCGCACCAGCTTCCCGTTGAGGGAGAAGGTGACGGCGTGCACGCGGTCACGCAGGGGAAGTTCGAATCCCGGCGGGAGCGAATCGCGCGAATATCCGATGATCCCGCCGCCGCATGTCTTGTAGCGGGGCAGCTCCGCCTTCTCCAGCAGCAGGACCCGACGGCCCGCGACGGCCGCCGCGTATGCCGCCGAGGCACCGGCCGGCCCTGCACCGACTACCACGACGTCCCACACCGACGACTCTTCGTGCTCACGCCCGGCGTCTGCGTTCTCGCTGCTCACGATGTGCTTCTGCTCCCGATCCGACCAGTTGCCCCAGCTACTGACGGCATCCTACGGCGCGTTCCGGCCAAGGTCCGCTGTGGGAGGATCGGCAGTGATTTCGTCGTACGGACAACGCCGGACAAACGGCGTCGTCCACGGTCGCGCACGACCTGCGCGTCCGCACCCGGCACCGCGCTATGAAGGAGCCTTCCCATGACCGCCCGTCCGATCTCCGAAACCGTTGCCTCGCTGATGCCCCGTGCCAAGACGGAGCTGAGCGAGCTGGTGGCGTTCCAGTCGGTGGCGGATCCCGCGCAGTTCCCGAAGAGCGAGTGCGAGGCCGCGGCAGGCTGGGTCGCCGACGCGCTCACCGCGGAGGGCTTCCAGGACGTCGCCCTGCTGGACACGCCCGACGGGACCCGGTCCGTGTACGGATACCTCCCCGGCCCGGCCGGAGCTCCGACCGTACTCCTCTACGCCCACTACGACGTGCAGCCGCCGCTCGACGAGTCGGCCTGGCTCTCCCCGCCGTTCGAGCTGACCGAGCGGGACGGACGCTGGTTCGGCCGGGGCACGGCGGACTGCAAGGGCGGCCTGATCATGCATCTGCTCGCGCTCCGCGCGCTGAAGGCGAACGGCGGTGTGCCGGTCGGCGTGAAGGTGGTCGCAGAGGGTTCCGAGGAGCAGGGCACCGGCGGGCTGGAGCGGTACGCGGAGGAGCACCCGGAGCTGCTTGTCGCCGACGCGATCGTCATCGGCGACGCGGGCAACTTCCGGGTCGGCCTGCCGACCGTCACCGCGACCCTGCGCGGCATGACGATGCTGCGCGTGACGCTCGACACCCTTGAGGGGAACCTGCATTCCGGGCAGTTCGGCGGCGCTGCCCCGGACGCGCTCGCCGCGATGATCCAGCTGCTCGCCTCGCTGCGGGCCGAGGACGGCACGACGACGGTGGACGGACTCGCCGGGGGCGCCTCCTGGGACGGGCTGCAGTACCCGGAAGAGGACTTCCGCAAGGACGCGAAGGTGCTGGACGGGGTGGAGCTGATCGGCACGGGTACGGTCGCCGACCGCATCTGGGCGCGACCCGCGGTGACCGTGATCGGGATCGACTGCCCGCCGGTCGTCGGTGCCACCCCGTCCGTCCAGGCGAGCGCGCGGGCACAGATCAGCCTGCGGGTGCCGCCGGGGCACGACGCCGACGAGGCGACGAAGCTGCTGACCGCGCACCTGGAGTCGCGTGCCCCCTGGGGAGCGCGCGTCGCCGTCGAACAGGTGGGCCAGGGCCAGCCGTTCCGCGCGGACGTGACCAGCCCCGCGTACACCGCCATGGCCGCGGCCATGCGGATCGCGTTCCCCGGCGAGGAGATGCAGACGGCGGGCATGGGCGGGTCGATCCCGCTCTGCAACACGCTGGCCGAGCTCTACCCGGAGTCGGAGATCCTGCTCATCGGGCTGAGCGAGCCCGAGGCGCAGATCCACGCGGTGAACGAGAGCGTCTCGCCCGAGGAGCTGGAACGCCTCGCGGTCACCGAGGCCCTGTTCCTGCGGAACTACGCGGCGTCCCGCCAGGGCTGACGGGCACGCGGGGCGGGGGCCGCGCCCTGGAGCCGGGTCCCGCTCCCCCACCGGCCGGTACCGCCCATGGGCTGTCCCGCGATTCGTGGTGGATCAGTGCGCGGCATCGGATGCGGTGCATCGCAAGGTGATGGGCCGTTCGCGTACTGGGCGTGTGCGGACGTTCCGACAACACGTCGAGGTGCCGTAGCGGGCGTCGCGCACCCGCCGGGGATCGCGGGACAGCCCTCAGGTGTACTGCCCCGTGGAGCCGACCGGCACCCCTGCCTCCAGGTTGAGGACGCTGGAGCGCTCGCGGGCCCTGAGCGCCCAGCACAGCCGGGTGTAACGGGTCGGCGGGAGGAGCCCGGCGGCCTCCTCCTCGGTGACGAAGCGCCAGTCCCGCAGCTCGGAGTTCTGGAGCAGCAGCCCCTGCGCGTCCTCGTCCCGGAGCACCCCGCCGTCGAAGAGGAACCGCAGGCCGCCGTAGCCGGGCGGTCTCGGAGCCTCCCAGTCGACCACGAGCAGCCTGGGCTCGGTGGTCAGGACGAGGCCGATCTCCTCGGCCACCTCCCGGACTCCGGCCCTGGCCGGTGCCTCGCCCGCCTCGACTATCCCGCCGGGGAACTCCCAGCCCGCCTTGTAGGTGGGGTCGACGAGGAGGACCCGGCCGCGTTCGTCGAAGAGGAGCACTCCGGCGGCGACCGTCTCGGCGGTGGGGGAAGGGTTCTGGACGATCCCGCACTCCCCGGCGGCGCCGGTACGTACCGCCTCCTCGATCCGCAGCGCGGTCTCGCGCGGGGTGAGGGAGCCGTTGTCGATGACGTGGGCGTCGGCGGTGAGCCACGGGAGGGCCGCGCGGTAGGGCTCGATGTGTTCGAGGCACCAACGGCGGGTGCGCACGCTCCGTCCGGGGTCTCCGGAGAGCTCGTGCCGTTCCGAGATCCACTGGCGCAGGATCGTTTCCTCTGGGCGGAGCAGCACATGGTGCACGGGGATGCGACGCGCGGCGAGCCCACCGAACATCTCGTCCCGGTACTCCTGCCGCAGCAGCGTCATCGGCACCACGAGCGTGCCGGGCACCTCGGCGAGCAGGGCCGCCGCGGTGTCCACGACCAGGCGCCGCCAGATGGGCAGGTCCTGGAAGTCGGTCACCTCAGCCAGCCGCTTGCGGGGCAGCAGCCCGCGCAGCGCGGCGCCCGTCAGCCCGGGGTCGTACAGCGTGCTGTTCGGGATCAGGTCGAGCAGTTCGCAGGCCGCGCTGGTCTTGCCCGCACTGAACGCACCGTTGACCCAGACGATCACGGCTCCCCCTTCACCAGGCATCTCTTCCGGTCCGGGCCGCGCTCGCGCCCCGGCGCCGTCCGGGCCGCCCCGTCCGAGGCCCGCGACGCGGATCCCGTCCCCCGGCGCGGCCCGGCCGTCCGCAGACGCTCCGGCCCTCTGTGGCTTGCCCGGAACACCCTGGGGCGAAAACCCGGCGCGACGAACCTGTTGTACGGAGCCGTGGACGGGGTACCCGTCGGCAGACGTCCCGCCGGAAGGCCGGACGGTCACCGGAGACGGGACCGGTGGCCCGGGTCGACGGCGGCGGGCCGTCATCAGTCCTCGTGGCCGGGTGGGACCCGGACAGCGGCAGAGGGGTACACCATGCGTCAGAAGGTGCTCGGACAGTTTCCCGCAGGCGGGCCGCGTGGCAGTTGGCCGGCGGAGGAGTTCGCGGCCGCGCGCCGCGGCGAGGGGATCGCGGTGGAAGTCGTGATGGACCTGGACCGCGACGCCTTCCTCGTCGTGGTCGCCCCGGCCTCGGCCGACCGCGCCCGCTGAGCTTCCGGCCGCCCCGACGCCGGCCGTGACGTGCCGGCCGGTTTCCGGGGCCGCCGATCGTCCCCGACCCGGTGAAACCCGGTTCCGCGGCGGGACCGTGACGAGTCGTCAGCGCACGGTGGCCGCTGCGGCCGCTCCCACGAGCCCCGCGTCATTGCCCATCACCGCGGCCGTCACCGTGAGGTCGCGTACGAAGGAGAGCGTCGCGTAGTCGGCCAAGGCCCGCCTCAGCGGGGCGAAGAGCACATCTCCGGCGCCGGCCACTCCCCCGCCGATCACCGCGATGTCGATCTCGACCAGGGTCGCCGTGGCGGCGATACCGGCAGCCAGCGCTTGGGCCGCACGGTCGAAGGACGCCTGCGCCACGGGGTCTCCCGCCCGCGCGGCGGCGGCCACGGCGCGTGCCGTGACGTCCCCGTCCGCTCCGGGCAGCCATCCGTTGTCCAGGGCCCTGCGTGCGATGTTGGGGCCGCTGGCGATCCGCTCGACGCAGCCGCGCGCGCCGCAGGGGCAGGCGTCGCCGTCCAGGTCCACGCTGATGTGGCCGATGTGGCCCGAGTTGCCGGTGGGCCCGGCGTGGAGCCTGCCGCCGAGGACGAGTCCGCCGCCGACACCGGTCGACACGACCATGCAGAGCGCGTTGTCGTGCCCGCGGGCGGCTCCCTGCCAGTGCTCGGCCGCCGTCATCGCCACGCCGTCGCCGACGAGGGTCACCGGAAGTCCGCCGATCGTCTCGCCGACCCGGGCGACCAACGGGAAGTCGCGCCAGCCGGGAACGTTGACCGGGCTGACGGTGCCCGCCGAGGCGTCCACCGGACCGGCGCTGCCGATGCCCAGGGCGCAAGCACGCTCCCACAGCGGGGAGGCCATCAGCTCGGACAGGACACCGTCCACCGCCCCCATCACCGACTCGCCGGACTCCTTGGCCGGCGTCGGCCGCTGCGCCCTGACGAGCAGCGTGCCGTCGTCGCCCACCAGCGCGCCGGCGATCTTGGTGCCGCCGATATCGAGGGCGGCGACGAGGTCGGTATGCATGGGCCTGGGCTCTCCGGATGAGTAGAAGGGCGGACCTGCTGGTTCCGTCCCTGCGGTCTGCTTAGTCTGTATTGCCATGACAACGTTGTCCAGGGCCTATGCTCGACGCCACAGCCCCGAAACCCCGCGGCGTTGACACCGGTGTCGACGCACCCTACGACAGGACAGCGCACTGTGGCCGAGACCGCCCGTCATTCCGAGCCCCGCTACGGCAACCGGCCCACCATGAAAGACGTGGCCGCGCGGGCCGGAGTAGGGCTCAAGACGGTCTCGCGGGTGGTGAACGGCGAGGCCGGGGTCACGCCCGACACCGAACGCCGGGTGCAGGAGGCGATCGACGCCCTCGGATTCCGCCGCAACGACAGCGCCCGCGTTCTGCGTAAGGGCCGTACGGCATCCATCGGTCTGGTCCTGGAGGATCTGGCGGACCCGTTCTACGGTCCGCTGAGCCGCGCCGTGGAAGAGGTCGCCCGCTCCCACGGGGCACTGCTCATCAACGGCTCCAGTGCCGAGGACCCGGTACGTGAGCAGGAGCTGGTGCTCGCGCTGTGCGCGCGCCGGGTGGACGGACTGATCGTGATCCCGGCGGGCGACGACCACCGTTACCTGGAGCCGGAGATCAGAGCCGGTGTGGCCACCGTCTTCGTGGACCGGCCTGCCGGGCTGGTGGACGCCGACACGATCCTCTCCGACAGCTTCGGCGGCGCCCGGCAGGGCGTGGCCCACCTGGTCGCCCACGGCCACCGCAGGATCGGCTTCATCGGGGACCAGCCGCGCATCCACACGGCGACGGAGCGACTGCGCGGCTACCACGCGGCGATGGCGGACGCGGGCATCACCGTCGACGACCGGTGGGTCTCGCTCGGGACCACCGCCCCGGAGCGGGTGCACGCCGCCGCGGAGGAGATGCTGTCGGGGCCCGAGCCGGTGACCGCGATCTTCGCGGGCAACAACCGTGTGACCGTGACGGCGGTGCGGGTGCTCGCCGACCGCGAACGGCCGGTCGCGCTGGTCGGGTTCGACGACATCGAGCTGGGCGACCTGCTCGGTATCACGGTGATCGCGCAGGACGCGGCGGCCGTGGGGCGCACCGCGGCCGAGCACCTCTTCCGCCGCCTGGAGGGCGCGGGCCACGCCACGGCGCGGGTGGAGCTGCCGACGACCCTGGTGGCCCGCGGCTCCGGCGAACTGCCCCCGGCCTGAACCGGGGCGGCGCACGGCGCCGGGGCGAGCGCGCCGGGCCGACGCGCGCCGTCCCCGCTCAGCCGGCCGCCGCTCCGTGGCCGGTTCGGGCGTACGCGTCCAGTTCGTGGCGAGCGAGGCCGGTCAGCCGGGTGACTTCGGCGACGTCCAGCGCCCCGCAGTCGATCCCGCGCAGCAGGTGGCCGCTGAGCGCCTTGGCGGTGGCGGGCTCGTCCATGACGTCCCCGGCGGACTTGGCGACGTACCCGGCGAGGCGGGCCGCCGCCTGGTCCAGGCCCTCCCGGTAGAAGGCGTACACGGCCGCGTAGCGGGTCGGCAGATGCCCCGGGTGCATGTCCCACCCCTGGTAGTAGGCGCGGGCCAGGGCGCGGCGGGTGAGGCCGTAGTGGAGGCGCCACGCCCGGTGGACCCGGTCGGCCGGGCCGACCGGCAGCACGTTGGTGGAGCCGTCCGAGACCCGTACGCCGGTGCCCGCGGCGGCGACCTGCATGACCGCCTTGGCGTGGTCCGCGGCGGGATGGTCGCTCGCCTGGTGGGCGGGGCTGACGCCCACGCTCGCGCTGTAGTCGAAGGTGCCGTAGTGCAGTCCGGTGGCCCGGCCCCGCGCGGCGTCGACCATCCGCGCGACGGCCGCCGTCCCGTCCGCCGCGAGGATCGACTGACTGGTCTCGATCTGGATCTCGAAGCGCAGCCGCCCCTCGTCCAGCCCGTGCGTCCGCTCGAACGCGTCGAGCAGCCGGACGAAGGCGGTGACCTGTTGCGGATAGGTGACTTTCGGCAGGGTGAGTACCAGCCCGTCGGGCAGCCCGCCGGAGCGTACGAGCCCGGTGAGGAACACGTCGGTGGTGCGGATGGACCGGGCGCGTACGGACGCCTCCATGCACTTCGTCCGGATGCCCGTGTACGGGGACGCGGAGCCCTGCGCGTACGCCCGCTGGACCAGCAGCGCCGCGCGGGCGGCGTCCTGGTCCTCCTCGGCGTCGGGGCGCCTGCCGTAGCCGTCCTCGAAGTCCACCCGCAGGTCCTCCACGGGCTCGCGCTCCAGTTTGGCGCGTACGCGGTCGTGGACGGGTACGGCGAGCTCCTCGGGCAGGCCGAGCACGGCGGCGAAGGACTCCGCGTCCGGGGCGTGTTCGTCGAGCGCGGCCAGGGCCCGGTCGCCCCAGGAGCGTACGGTCGTGGCGTCGAAGGCGTCGGCCGGTACGTACACCGTGTGCACGGGCTGGCGGGTGCCGGGGTCGCCCGGATAACGGCGTGCGAGTTCCGCGTCCACCGCGGCGAGGGACGCGCCGATCTCCTCGCCCACCGCGTCGTCGAGGCTCGTCACCGCTTCAACCCGTCGGCCCATGACCGCACCCCCACGCTCTCGACACTTCCGCTCACCGGAATCGATGATCCGCATGGCGAAGCTATAAGGCGGTCGCAGGTGCGTCAACGGTGAACGGCCGTGGGCCGGGTCCTCGCGGGGGCTGGGTAGCCGTCCGCGTGGTCCCGGCCCACGGCCGTCCGCCCGTCCGCGAACCCGTCGCGGGCGGAGGGGTGTTCAGCCCTTACGGGCGTTGATCTCCTCGGTGAGCTGGGGCACCACGTCGAAGAGGTCACCCACGACGCCGTAGTCCACGAGCTCGAAGATCGGGGCCTCGGCGTCCTTGTTCACCGCGACGATCGTCTTCGAGGTCTGCATACCGGCCCGGTGCTGGATCGCACCCGAGATACCCGAGGCGACGTACAGCTGCGGGGACACCGACTTGCCCGTCTGGCCGACCTGGTTGGTGTGCGGGTACCAGCCCGCGTCCACCGCCGCCCGCGACGCACCGACCGCCGCGCCCAGCGAGTCAGCGAGCGCCTCGATCACCGCGAAGTTCTCCGCACCGTTGACACCCCGCCCGCCCGACACCACGATCGCGGCCTCCGTCAGCTCCGGACGCCCCGTCGACGCACGCGGCGTCCGCGACAGCACCTTCGTCCCCGACGCACCCGCCGAGAACTCCACCGCCAGCTCCTCCACCACACCCGCGCCGGCGACCGGCTCCACCGGCGCCGAGTTCGGCTTCACCGTGATCACCGGCACACCACGCGAGACCCGCGACTTCACCGAGAACGACGCCGCGAACGCCGACTGCGTCGCCACCGGACCCGACTCACCCGCCTCCAGATCCACCGCGTCCGTGATGATCCCCGAACCGATCCGCACCGCCAGACGCGCCGCGACCTCCTTGCCCTCCGCCGACGACGGCACCAACACCGCCACCGGCGACACCGCAGCGACCGCCGCCTGCAACGCGTCGACCTTCGGCACCACCAGATACTCCGCGAACTCCGACGCCTGCGACGTCAGCACCCGCACCGCACCGTGCTCACCCAGCACACCCGCCGTGTCCGCCGCACCCGCACCCAACGCCACCGCCACCGGCTCACCCAGACGCCGCGCCAACGTCAGCAGCTCCAGCGTGGGCTTGCGCACCGCACCGTCCACGTGATCGACAAAAACCAGAACCTCAGCCATGGAACATCCACTTCCTGCGAAATCAGAAACGAGAAGAGAGAGGGAGACCGGCGACCGGACAACACCGCCCGAACGCCTTGAGCGCGGCAGAGTCAGATGAACTTCTGGCCCACGAGGAACTCGGCGAGCTTCTTCCCGCCCTCACCCTCGTCCTTCACGATCGTGCCCGCCGTACGCGCCGGACGCTCCACCACCGCGTCCACGACCGTCCACGCACCCGCCAGACCGACCTCGTCCGCCCCGATCCCCAGATCGTCCAGATCCAGGCCCTCGACCGGCTTCTTCTTCGCCGCCATGATCCCCTTGAACGACGGGTAACGCGCCTCGCCCGACTGGTCCGTCACCGACACCACCGCCGGCAACGACGCCTCCAGCTCCTCCGACGCCGTGTCACCGTCCCGACGCCCGGTCACCGTGCCACCCGACACCGAAACCTCCGACAGCAACGTCACCTGCGGCACACCCAGACGCTCCGCCAGCACCGCCGGCAGCACACCCATCGTCCCGTCCGTCGACGCCATCCCGCAGACCACCAGGTCGTAACCCGTCTTCTCGATCGCCTTCGCCAGCACCAACGACGTACCCATCACGTCACTGCCGTGCAGAGAATCGTCCTCGACGTGCACCGCCTTGTCCGCACCCATCGACAACGCCTTGCGCAACGCGTCCTTCGCGTCCTCCGGACCCACCGTCACCACGGTGACCTCCGCGTCGTCCGCCGCGTCCGCGATCTGCAACGCCTGCTCGACCGCGTACTCGTCCAGCTCCGACAACAGACCGTCCACATCCTCACGGTCCACCGTCAGATCATCGGCGAACCCCCGGTCACCGGTCGCGTCGGGCACGTACTTCACACAGACAACGATCCTCAAGCTCACGCCGGCTCTCCTACTGCATCGTGGATTCTGGGCTGCCTCGGTTGCTCGCAGCATAGGCGCCCCGGGAGGCGGTTTCCCGGTCAGGGCGACCGGCACACCGAGCGAAATATTACTCGCCAGTAGACCCCTCACCTGCCCAGTGAGCAAGCGCTTGGAACTGTGATGTGACCAACGCGACGGCCCGGAGAACGGGCCCCCGCGGACGAGGCCGCTCCCGATGCCGGATCAAAGGACACGGCATCGGGAGCGGCCCCTCGGCAGCTTCCTGGTCAGTCCCGCAGGGAGGTGAAGCGGCCCTCGTGGTAGACGAGCGGACGGCCGCCGCCCTCGGGGTCGCCGACCTCGACCTGTGCGATGACGATGCAGTGGTCGCCCGCGGGAACCCGGGCCACCACCCGGCAGACCAGCCAGGCCAGCACCCCGTCGAGCACCGGCACACCCTCGGGGCCGTGGCGCCAGTCGGTGCCCGGGCCGAAACGGTCGGCCCCGGAGCGGGCGAAGGTGGCGGCCAGTTCGGCCTGGTCCTCGGCGAGTATGTGCACGCCTATGTGCGCGGCCTCGGCGACCACCGGCCAGCTGGAGGACGAGGTGGCCACGCCGAAGGAGATCAGCGGAGGCTCGGCCGCGACGGAGTTGAGCGAGGTGGCGGTGAATCCGACGGGCTGCCCACCCGTCGCGGTGATCACCGCGACCCCCGCGGCGTGCTGCCGGAAGACCGAGCGGAGCAACTGGGGAGAGGCGGGAACGGCGGTGCGGAGCTCGGGCGAAGCCGTCATGGAATTGTCCTTCTGCGAGTCGGGCATACGGGTCCGTAGGTGCTCAGGCACCCGGACAGCGCGCGCTCGCGTTGCGTGCCAGGTCGACGTGGACCCGGCCGTAGAGAAGGATTTCCGGTGGCATAACGTCAGACTGACGATGCTCGCCCGTCACCGTCAAGTGCGTATCGCCATGTGGGAGAAGTGTCACGGCCCGTCATATCGCCCGGCCGAGGGCGGCCACGACGTCGACCGTGCGTGGCTGCCCCGTCGCACGGCGGACGACCGTGCCCCGGGCGTCGAGGACGAGGACGGTGGGGGTGGCGCGGATGTCGAGTGTGCGGACGAGAGCGAGACGGGCCTCGGCGTCGATCTCGACGTGGGCGACCCCCTCGACCATGCCCGCGACCTCGGCGAGCGTGCGGCGCGTGGCGCGGCAGGGCTGGCAGAACGCGGTGGAGAACTGCACCAGCGTCGCCCGTGTGCCGAGTTCCGCGCCGAGTTGGGAGGCGTCCAGCCTCTGCGCATCCGTCGTCCTGTCCACCGTCGTCCTTCCGTCGGAGTTCCCCGCAGGACGTCAGCACCGGGGGACGGCGGCGCATTCCCGGCAGGGGCACGTGATGAGAATCTCGCCGCCCGGGTCCATCGGGACTGGCCACCGCGTCGCACATGGGGCACCATCGCCACAATGCCGAAAACCTACGGCCGCGTAACTTCCGCCGGGAGAACCCTCCCCAGGCGCAGAAGAAGGAGTCTTCTCCAGATGGCAGAACTCGTCTATCGACCGGTCATCGGCGCCGCTCGCACCATGTTCAAGGCGCTCGACCTGAAGATCGACACTCAGGGTTCGGAGAACATCCCGAGAACCGGTGGCGCGGTGCTGGTCAGCAACCACATCAGTTATCTCGACTTCATCTTCTCCGGCCTCGCCGCCCTTCCGCAGAAGCGGCTCGTCCGGTTCATGGCCAAGGAGTCGGTGTTCCGGCACAAGGTCTCCGGCCCGCTGATGCGCGGGATGAAGCACATCCCCGTCGACCGGAAGCAGGGCGAGGACGCCTACGCGCACGCACTGGCCTCGTTGCGGTCCGGCGAGATCATCGGAGTGTTCCCCGAGGCGACCATCTCGTCGTCCTTCACGCTGAAGAGCTTCAAGTCGGGTGCCGCCCGACTGGCCCAGGAGGCGGGCGTACCGCTGATCCCGATGGCCCTGTGGGGCACCCAGCGGATCTGGACCAAGGGCCACCCGCGCAACTTCCGGCGGAACCACATCCCGGTGACCATAAGGGTCGGCGCTCCGGTCGAGGCCCCGGCGGACCAGTACGCGGGGGCCATCACCCGTCGGCTGCGCGAGGGGGTCCAGGAGCTCCTGGAGGCCGCGCAGCGCGCCTATCCGGTACGGCCGAAGGACGCGGGCGACACCTGGTGGGTGCCCGCGCACCTCGGCGGTACGGCTCCGACCGCGGCGGAGGTCCGCGAGCGCGGCTGATCCGCGGACAGGACCGGTCCGCCGGGCCGGCGCACGGACCGCGCCGGCCGAGGACGTGCACCGGTCAGAGCGCGCCGGGCAGCGTCTCCCCGAGGTGGTGGCGGTCGCGGGCCTGTCTCAGTACCGACAGCACCTCGGGGTGCGGGGCCGCGTACAGGACGGGGTAGTCCACTCCCCCGAGTGCGGGGTGCACCGGCCACGCCAGCCGCTCGTGGTCGAGGGAGAACCGCGCGTCGACACCGGGCCTGTTCCCGCGTGCGTCGACCCGGGCCCAGCGGTCCCGCCCCGGGAGTCGCAGGGCGACGAGCCCGTGCACCACGGGGACGTCTCCCTCCTCGTCCACGAGCCGCTGGTAGCAGAGCGCGGCGGGGATGCCCGCGACGCGCAGCAGGGCGGCCAGGGCGTGCGATTTGGCGTAGCAGATGCCGTTACGGGTCGCGAGGACGTCGGAGGCGCGCCAGGGCACCCGGAGGTCCCCCGAGTCCGCGGAGTGCGGGACGGTGTCGCGGACGAAGGTGAAAGCGGCCTCGGCGTACGTGTACGCGTCACTGGTGTCGGCGCCGAGGCGTCGCGCGGTCTCACGTACGTACGGATGCCGGTGGTCGATCGCCTCGTCCGACGCGAGATAGGCGTCGAGGTCCGGGCTCTCCTGGATCAGTTCCATACGCGCAGAGCATAGGAGTGCGGCCGACCGGAGACAAATACTTTTCCGGTCGACCGCATATCCATGCACGCGCTACGGCTGCGCCACGCCTTTCAGCCCTTCAGCTCCTCGGCGAGCGCCTCGACGAAGGCGTCCACGTCGCTCTCGCGCGTGTCGAAGGCGCACATCCAGCGGACGTCACCCGCGGCCTCGTCCCAGAAGTAGAAGCGGAAGCGCTTCTGGAGCCGCTCGGCGACGTCGTGCGGCAGCCGGGCGAAGACACCGTTGGACTGCACGGGGTAGAGGATCTCCACCCCGTCCAGGGCACGGACGCCTTCGGCGAGGCGCTGGGCCATCGCGTTGGCGTGCCGGGCGTTGCGCAGCCAGAGGTCACCCGCGAACAGGGCTTCCAGCTGCACGGAGACGAAGCGCATCTTGGAGGCCAGCTGCATCGACGTCTTGCGCAGGTGCTTCATCGCGCGGACCGCGTCGGGGTTGAGCACGACGACGGCCTCGCCGAAGACCGCGCCGTTCTTGGTGCCGCCGAGGGAGACCACGTCGACACACGCGTCGGTGGTGAACGCGCGCATCGGCAGGTCCAGGGAGGCCGCCGCGTTGGCGATCCTGGAGCCGTCGAGGTGGACCTTCATCCCGAGTCCGTGAGCGTGGTCGCAGATCTCGCGGATCTCCTGAGGGGTGTACAGCGTGCCCAGCTCGGTGCTCTGGGTGATCGAGACCACCTGAGGCATCGCGCGGTGCTCGTCGTCGAAGCCGTACGCCTGGCGGTCGATGAGCGCGGGCGTCAGCTTGCCGTCCGGGGACGGGACGGTGAGGAGCTTCAGTCCGCCGACGCGCTCCGGAGCACCCCCCTCGTCCATGTTGATGTGCGCGGACTCCGCGCAGATCACCGCGCCCCAGCGGTCCGCCAGGGCCTGGAGGGCCAGCACGTTGGCCCCGGTTCCGTTGAAGACCGGGTAGGCCTCGGCAGCCTCGCCGAAGTGGCCTCGTACGACGTCCTGGAGGTGGTCCGTGTACACGTCCCCGCCGTAGGCGACCTGGTGGCCGTCGTTGGCGAGGGCGAGGGCGGCCAGGATCTCCGGGTGGGTACCGGCGTAGTTGTCACTGGCGAAGCCGCGTATCTCCGGGTCGTGATGACGACGCGCGTCGGTCGTTACGGTTGCGGAGTCAGCCACAGGCGCTTTCCGTTCACATCGGGTGCGGGTCGGTCCCAGACGCCGGCGATGGCCTCGGCCAGTTCGCTCACGTCGGTGAATCCCGCGAATTTCGCAGTCGGGCGCTCGGCGCGCATCGCGTCGTGCACCAGTGCCTTCACGACCAGGATCGCAGCAGCCGTCCTGGGCCCTTCCTCGCCCCCCGCCTTGCGGAAGGCGTCGGCGAGGGCGAGCGTCCACGCCTCGGCAGCGGCCTTCGCCGCCGCGTACGCCGCGTTTCCCGCGGTGGGCCGGGTCGCACCCAAGGCGCTGATCAGGACGTAACGGCCCCGGTCGCTGCGCTCCAGGCCCGCTTGGAAGGCGAGCGAGGTGGACTGCACGGTGCGGATGAGCAGCTTCTCCAGCGCGTCCCAGTCGGAGAGATTGGTCTCGGCGAAGTTCGCGCTGCCACGCCAGCCGCCGACGAGGTGGACCAGGCCGTCGATCCGGCCGAACTCCGTCTCCGTCTTGTCGGCCCACTCGCGGGCGGCGGCCGGGTCCAGCAGGTCCACGGTCTCCCCGGTGACGCTGGCCCCGCCGTGCGCGTACCGCGCCGCGTCCACCGCTTCCGCCAGCCGTTCCGGGTGCGCGTCAGCCCCGACGACGGTCGCTCCGGCCTCGGCGAGGCGGAGCAGGGTGGCACGGCCCGCCGGACCGGCCGCACCGGCCACCGCGATCACCGCGCCTTCGAGTGGGCCGGTTTCGCTACGGACACCGTTCATGGCCACCGCCTCCTTGGGACCCTCGCTCACGCGGCCACCTGCTCGGCGCTCGCCGCGGTGATCCCCACCGTGGACGCGATCACGTGCTTCATTTTCTTGGAGAGCGCCTCATAGAACATGCTCAGGGGAAACTCGTCCGGAAGCACGTCGTCCACGAGTTTCCGCGGCGGTTGTGTCAGGTCCAGCGCGTCGGGGCCCTTGGCCCAGCGCGAGCCCGGGTGCGGGGAGAGGTACTCGGCGACCAGGTCGTACGCGGCGAACCAGTGGACCAGCTTGGGACGGTCGATGCCGTCGCGGTAGAGCTTCTCGATCTCGCCGCAGAGCTGGTTGGTGACCTGCGGGGCGCGGTCCCAGTCGATCTTCAGGGTGTTGTCGGTCCAGCGGACGACGTCGTGCTTGTGGAGGTAGGCGAAGAGCAGCTGGCCGCCGAGGCCGTCGTAGTTGCGCACCCGCTCACCGGTGACGGGGAAGCGGAACATGCGGTCGAAGAGGACGGCGTACTGGACGTCGCGACCTTGCGGGAAGCCGTCGGCCTCCAGCTTCACGGCCTCCTTGAAGGCGGTGAGGTCGCACCGCAGCTCCTCCAGTCCGTACATCCAGAACGGCTGGCGCTGCTTGATCATGAAGGGGTCGAACGGCAGGTCGCCGTGGCTGTGGGTGCGGTCGTGGACCATGTCCCAGAGCACGAATGCCTGCTCACAGCGCTGCTGGTCACCGACCATCTCCCGGATGTCCGCCGGCAGCTCCAGGCCGAGCAGGCCGACGGCGGCCTCGGTGACCCGGCGGAAGCGGGCGGCCTCGCGGTCACAGAAGATGCCGCCCCAGCTGAAACGCTCGGGGGCCTCGCGCACGGCGATGGTCTCCGGGAAGAGCACCGCGGAGTTCGTGTCGTACCCGGAGGTGAAGCCCTCGAAGGTGATGCCGCAGAACATCGGGTTGTCGTACCGGGTCGCCTCCAGCTCGGCGAGCCACTCGGGCCAGACCATGCGGAGCACCACCGCTTCGAGGTTGCGGTCGGGGTTGCCGTTCTGGGTGTACATGGCGAAGACGACGAGATGCTGGAGCCCGTCCGCCCGGTTCTTGGCCGGCTGGAAGGCGAGCAGGGAGTCCAGGAAGTCCGGTACCCCGAAACCGCCCTCGGCCCAGCGGCGCAGATCGCCGACGAGGGCACGGTGGTAGGCGGCGTCGTGCGGCAGCAGGGGGGAGAGCTCCTCGACCGCACCGATGATCCGGCCGAGAGCGGCATCCACGACGGCCGCGTCGGGGGCGCCCTCCGCCTCGAAGTCGATCGAGCCGTCCTTGGACTGCCAGGGCCTGATCTTCTCCACGGCGTTCCTGAGCACGGGCCACGCAGGGTGGTCGACCACCCGCCCGGCCGCGACCGCGCCGCCTCCGGGGACGTCGTGTACCAGAATTTCCGTCATAGCCGTTTCCTCCACAGAACCTCGCGTTCGGCGAGCGTATCCGGGCACGGTTCCCCAGGACAAGTAAGATCCAATAAATTATCCTGTCCGACTCCATGGTCACCGCGGAATTTCCTGCGACTTCTCAGAACCACGTTACTTCCGTCACTCGCGTCGTGCCGTCCCGACGGCTGGGTAGGTTCGCTCCGGCGGCCGGGGCGGTGCGAGGAACGCGACCGGGCCACGCGAGAAATCAGGAGAGTGCCTTGCCCTTCGTCACCATCGGTCATCGCGGGCTCATGGGCGTCGAGCCGGAGAACACGCTGCGGTCCTTCGTCCGGGCGCAGCGGGAGGGGATGGACGCCATCGAACTGGATCTGCACCTGAGCAAGGACGGCGCGCTCGTCGTGATGCACGACGCGGAAGTGGACCGTACGACCGACGGAACGGGCCGGATCGCGGACAAGACGCTGGCGGAACTGCGCGAGCTGGACGCCGGGCAGGGCGAGCGGGTACCCCTCTTCGAGGAGGTGCTCGACACGGTGGACTCGCCGGTCCAGGCGGAGATCAAGGACGCCGCGGCGGCCCGGGCGCTGGCCGAGGTGATCACCCGGCGGGGTCTGACGGGACGGGTGGAGGTGTCGTCCTTCCACGACGAGGCGGTCGCGGAGACCGGCCGGCTGCTGCCGGGCCTGCCGACCGTGCTGATCGCGAGCCGCTGGGGACCGGACGTGGTGGAGCGGGCCCGGGCGGCGGGCGCGGCCACGCTCGCGCTCAACATCCGGCGGCTGACGCTGGAGACCGTGGAGCAGGCACGCGAGGCCGGGCTGCGGGTCATCGCCTGGGTGGTGAACACTCCCGAACAGCTGGCGCTGGCAAGGGCGTTCGGGCTCGACGGGGCGACGACCGACCGTCCGGAGATCCGCCGGGCCTGAGCGTCGCGGAGCGGTGAACGGCCGGAGGCCCTGCCGTGTCCGGCAGGGCCTGCGGGGAAGCAAGGGGAGCGAGAAGGGCGGTAACTACCGCTCGTCTTTCCCGGACTCCTCGGTCCCGAACTCCTTGACCAGCAGTTCGAACTCCAGGTCGTCGCGGAGGGGAGTCCCGAAGCGTTCGTCGCCGTACGGGAAGGGGCTCATGCGGCCCGTACGGGCATACCCGCGGCGCTCGTAGAAGGCGATCAGCTCGGCGCGCAGGGAGATCACCGTCATCTGCATCCCGGTGACGCCCCACTCCTCGCGGGCCACCCGCTCCGCCTCGGCGATGACCGTCTTGCCGAGCCCGACGCCCTGCTGGCCCGGGCGGACCGAGAACATTCCGAAGTAGGCCGCGTCACCGCGGTGTTCGAGCTGGCAGCAGGCGACGATGGTGCCGTCGCGTTCGGCCACGAGCAGTCGCCCGCCGGGGGTGGCGATGATCTCGCGCACCTCCGCGTCGTCGGTCCGCCGCCCTTCGAGCATGTGCGCCTCGCTGGTCCAGCCGGTGCGGCTGGACTCACCCCGGTAGGCGGACTCGACCAGTTCGACGAGCGCCGGCACGTCGTCCTCGGCCGCGTCGCGGAAGGTGAGCCGGTGCGTGACGCGCGGCGGGGCGATCTCCATGGGACGGTCTCCGTTTCTCCGCCTGCGGCAGGTGCCTTCGGGCTCGCCCGCCGGGCGGTGCTCTGCTACGACGCCGGACCTCTGCTCCGGCGTCGCGCACGAGGGTAACCCGATCACCTGAGCCCACCACGAACACGGTCACTCCCCTTTATGCACCCGTGCGCCGCCGTGCGCCGGGTTGTCCCGGTGACACGCCGGGAATCGAGTACGGGACAACTTCGGCGGAGGGGAGGTGTGCCGTGCACGGACCGGCGCTGTCCGGCTGGCTGCTCATGGTGCTGTGCACGGCGACGGGCGCCTACTGCCTGCTGCAGGCGTGCGCCGGGACCGGGGAGGCGCGGCGAGTCGCTCACGCCGAGGCGCTCATGGGGTTCGGCATGGCCGCGATGGCCGTTCCGGCCGTCCTGTTCACGCCCCCCGGGTGGGCCTGGGCGGCGTACACGGTGCTCTTCGGCGGAGCCGCCCTGCGGTCCGTCTGGGCGGCGCGCAGGGGCGGCCACCATCTCCACCATCTGATCGGCTCGCTGGCCATGGTCTACATGGCCCTCGCCATGGCGCCCGGCGCCGGCGCCGAGGGCAGCCCGCACGCCGGGCACGGCACAGGCACTCCGGGGACGGGCTTGCCCCTGCTCACCGGGGCGCTCCTCCTCTACTACGCGCTCTACGTCCTGGGCGCCGCCGGACGCCTGATACCCGTCGCCGCAGGCGCAGGGGCAGGCCTGGTGGCCGGGGGCGGGCACACCCGGCCCGAACGGCCCGAACTGGCACTCGCCTGCCGGGTGACGATGGGCCTGGCCATGCTCGCGATGCTGGCGGGCCTCTGACGCCCGCGTGCCCGGCGGGTCTCTCCGGCGCCGCGCTCTCCGCGCACGCCGTGCGCTTCCATGCGTCCGCGCGCCGTGGCGTACGTCACTTGACGGCCGGAGCCATATCGGCGCGTTCCGCGCGCTCATAGGCTGGCCGCATGTTGGTCTCCCTCGCCCTGCTGATGCTCGGCGCACTGACCGCCGTGGTGGCTCCCCGCCTGATGGCGCGGGCCCATTGGCCGGAGCGCGAGCCCGTGGTGGCCCTGTGGGTCTGGCAGTGCGTGGTGGCGGGGGTGCTGGTCTCCTTCGCCCTGTCGATGACATTCAGCGCGGCGGCGGCCTGGCAGGCGGTCCGGGGCCATGTCTTCGCGCCGGCCCCGCACGCGGTGGTCGAGGCCTACGCCCTGGCCGGCTACGGCCCTTGGTCGGCGGTGGTGGCCGTGGTGCTGGCCTTCGGGGGCGTGTGGAGCGGGGCGATGCTGCTGCGCGAGGTAGGCCGTGCACGCAGGCGAAGGAGTCTGAGCCGGGCCGAACTGCTGGTACGTTCACCGCACTTGGACGGCGAGGAGCCCGGCGACTCGCGGCTGGTGATCCTGGAAGGACCCCGCCCCGACGCCTGGTGGCTGCCCGGCTCGACCCCACGCCTGGTCATCACCACCGCCGCGCTGGTCCGCCTGAAGGGCCGTCAGCTGGACGCGGTCCTCGCCCACGAACAGGGCCACGCCAGGGCCCGGCACGACTGGCTGCTGCACTGCTCGGCCGCCCTGGCCAACGGTTTCCCGCAGGTACCGGTCTTCGCCGCGTTCCGTGACGAGATGCACCGGCTGATCGAACTGGCCGCCGACGACGTGGCGTCACGGCGCTTCGGACGGCTGACGACCGCCCTCGCCCTGGTCGGACTGAACGAGGACCGGGGCGTCTTCGACCCGTGCCACGCCCAGGCCGGACAGGTGCCGCGCCGCGTGAACAGGCTGCTCGAACCGGTGGAACGGCTGACCGCCGGGCACCGGCTCCGGCTCACTGCCGCCGCTTCACTCGTCCCGCTCGTCCCGCTTCTGGTGGCGCTCGTGCCGGCGATCGGCACCCTTCGGCCGTAGGGGCGCGGGGGCACTGCCACCCCGACCCCGGCGTTCCGCACGGGGCGGCGTCCACCCGGAAGCGGGTGCCTTCGGCGAAAATCGCCGCATGTCCACTCCCGACCGCGTCCCCGTGCGGCCTTCCGGGTCTGCGACGGTCACGCGTGCGGTGGGGACCGGGGCGGTCTGCGGCGCGCTCGCCCTCGCTCTGCTGGTGATGGTGGCCACGGCCTGGGCGCCCCTGATGACCGTGGACCACGCCGTCGCCGAGGGGCTGCACCGCCGTGCCGTCACCCGGCCCGGAGAGGTCCGGGTCGCCCGGGTGCTGACGGACTGGGTGTGGGACCCCTGGACCGCGCGTGCCCTGATCACGGTCGCCGTCGTGGCCCTGTGGTGGCGCGGGGCCCGGCTGCTCGCCTGCTGGATCGCGGGGACCATGGTCTTCTCCACCCTCCTCCAGCAGGGGATCAAGGCGGCCGTGGGCCGGGAGCGCCCGCAGTGGCAGGACCCGGTGGATTCCGCGCAGTACGCCGCGTTCCCCTCGGGCCACGCGATGTCGGCGACGGTGGGGTGCGGCCTGCTGCTGTGGCTGCTGTGGCGGGCGGGACCGGCGGTCAGGGGCACAGCCGTGTCGGTGGCCTGCCTCTCGGTGGCGGGCGTCTCCTTCACCCGGGTCTACCTGGGTGTGCACTGGCTCTCGGACGTGGTGGCCGGGGTGCTGCTCGGGGTGGGCGTGGTGGCGCTCTCCATCGCTGGTCACACGGCGTTCCTCGCGCGGTCCGGCCGGGGCTGGAGCCGGACGGGGAATTTGTCGCACCGATCCTGACCACGGCAAGATCGCCACCATGACGATCAAGGGCGTTCTCTTCGACTTCTCCGGGACCCTTTTCCGCATCGAGTCGGTCGGTTCCTGGCTCCGCGCGGTATTCGACGAGCAGGGCACGGTGACCGACGAGGAGAGCTTCGACCGGTACGTACGCGAGCTGACGGACGCCGGAGCGCTGCCGGGCGGGCCGGCCCCGGCGCGCGTACCGGCCGCTCTGGCCGAGGTGTACGCGGCACGCGACGAGAGCGCGGAGCTGCACCGTGCCGCGTACACGGGGCTGGCGCGCGAGGTCCGACTGCCCGGCGAGGGAACGCACGACGCGCTCTACGCACGCCACATGTCTCCCGACGCCTGGCTCCCCTACCCGGACGCGGCCCAGGTGCTGGGCGGGCTGCGGGCCAACGGCACGGCGGTCGGGGTGGTCAGCAACATCGGCTGGGACCTGCGCCCCGTTTTCCGGGCCCACGGGCTGGACGAGTTCGTGGACGCGTACGTCCTCTCCTTCGAGCACGGTGTGCAGAAGCCGGACGCGCGGCTCTTCCGTACCGCATGCGAGCGGCTCTCCTTGCGTCCCGAGGACGTGGTGATGGTCGGTGACGACCGTCACGCGGACGGCGGCGCTGCCGCACTGGGGTGCGGGGTGCGCTTCGTGGACCACCTGCCGGTGACCGAGCGGCCGGACGGATTGCGGCGCCTGGGACTGGTGACGGACCCGGCCTGAAAAGGTTGCTCCGTACGAGGGACGGCAGGTGTGAGATGTCCCGCCCGCCAGGCGGCCCGACAGCCTGATTCGGCCCCGTAGCCTGGTGGGCATGTCCTGTCTTCCCACCTCGTCACGTTCCGTCCGTCCCGCAGCGGTGATCAACCAGGAGATCCGCGAGCTGCTGCAGCGCTCGGACGGCCTCGTGCTGTGCGCCGCGGACGAGGCGACGTACCAGCGGCTGCTGGTCGAATGGGCCGCCGCGACGGGGACGAGCACCCGGCGACCGGCGGCCTGAGCCTGGGGGCCCGGCGCGCGCCGGAGTCCGTGCGACCATTCCGGGATGAACGACCGCCCCGCTTTTCGCACCCTGCGCCTTCCCGGCGCCGAGGTTTCCCCCGCGCACGGCCTCACGGGCCTCCTCACCGCCTACCACCTGCGCACGGAGGAGGAGAAGGGCCTGGGCGTCGTGGGTACGGAGGACCTCCCCGAGCGGTATCTGTCCGAGATCCGCTCCCCGGGCACCGCGTTCGCCGGCGACCTCGTGCTGCTGGCCCTCCACGACGACACCGCCGCAGGGTGCGCGATCCTGACCGCCGCCGACGGCGATGGGCGCTCGGAGATCAAGCGGCTGTGGGTCGGCCCCGCCTTCCGCGGCGGCGGCGTGGCGTCCGGTCTGATCAGGGAGGCGCTCGCGGCGGCCGGGGAAACCGGCGTCCGTGCGGTGCGCCTCTCCGTCTGGAGCTGGCGGACCGGCGCGATCGCGCTGTACGTCCGTCACGGCTTCACCGCGGTCGAGTCCTGGGAGGACCGGCGGGAGCTCGTCTGCATGGAGCACCGCCCGGCCACCGGAAGGTGATCTGATTCCGGCGATCCCCTGCGCCGCCGGAATCAGCGGGCTCCAGCTTCTCCCCACATCCTGCGGCGGTCAACGGATTACTCGCCGACTGGAGTGACCGCTCGGCGCGCTGCGGTCCGCCGGGCCGGAGCCCGGCGGACCGCGTGGCGGACGCCGCCGTTCTTCCGCCGCGGGTCAGCGGTCGAAGTAGTCGGGCTGCGTCTGGACGTTCAGCTCGTCGAGCCGGACCCGCTTCGCCGGGTCGGTCCGCCGGTCGTGCAGGGCGAGGACGTCCAGGCCCTTGGCGATGTCGTTGGAGTAGATGTAACCGTTGTAGTAGTACGCCGACCAGGGTCCTGCCGTGGTGACGGCGTCGAGGCTGACGGGTCCGCGCTCGAAGTAGGCGATCTCCTCGGGCTTGCTGGAGTCGGTGAAGTCCCAGACGGAGATGCCGCCCTGGTACCACGCCTGGACCATCAGGTCCCGGCCCTTGACGGGGATGATCGAGCCGTTGTGGGCGACGCAGACCTCGACGTCGGCCTGGTAGCGGTCGATCTTGTAGTAGCTGCGGAAGACCAGCTTGCGGTGGTCGCCCCTGCCGACGATGTCGTAGATGCCGTCGGCGCCGCGGTTCGGTCCGATCTTCTCGTTGCAGGTGGCGGCGCCACCGCCGCCGAGCTCGTCCGTGAAGACGACCTTGTCGGCGTCCTGGTTGAAGGTGGCCGAGTGCCAGAACGCGAAGTTCACGTTGTCCTGCACCCGGTCGATGATCTTCGGATTGGCCGGGTCCTTGATGGAGAACAGCAGGCCGTCCCCCATGCAGGCGCCCGCCGCGAGGTCCTCGGAGGGCAGCACGGTGATGTCGTGGCAGCCGGTGGTCTTGGAGACACCGGGGTTGTCCGGGGCTCCCGGGTTGCCGCCGTCCGGGAAGAGCACCGGGAAGTTCACGATCCTGGCCTGCTCGGGCGCCTTGCGGGGCACCTTGATGACGGAGATCCCGTCGTGCGGCGGCTGGCAGTCCGGGAACGCCGCGTTGGGCGAGTACGAGGACACGTACACGTAGACGTCGTTGCGCTTCGGGACGATGGTGTGGGTGTGCGAACCGCAGGCGGTCTCGACGGAGGCGACGTACTCGGGGTGGCGCTTGTCGCTGATGTCGAAGACCTTGATGCCCTCCCAGGAGGACTTCTCGGTGGCGGGCTGGGTGGTGCTGGCACAGGAGTTGTCGCTGCGCGAGGAGTCGGTGGAGAGGAAGAGCAGGTTCCCCGAGACCGAGATGTCGTTCTGCGAACCGGGGCAGAGCACCTGGGCGACCGTCTTCGGCTTCTTCGGGTTGCCGATGTCGAAGATGCGGAAGCCGTCGTAGTTGCCGGCGAAGGCGTACTTCCCCTGGAAGGCCAGGTCCGTGTTGAGGCCCAGCAGTGCGTCCTTCGGCACGTTGGCGAGGTGCTCGATGTTGCCGCTGTGGACGATCTCGTCGACTCCGGGTATGCCGCCGTTCGCGAGGGCCGCCTCCGCCTCGGCGCGGGTGTCCGCCGACACGGCGGCAGTGGCGGCGGTCGTGTCGCCGGGGTCGGGTGACGCGACGGCGTTGGTGGCTGTCAGCAGCGTCGCGATGAGTCCGGCCGCGGCGGCTGCCGCGCCCAGTCGTCTCCGTCGCACGCGGGTGGTGTGCAACAAGGTCACTTCGTCCTCCCTTGATTCCGTTCGGGGTCGAACGGTTCTCGGTCGGTGGAAGTATGGCTTCTTCCATGTACACATCAACAGGCGGCAACAGAGACGTAATGAAAGTGTTTGATCAACATGGCGTGGAAGCATGCTAGTTGTTGGTCACCAACCCCCCACTTGGCAACCGGAGGCCGCCGTGCTGTTCGACCGACAGACGATCCGCCCGGGCGCGACAGCCCTGGCCGTGGCCGTCCTCACATCCGTGCTGGCCCTGTCCTCGTGCGACGGGGACGAGGACGAGTCGTCCCGGAAGAGCACCGGCCAGAGTGTCGTCGCCCCCGGGAAACCGGGCGAGGAGGCCAGAACCCTCACGGCGGAGGAGGCACGGAAGGAGACGGTCGCCGACACCCCGAACTCCGCCGACTACCAGTACGTGCAGCGCATGATCCACCACCACGAACAAGCCCTCGTCATGACGGAACTCGCCCAGCAGCATGCCGCTTCAGCCTCGGTCCAGCGGCTCGCGGAGCGCATTGCGGCGGGGCAGAGGCCGGAGATCGAGGCCATGCGAGGTTGGCTGAAAGACAACGACGGCGAACAGCGCGCGGCACACGATCACGCCGCGATGCCCGGCATGGCGACCGAGGCACAACTGGCGCGCCTGAAGGCGGCGCGGGGCAGAGCGTTCGACCAGCTCTTCCTCCGCCTGATGATCACCCACCACCAGGGGGCCATCACCATGGCCACGGAGGCGCTCACCGACGGCAACAACGTCCGGGTGGAGGAGATGGCCACCGATGTCGCCGCGCAGCAGGCCGCCGAGGTCGACCGGATGCGGGCGCTGCAGACCTGACCCGCTGCCGGGAGCACCGGGCACAGCGGTGCTCACGCCCCCCGGCCGGTCCGGGAGTTTGTCGACCGGTCCCGCCGGGCGCCCTCGGGTGCTCCGCCGACCGGCCCAAGGGCCCGCCGGTCAGGCTCCCGGCAGTCGTACCGCTTCCCGGTCGGCCGCGCGCAGGACGCTGTCGATCAGGCCCGGGTAGAGCTTCTCCAGGTCGTCCCCGCGCAGTTCGTTCAACTTCGCGGTGCCCCGGTAGATCTGGTGGATGACCCCGCTCTCCCTCAGCACGCGGAAGTGGTGCGTCAGGGTCGACTTGGCGACCGGGAGTTCGAAGTACGAGCAGGCCAGCCCGGCCCGGGCGACGGCCATCTGCCGGACGATGCACAGTCGTATCGGATCGGCCAGCGCGTGCAGCACGTGTTCGAGCCGGATCTCCTCCAGGGACGGATGGGCGAGCACACGGGTACCGCCGGGCGCCGCGGTGCGCCCCCGGGTGAGGGACGCCGCGGAAAGCACGGTGTGGGTGGCGGGGGTCACTGTGGGCTCCACTTCGTCCGAAGGTCTCCATGGTACGGAAGCCACCGGGACGGGTACGCGGTGCGGGTCATCGGACGGTGGCCACCACGAGCCGGGCCCGCGGGGTGCCGTCCGGGCGCGCCCCCAGGCCCGCGAGGGGGCTCAGGCGCACCGAGAAACCGGCGGCCGCGAGGTCGGTGAGGACGTCGGGCAGCCGGAACGTGCGGTAGTACATGACGAAGCGCGGGCGCCACAGGGCGTTGCGCACGCGCATCGCCGCGTCGAACCCGAGGAGCGTCCAGTACGCGCGCGAGCCGACGGCGGGCGGGGCGCCCACCGGAAAGACGAACCGTCCACCGGGCCGGAGCGAGGCGCGCACCTGGGCGAAGAGCGCGGGGCGTTCGGACGGCAGGAAGTGTCCGAACGCGCCGAAGCTCAGCGCCAGGTCGAAGGCGGCCTCGAAGGGCAGGGCCCGGGCGTCGGCCCGCACCCAGTCGACCGGGGATCCGGGCACCGGGACCGCGGAGTTCGCGGATCGGGGCGGTCCGGCGGGTGCGTCCGGAACCGAGGACCGGCCGACGGCGAGCATGCCCGCACTGAAGTCGACGCCGGTGACCCGTTCGTGGCACACCTGGCGCAGCACGCCGATACCCGCACCGGTGCCGCAGCAGACGTCCAGCCCGCGGGCGAACGGCCCGAGCGGCCGGAGCGCCTCCGTCACGGCGTCGAGGACGCGGTCCGGGGTGCGGTAGGGCGAGTGGTCGAACTTCGGGGCGAGCAGGTCGTACCCGCGCTCGGTCGAGGAGAGCGCCTGGACGGCGAGTTCGCGGAAGGTGGGGCCCTGGGTGGTAGGCATCACGGCCAGCCTACCGAGGAGCCCGCACTCCCCGGGCCTTCCCGGCCGCTCGGGAGCTACGGAAGCACTCCCCGGCCCGGCGGCGCGGGCCGGGGAGTGTCCGTGTACGGGTCAGACCGAGCGGCCGTACTGAGGCGGTACACGCACGTCGCCGCCCAGTTCCCGCGCGGCGTCGCGTGCGAAGTAGGGGTCGCGCAGCAGTTCCCGGCCGATGAGGACGGCGTCCGCCTGCCCGTCGACGAGGATCTTCTCCGCCTGCACGGGCTCGGTGATGAGGCCGACCGCGGCGACCGGCAGACCGGCCTCGGTCCGGACGCGCTCGGCGAAGGGGACCTGGTAGTTCGGGCCCACGGGGATCTGCGCCCGGGGCGCGTTGCCGCCGGTGGAGACGTCGAGGAGGTCGACGCCGTGCGCCTTGAGGTCCGTCGCGAAGCGGACCGTGTCGTCGCCGGTCCAGCCCTCGCGCGGGTCGTCGGCGTTCTCGGTGAGCCAGTCCGTCGCGGAGATGCGGAAGAAGAGCGGAAGCTCCTCGGGCCACACCTCCCGTACGGCGTCGACGACTTCGAGCGCGAAGCGGGTGCGGTTCTCGAAGGAGCCGCCGTAGGCGTCGGTGCGGTGGTTGCTGTCCGGGGAGAGGAACTCGCCGATCAGGTAGCCGTGGGCGCCGTGGATCTCGACGACCTGGAAGCCGGCGGCGAGGGCACGCCGGGCGGCTTCGGCGAACTGCCGCACCACGTCCTTGATCTGATCAACAGTCAGCTCGGTGGGGACGGGGCTGCCTTCGTCGAAGGCCAGTGGGCTGGGTCCGAGCGGCTGCCAGCCGCCGTCCGCCTCGGAGAGCGCGCCGCCGCCGCGCCAGGGGGCGTCGGTCGATGCCTTGCGTCCGGCGTGTCCCAGCTGGATTCCCGAAACCGTCCCCTGGTCGGCCAGGAAGGAGGTGATCCTCCGGAAGGCCTCCACCTGGCGGTCGTTCCAGATGCCGAGGTCGGCGGGGCTGATGCGGCCCTCGGGGCTGACCCCGGTGGCCTCCACCAGGACGAGCCCGGCACCCCCGACCGCCCGGGACGCGTAGTGGGCGAAGTGCCAGTCGGTGGGGGCCCCGGCGTCCGGACCGGTCGGCGCCGCGCTGTACTGGCACATCGGCGGCATCCAGACACGGTTGGGCACGGTCACCGACCGCAGGACGTAGGGCTCGAAAAGGGCGCTCACGCCGGACTCCGTTTCGCAGGAACGACCGCGCCGCCGGGCGGGAGCCGCCGACGACGTTAGTACGAGACATACCGTACTACGACGATCGACGAACTAAGGAAGGGCTCTTACGACGTCCCTACAGGCGCCCGCGCAGCCACTCACGCGAGCACCCGAACCCTCCTCCACCCTCAGCCCTCCTCCCCCCTCAGTCGCCGCCGCAGGGCGATCGGCGTTTCGGCGTCGTAGACCTGCGTCCAGCTCCGGCCGACGCCGGACGTCCAGACGACATGGACGCTCACCCCCTCCACCCTGACGCTCCCGACGGTCATCATCCGCGGGCCGTCCCGCACGTCACCCCGCAGCAACTCGTCCGCCCGCACGGTGACGGGTCCGGCCGGACTGGCCCGCTCCGCCAGCTCGGCCGCGGCGAGGAGGGCCGCCGCCAGTTCCCGGGCCGCGGCCGGGGTGCAGCCGAGGTCCAGGCGCCGGCCCTGGACCACGATCCTCAGCCCGACCCGGAGCGGGTCCCCCGGGGTGCCGGGCTCCACCTCCCAGGCCGCCGTACGCCCCTCGGCATCCTCGAACCCGCTGCTCATCCTGGCGCTCCGCTCCCGCTCCGGGGCCGCGCGATCTGCGTACCGGCCCGCCCCGGCATTCCAGCACATCCCCGCCCCCCGCCGGCGCGGTGGCGCCCCACCGGCTCCGCGTTCCACCGGCCCCGGTCACCCGCCCGCCCGCCGGGACACGCTCCGACCCGCACACCCCCGCGCTGCGGGACGGTTCCCGCACATAGGTGCAAAATGACGCACATCCGGCAACTAAGGCATTTCGGGAGGCTCGGCCATGACCGATGTTCTGCTCACGGTGGGCACGCGCAAGGGGCTCTTCATCGGGCGCAGGCTCGGTGGGACCTGGGAGTTCGGTGCCCCCCACTTCAACGCGCAGGCCGTCTACTCGATCGCCATCGACACCCGGGGCCCCGCGCCGAGGCTGCTGGTGGGCGGTGACAGCTCGCACTGGGGGCCGTCCGTCTTCCACTCGGACGACCTCGGCGCGACCTGGGTGGAGCCCACCCGGCCCGCGGTGAAGTTCCCGGAGTTCACCGGGGCGTCCCTGGAGCGCGTCTGGCAGTTGCAGCCGGCCGGCCCCGAGGCGCCGGACGTGGTCTACGCGGGCACCGAACCGGCCGCCCTGTTCCGCTCCGAGGACCGGGGCGAGTCCTTCGAACTGGTACGGGCGCTCTGGGAGCATCCGACGCGTTCGCGCTGGGTGCCCGGCGGTGGGGGCGAGGGGCTGCACACCATCCTCACCGACCAGCGGGACCCCCGGGCCGTCACCGTCGCCGTCTCGACGGCGGGCGTCTTCCGGACCAGCGACGGCGGCGAGAGCTGGGAGCCCGCGAACAAGGGGGTGTCGGCGGTCTATCTGCCCGACCCGGAACCGGAGTTCGGCCAGTGCGTGCACAAGGTCACCCGCGATGCCGCCGATCCCGACCGCCTCTATCTGCAGAACCACTGGGGCGTGTTCCGCAGCGACGACGGAGGCGACCGGTGGACGGACATCGGGGCGGATCTGCCCTCCGACTTCGGGTTCGCCGCGGTGGCCCATCCCCGCCGGGGCGGGACCGCCTACATCTTCCCGATCAACGCCGACATCGACCGGGTGCCCGCACAGCACCGCTGCCGCGTGTTCCGCACCACCGACGCCGGTTCGAGCTGGGAGCCGCTGTCCCGGGGACTGCCGGAGGGCGACCACTACGGCACGGTGCTGCGCGACGCGCTCTGCACGGACGGCGCCGATCCGGCGGGGATCTACTTCGGCAACCGCAACGGCGAGGTGTTCGCCAGTGCCGACGACGGCGACAGCTGGACGCAACTCGCCGCGCACCTGCCGGACGTGCTCTGCGTCCGGGCCACGACACTGGCTTCGTGACCGCCCGGCGGGCGCTGGGCGCGAGGTCCCGGTTCACCGCCGGGAGAGAACGCGGCGACCAGGCAGTTGATCGTTTCGGCGGTACGCCCAGTAGAGTGCGCCCGTGGCAGCACGACCGTTGAAAGAAATCATCGAACCCGGCTGGGCCGAGGCCCTCGAACCGGTGGCCGGACGCATCGCGGCCATGGGCGACTTCCTCCGTGCGGAGATGGCCGCGGGGCGCACCTACCTCCCGTCCGGCGCGAACGTCCTGCGGGCGTTCCAGCAACCCTTCGCCGACGTAAGGGTCCTGATCGTCGGTCAGGACCCGTATCCGACGCCGGGTCACGCGATCGGGTTGAGTTTCGCGGTGGCGCCGGACGTGCGGCCGGTACCGGGAAGCCTCGACAACATCTTCCGCGAGATGCACAGCGACCTCGGAACACCCCGGCCGTCCAACGGCGACCTGACGCCTTGGACGCGCCAGGGGGTACTGCTGCTCAACAGGGCCCTGACCACGGCCCCGCGCCGTCCGGCCGCCCACCGCGGCAAGGGCTGGGAAGAGGTCACCGAGCAGGCGATCCGGGCGCTCGTCGCGCGCGGCACCCCGCTGGTCTCGGTGCTCTGGGGCGCCGATGCCCGCAGACTGCGCCCGCAGCTGGGCGACTACCCCGCCATCGAGTCGGCGCACCCCTCCCCCATGTCGGCGGACCGCGGCTTCTTCGGCTCGCGCCCGTTCAGCAGGGTCAACGAGTTCCTGGAGCGCCAGGGGGCGCAGCCGGTGGACTGGCAGCTGCCGTGACACCGGGCGCCGGCGCGTACGTGATCGGGGTGGACTCCGGCGGGTCCGGGCTCCGCGTCGCACTCGGCACCGCCGGCACCTCGGCGCCCGTCGCGACGACCGTGTGCGCGGAGCCGGTGCGTACCGGCCCCGACGGCATCGACGCCGACCACTTCCTGGCCCAACTCCTGCCGGCGGTGAAGCGGTTGACGCGTGATGCCCTCGGGGCGCGGGCGCCCGCCCGCATCGCGGCGGTCGCGGTGGGCGCCGCGGGCATGGCGACCCTGGGCGACCATCTGCGCGCTCGGCTGCCGAAGGCACTGGCCACCTCGCTCGGCGTCCGCGCACTGGTCCTCGCGGCGGACGGGGTGACCGCGTACGCGGGCGCGCTCGGGCAGCGTCCGGGCGCCGTCGTCGCGGGCGGCACCGGGATGATCGCGCTCGGCACCGATCTCGGCGAGTGGCGCCGCGCGGACGGCTGGGGTCATCTCCTGGGGGACAGCGGGGGCGGTGCGTGGATCGGCCGGGAGGGCCTGGACGCCGCTCTGCGCGCGCACGACGGCCGGCGCGGTGGCTCTCCCGCGCTGCTGGAGCGGCTGCGGGCCGTGTTCGGTCCGGCGACCGGACTCCCGGGTCTGCTCTATCCCCGCGCCGACCGCCCCGCGCTGCTCGCGTCGTTCGCGCCCGAGGTCGCCGCGTGCGCGCAGGAGGACCCCGTCGCCAGGTCGGTCCTGCGCCGGGCCGCCGCGCACATCGCCGAGGCGGCCGCGGCCGTGTGCCCGGGGACCGGGTTTCCCGGAACGGGGGAACGCGCCACGGGCCCCGGCGGGGAGCCCGTCGAAGTAGCTCTTACGGGTGGCCTGTTCCGTATGGGTGAGCCGCTCCTCGCGCCCCTGCGCGAGGAGTTGGGACGGCAGTTGACGCACGCGGCCCTGGTTCCGGCCGCGGGGGACCCGCTCGCGGGTTCACTCCTGCTCGCACGGGCGCTGGCCAGGTCGGACCTTCGGCTGCCCCGCCATCCGACCCTGCTGCACGTCGTCGGCGGCGGCTCCGACGGCGGCTGAGGGACACACCCGGAGGCCAGACAGAGCGGGGCAGTTGACCGGTACGTCACTGATCGGACATAAACGGACAGATAACGCCCAGCTGTACCCTCCCTGAACGAGGGGGCAACCAAAACCAGTAGCATGCGGCGCCATGAGCACCCCCACTGGGCCCGCTTCCGGCCTGCCTGTACGAATGCCGCGACCTCGCCAGTCCGGACGGCACCGCCGCCCGGAGCCCGTGGTCGCGCCCGAGGGCGCTGCCGTGCTCGTCCTCGCCGTTCCCGGTACCCCTTCCCCGGCCGCCCGCAGCGTGGCCGAGGAAGTCATCAGCATCGCCCGTTCCGAGCTGCCCGGCCTCAACGCGGTCATCGGTTACCTCGAAGGCGACGACGCCGAATTCCCGGCGCTCGCCTCCGTCCTCACGCAGTGCGCCGCCGAGCGCGTCGCGGCGTACGAGCAGGCCACGGCCGCGGGACGTGAGGTTCCGGTGCCCGAGGGCCCGTCCTCCGTGGTGGTCCCTCTGCTGGCGGGACCCGACAGCGCCCTGATCCGCCGGATACGGCAGGCGGTCATGGAGAGCGGCACGCAGGTCGAGCTGACCGAGGTGCTGGGCCCGCACCCGCTGCTGGCCGAGGCGCTGCACGTGCGCCTCTCGGAGGCCGGTCTGGCGCGTGCCGACCGGGCCAGGCTGTTCACCGTCGCCACCGCCGCCGACGGCATCGTGCTGGCCACGGTGGGCGGCGACGAGGCCGTCAAGGCCGCCGGCATCACCGGCATGCTGCTGGCCGCCCGGCTGGCCGTGCCCGTGATGGCGGCCGCGCTGGACGTGGAAGGCTCGGTGTCCTCGATCGCGGACCAGCTGAAGAACGCGGGCTCCCTCCAGCTCGCGCTGGCGCCCTACCTGGTGGGTCCCGAGGTCGACACGGGCCTGCTGGACGCGGCGGCGAAGGAGGCGGGCTGCGCGACGGCGGAGCCGCTCGGCGCCTACCCGGCGATCGGCAAGCTCGTGCTGTCCCTGTACGCCTCGGCGCTGGGCATCTCGCCCGCGACGCCCCAGGGCGTCCCGGCGCACTGATCACGCGCCCCCGGCAGCACCGTGCGGTGTGTCCCCGCTCCCGGGCGGGGACACACCGCACGGGCGTCCCCCGTCAGACCAGGAGGACGCAGGAGGCGGCCGGTGCGTCGATCGAGCCCGCGTGGCGCGGTACACCCGTCTCCTGGTCGACGGCGAACCAGCTGACGTCTCCGGAGCGCTCATTGGCCGCGTACAGCCACTGACCGGTGGGATCGAGCGTCAGATCGCGCGGCCAGTTGCCGCCGCAGGGGACGGACGCGACCAGCTGCGCCTTCTCACCCGTCTCGTCCAGGGTGAGTACGGAGATGCTGTCGTGCCCCCGGTTGGCGGTCCAGACGAACCTGCCGTCGAGGGAGACGACGACCTCGGACGGGTACGTGCGGTCCGGGGCACCGGCCGCCTCCTCGGGCAGTACCGGCACCTCGTGGAGCGGCTCCAGCACGCCCGTGGCCGCGTCCCAGCGGCAGAGGGTGAGGGTCGGCTCCAGCTCGTTCAGTACGTACGCGTGGCGTCCCGCCGGGTGGAAGGCCAGGTGGCGGGGGCCGGTGCCGGGGCGCAGCGCGGTCTCCCCGTGCGGACGCAGCTCGCCGGTGACCCGGTCGACGGCGCCGACGTACACCGAGTCGGTGCCGAGGTCCACGCTCAGCAGCCAGTCGCCCGACGGGTCGGGCAGCACCTGGTGGGCGTGCGGCTCGGTCTGCCGTTCGGCGTCGGGGCCGCTGCCCTCGTGCTGTTCGACGAAGACGGCGGCGCGCGGTGACCCGTCTTCCCGCAGCGGCAGCACGGTGACGCTGCCGGAGCCGTAGTTCGCGGTGACCAGGTGGTTCGCCGCGAGGGTGAGGTGGGTCGGTCCGTCGCCGTTCACCGAGCGCAGGCAGCCACCGACGAGCCGGGGTACCTCGCCTGCGATGTCGAGTGCGGCGGCCGCGCCTTCGGACGCCTCGCTGACGGCGTAGAGGATCGTGCCGTCGGCCGACGCCACGAGGAACGACGGATCGGGGACGGTGTCGGTCGAGCCGACCACCGTGAGCGCGCCGGTCTCCCGGTCCACCTCCGCGACGGTGATGCCCTTCCCGCCATTGGTGGTGAAAGACCCTATGAACGCCCGCCCGGCGCTGTTGCCGCTCATCGCGCTACCCCTTTGTGCCCGTACCTGGTGTGGGTGCGGGCCGTGCGGTCCGCCCGGCCGACGGTAGCAGGCGCCGATCGCCCGGCAGGGCCGGGCACGGGCCGGCGGACCGCCGGCACGGGAGGGCCGCCGGGGCTCGCCGGCACACCGCTGACCGAGGTCGCCGCTCGGCCCGTACGCGTGCCGCTCAGGCGCTCGCCGGCACCGGGTCGGCCCGCCGCAGCGGCTCGGCCAGATCGAGAAGGGCCTGCTCCAGCGCGTGGAGGTGGGCGAACGCCGGTTCGGCGTGTGCCGCCGCCGGTGCCACGGGGGCGTGCTCGCGGCGGCGGTCCGGCACCGGCGGATCGGTGAGCGCCTCGACGGCGGTCTCCACACGCCAGCAGGCGGCGGCGAGCCGTGCGTCGTGGGAGGCCTCGGGGTCGGCGGCGACGGAGGCGAGTCCGCGGACCTCGCGGGCACAGCCGTCGAGCAGGGCGAGGACCTGGCGCGCCCGCCTCTTGCGTGCCCTCATCGGGCTCAGCGGATGGACGAGTGGTGCCAGCGAGAGCCGTACCCGGCCGAGGATGGCTTCCAGTTCGGCCACCAGGGGTGCCGGGTCGGCGTCCGCGCCGCCTGCGAGCCGGGCCGCGGCCTCGGCGGTACAGGCGTGCACGCAGCGCAGCGCGCGGGCCACCCAGGCGTCGGTCACGGAGTGCGTGGTCACCGGCAGGACGAGCAGGACCGCGAGGACGGCGCCCAGTGCGCCGACCGCCGTCTCGCCCACCCGCAGGACGAGGAGCGCAGGGTCGAGCACGCCGAGCAATCCGTACAGCATGCTCGCCATGACGGTCACCGCGAGCATCATCCACGTGTAGGAGACGGCCGCGGTGTAGAAGACGCCGAAGACGCTCAGCGCGACGACCACCGCTGCCGGGACGGGGCTGTCGTGCAGCGGTACGGCCACGGCGAAGCCGATCCCGATGCCGAGCACCGTCCCCAGGACCCTCCTGAAGCTCCGCACCACCGTCTCCCCGCGCGAGGTGGTGGCGACGAACACCCACCAGGTGGCGCCCACCGCCCAGTACCATCGCTGGTCCGACAGCACCTGTCCGGCCGCGAGCGCGAACGCGGCGCCGGCGGCGGCCTGCACGGCCTGTCGTGTGGTGATCCGCGCGAGCCCGCTCCCGCCGGCCGGCGCGGGCACCGGTGGGGGAACCGGCAGCCGCCGCTCGTAGCACCAGACCCCGAACCGGACGGCCGCCGCGGTGGCCACCGAGAGCAGTACGGCTCCGTACAGTTCCGGGATCCGGCTCGGCACGGCCTGCAGGAACTGCGCCATGAAGCAGGTCATGAAGGCGAACACGCCGAGCGAGTGACCGCGCGGCCCCCACCGTCGCGCGTACACCCCGCCGCCCACGGCGGCGAGGAACACCAGGTCCCGGGCGACCGGCACGTCGTGCAGGACGGCGGCGAGCACCAGCACCGGCAGCCCGACGACGGGCAGCAGCGCGGTCGTCACGGCCTGTCCGCGCACGGTCGGATCTCCGACCGTGAACAGGGCGAGCAACGCGGACAGCCCGCCCGCGACGGTGGCGACCAGTGAATGTCCGGTGACCCCGCACAACGCGACGGCCGACCCGATGCCGAGCACGGCCCGGGCCGCGAACCGCAGCCTGATCCGCCCGGGATCCGGCGCCACGAACGCCCTCCTCAGCACGTCGCCCCACCCTTCCTTCTGTCCGTCCGCCCGGGCGCGCTTGAACATGTCCGGGCGCATGAGAAAGGCGCTGCGGACCCCCCGTTCCGGGGCTCCGCAGCGCCATCGCTGCACACATCTCACCATTCACCCGGCCGACGGTTCAATCGACAGAGAAATCAGTGGGCCAATGGTTCAGATTCTCTCCGTACCGCTGAGCCGCGACAGAGCCAACGGTTCACCGTCGGGTCCATCCCGTCGGCCCGGGGCGTCCGTCCGGAGCGGACGACCCGCCCGTCTCCGGCCGATGCCGTCAGAGCTGATTGATCGCGCGCATCGCCAGGCCTTCGGTGCCGGCCCAGCCGTTCACCCGGGCCGCTTCGTCGTAGGAGACGGAACGCAGGCCGTCGGGCAGGTCGAAGAGGAGAACGCCGTTGAGTTCGGTGCCCTCGCCGGCGACCAGCGTGGCGGTGAACCGCTGGGACTGTTCGTACTCCGCTTCGCCGCCCTCGTCGTTGCCGAAGACGTACAGGCCGGCGTACGCCTTACCGCCCCCCTCGACGATGAGCGGCTGGCTGTCCGGTCCCACGAGCGGCTCGACGCCCGGAGCGTCGCTGCCGGAACCGAGCCGTAGCAGCGGTCCCTCGTTGAGGACGCACGGCGCCTCGGCGCCGTTGGTGACGGTCAGCAGGAAGTGACGGGGGGTCTCCCCGGGCGAGTCCTGGAGCTCGACCGCGGTGGTGAGGCCGTCGGCCTCGCAGTCCTGGTAGTCGGTGCCGTTGCCGCCACCGGTCTCGCCGCTGTCCCCGGCGGGTTCGGCGGTCGGGGCCGCACTCGTACCCGTGCCGGAGTCGCCCGAGGGCTCGCCGCTCTTCGACGCGCTCGCCCCCGCCGACCGCCCGGCCGACCCGGAGCCCGGTGCCGCCCCGCCGTCACCGTCGGAGGACTGGCAGCCGGTGACCGTCAGCAGGGCCACGACGACGGCAGCCCCCGCGAGGGCACCGCCCCGACCCCGACGTGGCGAACCGGCTCCGACCGTATTCGAGTCCATGCTGCCCCACTCCCCCCGTGACCAGCCCCAGGGCCGGCCGCCCGCAAGCTGCCCGCCCATTGTGGAGGCGGCCGATCCGGCCGGCACAGCCCGGATCCGAGTCTGTTACAGCCCTCGCACGAACCGAGCACCTTGGCGTGACCATGCCCGCGGCGGCCATGCCGACGACCTTCTCGCGCACACGCGTCGAGGCGGCAGCCGGGCAGGGTGGAGGCGACCGCGCACCCGGGCCCGTGGCGGCCGGACCGCGCTCTCCACAAGGGACCTGTCGCGGGCCCAGAGGTGTACTGGCGGTACACCTCCCACTGGTGACTCGCTCGCCGCGCGGGATGCGGGTTACCTGGAAGACGTGGCACCTCCCGCCGCCCGCGCGTCGGCGCGGCACGGCTCGGGGGGTGCGACGACGGGCGCGCCGCCGAGAGCGCGCCCCGGCAATTCGGTACGGGCACCACATGCCCGTCCCCGGCACGTAAGGAACCCCATGCGCGGCGCAGTGATTCACGCTCCCGGTGACGTCCGTTTCGAGACCTTGGCCGACCCGAAGATCCTCCACCCCACCGACGCGATCATCCGCACGGCGGCCACCTGCGTGTGCGGTTCCGATCTGTGGGCGTGGCGAGGGCTGGAGCCGGTCGAAGACCCGCACCCGATGGGGCACGAGTACATCGGGTTCGTGGAGGAGGTCGGCAACCGGGTCACCTCGGTGAAGCCGGGGCAGTTCGTGGTGGGGTCCTTCGCGACCTCGGACAACACCTGTGCCCACTGCCGCAACGGGTTCCAGTCGAATTGCCTGCACCGCGAGTTCATGAGCACCTGCCAGGCCGACTACGTCCGCATCCCCAACGCCCAGGGGACCCTGGTGGCCACCGAGGAGGTCCCGGACGAGAAGTACTGGCCCGGTCTGCTGGCCGTGTCCGACGTCATGGGCACCGGCTGGTGGGCCGCGGAGGCTGCCGCGGTCGCCCCCGGCTCGACCGCCGTCGTCGTCGGCGACGGCGCTGTCGGCCTCTCCGCGGTGATCGCGGCCAAGGAGATGGGCGCCGGGCGCATCATCGCCATGAGCCGCCACGAGAGCCGGCAGAAGCTCGCCCTGGAGTTCGGCGCCACCGACCTCGTCACCGAGCGCGGCGCCGAGGGCGTCGCGCGGATCAAGGATCTCACCGGCGGCATCGGCGCCGACAGCGTCCTCGAGTGCGTCGGCACCTCCCAGGCCATGCGCCAGGCCCTGCACTCGGCCCGCCCCGGCGGCAACGTCGGCTTCGTCGGTGTCCCCCACGACGTCGCCGTCGACGGGCAGGAACTCTTCTTCTCGCACGTCGGACTGCGCGGCGGCCCCGCCCCCGTACGCCGCTACCTCCCCGACCTCATCGACCGGGTCCTCACCGGCCGTATCGACCCCGGGAAGGTCTTCGACCTCACCCTCCCCCTCGACCAGGTCGCCGAGGGCTACCGGGCGATGGACGAACGCCGCGCGATCAAGGCACTCCTCAAGCCCTGACGGCCCCCGCCCCGACAGAACCCGCTCGCACGAGCAGCCACGGAAGGAACGACCATGCAGATCACCCGGAGTTCGATCACCACCGCCAAGGGTCCCGCCGAGTGGTTCACCGGCGACGTCTGGATCGACGCCGTCGCGGCGGCGCCCGCGCCGTCCCGGGTCACCGCGAACCTGGTGCACTTCATGCCCGGCGCCCGCACCCACTGGCACAGCCACCCGCTGGGCCAGACCGTCTTCGTCACCGAGGGCGTCGGCCTGTGCCAGCGCCGCGGCGGACCCGTCGAGATCATCCGTCCGGGCGACCGCGTACTGTTCGAGGCGGGCGAGGAGCACTGGCACGGCGCCGCCCCCAACCGCCTGATGGTCCATGTCGCCATCAACGAGGGCGACGCCGAGCACGCCGTCGTGCACTGGCTGACTCCCGTCACCGACGAGGAGTACACCGCGACTCCGGCGGCCGGCTGACGCCCGCCCCGAGCCGGCCCGGCCGCGGGGCGGTCTCCGGCGTCCGCCACCGCTCTGTCGTCGACGCCGCCGCCCTCGTCCGGTCCATGGGTACGTCCACCGCTGAGCGGCTTTTCCGGGTCGTCGGGCCCCCGGGGAGCCGGGATAGGCTCGGACCGCCCCACGTACCCCCAGAAGAGGCAGGCGCACCATGGCGGTGGACGCTCTCGACACCCGTATCCTGCGGCTCCTCATCGAGCAGCCTCGTACCAGCGCCCGGGAGCACGCCCGCATCCTGGGGGTGGCCCGGGGGACGCTCCAGGCCCGGATGGACCGGCTGGAGCGGGACGGCGTGATCACGGGCACCGGCCCGGTCCTCTCCCCCGCCGCCCTGGGGCATCCGGTGCTCGCCTTCGTCCACCTGGAGGTCACGCAGGGGCGTCTGGACGAGGTCGGGGACGCGCTTGCGGAGGTTCCGGAGATCATCGAGGCGTTCTCGACCACCGGCGGCGGGGATCTGCTGACCCGGGTCGTGGCGCGGGACAACGGTCATCTGGAGGACGTGATCCAGCGGCTCATCCAGCTGCCCGGCGTGGTGCGGACCCGCACCGAGGTGGCACTGCGCGAGCGGGTGCCGCACCGGGTCCTGCCGCTGGTGGAGGCGCTGGGGCGGACGGCCCCCGTACGGGGCTGAGCGCCGGACCGCCGGGTCTCCGGAAGATCCCTGCCGCCGAACCGCGCCGCGCGCCGGGCACTTGCCCCTGAACGCGCCGTCAGGGGTCGCTCTCCCCGGTTCCGGTCGAGGCCGGGAAGAGCGGAGGAGGAACGGAACTGACCGGCCGTAACATCGGGTCCACCGGACAGATATCCTGATCATCGCCGCGAGCCCCGCCCCGTCCCGCTCCTCGTGAGCACGACCCGTGCGTCGCCCCGGCTGACGCAACGGGCCACAATTCGAGATAGGTGTACAGGTGCTGGTAGCTGATCGGTACCGGTTGGTGTCCCCCATCGGGCGTGGTGGCATGGGCGAGGTGTGGCGGGCGACGGACGAGGTCCTCGGCCGTGCCGTCGCCGTCAAGCTGCTGCTGGGGGACCGGGCCGACTCCTCTTCCACCGCACGGTTCCGGCTGGAGGCGCAGACGGCCGCCCGGCTGAGCCACCCGCACCTGGTCGCGGTCTTCGACTTCGGCACGTGGGAGGACCGCCTCTATCTCGTCATGGAGCTGGTCGAGGGGCGCAGCCTCGGCGATCTGCTGACCGCGCAGGAGAGTGTCCACCCCGAGCAGGTGGCGCGGATCGCGGGCGACGCCGCGGCCGGGCTCGCCGCCGCGCACCGCCAGGGTGTGGTGCACCGGGACATCAAGCCGGGCAACCTCATGCTGGACGCCGAAGGCTCCGTGAAGATCGGCGACTTCGGGATAGCCCAGTTCGTCGACGATCCCTCGACGGCGCTGACGACGGCCGGCCAGATCGTGGGGACGAGCCTGTATCTGGCACCGGAGCGCGCGCTCGGCCGGACGGCGGGCGCGGACTCCGACATGTACTCGCTGGGCTGCGTCATCTACCACCTGCTGCTGGGCCGCCCGCCGTTCCGCTCGGACACCGCCGCCGCCACGCTTTATCAGCATGTCGACACGCCTCCGGTGCCCCTGCGGGACCAGGGGGTCGACATCTCGCCGGCCTTCGACACGTATCTGCTGGGGCTGCTCGCCAAGAAGCCCGAGGAGCGCCCGACCGCGCAGGAAGCGGCCGACTGGTTCCGTACCGCGGCCTGGCGCGGGAACGGCGGTCCGGCGGCAGCGGCCGGGTCCGGCTCGCGCTCCACCGCGCCCACGGCGGTCTCTGGGGACGCGCCCGGCCCGGGGCACCGGACCGGGCAGTCCGGGGGGCGGCGCCGGGCCGCGCCGCCGGTGAACCGCGCGGCGCCGCGGGCGGGCAGCCGCTCCGGCAGCCGCGCGGCGGGCCGGGGTGCCGCGAGATCCGGCGGTCGCCGGCTCGCCGCGAGCGAGGCCATCCGGCGGCGCCCACGGGTGGCGAGCGCGGTGGCGGGCTCCATCGCGTTCGTGGTGGCCGTCTACCTGGGGACGGTGATCTTCGCCCCCGACTCCGGTTCGGCGGTGACCCCGGGCACCGGTGCGTCGCAGGGTGTCGTCACGCCGCAGGGGGAGGGCTCCCCCGCCCCCGCCACGTCCGACGCCCAGGGCACCGGGCAGCAGGACTCGGGCGGCGAGGACGGGGACGACGGCGGGGACGACGACTGAGTGGTCGTCCCGGCCCCGTCGCCGGAGCGCGTGGTTACCAGCGGCCGTGCACACCCGCACGGATGCGGCGGTCGTACAGGTCGCGCACCGCGTCCAGGGTCGGCTGCGGCAGCGGGGAGAGCGCGGCCGCGTCGGCGTTGGCACGGGCCTGGTCCACGGACCGCGCTCCGGGGATGACGCTGGTGACGCCGGGCTGCTGGATGATCCAGCGCAGCGCGGTCTGGGCGGGCGTGGCCCCCTCGGGTGCGAATCCGGAGAACTCGGCGGCGGCCTCGATGCCGGTCGCGTAGTCGATTCCGGAGAAGGTCTCGCCCTGGTCGAACGCCTCGCCGTGGCGGTTGTAGGTCCGGTGGTCCTCCGGGGCGAAGACGGTCTCGGCCGTGTAGCGGCCGGAGAGCAGGCCGGATGCGAGCGGGACCCGGGCGATGATGCCCACTCCGGCGGCGAGGGCGGCCGGGAGGACCTTCTCCAGCGGCTTCAGCCGGAACGGGTTGAGGATGATCTGGACGCTCGCGACGCCGGGGCGGGCGATCGCGGTGAGCGCCTCCTCGCAGGTCTCGACGCTGACCCCGTAGGCGGCGACGCGCTGCTCGGCGACGAGGGTGTCGAGCGCGTCGAAGACGGCGTCGGTCGAGTAGACGCTGGTGGGCGGGCAGTGGAGCTGGACCAGGTCCAGCGTGTCGACGCCGAGGTTCGCCCGCGAGCGGTCGTTCCACGCACGGAAGTGGTCCAGGACGTAGTTCTCCGGGACCTGGGCCTCGCGGCGGCCCATCTTGGTGGCGACGAGGACACCGGCGTCCGGCCGGTCCTTCAGGTAGCGGCCGATGAGCTGTTCGCTGCGGCCGTCGCCGTAGACGTCGGCGGTGTCGAAGAAGGTGACACCCGATCCGACCGCCGCGTCGAGTACCTCGAACGCGTCCTGCTCGCGTACCTCGCCCCAGTCCCCTCCGAGCTGCCATGTTCCCTGTCCGACGACCGATACGTCACGGCCGGTCCTGCCGAGAGTGCGCTGTTCCATGGAGATCATGTTATTGCGCCGCCCGCAGGCCCGTTCCGGGGCGGGGGGCGTGCCCGCCATGCGGCCGTCCGGGCGGGGCGGCACAGTGGAAGGTGAAGCGGAACGGACCGCCCGGCTCGATCTTCAGGACGGGGCGACGACGGAGGGAGCCCGCCATGCAGGACGAATCCGCGACCCCACTGCCGCGCTTCGTCGTGCAGATACACGCGGCACGGCGCATGCACTTCGACTTCCGGCTGGAGGTCGACGGCGTTCTGCGGTCCTGGGCGGTGCCGCAGGGCCCCTCGGACAACCCCAGCGACCGGCGGCTGGCGGTCCCCACGGAGGACCACGCACTGGAGTACCGCGAGTTCGAAGGGGTGATTCCGCCGGGTGAGTACGGCAGCGGCACCGTCATCGTCTGGGACCAGGGCACCTACGTACCGCTCGGCCACGACGAGCACGGGGTCCGGGTGCCCTTCGCGGAGTCCCTGGAGCGCGGCCACGCCACCTTCCGGCTCGTCGGCGAGAAGCTCCGGGGCGAGTTCGCGCTGATCAGGTTCCGGACGGGCCAGGAGGACGCGCGCGGCCAGGAGGCGTGGCTGCTGATCAAGGCCAAGGACGAGCAGGCGGTACGGGACCGGCCGGGCACCCCCGACCCGTACCACGCGCGTTCCGCCCGGACCGGGCGCACCCTGCGTCAGGTGTCGGCCGCGGAAGCCGGGCAGGACTCCGCCCGAGGGTGACGGGAGCGGGCGGGCACCCGTTTCCCGGGGCCGGCCTCACAGCGGCCAGACCCGGGGTACGACCGTCAGCGCCACCACCAGGAACCAGAGGACGATCGGCAGGCCGAAGCGCCAGTAGTCGCCGAACCGGTAACCCCCGGGCTCGTACACCATGAGGTTGGCGGCCGTGGCCACCGGAGTGAGCATCGCGGCGGCGGCGGCCACCGCGACCACCATGAGGACGGGGAGCACGGAAACCCCGACCTCCTGGGCGGCGACGGTCGCGATGGGGATGACGATCAGTGCGGTGGCGGTGTTGCTGACGAACTGCCCGAGCACGACCGTGACGAGGAAGAGGCCGGCCAGCAAGGCGTACCGGCTGCTGCCGGCGGTGTCCACGATGAGACGGGCGACGGAGTCCGCGGCGCCCGACTTCATGATCGCGGTGGAGAGCGGGAACATCGCTCCGACCATCACCACGGTGGGCCAGGACACTCCCCCGTACGCCTCGTGCACCGAGACGACCCTGAGGAGGATCATCGCCACGGCCGCGATCAGGGCGGCGACGGCCGGGGAGACCAGCCCGGAGGCGAGCAGGATCACCATCGCGGTCATCACGGCGAGAGCGCGCCGTCCGGCGGGTCCCACGGGGGTGTTCTGGCGCCGGACCGCCGCCGGGGAGTCGACCAGCAGCAGATCGTCGGAGTAGACCGCCGCGGTACCGCTGAGCGCGGGCCAGGACCCGTGCAGCAGAAGGGTGTCGCCTGCACGCAGCGTGACGGTGCCGGGGTCGGCGTTCTGTCCGTCCCGGTGCACGGCGAGTACCACGATGTCCCGGGCCTCCGTCAGCAGGCCGGGGAAGACCCGGGCGCCGACCAGCGCCGAGCGCGGCGAGATCAGCACCTCCGCGAGCCCGACCTCCCGGTTGACGAGCGCACCGGCCCGCTGCTCGCCCAGCCGGGCCCGCTGCGGGATCAGACCGTGGGTCTCCCCGAAGGCGTTCAGTTCGTCGGGCGTGCCGCGCACCACGACCTGGTCCCCGACGGCGAGGGCGTCGGTGCGGCGCAGTTCGTGGTCGTCCGAGTCCGCGCGCAGGGCGCCGAGCACGACGAGGTCGCCCTCCCCGGTATCGAGGGAGGGAAAGGTCGCCCCCACGCACGACGACCGCGGGGACACCACCAGTCCGCCGAGGTCGTCGGCGAGTCCGTAGTGCGCGACCAGGGTGAGGGTGTGATTGCTCAGATCCGGCGGGAGCGCCGCGGGACTGCGGGAGGGCAGCAGCCGGTCACCCAGGAAGACGGCTGCCGCGACCGTACCGGCGACCAGCGGGACGCCCACCCAGAGGAAGGAGAAGAAGCCGAAGCCCCTGCCGGTCACCTCCTTCGCGGCGTCGGAGACCAGCACGTTGATCGGGGTCCCGGTCAGCACCAGCATCGACCCGGCGTGCGCGGCGAACGCCAGCGGCATCACGAGTTTGGACGGCGGCATGCCGACACGGACCGCCAGCATGACCACGACCGGGAGCAGCGCGGCGACCGCCCCGTTCATGGTGATCAGCGCCGACAGGGCGGCGACGGAGACCAGGGTCAGCGCGACCAGCCGCCAACGGCTCCTCCCGGTGCGGGCCGCGAGCAGTTGTCCCGCCCTGGCCGTCACCCCGGTCACTTCGAGACCCGCGCTCACCACGAACAGGGCCGCCACGAAACCCACCACCGGGTCGCCGAAGCCACTGAAGATCTGGGCGGGCGTCAGCACTCCGATGCCCACGAGCGCCAGCGCGGAGCCGAGGGCGACCGCTTCGACGGGCAGGCGGTTCAGCGAGAACAGCACGATCACGGCCGCCAGCACCAGCAGCACCAGGGAGGAATCACTCATGGCTACCGAACCAGTAGAAATCGGTCACCAGGCGAACGTACTGCACAAGGTTCCCCCCTCGCACCGACCGGCGGTACGCGGCCGGCCGGGGCGGGGTCCGGGTGCGGGACGCGGGCGCCGGGTCCTCGCCCTCCGCCGTCCCGCCGGAAGCGGCCCGGTCGTCCCCTCGCGACCCGGGAGGTGAAGTGGCCGGTCTGAGGGCGGTGTTCGGGGGCACTAGACGTCGTGTCCCGTACGGCTACGGCGGGATTTCGCGGACCCGCCCCCGGAACAGCCTCCGGGGCGGCCCCCACCCGAGAGGAACCCTTCCATGCTCGCCATCGTCGCAGCGGTCCTGTTCTTCATCTCCTTCCTGATCAACGCCGCGGACATCACCACGAACGACGTCTTCTCGTCCGGCAACGTCATGCTGCTCGGGCTGCTCGCTCTCGCCCTGCACGTCGCGGGGATCGGCTCTGGCTGGTCCGCCCGCCGTCGTTGAGGGAGCGCGCCGGCCGGCCCGGCGGCTCCGACATGTTCGTCCCGCCCCCGCCACCGCCCCCACCGCCGGTCGGCGCGGGGGCGGTGGGCCGACCGGTACCTCCTTCGGGACCCAGTCCAGTGGCAACACGGCGTCACGCGCGTGAGAAGCGGGCGGAAGGGGGCAGGCGTGAGGACGTAGACCGTCCCACGATCCAGGAGTGACATTGCCCCCCAAGACCCGGTCCCCCCAGTACACCGTCCCCGGCCTCTCCACCAAGGAGGGGGCCGAGGTGATCAACGCACTCACACTGCGTCTGCACGCGCTCAACGACCTGGCCCTCACCCTCAAGCACATCCACTGGAACGTGGTGGGCCCGCACTTCATCGCCGTCCACGAGATGCTCGACCCGCAGACCGTCGCCGTACGGGAGATGGCCGACTCGGCGGCCGAGCGCATCTCCGCCCTCGGCGGCGAGCCGCAGGGGACGCCGGGCGCCATCGTGGCCGAGCGCACCTGGGACGACTACAGCATCGGCAGGGCCGACGCGATCGCCCACCTCGGTGCCCTGGACCTCGTGTACACCGGCATCATCGAGAGCCACCGCGAGGCGGTGGAACGGGTGGGTGCCATCGACCCGGTGACCGAGGACCTTCTCATCGAGCATCTGCGCGGGCTGGAGCAGTTCCAGTGGTTCGTCCGCGCCCATCTGGAGACCGGCTCCGGCGCTCTGCGCACCGGCGGCACGGCCACCGAGAAGCAGGCCGCGCGCAGCACCGGTGCGACGAAGCGCGCCCCGGCGCGCAAGACGGCGAACACCAAGCGCACCACGAAGTAGAACGGCCCCTTTCCCGCGCCCACCGGCCAGGCGTGCTCACCGGCGGGGCGTGGGCCGGGGGGCGTGGGCGGCAGAGGCCGACCGCGCTCGCCCGGAGGTCAGTCGGCGGGGCGGTTCCGGTGCTCCCCGCGCAGGACCCTGCCGGACGCCTCGGGGTCGTACGAACCGCAGGCCGTTCCCGCCCAGATGGACGCCTGCCGGGGCAGCGCGTAGTAGGGCACCAGCATGGTCACGGGCCGGCCGCGCTCGTCCCGGGCAGTCCACAGGGCGGGCAGTACGTCGGGGGCTCCCCCGCCAGCAGGGCGCGTCGGCAGGGCTCGCAGGCGGGGCGGCGGGACGCGGCGGCCTCCCGCGCGACGACCCGCCGCCCCTTGCGTACCCGTGGTTCCCGGGGTGGTTCCACGGACGGTCCGTGCAGCGGGTTGTAGTAGCAGCGCGGCCGTTGCGCGTGAGGGCGCTGCCCCAGGTGCCGGGCCCGCGCGGCGGCGAACAGCTCCACCGCACGGTCGGCGAGGACCACCGCGGCAGCGAGGTCGGGCAGGTCCGTCGCCTCGTCCAGGAGTTTGCCCGCCGCCTGGTAGGCGTCGGCGGCGGACAGGTAGTCCCGCCGCACCGCGTTCCGTCCGGGGTCGGGCGTGAACTCCAGGCGCGGGTCCGCGAGCAGTTCCCCCACCCGCGCCACGTGTTCCGCCACATCGGGAGCCAGCCGGGCCCGCAGGGCCTCCCACTCCGCCCGGACCAGACGCTCCCGTTCCCGGTCCTGGGAACGGGAACGGGAGCGGTTCCGGGCTCCGCCGTCCGCCGTTCCGTGTTCCGCAGGGGGGTTAAACCGGGGCGGACGGCCGGGACTCAGGGTCAGGCCGATACGGCGCAGCGGACCCAGGAAACGGTCTCTCTCCACGGTTTCCCCCTCCGCCGCCAGACCCCTTTCCGGCCGGCGTCCAGCTTAGAGGCCGTCCGCGATTCCTGGCGGGACGGCCTTGATCCAGTGGCCTCGGCGGAGCTCCCGCCCCCTCCCGTCAACGCGGACGGGGCCCGCCCCCGTAAGGGAGCGGGCCCCGCACCGGGCCGAACGGGTCAGTTGTTGTTCAGGTACTGAGCCCAGAAGAAGCCGGCCTCGAACGCGGCGGCGTCGCGCTCCTCCGAGGCGTACGTGATTCCGTACGGGCCACCGAGGTTGAGGTAGTCGGCCTTCTCGTGAGAAGCCTCGGCCTGCAGGTAGCCCGCGGCGACCTCGACGGACTCGCCGCCATTGTCGTTGCCGTGGGCGGCGGCAGGACCTGCGGCCATCAGCCCGGCAGCGGCGACGGTGGCCACTGTGATCGCGATACGGCGAAGCATGTGTACTCCCTTTGCGGGTCGTAACGAGTGGTGCTTTCACCGCATAATCACCCTTTTCGAACATCACCGAAAGCCGTCGGGAAGGGTATGCACCTGAACGGATGGCGGACTTGATCCACATGCGCGCACCCTGACCCTGATCGGCCCAATCCGTACCGGCCCCCCCCTTCCCGGCACGGAGGTTGGGGCGTCGTCCCGGCATCGGACACATGGCGGCCGCGACGCCCGGAGCACGCCTCCGCGGCACCTCGCGGGCAGGCTCTCCGCACGGTGCGCCACCCGATCACGGCGGCCCCCGGCGTCCCGTTCCGGGCGGCTTCCCTCCGCCCCTGCGGGAACCGCTCCGCCGCGATCCCGGAGTCGCGCGGCCGGACCCGGGACGCAGCCGCCGACCCGAATACGGTCGCCGCCCCCGGGCGGCGCGGAGGTCGGCCCGGGACTCGGGGAGGATCTACCCCGATCGGCGGCCGTGCCGTACCGTTCGCGCACGCCCGGCACCCCGGAGCCGGCCGGAACGGCCGCCCGTACGAGCGGGAAAACCCGGGCCCACGCGCGGCCCGCACGAGCCGAAGGCGATCGATGACGGAACGCGATCGATCCCGATCAGTATTCGGCATTGGACGCAGAGTGCACTGTTCCTGCATGCTCAGTGCCATGTTCAGGCCTGAGATGGTGAGGGAGTCCAGCCGGTACCCGGCCGGCGCTGCCGCATGCCACCGCGGACTCGGCGAACACCTGACGTCCCGTCTGACGCAGTGCCGAGTCGTGGACTTCGGGAAGGTCTGGTCGACCAGCTGTCGCTGAGACGACGCGTAGGTCCCGCCGGACTCCGGTGAACACCACTCCCTCCGCACGGCCGCGCACCGTAGCGCACCTTTTCCGAATCGCGTTCTCAGCCCCCCCACTGCCGCCGTACGCCCGGGTCCCTCGCGGCCCGGTAGTGACGCGCGGCCCGGAGCACCGTCACACCCTTTGCCCGCCGCGCCGCCCCACGTGGCCGGACAACTGCCCCGACCCAAGACCAAGGACACACCCATGGCCCGTGAACTCTCCCTCCCCGCCGCACTGGAGGGCCGATGAGCCAGACCACCGAAAGCCGGCCGCCGGCCGCCGATCTCGGCCGACTGGACGAGGTGACCACCTCGCTCGCGGCCAACGCCGCCGAGTACGACCGCACCGGGGCCTTTCCTCACAAGTCGATTCAACTGCTGCACGAGACGGGGCTGTTGACCGCCGGAGTGGATGCCCGCCACGGCGGGTCCGGGGCGACCTTCACCGAGGTCGCGAAGATCCTCCTGGCGGCGGGCCGCGGCGATCCGTCGACGGCGCTCATCGCGGGCATGACCATCGTCCCCCACCTGCTCCAGACGCGGAGCCCGTGGCCCGAGGAGCTCTACGCCCGGGTGCTCGCGGAGTCCGCCGAGCGTCCGACGCTGCTCAACCACGCGCGTGCGGAACCCGACTTGGGATCGTCCACCCACGGCCTGCCGACGACCGTCGCACGGCGGACGGCGAACGGCTGGTCGATCAGCGGACGCAAGCGGTTCGTCACCGGCGCGGAGGGCCTCAGCTATTTCCTGGTCTGGGCGGTGACCGACGAACCCTCCCCCCGGGTGGGCAACTTCATCGTCCCCGGCGGTACGCCCGGCATCGACATCGTGCCCACCTGGTTCCAGTTGGGGATGCGCGCCACGGGAAGCCACGAGGTGGAGTTCAGGGACGTCGAGATCCCCGCGGAGTACGTGCACGAGCTGGAACACCCCGGTACGCCGCCGGCCCCCGGCACTCTGCCGGGCAGCATCACCATGCTGCTCTCGTCCTCCCTCTACCTGGGGGTGGCGCGGGCCGCGCAGAGTTTCACGACCACGTGGGGTCACGAGCGGGTGCCTGCCGCGCTCGGCCGTCCGCTGGCCACCACGGACCGGTTCCGTCAGGCCGCCGGCGAGATCGAGACGCTGCTCTCCACCGCCGAGCAGCTGATCTTCGCGACGACGGACCGGGTCGACCGGGGCCTGCACGTACCGGGCGCCGACGCCCTGGCGTCGAAGGTTTTGGTCGTACGCCATGTCACCACCGCGGTCCAGACCGCGGTGCGCCTGCTCGGAAACCCGGGGCTGGCCCAGGGAAATCCGCTGGAGCGGCACTTCCGCGACATCCAGTCCGTCGGGGTGCACGCGCCCGGCGAGGACGCCTCCCTGCAGATCGTGGGCGCCGCCGCTCTCGCCGCGGGAGCCCCGCGTGACTGAGCCGACGCCACCCTTCTCCGCCGCCTCCCCTCTCCCCTCCCGCCCCCACGGGGGCGTCCACTCCTGGAGTTCCGCCATGCGTCCCACCCTGTCCAGACTCGGCCGCACCCTCGCGGTGGGGGTGAGCGGTCTCCTTCTCCTCTCCGCCTGCTCGTCCGGTGGTGACACCACCGCCGAGGCGGCGGGTTCGGGCAAGCCGGTGGCGGGCGGGACGCTCACCACCGCCGTCGACACCGAGCCCGTCTCCTGGGACATCCACGCAAGCACCCAGGACGTCACCGCGGAGATCGCGCGCGGGGTGTTCGACTCGCTGGTCTCGCAGGACTCCGAGGGGAAGTTCCACCCGTGGCTGGCCACCAAGTGGGAGGTGGCGGACGACTTCAAGAGCTACACCTTCCACCTGCGCGACGGCGTCACCTTCACCGACGGCTCGAAGTTCGACGCGTCGGTCGTGAAGGCCAACTTCGACCACATCGTGGCCAAGGAGACCAAGTCGCTGTACGCGGCGAACCTGCTCGGCCCCTACACGGGCACCGACGTCATCGATCCGCGGACGGTGAAGGTCAACTTCTCCAAGGCGTTCGCCCCCTTCCTCCAGGCGGCCAGCACCACGTATCTGGGCTTCTACTCCCCCGAGGCGCTCAAGGCGGGTGCGGGCAAGCTCGCCGCCGGCGGTCCCGCCGACGTGGGCAGCGGGCCGTTCGTCTTCAGCGCCTACACCAAGGGCCAGTCGGCGACGCTCACCCGCAACCCGGACTACGCCTGGGCCCCGGAGACGGCGACCCACACCGGCGCCGCCTACCTCGACAAGGTGGTCGTGCGCTTCCTGCCCACCGCCTCCGTGCGCGCGGGTGCCCTGACGAGTGGTCAGGTGCAGGTGGCCAAGGCGATTCCGCCGCAGAACGTCACCGCGCTCAAGGCCACCCCCGGCCTTCGGCTCATCTCCCGCGCCAACCCGGGCGGCAACTACAACCTCTGGCTCAACGGTTCGCTCGCGCCGCTGGACGACGTCCGCGTACGCAAGGCGATCCAGCGCGGCATCGACGTCGAGCAGGACGTGAAGACCGTCACCTTCGGCCAGTACCCCCGCGCCTGGAGCCCGATCAGCCCGACCACGCCGAACTACGACAAGTCCCTCGTGGGTAGTTGGCCCTACGACCCGAAGCTGTCGGCCCAGCTTCTGGACGAGGCCGGCTGGACCGGCAAGGACGCGCAGGGGTACCGCACCAAGGCGGGCAAGCGGCTGACCGTGGAGTGGCCGCAGCTGTCCATCCAGGCGACCCGCGAGGGGCGCGACGTACTCGGGCAGGCCGTGCAGGCGGACCTGAAGAAGATCGGCGTCGAGGTCAAGCGGCCGAACCTGGACATCGGTACGTACAACACCAAGGTCTACGGCGGCAAGGCGAACATCATCGACCTCAGCTGGCCCCGGTTCGACCCGGACGTGCTGTGGCTCTTCTTCAACTCCGGCAGCGCGCCCGCCAAGGGCGGCATCAACGCCACCTTCCTCACCGACTCGTCCTTCGACACGTGGACGGACCAGGGTCGCTCCACGCTGGACGAGAAGACCCGCGCCGACGTCTACCCGAAGGTGCAGCAGCGGGGCATCGATCTCGCGGTCGTCGTTCCCCTCTACACGCAGGTGTCCCTCGTCGGGCAGTCCGACAAGGTCAAGGGGCTCACCTTCAACGCGAGCAACTGGCTGACGTACTACGACGCCTGGCTGGCGGAGAAGTGACGGCGTCGGCGACGGTCCTGGCCGCCCGGGTCGCCCGGCGGCTGGGCTCGGCGGTGGCCGTACTGCTGGGGGCGGCGACCCTGGCCTTCCTCACCCTCCAGCTCATCCCCGGCGACCCCGTCTCCGTCCTGCTCGGTCCCTCCAACGCCGGCTCCCCCGAGGTGCGGGCGGAGATCGCCCGGGAGTACGGATTCGACCGGCCCGTCGCCGACCAGTACCTGCACTACCTGGGACGGCTCCTCCAGGGCGACCTGGGGCAGTCGTACCAACTCCAGCGCCCGGTCTGGTCACTGATGGCTGATCAGCTCTGGCCGACCGTGCAGCTGGCGCTCGCGGCCCTGCTCCTGGCCGTCGTCCTCGCGGTGGTCTCCGCGGTGGCGACGGCCGGGCGCCGGCCCGCCTTCCGGGCGGTCGCCTCGGTCTGGGAGCTGATCTCGGCGTCGACCCCGTCCTACTGGGTCGGAATCGTGCTGCTGACGGTGTTCTCCTTCCGGTTCCACGTCTTCCCGGTGGCCGGGGCGGAGGGCTTCGCCTCGCTGGTACTGCCCGCCGTCACCCTGGCGCTCCCGCTCACGGGGGTGCTGGCGCAGGTGCTGCGCGAGGGCCTCGAAGCCGCCCTGGAGCAGCCGTTCGTGGTCACCGCCCGCTCACGCGGGGTGGGGAGGACGGCGGTACGGCTCCGGCACGCGCTGCGTCACTGCGCGGTGCCGCTGCTCACCCTGACGGGGTGGCTCACCGGGTCCCTGATCGGGGGCGCGGTGCTGGTGGAGACGGTGTTCGGCCGGCCCGGAATCGGCTCGCTCGTCCTGCAGGCGGTGAGCGCCAAGGACATGCCGGTGGTGATCGGCGTGGTACTGCTCTCGGCCTTCGTCTTCGTCGTGATCTCCACCGTGGTGGAGCTGCTCTACCCCGTCATCGACCCGCGGCTCAGGAGCGCCTGACCCATGGCACGTACCCTCGTCCCCGAACCCGCCACCGGCGGTCCCGTCGCCGTCGTGTCCGCGCCCGCGCGGACCCGGCGGCGAGGCGCCGGAGCGTTCGCTTCCGTTCCGCCGACCGTGGTGGCGGCGGGCGCCCTGCTGGTGCTCATCGTGCTGGTGGCGGTGGCACCCGGGCTGTTCACCGACGTCCCGCCCTCCGCGATCGATCCGCTCGACGCCCTGAAGGCCCCGAGTTCCGCGCACTGGCTGGGAACCGACCAGCTGGGCCGGGACCTGTTCTCGCGCATCCTGCACGGCGCCCGGCCGTCCCTGCTGCTGGGCTTCGGCTCGACGCTCATCGCGGTGGCCGGAGGTGCCGTGCTCGGTCTCGCGGCGGCGCTGGGCGGCCGGGCGGCCGACGGAATCCTGATGCGGCTGGCGGACATCCTGCTGGCTCTGCCCGGACTCCTGCTCGCGCTGCTGGTGGTGACCGTGCTGGGCACCGGCACGGTCAACGTCATGCTGGCCATCGGCATCGCCTTCGTCCCCGGCTACGCCCGGCTCGTCCGCGCGGAGGCGCTGGTGGTCCGCGGCTCCGGTTACGTCGAGTCTGCCGTCGCGCTCGGTCTGCCGCGCCGGCAGATCGTGCTGCGGCACATCCTGCCGAACGCCCTGGCACCCCTGCTGACCCTGGCGACGGTGGGGTTCGGCACCGCGCTGATCTCCGCCTCCGGGCTCAGTTTCCTCGGCCTCGGTCCCGCCGCCCCCTCGCCCGAATGGGGGGCGTTGCTCTCCGCCGGGCGCGACTTCCTCCAGACGGCCTGGTGGATCGGCGTGTTCCCCGGCGCGGCCGTCACGACGACGGTGATCGCCGTCAACGTGGTCGGCCGTTACGCCCAGCAGCGCTTCACCCGGAGGTCCGCCCGATGAACGCCCCCGTGTCGCCCCTGCTGACCGTAGAAGGGCTGGACGTCACCTTCCGCCGGGACGGGGAGGTACGCGCCGTCCGTGACGTGTCCCTCACCCTGGACCGGGGCGAATGCCTCGCCGTTGTCGGGGAGTCGGGCTCCGGCAAGAGCGTGACCGCCCGTACCCTGCTCGGGCTGACGGGGAACCACGCCTCGGTATCCGCCCGGCGGCTCGAATTCGACGGCACCGACCTCACCGCCCTCTCCGAACGCCAGTGGCGTGCCGTGCGGGGGCGCCGCATCGGGCTGGTGCTCCAGGACGCGCTGGTCTCGCTCGACCCGCTGCGCACGGTGGGTGCGGAGGTGGGCGAGACGCTGCGCGAGCACTCCCTCGCCACGGGGCCCGGGGTGCGGGAGCGGACGCTCGCGCTGCTGTCCGAGGCGGGCATCCCCGACCCGGAGCGGCGGGCGGCGGAGTATCCCCACCAGTTGTCCGGGGGACTGCGCCAGCGCGCCCTGATCGCCTCCGCTCTGTCCGGCGCCCCGGAGCTGCTGGTGGCGGACGAGCCGACGACGGCGCTGGACGTGACGGTGCAGGCCCAGGTGCTGGATCTGCTGGGGCGACTGGTCGGGGAGGGGACCGCGCTCCTGCTGATCAGCCACGACCTGTCGGTGGTGGCCAGGCTCGCGGACCGGGTCGCCGTGATGTACGGCGGCCTGGTGGTCGAGCAGGGGCGGGCCGCCGACGTACTGCGGAACCCCCGGCACCCCTACACCCGGGCCCTGCTGGCGGCGGTGCCGACGATCGGCTCCAAAGGGCGCGCGCTCTCCGTGGCCCCCGCCGGGCGGCCCGCCGCCGGTCCGGGCGGCTGCCCGTACGCGGCACGCTGCCTCTCGGCGGACGACCTGTGCCGTACGGAACTCCCGGCGCCGGAGACGGACGGGGACGGGCACCTGACGCTCTGCCGCTACCCCGGCGGGGCGGTCCCCCTCGCGGCACCGAACGCCTCGCGGCCCCGGACGCGGGTGACGGCGGTCGCGGAGCCCCGGGACGAGCCGGCCGGGGCCACGGGTCCGGCGCTGCTGGAGGTGGCGGGTGTCTCCAAGAGTTTCCGGGCGCCCGGCGGTGGCTCCTGGACCGCGGTACGCGACGTCTCCTTCCGCATCGGCGCCGGTGAGACCCTGGGGCTGGTCGGCGAGTCGGGCTCCGGCAAGACGACGACGGCTCGCATCGTGCTGGGTCTGGTGGAGCCGGACGAGGGTTCCGTACGGTTCGAGGGTCAGGCCTGGAGCGGCCTGCCCGAGCGGGCCCGGCGCGAGCGGCGGCGCCACCTCCAGGTGGTCCACCAGGACCCGCTCGGCTCCTTCGACCCCCGGCACACGGTACGGCGCGTCGTCGCCGAGGCCGCTGCCCGGGCAGGGATACCGCGGGGCCGGGCCCGGACCGCGCGAGTCCTCGAACTCCTCGGCCAGGTCGGCCTGTCGGCGGCGGTCGCGGACAGGCGACCGCTGCAACTCTCCGGCGGACAGCGTCAACGCGTCGCCATCGCGCGGGCGTTGGCCACCGAGCCCCGGCTGATCGTCTGCGACGAGCCGGTCTCCGCGCTGGACGTGTCGATCCAGGCACAGGTGCTCGATCTGCTGGCGGAACTCCAGCGGGAGCTGGGCCTCGCCCTGCTGTTCATCTCGCACGATCTCGGTGTCGTCCACCACGTGAGCGACCGGGTGATCGTGATGAAGGACGGAGAGCTGGTCGAGTCGGGACACGTGGAACAGATCTTCGACCATCCCGCCCACCCGTACACCCGCGAACTGCTCGCCGCGCTGCCCCGGCCCGACCGGGACCGGGAATCCGAGCGCGACCAGGAAGAGGTACGGGCATGACGACCGGGCTCGACACGGAACTCTGGATCCGGCGTTTCCACCCCTGCCCCGAGGCCACCGCCAGGCTGGTGTGCTTCCCGCACGCCGGGGGTTCCGCGGGCTTCTGGTTCGCGCTCTCCGCGCGGCTCCACCCGAAGGTGGAGGTGCTGGCCGTGCAGTACCCCGGGCGCCAGGAGCGCCGGGCGGAACCGCCGGCCGAGGACATCGGCGGCCTGGCCGACGCGCTCGCCGGGGTCCTGAAGCCCTTGTGGGACGCGCCGCCCGCGTTCCTCGGCCACAGCATGGGCGCGGTGGTGGCGTACGAGACGGCCCGCCGGCTGTCGGCCGCCACCGGCGCGGGGCCCGCCGCGCTCTTCGCCTCCGGACGCCGCGCCCCTTCCGCCCACCGCGAGGAGACACTCCATCTCGCGGACGACGGTGCCCTGCTGGCGGAGATCGTCCGCCAAGGCGGCACACCGGCAGCCCTGTTGGATGAGCCGGAGCTGGTGGAGATGATCCTGCCCGCACTGCGCGGCGACTACCGGGCGATCGAACGCTACCGGTACCGCCCCGGCCCCCTCCTCGACACCCCGGTCACCGTGCTGACCGGCAGCGAAGACCCCAAGGTGACACCCGAGGAGGCGCGGGCCTGGCAGGACCACACCACCGGCGCCACGGAGGTGCTGACCTTCACCGGCGGCCACTTCTTCCCCCTCCGGCACCAGGACCGGATCGGGGCGTTGATCGAGGGACGGCTGCTGCCGGGGTCCGCGCCGCCGCAGCCCCGGCCCTGACGTCCTCGCCGGCCCCCACCCGAGAGCAGATGTCCGAAATTCGCGCGACGCGCCGCGTCGCAGAGATGTGGAGCTTGTTGTGGTCTTTGTCGAGCGTGAGAACCAGTTGACGCGACTTCGAGAGCTGCTGGCCGACTGTCTCGGCGGACGCGGGAGCGTCGTCGCCGTCAGCGGTCCGGTGGCGGCCGGAAAGACCGAACTGCTCCACGTCTTCGGCGAGATCGCGGCCGGCGAAGGCGCGGTGGTCCTGCACGCGGTGGCCAGGTGCTCCGAACAGGACGTACCGCTGGGCGTCGTCGGCCAGCTCTTCGGACGCGAGCACTTCGCGCCCGAAGAGCGCGCCCGGGTGCTGCGGCTGCCCCGAAACGGCGGATCGGCTACCTGCGACGCGGACCTGTTGTCCGCCGGCGCGACGCCGACGCACGCCGGGCAGGTCCACTGGGAGTCGATCCGCGCGCTGTCGGAGCGCAAGCCGGTGGTGGTGGCGGTCGACGATCTGCACTTCGCCGACCCCGCGTCGCTGAACTCCCTGATCCACATGGGCGGTCTGCTCCGCGCCTCCCGGGTGCTGATCGTGGTGACCGAATCCGACCCTTCGACCGACGGAGACGCGACCGAGCGCGCCTGGCGCACGCCGCTGCTCCGGCAGCGCCATTTCACCCGCGTACGGGTCCGCCCGCTCACCCTCGCGGCCACCGGGCGGATGCTCGCCGGGCTGCTGCCGGGGGGTGTCCTCGCACCGGATGCCGCCGCCTCCTGGCACCGGCTCAGTGGTGGCAACCCGCTGCTGCTGCGCGCGCTCGCGGAGGACTGGTACGAGCGTCCCGGCGGCCCGGTCGCCGGACGGGAGCCCCGTGCGGGGGCGGAGTTCGGCCGAGCGGTGGACACCTGCGTGCGCAGGGCCGGGCGCCGGTTCCGTGACGCGGCCCGCGCGCTCGCGGTGCTGGACGCCTCCGGCTCGCACCACCGGCTGGCGCGGCTGCTCGGACTGCCGCAGTCCGAGGTGGACCAGACGCTGGCGGCGATGGACGCCGTCGGCGTCCTGGACGAGGGCCGCTACCGCCACCCCGCCGCGGGCGTCGCCGTCCTGGCGGGCATGCCGGCCGTCGACCGCTCGGCGCTGCACCGGGACGCTGCCCGGCTGCTCCACGGGGCGGGGGACCTCGCGTCCGCCGTCGCCGTCCATCTGCTGGCGGCCGGGCACGGCGACGAGCCGTTCGCCTTCCCGGTGCTGCTGGACGCGGCCCGCGAAGCCCTGCGGCGGGACGACACGGGGTTCGCGGAGGCGTGCCTCGACCTCGCGGCGCAGGCGTGCGCGGACGAGGAGCAGCGGGTGACGGTCACCCTGCTGCGGAGCCTCGTCGATTCCCGCAGCGACCCGGACACGGCTTGCCGGAGGCTGCGACCGCTGGTGGAGGCGCTGCGGGAGGGCCGTCTGACCGGCTGCCAGAGCGTGTCCCTCCTGGGACGGCTGCTCCGCAACGGCAGCGGGGAGGAGATCACTCTCGCCCTCAGCCGGCTCGAACGGTTCTCGGACACGCTGGACGCGAGCTCCGCGGTCGAGTACCTCGCCGCCCGGGAGTGGGTGCGCGCGTCGCATCCCGCGCTGTTGCGGGAAACAGGACCCCGGCTCCGTTCCGCCCCGCCGGCCGCGCGGAACGCCCGGGGCGCGCGCGGCGGGAGGCCCGAGGGGGTCCGGGCGACGGACGGGGCACCGAAGCCGATGGCCGCCGTGCTGAACGGGCTGCTGCGTTCGGGACCCGACCGGGAGAGCGTACGGAGCGCCGAACTGGCCCTCCAGTCCACCCCGTTGGACGACGAGGGCTTCGACACGCTCCACCTCGCCCTGTCCGTTCTGGTGTACGCGGACCGCTCGGACCTGGCGGTGGGCTGGTGCGACGCGCTGTTGCGGGAGGCGACCGAGCGGGACGCCCCGGCGTGGCAGGCGCTGTTCGCGGCGGTCCGTGCGGAGATAGCCCTACGGCAGGGCGACGCACGGCTCACGGAGCATGCCGCGCGAAGGGCCATGTCGCTCATTTCGACCGGGAGTTGGGGCGTGCTGATCGGATCCCCGCTCTCCAGTCTGCTGCTCGCCGCCACCGCGACGGGCACGGTACCGGACGCCGGAGTCCCGCGTACGTGGACCCTGCCCGAGCAGTTGTTCCAGACGAGGTTCGGTGCCCAGTACCTCCACGCGCGCGGCCGGCAGCGGCTCTCGCTCGATCTGCTGCACGCGGCGCTGGACGATCTGACGCGGTGCGGTCGGCTGTTGCGGGAGTGGGACATCGACCAGCCGGCGTTCGTGCCGTGGCGGAGCGACGCGGTGACGGCGCTGCTGCGGCTCGGCAGGACCGACGAGGCCCGCCGTCTCGCGTCCGAGCAGCTCGACCTGGTCTCGCCCGAGCAGACCCGGGCCCGGGGGATGGCGTTGCGGACGGCCGCCTCCGTGTCGGACCCGAGACGGCGCGCGGCGCTGCTGCGGGAGTCGGCGGACCTGCTGGGCGCGGCCGGTGACCGACTCGAACTGGCGCGTGCCCTCGCCGATCTGAGCGCGGTCCACACCCGGGCGGGCCAGACCGGCAGGGCGCGGATGGTCGCCCGGCAGGCCCAGGAGATCGCCGAGGACCGGGGGTTCGCCCCGCTGTCCCGGCGGCTCGCCGCGCAGGAGTCCCGCGCGGCGAGGGACGACCGGGACACCGGTGTCGCCCTGCTCAGTGGCTCGGAGTCGCAGGTGGCGGCGCTCGCGGTGGCGGGCCATTCGAACCGGGAGATCGCCGAGAAGCTGTTCATCACCGTCAGCACGGTGGAGCAGCATCTGACGCACGCCTACCGCAAGCTCCGGGTGAAGGGCCGGGCCGATCTTCCGAGTTCCCTGCGGGAGCACGGCCGGGCGCAGCAGCCCGCCGGTGGCCGGGCACGCGAGCACACGCGCCCGGCCGGGGGTCAGAGCGCCGGGGCGGGGGGTACCGGCAGTCCGAGCAGTCCACGCAGCGTGTCCGCCTCGTAGGCGGTCCGGAAAGCGCCCCGGGCCTGGAGTTCGGGCACCAGTTCCCGGGTGATGGCGTGGAGGTCGTGGGGCAGGGCGCCGGGGCGCAGGCGGTACCCGGACAGCCCTGCCTCTTGCCATTCCAGGAGCAGGTCGGCGATCTCCGCGGGGGTCCCCGCGACGATCTCGGCGTCGGAGGCGTAGGTGCTGCCGTGCGCCTCGTTCAGACGTGCCAGGCGCTCGGCCGCACGGCCGGGGGTGCTGTCGAGGAAGACCACGAGGTCGCCGAAGACGTGCACCTTCTGGTTCGCGCGCCCGGCCGCCTCCTGCTCGGCCCTGACCTCCTCCACGGTGGCCCGGGCCTCCTCGGCGCTGTGCGGGGTCACCGAGACGACGTCGGCCGAGCGGGCCCCGTACCGGTACGGCAGGGTGATGTGGGCGACGGTGAAGACGACCGGGTGGCCCTGGGGCGCGCGGGGGGCGAGGGACGGCGAGTCGATGGTGATCCAGTCGCCCGCGGCTCCGCCGAGGGGCTCGATCTCGGTGAAGCTGCCGTGCGGGTCCGGGTCGGCGGGGGCGAACCTGCCGGGCGCGGCGATGTCCCGCAACGCCTTCTCGTCGTCGACGCCGTCCCAGAGGGCACGCACGACGCGCACCAGGTCGGCGGCGCGTTCGAAGAGTTCGGCCATCGGCGTCTGCACCTCGGGGGTGAAGATGTCGGCTATCACGATCGGCCGTGCGGGGGTGACCGGTGTGCGCCAGCCGGCCCGGCCTTCGCTGAGGTGGTCGAGGGTGGCGATCGCCTTCGCGACGTTCGTCGGCTGGGCGTGGTCGGTCACGATGCTCGGGATCAGGCCGATGCGCTCGGTGCGGGCGGCCAGCGCCGAGGCGACGAGGACGGCGTCCAGGCGGTGGTTCACGTGCCCGGCGGGGCGCTTCGGCGGGTCCTCGACCGTGACGAAGTCCAGCAGCCCGCGTTCGGCCTCCTGGGCGAGGGCGGTCCAGTGCGCCAGGCCGAAGAGGTTCCCTGCCGGGGCGTCCGGCCCCGCGCCGGCCGCCGGGTGCCAGCCGACGTTGTCCAGTGCTACGGCGAGGTGCAGCGGCTGTGGTGCGGTCATCGTGTTCTTCTCTCTCGTGTTCTTTCGGTGCGGGATGCGGTGGTTCGGCGCGGTGGTGCCGCCGGGCCGCCGTGCGGGTTCAGTCCCGGGGGCTCAGCCACGTCTCGACGGCGGCCGCGGTGGTCGCCGAGTGCTCCTCCAGTACGGAGAAGTGGTCGCCCGGGACGTCGGCGGTCTCGTGCGGCAGCCGCCAGAAGGCTCGGGTGCCGCCCGCGGGGTCGTCCGGAGTCCCGGGGAGCGGCGCTTCGGCGCGGAGCAGCAGGGTGGGGGTGGTGACCGGCCTCGGCTGCCAGGTGCCGAAGGTGCGGAGGTAACGTCCCATCGTGGTGATGCCGTTGTCGGTGAGCCCGAGGTCGAAGGCGTCGAACCGGTCGACCATTGCGTTGATCATGGCGGGCATCCACCACTCCATTCCCGGCAGGGACGCGGTGTCCATCGGGTAGGTGTCCACCATCGCCAGGCCCGTCGGCGGGGTGCCGCGCCGTTCGAGTTCCTCGGTCACCGCGTGGGCGACACAGCCGCCCAGGGACCGCCCCAGCATGGCGAACGGCCTTTCTCCCACTAGGCGTTGTACCGCGTCGGCCTGCATGGCCACGAACGTCTTTGCCGAGTCGGGCAGTGCGCCGTCTTCCCGGTAGCCGGGCGCGGGGACGGCGAAGACGTCGCGTACGCCGTGCAGCGACTGGCCGAAGCGGGCGTACTCGTGCGGCCCGGACAGGGCGGTGAGGGCGGGGAAGCAGACCAGTGCGGTGCGTGCGTCGCCCTCGGCCAGTACCACGGGTTCGACGGCGTGGCGGGCACGGTCCGCCGGGCCGAAGGTGGACCTCAACCGCGAGGCGGCCACTGCCACTTCGGTGGCCGCGGCGATCTCCTGCGCGGCGCACAGCCGCAGGTAGAGCGCGGTGAGGGGCCCCTCGGCGGAAGCGTTCGGCCGGTGCCGCGCCCGCATGAGCTCGCCCAAGTGCTGGGCAAGAGAAGTGGGTTCGGGGTAACGGATGGTGAGCGCCCCTGCGAGGGTCAGGCCCGTGCGGGCGGCGAGCCTGGTACGCAGTTCGACGGCGGAGAGCGAGTCCAGGCCCACTTCGACGAAGGCCCGGTCGGGCGCCACCGCGTCGGGTGCCGCGTGCCCGAGGACGGACGACACCTCCGCCGTGACGAGGTCGAGCAGCGCGGTGTCGAGGGCGGTCCCGGACAGCTCCGCGTGCCGCTCGGCCCAGCTCGGCCCCGCGGCGGGAGGCTCGGGAGCGGTGAGCAGGGGTGCGCCGGTCGTGCCGCGGGTCACGGTGGCATCGAGCCAGTGGCGGCGGCGCTGGAAGGGGTAGGTGGGCAGGTTTACCGTGCGCGGCGCGCGGCCCTCGAAGACGGCCCGCCAGTCGACCGGCACCCCGTCCGCGTGGAGGCGGGCCAACGCCGTCAGCAAGGTCGTCGCCTCGGGCCGGCCGCCGCGCAGCAGGGGCACCAGGACGGCGGGCGACGCCGCGTCGGGAGCCTGGACGGTCAGGATGTCGGCGGCCAGCCCGGTGAGGACGGCGTCCGGCCCGATCTCGACGAACCGGGTGGCCCCGGACGCGCGCAGCTCCCGCACCACGTCGAGGAAGCGGACCGGCCGCCGGGCGTGCTCGGTCCAGTGGTCCGCCGTGCCGAGCTCCCCCGCCGTGGCGGGGGCGCCGGTCAGGTCGGAGACCACGGGGACGGCGGGCTCTTCGTACCGCAGCGCCTTCGCCGTGCGGTGGAACTCGTCCAGCATCGGGTCCATACGGGGCGAGTGGAAGGCGTGGCTCACCCGCAGCCGGGAGGTTCTGCGACCGCGGGCCTTGAAGGCGGCGGCGACGGCGAGCACGGGTTCCTCGTCTCCGGAGACGACCACCGAGCGGGGACCGTTGACCGCGGCGATCGCGACGGTCTCCCCCGCCCCGGCGAGTTCCTCGGCGACTTCCTCCTCGGTCGCCTCGACCGCCGCCATCGCACCGCCGGGCGGCAGCGCCTGCATCAGCCGCCCGCGCGCCGCGACCAGGGCGGCGGCGTCGTCCAGGGAGAGCACCCCGGCCACGTGGGCGGCGGCGAGCCCGCCGATCGAGTGCCCCGCGACGAGGTCGGGCCGCACGCCCCAGGTGTCCAGCAGCCGGAAGAGCGCGACCTCCACGGCGAAGAGGGCGGGCTGCGCGTACTCGGTCCGGTCGAGCAGTCCGCCGCGGTCGGCGGACAGCACGGCCTCGCGCACCGGCTGGGAGAGGTGGCCCTCGCAGTGGCGGTCGAGCGCTGCGGCCACCTCGTCGAAGGCGCGGGCGTAGGCGGGGAACCGCTCGTGCAGCTCCCGCCCCATGGCGGCCCGCTGGCTGCCCTGTCCGGTGAAGAGGAAGGCGGTGCGGCCGGTGCGTGCGGTGCGGGGAAGATCCTCCCCGGCACCGACGACGGCGGCCGAGGAGTGTCCGTCGGCCAGTGCCCGCAGCCCGGCGAGGAGCTCGCGACGGTCCGCCGCGACCACGGTGGCGCGGTGCGGGTGCGCGGTGCGGGCGGTGGCCAGCGACCAGGACACGTCGAGCGGGTCGAGTCCGGGGCGGGACTCCAGCAGCTCCGCCAGCCGGGCCGCCTGCTCCCGCAGGGCCTGCGCCGACCTGGCGGAGAGCAGCCAGGGCAGCACACCGGTGGCGCGGGACCCGGCGTCCTCGCCCGGCTCGCTCCCGTCCGTTCCCGGAGAGTCCGTACCCGCAGAGTCCGTACCCGGAGAGTCCGCGGTCGGAGAGTCCGCGGTCGGTGCGGCGGGGGCCTCCTCGACGATGACGTGGGCGTTCGTCCCGCTCACGCCGAAGGCGGAGACGCCGGCCCGGCGGGGACGTCCGGTCTCCGGCCACGGGCGGGCCTCGTCCAGCAGCCGCACCCCGCCGCCCGCCCACTCCACGTGCGGGGTGGGCGTGCCGGTGTGCAGGGACTGCGGCAGGACGCCGTGGCGGATCGACTGCACCGCCTTGATCAGTCCGGCCACTCCGGCGGCGGCGGCCGTGTGTCCGATGTTGGACTTGAGCGAACCGAGCCAGAGCGGGGCGTCCTCGGACCGGCCGCTTCCGTAGATCTCCTGGAGCGCCTGGGCCTCGATCGGGTCGCCGAGGGTGGTGCCGGTACCGTGCCCCTCCACCAGGTCGACGTCGTGCGGGGCGAGATCCGCGGCGGCCAGCGCCTGCCGGATGACACGCTGCTGGGCCGGCCCGTTGGGGGCGGTCAGGCCGTTCGACGCGCCGTCCTGGTTCACCGCGGAGCCGCGTACCACCGCGAGCACCCGGTGGCCGAGCCGCCGCGCGTCCGACAACCGCTCCACCAGCAGGAGGCCCACGCCCTCCGCCCAGCCGGTGCCGTCCGCCCCGGCGCCGTACGCGCGGCACCGGCCGTCCGGCGACAGGCCGCGCTGGCGGGAGAACTCCACGAAGCCGGCCGGGGTGGACATCACGGTCGCCCCGCCCGCGAGCGCGAGGTCGCACTCCCCCGAGCGCAGCGCCTGTACGGCGAGGTGGAGCGCCACCAGCGAGGAGGAGCACGCCGTGTCCACCGTCACCGCCGGACCCTCGAACCCGTACGTGTAGGAGATGCGCCCCGACGCCACACTGGCGAGGTTGCCGATGCCGAGGTACCCCTCCAAGTCGGCCGGTACCTCGGCCAGGCGGTGGTGGTAGTCCTGCGCGGTCAGGCCGACGAAGACGCCGGTGCGGCTGCCGCGCAGGGAGTCCGGCGCGATCCCGGCCCGCTCGAACGCCTCCCAGGACGACTCCAGCAGCAGCCGCTGCTGCGGATCGGTGGCGAGCGCCTCGCGCGGTGACATCTCGAAGAACTCCGCGTCGAAGTCGGCCGCGTCGTAGAGGAATCCGCCGTGCCGGGCGTAACTGGTGCCGGGGTGGGTGGGATCGGGGTCGTAGAGAGCTTCGTGGTCCCAGCCGCGGTCCTCGGGCCAGGGTCCGACCGCGTCGCCGCCCGCGGCCACCAGCTCCCAGAGCGCCTCGGGCGAGTCCACCCCGCCCGGCAGCCTGCAGCTCATGCCGACGACGGCGATCGGCTCCCGGAGGCCGGACTCGACCTCCCGCAAGCGCTTCTGCGCTTCCCGGTTCTCGGCGAGCGCGCGCTTGAGGTAGCTGCGCAGCTTCTCCTCATCGGCCACGACCGGTCACCTCCTCCATGGTCCGTGCTCCTGTGACGAAATACCCTTGGTGCAGCGCGAGTCGCTCACCCGCCGATCGGTCCTGGTTCATCGCGCCTCGCTGTCCATCAGCTCGAAGAGCTCTTCGTCGGTGGCCTCGTCCAGGTCGATCTCCTCGGCGTCCCTCTCCTCGGGCGCGGGCCGGCCGGTGTCCCATCGGGCCACCAACGCGCGCAGCCGGGAGAGCAGTTCGGTTCCGTCCGGGTCGAGGGGGCCGGTACCGGGCACGGCCTGTTCCAGCAGGGCGAGGGCGTCCTCCGCGGAGCCTCGGCCCGCCGCCGGATCCGCCGTCGGGGAAGGGGCGTCGGGCAGCAGGGTGGCGAGGTGCGCGGCGACAGCGGCAGGGGTCGGATGGTCGAAGACCAGGGTCGCCGGCAGCCGTACGCCGACTGCGGCGGCCAGCCGGTTGCGCAGATCGACGGCGGTCAGCGATTCCAGGCCGAGCCCCTTGAAGGCGTGGTCCGCGCCGATCTCCCCGGCGTCCTCGTGTCCGAGCACCTCGGCCGTCTGGCGTACCACCAGGTCGAGCAGGGCCTCGGCGCGGGCCGCGGGTGACAGGGCGGCGAACCGTGACTCCGGGCCCTGCCGCTCCCGCCGGCCCTCCTCCTCGTCCTGGCCGCGGGCGAGGCCGGAGGCCCCTGCGAGCGGCCCGGTGGCGGCCGTGCCCGCGTCCAGCCAGTAGCGCCGGCGCTGGAAGGCGTAGGTGGGCAGATCCACGCGCTCCGCCCCGCCCGCCCGTCGGCCCTCGAACGCCGGGGACCAGTCCACCCGTACGCCGCGGGCGTGGACGACCGCGGCGGAGGTGAGGAAGCGGTCGAGTCCGCCGTGGTCCCGGCGCAGCGTCTCGGTCACCGCGACATCGGCGCCCCCGGTCTCGTCCACGGTGTCCTGGATGCTGCTGGTGAGCACCGGATGCGGACTGACCTCGATGAAGACGGTGCAGCGGTCGGCGAGCAGGTCCTTCACGACGGGGGCGAACCGAACCGTCTGCCGGATGTTGCGGTACCAGTACTCCGCGTCGAGCTCCCCGGGTCCGGCGAGCGCGGCGGTGACCGTCGACCAGAGCGGGATCTCGCCCTCGCGGGGCGTGACGAACGCGAGGCGTTCGAGGAGCGCGTCCTTCACCTCGTCGATCACCGGCGAGTGTCCGGCGACGGTCGCCGCCCTGATGCGGCGGGCACGCTCGCCGCGTGCCTCGCATGCGGCGAGCAGTTCGTCGAGTGCCGCCTCGTCCCCGGCGACCACGGCGGCCGAGGGGCCGTTGACCGTCGCCACCGAGAGCCGTCCCGGCCAGGCCGCGATCCGTTGCTCGACCTCGGCGAGCGGCAGCGCCAGGGAGGCCATGCCGCCCCTCCCGACGAGCCCGGCCAGGATCAGGCTGCGCTCGACGACGATGCGGGCGGCGTCCTCCAGCGTGAGGATGCCCGCCACGCATGCGGCGGCCACCTCGCCCTGGCTGTGCCCGACCACCGCGTCCGGCCTCACGCCGTAGGCCTGCCACTGGGCGGCCAGTGCCACCAGTACGGCCCACAGGGCGGGCTGGGCCACGTCCACCCGGTCCAGGCCGGGTGCGCCCGGGACCTCCCGCAGGACATCGGTGAGCGACCAGTCGACCAGGGGTTCCAGCGCTCCGGCGCACTCCTCGATGCGCGCTGCGAAGGCCGGCGCGGTGTCGAGGAGCCCCCGCGCCATCCCGGCCCACTGCGATCCGTGGCCGGGGAAGACGAAGACCGTGCGGGTGCCTTCGGAGGCGGTTCCGCGGACGAGGTTCCCGGCGGGTTCGCTCCGTACGAGCGCGCTCAGGCCGTCCGCGAGGCCGTCGCGGCCCGCGGCGACCACGACGGCCCGGTGGTCGAAGCGCGAGCGGTCGGTGAGGAGTGCGTGAGCGGTATCGGCGGTGGCCGGGGCCCGGCCGGGACGGTCGAGCAGCTCCAGGAGACGCGCGGCCTGGTCGGAGACGGCCTGCGCGGTCCGGCCGGAGAGCACCCAGGGCAGCGGGGCGGCGTCCTCGGTGCGTGCGGTGTCGGGGGAGGCGCTCGGCGGGGCGTCCTTGGGGGCGCTCGCCTCGGGGCCGGGCTGTTCGAGGATGACGTGCGCGTTGGTGCCGCTCACGCCGAAGGAGGAGACGCCCGCGCGCAGCGGCCGGCCGTCCGCCTGCCAGGGGCGTTCCTCGGTGAGGAGGCGTACCCCGCCCGAGGCCCAGTCCACGTCGGGCGAGGGCGTGTCGACGTGCAGCGTCCGGGGCAGCACGCCGTGCCGCATGGCCTGCACCATCTTGATGACGCCGGCCACTCCGGCGGCGGCCTGGGTGTGGCCGATGTTGGACTTGAGCGAGCCGAGCCAGAGCGGCCGGCCCTCGGGGCGCCCGGCGCCGTACGCGGCCACCAGCGCCTGGGCCTCGATGGGGTCGCCGAGGGTGGTGCCGGTGCCGTGCCCCTCCACCGCGTCGACGTCGTGGGGGCCGAGGCCCGCGGTGGCCAGCGCCTGGCGGATGACCCGCTGCTGGGCCGGCCCGTTGGGGGCGGTCAGCCCGTTCGACGCGCCGTCCTGGTTCACCGCGGAGCCGCGTACCACCGCGAGCACCCGGTGGCCGAGCCGCCGCGCGTCCGACAACCGCTCCACCAGCAGCAGCCCGACGCCCTCGGCCCAGCTCGTGCCGTCCGCCGAGGCCGCGTACGCCTTGACGCGGCCGTCGGGGGCGAACGCCCGGTGCCGGGAGGTGGCGACCATCCCCGACGGCGAGGCCATCACGGCGACTCCGCCCGCGAGCGCCAGGTCGCACTCGCCCGAGCGCAGCGCCTGCGCCGCGAGGTGGAGCGCCACCAGTGAGGAGGAGCACGCGGTGTCCACCGTCACCGCGGGGCCCTCGAACCCGTACGTGTAGGAGATGCGCCCCGAGGCCACGCTGGCCGCACTGCCGTTGTGCACGTACCCCTCCAGCTCCGGCGGCAGTTCCCGCAGCCGGGAGGCGTAGTCGTTGTACATCACGCCGACGAAGACGCCGGTGCGGCTGCCGCGCAGCGAGTCCGGCGCGATCCCGGCCCGCTCGAACGCCTCCCAGGACGACTCCAGCAGCAACCGCTGCTGCGGGTCCGTCGCCAGCGCCTCGCGCGGCGAGATGCCGAAGAAGCCCGCGTCGAACTCGGCCGCCTCGTGCAGGAATCCACCGTGCTGGGTGTAGGTGCGGCCCGGCTCGTCGGGGTCCTCGTCGAAGAGGTTCTCGTTGTCCCAGCCACGGTCGGCGGGCCACGGGGTGATGGCGTCCCCGCCCTGGGAGACCAGGTCCCACAGGTCGTCGGGCGAGGCCACCCGGCCCGGCAGCCGGCAGCTCATGCCGACGATGACGACCGGGTCGTCCGCGTCCGCGGACGGGACGGTCACGGGTGCGGGGGCCGCCGGCTCAGGGTGTCCACCGAGCAGTTCGGCGAGGAGGAAGCGGGCCAGGGACTGCGGGGTGGGGTGGTCGAAGACGAGCGTGGGCGACAGCCGCAGCCCGCTCGCCGCCCCCAGCCGGTTACGCAGGTCCACGGCGGTCAGCGAGTCGAATCCGAGGTCCTTGAAGGCCCGGCCCGAGGCGATGGAGTCGCGGTCGGAGCGCCCGAGCACGGTCGCCGCCTCCGCGCGGACCACATCGGCGAGGAGCTCCTCGCGTTCGGCCGCGCCGAGCGGGAGGAGCCGCGCCGCGAGGGTGGAACCCGATGTTCCGGCGGCCTGGCGGGCGACCGGCCTGCGGGTCCGTACGACGTCGCGGAGGACCGGCGGGATCTGTCCGGGCTCGGCGCCGTGGCGCAGGGCGACCGGCACGAGGAGCGCGTCGGCGGCCGCCCCGGCCGCGTCGAGGAGCGCGAGGCCCTCGGGGGTGGTGAGGGCGCGGGTGCCGTGGCGGGCGTTGCGCCGGTGGTCGGTGTCGTCCAGGTGGGCGGTCAGCTCACCGCTCTCCTCCCACAGGCCCCAGGCGAGGGAGGTCCCGACCAGGCCGTGGGCCCTGCGGTACGCCACCAGGGCGTCGAGGAAGGTGTTGGCGGCGGCGTAGTTGCCCTGGCCGGGGACACCGAGGACGCCCGCCGCCGAGGAGAACACCACGAACGCGCAGAGCGGGGCGTCCCGGGTGAGCGCGTGCAGGTTCCATGCCGCGTCGGCCTTGGGGCGCAGCACGGTGGCCAGTCGGTCGGGGGTGAACGAGCCCACGACACCGTCGTCCAGGGTCCCGGCCGCGTGCACGATCCCGGTGAGCGGGTGGGCCGCCGGGATGCCGTCCAGCACGGCCCGCAGGGCTTCCCGGTCGGCCGCGTCGGCGGCGGCGACCGTCACTTCGGCTCCGAGCGCGGTGAGTTCGGCCGTGAACTCCGGGGCGCCCGGCGTGGCAAGGCCGCGTCGGCCGGTCAGCAGCAGGTGCCGTACGCCGTGTTCGGTGACGAGGTGGCGGGCCACCAGTTTGCCGAGGAGCCCCAGGCCGCCGGTGACCAGGACGGTCCCTTCGGGCGGTCCGAAGTACCAAGTCCGCCCGGTCTGTGCGGATTCGGTCGAGGCGGGGACGAGTCGTGGGGCGTGGGCGGTGCCGGCGCGGAGTGCGAGCTGCGTCTCACCCGTGTCGAGCGCCGTCGCGAGCGCCGCCGCGAGGTCGGACGCACCGGGTGGCACGCCCTGTTCCACGCGCTCGGTGTCGATGAGCAGGAAGCGGCCGGGGTGTTCGGACTGGGCCGAGCGCAGCAGGCCCCAGACGGCGGCCGTCGTGAGGTCGGGCGACTCTCCGACGGCGGAGACCGCGCCCGTGGTCACCAACGCCAGTGGCACAGAGTCAAGTTCGGGGTGGGAGAGCCATTCCTGGACGAGGGCGAGCACCCGCTCCAGGGTCGCCCTCGCCCGCGCCGGCGGGGGTGTCCCGTCCTCGAGCCGGGGGTCGGCGGGCACTTCGTACAGGACGGGCCCGGGCAGGCTCCCGCCCGCACGGACGGCGGCGGCGGCCTCGGCGGGGTCGCGGAACCTCAGCGAGGCTTCCGGGTCCGCGTACCGGGACACGGCGCCCTCCGGCCGCAGGAGCGCGAACGGCCCCGAGGCGGGCGCGGCGAGCGGGAGCGGGGTCCAGTCGAGCCGGTACAGCGGCTCGGCGGCCCCGGGACCGGAGGTGAGCCGGGCTGCCGCCACCGGGCGGTACACCAGGGAGTCGATGGAGACGACCGGAGCGCCCGCCGGATCGGTCGCGTCCAGGGAGAGTCCGCCGTCGGCGGTGGGTGCGAGCCGTACGCGCAGGGCCGTCGCTCCCGAGGCGTGCAGCCGCACCCCGTTCCAGGCGAACGGCAGCAGCACCTCGTCCGGTCCGGCCTGCGGCGAGGCGCCGAGGGACGCCGCGTGGAACGAGGCGTCGAGCAGGGCCGGGTGCACCCCGAACTCCCCTGCCGCCGACTCCTCTTCACCGTCGAGCGCGATCTCGGCGAAGACCTCGTCGCCGAGCCGCCAGGCCGCGCGCAGCCCCTGGAAGCGGGGACCGTACGCGACTCCGGAATCAGCGAGCCGGTCGTAGAGGCCGTCCAGCGGGAGCGCGGTGGCCCCCGGCGGCGGCCAGCTGACCGGTGCGGCCTCCGACCGCGCCGGGCCTGCCGTACGGGTGAGGTGTCCGGTCGCGTGCCGGGTCCAGCCCGCGCCGTCCGCCGCGTCCTGGGGGCGGGAGTGGACGCTCACCGCGCGGCGGCCGTCCTCGTCGGGGGCGGCCACGGCCACCTGGATCTGGAGGGCCTCGCCGGGCGGCAGCACGAGGGGCGCTTCGATCACCAGCTCCTCGACCGTGTCGCGGCCCGCTTCGTCGGCGGCGCGTACGGCCAGCTCCACCAGGGCCGTGCCGGGGACGAGGACGCGGTCGAGCACCGTGTGGTCGGCGAGCCACGGGTGGGTACGGACGGAGACGCGCCCGGTCAGGAGGAGCCCGTCGCCCTCGGCCGGCCGCAGCGACGCGCCGAGCAGCGGGTGTCCGGCGGCGCGCAGGCCGAGCCCGGGGACGTCGGCCGCCCTGGCGCTCGCGCTCTCCAGCCAGAACCGCTGCCGCTGGAAGGGATACGTGGGCAGGCCGGCGAGGTCGTCCGGGGCGGACGCGGACGGACGCGGCCCGGCGAGCGCCGGGTTCCAATCGACGGCGACGCCGCGGACCTGCGCCTCGGCCAGCGAGGTGAGGAAGCGGGCCTGTCCGCCCTCTCCCCGGCGCAGCGAGCCGGTGACGACGGCTTCGGCGTCGGGGTGCGCCGCTTCGGCGGTCTCCTGCACGGCGGAGGTCAGCACCGGGTGCGGGCTGGCCTCGACGAACACGTCGTGGCCCTCGGCGAGCAGCTTGCGGACGGCCGGTTCGAAGAGGACGGTCTGCCGGAGGTTGGTGTACCAGTACCTCGCGTCCATCGTGGTCGTGTCGAGCCAGTCGCCGGTGACCGTGGAGAGGAGGGGGACTCTCGCGGCGCGCGGGGCGACCGGCGCGAGGGCGGTCAGCAGCTCCTCGCGGATCGTCTCGACCTGGGCCGAGTGGGAGGCGTAGTCGACCGGGACCCTGCGGGTGCGTACGCCGTCCCGCTCGGCGGCCGCGATGAACTCGTCCAGGGCGGTGGGTTCACCGGCTACCACCACGGCGGTGGGGCCGTTGACCGTCGCCACCGAGATGCGCCCGCCCCAGGGGGCGATGGCCGTCTCGGCCTCGGCCAGGGGCAGCACCACGGAGACCATCCCGCCGCCGCCGGAGAGCGCGCCGATGGCCCGGCTGCGCAGGGCGACCACCCGGGCGGCGTCTTCCAGGGTCAGGGCCCCGGCGACGTACGCGGCGGCGATCTCGCCCTGGCTGTGCCCGATCACCGCGTCGGGGCGCACCCCGTACGACGTCCACAGCTCCGCGAGGGAGACCATCACGGCCCAGAGCGCGGGCTGCACGACGTCCACCCGGTCGTGGTCGGGGGCGTGCTCCGCCCCGCGCAGCACGTCGGTGAGCGACCAGTTGGTCCAGGGCTCCAGCGCCCGGGCGCACGCGTCGATACTGTCGGCGAACACCGGTGCGGTGTCGAGGAGTTCACGGGCCATGCCGGTCCACTGGGAGCCCTGGCCGGGGAAGACGAACACCGTGCGGCGCTCGCCCCCGGTGGCCGTCCCCCGCACGGACCCGGGCGCGGATTCGCCCGAGGCGAGCGCGTCGAGCCCGGCGATCAACTCCGCCCCGGTGGCGCCGACGACGACGGCGCGTTCCTCGAACGCGGTCCGTCCCGCGACGAGTTCACGGACGACGGCGGCGGTGTCCGGTCCGGTGCGGAGGTACGCGGCGAGGTCGGCGGCCCGTGCCGCGAGGGCGGCGGGGGTGCGCGCGGAGAGCAGCAGGGGTACGGCGGTGGGCTCGGTCCCGTCGTGCGGCTCGCCGGCCGGTCCGCTGTCGGCGGGCGCGGGTTCGGGGGCCTGTTCCAGGATGATGTGGGTGTTGGTGCCGCTCATGCCGAAGGCGGACACGCCCGCGCGGCGCGGCTCCCCGGTCTCCGGCCACGGCCGGTGGTCCGCGAGGAGGGAGACGGCGCCCGACGCCCAGTCGACGTGCGGGGACGGCTCGTCCAGGTGCAGGGTCTTCGGGAGGACCCCGTGCCGCATGGCCTGCACCATCTTGATGACGCCGGCCACCCCCGCCGCCGCCTGGGTGTGGGCGATGTTCGACTTCACCGAGCCGAGCCACAGCGGGGCGTCTTCGGTGTGCTCCTGGCCGTAGGTGGCGAGCAGCGCCTGCGCCTCGATGGGGTCGCCCAGGGTGGTGCCGGTGCCGTGCGCCTCGACGGCGTCGACCTGCCCGGCGGTCAGGCGGGCGTCGGCCAGTGCCTGCCGGATGACGCGCTGCTGGGCGGGGCCGTTCGGCGCGGTCAGTCCGTGGGAGGCGCCGTCCTGGTTGGCGGCCGTGCCCCTGATGACGGCGAGCACCCGGTGGCCGAGGCGGCGGGCGTCGGAGAGCCGCTCGACGAGCAGCAGTCCCGCGCCTTCGGACCAGCCGGTTCCGTCGGCGGCACCGGCGAAAGCCTTGCAGCGGCCGTCCGCCGCGAGCCCGTGCTGCCGGGAGAACTCCACGAAGGTGGAGGGGGTGGTCATGACGGTGACCCCGCCGGCGAGCGCGAGGTCGCACTCGCCGGAGCGCAGCGACCGTACGGCCAGGTGGAGGGCGACCGAGGACGAGGAGCAGGCCGTGTCGACCGTGACGGCGGGGCCCTCGAACCCGAAGGTGTAGGAGATCCGTCCGGAGGCGACGCTCGCCGCGTTGCCGACGACGATGTAGCCCTCCAGGTCCTCGGGAACGGCTCCGGCCGGGGGCGCGTAGTCGTTGCCGTTGCTGCCCACGAAGACGCCGGTACTGCTCCCGCGCAGGGTGTCGGGGCGGATGCCGGCCCGCTCGAACGTCTCCCAGGCCGTCTCCAGCAGCAGCCGGTGCTGCGGGTCGGTGGCCAGCGCCTCGCGGGGCGAGATGCCGAAGAAGTCGGTGTCGAAGTCGCCGGGCGCCGCGAGGAACGCGCCTCGCCGGGTGGAGGAGGTGCCGGGGCGGTCCGGGTCCGCGTCGAAGAGAACCGAGGTGTCCCAGCCCCGGTTGTCGGGGAAGTCGCCCACTACGTCGCCGCCTTCGGAGACAAGCCGCCACAGGTCCTCCGGGGAGTCGATCCCGCCGGGGAAGTGGCAGCCCATGCCCACGATGGCGACGGGTTCCTGGCCGCCTTCCTCGGCGTCGCGCAACTTCTTGCGGGTCTCGTGGAGTTCGGCGGTGACCCGCTCCAGGAGATACCGCATCCGGCTGTCGTTCATGAATCCACCCTTCGTGCGGAGTGCCCGGTGCAGTGAAGGCCGAGCGGATCGGGCAGTGGGCCGAGCGCCCGGGGCCGGGCGGTCGGTGGTGCGTCGTGGAGGGCCGGACGCGAGGGGCGCGAGGGACCGGCTGTGGGCATGCGCCGGGGCGTGTGCCGAAAGTGGCGCCGTCCCGCCGGACAGGCGGGCCTTTCGACACATGCCCTAGGCGATGCCGAACTCCTTGCCGATGAAATCCATCAGTTCGTCGTCGGTGGCGGACGAGAGGCCTGCGGCCACGTCCCTTTCGTCACCGCCGGCCGGGCGGGGCGTTCCGTGGTCGCCCGCCGCCAGCGCGGCCAGCCGGGCCGCCGCCACCGCGCGTTCGGGTCCGCCCGGCGGCAGGGAGGCGAGCAGGGCCTCCAACCGGTCGAGATGTCCGCTGAGTTCGTGTTCCGCGGCGTCCTGCGTCCGGTCTGCCGGGGCGAGGCGCTCGTGGAGCAGCTCGGCGAGCGCGTGCGGGGTGGGGTGGTCGAATACCGCGGTGGTCGGCAGGTTCAGCCCGGTGTGCCGGTTGAGGCGGTTGCGCAGTTCCACGGTGGTGAGGGAGTCGAAGCCCTGTTCCTTGAACCCCCGGTGTATCTCGACCGAGCCGGCGGGCCTGCCGCCTTGGACCTCGCCGACCTGGGTCGTCACGAAGCGGAGCAGCAGTCTGCGGCGCTCCTGTCCGCTCGTCGCTCCGGCCAAGTCTGCGAGAAGACCGCTTTGTTCGGGTTCCTGCGGCGAGGCTGTCCCGGTGGTGGACGGTGCGGCCGTCAGCTCCGCCAGCAACGGGTGGGCGCGGCCGGCGGCGAGGGCCTGCCAGTCGGCACGGCAGACCACCAGATGGGTCTCGTCCTGGTCCAGGGCCTGTTCCAGTACGTATACGGCGAGTTCGGGCTCCATCGGGAGCAGCCCGCCGCGCGCGTTGCGGTGGGCGCCTTCGTCGCCGGCGATGCCGTCGCCCGCCCACTGGCCCCAGGCGATCGAGGTGGCGGGGAGCCCGGCGGCCCGGCGGGTGTGGGCGAGGGCGTCGAGATAGGCGTTGCCGGGGGCGTAGTTGCCCTGCCCGGGGGTGCCGGCGATCCCGGTGACGGAGGAGAAGAGCACGAAGGCCGAGAGGGGCAGGCCGCGGGTGAGTTCGTCCAGATGGCGTGCTCCGAGCGCCTTGACCCGCAGGACCCGGTCGGCCCGCTCCGGGGTGAGGGCGTCGAGCAGGGCGTCGTCGAGTACGGCGGCGGTGTGCACGACCGCCGTCAGCGGGTGTTCGGCGGGCACCGCGGCCAGTACTCCGGCGAGCGCGTCACGGTCGGAGACGTCGCAGGCGGTGAAGGTCACCTCGGCTCCCAGCGCGGTGAGTTCGTCGCGCAGGGCGTCCGCGCCGGGCGCTTCGCCGCCCCTCCGGCTGACCAGCAGGAGATGGTCGGCGCCCTTGCGGGCCAGCCAGGTGGCGGTGTGCCGGGCGAGCGCCCCGGTGCCTCCCGTGACGAGGACCGTGCCGCTCGGGGTCCAGCCGGTCGTACGGCCGCCGGGGGCGGCTTCCAGTGGTGCGGGGACGAGGCGGCGGGCGAGGAGGCCCTCGGGGCGCACGGCGAGTTCGGCTTCCCGGTGGCCCCCGGTGAGGGCGGCGGCCACCCGGCCGGCGGCGCGGGCGTCCGCGCCTTCGGGCAGATCGAGGACACCGCCCCATCCGGGGCTCTCCACGGCGGCGATCACGCCGAGCCCCCAGACGAGTGCACCGGTGGGGTCGGCCGTCCGGTCGCCGGAGGTGGCGGTCACCGCCCCCCGGGTGAGCGCCCAGTGCGGGGCCCCGGTTCCGGTGGTCTCCAGCGCCTGGAGAAGCGTCGTGGTGGCGGCCGTACCACGCGGAAGGGCGGGCAGGTCCGGGTCCGTGCCGTGGTCGAGCGGGAGCAGGGACAGCACTCCGGTCACCGGCTCGGCCGGGGCCCGCCCGGTCGCTTCCGCGAGCAGCGCGGCGAAGGTGTCGCGGTCCGCCCGCAGGTCCGCCACCGGGACCAGGTCGACGCGCGCGCCGCTGCCGGTGAGGGCCTTCTCCAGGAGCGGCGCCCAGGTGTCGTACGGGCGGTCGCCGTCGGTGGGCCCGGCCGGTACGAACAGGAGCCAGCGGGCCGGTCCTGCCGGGGGGGCCGGCTGGTCCGGTACCGGCTGCCAGCGCACCCGGTACCGCAGACCGTCGGCCTCGGCGGCCCGCCCGCGTGCGCTCCGCCAGTGGGCGAGCCGGGGCAGGACGGTGCCCAGTGCCTCGCGGTGTGCCGGTTCGAGGAGGCCGAGGGTGTCGGCGAGGGCGTCGAGGTCCTGGCGTTCCACGGGCTCCCAGAACCGGTCGTCCCCTGCGGGTACGGCGGAGGGGGCGCGGAGTCCGGGTGCGTCCGCCCAGTGGCGGCTGCGCTGGAACGGGTAGGTGGGCAGCTCCACCCGGCTCGGCCCGGTGAGGCCGAGGACGGCGCTCCAGTCGACCGAGGCGCCCCGGGTGTGGGCGGCGCCGAGCGCGGTCAGCAGGGATTCCGGCTCGGGACGGCCCCGGCGCAGCAGGGAGGCCAGGGCGGGCGGCGGTGTGGCCTCGGGACGATTGCCGAGCAGGGCCTCCTGGGTCAGCGCCGTGAGGACGGCGTCGGGGCCCAGCTCCAGGAAGGTGGTGACGTTGTCGCGTTCCAGGCGGCGGGCGACGTCGAGGAAGCGCACCGGGCCCCGGGCGTGCGCCGCCCAGTAGTCGGGCATGAGCGGGCGTTCGGGGGTGAAGTGTTCGCCGTCGAGCGCGCTCAGCAGGGGGATGCGGGGCGGGAGGTGGGTGAGGCCTTCCGCCACCTCGCCGAGTTCTCCGGTCATCGGGTCCATGAGCGGGGAGTGGAAGGCGTGGCTGGTACGCAGCCGGCTGGTGCGGCGGCCACGTGCACGGAAGCGTTCGGCGGCCGCGAGGACCTCCTTCTCCTCACCGGACATCACACTGGCGGTGGGGCCGTTGACGGCCGCTATGCCCACGGTGTCTGCCAGTCCTTCGAGTTCGGCCAGCACCTCCTCCTCGTCGGCCTCGACGGCGATCATGGCCCCGCCCTCGGGGAGCGCCTGCATCAGGCGGGCGCGAGCGACGACGAGCGCGGCGGCGTCCCCGAGGCCGAGCACTCCGGCGACGTGGGCGGCGGCGATCTCGCCGACGGAGTGTCCGGCCACCACGTCGGGGTGCACGCCCCAGGACTCCAGCAGCCGGAAGAGCGCCACCTCCAGGGCGAACAGCGCGGGCTGGGTGTACAGGGTGCGGTCCAGTTCGCCCCCATGGCCGGCGGGCGCGTCCGGGGCGCCGTGGATCACGTCGCGCAGCGGAACCGACGCGTGCCCTGCCAAGTGCACATCGAGAGCGTCGCAGTTGGCGTCGAAGGAGGCGGCGAAGACGGGGTGGTCCGCGTACAACTCCCGCCCCATGCCGACCCGCTGGCTACCCTGCCCGGTGAAGAGGAAGGCGACCCGGCCGTGGGCGGCGGCGTGGCCGCGTACTGCTCCCTCGGCCGACTCGCCCCGGGCGAGGGCGCTTACGGCGGCGCGCAGCCCGGCGGGGTCCCTGCCCACCAGCACGGACCGGTGGTCGAAGGACGGCCTCCGGGCGAGCGCGTACGCCACTTCGGCGGGGTCGGTCGCGCTCGGGCCCTCCGGTGCCTCGTCATGGTCGAGCAGCGCGGCCAGTCGGGCGGCCTGGTCCCTCAGCGCCTGCGGGGTACGGGCCGACAGGACCCAGGGGACGGGGCTGCCGGGCGCGGCCGGGGTGCGGGCGGGCTGTGGCGGGGCGGCGGGTGCCTCTTCGAGGATGAGGTGGGCGTTGGTACCGCTGATGCCGAACGCGGAGACGGCGGCGCGGCGCGGGCGGCCGACGGCCGGCCACGGGGTCTCGCGGGTGAGGAGTTCGACGGAACCCCGGCTCCAGTCGACGTGCGGCGTGGGCCGGTCGACGTGGAGCGTCCCGGGCAGCGAGCCGTGGCGGAGGGCCTGGGTCATCTTGATGACCGCCGATATGCCGGCCGCCGCCTGGGTGTGGCCGATGCTGGACTTCAGGGAGCCGATCAGGAGCGGCCGGTCCTCGGGGCGGTTCTGTCCGTAGGTGTGGATCAGTGCCTGGGCCTCGACGGGGTCCCCGAGGGTGGTGCCGGTGCCGTGGGCCTCCACGGCGTCGACGTCAGCGGCGGTCAACCCGGCCGATTCGAGGGCCTGTCGGATGACTCGCTGTTGGGACGGGCCGTTCGGGGCGGTCAGACCGTTACTGGCGCCGTCGGAGTTCACCGCGCTCCCCCGGACCAGGGCGAGCACCCGGTGGCCGTTCCGGCGGGCGTCGGAGAGGCGTTCGAGCAGGACGAGCCCCACCCCCTCCGACCAGGCGGTGCCGTCCGCCGCAGCCGCGAAGGGTTTGCAGAGCCCGTCCGGGGCCAGACCGCGCTGCCTGCTGAACTCGGTGAACATGCCCGGTGCGGCCATCACGCTCACGCCGCCCGCCAGCGCGAGATCGCATTCGCCCGAGCGCAGCGCCCGGGCCGCGAGATGGAGCGCCACCAGGGACGACGAGCAGGCGGTGTCCACGGTGAGCGCCGGGCCCTCCAGGCCGAGGGCGTAGGCGATCCGCCCCGAGGCGACGCTGACGGTCGCGCCCGTGAGCCGGTGGCCCGCACCGTCGCCGGTGGTCTCGTGCAGCCGGGGGCCGTACTCCTGCTGGGTCGCGCCCACGAAGACCCCGGTACCGCTGCCACGCAGTGCGGCGGCGTCCACCCCGGCCCGTTCCAGCAGCTCCCAGGAGGTCTCCAGCAGGAGCCGCTGCTGGGGGTCCATCGCTTCGGCCTCGCGGGGCGACAGGCCGAAGAAGTCGGCGTCGAACCGGTCGGCGTCGTGCAGGAACCCGCCCCGTGCGACGTACGATCCGCCGGGCCGGTCGGGGTCCGGGTGGTGGAGGTCCTCGGGCCAGCCCCGGTTGACCGGGAAGCCGCTGGTCGCGTCGGTGCCCGAGGCCAGCAGGTCCCAGAGCTGTTCGGGGGTGTCGGCGCCGCCGGGCCACCGGCCGGCGGTGGCGACGATGGCGACGGGGTCGTCGTCCGACGCCGCTCTCCCGGGCGGCCGTGCGACCTCCGGCGCGGCCTCCCGCCGGGACTCCGCCTCCAGGTGCCGGGCGAGCGCGAGGGGCGTGGGGTGGTCGTAGGTCAGGGTGGGCGTCAGCCGGAGCCCGCTCGCGCGGGAGAGGCGGTCGGCGAACTCCACGGCACCGAGGGAATCCAGGCCGAGCGCCTTGAACGTACGGTCCGTGTCGAGCCCGTCCGTGGAGGCGCTGCCCAGGACCTCCGTGGCGGCGGCGGTCACCAGCCGGAGGAAATCCGGGCGGGCGGCGGTGTCCGGCGCGCGTCCGACGTGCGGGAGCTCCCGGCCCGGCGTGGGCTCGTCCCGGCCTTCGGCACGGAGGGCCGGGTCCCGTACGGTGTCCGGCGCGGCGGTTCCGGCCCGCGCCGCGGTGGCGAACCGGAAGGGCCGGCGCTGGAACGCGTACGTGGGCAGGGTGGCGCGCTCCGTGCGGTCGGTGCCGCCGAAGAAGCCGGACCAGTCGGCGTCCGTACCGGTCGTGTGGAGTTCGGCGAGTCCGGTGAGCAGGGCGAGCCGTTCGGGCGTCCCGGGCCGCAGCAGCGGTACCGCGGTCGCGGTGGTGTCGCCGTCCGCCGCCAGGATGGAGCGGGTCAGCGCGGTGAGGACGTTGCCGGGTCCCAACTCGAGGTAGCCCGACACCCCTTGTGCTGTCAGCGTACGCACGGCGTCGTGGAACCGGACGGGGCGCCGGAGGTGCTCGGCCCAGTAGTCGGGGGAGGTCAGCTCGTCCGGGTCGGCCGGCTGCCCGGTCGCGTCGGAGATCACGGTGAGGGTCGGCGGGCGGAAGGCGAGACCGGAGGCGGTCCGGCGGAACTCCGCCACCGCGCCGTCCATGTGCGGGGAGTGGAAAGCGTGGCTGACCTTGAGGGCGCGGGTGCGGCGCCCCTGGGCGGCGAACCGTGCGGCGGCCTCCTCGGCCGCGTCGGCGTCTCCCGAAAGCACCACGGCCCTGGGGCCGTTGACGGCCGCCAGGGCCAGACGCCCCGCGTAGTCGGCGAGTACGGGTGCCGTCTCCTCTTCCGTGGCCTCCACCGCGATCATCGCCCCGCCGGTCCGGGCCTCGCCCATCAGGCGTCCACGCGCCGCGACGAGGGCCGCCGCGTCGGCGAGCGACAGCACCCCCGCGGCGTACGCGGCGGTGAGACCTCCGACGGAATGGCCGAGTACGAAGTCCGGCTCCGGAAGGTGTTGCCCGAGCACCCGGTGGAGAGCCGCACCGAGGGCGAAGAGCGCGACCTGGGTGTACTCGGTGCGGTCGAGCAGAGCGGCTTCCGGGGTGCCGGGCTCGGCGAACAGGATCTCGCGCAGAGGTCGTTCGAGGTGGATGTCGAGGTGGGAGCAGACCTCGTCCAGCGCCCCGGCGAAGGCGGGTACGGTGCGGTGGAGTCCGAGGCCGGCGCCGGGACGCTGGCTTCCCTGGCCGGGGAAGAGGAACGCGAGGGTTCCGGCCGCGCGGGCGCGTCCGGTCTCCGCGCCGGGGGTGCGGTGGCCCGCCGCGACGGCGTCCAGGGCGGCGAGCAGGCTCGTACGGTCGGTGCCGAGGACCACCGCGCGGTGGTCGAACAGGGCGCGTGTGGTGGCGAGAGCGTGCCCGATACCGTCGGGGGTGGCGTCCGGGTCGGCCCGTACGTGCGCGGCGAGCCGACGGGCCTGGGCCCGCAGCGCGGCCGGGTCGGCGGCGGAGAGCGTCCAGGGCAGGACGGCCTCCGCGCGGACGGATTCCTCAGGGGCGGCTTCCGCACGGGCGGCTTCCGTACCTGCGGCGGCTGTACCGGCGGCTTCCGTACGCGCGGCCTCGGTACGGGCGGTGGCGGCGGTGGTGACTCCGGCTCGGGGTGACGGGCGGACCGGCGTGGGCGGTTCGGCCAGCAGGACGTGGCAGTTGGTCCCGCCCATGCCGAAGGAGCTCACCCCGGCGATCAGCCGCCGGTCCGGGCGGGGCCAGGGGCCAAGGTGGCGCTGGACCCGCAGGCGCAGGGTGTCGAGCGGGATACGCGGGTGGGGCGTCTCGTGGTTGAGGGTCGCCGGAATCCGCCGGTTCTTCAGGCTCAGCACGGTCTTGAGGAAGCCGGCGATCCCGGCGGCGCCCTCCAGGTGGCCGATGTTGGTCTTCACCGAGCCCACGAGGAGCGGTGAGCCGGCGGCGCGGCCCACGCCGTAGGCGGCACCGAGCGCGGCGGCTTCCACCGGGTCCCCCACCGGGGTTCCGGTGCCGTGCAGTTCGACGTACTGGACCTCGTGCGGGTCGATGCCCGCTTCGTCCGCCACCAGCCTCAGCAGCTCCCGCTGGGCATCGGCGCTCGGCACGGTGAGGGCCTCGGTCGCACCGTCGTTGTTGACCCCGCTGGCGAGGATCACACCGTGGACGCGGTCACCGTCCGCGAGGGCCGCGTCCAGGGGTTTGAGGAGGACGAGACCGCCGCCTTCGCCCCGTACGTACCCGTTGGCGCGCGAGTCGAAGGTGAACGAGCGTCCGTCCGGGGAGAGTCCGCCGAAGCGGGCGGCGGCCGAGGTGCTGTCGGGCGCCAGGTTGAGGTTGACCCCGCCGGCCAGCGCGAGGTCGCAGTCGCCGTCCCGGACGGCCCGGTGGGCGAGGTGGAGGGAGACGAGGGCGGAGGACTGGGCGGAGTCGACGGTCAGGCTGGGGCCACGAAGCCCGAGGTGGTACGACACCCGGTTGGCGAGCAGGCCCCGGTTGAGGCCGGCCAGGGTGTGCCGGGTGAGCGGCTCGGCGTCCTCGCGGTGACGCAGCAGCGCGTAGTCGTACGCCATCGCCCCCAGGTAGACGCCGACCGGGGTCCCGGCGAGCGAACCGGGGACGATCCCGGCCTCTTCCAGCGCCTCCCAGGCGAGTTCGAGGACCAAACGCTGCTGGGGGTCCATCTCGGCGGCCTCGCGCGGGGACACCCCGAAGAACGCGTGGTCGAAGTGGTCGACCTCGTCCAGGAAACCGCCGGGCAGATCCTCGTCGGAGCTTCCGGCGGTCCCCCGCCCGCCCGGGGCCGCCGGGCGGCGGTCCTCCGGGAGCGGACGGATCGCGTCGGCCCCCTTGCTCAGCAGGTCCCAGAAGGAGTCGGGGCCAAGGGCTCCGGGCAGCCGGCACGCCAGCCCGATCACGGCGACGGCCCGGCCCCCGCCGTGGCCGGCACCGGCCGTGCGGTTGGCACCCTGACTGGTCGTCGTCATCGCCGAGCCCTTCTCGATCGTCGCGCGGAGCGTTGCCGGCGCTACGGGTCCCGCTTTCCGCGGTCCTGGAATTCGACGACCGGGCTGGAATGAGCCCGAGGAATTCTTCTCCGAAGGCCGCCGGAAACCCTGGTGTCGCCTCCCACATCCTTGCCCCCGAGGCCGTCCACGCCTACCCCTAGCCTCCCCCTATGACCCCCACCAACCGGTCGGCACCTGGGGTTTCACCGCCTCACCCCTTGTTCTGCACCCTTGCGGAGGTCACCCCCTAGGGGCGCGGGGAATAGGGGTTCCGTTCCGGAAAAGGACCGCCGTAGCGTCGAATGGAAACAATGCGAAAGCCTCACGATTCACCGACTCACCGATCCGGGAGGAATCAGAAATGGATTCGCTGACCGAGGCCGTTCTCCGGGGAGCCTCACCCGAGGAGCTGGAGCGCGCCCCCGTTCCCAAGGACTTCGTGGCCGCCCACATCCGGCAGGAGGACGTCGGCATCTTCGACGGCGTGGCCGACAAGGACGTACGCCGCTCGTTGAGAGTGGACCGGGTGCCGATGCCCGAACTGGCGCCGGACGAGGTGCTGGTCGCGGTCATGGCCAGCTCCATCAACTACAACACCGTCTGGTCGGCGACCTTCTCGCCGGTCTCCACGTTCAACGCGCTCAAGCGGTACGCCCGCACCGGTGGTTACCACGCCCGTCACGACCAGCCGTTCCAGGTCGTGGGGTCCGACGCGGCCGGCGTGATCGTACGCGCCGGCGCCGGGGTCCGGCGCTGGAAGGTGGGCGACCACGTGGCCGTCAACGCCGCGGTGGTGGACGAACAGGACCCGGTGACGCACTCCGACGGCATGCTCGGTGCCGACCAGAAGGCCTGGGGGTACGAGACCAACTTCGGCGGTCTCGCGCACTACACCGTCGTACGGGCCAGCCAGTTGCTGCCCAAGCCGGCCCATCTGACGTGGGAGGAAGCCGCCTGCGTGCCGCTCTGTGGCGGGACGGCGTACCGCATGCTGGTCAGCGACCGGGGCGCCCGCATCAAGCAGGGCGACATCGTTCTGATCTGGGGCGCGACCGGCGGGCTCGGCGCGTTCGCCGTCCAACTGGTCAAGAACGGCGGCGGTATCCCGGTCGGAGTCGTCAACTCCGAAGCCAAGGAAAAGCAGTTGCGCAAGCTCGGCTGCGACGTGGTGATCAACCGCGAGGAGATCGGCATCGGCGGCGAGCCCGCGGCCGGAGCCGGGACGGTGGAGTTGGCCAAGCGGCTCGGCCGGGCCATCCGGGCGGAGCTCGGTGAGGACCCGCACGTGGTCTTCGACCACGTCGGCCGGGCCACCTTCGGCATCTCGGTCATCGTCGCGCGACGCGGCGGCACGGTCGTCACCTGCGGTTCGAGTACCGGCTACGACCACAGCTTCGACAACCGGTACTTCTGGATGAACCTCAAGCGCATCGTGGGCAGTCACGGGATGAACCTCCACGAGGCGGCGGAGATGATGCGGCTGCTCAAGCTCGGCAGCATCGCGCCGGTCCTCTCCGAGGTGTACCCACTGGCCGAGGTCGGCGAGGCGGCCCGCCTGGTGCAGACGAACAGCCATACCGGAAAGGTCGGCGTCCTCGCCCTCGCTCCCGAGGCGGGTCTCGGCGTGACGGACCCCCAACTGCGGGCCCGGATAGGCGAGGAGCGGCTCGGTCCGCTGCGTTCCCCCCTCTTCCCGCAGCCCGCTCACGCCCGGTGAGCACGGAGAGCGGGACACGCACCGCACCACCCGCTTCCACCCCGGGCACACGGACCCGAGCCCGTACACGCACCGCACCACCCGCAACCGCCATGAGTGCCCCGAGCCGAACGCACCGGCGACCCACCCGCCGCAGCGACGAGAGGCCTGACACCCCATGACCGCTTCCTCCCCCGCGACCCCCACCCTCCACGCAACCGGTCACCCCGGGTACGGCTCCGGCGCGCCGGACGCCACGACGGGCGAGCTTCCGAGCCTCCCCGAAGTGCTGCGCCTGCGCGCCCGGACCCGGCCCGACGACCTCGCCTACGTCTTCCTCCGCAACGGCGAGAACCCCGAGCAGACACTGACGTACCGTCAGCTCGACATTTCCGCACGGGCCCGCGCCGCGAGGCTCGACGCGGCGGGGCTGCGCGGCAAGGCGGCCGTCCTGCTCTACCCGTCCGGCCTGGAGTTCGTCTCCACCCTCCTCGCCTGCATGTACGCCGGTGTCGCGGGCGCACCCGTCCAGGTGCCGACGCGGCAGCGCGGCCTGGAACGGCTGCGGCGCATCGCCGACGACGCCGGGACGGCCACCGTGCTCACCACGGCCGCCGTCAAGAGCGATCTGGAGCAGCGCTTCGGCGGGTCCCCGGAACTGGCGGGGCTCACCCTCGTCGCCTCCGACACGTTCGACGCACCGGCCGAGAGGCCGACGGACGGCTCGCCCGGCGTCGAGTGGTCCGGACCGCCGGCCGGTCCTGACGACACCGCCCTGCTCCAGTACACCTCGGGTTCCACCGGTGACCCGAAGGGCGTCCGCGTCACCCACGCGAACTTCCGCAGCAACGTCGCCGAGACGGACCAGCTGTGGCCCTGCCGTACGGACAGCGCCGTCGTCAACTGGCTGCCGCTCTTCCACGACATGGGGATGCTGTTCGGGGTCGTCCTGCCGCTGTGGGCGGGGATTCCGGCCTATCTGATGGCTCCCGAGGCGTTCATCCGCAGGCCGTCGCGCTGGCTGGAGGCGATCTCCCGGTTCCGGGGCAGCCACACCGCCGCGCCGAGCTTCGCGTACGAGCTGTGCGTGCGGGACGCCGCCGACAACGGCCTCGCCGAGGGGCTGGACCTGTCCTCGCTCCGGGTAGCGGCGAACGGGGCCGAGCCGGTGCGGTGGGACACGGTCCGCGCCTTCACCGGGACGTTCGCCCCGGCCGGGTTCCGGCCGAGCGCGATGTGCCCGGGCTACGGCCTCGCGGAGAACACCTTGAAGGCCACCGGCAGCCGGGAGGACCGGGAGCCCACGCTCCTGGTCCTGTCGGCCCAGGCGCTGCGCGAGGGCCGCGCCCAACCGGTCGCGGCGCCTCAGGAGCCCCGGGAGGAGCCGGCTTCCTCCGCGCGCACGGTGCACGCGGTGGGCAGCGGCACCACGGTCGGTACCACCACGGTCCGGATCGCGGACCCGGAGCGGCTGACCGGTCTGCCGGACGGATCGGTGGGGGAGATCTGGGTCAACGGCCCCTGTGTCGCGGACGGTTACCACGGCAGGCCCGGTGAGACTCTGCGGACCTTCCGGGCGCGACTGGTGGGCGAGGAGGACCTGGGCACCTGGTTGCGAACCGGCGACCTCGGTTTCCTGCACGAGGACGAACTGTTCGTGACCGGCCGCCTGAAGGACGTGATCATCCGCAAGGGCCGCAACTACTATCCCCAGGACATCGAGGTGTCGGCGGAGAGCGCCGACCCGGCGCTCCAGCCGAACTGCGCGGCGGCGTTCTCCGTGGACGACGGTGCGGCCGAGCGGCTGGTGCTGGTGGTCGAGGCGGACGGCCGTGCCCAGCGCGACGGGGGTGCGGAGGGTCTGCGCGACCGCGTGCGGGCCGCCGTGCTCGACGGGCAGCGGCTGGAGCCGGACGAGATCCTGCTGGTCCGACGCGGCTCGCTGCCGAAGACGTCGAGCGGAAAGGTGCAGCGCCGCGAGACCCGACGACGTTATCTGGACGGCGAATTCGAGGGACGCGCGATCCCGTCGTCCGTTCCGGAGGCGTGATGGGCACCGGGGCGACGGACATCCGCACGACACAGACGCGTACGGAGACGGGCCCTGCGGGCGACGTGAGCACCGCAGCCACGGGGAGGCTCCGGGCGGCGGCGCCGGTCCCCGGCTCCCGTCTACTCGGCGTCGGCGCCTATCGGCCCGCCCGGGTGGTGGGCAACGACGAGGTCGCGGGGCCGATCGATTCGAGCGACGAGTGGATCCGGCGCAGGTCGGGCATCGCCGCCCGGCGGTTCGCCGCCCCGGACGAGACGGTCGTCGGCATGGCGGCAGCCGCCTCGGTGAAGGCACTGGCCCAGGCGGGCATCGCTCCTTCGAGCGTGGACACGGTGCTGCTGGCCTCGATGTCCCACCGGGAGCAGTCGCCGCCGGCCGCTCCCCGGGTCGCCCACCTCATGGGGGCGGCGTCGGCGGGCGCCATGGACGTGGGGGCGGCGTGCGCGGGGTTCTGCCACGCGCTCGCGGCGGCCGACTCGCTGATCAGGTCCGGCAGCAGCAGATACGTCGTGGTGGTGGGTTCGGAGCGGATGTCCGACATCGTCGACCCGACGGATCGCGGGACGGCCTTCCTCTTCGGGGACGGCGCCGGCGCGGTGGTGGTCGGCCCGGCGGCCGAACCCGGGATCGGGCCGGTCGTCTGGGGTTCCGAGGGCGGACGCCAGGAGGCCATCGCCCACTCGTCGCCGTGGCCGGCGGTCGGGTCGGCCGCGGCCGGCGCACCGCCCACCCTGCGGATGGACGGCCCCGCCGTCTTCCGGTGGGCGGTCGCGACGGTGCCGAAGACGGCGCGGGCCGCGCTCGACGCGGCCGGTCTGACCCCGGACGACCTGGCCGCGTTCGTACCGCACCAGGCCAATCTGCGGATCATCGACGGGGCGGCCGCGGCGCTGCGGCTGCCGCCCCACGTGGTGGTCGCCCGGGACATCGTGCGGGCGGGCAACACCTCCGCGGCCTCCATTCCGCTCGCCATGGAGGAGTTGCTCGCCCGGGGCGCGGTGCCCCGGGGCGGCCTGGCGCTGCTGGTGGGCTTCGGTGCCGGACTGGCGCACGCGGCCCAGGTGGTGGCACTCCCGTGACGGAGGGGGTCAGGACAGCCAGGGGGTGGTGAACGTCTGGACGGCCGAGCCGTCGGCGTCGGCCAGTTTGATCCCGGCGAGTTCCCGGGCGAGGCCGGAGGTCTGCGCCCGGAACGCGGGCCGCTCGGCGGTGAGTACGTCCACCACGGAGGCCGCCGCTTCGGCCGAACTCTGCGCCTGGTCGAAGAGGCCCTCCGTGGTGGCGAGGTACGCCTTGAACGCGGCCTCGTACGGTCCGGCGGCCTCGGTCAGCCCCGGCACGGACGGACCGAGGGAGGCGACGAACTCACTGGCCACCGGACCCGGTTCGACCACGGAGACCTGTACCCCGGTGCTCGCGGCGACCGGTGCGAGCGACTCCAGGAAGCCTTCGACGGCGAACTTCGCCGCGCAGTAGGCCTCGTTGAAGGGCTGGCCGATCACGCCGCCGAGGCTGCTGACGGTGATGACCCGGCCGCCGCTCGCGCGCAGATGCGGGAGCGCAGCGAGTGTCACCTCCACGACTCCGAAGAAGTTCACCTCCATCACGGCGCGGAACGGCTCGACGCCGAGCTGCTCGACGGTGCCGAGCTGCCCCACCCCGGCATTGTTGATCACGGCGTCGAGCCGCCCGTGCTCGGCGACCGCCCCGGAGACGGCTTCGGCGACGGACGCCGGGTCCGTCACGTCGAGGCGTGCGACCCGGACGCGCGTCGCCACGCCGGCGGCCTCCGCGGCGGCGCGCAGGGCGCCGGCCCGGCCGGTGTCGCGAAGGGTCGCGACGACGTTCCAGCCGGCCTCGGCCGCGGCGACCGCGGTGGCCAGGCCGATACCGGAGGACGTGCCGGTGATGAGGACGGTACGGCGGTCGGTCATGGGACCTCCTGCGAAGTGCGCGTTCGGCGCGTGTCGGTTCGTACGCGCGCGTTCGCGCGGGCGGGTGCGGGACCGGAACGGCTCCGCCGCGCGCCGGGACACGGGTCCGGTGCGTGGCGGGCGGTTCCTGGGATGCGGTCCACCGTGTCACCGGCGCCGGGAGGGAACCAACCCCTATTTCCGGTGCCCCCTATGGCGTGTTCCGAAAGTCGCGACTGTCCGGCGAAGCCCGGCACGCACGCTCCTCGCGTGGTCGGGATCGCACGCACCGGACCGCCGCCGGACCCGCTCTCCGGGCGGACGGCTCCACGTCGAGACACGAACGCGGGCCTCATGACCACCGGGCCGGGGGCTTGTCCCGCGTCCCCGAGTCTGATTGTGTACCGCGCACCTCACGCGACGGGCGTGGCGGCCGGGACGGGAGCGGACTGCGTGCGAGCGACAGAACGACAGGACACGGGCGGGCCGCTGCCCGAGGCCCTCCGACAGGCGATACGCGGGACCGCCGACGACATCGCCACGCTGTTGCGGAGCGCCCCCGCCACCACGGCCGCCGTACCCGGATCGGAGTGGACGATCGGCGAGGCGGCGGCCCATCTGGCCATGGTCAACGAGTTGATGGCGGACCTGGCGGCCGGACGCGAACGCCCGTACGGCGACGGTACGCCGCAGAGCCTGGCTCCGGCCAACGCGCGGGCCCTCGCGGCGTTCGGGGAGCGCCGGGCGCAGCCGCTGGCGGCGATGATCACGGAGCAGGCCGACGCGTTCCTGGCCGCCGTGGACCGGGCTACCGTGGACCGGGCTGCCGTGGACCGGGCCGCGTCCGGGACGACCGACGCGGACACCGGGGGCTCGGCCGAGGCCAGCGATGCCGGTGCCTCCGACGCCCCGACGCTGATCACGCCTCTGGGCCCCATGAACCGGGCCGTACTCGCGTCCTATCTGCTGACGCACATGCTGGGCCACGGTTACGACCTCGCCCGTGCGCTGCGCCGCCCGCACATGCTCGACGGCGACCGTGTGGGTCTGTGCATGCCGTTCATACTCTCCGTCATGCCGCGGGTGGCCGATCCGGCCGCCGTCGCCCGCCGTACGGCCCGCTACTGCGTGCGGCTGCGCGGCGGCGGGACGGTGTTCGGCGTCGATCTGGCCGACGGCGCGGTCGTCGTCGTCGAGGGGCGACCGGAGCGGCCGGACTGCACCCTCCACATCGACCCCGTCGCCTTCCTGCTCATCGCGCTCGGTCGGCGCGCCCCGTGGCGGGCCATGGCCCGGGGCCAGGTCTTCGCCCGGGGACGCGAGCCGTGGCTCGGCCCCCGCTTCCCGGCACTGTTCACCGCGCCCTGAGCAGGCGTCCGGTACGTTGCCGGGCCTCACTCGCGCAGTCGTGCCATGCCGCTGTGGGGCGGCAGGCACCGCCCGCTTCGCCCGGATCCGTTCACAGCGGCTCCCGCAGAGGCTCGCGCCCCGGCAGGTCGGACGGAGGAAGGCGCCTCTGGCGCGGAACCGAACGGGTGTCGCAGGCGTTTGTTCCCATGCAAGGTCCAATGCCCTCCGGGTGCCGACGGCGGGCCGAGTCTCGCGGGGGCCGTGGTGTTCGGATGGGCGTTGCTCAGGTACTGGGGCTCGGTCAGGGCGCGGTGGTTCGGTCCGCAGGGGCCTGAGGACATGGCAGCCGCCCAGGCCCGGATCCTCGGCCTGGCTGCCGCGCCCGCCGGTCTCGACCGGCGGATGCAGGACCTGCCGGCGGACGCGGTACACCAGGCCCTCACGGACCTCGTGACGCTGGCCGGCGGCGCGGGCTCGGCGTGGCAGGACACCGAGACGGCTGCGGCGATGGCCGAAGTGCTCGCCGCGACCGGGTTGTTGATCGGTACGAATGACGAGCCGCAGGCGCTCGCCATGGCCGACCTGCTGGAAGCGGACGCCCGGGTGCTGCGTGGTGTGGCGGCCGATGTGCGGCACGACCGTGCCGAGGCACACCGGCAGTTCACCCTGGCCGAGCGTGCCCGCAGCCCTCTGGATCCCTTCGCGTCGCTCTTGGGAACGATCGGCAGACTGGGTACCGGAGACGACGAACCCCTCGGCGACCGGCGCGTGCGAAAAGACGTCGGACGCGCCCTGGAAGCCGTCCCCGGAAATGACAGGTCCGCGGCCGATGCGGTGCTGGGGGCGCTCATCACACGAGGCTCCGCGCGGGACACAGCGTCTCTGGTGGCCTCCGGCACGAACAGTGGGTCGGCAAGCAGAAAGGTGGGCCGCTGGCTGCGTGCCCACGGGGCGCAGAGCGCACCGGAGTTGTGGTTCGCCCTCCTGCCCGGTCTGTCGGCGCTCAGCTGGGAGCCCGGGCCCGCGGCCCTGGAGCGGGCCCGCCTGCTCGACGCCGCGTTCGAAAACGTCCCCGGCCTCTCCTCCTTCCGGGACGTCCTGGAGTCGCAATTCCGCGGCCGGGGCGAGCTGCACCGCTCCATCGAGGTTCTGGAAGAGCTGTACGCCCTGGGACCAGGCCCCGAGCGCCCGGTGTTACGGCTGGCCGCCACGTACAGCCAGGTGGGTGAGGACGGAAAGGCGGAGTCGATCCTGCGCGCGCACCTGACCGACCCGCCCGCCCCCGAGGACGGAGAACTCGTGCGGCTGCTCGTGCTGACCCTCCTGAGGACCGGGTCGCCCGAGGCCGTCCACTGGGACGCGCACCTGTCCCGCCTGCGAGACGGCTCCGGGCTGGCGGCCACACTGCCGACGGACTCGCGCAAGGGGTTCTCGCTGCCACCCGCCCGGTTGCTGGCCCGGTTGGAGAACGGCACTCTCACGATCGACCCCTCGGCCGCGGCGCTCCCGCCACCCCTGCTGCACATCCACATGACCGCCGCCCTGATCGTGGGAAGCCCGGACGGCCCGGATCGGCTGCGGCAGCTGGCCGACGAAGACCCGGAGACGGCGGCACAGGTGGCGGAGCTCCTGGGAGTGCCGCTGGAGGCGCCGGTGGCTCTGTCGGAGAGGACCGAGGTCGCCGAGCTGCTGCTGAGCGGCGACCTCCACTTCCAGCAACGCGAGTTCGAGCAGGCCGCGGGCTGCTACCGGCAGGCCCTGGAGCTGGATCCGGACAGCACCTACGCCCTGCTGTGGCTCGGCGACGTGTACTTCGCCCAACAGCAACGTGCCTTCGCCCGTGCCTACTTCGAAGAATCCCTCGCGGCCGGTGAGACGCCCATGGCCTGGCGCTTCCTCGGTGACGTACTCGGTGACCGGGCCGAGACGGTGGAGCGCGCACGCGCCTGCTACGAGCGGGCCCTCGCCCTGGACCCCGGTTACGGCGGGGCCCGGGAGGCGCTGGCCGCGCTTCCCCGCTCCGCACCCCCCGGCCCCGCCGTGGACGAGTCCCGCATGGGGGCGCCTCCGAAAAGTCAGACGCTCTGGTCGCGCGCCTGGCTGGCCCGGGCCGCAACTCCCCAGGCGCCCCGCCACACGCCCGGCGCGGCGCAGGAGGACCCGGCCTTCCAGACCCTGTCCGAAGCGGGTGCGCTGACCGGTCTCCCCGCGAAGTTCGAGGCTCTCGTGCGGAGCCGTGAACCATGCCTGCCGGGAGTACTCGACACCCTCACGGACGACGACGCGTTCGGACGGTGGAAGGAGCAGTGGCTCCCCCATCACTTCGCCACCGTGACGTCGACGCTCACCGCCCTCGTATGGCAGTGGAACGCGAAGTCGCGCGAGACCGGGCGTGCCCTGCTCCTGGCGCGGCGCCAGGTGCAGATCGCCGAGACCCTGACCTCCCAGTGGGGTGACGGCGCACCGCACTACGGCGGCCGCGCCCTGATCATCGCCGACGCGCTCCAGCAACTGGCCTCCGTACTCAAAGACCTGGGCAGGTGGGCCGAGGCGTACGCCGTCCTGCGGCGGGCCGAGGAGTCCCTGGAGACGGACCAACGGGAGCGGGAGCGTGCCGGGCGGCCGCTGACGAGCCTGCACGACGAACCGGACGACGTGAATCCGCGGATCGCCCTCCATCAGGAGCTGGCGGAGACCGCCGCCCTCTGCGGGGACCAGGAAGCCGCGGAGCGACATCGGGAGGCGTCCCGCGGATGGAACGAGCGGGCTCCCGTCTCCGACCATCAGCGGGTCGTGGCGCTGGTCGAGGAGGGGCTCGACCGGCTGGAAGCCGGCGATGCCGACGGCGGCCTCGACTGCCTGGACCGTGCCCTCCCGATGGCGGAACGCGCCGTGGCCTGGCTGCCGGTCAAACAGACCCTCGCCGTGGTCCACCACTTCCGTGCGCGCGCCCTGACCGGGCTCGGTCTGCACCGCACCGCCCTACGGCACATCGCCGAGGCCCGCGCGTGCAACACCGGCAATGCGGACCGGCTCGCCACCGACTGGCTCGCAACCGCGGAGATCCTGCGGGCGCGCCCTGATCTGGGCGACGCCCTCCAGGCGTTCGAACACGCGCTGAGCCTCTCGGGCGTACCGGGCCAGGAGGGTGACCCGCTGCTGTGGCGGCCCCGTCACGGCACGGGCGGCCCCGTCCGCATCCAGCATCCCGAACGGGCCTGGGAGGTCGTCGTCCCCATGGCGCGCGCGGCCCGGGAGTCGGGAGCCTGCGAAACCGCGATCTCCGTGCTGGAACTGGGCGTCGAGGTGGCCGACCTGGTGCGTGCCGCCCAGAACGCCCCCGCGCAGCGACGGCACGTCCAGGACCAGCGGGCCGACGTCTACGAACTGCTCATCCAGAACAACCTGGAGCAGGGAAGGACGGAGGCCGCGTTCACGGCAGCCGAGCGCCTGCGGGCCAGGACTCTGCTCGACGCCATGAGCACGGCCGAGCTGAGGCCGCCGGACGCCGTTCCCGCAGACCGGCTCGCCCGGGAGGCCGCGCTGTTGAGCGAGCGCACGGCCCTGGAACGCGCGCCTCTGACGGACTGGGGGCGCCACCACCAGGTCCGCGAGGAGTTGGAGCGGCTGTGGTCGGCCATCTCCGCGCACGGCCCAGCTGCCGAGGACTACGTCGAGGTGCGGAGGGCCACGGTGTCCGGCGCTGCCGCGCTCGCCGGGGAACTCGCGGGCGAGCGCGTCGTCGTGGTGTCGTACGCCCGGCTCGGAGACGGACGCACGGTGCTGTTCGTCCTCGACCCGCGCGCCGGGCTCTCCGTCGTCCCGGTGGACGCGGACAGCGGGCGGATCGACCGCTTCGTCGCGGACAACCTGGGCAGCGCGGGGCGGGTCCGCGAAGCCGCCATCGACATGCCGGACCTCCTGCGGCAGGTGCTCTCCCCGCTCGTCGCTCCGCTGACCGGGCTCACCGATCCCGGCGACACCGTGGTGATCTGCCCCACCGGCGTCCTTCAACACGTGCCCTTCCACGCCCTTTCGCCGGACGGCGGCGCCGTCCTGCTCGACCGCAACCCCGTCGCCTACCTGCCGAGCGCCTCCCTGCTGACCACGCTCCGCCGCCGTACGCCCCACACGGGCCGCGGCGCCGTCGTGCTCGGGGACCCCGGCGGCGACCTCCCGTACGCCCGTGCCGAGGCCGAGTACGTCGCACGCCGCCTGAACGGCGTGCCCCTCGTCGGTCGCGCCGCCACCCGCGAGCGGGTGCTGCGGGACATGGACGGCGCCGAGATCTTCCACGCCGCCTGCCATGCCTCGTTCGATCCCGACGATCCGATGTCGTCGGGACTGTCCCTCGCCGACGGCCTGCTGACCGGACACGACATCCTGCGGCAGGACTGGCAGGGTGTGCGCCTGGCCGTGCTGTCGGCCTGCGAGACAGGTCTGGGCAGCACAGGCCGCACCGACGAGGCTCCCGGTCTCAGCCGTGCCCTGCTCTTCTCGGGCGTACGGTCGCTGGTGATCAGCCTGTGGCGGGTGCCGGACGACACCACCGCCACCCTCATGGGCGACTTCCACGACCTCACACTGGCCGGTGAGGCACCCGCTGCGGCCCTGCGCACCGCCATGCTCGCTGCGCGCGACCGCCCCGGCGGGGATCGGCTCGACCGCTGGGCGGGATTCTGCCTGCTGGGCGAATGGCGCGCGCCCGACACGTTGGACAAGGGAGCGAAGCATGCCGAGCACCACTGACCCGAGCGGTCGGCTGCCCGCCGATTACGACCTCCTCGGGCTGATCACGCCCACGGTCGAGGAGGACGAGCCCGACCGCGCCTTCACGCCGGTCGACGAGGCGACGATCCGCCTGCTGCGCCGCGAGACCCGCATCGGCCTGGCCCGCGGTACGGTCACCCGGGTGGAGTCGGACGACCCCACGACGCAGCTGTACGACATCCCGCTGATGTGCGTCGTCCAGACGCACCCCGAGTGCGCCGTGCGGTGGTCGCGTCTGGTGCTCGACCTCTCGCCGACGCCGGGCACCACCGTCGTGGACATGGCACCAGCGCTGGTCGAGGGCACCACCCCGATGGAGATCGAGACGACCCTCGGCGCAGACCTCGGCTTCGATGTCGCCGGCTCACTCCTGACCGCCCAGGCCACCCCGCAGATCCTGCGACGCCGTACGGTCTACTGTCCCCGCATCACCTCCTCGGGGATCGGTTTCACCACGGCCTACTGGGACTTCCGGGCTTCGGACCAGGAGTTCCTGCACGTCAACGAGGAGTTGCGGCTGCTGGTGCGGGCCCCCGCAGGAACACCCGTGGACGCCATCGTCACCCTGCGCACACGCGTCGTTCCCCGCGGCCTCGGCCGTGCACTGCGTCTGTCGGGAAAGGTGGCGGGCCTCGACGGGAGGTGCAGGCTGGCTTGAAGGACACGTCTCCTCGCGCCCGGCTCGCGCCGGCGCGTTCCGGGTCCGGCGACGCGGGACTTCACCGGGCGTCGCGGAGCCGGAGCAGATAGGCGGCGGTCAGCGAGACGGCGCGGTCCTCGTCGTCGGACAGCTCGACCAGGGCGTGCGACGCCGTCGGTCCCGGGATGCCCGCCAGCGCCTGGGTCAGCCGTCCGCGCGCGCCCGCTCCCGTGGTGGACCGGGCGAGGCGGTCGACGAGTTCCTCCGCGATACGGTCGGCCGTCGCGGTGTCGCTCGCCAGCACGCTCAGCGCGTCGGCCGCGTCGGTGTCGTTGCCGCCCTCCACGATCATGCCGATGAGCGTCGGGACGGCGTCGGCGACGCCCCGGGCCCCGAGCGCCAAAGCCGCGTAGCGCCGTACCACGTCGTCCGGACTCGTGAGGGCCACGCGCAGGTGGGCGGTCGCCTCGGCGCCGGGCAGCTCGGCGAGGGAGTGGACGGCCCGCTTCCGCACCGCGGCCTCGGGTGATCCGAGGCCTTCCGCCAGCAGTTCCCGGCCGCCGTCGCCCGACCGTGCCAGCGCCCATCGCAGGGCGCCGGCCACGACCGGGTCCGTCTCGCTCAGTACCGCGTCGACCAGGACCTCCACCGGCAGGGGAACCCGGTCGACCGAGGAGAGGGCCGCGCGCTGGCGGGCGTCGGCGCTCTGCGACCCCAACGCCTGGAGGAGGGAGACGACGTGGAGGACGCCTTCCCAGTCGGCCGGGTCCGCCGCGTCGATCCGGCGCAGCCGGGTGAGCAACTCCGTCTCGGCCGCGATGCGTTCGGCCGTCCGGCGGACGAGGTCGTCCACGAGCGCGGAGGGCGCGAACCCGGGGTCGTCGAGCGCGCGCCCGATCTCCCGCAGCGACAGTCCCAGCGACCGCAGGCTCTCGATGTGGAAGATCCGCCGGATGTCCTGTGCGGAGTACTCCCGGTAGCCGGAGCCCGTACGGCCCGAGGGCCGCACCAGGCCCAGCGATTCGTAGTGCCGGAGCATGCGGGCGCTGACCCCGGACCGTTTCGACACCTCACCGATCAGCACGGTGCTCATCGTCCGCCCCGGGGGCTCCGGTGAGGGCCGCGACGCGCCTGGCCTCCTCGATCGCCGCCTCGAATCCGGCGTCCGGCTCTCGCAGCAGATGTTCCGTGGCGAGCGCGTGGGCACGGACGCGCGGGTCGGGGTCCGTCGTCGCGCCGTTCAGAGCGGGCACGGCCGACTCGCCCAGTGCGACCATCGCCTGGCTGAGACTCAGCTGCATTGCTCGCTCTCCGCGAGCGAGTTGCTTCGCCAGCTCCACGGCGAGGGCGGGTTCCTCACCTTCCGGGACGAGCACGACCGCGGCCCGCCAGGCGCTCCTCGCCACCTCGTCGTCGGCGTCCGCCAGCAGCTCCGGTGTGATCGCCGGCCATGCCCGCCGGTCACCGATCTTGGACAGCGTGTGCAACGCCTGACTGCGCGCCTGAGGACGCTCCGAGCGGGCCTCCCGGAGTAGCACGGGGAGTGTCAGGGACACCGGGTGGCGTACCAGCGCCCAGGTCAGCATGTCCCGGACGAAGAACTCCGGCTCGATCGCGCACCGCTCGACGAGCTTGTCCACGAAGCACGGGTCGGGCGTCGTCCCGACCGCCAGGGCGGCCCTCAGCCGTGCGGTCGGACTGCCGTCCTCCAGTGCCTGAAGTGCTCGTGTCGCGTCCGTGCCCTGCCTCGTCGTGGTCATCGGACCACCTCCTCGGGAGGCAGTGAAGACCTTGTCACCGTGTCAGGGTCAAACGGCGCGGCTGCCCTGCGCCGTCCCAGGGGGAGCGCCACCGCCGTCGGCGCGCGGGCCTCACGCGGTTCTCGCTCTTCACCGCGCGGCCCTCCGCTCACACCGCTTTGCCGGGGTTCAGGATGCCGTGCGGGTCGAAGGCGGCCTTGACGCGTCGTTGCAGCGCATGGTTCTCGGCGCCCAACTCCTCGGCGATCCACTGCCTTTTGAGTGACCCGACGCCGTGCTCGCCGGTGAGCGTGCCGCCCAGCCGGAGCGCGAGAGCGAAGATGTCGCCCGCCGCCTCCCAGGCCGCCTCGGGGAGTTCGGACAGGGCCGGGTCGACCACGATGATGGGGTGCAGGTTGCCGTCCGCCGCGTGCGCCAGGGTGAAGACGGGCACCTCGCGCCGCGCGGAGATCTCCGCGATGCCCCGTACCGCCTCGGCGAGCCGGGAACGGGGGACGGCGATGTCCTCGATCAGCGGGCGCCCCAGGCGTTCGAGGGCGGGCAGGGCCAGCCTGCGCGCCGCCAGCAGGGCGTCCGCCTCGGCGTCGTCGGCGGCGACGGTGAGCGAGGTGGCGCGCTTCTCCAGGACGGCGCCGACCCGTTCGGCCTCGGCCCGCGCACCGGCGCCGTCGCACTGGACGATGAGGAGGGCCGCGCCCCTGCCGCGCAGCGAGGTGCCTCGGGCCGCGTCGATCGCGTCGAGCACGGGGCCGTCCAGCAGTTCGGCCATCGCGGGCTCGATCCCGGCCGCGGTGATCGCGGTCGCGGCGTCGGCCGCGTCGGCGAAGGTACCGAACCAGGCCGCCAGGGTGGCCGTCTCGACGGGTACCGGCCGCAGGCGCACCGTGGCGCCCGTGATGACGGCGAGCGTGCCCTCGGACCCGGTCAGCAGGGCCGTGAGGTCGTACCCGGCCACCCCCTTGACCGTGCGCCGGCCGGTCCGTACGACCGTCCCGTCCGCGAGGACGGCCTCCAGGCCCAGCACGCTGTCCCGGGTGACGCCGTACTTGGCGCAGCGCAGTCCGCCGGCGTTGGTCGCGATGTTCCCGCCGATGGTGGAGAGGGCGGCGCTCGCCGGGTCGGGGGCGTACCGCAAGCCGTGCGCGGCGGCGGCCCGGTCGAGGTCGGCGGTGACGACGCCCGGTTCCACGACGGCGAGTTGGTCGTCCGGGGCGATTTCGACGATCCGGTTCATCCGGGACAGGTCGAGCACCAGGCTCCCGTCACCGGCCGTCGCACCTCCCGAGAGTCCCGTACCCGCGCCGCGCGGGACGACCGGGACGCCCAGTGCGTCCGCGTGGCGCAGGACCGTGCACACGTCGTCGGTGCCCAGGGCGTGCACGACGGCGAGCGGTTCACCGTGACGGGGGGCTCCGGAGCGGTCCGTGGCGTACGAGGCGGTGCGCAGGGGATCGCTGGTGAGCCGGTCGGGAGGCAGGTCCCGAGCGAGCAGGCCGAGTAACCGGGCTCCCGCCGAGGCCTGTTCGACGGATTGGGTGGCCGTGTTCACGGTCCGGCCGTGGTGTGCGACATGCCGCCAGGATGGCGAACCCTCCGTGCACCTTCAACAAGGAGGAACGATCACAAGCGATCGTGAATGCTTATTGGTTGATGCTAGCGTGCCCGCATGGGGCCAGTTTTCGACATTGTCGCTTTGCGTAGTCTCGTCGCCGTCGCGGACCGCGGCGGATTCCACCGGGCCGCCGAGGCACTGACACTCAGCCAGTCGGCGGTGAGCCAGCATGTCCGCCGCCTGGAGCGGGCGTTGGGCAAACCGGTGGTCGAACGAGCGGGCCGGGCGACCCGGTTCACCGACGCCGGGAACCTCCTTCTCGAAGAGGCACGCCGGATACTCGGGGTCCACGACGAGGCCGCACGCAGGCTGCTGGACTCCGAGCCCGCCACCATCGTCATCGGCTCCACCGAGCACGGAGCGGACCAGATACTCCCCCGGATCACCGAGGCCGTCCACGGGACGCTCCCGCACTGCCGGGTCCGGTTCCGCATCGACCGTTCCGCGCGGCTCGTGGAGGCCGTCGACCGCAGGTCCGTGGACCTGGCGGTGTACGTGACCGAGGCAGCCTCCACGGAGGGCATGCAGGTCGGCGGGATGCCCCTGACCTGGTACGCCGCACCGGGATGGTCGCCACCGCCGGGCCCGGCCCCCCTCCCGCTGGTCGCGGTGGCGGCACCGTGCGCGATCCGCCGCAGGGCGCTGGACGTCCTCTCCACGCACGGCATCACCGCCTCGGTCGTCTGCGACGCCGGCTACCTCGCGGGGGTGCTGGAGGCCGCGCGCGCCGGGCTCGGGGTGGCCCTGCTGGCGACCGCGGGCCGGGGCCCCGACGGCCTGGTCGAGTACGCCGGCCTCCCGCAGGCACCCGCGATCCGGATGAGCGCGCACGCCCGGCCGGGCGCCGACCCGGCGATGGTCATGCACGCGGTGGAGGCCGTCCGCTCCCTGCTGGTCGGGCTGGAGCCGCCCGGCACGGCCGCCTCGCATCCGCCCCACCCGGCTCCGGGGACGATCGCCACCGGCCCGGCACCTTCGGCCGTGACGGTCCGGTGAGCCGGATCGCCCCGGGATCGCCCCGGGCCTGTGCGATGTCTTGACGTGACCCCGACAGAATGGCTTTATGGGAGCGCTCCCATTTGTGGGAGCGCTCCCATATCGCCCGATGCTCGACGCGTCCACCCTCTGGAGCCGCAGTGAGAACAGCGAGAAGCACGGCACGAACGCACCCCGCCCTCTTCATCAGGAGAGCCCTGACCGCTCTCCTCGGGATCATCCTCGTCGGCGCGCTGGCGCCGGCGACCGCCCTGGCACGGACCGGCTCGACGGAAGCCGCCACGACCGGACTCCACATCAGCGACGGGCGCCTCCTCGAAGGCAACGGCAAGGACTTCGTGATGCGCGGGGTCAACCACGCGCACACCTGGTACCCGGGCGAGACCCAGTCGCTGGCCGACATCAAGGCGACGGGCGCCAACAGTGTCCGCGTGGTGCTCTCCGACGGTTACCGGTGGACGAAGAACAGCCCCACCGAGGTCGCCGGGATCATCACCCAGTGCAAGGCCAACCGGCTCATCTGCGTGCTGGAGGTGCACGACACCACCGGCTACGGCGAGGACTCCGCCGCGGGCACCCTCGACCACGCGGCCGACTACTGGATCAGCCTGAAGGACGTCCTGGCCGGCCAGGAGAGCTACGTCATCATCAACATCGGCAACGAGCCCTGGGGCAACACCAACCCGGCCGGGTGGACCGCGCCCACCATCAGCGCCGTGCAGAAGCTGCGCACCGCCGGATTCCAGCACACGATCATGGTGGACGCCCCCAACTGGGGCCAGGACTGGCAGGGCGTCATGCGCGCCAACGCCCAGTCGGTGTACGACGCCGACACCACCGGCAACCTGATCTTCTCGATCCACATGTACAGCGTCTACAACACCGCCCAGGCCGTCACCGACTACCTGAACGCCTTCGTGAACGCCGGACTTCCTATTCTCATAGGTGAGTTCGGAGGCCCGGCGGATCAGTACGGGGACCCGGACGAGGACACCATGATGGCCACCGCCGAGCAGCTGAAGCTCGGTTACCTGGCCTGGTCCTGGAGCGGCAACACGGATCCGATCCTGGACCTGGTCATCGACTTCGACCCGACCCGGCTCAGCTCCTGGGGCGAGCGCATCTTCCACGGCGTCAACGGCATCGCGCAGACCTCCAAGGAGGCCACCGTCTTCGGCGGGACGACGGCCGACACCCAGGCCCCGACCGCCCCCGGCACCCCGACCGCCTCGGCGGTCACCGCCACCTCCGCCACCCTCAACTGGGCCGCCTCGACGGACAACGTGGGCGTGACGGGGTACGACGTCGTGCGCGTCAACGGCACCACCGAGACCTCGGTCGCGGCCTCCACCACCGCGAGCGTCACGGTGAACTCCCTGACCGCGCACACCGCTTACTCCTTCGCGGTGTACGCACGCGACGCGGCCGGAAACCGTTCGGCCCGCTCGGCCGCGGTGAGCCTGACCACCGCCACCGGCGGCGGCTCCACCGGAGCCGCCTGCTCCGTCGCCTACCGCGTGGTCGGCGACTGGGGCAACGGCTTCCAGGGCGAGATCACCCTCCGGAACACCGGCACCGCCGCCGTCAGCAACTGGAAGCTCGGCTTCTCCTTCGCCAACGGCCAGACCATCGGCAACATGTGGGGCGGGACCCCCACCCAGAGCGGAAGCGCGGTGAGCGTGGCCCCGGCCGCGTACACCTCCGCCATCGCCGCCAACGCCTCGGTCACCCTCGGCTTCATCGGCACCCGGGGGGCCACGAACACCTCACCGGCCGCCTTCGACCTCAGCGGCACGGCCTGCGCCGTCGCCTGACCCTTCCGGTCCGACCACCCTCGCCCGATCCCCCGGTCCGACCACCGTCGTCCGACCCCTCCGGTCCGACCGTTCCGACCCGATGCCCGGCAGGGCCCCGCCCTGCCGGGCATCGGCTTTCGGGCGAGAACTGCCGTAGCCGGCAGGTTTGTCCGTCCATCATGTGGACCGCCCATTGCCCGGGCACGGCACGACTGCCAAGGTTCGTGACCATGACAACCCCTGGGGAACTCGGGTACGCACCCGCCCTGCTCGTGGCCCGTCGCCACGTGGACCAGTGCAGGCAGTCCAGCGCACTCTGTCGCTGATCCCACCGGTCCGGTCCCGACGGGACGTTCCGCCGCTTCTCGGCGCCTCTCCCGCACCCCGGGTTCTCCTCTTCGACGTCCCTCCGCACCGCGGCCCCGGACCGTCGGCCTCCTGGCAGTGACACCCATCGGCTCGCTCCGTCGCCCCTGACGTCGCCTGCGGACGAACTCTGCCCCCATCGGTCAGCATCTACCGATTCCTCACGGATGTCCGCGTTCTCGGCTGCCGTCCGTCGCCGTCGGCTGCCCCCTGCCGTCCTCTCCCGAATGGACTCCACCGTGCCTCGTCCGTCCCTGTTCCCGCGTGCCGCAGTGCTGGGCGCCGCCACCCTCTTCACCCTGGCGGCGGCTTTCCCGGCCCAGGCCGCGACGACGTCCGGTCCGCTGCCGCCGCACAACCCGTACAGCGGCCCCCAGGGCACCGCGACCATGCACGGCGACACCGGCTCGTCCGACGCCACCCCGCTTCCCGGGCCGGGGACGGGTTCGCTGACCTCGAAGCGGGTCGCCCTCCAGTCGGCTTGCCCCACGATCCTGGTCGGGTCGGACGGCTACCCGGTGGCCCTCTGCACGCCGATCTTCGGCCAGGTGCCCACCGTGCACCTGCTCGACCCGGCGTCCGGCGCGTCGCTGACGACGCTCACCATCGCCAAGGGCTCGCTGCTGGGCGGGGTGTACGCCTACCTCGACAACCAGGACCGCCTCGTCGCCGTCGACGGGAACCGCACCCTGCTCCGCATCGGTCACCGCCGGAACGCCTCGGGCAACTGGGAACTGTTCGTCGCGAGTTCACTCTCGCTGGCCGGGGCCGTACCGGAGGGCGACGCCGTCACCGGGGTGTCGCCGGACTGGCAGGGCCGCGTCTGGTTCGCCACCGGTGGCGGCGTGGTCGGCACCGCCGACGACACCACCGGCACCGTCCGTTCCCTGGCCCTGCCCGCCGGGGAGCGCATCGACAACTCGATCTCGACGGCAGCGGCCGGCACGTCGATCGCGACCAGCCACGCCACGTATCTGCTGACCGCCGCCGCGGACGGCACGCCCACCATCGCCTGGCGGCAGGCCTACGACCGCGGGCCCGCCCGCAAGCCCGGTCAGCTGAGCTGGGGCACCGGTTCGACCCCGACGTTCTTCGGGCCGCGCACCGGCACCGACTACGTCACCATCGTGGACAACGCCTCGCCCACCGAGAACCTCCTCGTGTACCGGACCGACACCGGCGCCCAGGTCTGCTCGGTCCCGGTGCTCAAGTCCGGCAGCGGAAGCGAGAACTCCCCCGTCGCGGTGGGCAACTCCGTCTTCGTCGCCAGCACGTACGGCTACCCCTACCCCGCCCTCCCGCAGAACGCCGGCACCAGCGTCCCCGCCTCCGCCGACTTCACGGGCGGCTTCAGCCGGGTCGACGTACGCGCGGACGGCTCCGGCTGCGACCTGAAGTGGGACACCGGCATCCGCTCCTCGGCCGTGCCCCGGCTGTCCACGGCGGACGGCCTCCTCCACACCATCGTCCGCAGCCCGCTCATCCCGGGAACCACCAGCACGTCCGTCCTGGACAACTTCGCCTACGCGGAGATCGACCCGGAGACCGGCAAGACGGTCCGTACCAAGTCCGTCGGTACCGGCTCGCTCTTCGACTCCCTCCAGATGGTGGGCTCCATCGCCCCGGGCGGCGTGGTCTACCAGGGGACCATCACCGGAGTGGTGCGCATCAACAACGGCTGATCCGGGAGAGGGCGAGGGCGGTGACGTGGTCCGCCGGTGCGGCCGGGGCGGTGGTCCGTCCGGCCGGCCGCCCGGGAAGCCACGTCACCGTCGGTGTCAGTCCTCGGCGTTCCGGAAGGGCCTGTCGCGGCGCGGCTTGACCTCCCTCCACGCCCAGGCGCTGACGGCGCCGTCGCGGCCGTCGTGGAGGAGGAACAGGATGCCCCGGTGCGCGCTTTCGGCCGCTTCCAGGGCGAAGGCCCTGCGGTCGGCGTCGGCGGGGAGGGCCGCGATCACCCGGCCGTACTCCTCCGTCACCCGCTCGACGAGCCGGTCGTGCCGCTCGTGCAGGGAGGCCGCGACGGCGCGGGTCCAGTCGGCGAACTCGTCGGGCACCTCGTCGAACAGGACCGCCGGGTCCTGACCGGACGCCAGCACTTCCCAGACGGTCCGTTCGTTCGTGCCGGTGAACAGCTTGTGCAGGGCCAGGTAGGCGGACAGTTTGATCTTCGCCCTGGCTCCGGAGGCGTAGCGGATGACGTACCCCTCCTCGTCCGTACCGTCGGCCCTCACTCCGTCCAGGGTGGTACTCGTGGCGGCCAGCCGCTCCAGTTCCGCGAGACCGTCCCGCAGACCCCAGCACCGGACGACCGTCCCGATGGGCTTCCAGCCCGGGGCGACGGCGGCCAGCGGCTCCTCCACGCGGGCGGCCGGCCGGTAGGCGGCGAGGAGGACGAGGTCTTCGCGCCGCCCGTAGTCGACGACGACCCGATTGGCGGGGTAGATCGCCTCGGCGAGGTAGGTGAGTTCGGGGTCGAGGCCGGACAGGTCGGCGGCGTCGAGGACGGCCTGGGCCCATTGGGCCTGCGCGGAGACGAAACTGCCCTTCGACGCGGCGTGCCAGCCGCCGTCGTAGTGGAAGACGATGATCAGCGAGCCGTCCGTCTTCTCGAATATCTCGAACGGCTCGGCGGGCAGCGGCGGCGCGAAGTCGTGCGCTCCGTGCATGGCCGTCAGGAAGATCTTCGGGAACGGCAGGGCGACCACCGCGCCGGAGAGGTCGTCGGCGATCAGGCCACGGCAGCGCATGGTGACCGGCGTCCACACGTGCCCGTACTGGCACTCCCGCGTGTAGGTGTAGATCGACAGGGGCAGGGTCGGATGGGTTTTCCGGCTGACGTGGCCCGCCTCCATGGCGGCGGCGAGGTCGGCGGGCGGGACGAGGGTGTCGAGGTCGGTCATGCGGGACAGCTTGCGCGGCGAAACCCCTGCGGGGCGACGGCTTTTCGCCGCCACCGGCAGGAGGCGACCACACCAGCCGCGGTCCGGCCGGCTCCGGGGACGGAGAGGGGCATCCCCCCGTCCCCGGATTCCGTCATGGGGCGGCCGTCACCTGCCGCGGTGCCGGCAGGAACCCGGTGCCCCGGAAGTACCTCAGGTAGCGGTCCAGCACCTCGTCGGTGAGCGGCGGCAGGTGGACGCCGAGGGCGGCCACCGCCCCGGTGGTGCGGCCGGAGTCGAAGCGGCGGTGGTCCGTCGCCCCTCCGCCGGACCCTTCGCCGTCGCCGCCGCTGCCGCCGAGGAACAGTTGTGCCGCGTTGTCGGGCCGGGCCGCGACGCGGGCCCGCCACTCGTCGGCGGGTACGGTGCGCACCTCGTGGCCGAGGCGGCCGGCGGCCTCGAAGACGCGGTCCAGGCCGGGCGCGTCCGGGTTGGTGTGGTGGTACGTCCCGTCGCCGGAGCGGCCGGAAAGGGAAAGCGCCACCACCGCCGCGCTGACGTGGTCCACGGGCACCCAGTCGGTCGAACCGTGCGGCAGGTCCGGTACCGCCTCCGCCTGCAGGCACCCCTTGATCAACTGCCAGAGCAGGTCCCGGTCCTGGCAGGCGCCGGTGGTGGTGTCGCCGCTGATGCGGCCGGGGCGGTGGACGGTCACCGCAAGTCCGCGCTCCCGGGCGAGGCCGACGAGCCCTTCGGCGACCCATTTGCTCTGTGCGTAGCCGTCGGGCAGCGCGGCGGCCGGGCCCGTCGGGCTCGTCTCCGTGAGGAGGGTGACGGGGCCGGAGGCGGGGGCGTAGACGCCGGTGGTCGAGACGTAGTGCATCCCGGGCGATGCGGAATCGGCGAGCAGGCGCAGTAGTTCCTCGGTGCCGGCGACGTTGGCGGCACGCAGATCTCCGTACGGGGCGGCGAAGTTGACGTGTGCGCCGTTGTGCAGGACAGGGCCGAGACGGCGTACCAGGGCGGTCCGGTCCTCGGGTGACAGCCCGAGCCCCGGGGCGCCGAGGTCGCCGGGGACGGCGTGGATCAGTTCGGCGTACCGGGGGTGCCAGAGGCCGTAGTGCTCCAGGTTGGCGCGCAGCCGGTGGGCTGCGCGGGCCCCGTCCTCGGCGCGTACCAGGCAGTCGACGGGGCCGCCGGTGGACTCGATGAGGTCGCGCAGGAGGAAGGCGCCCAGGAACCCGGTGGCGCCGGTCAGCAGTGGGCGGGCGGACGGCCGGGCCGGGCGGCGGGCGGGTTGGGGCGGCGGGGCGCTCCGGCCCGTGCCGGTGATGTCCGGGGCCAGCCGGACCTCCGCGGTGAGGTCCACGTCGGCTGCGCTCGGCGTGGGGACCCCCTCCCCCGCGCCGCCCGCCAGGAGGCGGTCCAGCCCTTCGACGGTGGGCGCCGCGAACAGGGTGCGCAGGGTGGGGCGTTCGCCGCAGCGCTCTTCGATGCGCTGGGCGAGGTTCACGGCAAGGAGCGAGTGGCCGCCGAGGGCGAAGAAGTCGTCGGTGACGCCGACCCCGTCCACCCCGAGGGTCTCGGCGAACGCCTCGCAGAGGGCCTTCTCCCGGTCGGTGCGCGGGGCGCGTCCGCCGGTCGGTGCGGAACGGTCGGGCTCGGGCAGGGCTCGCCTGTCGGTCTTGCCGTTGGGGGTGAGGGGCAGCACGTCGAGAGTCACGTAGGCGGCGGGGAGCATGTGCTCGGGGAGAGCGGCGGCGAGGTGGGCGCGCAGCTCGGACGCTCCGGGTCCGGCCTGGCCGTCCGCCGGCACGGTGTACGCGACCAGGCGCCGGTCGCCCGGGCGGTCCTCACGGACGACGGCGCAGGCCGCCGCCACGCCGGGCAGGGCGGTGAGCACGGCCTCGATCTCGCCGAGTTCGATGCGGAAGCCGCGCAGCTTGACCTGGTCGTCCACGCGGGAGACGTAGACGAGTTCACCCTGTGCTCCGTCGCCACCGGCCCAGCGGACCAGGTCGCCGGTCCGGTACATCCGGCCTCCCGTACGGTCGCCCGGATCGGCCACGAACCGGCTCGCGGTGAGACCGGGCCTGCCGTGGTAACCGCGGGCGACTCCCGCCCCGGAGACGTAGAGCTCACCGACGACACCCACCGGCACGGGGGCCAGCCGGTCGTCCAGGACGTGGACCCGGGTGCCGTCGACGGGTACGCCGATGGGCACCGTGCGGTCGGGGGCGAGCGGTCCGTCCGGGTGCTGGGCGGCGCTCATGGTCGCGCAGACGGTGGTCTCGGTGGGTCCGTAGGCGTTGACGAGGAAGCGGCCGGCCGCCCACTCCCGTACCAGGGCCGGGGTGCACGCCTCGCCGGCGAGGACCACGGTGGTCCCCACGGGCAGCGAGCCGGGCGGCATCACCGCGAGCGCGGCGGGCGGCAGGGTGAGGTGGGTGGCCCCGCGTTCGCGGACGGTGGCGGCGAGAGTGGGGCCGGGCAGCAGGGCGTCGCGTTCGTCGATCTCCAGGCAGGCCCCCGAGAGCAGCGCCATGCAGAGTTCCCAGAACGCGGCGTCGAAGCTGACGGACGCCATGTGCAGCACCCGGCTGTCCGGGCTGACGCGCAGCCGTTCCCGCTGGGACCTGGCCATGGCGCCTGCGCCCCGGTGGGTGACCACGACCCCCTTGGGCCGGCCGGTGGAGCCGGAGGTGTAGATGACGTAAGCGGGGTGCTCCGGCAGCGGGTGCCGGGCCGTGGCGGGGCCGTCGCCCGGGTCGCCGGGGTCCGTCGCGTACAGGGGGGGCACCGGTGTCGCGGGGAGCCGGCGGTGGATCGCGGGGGTGGTCAGGAGCAGGCGCGGGCGGGCGTCTTCGAGCATGTAGGAGAGCCGGTCGGCGGGGTAGTCGGGGTCGAGCGGTACGTACGCCGCCCCGGCCTTGAGGACGCCGAGGAGAGAGACGAGGAGCTCGTGGGTGCGGGGCAGGGCGACCGCCACCCGGTCCTCGGGGCCGACGCCGAGGGCGGTGAGCCGGCGGGCGAGCGCGTCGGCGCGGGCGTCGAGGGCGGCGTACGTGAGGGTGGTACGGGCGTCGCGCACGGCGGGCGCGTCCGGGGTGCGCCGGACCCACTCCTCGTAGAGGGAGGGGACGGTGGAGCCGGGCAGGTCGTCCGCGGGACCGGTGCCCCAGATCGCCAGGCGGGTGCGCTCGGTCGCGGTGAGCACCTCGTACGTGTGCAGGGGGCGGGACGGGTCGGTGGTGACCGCGTCGAGCAACAAGGCGAGGCGTTCGGCGAGGGCCCGCACGGTGGTGGGGTCGAAGAGTTCGGTGGCGTAGTCGACGGTGGCCCGCATGCCGTCGGGCGCCCCGTCGGCGTCGTGGGTTTCGGTGAAGGTGAAGGAGAGGTCGAACTTGCTGACGGCCGTGTCGACGGGCACGGCGGTGACGGCGAGTCCGGGCAGTTCGACGGGGGCGGCGGGGGTGTGGTTCTGGAGGACGAGCATGGTCTGGAAAAGGGGGTGGTGGTTCTGCGAGCGGGCGGGGTTGAGGAGTTCGACCAGCCGCTCGAAGGGCACGTCCTGGTGCGCGTGCGCCAGGAGGTCGAACTCCTTCACGCGGGAGAGGAGTTCGAGGAACGTCGGGTCGCCGGAGAGATCGGTGCGCAGCACCAGGGTGTTGACGAAGAAGCCGACGAGGTCGGTGGCCGCCTCGTCGGTGCGGCCGGCGACCGCCGTGCCGAGCGGGATGTCGTCCCCGGCGCCGTGGCGGGAGAGCACGAGCGACAGGGCGGCTTGGAGCACCATGAAGACGGTGCTGCCGGTGGCGCGGGCGAGGTCGTTGATCCGCCGGGCGGTGGCGCGGCCCAAGTCGAAGGCGTGGGTGGCGCCGGTATGCAGGGAGACGGGCGGGCGCGGGCGGTCCCGGGGCAGCTCGACGATCTCCGGGAGCCCGGCCAATGCGGTGCGCCAGTGGTCCAGTTGGCGGTTCAGCAGGCTGTCCGGACCACCGGGCCCCCCATCGAGCAGGCGGCGCTGCCACAGGGCGTGGTCCGCGTAGTCCACGCGGAGCTCCGTCCAGGCGGGGGCCTCGCCGCTCAGGCGCGCCCGGTAGGCGGTGGCGAGGTCGCGGGCGAAGGGGGCGAGGGACGATCCGTCGGCCGCGATGTGGTGGATCACCAGGATCAGGACGTGCGCTTCGCCGGCGAGGCGCAGCAGGGTCGCCCGGACCGGGAGGCGGTGTTCGACGTCGATCGGCTCGGTCGCGGCGGCGCGGACCCGGTCGGCGAGTTTCTCCTCGTCGGCGGCCTCGACGACGAGCGGGAGCCGCACGTCCTCGGGTGCGGTGATGTGCTGGCACGGCCCGCCGTCACGCTCCGGGAAGACGGTGCGCAGGGAGGCGTGCCGGGTGACGACGTCGCGCAGCGCCCGGTGAAGGGCTTCGGTGTCGAGCGGCCCGTCGAGGCGTACGGCGAAGGGGATGTTGTAGGTGGCGGAGGGGCCTTCGAGCTTGTGCAGGAACCACAGGCGCTGCTGGGCGTAGGAGAGCGGGAGGGTGGCGGGGCGTTCCTGCGGGACGAGGGCGGGGCGGGCGGGGCGGCGGGCGTGTTCCAGAGCGGTGGCGAGCGTGGCGACGGTGGGGTTCTCGAAGAGGGTGCGGATGTCCGCCTCGGTGTCCAGGGCGGAGCGGATGCGGCCGACGAGACGGGTGGCGAGCAGGGAATGGCCGCCCAGGGAGAAGAAGTCGTCGTCGGCGGCGACGCGGTCCACACCCAGCACGTCGGCGAAGAGCCCGGCGAGGATCTCCTCGTGGGCGCCGCGCGGCGGTCTTCCGGCCGGTCCGGTCGGCCGGGCGGGCACGGGCAGGGACTGCCGGTCGAGCTTGCCGTTGGGGGTGAGCGGGAGCGCGTCGAGCAGCGCGATGGCGGCAGGCACCATGTACGCGGGCAGGTGGCGGCCGACGTGCGCGGCCAGCAGGCCGGGGTCCGGGGTGCTGCCGGGCGCGGGGACGACGTAGGCGGTGAGGGCGCGGTCGCCGGACAGGCCCTCGCGGACCAGGACGCAGGCGGCGCGTACGGACGGGTCGGCGCGGAGCACCGCTTCGATCTCGGCGGGCTCGATGCGGTGCCCGCGCAGTTTGATCTGCTGGTCCGCCCGTGCCAGGTGGTGGAGGGCGCCGTCCGGGTCGCGGCGCACGAGGTCGCCGGTGCGGTACATGCGGGCTCCGTCCCCGGCGAAGGGGTCGGCGACGAAGCGGGTGGCGGTGAGTCCGGGGCGTCCGAGGTAGCCGCGCGCGACGCCGGGGCCGGCGAGGTACAACTCCCCTTCGGCACCCGGGAGTACGGGGCGCATGGCCGTGTCCAGGACGTGGGCGCTCATGCCGTCCAGCGGCCGGCCGATCGCGGGCACCCCGTCGGGTTCGTCGCCGGGACGGACGCGGTACAGGGTGGCGAAGGTGGTGGCCTCGGTCGGCCCGTAGGCGTTGAGGACGGTGGTACCGGGGTGGGCGGCGGCGAGCCGTTGGAGGACGCCGGGGGCGGCGGACTCGCCACCGGCGGCGGCCAGCCGCAGCATGCCGAGCGCGCCGGGGTCGGTCTCGGCGACGACGTTGAACAGGGCGGTCGTCAGGAACGCCGCCGTCACCCCGTGGCGTGCGACGAGGTCGCGGATCGCGGCGGGCTGGAGGGTCCCCTCGGGGGCGAGGACGACGCGGCCCCCGTTGAGGAGGGGGATCCACATCTCGAAGGTGGAGGCGTCGAAGGCGTAGGCGGAGTGCAGGAGCACGGCGTCGGCGACGCCGCCGCCCCAGGTCCGGTCCGCCGCGAGGGCGGTGATGTCGGCGTGGGTGACGCCGACGCCCTTGGGGAGCCCGGTGGAACCGGAGGTGAACATCACGTAGGCGAGGCGGGTACCGCGGCCGCCACCGTCGAAGGGCGGTTCGCCGGGTACGGCAGGTCCCCCGTGCAGCACCCGGCCGGCCGGGTCGACGGTCACCACCGGTGTGCCGGGCGGGAGTTGCCGGACCCAGGGGTGCGCGCGGGTCGACTCGTCGACGACGAGGACACGCGGGGCGGACACCTCCGCGACCCGGGCGAGGCGTTCGGCGGGCCAGCGCGGGTCGAGGGGCACGTAGGCGGCCCCCGCGCGCAGGGCCGCGAGCGAGGCGGTGACCAGGGCGGTCGAGCGCCCCAGGAGGATGCCGACACCGCTCTCCGCCCGGGCTCCGAGCCCGGTGAGCGCTCCGGCCAGTCCGTCCGAGAGCCGGAGGAGCCGGGCGTAGGTCAGCTCCTCACCGGCGCCGGTGACGGCGATCGCGTCCGGCTGCTGGGCGGCGATGCGCGCGACGGCTTCCGGCACGCCCGTCGCCGTCGCACCGGGCGGGAGTTCGGCGCCCCGCCCCCGGGTCACCAGTGCCTCGTGTTCGCCGTCCAGGAGAACGGGTACGGCGTCGGCACGCAGGTCGAGCCCTTGCGCCATCACCGTCAGCAGCCGGCGCATGCGCGCCGCCGTGCGGGCCACCTCCTCGCGGCCCAGGACGGCTGTCCGGTGGCCGAAGGTGATCCGCAGCGTGTCGCCGGGGGCGATGGTGAGGGTGAGCGGGTAGTGGGCGGCGTCCGTGCCGCGGAGGCCGGTGACGGCGATGCCGGACAGCCCTTGCTGGGCGGTGCGCAACGCCTCCGCGTCCAAGGGGTAGTTCTCGAACACCGTGAGGGTGTCGAAGAGTTCGTCCAGGCCGGTGGTCCCGCGGATCTCGGTCAGCCCCACGAACTGGGCTCCGAGGAGGCGCCCCTGTTCGTCCTGGAGGCGGGTCAGGAGCGTGGCCAGGGTGTCGTCGGCCGCCGGCCGCAGCCGTACCGGCACGGTGTTGATGAACAGTCCGACCATCGACTCCACCCCGGGGATCTCCGGCGGCCGGCCGGAGACGGTGGTGCCGAACACGATGTCGGGGCGGCCGGTGAGCCGGGTGAGCAGGAGCCCCCAGGCGCCCTGCACCAGGGTGTTGAGGGTGAGCCGGTGCGCCCGGGCCGTCTCCCGCAGCCGGACGGTGGTGGCCTCGTCCAGGTCGAGGACGAGCGTCTCGGGCAGTTCGCCTCCGTTCCCGGACCCGCCCGGGGCGGGCTCTCCCGAGGACGGTGCGCCGCCGCGCCAGGCTCCGGCGAGCAGTGTGGGCGCCTCGATGCCGGCCAGCGCGGCGCGCCAGGTGTCCAGGGCCTCCGCGCGGTCCTGCTGGGCCAGCCACGCGAGATAGGTGCGGTACGGGGCGACCCGGGGCAGGGCGGAATCGTCGCCCCCGGCCGCGTACAGCTCGAACAACTCCCTCACCAGCAGCGGCATCGACCATCCGTCCAGCAGGATGTGATGGCAGGTCATGACGAGCCGGTGCGTGCGCGGCGCGGTGCGGATCAGCGTGAAGCGCATCAGGGGCGGGACGGCGAGGTCGAAGCGCCGGGTGCGGTCGGCGGCGAGGAACGCGGCGAGGCGCTCCTCCGTGGCCGCGGGACCGTCCGGGCCGGTCAGGTCCAGTTCCTCCAGGGGTACCGGCACCTCGGCGGCGACGGCCTGGACGGGCTCGTCCAGGTCCTCGTGGAGGAAGCCGACCCGCAGGTTGGCGTGCCGTCGCAGCAGGCCGCCGACGGCGGCGCGCAACACGGAGACGTCGGGGGTGCCTTCGAGGTCGAAGACGAACTGCGCGGTGTAGACGTCCACGGCGGTGGAGTCGTACAGCGCGTGGAAGAGCATGCCTGCCTGCAACGGCGTCAGCGGCAGTACGTCTTCCAGCTGGAACCCGGTCACTTGCGTCCACCCCACTTGTTCTGCAGTCGGTCGATCTGGGCCTGGTCCAGGGAGACCAGGGGGAGGTCGGACGGCGTCCAGCCGCCCGCGTCGGGCCGTCCGGCGTCTTCGGCGAGTACGCGCAGGGCACGGGCGAAGGCCTCGGCCAGGGCTTCCACGTCCTTGTCCGGGAGGAGTTCGACGGGCCAGGTCCATCGGGTCACCAGGGTCGGTCCCTCAGGTCCGTCCTCGGTGTGCGCGTTGATGTCGAGCACGTGGTGGACGGGCATGCCGGGGTCCTGGGACCGCGGACCGCCGGCGTCGAGCAGCACCTCCCAGTCGGCTCCGCCCGACTCCCCCGTGTCCCTGGAAGCCCCGTACCTCCCCAGGTAGTTGAAGCCGATCTGGGGGTCGGGGGCGGTGGCCAGCCGGGGGCGGGTCGTCGCGTTGAGCCGGCGCAGCATCCCGTAGCCGACTCCGTGGTCGGGGACGGTCCGCAGCTGTTCCTTGACGCGCTTGAGGGCGCGTTGGGCCAGGGCGGCGTCGAAGCGCCCGGGGTCGCGGGGGTCGAGCGGGCCGGGGTCCAGCCTGACCGGGTACAGGCTGGTGAACCAGCCGACGGTACGGGACAGGTCGAGGCTCTCGTCGATCTGCTCGCGGCCGTGGCCCTCCAGGTCGACGAGGACGCTGGGGCCGTCCGTCCCGCCCGGAGTCCCTTCCGCGCGCCGGGCGCTCACCGCGAGGGCGAGGCCGGTGAGCAGTACGTCGTCCACTCCGGCGTGGAAAGCGGTGGGAACGGTGGTGAGGAGGGGCCGGGTCCAGGTGGCGGGCAGTCGGGTGACGAGGGTGCGGGTCCGGTCGGCGGTGTCCCGGCCGGGGTCGAGCGGGCGGTGTCCCAGTCGCGAGTCAGGGGTAGTGAACATCGCTTCCCAGAGCGGCAGTTCCGCCTCGCGTGCCGCGTCGCGCGCCTGGGCGGCGAGGAGGTGTGCCCACTGCCGGTAGGAGGTGGTGGCGGGGAGGGCCGCGTGCGGCCCGGGACTTTCGGTGACGGTCCGCCAGGCGGCGGCCAGATCGTCGGCGAGGATGCGCCAGGAGACGGCGTCGACGGCCAGGTGGTGGATGACGAGGAGCAGCCGGCCGCGCGCCCGGGGCCCCGCGTCGCACCAGACGGCCTCCACGACGTTGCCGTCCGAGGGGCTGAGCCGGCCGCGGGCCTCCTCGCCCGCCTCGGTGACGGCGGCCCGGACCGCTTCGGAGCCGAGACCCACGAGGTCGATCCGGGTGAACCGGTCGCCGGCGGCGACGGAGCCCCGGGGCAGCGCTTCGAGGACGGGCTCGCCCCCGGCCGCCTCCGTCACGCGGAGCCGGAGCATGTCGTGCTGGTCGATGAGGAGTTGCAGGGCGGCGGTCAGGCTTTCCGGGGCGGCTCCCAGCGGCGTGCGCAGCACTGCGGACTGGTTGTAGCCGTCCGTGGTTCCGGGGCGCTCCAGGAACCAGGCGACGATGGGGGTCGCCGGCATGGTGCCGGCCCCTCGCCCGTCGGGCGCGAAGGCGGCCGGGCCGGACGCGTCGCCGTGGTCGAGCGCGGTGGACGCGGCGGCGATGGCCTCGGGCGTGCGGTGGACGAAGACGTCGCGGGGGGTGACCCGGAGGCCGGCCTCGCGCACCCGGCTGACGAGCTGGATGGAGAGGATGCTGTCGCCGCCGAGCGCGAAGAAGTCGTCGTCGGTACGGACGGAGGGCACGTGCAGGACCGAGGCGAACACCTCGCAGAGGGCCCGTTCCCTCTCGGTGCGCGGCCGTCCGCCGGAGCGCACGGCGGCGGGTCGGTCCGGGGCGGGCAGGGCCCGCCGGTCGGTCTTGCCGTTGGGCAGCAGCGGCAGCGCGTCCAGGGTCACGAAGACGGCGGGCACCATGTACGGCGGCAGGGTCCCGGCGAGGCGGGTGCGCAGTTCGCGCTCCGCCGGCGCCGGGTCGCCGTCGCGTGTGCCGGGGACGGTGTAGGCGACCAGGCGCCGCTCGCCGGGCCGGTCCTCACGGACCAGGACGCAGGCGGCGGCCACGCCGTCGAGTGCGGCGAGCGCGGCCTCGATCTCACCCGGCTCGATGCGGAATCCGTTCACCTTGACCTGGTCGTCGGCGCGGCCGACATGGGTGAGCAGGCCGTCGGCGTGCCGCCGGACGAGGTCGCCGGTGCGGTACATCCGGCTTCCGGCGGGTCCGTACGGGTCGGCGACGAACCGTGCGGCGGTCAGGCCGGGGCGGCCCAGATAGCCGCGGGCGAGCCCGTCGCCCGCGAGGTGCAGTTCGCCGGTGACGCCGGGCGGCACGGGCCGCAGACCCGCGTCGAGGACGTAGGCGCGGGTGTTGTCGACCGGGTGTCCGAGCGGCACGCTCCCCTCCCCCGCCGGTCCGCCGGCTTCGGCGGCACGGTGGTGGTGGGCGGTGGCGTCGATGGTGGCCTCGGTCGGCCCGTAGAGGTTGTGCACCTCGGTCCGCCAGTCCCGTGCGACGCGTCCCGCCAGTGCCCGGGGCAGGGGTTCGCCGCCGCACAGGACGGCCCGCAGCGTTTCGGGGGCCTGGCCGGGAGACGTCTCGGTGAGGACGACCGCGAGGTGCGAGGGCACGAACTGGGCCACGGTCACGCCTTCGGCACGCATCCTGGCCAGCAGCCCGGCGGGGTCGTGGTTGAGGGCGGGCGGCACGGGGCAGGTCGAGCCGCCGTGCAGCAGCGGCAGCCAGGTCTCCCAGACCGAGGCGTCGAAGCTCGGCGAGGTGCGGGCGAGGACCCGGTCGTCGCCGGTGAGGCCGAGGTGGTCCGCCATCCACGCCATGTGGTTGGTGAGCGAGGCGTGGGTGACCACCACTCCCTTCGGGGTGCCGGTCGAGCCCGAGGTGTAGATGACGTATGCCGCGTCGCTCGGGTCGGGCGCCGGGACGGGCGGCGTGGCGCGCCCGGTGGACCAGGCGGCGCGGGCGTCGATCGCCAGGGCGGGCAGGGTGAGGTGTGCGGCGCGGCCGGTGTGGGTGAGGAGCAGCGCCGGACGGGCGTCTTCGAGCATGTGGGCGATACGCGCCTCGGGGTACTCCAGGTCGACCGGCAGATAGGCCGCTCCGGCCTTCGTGACCGCGAGCATCGCGAGGACCTGGTCCGCGGTGCCTTCCAGGGCCAGCGCGACCAGGTCGCCCCGGCCGATGCCCCGGTCACGCAGGTGGTGTGCCAAGTCGTCGGACAGCAGATCGAGTTCACCGAAGGTGAGGCCGTCGCCGCCGTCGCGTACGGCCCGCGCCCCGGGGGTGCGGGCGACTTGCGCGCGGAACGCCTCGGGCACGGTACGGGCGGGCCCGGAGCGGGTCGGGCCGTGCGCGACGCGGTCCAGGCTCCGTAGCTCGTCCGGGCCGAGGACCTCCACGGCGTTCACGCGCCGGGCGGGATCGGCGGAGAGGGCGGTGAGGAGGCCGGTCAGCCGGGCGGCCAGGGCGTGGGCGGTGGCGGGCACGAAGAGTTCGGTGGAGAACTCCAGGACGCCCCGGAGACCGGCCGGCCGCCCCGAGTCGTCGTGCTCCTCCGTGAAGGTGAAGGTCAGGTCGAACTTGCTGATGCCGGTGTGGACGGGCTGTTCCGTCACCGTCAGTCCGGGCAGGCCGATCGTGGCGTCCGTCTGGTTCTGGAGGACGAGCATGGTCTGGAACAGCGGGTGGTGGTTCTGGGCGCGGACGGGGCTGAGGGCGTCCACCAGCCGCTCGAACGGCAGGTCCTGGTGGGCGTAGGCCGCCAGGTCGAAGTCCCGCACCCGGTCGACGACTTCACCGAAGGTGGGGTCGCCGCTCAGATCGGTGCGCAGCACCAGGGTGTTGACGAAGAAGCCGACCAGGTCGTCGAGCGCCTCGTCGGTGCGGCCGGCGACCGCGGTGCCCAACGGGATGTCCTCACCGGCTCCGTGGCGGGAGAGGAGGACCGCCAGAGCGGCCTGGAGGACCATGAAGAGGCTGCTGCTCCGGGCCCGGGCCACGTCGGCGAGCGCCCGGTGGGTGTCAGCACCGACGGTGAAGGAATGCGCGTCGCCGCAGTGGGCCGGCACGGCGGGTCGCGGCCGGTCGACGGGCAGTTCGAGCAGGTCGGGGGCGCCGGTGAGTGCGGCGCGCCAGAAGGCGAGCTGGCGGGCGGCCTGACTGGAGGGGTCGTCCTCCTCACCGAGCAGTGCGCGCTGCCAGAGGGTGTAGTCGGCGTACTGGACGGCGAGCGGGGTCCAGCCGGGCTCCTCGCCCGCGGCCCGCGCCCGGTACGCCTCGCCCAGGTCGCGGGCGAGCGGGGCCAGCGACCAGCCGTCCCCGGCGATGTGGTGCAGGACCAGCACCAGGACGTGCGCTTCGGGTGCGATCCTCAACAGCCGTGCGCGCACCGGGAGTTCGGTGCTCACGTCGAAGGCGTGCGCCACCTCGGCCGTGAGTGTGTCGCCGAGGTCCACGAGGTCGGTGTCGCGGGGCGTCAGGTCGAGGTCGGCACGGGCGGCGTCGAGCACCGACTGCCGCGCGACACCGTCGGTTTCGGGGAAGACGGTGCGCAGGCTCTCGTGGCGCCCGACCACGTCCGCGAGGGCCTGCTCCAGGACCCGCGCGTCGAGCGGGCCGTCCAGGCGGAGCACCAGCGGCACATTGTAGGTGGCGCTGGGCCCCTCCATCCGGCCGAGGAACCAGAGGCGCTGCTGCGCGAAGGAGAGCGGCAGGGGATCGGGGCGTTCTCCGGTTCTCTCCAGGGGTCTTCTGGCCTCCTCGGCGCCGTCCAGCACGGCGGCGAGGGCGGCCGGGGTGGAGTGCTCGAAGAGCGCCTTGACCGGGACCTCCACGCCGAGCACGGTGCGGATGCGGGCGGCGAGGCGGGTGGCGAGCAGGGAGTGTCCGCCGAGGGCGAAGAAGTCGCTGTCACCGCCGACGTGCGTCCCGTCGAGTCCGAGGACGTCGGCGAAGAGCCCGCGGAGGATCTCCTCCCGGGCGGTCCGGACGGTGAGGACCGCTCGGGCCGTGCGGCCCGCCCCCTTGCGGTCCCGGTCGACGGGCGCGGGTGCGGGCAGAGCACGCCGGTCCACCTTGCCGTTGACGGTCAGCGGCAGCGCGTCGAGCGGCACGAAGGCGGAGGGCACCATGTACGCGGGCAGGGAGCGGCCGAGCGACCGGGCGAGGTCGGCGGGCGTCGGGCGCGTACCGGCCACGGGCACCACGTAGGCGACGAGGCGCCGGTCGCCCGGGGTGTCCTCGCGGACGACGGCGAAGGAGTCGGCGACCCCCTCGCAGCGGGCCAGGACGGATTCGATCTCGCCGAGTTCGATGCGGTAGCCGCGCAGCTTCACCTGGCCGTCCGCACGGGCCACGTAGGCGATGTGCCCGTCCGGCGTCCAGCGGACGAGGTCACCGGTGCGGTACATCCGTGCGCCCGCCGGGCCGTACGGATCGGCGACGTAGCGGCCGGCGGTCGGCGCGGGCAGGCCGGTGTAGCCCCGGGACACCCCGCGCCCCGCGAGGTACAGCTCGCCCACCACGCCCGGCGCGACCGGGCCGAGGGAGCCGTCGAGCACGTACAGCCGCATGCCGTCGAGCGGGCGGCCGACGGGCGGCGGCCCTGCCGGGAGCCCGGCGGCCACGTCGAACCGGGTTGCGAAGGTGGTGGTCTCGGTCGGCCCGTACACATGGAGGACGCGCAGGCCGGGCGTGGCGGCGGCGATCCGCTGCATGGCGTCCGGGGAGGCGAGTTCGCCACCGGCGCACACCAGGCGCAGGCCACTGAAGGCCCCCGGGTCGGTCTCGGCGATCACGTTGAAGAGCGCGGTCGTCAGGAAGACGGCGCTCACGCCGTGCCGGCGGACGGCGTCGCCGAGGACGCGGGCCTCCAGGACGCCCTCCGGCGCGACGACGATCGTGCCGCCGCGCAGGAGCGGGGCCCAGATCTCGAAGGTGGAGGCGTCGAAGACGTACGCCGAGTGCATCAGCACCGCGTCGGTCGCGCCCTCGCGCCAGGCGGAGTCGTCGGCCAGCGCGGCCACGTCGGCGTGGGTGACACCGACGCCCTTGGGCAGACCGGTGGAGCCGGAGGTGAACATGGTGTACGCGAGGGCGTCCGGCCCCGGTACGGCGACCGGGTGGCCCGGCCGCTCGGGGGCACCGCGCAGAACGCGGCCGAGCCGGTCCACCACCAGGACCGGAAGCCGGCCTGCGGTCGCCGCCACCCAGGGGGAGGCGAGGGACGCCTCGTCGACGACGAGGACCCGCACCGACGCGACTTGTGCGACCTGGGCGAGCCGCTCCTCGGGCCAGCGCGCGTCCATGGGCGCGTAGGCACCGGCCGCGCGGACCGCGCCGAGGGAGGCCGTCACGACGGCGGGCGAGCGCGCGAGCAGCACGCCGACACCGGATTCGGGGCCGGCACCGAGTCCGGCCAGTGCGCCGGCGAGGTCGGCGGAGAGCGCGTCGAGATCGGCGTAGCTGAGGGTGGTGGTGTCGTCGGTGACCGCGACGGCGTCCGGGGTGCGGAGCGCCTGGGCGGCGAAGAGGGCGGGCAGGGTGGTGTCCGGGGCGGCCTCGCCGATCGGGCGGCCGGTGCCCCAGCGGGTGACCCGGGCGTGTTCGCCGGCCGTCAGCAGGTCGTAGCCGGCGAGCGGCCGGCCGGGGTCCGAGGCCACCTGTTCCAGGAGGCGGAGCAGCCGGGCGGCGAGGGTTTCGACGGTGTCGCGGTCGAAGAGTGCGGTGGCGTATTCGATCCCGGACGTGAGGCCGCCGTGTTCGGGCTCCTCGGTGAAGGCGAAGGTGAGATCGAACTTGCTCAGACCGTTGTGGACGAGCCGGTCCGCCACGGTGAGACCGGGGAATTCGGGGCGGACGGTCTCCTGGTTCTGCAGCACCAGCATGGTCTGGAAGAGCGGGTGGTGGTCGCCTGCCCGGACGGGGTTGAGGCTCTCCACCAGCCGCTCGAACGGCACGTCCTGGTTGCTGTAGGCGGCGAGGTCGAACTCCCTGACGCGCACCAGGAGTTCCCGGAAGGTCGGATTGCCGGACAGGTCGGCGCGCAGGACCAGGGTGTTGACGAAGAAGCCGACCAGGTCCTCCAGCGCCTCGTCGGTGCGCCCGGCGACAGGGGTGCCGAGCGGGATGTCGTCGCCCGCGCCGTGCCGGTGCAACAGGGTGGCCACCGCCGCCTGGAGCACCATGAAGAGGCTGCTCCCCGACTCCCTCGCCAGGACCAGGAGCCGGGCGTGGAGCGCGGGGGGTACGTCGAACTCGTGGACGTCTCCCCTCGGGTCGGCGGTGACCGGGCGCGGCCGGTCCAGCGGCAGGTCGATCAGGCCGGGCAGTCCCGCGAGCGCGGTGTGCCAGTGGGCCAGTTGCCGGCCCAGCACGCTCTGCGGTGCGGTGTCCTCGCCCAGGGTGGCGTGCTGCCAGAGGGTGTAGTCGGCGTACTGGAGCACGCCGGCGGCCGTCGGCGCGGGTTCCCGGCCGGCCAGCCGGTCCCGGTAGGCCTCGCCCAGATGACGGGCGAGCGGGGCGAGGGACCAGCCGTCGCCCGCGATGTGGTGCAGGACAAGCACCAGGACATGGCGACCGGGGGCGGCGCGCAGCAGCAGGGCGCGCAGCGGCAGGTCGGCGGTGACGTCGAACGGCTCGCGCACGGCGTCGAAGACGGCCTCGTCCAGATCGGCGCGGGCCACGTCCACGACCGGCAGTGCGGGAGCGGCGATGTCCGCGCCGACGACCGACTGGTGCGGTGTGCCGTCCCGTTCCGGGAAGAGGGTGCGCAGGGACTCGTGCCGCTCCGACACGTCGCGCAGCGCCGCGCGCAACGCGTCCGTGTCCAGTGCGCCGTCGAGTTCGAGCACCAGCGGGATGTTGTAGGTGGAGCTGGGTCCTTCGAGCCGGTTGAGGAACCAGAGCCGCCGCTGGGCGAAGGAGAGCGGCAGCGGATCGGGCCGCCGCTCGGCCGGGGCCACGGGAGGGCGGGTCCGGGCAGCCGGGTCGAGGGCGCGGGCCAGGCCGGCGACGGTCGGGTGCTCGAAGAGGGTGCGTACGGCGATCTCGGCGCCCAGTACGGCGCGGACGCGGCTCACCACGCGCATGGCGAGGAGCGAGTGCCCGCCGAGGTCGAAGAAGCCGCTGTGCGGGCCGACTTCGGCCACCTGGAGGACGTCGGCGAAGATCCCGGCGAGCAGTTCCTCCCGCAGGGTGAGCCGCCCGGGTCCGGCCGGGCCGTCGGCGCGCGGATCGGGTTCGGGCAGGGCGCGCCGGTCCACCTTGCCGTTGGGCAGGAGGGGCAGGGCGTCCAGTACGACGACGGCGGAGGGCACCATGTGGTGCGGGAGAGCCTCGGCGAGGCCGTCCCGCAGGGCGACGGGGCGCGCGGCGGGGTCGTCGGTCACGGCGTAGGCGACGAGGCGGCGCCGGCCGGGCGCGTCCTCGCGGATCACCGCACAGGCGCCCCTGATGGCGGGGTTCGCCAGGAGAGCGGCCTCCACCTCGCCCAACTCGATCCGGAAGCCGCGGAGTTTGACCTGGTCGTCGGCGCGGGCCAGGTAGTCGAGCAGCCCGTGGCCGTTCCACCTCACCAGGTCACCCGTCCGGTACATGCGGGTGCCGTCGGTGGTGAAGGGGTCGGCGACGAAGCGTTCCGCGGTCAGTGCGGGCCGGTGCAGATACCCCCGGGCGAGGTTGGGGCCGCTGAGGTACAGCTCCCCGGTGACACCGGGCGGTACGGGGCGCAGCCGGCCGTCCAGGACGTACGCGCGCATGGTGTCCACCGGTCGGCCGATCGGGACGGTCTCGGCCGGGGAGGCGGTCCGGGGGCCGTCCTCGCGGTGCGCGGTCGCGTCGATGGTCGCCTCGGTGGGCCCGTACAGGTTGTGCGCGTGGGCGCCCCAGTGGCCGGCGATCTGGTCGGCGAGGGCGCGCGGCAGGGGTTCGCCTCCGCACAGGACGGCGCGCAGCCGGGGCAGTGGCGCGGCATGGGCGGCCTCGGCGAGGACGTGGGTCAGGTGCGAGGGCACGAACTGGGCGACCGTGATGCCGAACCGGCCCATCCAGGCGAGCAGTTCGGCGGGTTCCTGGTTGGCCCGCGGCGGCAGCACGCAGACCTCGCCACCGTTCATCAGCGGGAGCCACAGCTCCCACACGGAGGCGTCGAAGCTGGTGGAGGTGCGGGCGAGCACCCGGTCCTCGCCGGTGAGGTCCAGGTGGTCCGCCATCCACGCCATGTGGTTGGCCAGTGCGACGTGGGGCACGACCACGCCCTTGGGGCGGCCGGTGGAGCCGGAGGTGTAGATGACGTACGCCGGGTCGTGCGGGTGGGGTACGTGGCGGACGCGCGGGACGTCCGGCGCGGGCGGGTCCACCGGGGTGTCGAGGGCGAGCCAGGGCAGTCCGGTCGCGGGCAGCGACGGGTGGGTGGCGGCCGTCGTGAGCAGCAGGACCGGCCGGGCGTCGTCGAGCATGTGCCGGATGCGGGCCGCCGGGTACTCGGGGTCGACGGGTACGTAGGCGGCGCCGGCCCGCAGCACGGCCAGCACGGCGACGACGGTGTGGACGGACGGGGGCGCGGCGACGGCCACCCGGTCCTCGCGGCCCGCGCCCCGCCGGCGCAGGGCGTGGGCGAGGGCGTCGGCGCGGGCGTCGAGTTCCGCGTAGGTGAGGCTGGTGCTCTCGTCGCGGACCGCGACGGCGTGGGGGGTGCGCGCGGCCTGCTCACGGACCGCCTCCGGTGCGGTGGCGGCGGGCAACGACCTTGTCCTGCCCCGCCCTTGGGTGAGCATCCGGTCCCGCTCGCCCGGCCCGATCGGGTCGAAGCCGCCGACGGGCCGGTCGGGGTCGGCGACGGCGAGGGCGAGGACACGGGCGAACCTTGCGCTCAGACCGCGGGCGGTGGCGGCGTCGAAGAGGTCGGTGGCGTACTCCAGATACCCCTCGATGCCGGCGAACTCAAGATCGGCGACGACGAGTTCGCTCAGCGAGAAGGTCAGGTCGAACTTGCTGATCCCGGTGTGCCCGGACCGGTCCCGGGTGGTGATCCCGGGCAGGTCCAGGTCGGTCCGCTCCTGGTTCTGGAGGACCAGCATGGTCTGGAAGAGCGGGTGGTGACCGCCGGACCGCTCGGGGTTGACGGCCTCCACGATCCGCTCGAAGGGGAGGTCTCCGTGGCCGAAGGCCGCGACGTCGAAATCGCGTACGCGCGCCAGCAGCTGACGGAACGTCGGGTCGCCGGAGAGGTCGGTGCGCAGCACGACGGTGTTGACGAAGAACCCGACCAGGTCGCCGAGAGCTTCGTCGGAGCGGCCCGCCGCGGCGGTGCCCAGGGGGATGTCCGTGCCGGCGCCGTGGCCGTGCAGCGTCACCGCCAGCGCTGCCTGGAGCACCATGAAGGGGGTGCAGCCCGCCGCGCGGGCGAGCCGGACGAGTGCGGCGTGTTCGGGGGCGGGCAGGGCGAAGGGGACCGCGTCGCCCCGGTGGCTGGCCACGGTGGGCCGCGGCCGGTCCAGGGGCAGGTCGAGGAGGTCGGGGGCGCCGCGCAGGGCTTCTCGCCAGTGGGCGAGCTGGATCGCGGCCAGGCTCTCCGGGTCGGTCTCGTCGCCGAGCAGCCGGTGCTGCCAGAGGGTGTAGTCGGCGTACTGCACCGGCAGCGCGGGCCAGTCGGGGGTGCCGGTGCCCTCCGTCCTGGCGCGGTAGGCGGCGCCGAGGTCGCGGACGAGGGGGGCGAGGGACCAGCCGTCGGCGACGACGTGGTGGAGGACGAGAACCAGGAGATGGCGGGCCGGGGCTTCCTGGAGCAGGCTCACCCGGACGGAGAGGTCGCCGGTGAGATCGAAGGGCTCGGCCGTCAGACGGCGGATCGTTTCCTCCGCCCAGGCTCCGACCACTCCCTCCGCACCAGCGTCTCCCCCCACTCCGGTTTCTCCGGTTTCTCCGGTTTCTCCGGCACCGGGTTCCCCGCCCGGGGGCCGCAGGACGGTCAGCGGGACCATTTCCGCCGCGACGGCCGCGTCGAGGACGTGCTGACGGGGCACGCCGTCGAGCTCGGCGAAGACGGTGCGCAGGCTCTCGTGCCGGGCGAGCACGTCGGCCAGGGCGCCCCGCAGGGCCTTCGTGTCGAGCGGGCCGTCGAGTTCCAGGACGAGCGGAATGGTGTACGTGTCGCCGGGGCCCTCCGCCTTGTTGAGGAACCACAGCCGCCGCTGCGCGAAGGAGAGCGGCACCACTTCGGGGCGCGGCTGCGGCGTGAGGGCGGGCCGGGCGGCGCCGGCGGTGTCGAGGACCGCGGCCAGCGAGGCGACCGTGGGGTGGTCGAAGAGGACACGCAGGCTGAGTTCGGTGCCCAGAGCCGCGCGCACCCGGCCGGTGAGACGGGTGGCGAGCAGCGAATGGCCGCCCAGGGAGAAGAAGTTGTCGTCGGCGCCGACGGCGGCGACGCCCAGCACGTCGGCGAACAGACCGGCCAGCAGCTCCTCGTACGCGGTGCGCGGGGCGCGGCCCGTGGAGGTCGCGGCGGGGGGTGCGGGCAGGGCGCGGCGGTCCACCTTGCCGTTGGGGTTCAGCACGAGCGCGTCGAGCGTCACGAACACCGAGGGCACCATGTAGCTGGGCAGGGCACGGCCCACCCGGCGGGCGAGCGCGGTGTGGTCCAGGTCCGTGCCGGCGACCGGCACCACGTACGCGACGAGCCGGCGGTCGCCGGGTATGTCCTCGCGGACCAGGACGCTCGCGGCCCGTACGCCCGGGTCGGCGAGCAGGGTGGACTCGATCTCGGCGGGTTCGATGCGGTACCCGCGCAGCTTGACCTGCCCGTCCACGCGTCCGACGTACTCGATCTCGCCGCGCGCGGTCCAGCGGACGAGGTCCCCGGTGCGGTACATGCGGGCCCCGTGCGGACCGTGCGGGTCGGCGACGAACCGCCCGGCGGTCAGCGCGGGGCGCTCCTGGTAGCCGCGCGCGACGCCGCGGCCGGCCACGTACAGCTCTCCCACCACGCCGGGCGGCACCAGGGCGAGCCCGGCGTCGAGGACGTGGAGCCGCATCCCGTCGAGCGGGCGGCCGATGGGCGGCAGTCCGCCCGCGCCGGCGGCGACCCGGTGGCGGGCGGCGAAGGTGGTGGTCTCGGTGGGCCCGTAGACGTGCAGGACCTGGGTGCGGGGCGCGGCGGCGGCCACCCGCTGCATCAGGTCCGGGGTGGCGGCCTCGCCGCCCGCGGCGACCACGCGCAGCCCGGCGAAGGCCGCCGGGTCGGCCTCGGCCACGACGTTGAACAGGGCCGTGGTGAGGAAGAGCGCGGTCACGCCGTAGCGGTCTACCAGACCGGCGAGGACCGGCGCCTCCAGGCCACCCGGAGGCGCGACGACCACCCGGCCGCCGTGCAGGAGCGGAACCCAAGTCTCGAAGGTGGAGGCGTCGAAGACGTACGCCGAGTGCAGCAGCACCGCCTCGCACGCCCCGCCGGTCCAGGCGGTGTCCGCGGCGAGCGCGAGCACGTCCGCATGGGTGACGCCGACCCCCTTGGGCAGGCCCGTGGAGCCGGAGGTGAACATCACGTAGGCGAGCCGGTCGGGGTGCGTCGCCTCCGGGAGGCGTCCCGGTACCGGTGGAGCGCCGCGCAGCACCCCGCCGAGGGCGTCGACGACGATCACCGGCAGGACGGCCGCGGTCACCTTGACCCAGTTCCGCCCGGCGGCGGCCTCGTCGACCACCAGGGCACGGACCCCGGCGACGCCCGCGACGCGACCGAGGCGCTCCTGGGGCCACTCCGCGTCCATCGGTACGTATGCGGCGCCCGCGCCGACCACGCCGAGGGTGGCGGCCACCGTCGCGGCGGAGCGGTCCACGAGGACGCCGACGCCGTCCTCCGCGGAGAGCCCCCAGCCCGCCAGCGCTCCGGAGAGCTCCGCCGCGCCGCGGGCCAGCTGCCGGTACGAGAGGGTGGTGTCGCCGTCCACCACCGCCGGGGCGTCGGGGGTGCGGCGCGCCTGCGCGCCGAACGCCTCCGCCAGGCCCACGGCCGGTTCCGGGACTCGCAGATCGGCGCCGCGGCCGTGCGCGAGGAGTTCGCGGGCGGCTGTCTCGTCGGTCAACGGCAGTTCGCGCAGCGGGGTTTCGGTGTCCGCGCCGGCGAGGGCCCTCAGGAAGGAGACGACGGCGCGCTGGCTCAGCCGCACGTCCTCGGGGCGGTACAGCTCCGGGTTGGCGTCGAATCCGATCAACGGCCCGGTCCCTTCGGAGCGTTCGGAGACGAAGAGGGAGACGTCGTCGACCGGTCCGATGGACAGAACGCGGGAGGTGGCGGGGCTGCCGGCGAATTCGAGGTCGTACTCGTAACCCATGATGTTGACGACGACGTCCGTCAGACGTGCCGCGTCGTCGGCCATCCTGAGTTCGCGGGCGAGTTGTTCACGGGAGAAGCGCCGGTGGCGCAGGGCCCCGCGCATCTCCAGGGCGACGGCCCGGACGAGTTCGCCGACCGTCATGTCGGCGGTGATGCTCAGCCGCAGCGGCAGGATGTTGGCGGTCATGCCGACGATGTGCCGCAGTCCGCCGTGGCGGCCGTTGGAAGCGAGGCCCACGACGACGTCCCGGGTGCCGGTGGCCCGGCCCACGTAGGCGGCGACCGCGCTCACCATGACGGCGGTCCAGCTGGTGCGGTTGGCGGCGGCGAGCCGGCGCAGCTCCTCGAGGACGGCGACGGGCAGCGTCTCACCGGTGTGCAGGTGCACACCGTCCGCGCCGGCCGGACCGCCCGGGGCCGGGGTGTCGGTACGGCGACGGATGAGCGGCGTGCCGCCCCGGGCGCCGGTCCCGGGGACAGAGCCGTCAGAACCGGCGGCGTCCGGAGCGCGGTCGGCGAACTTGGCGGTCCAGTAGGCCCGGTCGGCCTCGTACCGGTCGGATGCGAGGTAGGCGGTCTCGTCCGCGAGGAGGTCGGCGAGCGGAGCGGGCGGCAGCTCGGCTCCGGCGATGTCCTCGCCCCGCTGGACGCGAGCGTAGAGGTCGGCCACGGTGCGGGCGAAGACGGCGCCGCCGAGGCCGTCCACGACGATGTGGTGGAACCGGATGTACCAGTAGTGCCATCGGGGGCCGAGACGCAGCAGTGCCAGGCTGTGACGCGGAGTGTCGATGCGGTCGACGGTGGCCATGTCCTCGGCGAGGTAGCGCTCGGCCGCGGCCGCGGGGTCGTCGGTACCGGAGAGGTCGACCAGGCGGAGCCGGTCGGTGTGGGACCGGGGCACCGGCATGACCCGTTGGCGCACGGCTCCGTCCCTGAGGACGAACTCGACGTTGAGGCTGTCGCAGAGGGCGACCGCGCGGGCGACGGCGGCGGCGAACACCTCCGTGTCGAGATCGCCGCGGATCTCGAAGCATTCGGCGATGTTGAACTTGGGGCTCTCCGGTTCGACCAGTTGGCCGTACCACACGCCCTGTTGAGCCGCAGTCAGTTCGAAGAACTCTTCGGGAATCGAACGAGGCGGGATCGAGTCGTTTTCAGTCATACCGGTCGACACCTTTGGGGAGAGATTTCGGGGACGACGGAGAGGGCGGAGAGGGACAAGAGAAAGCCCACCGCACCGGTGCGCACATCGTCGGGCAAGAGGTCCGCGGAAGCGGAGAGAAGCCGCCGCACCCATGGCGGGATCCACCGGGGTATCACGCCGGGTGCGTTCACCCGACGCAAAGCCCGCCCCCTCCTCCGAAGGGTCGCGGGACGAATTACCGGCGCCTTCTGTGCGGCTCGAAAAAACCACGCGGCGGCACGGGAATCCTGTCCGCCGAACACGGATCAAAGACCGGTCACACCCCGATCGGTTCCGCTCCCACCAGACCCGTTAAGGACACAAGAAGGAGCAGAAGCGATCAAGGTGCGCACCGGATCACACACCGAAGCGCCATCCATCCCGAGGCGGGCGGAGCGCTTCCGTGTACCGGCGGCCGGCCTACTCGGCCGCAGCCTCCATGGCCCGCACCAGGCCGGCGGGCCGCATGTCGGTCCAGGCGGCCTCGATCGCGTCCAGACACTCCTGACGCGACCCCTCCGGGCCGACGGCGCGCCAGCCGCCCGGGATCTCGATGTGTGCGGGCCAAAGCGAGTACTGACCCTCGTCGTTGACCAGCGCCACGAACCGTCCCGACTCGTCATCGAAAGGATTGGTCACGGCCGTCCCCCACTTGTTCTCGCTCTTTCTGCGACATGTTCATCGGTCATTCCCGAGCACATCACGCCGGATCGTTTCCCGCCGCGATTCCGCCGGCCCCCGACCATTCCCCCGACGCGTCGGCGTACGAAGAGCGGCGAGATATCGCACACTTTTTCGATTGACCTTGGCGACCGGGTCGGGGTCACCCCGACTTCACCCGTTCATGCCAATCACATTAGAGGATGCACGGCCCGCCATGCCTCCATTCGCCCCATTGCCCGTACGCCCTCAATCCGACGAGGCGACACATCTCGCCCTGGACATATGCCAAGTGATCACCTGTGAACCTGTTCAGTCACCCCGTGTCCCGCTTGCGCGGATATCAATGAATTTGGTCCCCGGTATTCCAAGAAAGCGCCCGCGCGCGCCCGCAGACGCCGTGCCGCCGAATGATCCAACCGAGCTACCGTGCGCCGGGCACGCGCCCCGTCCGCCGCACCCTTGCCCGTGCCCGCGAGCGGCTCGTGCGCCGCCTCTCGCCTCCTGGGTGGTGCCGGCGGACAGAGGTCCCTCAGCGGCCCGGTCGTCCGGTGCGGTGCCGCGTCGTGGAGCGCCCGCCGCGAAGGCCGTACCGGCGCTGACCGACGCCCCACGCCCGACTCCCCGCACCCCGGAGTCGACTCCCCGTGCCCCGTGCCCGCGTCAGAGAGGGATCAGCCCCGCCTGCGTCACCCGGAAGCCGCAGACGTCGAGGTAGAACGTCCGTAGACGCTCCTCGAAGTCGACGTGCAGCCAGGAGCACCGCGCGGCGCGGGCCTCGTCGACAGCGACCGCGACGAGAGCCGTACCGACCCCGCGCGACCGGCGCTGCCGGGCCACGACCGTGTCCAGGAGAAAGGCGTGGAGGCCGCCGTCCCACGCCACGTTGACGAAGCCGATCAGCGAGCCGTCCTCCCACGCGCAGACCCAGCCCAGACTGTGGCGCTCCAGGCGCGCCCGCCAGTCGGTCCCGGTGGCCCGACCGCCGAATCCCTCGGCGTGCAGCGCGTCGAGGGTCGCGTTGTCGAACTCACCCCGCCACTCGTATGTGATCGTCATCCCAGGATCGTAGGAGCCGCCGCCGGAGCGTCCACCCCGGCGGGCCGACGTGCCGGTCCGCCCGGGCGGACCGACGTGCCGAGCGCTCGCCTCCCCCGGGCCGCGCCGTCGCGCGGATGCGTCCTACCGATCAGCATCAGCGGGCGAGCAAGGAGCGGTAGGTCCGACAAGAACGAGGCAGGGGAGGAGAAGCAGGCCTCGTCGTCCGAAGAGCGCGGGTCCGGTGTCGATCAGCAGGCCCGGCGTCCTTCAGCACTTCCCCGACGGCACCGTCGTCCGGGGGACTCGCAAGAGGCGGGTGAGGCACGGCCGAAGATTCCGGGCCGGCGGCCGGGCGAACCCGGCACCCGTCGTGAGGAGCGCCGTCGAACGCCGCGGGTCCGGCCACGGGTCCGGCCGCCGGAAACTCGGGACCGGTCTCCGCCGCGGAACCCCCGGTGGATCCGGAGGCGGTGGCCAAGGCCGCCGAGATCCCGCGGACCCGGTGAGCGGGCGGGCGCGGCCGACCGGCGCGGATCAGGACCGGACGGGCAGGCGCGGCACGCTGTCGATGAGGCGGCGGGTGTAGGGGTGCGCCGGTGCGCCGAGCACCTGGGAGGTGGCGCCCTGCTCGACGATCTGCCCGCGCTCCAGCACGGCGGTGCGCTCGCAGAGGGTGGCCACCACCGAGAGGTCGTGGGAGACCATGACCAGCGTCAGCCCCCGCTCCTCCTTGAGTTCGGCCAGCAGGTCGACGACCTTCACCCGGGTGGTGACGTCCAGCGCGCTGACCGGTTCGTCGGCGAGCAGGACGCGCGGGTCGCAGACGGTGGCACGGGCGATGGCGATGCGCTGGCGCTGCCCGCCGGAGAACTCGTGCGGGTAGCGGTCGACGGCGTCGGCCCGGAGGCCGACCCGCTCCAGTGCGGCGGCGACCTTGGGAGCGGCGGTCGTACGGCTGTCGATGCCGAGGGAGCGCAGGGGTTCCGCGACGATCGCGCCGATCTTCCGGCTGGGGTCGAGCGAGGAGTAGGGGTCCTGGAAGACGCAACTCACGCTGCGCCGGAAGCGGCGCATCTGTTCGCGGTCCCGGGTGTTCAGATCGGTCCCGTCGAAGCGGACGGCCCCGGCCGTGGGCCGGGCAAGGCCGAGCAGCAGGCGGAGCAGGGTCGTCTTGCCGGCGCCGGACTCGCCGACCAGCGCGAGGCTCTCGCCCGCGTCGACGGCGAGGGAGACGTCCCGCACCACGTCGGTGGCGGAGCCCCGGTAGCGTACGGCGGCCTCCTTCAGCTCCAGTACGGGCGTCATCGCGCGCTCCTCAGGTCCAGGGCGGATTCCAGCTTCCGGGCGCTGGCGACCAGGGTGCGGGTGTACTCCTCGCGCGGTGCGTGGACCACGTCGTGGACGGCGCCCTGTTCGACGGCCCTGCCGTCCTTCATGACGAGGACCCGGTCGGTGACCTTGGCGACGACGGCGAGGTCGTGGCTGACGAACAGCACGGCCATCTCCCTCTCGCGCACGAGGCCGTCGATCAGTTCCAGCATCTCCGCCTGGACGGAGACGTCCAGGGCGGTGGTGGGTTCGTCGGCGATGAGCAGCTTCGGTTCGCAGGCGAGCGCCATGGCGAGGGCGACGCGCTGACGTTGCCCGCCGGAGATCTCGTGCGCGAAGGCGCGCGAGATCCGCTCGGGTTCGGGGAGCCGGACCTGCTCCAGTGCCTCGATCACGGCGACGCGCAGGGGCTTGCCCTTGAGGCCGGTGCGCCGGGCGAGCGGTTCGGCGATCTGGCGGCCCAGTCGCATCAGCGGGTCGAGGGCGGTCAGCGGCTCCTGGAAGACGATGGCCGCGTCCCGCCCCCGGACGGAGGTGAGGCGCTTCTCCGGCGCGCCCACCGTCTGCGTCCCGGCGAGTTCGACGCTGCCGGAGGCGGTCATGCCCTCGGGGAGCAGCCCGAGCACCGCGAGGGTGGTCAGGGACTTGCCGGAGCCGGACTCGCCGATGAGGCCGAGCCGTTCGCCGCCGTCCACCGTGAAGTACAGGTCGTCGACCAGGGTGCGGCCGTCGTCGGTCCGGACGGTCAGTCCCGTCACGTCGAGGAGAGTCACGCGCGCCTCCGCCGGGTGGCCGGGTCGAGGGTGTCCCGCAGGCCGTCGGCGACGAGGTTCACGCCGATGACGAGGAGGACGAGGAGGATGCCGGGCGCGAGCGCGCCGACGGGTGCCGTGGTGAAGGTGGCCTGGGCCTCCTGGAGCATGCGGCCCCACGAGGCGTTGGGCGGCGGCGCGCCGAGGCCCAGGTAGGACAGCCCGGCTTCGGCGAGCACCGCGAGACCGAACTGCAGCGCGAGGTTGACGACGAGCGTCGGCCAGATGTTGGGCAGCACGTGGGAGAGGACGGTGCGCGGCCAGGTGGTGCCGGAGGTACGGGCCGCCGTGATGTAGTCGCGGGCCAGGACCCGCTTGACGAGGATGCGTACCAGCCGCGCCACGACCGCGCTCTGCGCCAGGCCGATCGCGAGGACCGCCGAGCCGAGGGTCGCCGAGCGCGCGGCGACGATGAGCATCGCCAGGAGCAGCGTCGGGAAGGCGATGAGGATGTCCAGCAGCGCGGAGAACGTGTCGTCGAGCCAGCCCTGCGCGAACGCGGCGAGCACCCCGAGGGTGACCCCGATGAGCGCGGCGACGAACACCGAGCCGAGGCCCGCCTCGACGGCGATGCGGGAGCCGGTCAGAACCTGGGTGAAGAGGTCACGTCCGAGCTTGTCGGTGCCGAGCAGATGGCCGCCGCCGGGTCCGTCGAGCCGGCCGCCGGAGGTGTCCTCCGCGTCGAAGGGCAGCCAGAAGACCGACACCACGGCCAGGAGTGCGATCAGCCCGGCGAGTACGCAGCCGACGACGAGGTTGGCGGAGCGGCGGGAGCGCCTCTTGGTCGAGGTGGGCGCCGGGGTTGCCGCCGGGGTGATCAGGTCGGTCCCGGTCATCGGGCACCTCCGGAGAGCCGGCCGCGCAGCCGCGGGTCGATGATCCGCTGGACCAGGTCGGCGACGAAGCCGATCAGGAGCACCGCGAGGGTGGAGACGAACAGCACGCCCTGGATGACCGGGTAGTCGTGCTGGGAGATGCCGTTGGCGAGCATCGAGCCGAGGCCCGGCAGCGCGTACACCGATTCCACGACGACGGCTCCGAGCAGGGTGGAGGCGAGCTCGATTCCGAGGATGGAGATCACCGGGACGGCGGCGTTGCGCAGGCCGTGCCGCCACATGGCGCGCCCGAAGGACGAGCCGAGGGCGCGTGCCGTACGCAGGTGGTCGCTGCCGAGGACGTCCAGGGTGGCGGAGCGTACGTAGCGGATCAGGGACGCGCTCATCACCAGGGCGATGGTCACGACCGGCAGCACCAGGGCGCGGACGGCCTCGGCGGGGTCGTCCCAGCCGTCCGGCGGGAAGCCGCCGGACGGCAGCCAGCCGGCGTTCAGCGCGAAGACCGCGATGAGGATCATGCCGAGCCAGAACACGGGGACAGCGATGCCCAGTTGGGACACGCCGCTGAGCAGCGCGCCGTACCAGGTGCGCCGCTTGTACGCGGCCACGAACCCGGCCGGTACGGCGACCACCACGGCGAGCACGAACGCGGCCAGCGTGAGCGGGACGGTGACGTCGAGCCGGGCGCTGACCTCGGGGCCCACCGGGAGCGAGCTGACGAACGAGGTACCGAGGTCCCCGCTCGCCAGCTGCCCGATCCAGTGGGTGAACTGCTCGGGCAGCGGCCGGTCCGAGCCGATGGAGTGGCGGGCCGCGGCGATCTGCTCGGGACTGGCGCCGACCGCGGTGAGTGCGTTGGCCGGGTCGCCGGGGAGCAGGCGCAGCAGTGCGAAGAGCACCACGCTCGCCAGGGCCAGCGACACAAGGAGGAAGGCGAACCGGCGCAGGAGGTAGCGCGCCATCAGCCCGTCTTCTTGATGTCGTAGGCGAAGAACTGGGTGTTCAGGCCGTTGACCGGGTAGCCGGAGAGCTTGGTGCTCGCGACGACGATCTGCGGGTAGAGGTAGAGCCAGTCGCTGGCGGCGTCCTTCGCGGTCTGCTCGTTGACCTTCTTCAGCAGTTCGGTCTGGGCGGCCGCGTTGGGGGCCTCTTCGGCCTCCTTGACCCACTGGGTGACCTGCGGGTTGTCGTAGCCCCAGTAGAAGTCGGGGTTGCCGTACCAGACCAGGTCGCGGTCGTTGACGTGCTCCTGGAGCGTGGCCGAGAAGTCGTGGTTCTTGTAGACCTTGGTGTACCACTCGTCGGGCGTGATCGTGTTGATCTTGACGGTGATGCCGACCTTGGCCAGCTGGGACTTGATGAAGGTCGCGGCGGTCGGGTGCGGGTCGTAGTTGGGGGTGTCGAGGGTGAAGCTGAATCCCTTGGCGTAACCGGCCTCCGCGAGCAGCTTCTTGGCCTTCGTCACGTCGTAGGCGTTGACGGAGGTGAGGTCCTCGTACCAGGGGTCGGTGGGCGGGACCATCGAGCCGATCTGCTTGCCGTAGCCGCCCCAGACGGACTCCAGGAGCTTCTTGTCGTCGATGGCGGCGGAGACGGCCTGGCGCACCTTGACGTCGGTGAACGGCTTGGCCTTGTCGTTGAACGCCAGCAGCAGCTTGGTGGTGGAGTCGCCGTCGCTGACCTTGTAGGAGCCGTTGCTCTTGAACTGCTCCAGGGCGTCGGGCGACTGCTCGCTGGTGACCACGTCGACGGCGTTGGTCAGCAGCGCGTTGTTCAGCGCGGTGGCGTCCTTGTAGTAGTGGAAGACGACCTGCTTGTTGGCGGCGGCGGTGCCCCAGTAACCGGCGAAGCGGTTCAGGCTGAGCGCGGAGCCGCGGGTCCACTTGTCGAGGGTGTACGGCCCGGTGCCGTCCTCGGTCGTCTTCAGGTTCTTCGCCTGGGAGTTGATGATCCAGACGTAGGAGAGGTTGTAGACGAAGGAGACCGACTTCTGGGACAGCGTGATCTTCACGGTCCGGGCGTCGGGGGTGGCGATGTCCTTGACGACTTCCAGGTTGCTCTTGCGTGCGGACTGGGAGTCCTTCGCGAGCACCTTCTCCAGGCTGTACTTGACGTCCTCGCTGGTGAGGGCCTTGCCGCTGTGGAACTTCACGCCGTCGCGCAGGGTGAAGGTGTAGGTGAGGCCGTCGGCGCTGGTCCGGTAGTCCTCGGCAAGGAGCTTGTCGACCTTGCCGTCGTCGGTGAGCCGGAACAGGCCTTCGTAGACGTTGCCGTTGAGCACCTCGGTGACGCCCTGGCCGCCGCCGGCGGTGTTGTCGAGGTTCTGCGGCTCGTAGAGGGAGCCGATGTTGACGATCGCGTCCTTGTTCCAGGTGCCGCCGCCGGAGGCGCTGGTGCCGCCGTCGCCGCCGCAGGCGGTCAGGGCCACGGCGAGGGCGGCGACGGTCGCGGTGGAGAGCAGGACGTTCTTCTTGGTGCTCATGGGGTGAGGGTTCTTTCGGTGCGTGGAGCTGCGGGGCGGTGGGTACCGGCGATCAGTGCTGGGCGTCGAAGCCGTCGCGGAAGACGGGGAGCTTCTCACCGGCCTCGATGGGCAGGTGGAAGCGGTTCTGCCGCGGCGGCATCGGACAGTTGTACTGATCGGAGAACCCGCAGGGCGGCACGAAGGCCCGGTTGAAGTCGAGGACGACCCGGCTCTCGTCCTCGGTGCGCCGCACGAAGAGGAAGCGGCCGGCGCCGTAGGTGGAGTCGCCGTTGGTCGGGTCGCCGAAGACGAGGAGCAGGGTGCCGTCGTCGTCGAAGGCGCTCAGGGTGTAGTCGCGGCCGTCGAAGGTGAGCGCGATGTCGCCCGGGACGACCAGGTCACGGCTGCCGCCGTTGTCCCGGATGTGCTCGAAGGCGACGCGCCGGGCGCCGGGGACGGGTGTGTACGTGGCCTCCAGCACCAGAGCGGGGTCGTACGCGAAGGTGTCGACCCGGTCGAAGGCGCGGATGGCGGGCGCGTCGGCGTCCCAGAGCCGAAGGCCCCGCTCGGGCTCACCGCTGACCAGGTCGGTGCGGCGGACCTCGGTGACGGTCACGGTGTCCGGCGCGTCCGCGCGTGCGGCCTCCGCGTCCGGGGTCTCCCCCGTCGGCGCCCAGCGGGTCTCGACCAGGGCGAGGTTGCCCATGGGGGAGGTGAGCGCACGGTGACGCTCGGCGCGCCAGGCGTCCCATTCCTCCGCCGGGTCGACGGCGGCGCGGGCGGGGGTGGAGTCGGACACGGCAGTACTCATTCGTCTAGGCGGGGCAGCCCTCAGCGCCCCGAGTGACAGGACGTGAATGCATGGCCAAAGCATCCCCTTTATTGACCATAAGTCCCTCTAATGTCAAACCTCCGCACCACATGCCGAGACGGCCGTTCCGCCCACCGGAAGCCGACACTCCGCTCCCTCGACCGGCAAGGAAGGCCAAGTCATGGTGTGACAGAGGGACTTGCGGGCACTCGTGGCCTTAGGCCGGTCCGTCCCCGGATCGGCACCCAGGGTGATCGTCCCAAGGAGTGAACAGATGACCACGGAGTACGACAACCAGCCGACCGGGCAGCAGTACCCCGGCACGCCGCAGCGCACCGGCGGGGCAGGAAACGTGCTGAGCATCATCGCGATGGTGCTGGGCGTGATCGCGCTCCTCTTCTTCCCGATCGTCTTCGGCGTGATCGGCGTGATCCTGGCGATCGTCGCCAAGACCGTCCGCCACGAGCGCTTCGCCACGATCGCCATCGTGGTCAGCGCGATCGGCCTGGTGGGCGGCATGATCCTGGGCGCCGTCGTGGCGAACGCGTGACCGCTCCCCAGGATCTGGGGCCGTCGAGCAGTTTCGAAGCACACCGGGGTGGGTGGCGACGAGGTCGCCACCCACCCGTCACCGGTTACGACCCACCCGGCCCAGCCCTCGGGCCGCACATCCGGTCGAATACCGGGCGCCCCGTCCGATCCCCCGGAACAGGGATTCGGTCACGAGGCGTGGACGAGCTGCGGAAACACCCGGAGCACGTCGGCGTGCAGCTCCTGGAGGTAGATGTAGAGGCTGTTGTCGCACTCGTCGACCATGTTTGAGCTTTTTCCACCCTCAGGTCGGTGAAGGACGAGAGTGGTCCTCACGATGCCGTTCCCAGTGGTCCGTGGTCCGTATCAGGATGGGCCCCTCGTCCGTCCGTTCAGGACACCCGGATCGCCCGGTCGATCTCCGCGCCGGTGCGGGCCACGACAACGGGCCACTCGTCCCTGAGGGCGGCGGGCAGAAGGTCGCGGTCCTCGTCCCGCTGAATCATGGTTGGTCCGCCCGGGACGACGAGCACGGCATCCAGCCGGCGCAGCAGGACGGCCAGGAGGTCCATGATTCCGCTGCCTCCGAAGCGGTTGAAGGTGATGTTGTCCTGGCTGGAGATGAACACATCCGCCTCCTCCCCCTTCGCCGTACGGACCTGCAGGAAGCCCGTCCGGGGGTCCCGTGCCACCACATAGGGATCGAGGACCTCGTGCGCAGCACTCGTGTCCAACGGCGTCGGCTCACCGTTCTCGAACCGGCACACGAAGATGTCGAAACTCATGGAGCCATTTTTCCTCAGTTCGAGGCATGGCGAAGGGGGCGACTGCCCACCTCGGTCTGTTCAGTTCAGGTGCGGGGTGAGGAGGGCTTGGACGAGCCCGGTGATGCGATTGATGCTGCAGCGGAGTTTGCGTGGCAGGCGCCGGGTCTTCAGGGTGGCCATGGCCTGCTCGCCCCGGCACGGATGCGCGCGTGGGCGATGTTGACGGCTTGCTGACCTGCGGACAGTCGCTCCCACCGGCCGCGGAGGGGTACTCGGACGGTGCCGCCCGCGCCCTGGTAACCCTTGTCGGCCCAGCAGGCCAGACCGGCGTCGGTAAGGGCATCGATGATGCCGTGGCCGCGGGCCGCCTTGAAGTCATGCACACGGTCAAACAGGGGCTCGATGAACAGGGCTCGTTCCCCCGCCCGCCCCGGCCGCACCACCCCGTCACCCCTCACCGGATCCGCCCGACAGCCGGACTCCGGTGAGCCTTCGCGCGCCACCGCTGTGAGGCACCACCCCACGACGACGAACCGCAGCGTCCTCGTCCCACGCCCCCCTCCGGCCAACCTCCTTTCCGGCCAACGGCTTACGCCGGGATCGCCCCCGCGTAAGCTGCGCTCGGCATGAACACGGCGGGGGTGCGGAACACATGACGGCTGGACCGGCGCAGAGCTGGGAATCGACCCTCGACTCGGTCGTGGTGTACGCGCAGGGCGCGGTCTGTCGCCGCCTGGCCCGGGGCACCGTGCCGCCCGACGGCCGGATACGGGTGACGGGGCTGCCCCGCACCCTCGACCCGGGCTCGCTGCGGGCCCGCGTCCTGGGCTCCTCGGGGCTTCGCGTCACCGAGGCCAGGGTGGCCACGGAGGCCGCACCGCTCGACGCGGAAGCCCCCCAGGGCCTGCGGGACGAGGTCGAACGGCTGAAGGACGCGTACGCGGCGGCGCGGGATCGCCGGGACCGGGTGCTGAGCCGGATCGAGGAGACCGGGGCGCTCCGCCCGGTACCACCGCCGCGCAAGCGCGACGACCCGCACCGCCGCACCCCGGTCGACGCGTGGCTGGAGCTGGCCGATTTCGTCGACGGGCGCCTGACGGAGCTGCACCAGCGCCTCGCCGGGCTGGAGGAGGCCCTGCGCACGGCCGAACACGAGTGGAAGGTCGCCTCCGACCGGCTCGCCCGCGCCTCCACCGACGCCCCGGCCGCGCACGTGGAGGCCTCGGTCGGCGCCGTACTGACCCTCGACGGCGCCGGTGAGGCGGAGTTGGAGCTGGAGTACGGCGTGCCCGGGGCTGTCTGGGTGCCGGCCTACCTCCTCGCGTACCGCCAGGGCGACGGAGGCGGGCGCCTGGTGCTGCGCGCGTCCGTCGCCCAGCGGACCGGCGAGGACTGGACCGGCGTACGCATCGCGTTGGCCACCGCCGACCTGCGGCGCCGGACCGATCTTCCGAAACTCCGCTCCGTCCGGATCGGGCGCAGTCAGCCCGCCCCCGCCCCGGCCGGGTGGCGTGAGCCTCCGGCGGGGCTGGCCGGTCTCTTCTCCGGCTACGACGCGGCGGGCCCCCGCCCGGCCGCGCCCGTCACCTCACGGGCGGCCCCGGCGCTCGCGGGCGGCGCCGCGGCCGGCTCCGCCCCGCCTCCGCCTCCGCCGCTGTCGGCGCCCGCGTCGGCGCGGGCGCGGAAGGGACGCGGTGGTCCGCCGCCCACCGGCGGTTTCCCGGCTGCCCCGGCCGGCATGTCCTACGGTGCCGCCCCCGCGCCCGGCGCGCCCGCCCCCATGGCGCCCGGTGCCCCCGCGCCGGCCGCGGCGCCTCCCCCGCCGGCCGGCCCGCCCCGGCCGACCAGCGCCGAGCTCGACTACACGAGCCTCGTCCTGTCCGGCCCCGACGAGCAGGGCGGTCGCCGGGGCAGGCTCTTTGCCGACGTGCCGTTCGATCCGGTGGTGGCCGAACACCGCCGCCGTGCCGAAGCGGTGGCCTCGTTGCCACTGCCGGGACAAGCCGTGCGGCCCCGGGAGTCGGCGGGTTCCTTCGACCACCGCTTCGACGCCGCCGCCCGGGCCGACGTACCGTCCGACGGCACCTGGCACACCGTCACCGTCGGCGAGATCCCGGTGGGCCTGCGCGCCGAGTACCTCGCGGTGCCGTCCGTGGAACAGACCGTCTACGCGACGCTGGTGCTCTCCAACGCCACCGGCCAGGCTCTGCTGGCCGGGCCGGTGGAGGTCACCGTCGACGACGAGTTCCTGCTGACCGCCGCCCTGCCCACGCTCGCCCCCGGTGCCGTCCGCCGGGTGGGGCTCGGGCCCGCCGAGGGTATCCGCGTCACCCGGCGCTCCAACCTGCACGAATCGACCTCCGGACTGCGCGGCAACACCACCGTGCTCAACCACGGTGTGCGCGTGGAGCTGGCCAACGGGCTCGCGCGGCCCGTCCTGGTCGAGGTCCACGAGCGGGTGCCCGTCACCTCCGATCCGGACGTACGGATCGAGGAGCGGGCCGGCTGGACCGTGCCCGCGGAGGGCGCGGGGCCCGACCACCACGCACCGGGCACCCGTGTCTGGCGCCTGGACCTGGCCGCAGGTGCCACCGCCGCCCTCGACGGCGGCTACGAGATCCGCATACCGACCGGCAAGTCCCTGGTCGGCGGCAACCGCAGGAGCTGACACCCGCCATGTCCACGGCCCCGAAGCCAATTCCCCTCCCCGTCACCGCCGTCACTTGCCTGGAAGACCGGGCCCAGGTCGAGCGCACCGCCGCGCTCGACCTGGTGCCCGGCGTCCAGCGGCTCCGTCTCGGCCCCGTCAGCGCGCTGGCCGTCGATCGGAGTCTCCACGCGGAGCTGACCGCTCCGTACGCCGCGACCGTCCTCGACGTGCGGATCGTCCGCACCTGGACACCGCGCGGACCGCATCCGCTCACAGATGAGGACTCTCCCCTCCGCCACCGCGTGCGCGCCCTCGAAGAGGAGCTGCCGCTCCTGGAGAGGCAGCGCGACCGCCTGCGCACCCGCCTCGACGTCCTCGGCCGACTCGCCGCCGATCTGCTGCGGGACATCGGCGAGGGCTCCGGCGCCGGCGAACCCGAGCAGTCCCGCTGGGCGGGCGAACTGGACAGGGTGGACGAAGAACGTGACGCGTACGGCGAGCGACTCCGCTCCGTGGAGGCCCGGCTGGCGACCCTGGGCGACCAGCTCGGCGAAACGGAAAGGGCCATGGCCCTGACCGAGGAGGAACCTGCCGAACTCGTCGGCCACATCGAGCTGACCGTGGAAGCCGGGGCGGCGGGGGCGGCCGTGCTGCGTCTGACCCATCTCACCCCGTGCGCACTGTGGCGGCCCGCCTACCGGGCCGCGCTCGACGGGGAGTCCCTGACGCTGGAGACGGACGCGGTGGTCTGGCAGCGGACCGGCGAGGACTGGTCGGACGTACCGCTGACCCTGTCGACGGCCCGCTCGGCGTCGGCGGGCGCACCACCGCGGCTGACCGAGGACCGGCTGACGCTGAAGGACCGCCCTGCGGCCGAACGCCGTGCGGTGGAGGTCGAGTTGCGCGAGGAGGAGATCGCCTCGCTCGGCCCCGCCCCGGTGCTCGGCCTCCCAGGGGTGGACGACGGCGGCGAGGCGCGCGTGCTGAGGGCTCCCGCGCCGGTCTCGGTGGCAGGTGACGGCCGCGCCCACCGTGTACTGCTCTCCTCGTTCACCTCCGCCGCGCGCGACGAGTACGCCTGTGCACCGGAGTTGTCCCCGCTGGTCACCCAAGTGGTGCGGTTCGAGAACCTTTCCGGCCACGCGCTGCTCGCCGGACCGGTGGACCTGATCCGCGGAAGCGGGTTCAGCGGGCGCGGCACGCTGGACTTCACCGCGCCCGGCGGCCCGGTCGAGCTGGCCTTCGGCAGCCTCGACGACTTCCACGTGGTCCGGGAGGCCGAGGAGTCCCGCGACACCACCGGCATCACCCAGCGGACCGTGGCCACCCGGACGGTACGGCTGCGGGTATCGCGGTTCTCGGCCCCCGGCGACGCGGGCGAACGGGTGGTCGTCCTGCACGAGCGCGTCCCGGTCTCGGAGGTCTCCGCGGTGGAGGTGCGCGTGAGCAAGGACGGCTGCTCCCCCGCGCCGGACGCGGTCGACGCCGAGGGCATCGTCCGCTGGGACGTCTCCCTGCCGCCCGGCGGACATCGCACGGTCACTCTGGTCTACGAGGTGTCGGCGGGCGCCAAGGTAACCGGTCTCTGAGCGGGGCTGGAGCGGCGCGGCCACCGGGCTGTCGCGGGGTGGACGGGGGGCTGGAGCAGAACGGAATCCAGCCGTCCGCGGGTTGACGGGACCATGTCCGAACGGCAAAGATCATCGAACTCGACTTTGACAACGTTGTCGTACGAGAGGAATGCGATGAAAGCGCTGAAGAAACGCGTATGCGGCGTCCTGTTGATCGCCACCACGTTGGTCGCCGCGTCCGCCACCTCCGGTGTCGCGAACTCCCGGTCCCAGGGAGCGAAGTTCGCCGCCGATCCGACCACGCTGGTCGACACGTCGATCGGCAACAACGGCGACGGGACCACCTTCCCCGGGGCCGCGGCACCGTTCGGCATGGTGCAGCTGAGCCCCGACACGCAGCTGAACAAGTACGCCTCCTACGACTACGCCCAGGACACCATCCTCGGTTTCAGCCACACGCACCTCTCGGGCGTCGGGTGCCAGACGATGGGCAACTTCCGGTTCATGCCCACCACCGGTGCGGTCACCTCGTCCGACCCTGCGCAGTACGGCGCGAAGTTCAGCCACGACAACGAGACCCGCTCACCGGGCTACTACGGCGTGGAGCTCGACAACGGCATCAAGGCCGAACTCACCGCGACGGAGCGCACCGGTCAGCACCGGTACACCTTCCCGGCCGGCTCGGACTCCGAGAACGTGCTGATCGAGACCGGCCAGAGCAACGGCAGCACCTACGCGGGTGACATCAAGGTGGTCGGCGACGACACCGTCGAGGGCTGGCTCCAGGGCGGCAACTTCTGCGGCGAGACGGGCAAGGAGCGCTACCGGATCTTCTTCAGCGCCAAGTTCGACCGGAAGTTCTCGACCTTCGGCACCTGGACCGACAGCACCCTCACCCCCGGCGCCCGTGAGGCGACGCGCGGCACCAAGCGCGCCGGTGCCTGGCTGTCCTTCGACCCGGAAGAGGGCGACCAGGTCGGCACCTCGGTCGGCCTCTCCTACACTTCGGTCGACGGCGCACGCCTCAACCGCAAGGCCGAGCAGCCGAAGTCGTTCGACAAGGCCCGGGCCGGCGTGCACGACGCCTGGAAGGACGAGCTGAACCGGATGCGCGTCGCCGGTGGCACCACCGCCGACCAGCGCACCTACTACAGCGCGCTCTACCACTCGCTGCTGCACCCGTCGATCGGTTCCGACGTCGACAACCGCTACCGCGGCTTCGACGACCAGGTGCACCGCGCGGACTCCACGTACTACCAGATGTTCTCGCTCTGGGACACCTACCGTTCGCAGAACCAGCTGGTGGCCCTGCTGAACCCGGACAAGGCCACGGACATGGCCAAGTCCGTGCTGCACGTCTACCAGGACGGCGGCTGGCTGCCGCGCTGGGGTCTCGGCAACGGCGAGACCAACGTGATGAGCGGCGACCCGATCACGCCGTGGGTCGTCGACCTCTACAACCGCGGCCTGCTCGACAAGAGCACCTCGCGTCAGCTCTTCGACGCGCTCTGGAAGAACGTCAACGAGGTCCCCGCCGACCAGTCACTCTTCCGCGGCCGCGACGGCAACCCGACCTATGTCCAGAACGGCTGGGTCGCCTACCAGAACCTGCCCGGTTACACGTACGGCGACAGCCGCCAGGCCGGTTCGGCCACGCTGGAGTACGCGCTCGCCGACTGCGCGCTGTCCACCATGGCCGGCGGCCTCGGTTACCGGGACAAGGCCGCGACGCTCGCCTCGCGCTGCGACAACTTCTCCACGCTCTGGGATTCCAGCGTGACGTCGCAGGGGTTCACCGGCTTCCCGGTCACCCGCAACGCGGACGGCACCGTCGCCGGCGACCCCGACCCCACCCAGTCCGGCGCCTTCCACGAGGGCACCGCCTGGCAGTACCAGTGGCTCGCCCAGCAGGACCCGCAGACCCTCTACGGTCTGATGGGCGGCAAGGACAAGGCCGAGCAGCGGCTCGACACCTTCTTCGACCTGCCGACCGTGCTCGCCGACCCGGCGAAGGCCGCCGAGGAGAGCTGGGTGACCGGGGCGTACGACTACCACAACAACTTCGCCTTCAACCCGAACAACGAGCCCGACTTCCACACGCCGTGGATGTACACGTGGACCGACTCGCCGTGGAAGACCTCGTCCGTGCTGCGCGCGATGCGGACGCTCTTCACCGACGACGCGTACGGCATGCCCGGCAACGACGACCTCGGCGCGACCTCGTCGCTGCTCGTCTTCGCCATGGCCGGTGTCTTCGAGGCCCAGCCCGGTTCCGCCAACTACATCGTCACCGCCCCGATGTTCGAGAAGGTCGAGATCCGGCCGGAGCACGGCCGGACGATCACCATCGAGGCCCCCGGCGCCAGCGCGTCGAAGCTCCAGTACGTGTCCTCCGTGACCACGTCCAAGGGCAAGCTGCGCCAGAGCTGGCTCTCCCACGAGAACCTGCTGCACGCCGGCACGATGCGGATCAGCCTCTCCGAGAAGCCGACCACCTGGGGCGTCGACGCCGCCCCGCCCGCCATGGGCGCCACGGCCGCCAGGCACTGACGGCCGCGGGGGTGTCCGGCCGGGTCGACCACGCCCCGGCCGGACACCCCCGCCGCGCGTGGTGGGGGTCGACCGGCGAGTGCCGAGTGGTCCCGTAGGCGTTCCGTGGTCGGGGGGAGTCAGAGGAAGATCAGCGGAACGTCCTTGTCGACGCAGAGCCGCAGGACGCCCGCCGGCGGGCGTCCTCGATGTGCCGCTGAAGAAGCGGGTCGCCGCCCTCCCGTACCCATTGGTCCGTGATCGCCTCCAGCCCCATGCGCCCTCCCCTGCTTGCCGAATGCACAGCATCGGGGGCATCGCGCAGCGTCCGCAACCGAGATGCCCCTGGTTGGGCTGGGGTGATCACGACGGCGTCAGAGCCGTCCCGGACGGCTCCGCTCTCCGGGCTGAAGCCCGCGCGCGTCCGGGAAGTCGGGGACGGTTCCGCGTCGCGAAGGTGAGTACGCGGTCCGCGGGGGCCGGCCGTGGAGCCTTCGACCGCAGCCGGGGCACCGCGCGTCCTGCGACACCGCACCCGGTCCGCCTCCAGCCGACCGCCCCCCGAAAGCCCGTACGCACAAGCGGACTTCGGGGAATCGGGCGAAACTCTTGCGCGCCTCGCCCCGCCGGTTTAGCGTCTGTGCCACCCAAGCGCCCCTCCCCCCACTCGACGCCGGCTCTGAATTGTTAGCGCTAACAATTCCACTCCACGGCCTGACCTGCGACCACGCGAGGAACCGCGCCTCCCCGCTGCCCCCGACCGCGTGCGACACGGCCATGTCGCCGCACCGGGCGCAGCTCCGCGCCGACGGGCGCCCGGACGGACCCCGCTCGCCGGACGACGTACCCCGCACGCCGTCCGGACCTGGCTCCATGACCGAACGACGTACCCCTGTCCCAGGGGTCGTCAGGTGTGCGCGCACCGCTTTCCGCCCTTCCTGAACGTCCTGGTCCGGAGTTCTGTGCTGCCCTGCCGCCCTCCGCGTACCGGCCGTGTCCGTGCCCGAGGTCGTAGGGGCCACGGCGCCGGCGGAACGCTCAGGCGCCGGTCAGTCATGCCCTTCGGCGATTCCCCGGCCCATCAACGAAACGAGGACAGTGATGAAAGGACTCCGGTCCGTTTTCCGTCGCCGCGCAGCCGCGCTGACGGCGGCTCTGGTCGGCGTGCTCGTCGCCGGCACCCTCTCGGGCACCACGGTCTCCCAGGCCGCGACGTCCCAGCCCTGCGACCTGTACGCCGCCGGTGGCACTCCGTGCGTCGCCGCGCACAGCACCACCCGCGCGCTGTACGGCTCGTACAACGGGGCGCTGTACCAGGTGCGCCGCGCCTCGGACAGCACCACCCGTGACATCGGGGTGCTCAGCGCCGGAGGGTACGCCAACGCCGCCGCGCAGGACTCGTTCTGCGCGGGAACCAGCTGCGTCATCACGGTCGTCTACGACCAGACCGGCCGCAACAACCGCCTCACCCAGGCTCCCCCCGGCGGGTTCAGCGGCCCCGCCGCAGGCGGCTACGACAAGCTCGCCAACGCCACGATGGCGCCGGTCACCCTCAACGGCAACCGGGCCTACGGCGTCTTCGTCTCGCCCGGAACCGGGTACCGCAACAACGCGACGAACGGCATCGCGACCGGTGACAAGGCCGAGGGGATGTACGCGCTCTTCGACGGCACGCACTACAACGACGGCTGCTGCTTCGACTACGGCAACGCCGAGACCAACAGCCTCGACAACGGCAACGGCACCATGGAGGCCATCTACTTCGGCAACAGCAAGGGCTGGGGTTCGGGCGCCGGCAACGGCCCCTGGGTGATGGCCGACCTGGAGAACGGCCTGTTCTCCGGCGTCAACACCGGATACAACGCCAACGACCCCACCGTCAGTCACCGCTTCCTCACCGCGATCGTCAAGGGTGAGCCGAACCACTGGTCCATCCGCGCGGGCAACGCGCAGTCCGGTTCGCTCTCCACCTACTACAACGGGGTCCGGCCGAACGCCTCCGGCTACAACCCGATGAAGAAGGAGGGCGCGATCATCCTCGGCATCGGCGGCGACAACAGCGTCAGCGCGGCCGGTACTTTCTACGAGGGCGTCATGACCTCGGGCTATCCGACCGACGCCACCGAGAACGCAGTCCAGGCCAACGTCGTCGCGGCGGGTTACGCGCAGGGTTCGGGCGGCGGGACCGCCCTCAACAGCGGTTCCTCGGTGTCGCTCCGGGCGACCACCTCCTGCTGCACCACCAGCTACCTCAGCCACTCGGGGGCGAACGTCAACACCACGGTGGTCAGCTCCGCCAGCTCGGCCACCGACAAGGCGAACGCCTCCTGGATCGTCCGGCCCGGCCTGGCCAACAGCGCCTGCCGGTCCTTCGAGTCCAAGAACACGCCGGGCAGCTATCTGCGGCACCAGAACTACCAGCTCTACCTGCACTCCAACGACAACAGCGCGCTCTTCGCCAGTGACGCCACCTTCTGTTCGCAGGCGGGCGTGAACGGCCAGGGCAACTCACTGATCTCGTACAACTTCGCCGACCGCTACGTCCGCCACTACAACAACACCGGATACGTCGCCTCGAACGGCGGCTCCAACACCTTCGACGCCACCGCCCTCTGGCCGGACGACGTCAGCTGGGCGGTCGTCGCCGCCTGGACTCCCTGATCGCACGGGCCTGAACTCCCCCATCACGTGAGGAGCGGGCGGCCGCCCCCGGGGACGGCCGCCCGCTCTTCGCCGTGTCTCATTCGAAGAACTTGAGGCTCCATCCGGTGTCCGACGTCGCTCCCGGGACGTTGGCGCGGCTGTAGGTCGTACCGCCCCACCAGCAGAAAGACCCGGTGTACCAGTACCGGTTGGCCCACGAGTACGCCGTCCCCTTCGGGACCGCGTGGAACATCAGCGGAAACGTCGGGCCGGCCGGCGGGCTGGTGTTGATGTCACCGTCCAGCAGCACGAAGCTGTGGTGCCCGGGTCCGTTCACCTGCAGTGTGGGATCCCAGCCGGGATTCATCGTCGAGCCGTTCGAACCGAACAGGCACCCGTTCGACTTGTACCAGTCCCACACGTACGTCGGGTCGCCGCCGGCCCGCAGTCGCACTTCGGCCAGGCAGTACTGGTCGCTCCAGCTGCCGTTGGCCGAGTACACGATGTGCAGCTGGCCGTTCGGGTCCTTGATCGCCTCGGGTGCCTCGTTGATGTACGGGTTGCCGACCACCCGCTCCCAGCTCTCCCGGGGCTGCGAGATGACGTGACGCGCCCCGGTGGGCGTGGTGGGGCTGCTCATCCGGGCGATGTAGAGGTTCTGCTCGACGTTGGTGTCCCCGGCCCAGCCGGACCAGACGAACCAGCGCTGCCCGTTGAAGGTGAACATCGTGCCGTCGATGGCCCATTTGCCGTCGGGCAGGGCGAGTTGGGTCTCGGCGGTGTAGCCACTGTCGGCGGTCGCCGAGCTGATCACGTACATCCGGTGCGCGGCGCCGGCCCCGGCCGTGAAGTAGATGTAGTAGCGGCCGCCGTCCCGCACGAGCTCCGGAGCCCAGACCTCGCCGAGGCCGCGGGTGTCGGACCAGACCTGCCGCGCGGACGCGGACGCCAGGGCGGCCGTGGACGACGCCTGCCGCACGGCGATGCCGCCGCCGGTCGACTGTACGGAGACATAGGTGGAGCCGACCCGGATCACGCTCGGATCGGCGGCCCGCATGCTCGTCTGGGAAGCCCGGGCGGGCCCGGCCGACGACACGGACACCACGACCGTGAGGAGTCCCGCGAGAACGAGGGCGGCAAGGCCGTACATACGGCGGGTGAGATTCATGGTCCCCTTCCGTGGTTCGTCTGCGCTTCGACGCCGGGCGAGGACCGGCAAAGGGGCGCCGGGCCGCGTACGGCATCCGGCCGGGACCGCCGCGCAGGACGCCGCAGGGCGGTTCCTGCCGTGACTCCCCGACTCGTCGATCTCGCGCGCTCGCCGGGCTCCCCGGCTCACGCAACCCCTGACGAAGCGTCCTCACATGGATGTGAGAGCGCTCTCACAGCATCCGGAATGGTCCTGTCCATGTCAACATCCACGGCCGGTGGCGCCCCGTTCCACGAGCCGTCAGCCGACGTACCGTCGGGCCGTCCGCGCCACGCACCCAACTCCCCCGCCTCCGGGTCGAACTCGACTCGAAACGATCAGTTAGCCCGTTCGCCGTCCGGTGCCCGCCCCTCCTCGATTCCGCCCCGGAAGAAGGTGACCTGCGCAAACGGGAGGCCTGAGACGGAGTACCGGGCCTGACCGGGTGACATGGGCGTCGGCTCCCCGTGTTGCGGGCGTGACGGAGTGTCGGTTGCCTCGGACGCGGAGCACAGCGGAGGAGCCGCGCTGTCCGGCCGGGCCCCGCTCTCGATGGAGGAACCTCATGCGCAACACACGCACCGGTGCGGGTATCTGTCTGGCCGTAGGTCTGGTGGCCCTCACGGCTCCCGCCGCCGTGGCCGCGGACCCCGCCGGTGAGCAGACCATCCACATCAGCCCGGCGAGCGCCTCACCCGGTTCGCTGGTCACCGTCAGCACCCGGGCCTGCGGCAAGGAGACCTACGGCAAGGGCACCTCGGAAGCCGCGGGCGCGTTCCACCTCTTCGAGGGAAAGCGCAAGGGTGTCCTCGTCGGCGAGTTCGAAGTGCCGGACGACGCCCGGCCGGGCACCGACACGGTCACCGTGAAGTGCCCCCCGCGCATCTTGATGACGGACACCTACCGGATCGCCGACCGCACCCCCAGCGGCGGGGTCGCCGCCGGATTCAGCGTGCCCGTGAACCACGGCGCGCAGCTCGCCCTGGGAGGCGTCCTGCTCGCCGGGGCGGCGGCCGGGACCGCGTTCAGGCTGCGCCGCCGGGCGGCGTCGGCCCGCGGCTGACCGTACGACACCTGTCCGCGCGCCCCGAATCCCGTCGTGCTCCGGGGCGCGCGGACGTGCCGTTCCAACCGCCGCGAACAGAGGACACGCGATGGAAACCGGGCGCAGTACCAGAACGTCGCCCCAGCCGTTCCCGGCGGTGAAACACCTGGTCTGGGCCGTCGTGGCGGGTAGCGTGCTGGTGGTCAGCGGCATGCGGGACGACCGGCCGCCGCAGCCACCGCGCGCACCGGCGGTCGCCGCGCCTCCGCCACCGTCCGCCGCACCGCCCCTCGCAGCACCACCACCGGCGGCAGCCCCGGGCCCGGTGTACATGGCGTCGCGGTATCCGGTGCCCCCGCCGCCCTCCCTCGTACGCCGCTCCACCGCGCCGCCGGTGCTGCTCCCCCGGCCGCCCGTCCGGCCGGCGCCCCTGCGACCGGCGCCGGCGGGCCCAAGGCCGGGCGCGTCCGCCGGCCCGGCCCGTCCGGCGGGCCCCGTCGTACTGCCGCTTCCGCCGTCCCCGCCCGTACGGCTGCGCATCCCCGCGCTCAAGGTCGACTCGCCGATGATGAGGCTGGGGCTGGACGCGTCCGGCGCGCTGGAGACCCCGCCCGACAACGACCCGGTGCTCAGCGGCTGGTACACGGACGGGACGGTGCCGGGGGCGGTGGGCACCGCCATCACGACCGGCCATGTCGACACCCGGCTCGGGCCCGGCGTCTTCTTCCTGCTCGGCGCCCTGCGCGAGGGCGCCACCGTCGAGATCGTCCGGGCGGACCGGAGCGTCGCCGTGTTCACGGTGTACGCGGTCGACTCCTACAGCAAGAAGGACTTCCCCGACGAGAAGGTCTACGGCCCCTCGGACCGGCCGGAACTGCGGGTCATCACCTGCGGTGGCGAGTACGACAAGAAGTCCGGCTACCAGGAGAACGTCGTGGTCTTCGCGGCCCTGACCGGCTCTCGCTGACCACCCGCCGGTGACCACCCGCCGGTGACGGACTCCCGGCGAACGCACCGGTCCCCGGCGGCCCGGGGGGGGGCGCGCCGGGGACCGGTGTTTCCGGATCAGTTCCGGTGGAGCAGGGTCGTCACGGCCTTGTGGAGCGCGGCCTCCGGGTCGGGCGCCGCGTCCTGTGCGCGCCAGGCGACGAATCCGTCGGGGCGTACCAGCACGGCGCCCTGGGCGCAGGTGCCGTGGACGGCGGCCCAGTCGGCGCCGTCCACGGACCGCAGATCCGCGTCGGGGCCGGACCCGACCGTGAAGGCGTCCAGACGGATCGCCAGTCGCTTCGCCACCTGGCCGGCCGCGCCGCGCCACTCCGAGCTGTTCGCGTCGCAGAGCAGGACGAACGCCTGCTCGTAGAGGTCAAGCGTGGAGATCCGCTCGCCGTCGCGGTCGAGCCACATGTGCGGGGCACGGGTGCCGGGCTCGCCCGTCAGGCCGATGCCGTCGGGAACGACCGGCAGCTCCGGGTCCACCCCCAGGACCGCTCCCCGCACATAGCGGTAGCCGAGGGCGACGGAGAGCATGCCACCCTGCCGGCCGCCGCCGGGGCCTCCAGGACCGCCCTGTCCACCCGGACCGCCCCGTCCACCGGGACCACCGGGACTCCCCTGTCCGACCGGTCCGCCGGGCGGGCCGGCGTAGCCCGGGTGGCTGTGCTCCCCGGAACGGGCCGAAGCGCGCGCGCTCGTGGCCTTCGCCACCGGGAGCCGCTCCGCCTCGTACGTGTCCAGCAGCCCCGGACCGGCCGCCCCTCCGGTCACGGCCGCGAGCTTCCACGCCAGGTTGTGGGCGTCCTGGATGCCGGTGTTCGAGCCGAACGCCCCGGTGGGGGACATCTCGTGGGCGGAGTCGCCGGCCAGGAAGACCCGGCCGCAGGCGTACCTCTCGGCGACCCGCTCGGCCGCGTGCCAGGGGGCCTTGCCGGTGATCTCGACGTCGAGCTCCGGATCGCCCACCGCCCGGCGGATGTGCTCGGCGCACCGCTCGTCGGTGAAGTCCTCCAGTGTCTCGCCCCGGTCGGGCTGCCACGGCGCGTGGAAGACCCACCGCTCCTCGTTGTCGACCGGCAGCAAGGCCCCGTCCGCCGCCGGGTTGGTCAGGTAGCAGACGATGAAGCGCCGGTCGCCGACCACGGAGGCGAGGCGGCGGGAGCGGAAGGTGATGCTGACGTTGTGGAAGAGGTCTCCGGGGCCGGTCTGGCCGATGCCCAGCTGCTCGCGGATGGGGCTGCGGGGGCCGTCGGCCGCGACCAGGTAGTCGGCGCGCACCGTGGTGTGCTCCCCGGTCTCCCGGTCCTTGACGACGGCGGTGACTCCGTCCTGGTCCTGCTCGAAGGTGAGCAGCTCGGTGGAGAAACGCAGTTCGCTGCCCTGGGCCCGGGCGTGGTCGACCAGGACGGGCTCCAGGTCGTTCTGGCTGCACAGGCACCAGCCGCTCGGGCTGAACCGGGCGAGTCCGTTACCCGGGTCGATCTCCTTGAAGAGCCATTCCTGGTCGTCGCCGGTGAGCGAACCGGCTTGCAGGATGCCGTGATTGTCGGCGAGCACGGATGCCGCGTCCCGGATGAGCCGCTCCGCGCCGGCGCTGCGGAAGACCTCCATCGTGCGGACGTTGTTGCCCCGGCCCCGGGGGTGGGTCGAGGTGCTGCGGTGTTTCTCCACCAAGAGGTGGTCGATGCCGAGCCGGCTCAGGAAGAGAGAGGTGGACAACCCCACCAGGGAGCCGCCCACGATGAGGACCGGCACGCGGTGGTCGACGCTTTCGTTCATTCGATTGCTCCAGCTCAAAGGCATGGGGGACGCAGTGTCCATGCCCTGCCGGGAGTCGGTCGGCGGGGCTTGTGCCGACGCCTCACCTGAACGGTTCATAAATCTGGCGCCGCCCGTACCAGCGTTCCACGATCGGTCGCGGGAGCGGTGCGCGCGTCGCACGGGGCGGGACGTCACCCACCGGCAGGCAGGAACCTGCACGACTTCCACCGAAACCGGCCCATGACGGGCGGGACGGGACAGGAGAACGGAAAGCGATGACAATCCTCTCGGAACGGGTATCCCAGTCCGCCTTCGACGGTTCGAGGCTCCGGGTCATACTGCTCCTTGACCTGCACGACGGCGCCCAGAACCAGTTCCTGGAGGCGTACGAGCACATGCGCAACCAGGTCGCCTCGATTCCCGGACACATCAGCGATCAGCTGTGCCAGTCCATCGAGAACCCCTCTCAGTGGCTCATCACCAGCGAGTGGGAGAGCGCGCCGCCCTTCCTCACGTGGGTGAACAGCGAGGAGCACGTGGCGACGGTGCAGCCGCTGCACAGCTGCGTACGCGACACCCGCTCACTGCGCTTCAGCGTGCTGCGGGAGACCGGGGCCGCGTTCGAGAGCACTCCGGAGCACGCCAAGGGCCGGCTCCAGTCCGCGCCCCGTCTGGGCAACGGCGTCGTACGTCACGCGCTGACCTTCACGGTGAAGCCGGGCACGGAGGAGATCGTCGCGAAGATCCTCGCCGACTACGACTCCCCTCAGGCCCAGGTCAACGAGAACACGCGGCTGCTGCGCACCTCGCTCTTCATGCGCGGCAACCGTGTCGTGCGGGCGGTCGAGATCGAGGGCGACCTGATGGCGGCCCTGCGGCACGTCTCCCGCCAGCCTGAGGTCAGGGCCGTGGAGGAGGCGATCAACCCGTACCTGGAGCAGGACCGGGACCTGAGCGACTCCAACTCCGCCCGGCTGTTCTTCACCCGGGCGGCGCTCCCGGCCGTCCACCACGTGACGGCCGGCCGCCACGACGCCGCGGACGTCCAGCGGCACGCGCTGTTCTACCAGGCCAAGGAAGGCTGCGGCATGGCGCTGGCCCGGCTGTTCGCCGGCCAGGACGAAGAGGCCGCGGACGACGTCGCGAGCCCCGTCGAGAGCAGCACGATCTTCCAGCGCGACGACGTCGTGGTGCGGCTCCTCGAAGTGAGCGGCCCGCTCGACGCGCAGCCCACGCAGGCCCTGGGCATCGGCGGCGACCGCAAGGCGGCGATGCTCGAACGCCTCCTCGACGGCGGTTCGCAGGGCATGCCGAGAGACGACGCGGAGGCCGCGCGCTTCCTGGCCGACGCCGAGATGAACCTGATCACCGACCGTCGGTCCGCCGAGTCCTGACGCGTCACCGGCAACGGGGGGCGGCCCCGCCCTGCCGTCACACCTCACAACGTGCCTGGAGAAGAACAGCCATGACCATCCACCGGCATCGCATCGTGGATCTCAGCGAGACCCAGCCCAACCGCAGGCGCGGCGGCGACCTGCGCGCCATGCTCACCCCGACGGCGGTCGGAGCCACCAGCGGCTTCATGGGGCTGGCCCTCGTCGACCCCGGTGACCGGATCGGCGAGCACTACCACCCCTACTCGGAGGAGTTCGTCTACGTCGTCGCCGGACACCTCGAAGTGGACCTGGACGGCGAGACGTACCCCATGCGGCCCGATCAAGGTCTGCTGATCCCGCCGCACGTCCGCCACCGCTTCCGCAACGTGGGGGACGTGGAGGCTCGCATGGTCTTCCACCTGGGCCCGCTCGCCCCGCGGCCGGAACTCGGCCACGTCGACACGGAGGTCACCGAGGCCACGGAGGCGACCGAGCGGGCCGAGCGCGGAGCGCCGCCAGAACGAACGGCGGCGTCCTCATGACCCGGCGCGTGGCGGTCACCGGGGTCGGCGTCGTCGCCCCCGGTGGTATCGGCGCCCCCGCGTTCTGGGACCTGCTCGCCAACGGCCGTACGGCGACCCGCGGGATCACCCTGTTCGACCCGTCGCAGTTCCGGTCGCGGATCGCCGCCGAGTGCGACTTCGATCCCGTCGCCCACGGCCTGGACGCGGACCTGATCGCCCGCTCCGACCGGTACGTCCAGTTCGCGCTGGTGGCGGCCAGGGAGGCGCTGGGCGATGCCGGTCTCGACCTGGAGAAGGAGGACCCCTGGCGCATCGGGGTGTCCCTGGGCACGGCGGTCGGCGGCACCACACGGCTGGAGCACGACTACGTCGCGGTCAGCGAGGGCGGAGCGCGCTGGGACGTCGACCACCGGTCGGCCGGCGCCCACCTGGAGCGGGCGTTCGCGCCGAGCACCCTCGCCTCCGCGGTCGCGGAGGAAGTCGGTGCGCACGGGCCCGTACAGACCGTCTCCACCGGCTGCACCTCCGGTCTCGACGCGATCGGGTACGCCTTCCACTCCGTGGAGGAGGGCCGCGTGGACGTCTGCGTCGCGGGGGCGTCCGACACCCCGATCACCCCCATCACGGTGGCCTGCTTCGACGCCATCAAGGCGACCTCGGCGAACAACGACGACCCGGAGCACGCCTCCCGGCCGTTCGACGCACGCCGGGACGGGTTCGTGATGGGCGAGGGCGGTGCCGTCCTCGTCCTGGAGGAGCTGGAGCACGCACGGGCCCGCGGGGCGACCGTCTACTGCGAGATCTCGGGGTACGCCACCTTCGGCAACGCGTACCACATGACCGGGCTGACACCGGAAGGGCTGGAGATGGCCGAGGCCATCAACACCGCCCTCGCGCACGCCCGCCTCGACGGATCGCGGGTCGACTACGTCAACGCGCACGGTTCGGGCACCAAGCAGAACGACCGGCACGAGACGGCGGCGGTCAAGCGGGCTCTGGGCTCCCACGCCTACAAGGTGCCGATGAGCTCGATCAAGTCCATGGTCGGCCACTCGCTCGGCGCCATCGGGGCCATCGAGATCGCGGCGTGCGTGCTGGCCCTCAAGCACCAGACGGTGCCGCCGACGGCCAACTACGAGACCGCGGACCCCGAGTGCGATCTCGACTACGTACCGCGCACCGCACGGCCTCTCAAGCTGCGCAGTGTGCTGTCGGTCGGCAGCGGATTCGGGGGATTCCAGTCCGCCGTCGCCCTGACACGTTCGGGCGGGAGGACCTCATGAGCGCCCGGGCAGGCTCCGCGCACCGCGCCTGCGTCATCACCGGGATCGGTGTCGTCGCCCCCAACGGGACCGGCGCCGGCGCCTTCTGGAAACAGACCCAGGAGGGTGTCAGCGTCCTCGACCTGATCTCCCGCGAGGGGTGCGAGAACCTCCCGCTCAAGGTCGCGGGCGAGGTCAGGGACTTCGACCCGGTCGCTTTCATCGAAGAGCGCTTCCTCGTCCAGACCGACCGCTTCACGCACTATGCCATGGCCGCCGCCGATCTCGCCCTGAGCGACGCGCGGCTCGGCCGCGCCGACTACGAGGACGCGCCGTTCAAGGTGGGCGTGGTCACCGCCGCCGGTTCGGGAGGCGGCGAATTCGGCCAGCGCGAACTCCAGCGGCTGTGGGGGGAGGGCTCCCGTTTCGTCGGCCCGTACCAGTCCATCGCCTGGTTCTACGCGGCCAGCACCGGTCAGATCTCGATCCGGGGCGGCTTCAAGGGGCCGTGCGCCGTCGTGGCGAGCGACGAGGCCGGTGGTCTCGACGCACTGATGCACGCGGCGCGTTCCATCCGGCGGGGTACCGACGCCGTGGTGGTCGGCGCCGCCGAGGCGCCGCTCGCGCCGTACTCGGTGGTCTGCCAGCTCGGTTACGCCGACCTCAGCCTCAGCGACGAACCCACCCGCGCCTACCGGCCGTTCACCGCGGACGCCTGTGGATTCGTGCCCGCCGAGGGCGGCGGCATGCTGGTGGTCGAGGAGGAGGCTGCGGCCCGCGACCGCGGCGCCCGGGTACGGGCGGAGCTGGCCGGCCACGCGGCCACCTTCACCGGCGCGTCCCGCTGGGAGGAGTCCCGCGCGGGCCTGGCCCGTGCGATCGACGGGGCACTGCGGGAGGCCGGCTGCGCGCCGGAGGAGATCGACGTGGTCTTCGCGGACGCGCTCGGCGTGCCTTCGGCGGACCGGGCGGAGGCGCTGGCGATCGCCGACGCGCTCGGCGCGCACGGACGCCGGGTGCCGGTGACGGCACCCAAGACCGGGACCGGTCGCGCCTACTGCGGCGCGCCGGTGCTGGACACGGCAGCCGCCGTACTGGCCATGGAACACGGTCTGATCCCGCCGACGCCCAACGTCTTCGACGTGTGCCACGACCTGGACGTGGTCACCGGGCGTGCGCGCCCCGCCGAACTGCGCACGGCGCTGGTACTGAGCCGCGGCCTGATGGGGTCGAACTCGGCCCTCGTACTGCGCCGCCCCACCGACACCCCGCTGTGAGAAGGAGTGGTCCCCATGCCCGTTCAGCTGACGTACGAAGAGCTGGCCGCCCTGATGAAGAGCGGCGCCGGCCTCGACGCCGACGCCTCCGAGATGGCGAGCCGTCCCACATCGGCCTTCGAGGACTACGGCCTGGACTCGCTCGGCCTGCTGGGCATCGTGGCCGTGCTGGAGAACCGCTACGGCCACGCGCTGCCGGCCGACGCCGACCAGTGCAAGTCGCCCGCCGAGTTCCTCGACCTCGTCAACAACACCCTCGTGACAGGAGCCTGACGTGTCCGGACACACCGAGAACGAGATCATCATCGCCGCTCCGCTGGATCTCGTCTGGGAGACGACGAACGACCTGGAGAACTGGCCGCAGCTGTTCAGCGAGTACGCGGCCGTCGAGGTGCTGAAGCGGGAGGGGCAGAAGACGACCTTCCGCCTCACCATGCACCCGGACGACAACGGCAAGGTCTGGAGCTGGGTCTCGGAGCGCACCACCGACCGCCCGGGGCGCAACGTCCAGGCCCGCCGGGTCGAGCCCGGCCCGTTCCAGCACATGGACATCCGGTGGGAGTACACGGAGGTCCGGGGCGGTACGCGGATGCTCTGGCGGCAGGACTTCGCGATGCGCCCGGACGCCCCGGTCGACGACGCGTGGATGACGGACAACATCAACCGCAACTCCCGCGTCCAGATGGAGCTCATCCGCGACAAGATCGAGCAGCGCGACCGTGAGCGCCGCTCCGCGGCCGTACCCGCCAACTAGAGGCTGTCCGGTACTCGGCGGACCGCGGTCGCTCCGGTCCGCCACCGGCAACCCCTGACGCCCCGAAAGGCAGCCAGATGCACCACGCTCTGATCGTCGCCCGGATGGCTCCGGGTTCGGCTCCGGACATCGCGAAGCTGTTCGAGGCCTCCGACAACACGGACCTCCCCCACCTCGTCGGCGTGCACCGGCGCACGCTGTTCCAGTTCGGTGACGTGTACCTGCACCTGATCGAGTCCGACCGCCCTCCGGGCCCGGAGATCGCGAAGGTGACGGAGCACCCGGAGTTCAAGGCCATCAGCGACCGGCTCACCGCCTTCGTGAGCCCGTACGACCCGCAGACCTGGCGCGGTCCGAAGGACGCGATGGCCCAGCCGTTCTACACGTGGCAGCGGTAGGACTCGCTCCCGCGCACAGCGAAACGCCCCGGGTCCGGCACTTCGGTGCCGGACCCGGGGCGTTTCGGTCGCGCGGCCGGTTTACGGCACGGTGCACTCGAAGGCGTGGAGGTAGGCGTTGACCGGGTGGATCTCGCCCACCTGGAGGCCCGCCTCGGACATGCGTGCGAGCAAGCTCTCCCTGGTGTGCTTCGCTCCCCCGACGTTGAGCAGGAGCAGCAGGTCCATGGCGGTGGTGAACCGCATCGACGGGGTGTCGTCGACGAGGTTCTCGATGATCACCACGCGGGCGCCGGGGCGGGCCGCGGCGACGACGTTTCCGAGGGCCCTGCGGGTGCTCTCGTCGTCCCATTCGAGGATGTTCTTGATGATGTAGAGATCGACCTCGAACGGGATGTCCTCGCGGCAGTCACCTGCCACGATCCGCACCCGGTCGGCGAGCGGGCCGCCGTCCCGCAGCCGCGCGTCCGCGCGGGCCACGACGCCCGGCAGGTCCATGAGGGTTCCCCGGACCGAGGGGTGCTTCTCCAGCAGGCTGGCGAGCACGTGTCCCTGGCCGCCGCCGATGTCGGCGACGGAGGAGACGCCGGTCAGGTCGAGGAGTTCGGCGACGTCACGTGCGGACTGCACGCTGGAGGTGGTCATCGCCCGGTTGAACACGTGGGCGGACTCGCCGGCGTCCTGGTGGAGGTAGTCGAAGAAGCCCTTGCCGAAGGTCTCGGGAAAGACGCTCGTGCCGGAGCGCACCGCGTCCTCCAGACGCGGCCAGACGTCCCAGGTCCAGGGCTCGGTGCACCACAGGGAGATGTAGCGCAGGCTCTGGGGGTCGTCCTCGCGCAGCAGCCGGGACGTCTCGGTGTGGACGAACTTGCCGTCCTCCGTCTCGGCGAAGACGCCGTAGCAGGTCAGCGCTCGCAACAGGCGCCGCAGCGGTACGGGCTCGGCGTCCACCACGAGGGCGAGCTCGGCCGCGGAGGCCGGGGTCTCACCGAGGGCGTCCGCGACACCCAGCCGGGCCGCCGCGCGGACGGCCGCGGCGCAGGCCGCTCCGAAGGCGAGCTCCCGCAGGCGCATGGACGGCGGCGGGGCCGGGGTGCCCGCGTGGACGTGGGGCGCGGCGAGGGTGGAGGTGAGCGATGCCTTCTCGGGGCTGGTCTCGGGGGTGGGGCTCACGGTGGTCATGCCGTCTCGTTCCTCCTGGCGCGGGGGTGGTTGGTCATTCGGCGCACATCCCGGCCGGTACGGAGGTGGCGCAGGTGTTGCCGACGAAGGTGTTGCCGGTGCCCGAGGTGTCGCGGTCGGCGAGATCGGCCGGGCTGTTGCCGCTCACGAGGTTGTCCTGGACGGTGTTGTCGGTGTTGAGGGCGCCCACGAAGCTCTTGAGGAGCAGGATGCCGCCGGAGAAGTCGGTGGAGCCCGCGTTGTCCTGGATGACGTTGGACCGCACCACCGTGCTCTCGCTGCCGGTCAGGACGATGCCGGACCCCTGGATCGCCGAGAGGCGCGGGGTCGCCGCGCAGAGCTTGTTGTTCTTCACGATGCGGTTGCCGCTGATCGTCATCGCACCGGCCGCGGGCTTGGACTCGTCGCCCACGACGAAGATCCCGCTGCAGTTGCCGGTGATGGTGTTGTCGTCGATCAGGAGGTTCCTGACCCGACGTACGGTGACGCCGATGCGGTTGCCGCTCACCGCGTTGTCCGCGATGGTCGTCCCGCCGGTGTCCGTGGCTCCGCCCTCCTCGTTGACCGCGTTCGCGACGAAGATTCCCGCGTCGCCGTTGCCGGTGGCGGTGTTGCGCCTGATGTCGGCGCGGGTCGAGTGCTCCTGGGCGATGCCCCAGGTCCCGTTGTCCCGGGCGGTCACCCTGCGGACGGAGAGCCCGTCGGTCCGGGACGCCCAGACTCCGTTCTTGGTGAAGCCGGTGACGGTGAGCGCGCGGATCCGGACGCCGTCGACGGGGTTCTTCTCGGTACCCACGACGCAGACGCCGTTGCCGCCCGCCGCACACGCGTTGACCGCCCTCGGCCCCTTGGCGGCGGCGGGAGCTCCCTGTGTGGTCTTGGCGGGCGTCGTCCCGGCGGGCGCCTCGGCGGATGTCCCGGCGGGTGCCTCGGCGGATGTCCCGGCCGCCTGGGGTGCGAGAACCGTACGCTCGCCCGTTCCGCGCAGCGTCAGGCCCGGCGTGGTGATCAGCACACTCTCGCGGTAGGTGCCGGGCAGGACGACGACGGTGTCGCCGGGGCGGGCGGCGTCGACCGCCTCCTGGATCGATTCTCCTGGGTGCACCACGTGTTCGTGGTGTCCGGACGCTGCCGTGGGAACGGCCGAGAGCCCCAGGACGGTTGCCGTGACGGCCGTGACGCCCGCCAGGCATTTCATGTGTTTTGTTCTCATGAGCCGAAGCTATGGGCGATCAACCGCCGACGCCACGCAGGGTGAGCGAGTGGATACAACGCGCGCCCCTGAATGGCTTACAGGTGCGTCCCGCCACCCCCGCCCGCCCCTGCCGTGCCGGAACACCCGGCGGGCTCAGTGGGCGTCCCCCGTCGTGGACGAGGTGATGATGTCTCCGTGCGCGAAGTCCCCCGGAGGGATTCCCGGATGGTGCCCCTCGGACCCCGGACGCGGGGCGGAGGTCCCCAGCGCCAGCCGGGAGACGATCCGGTAGCGGTCGCCCCGGTAGAGGGAGTGCACGTACTCGACGGGCCGGCCCGCCGTGTCGGTGGTGAGTCGCTCGATCAGCAGGGCGGGCGAGAGTACCGGCATGTCGAGGACCGCGGCCTCGGCCTCGTTGATGACGGTCGGCTCGATGGACTGGACCGCCTGGTCGACGTGGACGTGGTGGTGCTCGCGCAGGTGGTCGTAGAGGTCCCCCGCCTCCAGCTCCTGCGGGGTGAGGGAGGGGACGAGCTCCGCCGGGATGTGCAGGTGCTCGATCGCCATCGGCGAGCCGTCGACCAGCCGCAGGCGGGCTATGTAGAGCACCTCGGCGGCGGGTGACACCCGCAGCTTGCGGCCGATGCGCGCTCCGGCACGGATCGTGTCGAGCTGCAGGAGTCTGCTGGACCAGGTACCGGCCGCCCGGGGCACCACGAAGGCCGCGTCGTCCGAGACGAGTTCCTGGGTGATCTTGGCCGGGGCCACGAACATGCCGCGCCCGTGCTCCCGTACGAGCTGCCCGGTGGCGACGAGTTCGTCCACCGCCGCCCGCAACGTGGGGCGGGACACACCGAGTTCCGCGCTGAGCGTGCGCTCCGAGGGGATGGCGTCCCCGGGCCGCCGCACCTCGATCAGACCGAGGAGGTGCTCACGGACCCGCTCCCGTTTGAGTACGCCACCTGAGCCTGAGGAGCTGTTCTGCATGGATCTGACCTTTCCGCCTCTTCGTCGGCAACTGGTTCGGTGGTAAGTGATGAATGGAGCACCCCGGAGTCTACAACGCACCCAACTGCCCTTATTACTTCGAGGGTTGACGTCATCACTGGTCTATGCCACCTTCTAGCCACGCCGTTGCCCAGTTGACCAATTGGTCAACTCCCATTCGAGGTGAATCCAGTGAAGATCCGCTTCATCCCGACCGCGGTCGCCCTGGCGGCCACCTGCGCGCTCACCGCGTGCGACAGCTCCTCGTCCGGGTCCGACCAGTCGGACGGACCCGCCACGCTCACCGTGTGGATCATGAAGGACAGCGTCTCCGACGCCTATCTCCAGCGGTTCGAGAAGGACTTCGAGACCCAGCACCAGGGAACCGACCTGGACATCCAGATACAGGAGTGGGACGGGATCGGCGAGAAGATCACCGCCGCGCTCGCCAGCAAGGACGCCCCGGACGTGCTGGAGGTGGGGAACACCCAGGTCGCGCAGTACGCACAGAGCGGCGGCGTGCTCGATCTCAGCGACAAGGTGTCGGATTTGCAGGGGGCCGACTGGCTGCCCGGCCTCGCCGAGCCGGGGAAGGTCGACGGGAAGCAGTACGGCATCCCCTGGTACGCGGCGAACCGCGTGGTGATCTACAACAAGGACCTCTTCGCGAAGGCCGGCGTCACCGCGCCGCCCACGACCCGCGAGGAGTGGCTGGAGACCACCGGCAAGCTCGACATGGGCGGCACCCAGGGCATCTACCTCCCCGGGCAGAACTGGTACACCCTGGCCGGCTTCGTGTGGGAGGAGGGCGGCGAGCTGGCGGTGAAGGACGGCAACACCTGGCGGGGCGCGCTCGACAGTCCCGAGGCGCTCAAGGGCATGGAGTTCTACAAGCGGCTCCAGGCTCTGGGCAAGGGGCCCAAGGACTCCGACGAGGCCAAGCCTCCCCAGGCGGACGTCTTCGCCAAGGGCGACGTCGCCCAGATCATCGCCGTGCCCGGTGGCGCGAAGATCGTGGAGCAGGCGAACCCGGCGCTCGCGGGCAAGCTCGGCTTCTTCCCGATCCCCGGCAAGACGGCCGGGAAGCCGGGGGCGACCTTCACCGGCGGCTCCGACCTCATCGTCCCGGTCGCCTCGGCACACCAGAAGGCCGCGTACGAGGTGATCGCGGCGCTCGCCGGGGAGAAGGAGCAGACCGAACTCGCCCGCACCATGAGCTACGTGCCCAACCGGACGTCCCTGGCCGGTGTGCTCAAGGACGACGAGGGCGACGCGGCGATGGCTGCCGCCGCCGCGCAGGGGCGCGCCACGCCCAACTCCCCCGAGTGGGCCGCCGTCGAGGCGACCAACCCGGTCAAGGAGTACATGACGGCCGTGCTCACCGGGACCGACCCGGCGAAGGCGGCGAAGACCGCGTCCGACGCCATCAGCAAGACCCTCAACCCGTGAGCCGGACACCGATCGAGGGGGCGGGCGCGTGACGCGGACCGCGGACCGGCTCGAAACGGCGAAGACCGTACCGGCCGGCCCCACCGCCCCTATGGACGCTTCCCGGGCCCGCGGGCGGGGCGGACGTCGCGCCGGCGTGCCGGCCACCCTGTGGCCGTATCTGCTGATCGCGCCCACCGTGATCGGGTTCGCCTTCCTGCTGGCCTATCCCCTCGCCCGCAACCTGCTGATCTCCTTCCAGCACTACGGCATGGCGGAACTGATCCGCGGGAACGCGGACTTCGCGGGCCTGGGGAACTACTCGGCGATCCTGCGGGACGGTGAGTTCTGGCAGGTGGCGCGGCGCACCCTCTGGTGGACCACGGTCAACGTCACGCTCATCATGGTGATCGGCACGGGCGTCGCGCTGATGCTGCAACGGCTCGGCAAGCGGATGCGGACCCTGGTCCTCGTGGGGCTGGTGCTCGCCTGGGCGAGTCCGGTGATCGCCACCACCACGGTCTTCCAGTGGCTCTTCTCCTCCCGGCTCGGAGTGGTCAACTGGGTGCTGGTCCGGCTGGGGTTCGACTCCTTCCAGGACTACTCCTGGTTCGCGCACGGTACGGCCGCCTTCACCGTCCTGGTGCTGCTCGTGGTGTGGCAGTCGGTGCCGTTCGTCGCCATCACCCTGCACTCCGCGCTGACCACGGTCCCGGCCGAACTCTTCGAGTCCGCCCGGATCGACGGGGCCGGCGGCTGGCGGATCTTCCGCTCCGTCACCCTGCCGGTCCTGCGGCCGATCTTCGGTCTGGTGCTGAGTCTGGAAGTCATCTGGGTCTTCCGGTGCTTCGCGCAGATCTGGGCGGTCACCAAGGGCGGGCCGAGCGGCGCGACCACCACCCTGCCCGTCTACGCCTACCAGGTCGCCCAGTCCCTGCACCGCTACGACCTCGGGGCCGCGGCGGCGACCCTGACGGTGCTGGTCCTGATCGGCGCGCTGATCCTCTACTTCCGCCAGATGTTCCGTCAGGAGGCCGAGCTGTGAGCGCCCGTCCCGTCCGCGTGGTCCTGCGCGGGCTGCCCCTGAAGGCCGGGGCGCTGGTCGTCTTCGGCTTGAGCGTCTTCCCCGTCTACTGGATGATCCTCACCGCGTTCAAGCCGACCTCGGACATCCAGGCCGAGACACCCGTGTTCCTGCCCACCTCGCTGACGCTGGAGCACTTCTCCGACGCGGTGACGGCCGACGGCTTCTGGTCGTTCTGGCGCAACAGCCTCCTCGTCACCACCGGCTGCGTGCTGCTGGCCCTCGTCGTCGCCCTCGGCGCGGCGTTCGCGGTGGCCCGGATGCGCTGGAGAGGCCGGCGGGGCTTCGTCCTCATGGTGTTCGTCGCGCAGGTCGCCCCCTGGGAGGCGCTGCTGATCCCGATGTACGTCATCGCCCGCGACACCGACATGCTCGACCGGCTCACGACCCTGACCCTCGTCTACTTCATGATCACGCTCCCGTTCACCATCGTGACCCTGCGGAGCTTCCTCTCCGCCATCCCCGCCGAACTGGAGGAGGCGGCCCAGGTGGACGGCTGTACCCGGGCCGCCGCTTTCCGCCGGGTCACCTTCCCCCTGCTGGCGCCGGGGCTGCTCGCCACCTCCCTCTTCGGCTTCATCACCGCCTGGAACGAGTTCGCCTTCGCCAACATGCTGATCATCAAGAACCAGGACGACCGGACCCTGCCCGTCTGGCTCTCCTCGTTCTCGAACGTCTTCGGCACCGACTGGGGCGCCACCATGGCCGCCTCCACCCTCTTCGCGCTGCCCGTCCTCGTCCTCTTCCTCGTTCTCCAGCGACGGGTCGCCACCGGTATGACCGGTGGCGCGGTCAAGGGATAGGAGAAACCGTGTCCATGCCCCCCACCGGTCTCGGCCTCGTACCGGGCCCCTTACGGCTCCATCTGCGACGGGGCCGGTTCACCTTCGACGCCGCGACGGCGATCCGCGCCACCCCGGGCACCGAGCCCGCCGCCCTGCTGCTGCGTACCCTGCTCGCCCCGGCGACCGGGCTGCCCCTGCCCCTCGCGGACGACGGCCGGGTCGTCCTCGCCCTCGACCCCGGGCTCACCGGGCTCGGCGACCAGGGCTACGGACTGACCGTCAGCGAGGACGCCGTCCTGCTGCGGGCGGCCCGGCCGGAGGGGCTGCTGCACGGCGTCCAGACCCTCCGCCAGCTTCTCCCGCCCGCCGTCCTCTCGGCCGCCCCGGTGCGCGGCACGCCGTGGTCGGTCCCCTGCCTGGAGACGACGGACGTGCCGCGGTTCGCCTGGCGCGGGGCGATGCTCGACGTGGCCCGTCACTTCCAGCCCGTCTCGTTCCTGCGGCGCTTCACGGACCTGCTCGCCCTCCACAAGCTGAACGTGCTGCACCTGCACCTCACCGACGACCAGGGCTGGCGGATGCCGGTCGGCGCCTGTCCCCGGCTCACCGAGGTCGGTGGGGTGCCGCACGGGGGCGCGTACACCCGCCGGGAGCTGACGGACCTGGTGGCGTACGCCGCCGACCGGGGGGTGACCGTCGTCCCGGAGATCGAGATGCCCGGTCACGTCCGTGCCGCCCTCGCCGCCTACCCGCACCTCGGGAACTTCCCGGACAGGCGGCTGGAGGTCTGGGACCGCTACGGCGTGTGCGACACCGTCCTGGGCGTCCACGACGAGGCCCTCGACTTCTGCCGGACCGTACTCGGCGAGGTCATGGAGGTCTTCCCCTCGCCGTACATCCATGTCGGCGGCGAGGAGTGCCCGACCGGCGAGTGGCGCACCTCGCCCTCCGCGCTGCGGCGCGTCGCGGACGAAGGGCTGGCCGGCCCCGAGGCGCTCCGCGGCTGGCTGATGGAGCGGGTCGGGGCGTTCCTGACCGAGCACGGCAGGCGCCCGCTCGGCTGGACCGAGCACGGGGACGACCTGCCGGAGTCGTTCACCGTACTGGCCTGGCGGGACCAGGAGCACGGGCTCGCGGCCGCGCGCAACGGCCACCCGGTCATCATGGCGCCGCACCGCTCCACCTACCTGGACTACCCGCAGTCCACGCACCCGCAGGAGCCGCCGGGCCAGCCCGGCTTCTCCGTGGACCTGCCCACCGTCTACGCCACCGACCCCGCGCCGGCCCACTGGGACGCGGCGGACTCCGCACAAGTCCTCGGAACCCAGGCTCAGTTGTGGACCGAGTACGTGCCCACCGCAGCGCACGCCGAGTACCTCGTCTTCCCCCGGCTGTGCGCCCTGGCCGACACCGCCTGGTCCGGCGGCCGCGACTGGGACGGATTCCGGACGCGGCTGGACCACCACAGAACCCGGCTCGACACCCTCGGCGTGCCGAGCCGTCCCTCCACGCTCCACCATCCCGAGAGGAATTCCAGGTGACGAGCACCAGCACGAGCAGAAGAGCACGCACCCCCCGCCGCGGCGTCTCCCGCGTCCGCGTCGCACTGGCCGCCACCGCACTGGCGGGCCTCGGCTGCGCCACCCTGGCGGCCGTTCCCGCCACCGCGGCCGGCGAGCCGTTGACGATCCAGTACCGCCAGAGCTCCACCGGCTCCGACCAGGCGGAACCCTGGTTCAAGGCTGTCAATACCGGCAGCGCGTCCGTCTCCCTCGCCCAGGTCAAGATCCGCTACTACTTCAAGGCGGACTCCGGGGCCTCGTACACCTACGCCTGCTCCTGGGCGGTCAAGGGGTGCGCGAACATCACCGGGACCTTCGGCACCCTGGCCAACCCCACCGCGACGGCCGACCGGTACCTGGAGATCGGCTTCACCGCCGGCGCCGGCTCGCTCGCACCGGGCGCGGACACCGGAGACATGCAACTGCGCTTCTACCGCTCCAACTGGCAGTCGCTGAACCAGGCCGACGACTACTCCTTCGGATCCGGGCAGACCTCGTACGCCAACTGGTCCAAGGTCACGGCGACCGTCGGCGGCACCCAGGTGTGGGGCACGGCGCCCACCGGCAACGACCCGGGTACCGACCCGACGGACCCGACCGACCCGCCCACGGGCGGGCCCCGGCTGTTCGACGACTTCGACTACACCTCGTACAGCGACCCGGCGATCGGCGCCCACGGCTGGAACGTGCGTTCCAACTCGGGCGGTCCCGGGGTGCCGGGCGCGAGCTGGCCGGCCGAGAACGTCACCTTCGCCAAGGAGGGGACCAACTCGATCATGAACCTGGAGACCTCCACCGCGGGTACGGCGGAGAGCACCGAGCAGAGCGAAGTCCTCACCAAGGCGACGAAGTTCCGCAACGGCACCTACGCGGCGCGGGTCCGGTTCGCCGACGCCCCGAAGTCCGGGCCGGACGGGGACCACCTCGTCAGCACCTTCTTCACCATCAACGACCTCAAGGCCCCGATGGCCGACGACTACGCCGAGTACGACTTCGAGTACCTGCCCAACGGCGGCTGGGGCGAGCCCTCCAACATCCTCTACACCACGTCCTGGGAGACCTACCGCCCCGACCCGTGGGAGGCGGTCAACCAGCACTCGGAATCACGGACCAGCTACGCGGGCTGGCACGACCTCGTGCTCACCATCGACAACACCGCCATCGTCTACTACATCGACGGCGTCGAGTTCGGCCGCCACGACTCCCGCTACCTGCCGGAGCGGCCCATGTCCATCAACTTCAACCAGTGGCTGATCGACCTCGCGGGCCAGACCAGCACCACCCCGCGCGCCTACGACCAGAAGGTCGACTGGGTGCTGCACGTCAAGGACCAGGTGCTGACCCCGGCCCAGGTCACCGCGGAGATCGCCGCCTACCGGGCGGCGGGCACCGCCTTCGAGGACACCGTGCCGGCGGCCTGATGTCCCCGTCCTTCCCGCCGTACCCGACCCCTCCGGCGGAAAGGACTGGCCCGGTGTTCCACCCGGGGGACGGACGCGCCCGTCCCACAGGCGCGTCCGTCCCCCGGCGAGCGGTTCCGCGAAGAGACCTCAGTCGGGCGGGGGTGTGCGTCCCGACTCCAGCTCCCGCAGGGCACGCGAGACGTCGAAGGGCAGGATCGTGACCGCGACGTGCGGGAGGTTGCCCAGCGCCTTCGCCATCGCCTCGCCGGTGCCCCGGTGGAGCACCTTGCCGAGGGCGTTGGCGTACAGCCGCCGGGGCACGAGCACCGTCAGCGAGGTCTCGCCGTCCCGGGTGGTGCGCACGGCCAGTTCCCGCATCGCGTGGCGCAGCCTGCGGTCCGGGCAGGCCACCAGTTCCAGAGCCACCGAGGTCGCGGCCGTCGACTCCCACACGTCGGACAGGTGCCGTGCGCGGGTCTCGTCGATGGCGAAGTGCACCGCCCGGGTCTCGTCCGGCCGCAGTTCGTGGGCGTACCGCAGAGCCTTCAGCGTGGCGAGGTCCAGTGAGTCGACGAGGACGAACACCTGGTGGCGCCGCACCCGGGGCCGGTCCGCTCCGGTGGGCAGCCGTTGCAGTACGGCGGCCTCGCGCCGGTACTCGCGGTTGATCCGCATCAGTACCCACACTCCGAGCGGGAAGATCACCACGACCAGCCAGGCCCCCTCGGTGAACTTGGTGACCGCGAAGATCAGCACCACGGCCGCGGAGATGGCCGCCGCCAGCGCGTTGACCGTGATCTTCGTCCGGCGCAGCGGCTCGCGCCTTCGCAGGTGGTACGCGGTGAGACCGGCTCCCGCCATGGTGAAGGCGGTGAACACACCGATCGCGTACAGGGCCACCAGTCGGTCCACGCTGGCGCCGGTGGCGAGCAGCAGCGCCAGGGAGATCACGGCGAGGGCGATGATGCCGTTGGAGAAGGCGAGCCGGTGCCCTCGCCGGGTCAGCACCCTCGGCAGGAACCGGTCCTGGGCCACGAAGCTGGCCAAAAAGGGAAACCCGGTGAACGGGGTGTTGGCTCCGGTGTAGAGGACCAGTGCGGTCGCCAGTTGGACGAAGACGAGCCCGGCTGTCCCCGGCACGCCGTCGCCGAAGGCGAGATGCGCCTCCTGTGCGATGACCGTCGGTGTTCCGTCGGTGTACGGGACGGCGTGGGTGAAGTGCGCCATGGTGGAGACGCCGAGGACCAGGACGGCGAGGACGCAGCTCATGGTGACGAGGGTGCGCCTGGCGTTGCGGCCCTGTGGTTCGCGGAAGGCGGAGATGCCGTTCGAGATCGCTTCCAGGCCGGTGAGGGACGAGCCGCCGTTGGCGAAGGAGCGGAGCACGATGAAGAGCGAGGCGCCGTAGAGCCATCCGTCGCCGGGAGTGCCCAGGGGCACGACCCCGGCGGCCTTCAGGTCGGCGTGCGGCAGTCCGCCGGTCAGGCCACGCACGGCCGCCACGACCAGGACGAGGCCGACGGCGGTCATGAAAAGGTAGGCGGGCAGCGCGAACATCCGGCCCGCCTCACGGATTCCGCGCAGGTTTCCGAATGCGAGCAGGACGATCACCCCCGCCGAGACCGGAAGTTGGAGGTGGTCCAGGCCCGTCCAGTCGTCGCCGGCGAGGTGGGCGAGCGAGATCAGCGCGTTGGTTCCGGCCGAGACCTGTACGGCGACGGTGACGATGTAGTCGACCAGCAGCGCCACGGCGGCGACCTGCGCGACGTCCGGTCCGAAGTTCTCCCGGGCGACCACGTAGGAGCCGCCGGCCCGGGTGTAGAGGGTGACCACGTCGCTGTAACAGAGCGTCAGGAGAAAGAGCACCAGCAGGATCGCGCCGGTCAGCGGCATCAGCAGGGTGAAGGCTGCGGCACCGACGACGGGCACCAGCACCCGGAGCATCTCCTCGGAGCCGTACGCCGAAGAACTGACGCAGTCGGAGGCGAGGACGCCCAGCGCCGTCCGGTTGCCGAGCTTCCGGCCGATGGACTCGGTGGTGAGGGGCGCACCGAGGAGGCGGCGCTTGGCGCGGTACATCGGCCGGTCGAGGGTCACGCCCCCATCAGAACGGGCGGGCGTACGGGAGCCCGGCAGGCACCACCGGCAGCCACTCACACGGGGGCGCCCCGGCCGCGGGGCCGGGGCGCCGTTCCGGCAGCGGGCCAGGTCGCGGCGACGCCGGCCGGCCGGCCCGGCTCCTGGACGACGTGGCCGCGGGCGGGGTCCGCAACGACGTCGCGGGCCGCCGTCCCCCCGGTCGGCCTCCCCGCCGTCCACGCCGAGGCCGACCGGGGCGCGCTGCGCGGGAAGACCGTCATCACCGTCCGGAGTCCCCGAACGGCGGCGGTGGGCCCGGTGACCCGACGCCGTCAGAAGGCGTACCTGACCCGCATCCAGGGCGCGTGCTCCCCCAGCAGGCCCTGGACGCGGGTCAGGGACCGCCGCTTGATCTCCCGCTCGTAGCGGACGTTGAGCGCGCCGTTCTGCGAGCGCTTGGTCTCCTGGGCCTCGGGCTGCCAGAGCACGTCCTCGGCGCGGGGGTGCCAGCCGAGGTTGACCTCGTGCAGCGCCCGGTTGTGGGTCAGCATGATGATTTCGGCCGCCGCCTGCTCCTTCACCCGGGCGGGCAGCACGTCGTCGAGGTGGGTGAACAGCTCGGCCCAGTCCCGTTGCCAGCCGGGGCGAAGTACGACCGGCGAGAGGTTGAAGTGGACCTCGTAGCCCGCGTCGAGGAAATCGGCGGCGGCGGCGATCCGTTCGGCGACCGGGCTGGTACGGATGTCCAGCAGCCGTGCGTCGTCGTGCGGCATCACGGAGAAGCGCACCCGGGTACGGCCCCGGGGGTCGAGCGCGAGCAGGTCGGGGTTGACGAACTTCGTGGCGAAGGAGGCCTTCGCCGTCGGCAGCGTACGGAACGCGGCGACGAGGTCGGCGGTGTTGTCGCAGATCAGGGCGTCCACGGAACAGTCGCCGTTCTCGCCGATGTCGTAGACCCACGAGCGGGGATCGCAACTGTTGGGTTCCGTCTTGGGGCCCTGCGCCCGTACGTGGCGCCGGACGTGGGCGACGATCGCCTCGATGTTGGTGAACAGCGTGATGGGGTTGGCGAAGCCCTTGCGCCGGGGGACGTAGCAGTAGACGCAGGCCATCGCGCAGCCGTTGGAGGCGCCGGGTGCGATCCAGTCGGCCGACCTTCCGTTGGGGCGTGTGACCAGGTGCTGTTTGACTCCGAGGACGAGCGTCTCGGTCTTGACGCGTACCCACCGGGCGATGTTGCCGTCGTTGCCGTGGAGGGAGGGGATGCGCCAGTGGGTGGGGACCTCCGTCACGGGCACCCCGGGCAACCGGGCCATGATCTGCCGGCCGCGCGGCGAGTCGAGCGCCGCCGGCTCGGCGTAGACCTCCCGCACGTCGAGCATCCTGCGTGCCCGGGGGGTGTCACGGAACGGCTGGGGCACGGCGGACTCCCCTGCGGTGTCCGGCCATCCGAAGAGTGCCTGCTGCTGGGGCTCCGCCGGGGCGGGTTCCTCCGCCGGGGCGGGTTCTTCCCTCGCGGGCCGCCCGGAACGCGGGTCCACGTCCTGCTCCTTCTCTCGTGCGGGCGGTCGGCGGCCACCGGACGGGGTGGTCGCGTGCTCAGTCCGGGCGGTGGCGCTCCTGCTCCAGCAGTTCGTCCAGATCGGTGAGCCGGTCCAGTCCCCGGACCACCTGGCCCATCCGGGCGTTGTGCTCGAACCGGTCGCGGTGGCGGTGCAGCAGGTTCCAGTATCCGGCGGTGAAGGGGCAGGCGTCCTCGCCCACCCGCACGGTGGGCTTGTAGCGGCAGGGGCCGCAGAGATCGCTCATGCGGTCGATGTAGGCGCCTCCGGAGGTGTACGGCTTGGTGGTCATCCGGCCCCCGTCCGCGTACTGCGACATGCCCACCACGTTGGGAACCATGACCCAGTCGTAGCCGTCCACGAAGCTGCGGTGGAACCAGTCGGTGACGGCGCGCGGTTCCCAGCCCCGTTGCAGGGCGAGGCTGCCCAGGATCATCAGGCGCGGAATGTGGTGGGTCCAGCCGGTCTCCCTGACCTGGTCGAGGACGTGGGCGACGCAGTTCGCGCCCGTGCCCCGCGAGGACAGTTCGGTGAACCACTCGGGCAACCGGCCCCGGTGGCGCAGGGTGTTGCTCTCCCGGTACTCCGGGCCGAAGTACCAGTAGACGTGCCAGACGAACTCGCGCCATCCGGCGATCTGCCGTACGAAGCCCTCGGCGCTGTTGAGCGGAGCGTCGCCGGACCGCCACCGCGCCTCCGCCCGTTCGACGCACTCCGCGGGGTCCAGCAGCCCGAGGTTGAGGGACGAGGAGAGCAGGCTGTGGCTCATCGTCCTGTCCTCGGCGAGGACCGCGTCCTCGTACGCGCCGAACGTGGCGAGCCGGTGCTCGGCGAAGCGGCGGAGTGCCGCGAGGGCCTCGCGACGGGTGGCGGGAAATCTGCGCGGCGCGTCCTCCCCGACGAACCCGACGTCCCCGTCGCGCGCCCAGCGGTCGAGGTCCGAGCGCACCTCGGCGTCGATGTCGCTCTCCCGGGGCCGGTAGGGCGCCGGGACACCGAGCCCACTCGCGCCGCGCGGTGGCGGCTCCCGGTTGTCGTGGTCCAGGTTCCACCGGCCGCCGGCCGGCCGGTCGCCCTCCATCAGCAGATCGTGTGTCCGGCGGACCCAGCGGTAGAAGTCCTCCTGACGGAGATGCTTCGTGCCGCGGCCGTCCGCCCATTTCCTGAACTCCTCGTGCGCCACGAGGAAACCGCGCGCCGGCAGGACACGTACGGAGGGCAGGGTGTCCACGAAGGCGCGGGCGGCGTGGGACGTGGGGTGGTGCACGGTCACCGGTCCGTCCCCCACGGCCTCGCGCAGCCCTTCGCGGTAGGTGTCCGCCTTGACGTAGCGCACCCTTTCCCCGAGTTCGGCGGCCCGGTGGCGCATCGCCGACAGGATCAGATGGGCCTTGGCGCGGTGGAACCGTCTGCGGCGGAAGACGCTCCTGGCCTCGATCATCAGCAGCGGCGCGTCCCGGTGCGGCCCGCCGCCCGACGGATCGGTGAAGTGGGGCCCGAGCTGATCGCCGAACAGCCAGTGGGGGGTGGCGGACTCTTCGTCGCTCATGCCGGGCGCTCCCTCGACGGTCCGTTCTGCCCTGTCCTCGTCCACCGATCAAAGCGCACGCCGGTCCGGGCGGTGTCCCTCACACGCCGGGTACGTCGCCCGGAGACTCCGGTGCCGAGGCGAAAACGGCGGTCCGGTCGGGACGACCGGCCGGGTCGGCGGCGTTGAGGCGGTTGAGCGCCTGGGCGGTGGCGGCGTCCGCAGGCAGGAACGCCTCGACGGCCAGCTCCGCGACGGTCGCGTCGAGCGGCATGCCGAAGGTGGCGATGGTGCAGATCAGCGAGAGTTCGGCGCCCCGGTACCGCAACCGCAGCGGCAGGGTGAGGTCGGTGCCCTCGGCGCGGGCCGGCCGGTCCGGTTCGCCGGCCGCCGGGTAGCCCCGCAGCTCCCGCAGCAGCCCGGTCAGCCCCGGTTCCGCGGTCAGCTCGACCCGCCGCTCCAGGCGCAGCAGCAACTGGTCCCGCCATTCGGGGAAGTTCAGGATGCGCGGCCGCATCCCCCGGGGGTGCAGCGCGAGTCGCAGCGCGTTGACGGGCGGGCGCAGCAGTTCGCGCGCCGCGTCCTCGGCGAAGAGCGCGAAGCCGCTGTTGCTGAGCACGATGTTCCAGTCGTGGTCGACGACGAGGGCGGGCAGCGGTTCGTGTCCGGTGACGATCTGCCGGAGCGCGTCGCGAACGGGGCGCATGCCGTCCGTGTCCAACGGTGAGTCGGTGCGGACGGGGGCGTACCCGGCGGCCAGCAGAAGCTGGTTCCTCTCGCGCGGCGCCAGCTCCAGGTGCCGGCCCAGGCGCAGCACCATGTCGCGGCTGGGGCTCGACCGGCCGGTCTCCAGGAAGCTGAGGTGGCGGGCGGAGATGTCGGCCCGGGTGGCCAGCACGAGCTGGCTGTAGCCCCGGCGTTCCCGCCACCGGCGCACGAGTGCGCCCACCGGTCGGTGCGGCTGCCGTTCGTCGTGCGCCTCGGTCATCCCCCCACCCTGCATCAGTGCGGGTTCGGGAGACAACCGCGGTACGGGTCGCGGGAGATGACGGGACGGGCCGTCCGTGGAGGGGCCGCTGCCCGCCCGGGTCCGGGCAGCGGGGCCCGGACGGGCCGCGGGGCCGGAGGTCACCCCTCGTGCCGCTTCGTCCGGGTGAAGCGGTGGTGCTCCCGGACCTGTCCCGTACCGTCGCGGAGCAGGAAGTCCACGCCCTCCGCTCCCTGGTCGGCCCTCTCGCCGGCGCTGGCCTCGCGCCACCGGTAGCGGAGCGCATCGTGCTGCGCGGAGGTGCTACCCGCCAGGAGCCGCACGCCTCCGTCCACGAGTGCGGCGGTGATGGAGTGCGGGCCTTCGTGCACTCCGTCGCCGTCGACGAGGCGGGCGTCCGGCAGGTAGAGCCGGGCCGCGTCCGTCAGCGCCAGGTGGCGCTCCGCCTGCCCGTCGAGTGCTCCCGAAGCCTCCGGGGGCTCGTTGAACTGGTAGTCGGCGGCGATCCGGCCGTCACCGTCCAGCAGCACCACGTCGAAGCCGACTGCGAGCACCTCGTCCTTCCGGTCCGCGGGCGTCATCACCCAGTCGAACGCCAGTGCGCTGCGGTTGCGCATGAGTTCGCCGCCGGACCTGAATCGAAGTGCCCGGCCGCCGACGAATTGGTCGTACGCCTCGGTGATGCGGGCCACCAGTTCCTCGGTGCCCCGAAAGCGCCGGGTCGCGGTGAGATGCAGGCCGTCGGGCCGCCACAGGGCCGCCACCGCGGCTCGCCGGGCCGCGGGGTCGGGCTCGTTCCAGAGGGCGATGTAGCGTTCCAGGGTCGCGTGCGCGCTCATGCGGGGTTCTCTTCCGGTCGGCCCCGGGGGCACGGCAGGCCGCCGCTCCGGGAGGTCGGTGGGGATCACTCGGCGGGGGCGTTCGTGCGGGGCAGGGCCTGCACCAGCAGGGCCAGTGCGGCGGCGACCGCCACCAGGAAGACGATTCCCCGGATGAAGGCGTGCGGATAGGAGGCCGCCGCGGGGTTCTCGCCGAGGGCTCCGAAGAAGACGAGGCCGATCGCCGCCACGCCGATCGCGTTGCCGATCTGCAGGCCGGTGGTCAGTACGCCGGAGGCGGCCCCGGCGTACTGCGGGCCGACCCGGGCCAGCACCGTGGAGGCCAGGGGTGCGACCGCCAGGCCCATGCCGGCGCCGTCGATCACCAGTCCCGGGACGAGCCACGCGGTGCTGCCGTCCGTACCGAGCCGGTCGGCGGTGAGGCCGATGACGACCAGGCCGGCGAGCATGAGCAGGGCGCCGACGGCGAGCACCTGACGGCCGAGACGGGCGGCGTACTTCGAGGCGTTCATCGACGTGTAGAGGTACCCGGCGCCGATCGCGGCGAAGAGCAGGCCCGCCTCCAGGGCGGTCAGGCCCCGGCCGTCCTGGAGGTACAGGGCGAGTACGAGGAAGAATGACGCCTGGCCCGTCCAGAAGACCAGCTGCAGGGCGAGACCGACGACGAAGGCGCGGTCACCGAACAAGTCCATGTTCACCAGAGGCGATCCGCCGCGCGCGGCGATCGTCCGCTCCACGGCCACGAACACGGCGAGCAGCACCGCGAACGCGCCGAAGGACACCCAGGTCCACGCCGGCCAGCCCTGCTCCCTGCCTTCCACCAGCGGCAGCACGAGGGCGACCAGGGCGAGGGTGATGAGGGCGACGCCCGCGAGGTCGAGCTTCGGCCGGCCCTCCGCCCGGGCCTCGGGTACCACCTTCAGGGTCAGACCGATGATGAGTGAGCAGAGCGGCACGTTGACCAGGAAGCAGGAGCGCCAGCCCCAGCCGGCGATGTCGGCCTCGATCAGCAGACCGCCGATCAACTGGCCGAAAACGGCTGCCAGTCCCATGGCCAGGCCGTAGCCGACGAACACCTTGCCCCGGGCCGCCCCGGTGAAGACGGTACTCAGCAGCGCCAGGACCTGGGGGGCGAGCAGCGCCGCGGCCAGCCCCTGGAGGACCCGGGAGAAGACCAGGAAGTCCCCGGTCCGGGCGATGCCGCACAGGAGCGAGGCGACGGTGAACAGGGCCAGGCCCAGCAGGAACATCCTGCGCCGCCCGTAGAGGTCGCCGAGGCGCCCCCCGGTGATCAGCCCGACGCCGTACGCGAGACCGAACCCCGCGACCACCCATTCGACGGCGGCGGAGCTCGCTCCGATGTCGGTCCGCAGCGAGGGTATCGCGACGTTGACGATGAAGAAGTCGAGGGTGGCGATGAAGACGCCGGCCAGCACGACGGGCAGGACCAGCCGGTGCGGAACGCCCGGACTCCCGGGCGGCACGGCTGGCGGTGGGAGCGCCGGGGCGCCGCGGTCGGTCTCGGTGGTCATCGGTCGGACTCCTGATCGTTCACGAGGGGAGGTCCCGTCGGCGTTCACGTCCGCATGGACGCGGGACCGAGCGGTTCGCACAGCGTGCCGAGGACTCGCTCCGAGGGTCAATTACTCGCCAGGTAAGAGACGTTGTTTCCCAAAGGGCCCTCGGACATGGACACCCCCACCGACCAGGGAGAGCGAAGGAGGGCGGGGCACCGGAAGGAACCGGGCCCTCCCGTCCGGTCCGGCCACCCGGAACCGCTCGGAGGGAGCGGGGTTCCGTTCGACCTGGGCACACTCGTTCGCCACATTTTTTGGCAGCACCGGCCCGCTCACCCGAATACCCGTCGGCGTACGGCAGTTGTGCCGCCGCAGATGCGGCCGAAACACGTCCGCGCCCGTACAAACATCAGGCGGCGCGTGATCATCGTATCGAGTTAATGTCAGCGGTTTTCCTTGGTCCCGGGGGCGGATCGGCCATTAGTGTCCTCTGCGTCTGGAGGGGTTTCCTTCCACATACCCCTTTTCCCTCGTGTTGCCCGGTGACGTCCGTATGCCCGCGTCACCGCCCTGACCATGGAGAGCGTGCACGATGACTGTTGACTCGAGCCCGGACGAGCAACTGGCACTGCCCCGGCAGTCCAGCCTGAGCACGGCGGCTGCCCGCAACCTTGCCAACACGACCAAATCCGCCCCGCAGATGCAGGAGATCACCTCCCGCTGGCTGCTCCGCATGCTCCCCTGGGTGGAGACCCAGGGTGGCGCGTACCGGGTGAACCGCCGTCTGTCCTACACCGTCGGCGACGGGACCATCGAGTTCGTCCAGGAGGGCGCCGATGTCCGGGTGATCCCGCGTGAACTCGGTGAACTGGCTCTGTTGCGCGGCTTCGACGACGTCGAGGTGCTGGCCGCGCTCGCCGACCGGTGCGAGCAGCGCGATTTCCGCGCCGGTGAGACGCTGGTCGAGCGCGGAGCACCGGCGGACCGGATCCATCTGGTCGCCCACGGCCGCATCAGCCAGACCAGCGTGGGCACTTACGGCGACGAGGTCGATCTGGACGTACTCGCCGACGGCGACCGGTTCGGCGAGCACGCACTGCTGGACGAGGACGCCCGGTGGGAGCAGACCGCCACCGCGGAGACCTCCGGCACTCTGCTCACCCTGTCGCGTTCCGATTTCGCCACCGTGCTGTCCCAGGCACCCGGACTCCGTTCCCACGTCGAGGAGTTCACGGCGCTCTCCGGCCGGCACCAGAACCATCGCGGTGAGGCGGAGATCGCCATGTCCGCCGGTCACGTCGGCGAGCACGAGCTTCCCGGCGCCTTCGTCGACTACGAGCTGAAGCCGCGCGAGTACGAGCTCTCCGTCGCGCAGACCATTCTGCGGGTCCACACGAGGGTCGCCGACCTCTACAACGGACCGATGAACCAGACCAAGGAGCAACTCAGGCTCACCATCGAGGCGTTGCGGGAGCGCCAGGAGCACGAGCTCATCAACAACCGGGAGTTCGGGCTGCTCCACAACGCCGACTTCAAGCAGCGCCTCCAGCCGCACTCCGGCCCGCCGACCCCGGACGACCTGGACGAACTGCTCTGCCGTCGCCGGGGTTCCAAGTTCTTCCTGGCGCACCCCCGGACGATCGCGGCGATCGGGCGCGGGTTCAACGCGCGCGGGATCTACCCGGACCACGTCGACCTCGGCGGGCAGCAGGTGCCGGCCTGGCGCGGGGTTCCGATCCTCCCCTGCAACAAGATCCCCGTCACGCCGGAGAAGACCAGCTCGATCCTCGTCATGCGTACCGGCGAGGCGAACCAGGGCGTCATCGGTCTGCATCAGACCGGCCTGCCGGACGAGTACGAACCGGGCCTGTCGGTCCGCTTCATGGGCCTCGACGAGAAGGCGATCACGTCCTACCTCGTGAGCACCTACTACTCCGCCGCCATCCTCGTGCCGGACGCGGTGGGTGTGCTGGAGAACGTGCAGATCGCCCACTGGCCCAGGTAGCGGGCCTGCCCAGAAGGGGCGGCCCCGTGACGTCCCCGGACCAGCAGGGACGGTCGCGGGTGCCCCGGAGGGATTTCGGACAGCCGCCCACCCCACCCGAGGAGCCATGGATGCCAGCGCCCGAGCTGCCTCCGCCGCGGTCGAGCCTGCCTGAGGCCGCCGCCCACTTCGGGGCGCACGTACTCGCGTCCGCCACGACCCGCGCCCCAGACGTCGAGGCCGCCATCGGCGGCGCACCCGGCGGGCTCTCCGTGCCCGCCCCGCCCGCGGGTCCCGTACCCGCCCCACTCGCTGCCCCGCAGGCCGCGCCGCCGCCCCCCGCCGGCGCGGGGGCTGTCGCTCCGGCACCGGACGCCGGTCTGGAGCGCCTCCTGCGCGGCCCCAGCGGCCTGGGCACGGCGGGGCTCCGCCTGATCCTGCGGGAAGCGCCACCGGCGGCGGCGCCTCTGCCTGCACCCGTGCTTCCGCCACTGTCGGCACCCCTGCTTTCGCCGGCGACACCGGCGACGGGTGCCGAGGCGGTCGTGGACACGGCGGAGGGTACGCCCGTCCCGGGGCTCTACTACCACCCGGTGGCCGAGCCCGATCCGGCGCGGGTCGAGGAGGTCAGCAGGCGGATCAAGGCCTGGGCCGTGGACGAGGTCAGCCTGTTCCCCGACGACTGGGAGAAGGAGTTCGACGGCTTCTCCGTCGGCCGCTACATGGTCGCCTGCCATCCGGACGCGCCCACCGTCGACCACCTCATGCTCGCCACCCGGCTGATGGTGGCCGAGAACGCGGTGGACGACTGCTACTGCGAGGACCACGGCGGCTCGCCCGACGGCCTCGGCGAACGCCTCCTGCTGGCGCACACCGCCCTGGACCCGCTCTACACGACCGAGGAGTACCAGCCGCGGTGGGCGGAGTCGCTCGGGGCCGACGCACCCCGGCGCGCGTACCACTCCGCCATGGAGTACTTCGTCCGGGCGGCCAGCCCCTCCCAGGCGGACCGGCTCCGGCACGACATGGCCCGGCTGCACCTGGGGTACCTCGCCGAGGCGGCCTGGGCGCAGCTGGACCGCGTACCGGAGGTGTGGGAGTACCTGGCGATGCGCCAGTTCAACAACTTCCGCCCCTGCCCGACGATCACCGACACCGTCGGCGGTTACGAACTGCCGGCCGATCTGCACGCCCGAACCGCCATGCAGAAGGTCATCGCGCTCGCCGGGAACGCGACGACCATCGTGAACGACCTGTACTCCTACACCAAGGAACTCGACTCCCCCGGACACCACTTGAACCTGCCCGTGGTGATCGCCGAACGCGAGGGCCTCTCCGAACGGGACGCCTATCTGAAGTCGGTCGAGGTGCACAACGACCTCATGCACGACTTCGAGGCCGAGGCCGCGGCCCTGACCGAGGCGTGCCCCTCCCCCCATGTGCAGCGCTTCCTGCGGGGCGTGGCCGCATGGGTCGACGGCAACCACTACTGGCACCGGACCAACACCTTCCGCTACCGACTGCCCGACTTCTGGTAAAGAACGGACCCACCTGTGACCCACACCGAACTCACCCCCGCCCCCGCCTCCCTGCGCCTCCCCCGGCCGGCGACGGCCAGCCCGGCGACGCCCTACCAGGGGGACATCGCCCGCTACTGGGACGGGGAGGCCAGGCCGGTGAACCTGCGCCTGGGCGATGTCGACGGCCTGTACCACCACCACTACGGCATCGGCGACGTGGACCACGCGGCACTCGGCAGTCCCGAGGACAGCGAGAGCGAGAAGAAGCTCGTCGCCGAACTCCACCGGCTGGAGTCGGCCCAGGCCGAGTACCTGCTGGGACACCTCGGCGACATCGGCCGGGACGACACCCTGGTGGACGCGGGCTGCGGCCGCGGTGGCTCGATGGTGATGGCGCACCAGCGCTTCGGCTGCACGGTCGAGGGCGTGACGCTCTCCGCCAAGCAGGCCGAATTCGCCAACGGCCGTGCCGCTGAGCTGGGTATCCAGGACCACGTCCGCTCCCGCGTCTGCAACATGCTCGCCACCCCCTTCGAGACCGGGTCGGTCGCGGGCTCCTGGAACAACGAGTCGAGCATGTACGTCGACCTGGAGGACCTCTTCGCCGAGCACTCCCGCGTCCTCGAAGTCGGCGGTCGCTACGTGACCATCACCGGCTGCTGGAACCCGCGCTACGGCCAGCCCTCCAAGTGGGTCTCGCAGATCAACGCGCACTTCGAGTGCAACATCCACTCGCGCCGCGAGTACCTGCGCGCCATGGCCGACAACCGCCTCGTGCCGACGGCCGTCGTCGACCTCACCCCCGACACGCTGCCCTACTGGGAGCTGCGGGCCACCTCCTCGCTGGTCACCGGGATCGAGGACGCCTTCATCAACTCGTACAAGGACGGTTCCTTCCAGTACCTGCTGATCGCGGCGGACCGCGTCTGACCCGTCCGGTCTCCGGCCTCACCGTGCAGTGGGCCCGTTCCCCGGAACGGGCCCACTTCCGTGACCGCCCGGCTCAGGAGCTGACCGTCACCGCCGACCGGGCTCGTGGGTCCAAGGCCGCGGGCGGGGCAGGGTCCATGGCGCGCGTGCTGCGGGACCGGAAAGCGTGGTGTCGGTCCCGTTCGCCGGACATCGGGGCCCGCGAGACGGGCATTCCGGTGGAGGTGAAGCATGCACGGCGGCGGGTCGACCGACGCCGGAAGGACAGCGCGGGAGCGTGTGCGGCTCCATGCCGTCGAGCGTTCGAGGGCGGGCGGAAGAACGCGGGGACCGCGGTCGCGTCGAGGGTGAGCCCGCGTTCGGCGGAGGGGTGGCGTCTCGCGTCGCGCTCCGCCCCTACGAACCCGTGACCCGCCGAAACGGGGCGATGATCTTCCGTACGGCCTCCGCCGCTCCCCAGCCGTCGTCGTCGTGGGCGATGACGCCCAGCAGTTCCCGGAGGTGGAAGAGGTCCATCCTCTCCCGCCAGCCCGCGTCGATCCCGGTGATCTCCTCGTAGACGGCGAAGAACCGGTCCGAGGCGGGTGGACGGGGGGAACACCACAGCATGCTGAGGTCGACTTCCGGCCAGTTGTAGGAGACGGCGGGGTCGATGAGCACGGGTGCGCCGTCGGCGGTGGCGACGATGTTCTCCTGCCACAGATCGCCGTGGGTCAGGCACGGTGGCCGGTTCGGCACCAGCTCGGGCAGGGCCGCGCACAGCCGCTCCAGGGCCTGCCGCTCCGAGGCGTCGAAAGCCGCCTCGACCAGGGGTTCCTCCAGCCAGCGCAGGATGCGCCGCTCCCCGAAGAACGTATGGCCGTCGGTGTCCCAGGTGTTGTCCTGGCGCAGCCTGCCCAGCCAGCCCGGACGGTGCCAGCCGAAGCGCTCGCCGGTGGTGGTGGTGTGGAGGGCGGCGACCGTGTGGGCGAGCCGCTCCCAGAAACGTGCGTCGTCGCGGCGCGGCCGCATCTTCTCCAGCACGAGCAGTCGGGGCGAGGCGCAGAGTACTTCCGGCGTGATCACCCCGCCGATCTCGCGGAGTTCCGTCAGGCCGACCGCCTCGACGGGGAAGACGTCCTGGTCCGGCCCGAGGAGGGTTTTCGCGAATACCTGGGAACCGTCCTCAAGGGTCACCAGCCCGGCGACGGCGACCGCTCCGCCGGTGGATCTGTCAATCCCCGTGGCCGCGTATCCCGCTCGGTGGAGACGCTCGACCAGTATCGCTTCGTGAGAATCCACGGAACCGCGCTCCTTCATCCAGCGACGTCGACGCCGTAGCCGCGGGCCAGATCTGCCAGCCCGTGGTCGTATCCCTGCCCTACGGCCCGCAGTCGCCAGCCGTCGCCCCGGCGGTACAACTCGGCCAGGATCATGGTGCGTTCGGTGGTGGCCGCGTCGAGTGTGGCCCGCGCGGCAGGGGCTGCGCCGACCCCGCGCAGGGCGGTGATCTCGATGGCCCCGACCTCGGAGAACGTCGCATCGCCGTCGATCGCGGCAGCGACGACGACCCGGTGGATCTCCAGGGGCAGACGCTCCAGCTCGACGGAGACGGCCTGCCCCGTCGGACCGTCCGTAGCGAGTCTCACCGTCCCGTCCGGGTGCTCGGGCGCCCCGTGGAAGACGAAGTCCTCGTCCCCCGGTACCTTTTCGTGCGCGTCGAGGGCGAACGCGACCACGTCGACGTCGCATGCGGTGTGCTGGGCCCAGGCCGCTGCCACCGTCCAGGCCGTACCGGTCTCCGACAGGTCGATGACAGCGCCTCGGACCATGAGTTCCGCACCGTCCCGCGGGTTCTCGGCCACGCTCCGTGGGAGCGCGCCGGGCGCGGCCGACTCGGTGGATTCAGCGAGTGCGACGGGCTCGGCGGACTCGGCGGACTCGGCGAGTACGACGGACTCGGCGGCGAGGAGCCAGTCGGCGTCGTGCACCCGCAGGCCGAGGGAGGTGACCCGGCTCCGCCGCGTGTCGGCCTCGCCGCCGGGAAGCACCACGACATCGGTCACACCGGCCGACAGGTTCACCGCCACGGAGGCACCCCGCGCGACAGCCCGAACGCGTACCTCGGCGGCCTCGCCGTGGGTGCCGCCGAGAACCAGGACCCGGCGCCCGGCCAGGGGCCCCCTTCCCCTGCCCTTCGGGGTGGAGAGCGGGGTCACCGTCGAAGCGGGTACGCGCGGTTCCGGAACGCTCACGGCCGGGGCGGCGCTCGGGGCGGGCGTCGCCGTCGCCCCGCTCACGGGCACCCTGCCCGCGCGGGGCTGACGAGCGGCACCCTTGGCCTGACCGGGCCGTACGTCCTCCAGCAGTCGCAGGTAGGTCGGCTCGTCCAGGAGGAGAACGCCCTCGTCGGCGGCGCGGCGCAGTTTCCCGGACGCGGTGGCGGGGTCGTTGGTCACGAGAGCGCTGGTCTGACCGCTGACCGAGGTCGTCATGTTCAGTCCGGCCTCGACCGAACGGGCGACGAGTTCCTCCCGGGATACGTGGGTGTCTCCGGTGATGCTGACCTTCATGCCCTGGACCAGTGGCATTCCGCGCTCCAGGCGGCCCGGATTCCGGTAGGCACACGGCACCTTGGGGGTGCGGGGCCTGAACCCCTGGCGCGGCGGGCAGTCCAGGAACGGCAAGGAGAGCCCGAGCCGTTCGGCGGCGCCGAGCGAACCGCGCAGGATTGCGGAGAGGACGCGTACGTCGTCCTGCGCGTCGTGCGCCCGCTCCTGACGCACCCCGTAGTGCGCGGCAAGTGTGCCCAGCTTGAGATCGGCCGTCGGGGGACCGACCAGACGGTTGAGGGCCAGCGTGCAGAGTCGTCTGCCGACGGGGAGCACGAGACCGGCGCGGGCGAACTCGTGGGACAGGAAGTTGTAGTCGAAGTGCGCGTTGTGGGCGACGAACACGCGGCCGTCGAGGTACTCGCCCACCTTCGGCGCCACCTGGCCGAAGGTGGGCGCGCCCGCGAGACGTTCGGAGGTGAGGCCGTGGACGTGTACCGGTCCCGGGTCGCAGCCCGGATCGAGGAGGGTGTGGTACTCCCCCGTCTGCCGCCCGTGCGCGTCCAGCGTGAGCACCGCCAGGGACAGCACACGGTCCTGGCCAGGCCTCAGCCCGGACGTCTCCACGTCGACCAGCGCCCACTCGTCGCCGTGGCCGGGCGTCGCGGACGGCTTCGGACTCGACGACAACAGGGCCATGCGAGGCTCCCCTCCCCCGGGTGCGGCAGGCGGTACGCCGTCGGCCGCGGTGATCCATCGAACTGAGGGGATTTTCGCATGTACGCACCACGGTTCCCGACAGGGCGGCGTCCGGCTCCGTTCGGGGCGGCGAGCCGCCCCGGCTCGTGCCCGACACCTGCCGCTCTGCGCCCTCCCCGTCTGCCGGACCGCCACAGCGGTTGACGGACCTCACCGCTCCCCGCTATTGGTGTCGTTGACCGTGCGGGCGTGTCGCGGCGGAGGGAGAACGTGTGAGTACGTGGTGGTGGGTGCCGGCGCCGCCGGTTCTGCTCGGTTGCTGGACCGCCTGGCGGCTCGTCCGGTACCCGGGCAGGTGGGCCCACGCGTTCCACGAGGCGTACGGCAAGGAGCGGAAGGCGCTGGCGGAAGCCCGCGGCTCGGTGAGGAAGCTGAGGAGCACCGCTCGTCGCGAGACGAGGCGGGCGTGGTTCGGCGTGAAGCGGGCGGAGTCCGCCCACCGGCGCGGGGTCCGCCGAGTCGAGTCCGATCTGGAGCAGTTGCGCACGCCGGTCCGTGGTACTCGAATCGACCAGCTGGGTGCGATCTCGCTGTACGAACACGCGGTCCTCGTCGCGGAGGACGAACTTCCGCTGGCGGGCCTGCACGTCCGGTTCGAGCTCGCACGCACCGAGCACGTGTCGTACGTCTACCTCACCCGGCCCGAGGGGCAGACGCACATGGAGCGGTACGAGGGCGAAGAGTTCCCCGAGGAGATCGTGCGCAGGTTCAGCGTGCGAATCGGTAACGCCGCCGCCGCGGCGCACCGGACACGCGAGACGCGCGAGAAGGACATCGCCGCGCTCGAAACCGCCCTCGGCGAGGCCCGCAAGGCGACCGGTCCGGTGGAAGAGGCGCAGCAGCGGCTGGAGGAGACGCGCGCCCGCCACAGCTCCGACCCCAGGCTCCCGCGCGCTCGTGCGGCCCTGGACGACGCCCGCACGGATTGGCGGAACCTCACCGGCCGCCGCCCCTGGTGATCGCCGCCTCCCCGGGTCAGCCGACCAGGTCCGGTGCGCGCAGCATCTCGGGCGGGATTCCCCAGGCGTCGACGAGGTCGACGGCGAGGGGGCGGACCTTGCGGCAGAGTTCGTTGACCTCGCGGGTGATCGCCTTGGAGCGCTGGACGGTCAGCCGGCCGTGCTCCATGAACCAGGCCCGGTCCGACTCGATGACCGACAGCGCGGACAGGTCGCGGAGCAGGCTCAGCGCGGCCTTGTTGCCGCCCTCGGGCAACGTACGCACCTTGTCGGTGAAGGCCTCCAGCACCAGTCGTTCGACATGGGCGCGGGCGACCCCGATCACATGGTCCTGCACCTGTGAGAAGACGGCGCCCGGGTCGCGCTTCTGGTCGATCCCGCGCTGGAGACGGCGTGCCGCGCCGGCGAGCATGTGCTCCTCCCGGTAGCGGAGCATGGCGATTTGGTACTCCGGGTCGAGGAGGCCCGCTTCCTGGTCCCCTTCGTCGCCACCGGGCAGCAGGTCGCGTACCCGCTCGAGGAGTTTGTGGGCCGACGTCTTCTCCAGCACCGTCTCGACGGCGAGACCGGTCACGTGGCGGACCATGCCGAGCTGGTCCAGGTCCTCGAACTCGCTCGCGTAGTGGGTGAGCAGGCCCTTGGCCACGAGCTGCAGGAGAACGTGGTTGTCGCCCTCGAAGGTGGTGAAGACGTCGCTGTCGCTCCTGAGGGCGGCGAAACGGTTGACGGTGAGATACCCGGCGCCGCCGCACGCCTCGCGGCACTCCTGGATGACCCGGGTGGCGTGCCAGGTGCCGAGGGCCTTGGTACCGGCGGCGCGTGATTCGAGCAGGCGCCGCGCGTGCGGATCGTCCCCGGTGCCGGAGAACGCCTCGTGGAGTTGTGTGCGCACGACGTCCTGCGCGAAGTGCAGGGCGTACGTGCGCGCGAGGAGCGGCAGCAGCCGACGCTGGTGGAGGCCGTAGTCGAGGAGGAGTTGCTCCTCGGCCTCCGGGGCCGCCTGGAACTGCCGCCGCCGTACCGCGTACTTCGTGGCGATCGTGAGGGCTACCTTCGCGGCGTTGATGCCGGCTCCACCGACGCAGACCCGGCCCTGCACCAGCGTGCCGAGCATGGTGAAGAAGCGCCGGTCGGGGTTGTCGATCGCGCTCTCGTAGACGCCGTCGGCGGTGACGTCGGCGAAGCGGTTGAGCAGCGCCTCGCGCGGCACGCGTACCCCGTCGAACCGGATGCGGCCGTTGTCCACGCCGTTGAGGCCCATCTTGCGGCCGTCGTCCTCGATCCGGACTCCGGGCACCACCTCACCACCGGAGCGGATCGGCACGAGGAACGCGTGCACGCCCACGGACTTCCGGCCGACCTCCAGCTGGGCGAAGACGACCGCCAGCTCGGCGTGGCGGGCCGCGTTGCCGATGTAGTCCTTGCGCGCCCGGTCGCCCTCGGTGGTGATGACGAACTCCTGGGCGGCGGGGTCGTACCTCGCGACGGTGCCGAGCGCTTGGACGTTGGAGCCGTGCCCACTCTCGGTCATCGCGAAGCACCCCATCAGCCGCCCGGTGATCAGGTCGGCCAGATGGGCTTCGTGGTGGCGTCGGGTGCCGAGTTGGAGGATCGCGCCTCCGAAGAGCCCGAACTGCACACCGACCTTCACCAGCACCGAGAGGTCGCCGAAGGCGAGCGTCTCGAACGCGGCGACGGAGGCTCCGATGTCGCCGCCCCCGCCGTACTCGCCGGGGAAGCCCATGCCGGTCTGGCCGGTCGCGGCCAACTCGACCACGATCTCGCGCACCCGCTCGCGGAACGCGTCGATGCCGAGCTCGTCGGCCTCGTCGAGGACGGCGGCGTGGGCCACCAGGTTGGTCCGGACGAGATCGCGGATCTCGGCGTACTCGCCGTCGAGCAGCCCGGTCAGCGCCCGGACGTCGACCTCGGGCCGCACGTGACCGGTGCCGGGGGTGGTTGCGTTGTCGGTGGTCATGGCATCTCGCTACCCCGGCTTCGGACGATCAAGCGGTCGGCGCTCCCGGTGTTCCGGGGCCCCGCGACAGCTCTTTCGCGGGCGGGTCGACGCGGGCGGCACCTCGCACCGGGTCAGCCGACGGCGATCAGGTCACCCGCCGCGGCCCGGACCGCCGTGTACGCCTGTTCCAGCACCTCGGGCGAGGTGGTCTCCCGGGGCACGTCGTCGGGGGTGTGGAACTGGCGGAAGTTCCCGGCGAGGGAGAGCAGGGGGACCGCGGGGCCGAGGAGCTTGTTCCAGACCGCGCCCTCACCGGGGAACGCGGCGAGCGGGCCGAACCGTGCGGTGGCGAGATCGGCGGCGAGGCCGGGAACCGTGTCGAGACGGGGGTTGGCGGCCGCGCCCCGGGGCGTGAGTGCGAGCCGTCCGTCGGGGCCGGGAGCGGCAGCCGCGAGGGCGGAGCCCAGGTGGAAGACCGCGCGCGGCCGGAGGTCGAAACCGTCTGCCAGGTAGGCGCGCACACCGTAGTTGCTCAGCTCGTGGCCGGTGTTGCCGAGGAAGAAGACCGGGTGCTCGCGCGAGAGCTCGGCGGCGAGCGCCAGAGCCAGCGCGAGGCCGGTCCCGCGCTCGGCCGCGCAGGTGAACCATCCGCTGAGGGGGGTGGTGACCACGATCGGGTCGGCGACCGGCCTCCGGGTGCCGAACCAGCCGGTCAGGCAGTACGCACGCCCCTGGACGGTCCGGGCCCGGAAGTCGACGTCGGCTCCGTACCGCTGGATCCGGTCGGCGAACCGTCCGGGGACGAGGAGCGTCGGGACGCCCGTCTTCGGGGCGTCGGGATCGCTGTTGTAGGCCACAAGACCGTCGTACGCCGGGTAGTTGGCCGTGGTGCTGGTGGTGGGCAGGACCGCCACCGAGGCTCCGGCCGCGGCGGCGTCGGCCACCGCGGCGAGCACGGCGGGGTCGTTGCCGTCCTTGCTGGTGGTCACGGGCCGTACGAAGTCGGCGCGGCCCTTCCGCCGGCCGACGCCCTCGTAATACAGCGGAACGGTGGGAACGCTGACGCCTCCGGCCCGGACCTGCGCCTTCCACGCGTAGTGCGGGTAGTCGTAGTACCAGCGGGCGGTGGTCGCGCCCAGCTCCCGCAACCGTCCCTCCAGCCACCGGAGGGCGGCGGCCTCCTCGCTGCTTCCGGTGCGGTGCTGCCACCTGCTGTACCCCTCGACCAGGGAGTAGAGCGAGGCACCCGACCCGAGGGCACGGCGGCCGGCCCCGGCCACCCGGTGGGAGGACTCGGCGTGCGCGGGAGCGGCGCCGAAAGCTGCGAGACCGGCCGCGGCGGCTCCGGCGGTGAGCACGGCACGACGTGACGGGCCGCCCTGGAAGTTCGGTCGGTTCATGGGTATTTCTGCTCCAGAGAAGGGTGTGGCCGCGCCCCGTTCCGGACGGAGGGGCGTGGACGGGAGAAGGACTGCCCGGTGCACGGGAGATCGCGCACGGACGACGCCCCGGGGCCGTTTCGCGGAGCCGCTCCGTGGCCCGACGGACCTGTCACCGCCGCACCCGGCGGAAGAGGCCCGCGCCTTCTGCGGGTCCGCGCCCGAATCAGGTCACCGGGTCCCGCCACAACGGCCCGCACGGCACACGCACAGGGGCCGGGACGGGACGAGTGACGGGAGGCGGCCGGGGTGCGCGATCAGCATGTTCGTCATTCGATCATGCGAGTGACACGCGTTCCACGGAACGGAGCCACCTGAAACGTGAATGACACACTGCCGCCGCGATCACGGTTCGGCCGGCCGGCTGAGGACAGCCCACCACGCGCACCGGGGGAGGGAAGGCGCCGGCCGATACGGGCCGGCACCGGGTCCGAGTCTCCGGGACGGCACGGCGGTCAGCAGAACCAGCCGTTCTGGACCCAGCCCCGGCGGTTGATGTCGCCGTAGGCGAACCCGTGAACCCATGTTCCGCCGGCTTCCTCCACGAGGAAGGTCTGCCCCCGGTACAGGGTGCCCATCCAGGCCCCGTTGGGGGCCGTGACCCGGACGAAGAGGTCCTCGGCGCAGACGGTTTCGCGCTGCCCGGCGGTGCCGTTGGCAGCTGCGGCGGGACCTGTGGCCAGGGCCGCCACCGTGGCGGCAACGGCCAGGACGAGGGCTACGCGCTTACTGGTACGGGTCACAAGGTGCCCTCCGGGGGTGCGATTCGGGAACGTCACCATGATCCGTAACCGCCCAGGCACTCCTGCCTGACGAACCCCCAGTCGTTGGGCCCGAAGTCGAAGGTGGCCGCCCATCCGTTGTAGACGGGGTGGGCGCCACGCGTGTGTCCGACCTTGTCGCCCCGCGCGAGTACCCGCTTCAGACCCGCAGGCCCGGAGGCGCTGTCGTAGTTGGCGTAGAAGCTGGCGCTGTCGCAGACGATGACGGCGTGGTCCGGAACCGTCGGCTCGGCCTGCGCCGATCCGGCGGCGATCAGGGCGAGGGCGGCGGCCAGGGGCAGCACCAGACCCTGCAATCGCGTCGAGGCCATGACCATCATGATGGGCCGCCGCCGCCTTCGTGTCGAGAGGGCCCCGCGCCGCGGAAAGGGACGCGCGCGGCGCCCACGCCCTCGGACCGGGCGCACCGGAACGCACAGTTCACCCGCTCTTCATGACTCCACCGGCAGGGAGCGTCCCAGATGATTCTTGGCGTGAGCATGCTCTGGCCTGCACCGCCCCCGTACCACTCCCGACTTCCCCACCGGAGGCCCCCGTGCTCGGCAGATCCGTGTTCCGCCGCAGTCGCACCGCCCTCACCTGCGCCTTTGCCCTCACCGCCCTGGCTGCCGTCGGCCTGTGGACCGGCATCGGCGGGTCGTCGTCGGCGCAGGCCGCGGCCAGTGTGCCCACCCCCGACCACGTGATCGTGGTGGTCTTCGAGAACCACGGCTACAGCCAGGTCATCGGCTCGTCGAGCGCCCCGTACATCAACTCGCTGAAGACCGGCGGTGCCAACCTCACCGCCTCCTACGCCGAGACGCACCCCAGCCAGCCCAACTACTTCGCCCTGTTCTCCGGAGCCACCCAGGGCATCACGGACGACAGCTGCTACACCCCGGGCTTCTCCAGCCGGCCCAACCTCGCGTCCGAGCTGATCGCGGCGGGCAAGAGCTGGGCGAGTTACAACGAGACGCTGCCCAGCCAGGGTTCGACCACGTGCAGCAGCGGCAACTACGCCCGCAAGCACAACCCCTGGTTCGGCTTCAGCAACGTCCCCACCTCGTCCGCCTACACCTTCCAGCAGTTCCCCACCGACTACACGAAGCTGCCGCAGGTCTCCTTCGTCGTCCCGAACCTGTGCAGCGACATGCACGACTGCTCGGTGTCGAGCGGCGACACCTGGCTGAAGAACAACCTCGGCGCCTACGCGACCTGGGCCAAGACCCACAACAGCCTGCTCGTCGTCACCTTCGACGAGGACAACCGGCTCAGTGGCAACCGCATCCCGACGGTCCTCTACGGGCAGCGGGTGACCGCGGGCGCCACCTCCGCCACCACCTACAACCACTACGACCTCCTGCGCACGCTGGAGGACATGCACGGCCTCGGGCACGCGGGGAACGCCGCGACCGCCAAGGACATCACCGGAGTCTGGACCTCCTGACATGTACGTAGCGGACAGCCGCGCCACTCGTGCGGGGTCCGCCGAACGCGCCGCCGGGCCGGGCACACAGCCGGCCCGGCGGCGCGTGGCGGTCGCCCCCACCGTGCTGGCGCTCGGCACGGTCAGTCTGATCACCGACGTGTCCTCCGAGATGGTGACCGCGGTCCTGCCGCTCTACCTGGTGGCGGGTCTCGGCCTCAGCCCTCTCGGCTTCGGGCTGCTCGACGGTGTCTACAACGGCTTCTCCGCCCTGGTCCGGCTGGTCGGCGGTCACTTCGCCGACCGCGGAGGCGGGCGCCACAAGCACGTCGCCGTCTTCGGCTACGGCCTCTCGGCGCTCTGCAAACCCCTTCTCCTCATGGCCCACACCCTCACGCCCATCGGTCTCGTCCTGGCGGCCGACCGTACCGGCAAGGGGCTTCGCACCGCGCCGCGCGACGCGATGATCTCCCTGTCGTCGCCGCCGGAGGCCCGTGGCCGCGCCTTCGGCGTCCACCGCGCCATGGACACCGCGGGCGCCCTGCTCGGTCCGTTCGCCGCGTTCCTGATCCTGCGCGCCACCGTCGACGGCTACGACGCGGTGTTCACCGTGAGCTTCTGCGTGGCGGCTGTGGGCGTGCTGGTACTGGTGCTGTTCGTACCCGCGAAGAGCACCGCCCCGCTTGCCTCCTCCGGTCCGGGCACCCCGCGTGTCGTGAAGCCGGCCGAGCACCCCGGCACCGCCGCCCCCCGGCCCACCCTGCGCGCGGCCTTCGCGCTGCTCCGGCACCGCGCGATCCGGCGGATCGCCGTCTGCGCGCTGCTGCTGGGTCTCGCGACGGTGAGCGACTCGTTCGTCTACCTGCTGCTCCAGCACCGTCTCGGGGTGCCCGACCGCTGGTTCGCCCTGATGCCGGTCGGGACCGCCGCCGCGTTCCTGCTGCTCGCCCTGCCCCTGGGCCGGCTCGCGGACCGGGTCGGTCCCTGGCGGGTCTTCCTCGCCGGGCACGTCGCACTGCTGGGCGCGTACGGTCTGCTGCTCTCCTCGTGGCACGGGGCGGCGCTCCCGTACCTGGTGCTCGTCCTGCACGGCGCCTTCTACGCGGCCACGGACGGGGTCCTGATGGCGGCGGCCTCGCAGAGCGTGCCGGAGGAACTGCGCTCCTCCGGTCTCGCACTGATCCAGACCGGGCAGGCCTTCGCCCGGTTCATCTGCTCGCTGGCCTTCGGCGCGGCCTGGACCGCGTGGGGCGACCGCACGGCCCTGCTCGCGGCGGCGGCCGCACTCGCCGTGTGCGCCGCGTTCGCACTCCGCACCGGCCCGACCGTGAAGGTTCCCGCATGACGCGCCCACGCTCCCGGCTCCTCGTCCTCCTCTGCGCCGTCACCGTGCTCGCGGTCGTCGCCACCGCCTCCGTGCTGCACGCCGCGGCCAGGTCCGACCGGCTCGACGTGGCGAAGCCCGGCGGGCCGGTCGTCACCACCGGGCGGATCACGCTCGCGGACCAGCACCGGATGATCTTCCGGAACATGGCCTGGGGCCCGCACCGCGACGAGCTGACGACCGTACCAGTCACGGCGCCCACCGGGGCGCGCACCGCCTCGGGCGTCAAGTGCCTGCGTTTCTACGCGGCTTCGGGTACCGGAGTCTGCCTCCAGGCGGTGCACGGGGCGCTCCAGGACACCTACCGGGCCACGATCCTCGACCGGAGCCTGAAGGAGAAGGCGCACTACCCGATCCCCGGCATCCCCTCCCGCGCCCGTGTCTCCCCCAGCGGCCGGCTGGCCGCCTGGACGGTCTTCGTGGGCGGCGACAGCTACGCGGGCACGAACTTCTCCACCCGCGCCGCGATCCTCGACACCCGCACCGGCAAGCTCGTCCCGAGTCTGGAGGACTTCGCGATACGCAAGGACGGCCGCCCCTACCGCGCCGCGGACGTCAACTTCTGGGGCGTCACCTTCGCTTCGGACGACCGGCACTTCTACGCGACCCTCGCCACGAAGGGCCGGACCTACCTGATCCGCGGTGACCTGGAGGACCGTACGCTCACCACTCTCCGGACCAACGTGGAGTGCCCCTCGCTCTCCCCGGACGGCACCCGCATCGCCTACAAGAGCCGCGACGAGGGCCTGCCCGCCGACGCCCCCTGGCGCCTGCACGTCCTGGACCTGGGCACACTCGCCGACCACCCGCTCGCCGAGACCCGCAGCGTGGACGACCAGGCGGTCTGGAAGGACGACACCACCGTCACCTACGCTCTGCCGGGCGACTTCGGCGCCGACCTCTACGAGGTCCCGGCCGACGGCTCCGGCCGCCCGCACCCGGTGATGACCGCGGCGGTGTCCCCGGCGTACCTGTGACCGACGGTCCACGGCGGCCGGCCGGGGGCCTCGGCCCCCCGCCGCCGTCACCGGGCGCGGCAACCGATGCGACGTGGGACCACGCACGGGACGGGAACGGCCCCGCATCGAGGCCTGGGCGCCGGCCGCAGAGTTGCCGGCACCGGACCATCCGGAGCACGCGGTCGCGCTGCTGAACGAACTCGAAGAGCAGGCCGAGACGCTCGCCTGCGAGGGCCCGGCCGAAGCGGCCGCCGACCGCGCAGACCGCCTCCACGACCGCGCTTCGGCGCTCGCGGCGGAGGTCTGGGAGAACGCGCCGACACTGGAGAACGTCTCGGTGGTCGCCGCCGCTGACCTCTCCGGTCTCGAACGCTCGCCACGAGGGTGGGGTGTCCCGGCGACCGTCACCGACCGCGGGAGGCGACGGCGCGGCGCAGAGGGTCACGCCGCGCCCGGAGGCGGTGACCCGTGGGACGCTCAGGCGGTACGTGCCGGAACTCCGGCACGGTGGACGGCACCGCTGCCTCCCCCGGCTCGCGCGATGTCGCCGGCACCGTGCCGAACCGGCCGTACCGGCCGTCCTCGTCGAGATCGACCTGCGAAGGAATCCACCATGGACCTGGGCCTGTCCCACCGCATCGCGATCGTCACCGGTGCGAGCCGTGGCATCGGACTCGCCGTCACCCGGGCTCTCGTCCGCGAAGGCGCGACCGTGGTCACGGGGGCGCGGAAGAACACCCCTGAACTCGAAGCGCTGGCCGGTACCGGACGCGTCCTCGCCGTCGAGGTCGATCTGAGCGGTCCGACCGGCCCCCGCTCTCTCGTCGACGCAGCGGTCTCCGCGTACGGCGGCGTGGACGTCCTCGTCAACAACGTCGGCGCGGTGCGCCCACGCGTGGACGGCTTCCTGACGGTGACCGACGAGGAGTGGGAGGCCGCGTGGACCATCAACTTCCTGGCGGCCGTCCGTGCCACCCGGGCCGCGCTCCCCCACATGGCCGGAAGGACCGGAGCCGGCGTGGTCACGATCAGCTCGGTCAACGCCTTCCTCCCCGATCCGCTGGTGATCGACTACGGCACCGCGAAGGCGGCGCTGTCCAACTTCTGCAAGGCGGTGTCCAAGGAGTTCGGGCCGCAGGGCATCCGCGTCAACACGGTCAGCCCCGGACCCGTCAGCACCGCGCTGTGGCTGGGGGACGACGGTGTCGCCGCCTCGGTTTCCGCGGCGACGGGTGGCAGCCCCGAATCCGTGGCGGAGCAAGCCGCGGGCGGTTCGGTGACCGGTCGCTTCACCCGTCCCGAAGAGATCGCCGACCTCGTCGCTTTTCTGGCGAGCGACCGGAGCGGGAACATCACCGGGGCCGACTTCGTCGTCGACGGCGGCCTGGTCACCACCCTGTAGTCGCCCTCCCCTCCTTGCATGGGCACACGGCACCGCTCACGGCTGCGGGGATACGCGGGTGGCGCGGCGGTCCGTACGACCGCCGCGCCACCGCGCACCTCTCCTGACGTCACCCGCTCACGGTCGGCCCGGTGGTGGCCACCAGGCCCCACCACCGCCGCCGCGCACCGGCGTCAGGCTCCGACGACCCCGTTGGAGTACGACTTCATGAAGTACGTCCCGAAGCCGTTCTGGACCGGGTCGCCCGCATTGTCGATGCAGTGCAGGATGCCGCCGCCGGCCGCGTCGTTGAGGCAGACCGTCATCAGGTCGGTGAAGACGACGCCGGGGGTGTTCGGGACCTCGTAGGCGGCGTCGGTGTAGATGTTCGCGCCGAGGTTGAAGAAGCAGTAGCTGCCCAGGCCCCAGGCGTGGTGCTCGCGCACGTTGTCGCCGACCTTGTACGCGGCGTACCCGAGGGCGGAGCCGTGCCGCCAGGCCGACTGCGTGGGCACGTCGTACGGGTGCTCGTTCTGGAAGAAGTAGGTGCGGCCGTGTTCGCCCTGCCACACCACCTCGTACTTCTGGTAGTGCTCGACGAAGAGCCCGTACACGGTGACGTGGTCGCCGTTCACCACGATGCCGGTGTCGGCGGGGTTGACCGTCCAGCCGACGGTGCCGTCGAGACCGTGGTCGGCGCGCCAGAGCCAGAGGTGGTCGCAGATCACGTCGTTGCTGTCGACCTGGACACTGATGCCCGCGCCGCCGGCGATCGCGCCGCCGATGCGGGCGACGATGTCGAAGAGCACGGTCGGGTCGCCCTTGTGCCGCAGCCGGCTCCGGCCCTTGCCGACGCGTACCAGCACCGGGGTGTGCTTGGAGGCCGCCTCGACCAGCAGCCCGGCGAGGGTGACACCGGCGACGTCGGCGACGTCGATCACGGTGTTGCCGCGGGTGGAGCGCAGGGTGGTCAGGCCGAGGCCGAGCACCACGGTGCCGGCCCGGTTGACCCGCAGCGGCGCGGAGATGTCGTAGATGCCCGGCGTGAACAGGAGGTGCTTGCCGTGGGCGAGGGCCTGGTTGATCTCGGCGGCCGAGTCGCCCGGCTGGGCCACGTGGAACCGCGACAGCGGGATGCTGTGCCCCCGGGCCTGCCCGTGTTCCCAGGTCGTGCCGGTGCTGTTGGAGCGCAGCGCGGGCACGAAGACCTGGTAGGAGCCGTGGCGGTCCACGGTGAGGAACGGCTTCTCCCGTACCACGGGGGTGCGGTCGACGGTGGTCATCGGCGGGGCCGGGAAGGACTGGGCGGGGGCGCCCTCGGTACCGACGAACACCATGTTCCAGTTGGAGCCGGTCCAGCTGCCGAAGGTGTCGTTGCGCGACAGCCACTGCTGCTGGGAGCCGGAATCGACCTGCCCGTCCACCTTGCTGTCGACCAGGAAGCCGCCGCTGGACCACTGGTTGCCGGGCGGGCTCGGCATCAGGGTCATGTTCCCCTTGATGTGAACGCGGCGCATCGGGGCCGCCTGGGAAACCGCCCAGCGCTCCAGCCCGTCCGGCGGCACGATGGTCAGGTTCTCCGCGGCCCGCCAGAAGTTCTGGGTGCCGTTCCCGTCGAACCACTGGGCGTCGACGGTGACATGACCGTTGATCACTACATCGGAAGGGCTCGCGCCGAGACCGAGGACGTGCGTGTAGAAACCGACGTTGATGTCGACGGTGTAGGTGCCCGGCTTGAATGCCAGGGCGAAGCGCTCGTCGCCGAACTGGTTGGACTCCTGGACGGCGAACACGGCGTCGACCTTGGCCTGGATCGAGGCGTCGCTCATGGACGGATCGAAGACCAGGACGTTCGGGCCGAGCGCGGAGGTGGCGTGGCCGGTCCGGTGCTCATCAGAAGCGTGGCCGGCCCCGTGCTCGCCGGAGGCCGCGGCCGACGCGAACGCCGGTCCTGAACTGACTCCGCTGATCAGCGGCACCGAGGCAGCGGCAGCGGCTGCCCCGCGCAGCACACTACGGCGAGAGGGAATCATGGACACGGCTCTCCCTGCATGGCGTGAATGGACGGGGCCGTCACCGGGCCCCCGATCTCTGAGAGCGCTCTCTCAGCCACGAAGTGAATCACCGCGGATGTGGAGCGTCAATGCGCGTGCAGCAAGGGGGATTTGAAGGCCCGCGCACCTACCGGACGAAGCCATGAGAAGCGCACGATTCCACCCATGGCCCCTCGGCCCGAGGAACGGTAGCGAAGCATGCCCGGGCCGCCGAATCCGGCTCCCGGGTGCTGAACCGGGCACCGTGCGGTCCGTCCTGAGCACGCGTCACCGCGGGACCACCCGCGCGCGAGCCGTGGGCCGGGCGCAGCAGACGGTCCGAAGCGGACTTACCGGGGCCTGGAGGACGGCTCTTTCCGCGGCGGCGGACAATGAGCCCTCAAGGAGACTCCGGCAGCCGAGGCCGGAGCGGAACCAGGGCACGGGCGGCGGATCGTTCCGGGGCCGCGGCGGACGGGTGGTACGACGACCGCGCCGCGGCCACCACCCGGCTCCGGTACGGAACGGTCCGCCGGACGGAACCTCAGGAGGGGAAGCATGACCGAGACGAGCGACACCCGATCCGCCGCCGGTGAAGCGGCGAAAGCACCACCGAGTGGACTGGGGCGACTGATGCGCTGGGTCCCCCTGACCGCTCCCGTGCTGCTGTGGGCGGTGCCGTGCTGGGTTCTCCTGCACGCCGGGCAGCACTGGCCGCCCCCCGTCACGTCCATCGGCACCGCGCTGTTCCTCCTCGGCCTGGCCGGTATGCCGCTCGCGATGGTGCGCGGCCACGGCCGGCGCCAGCGGGACCGGGCGGCGATCGTCGGGGACACGCTGCTGGGCGGCATCTGGGTCCTGTTCACCTGGTCGGTTCTGCTCGGCGTCCTGCTGCGGCTCGCCCTGGCAGTGGCCGGGGTCGGTGACGGACAGGACCGGGCGCGCACCGTCACCTGGGCCGTCCTCGGAACAGCCGCCGTGCTGCTCGCCTGGGGGTACGCCGAGGCCCGGCGCGTGCCCCGCGTACGCCGACTCGACGTGCGGCTCCCCCGCCTGGGGGCCGGGCTGGACGGAACCCGCGTCGCCCTGATCACCGACACCCACTACGGCCCCCTCGACCGCGCCCGCTGGTCCGAGCGGGTGTGCGAGACGGTGAACACTCTGGAAGCCGACCTGGTCTGCCACACCGGCGACATCGCGGACGGCACGGCCGAACGCCGTCGCGCCCAGGCCGCCCCGCTCGGCACCGTGCGGGCGACTCGGGCCCGCGTCTACGTCACCGGCAACCACGAGTACTACAGCGAGGCCCAGGGCTGGGTCGACCTGATGGACGAACTCGGCTGGGAGCCGCTGCGCAACCGCCATCTGCTGCTCGAACGCGGCGGCGACACCCTCGTGGTCGCCGGCGTCGACGACGTCACCGCCGAGTCCTCCGGACTGGCGGGGCACGGGGCCCACCTCGCCGGAGCCCTCCAGGGCGCCGACCCCGAGCTCCCCGTCCTCCTCCTCGCCCACCAGCCCAAGTTCATCGACCGGGCGGCGGCCCACGGCGTCGACCTCCAGCTCTCCGGCCACACCCACGGCGGCCAGATATGGCCCTTCCACCACCTGGTCCGCCTCGACCAGCCGGCCCTCGCCGGACTCAGCCGGCACGGGTCCCGGACCCTCCTCTACACGAGTCGCGGCACCGGTTTCTGGGGCCCGCCCTTCCGCGTCTTCGCACCCAGCGAGATCACCCTTCTCGTGCTCCGTTCCCCGCGGTAGGACGTGCTCCTGCCGGCGCTCCCGGGCGTCCTCGGCGCGGGCACCCGGGAGCATGGGCCGGTGGGAGGTATCCGTGCGCTTCGTGACCCTTTGCCGATGGAGACCTTCCGGGTACGGGACCGGCACACCGCCGAACCGTGGGGCGTATCCCCGCCCGACCGCCCGGGACGCCGAGTTCGGCGTTCAGCCTCCGGCCCCCCTCCGGCACACCGAGTCACCGGCCGGCTTCGTCGTTCGGCGGACAGCGGATCGGCCACGGGCCGGTCAGGTGCGGGGTGACCTCGGTCCAGTGGTTCCGCCGGGCGCGCGGAACCCGTCGCGGTCAGACGCAGGCCGGGCACAGGCCGCGGTAGGTGACCTCCACCGAGCCGACGGCGAACCCGAACCGTTCGGCCTCGGGCAGGTCGCCGAGGGCGTCGCCGACCGGGTGGACGTCGCGGACCGTGCCGCAGCCGGAACACACCAGGTGCTGGTGGGGGCGGTGCGCGTTCGGGTCGTAGCGCTTGGCCCGGCCGACGGTCGAGACTTCCAGCACCTCGCCGAGCGCGACGAGTTCCCCCAGCGTGTTGTAGACGGTCGCACGGGAGATCTCGGGCAGTCGCGCGGCGGCCCGCAGATGCACCTCGTCCGCCGTAAGGTGCACGTGATCGCCGTCGAGGACCTCCGCGACGACACGCCGCTGCGAGGTCAACCGCCAGTCACGGTTCCGCAGCCGCTGAAGGAGGTCGCTCATCCGGTCTCACCCGCTCCGCTCCGCGGGGAACGAGCCACCCGGAAAGAATCCGACGACACCACGCCCCGAACGATGTGATTCTAAGGCACTTCTTGACTTGGACGAAGTCCATCGTAGGATCTGTTCCGGCGACATCCAAGAGACAGGAAGACTCCGGTACGGCAGCAGAGACACGTGACGGGACACCGCCGGCCGAGCATCGGACGCCGGCCGCGCGCCCCCGTCGTCGCACCGCCAGGGACCGTCGGGTCCGGTGGCCCGTGAGGCGATCGGGCCACCCGCGACGAGACTCCGGCACCCGGAGTGCCCCTTCTGCACCGTCCGAATCCTCCTCCCCCGTTCAGCGCCCCACGACCCACCGGGTCCGGAAGGACTTCCCATGACCGAGAACCCCGAGTCGCACGTCTTCGACCCCGTCGTTCCGGACTCGCCCGAGACGGCCATTCCCGAGGTGCCCGAGGCTCAGGCAGCCGGCTGCCCCGTGGCCCACGGCCGCGCGCCGCACCCCACTCAGGGCGGCGGAAACCGCCAGTGGTGGCCGGACCGCCTCAACCTGAAGATCCTCGCCAAGAACCCCGCCGTGGCGAACCCGCTCGGCGCGGACTTCGACTACGCGGCCGCGTTCGGCGGACTCGACCTGCCCGCGGTGAAGCGGGACATCGCCGAGGTGCTCACCACTTCGCAGGACTGGTGGCCGGCCGACTTCGGCAACTACGGGCCGCTGATGATCCGGATGGCCTGGCACAGCGCCGGCACGTACCGCATCAGCGACGGCCGCGGTGGCGCGGGCGCCGGTCAGCAGCGCTTCGCCCCGCTGAACAGCTGGCCGGACAACGGCAACCTGGACAAGGCCCGCCGACTGCTGTGGCCGGTCAAGAGGAAGTACGGCCAGGCGCTGTCCTGGGCCGACCTGCTGATCCTCACCGGCAACGTCGCCCTGGAGACCATGGGCTTCAAGACCTTCGGCTTCGCCGGTGGCCGCGAGGACGTCTGGGAGTCGGAGGAGGACGTCTACTGGGGCCCGGAGACCACCTGGCTCGACGACGAGCGCTACACCGGCGACCGCGAGCTGGAGAACCCGCTCGGCGCGGTCCAGATGGGCCTGATCTACGTCAACCCCGAGGGCCCCAACGGCAACCCGGACCCGATCGCGGCCGCCCGCGACATCCGCGAGACCTTCCGCCGGATGGCGATGAACGACGAGGAGACGGTCGCCCTCATCGCCGGTGGTCACACCTTCGGCAAGACGCACGGCGCGGGTCCGGCCGAGAACGTCGGCGCGGACCCCGAGGGCGCTCCGCTGGAGGAGCAGGGCCTCGGCTGGCGCAGCACCTACCAGACGGGCAAGGGCGGGGACGCCATCACCAGCGGTCTGGAGGTGACCTGGACCAGCACCCCGACGCAGTGGGGCAACGAGTTCTTCCACAACCTCTTCGCGTACGAATACGAGCTGACCAAGTCCCCGGCCGGCGCGCACCAGTGGATCGCCAAGGACGCCGAGGCGACCGTCCCGTACGCGCACGACGCGTCGAAGAAGCAGAAGCCGCAGATGCTCACCACCGACCTGTCGCTGCGCTTCGACCCGGCCTACGAGCCGATCTCGCGCCGCTTCCACGAGAACCCGGAGGAGTTCGCGGACGCCTTCGCGCGCGCCTGGTACAAGCTGACGCACCGCGACATGGGCCCGATCCAGCGCTACCTGGGTCCCGAGGTGCCCTCCGAGGTGCTGCTGTGGCAGGACCCGCTGCCCGCCCGCACGGGCGAGCCGCTGGACGCCTCGGAGATCGCCTCGCTCAAGGAGCAGCTTCTCGCCACGGACCTGACGGTGTCGCAGCTGGTCTCGGCCGCCTGGGCCTCGGCCTCGTCCTTCCGCGGCAGCGACAAGCGCGGCGGCGCCAACGGTGCCCGGGTCCGTCTGGAGCCCCAGCGCGGCTGGGAGGCGAACGACCCGGACGAGCTGGCCCAGGTCCTGCGCGTGCTGGAAGGCGTTCAGCAGGCCTTCGACGCCAAGGGCGGCAAGCAGGTCTCGCTGGCCGACCTGATCGTCCTGGCCGGCGGCGCCGCCGTCGAGCAGGCGGCCAAGGACGCCGGCGTCGAGGTCGAGGTGCCGTTCACCGCGGGCCGGGTCGACGCCACGCAGGACCAGACGGACGTCGAGTCCTTCGCCGCGCTGGAGCCCGCGCACGACGGCTTCCGCAACTACACCGGCAAGGGCAGCCGCCTGCCCGCCGAGTACCTGCTCCTCGACCGCGCCAACCTGCTGACGCTGAGCGCCCCGGAGACCACGGTCCTGGTCGGCGGTCTGCGCGTGCTCGGCGCCAACACCGGCGGCTCGAAGCACGGTGTCCTCACCGACCGGCCGGGCACGCTGACCAACGACTTCTTCGTGAACCTGCTCGACCTGGGCATCACCTGGAAGTCGACGTCGTCGGCGCAGGACGAGTTCGAGGCCCGCGACGCGTCCGGCCGGGTCAAGTGGACCGGTACGCGCGTCGACCTGGTGTTCGGCTCCAACTCCGAACTCCGGGCCCTCGCCGAGGTCTACGCCGGCGACGACGCGAAGGAGAAGTTCGTGAAGGACTTCGTCGCCGCCTGGACCAAGGTCATGGACCTCGACCGGTTCGACCTGAACTGACCCTGCCCCATCACGATCGCTCCCTCAGCGGCCGGCGCACCCCGGTCGCGGCTGTGGGGCCGGTGCGCACGTGCGCACCGGCCCCACAGCCATTTCACCGTGACGCGGCACCGACCCGACTGGCTCGAGAGCCGAGGTGACGGCCGCGACGGCGACGGCGGGACGTCAGATGGCCGGACGTCAGACGGCGGGACGTCAGGTGGCCGGACGTCAGGTGGCCGGACGTCAGGTGGCGGGACTCCAGATGGCGGCTCCTCCGCCCACGCGTGACGGCTCTTCGAACCGATCGGACGCTGAACCGACCGGACGCTGAACCCGTGGATCCCCGGCGATCGACGGAGAGTCCGGCCCTTGACCTCAAGCGCACTCGATGTCAGAGACTCGGGCACCGCCGCCGGAACCCGGTGGGCCCGAGCGAATGGAGAACGCCATGCGTGTGGCACAGGTGGTCGGGTTCGGAGGCCCGGAGGTACTGGTCGCGGCGGAGGCCGTCGACCCGGTGGCGGGGCCGGGGCAGGTGCTGGTCGCCGTGGCCGCCGTGGACACGATCTTCGTGGAGACTCAGGTGCGGGCCGGCTGGGGCAGGAAGTTCTTCCCGGTCACCCCTCCGTACGTTCCCGGGGGCGGTATCGCCGGGACGGTACGCGCGGTCGGCGAGGGAGTGGAACCGGCTTGGGCAGGACGCCGTGTCGTTGCCTCCATCGGGTACACCGGAGCCTACGCGGAACTGGCCGTGGCTCCGGTGGAGGCTCTGGCCGTCGTCCCCGACGAGGTCTCCTTCGTGGACGCCGCCGCCTTGGCGCACGACGGGGCGACAGCGGCCGAACTGCTGGACGTCACGGCCGTCCGGCCGGGTGAGCAGGTTCTGATCGTGGGGGCGTCGGGCGGCATGGGAACACTCCTCGTGCAGCTGGCCGGAGCTGCCGGGGCCCGGGTAGTCGGCCTGGCCCGCGGGCAGCGGAAAATGGACCTGGTAACGGAGTTGGGAGCGGATGCGGTCATCGACCCGACCGGCGCGGACTGGGTGGACCGCGCGCGGGAGGCGCTCGGCGACGCGGGCGCGGACGTCGTCCTGGACGGGGTGGGCGGCGAGGTCGGACTGGCCGCGTTCTCCCTGGTCGCGAACGGCGGCCGGTTCTCCGCCCACGGCGCCCCGACAGGGGGATTCGCGCCGGTGAACCCCTCGGAAGCGACGGCCCGCGGCGTCCGGCTGCTCGGTATCGGAGACATCCGGCTGACCGCCTCGGCTCACGCCGCACTCCTCACGCGCGTTCTCGACGCGGCCGCGAAGAAGGTTCTGAAGACGGTGGTCGGAGCCACCTTCCCCCTTGCGCACGCGGCTTCGGCGCACGAGGCGATCGAGTCCCGAGCGCTGCTGGGCAAAGCGGTGATCACCGTCCGACCCGAATGCGGACACCGTCGGGAGGGGGCGGCCGGCCGCGAACGCACTGGCCCGGACCCGGCGCGTTTCCGGCTGTCAGCCCGCGATGCCGAATCCACCGGGACATGAGAGCCATCCCGTCGGGCAGCGGCCGACGGACTTGCGGGAGGCCGATGGCCTCCCGGCTCACGGGATCGTTCGAGTGGTCCGGCACCGATCGGCTTCAGCCCTCCTGCGGTGATCAGGTCGGTTCCCAGGCCGCCGCGCACAAGGACTCTGCCACGGCGGCCGTGTAACGGGCGGCGGCGAGCCAGTACATGGCGAAGGCGTCGTTGTCGGCGGGAAGGAGCCGGCCGAAGAGGTCGCGGTCGCGTCGGGTCGCCGAGGCGCACAGCGCCGTCAGGAGTCCGGCGGCCGTGGGAAGACCCGCCCGGCCGAGGCGGCGGGTCTGGGCGGTGACGTCCCCGAGCATGCCGAGGGCGGCACGGCCCGCCGGAACCGCCTGTTCGACCCGGCGCTCCAGGAGGTACAGCGGCGAGTGCGCGCCGGACCCTTCGGGGTGTGGAAGGGCCGGGTGCACGGAGGCGGCAGGGTCCGGAAGGTCGGCGCGGCGCAGGCGGTCGAAGCCGAGGTCGATCGTGCCCTCGCCGGTGGGGTGCGAACAGGCGAGGAGGGTGAGCCGGGGGTGGAGGGCGGGCACGAGGCGGCCGATGATCCTCAGCCGGGTCCCGGGCGCCGCGGCCAGCAGCATCAGGTTGTCGCGGTGGGCCAGCGCGGGGTCGTCGTCGGCGACGGTGAGCCGGACGTGCGTCCCTCCCTCGCACCGGGCGAGCAGGCAGCTGCCACCCGGCTCCCGCACGGCGCCGAGGAGTTCGACGTCCAGGAAGAGCAGGTCGCTGCCGCCGCCGTGCTGGTCCTCGTAGCGGGAGGTGGACCTCAGGGCACGGGCTGCCTGTTCGGCCGGAGCCGTCTCCCACAGGGCCGCGAGCGGCGTCTCCGTCCACGCCACGCCCCGGGCGGTAACGGCCTTGACCCCCTTGCCTGCGCCCAGTCTGCCGTCCGGTGACACCGTGGCGCCCGAGACCGCCAGGCCGGCCCGGCCCAGCTCCCGATGGGTGAGCGCGCTGTCTCCCAGGCGCACGGCCCGGTCGGCCACGCCCAGGGCGCGTCCGACGCCGCCGGGCGCCACGTCACCGACCGTGCAGAGACGGCCGTCGGATCCGGCCACCCAGGTGCGGACACCGCCGTGCCCCGAGTCGGTGACCACCGGTTCGGTGAACAGGCCGTACAGGCGCAGCGCGCCGTCCGGGCTGTACGGGCGGCGCGCGCGACCCCTGACGGCGGCCAGTTCCGCACCGGACGCCGTCCCCACCCGGTGTGCGGTGCCGAGGAGTTCGGCCAGGGCTGTGACGAGGTCGGCGGTGCGGAAGGACGGGGAACCGGAGCGGGCCGCGCGCAACAGCGTGACGACCGACAGCGCGGCGCCCGCGGCGCGCGGCAGGTGCCGGAGCCGGGCGGTGTGCGCGGCACGGAGGAGGGCCGACTGGGCGACCGCGCCTGCCCCGTCGACGCCGCCCTCCAGCACGGCGGCTCCCGCCGACCACAGGGCGTCGGCCGCTGCACGCTGGGCCGGGCTCGCCACTTCGATCGCGGCGGCAGGGTCGGGAGCGGGTGCGGTGGGGGCGGTGGGGGCGACCGGTGCGGTGGGGGCAGAGTCGGTCGCGGAGGCGGAGGCGGAGGCGGAGGTGGCAGCGGCAGCGGCAGTGGCTGTGGTTGTGGCTGTGGCAGGGTCGGGAGTGGAGGGGGGCTCGGTCCCGGAGACGGGTTCGGGGACCCCCGGGGTGGGCTGGTCGGCGAGTTCCGGCGCCGGGTCCGCCACGGGGGCGGCGCAGGCGGCGGCAGCCCGGTGGACGCACGCCGGGGCGAGTAGGCACCCGCAGGTGATGGCGTCGGCCGTCTTCACCACGCCGCCCGGGGCGTGCAGGCGCAACTCGCTCTCGTCGTCGACCGCGATCGTCACCGTGTCCCCGACGCGGTGTGTCGGGCGGGCGCCGAGTTTGGTGACTGCCGCGTCCAGCCGCTTGCGCAGCCGGGGCGGGAGGTCCTCCACCAGCGTGGCCGTGACCTCCGGCGCGACGGGTGGCAACTGGGCGGCGGTCATGCGGTCTTCTCCCCTATCCAGCGGGCCAGTTCGAGTGGGCTGAGGGCCGCCACCGGCATGCCGGCGGCTACGAGCTGCCCGGCGACGCCCGTCGAGTAGCGCGGCCTGCCGGCGTCGTCCAGGCTCGCGCAGCCGAGGACGTGGCAGCCGGTGGACACCAGGGCCCGCACCTCGGCCAGCAGTCCGCCGAGCGGCGCGCCCTCTTCGAAGTCGCTGATGACGACGACGAGGGTGCGGGTGGGCACCGCGATCAGGCTGCGGGCGTGCCGCAGCCCGGCGGCGATGTGGGTACCACCCCCCACGCTCACCTCCAGCAGGAGGGAGAGGGGATCGTGCACATGGCCGGTGAGGTCGACGACCTCGGTGGAGAAGGCCAGGAAATGGGTGCTCAGAGTCGGCACCCCGGCGAGTACGGAGGCGGTCAGCGCGGACCAGATCGTGGACGCCTCCATGGATCCGGAGACGTCGGTGACCAGGATCAGGCGCCAGTCGGCCGACCGGCGGGCGCGACTGCGGAACACCGGTTTCTCGGGGATCACCCGAACCGTTCCGTCGGCCGTCCGGCGGGCGGTGGCCAGGTTGGCGCGCAGCGTGCGCGGCAGGTCGAGCCGGCCGCCGGGTCGGCGGGTGGGCCGGGACGACATCGTGCCGGTGAGGGCGGGTCGCAACCGGGTGGCGAGCTGCCGGGTCAGTTCGCCGACCAAGTGCCGGACCAGGGGCCGGAGCGCCGCGAGGCGGGCTTCGGGGAGGCCGCCGGCGTACCGCAGGATCGTCCGGAGCAGTTCCACGGAGGGGGTGACGGCCGCCGGGTCGAGTTCGGCGAGGACGTCCTGGCGGCCCGTCGCGGCTGCGGCGGCGAGGACCTCCTCGCGAATGCCGGGGCCGAACAGCGCGGCCAGTTCGTCGGACCACTCGCGGACGCCGGGGAACGAGGGTTCCCGGCCGCCGCGTGAGCCGGGCAGGCCGCCCCTGGATCCCTCGCCGTGTCCCGCACCGTAGAGCTCGTCCAGAGCGGTCGCCAGGCGGGCGGCGCCGGAGGGCAGTCGGCCGGGACGCCGGCCGAGCACCAGCCGCCACCGGTCGGCGGGGGCGAGGATCCGTGCGGAGGCGGCCCCGGTGGAGGATGCGGTATCGGGGTGGGTTGCGGCCGAGGCCGGATGGGTTGCGGCGGAGGCGGGGTGGACCGCAGCCGGGTGGGTTGCGGCCGAGGCCGGGTGGCCGGGCGGCGGGAGAATCCGGTCGTCGGACACGGGCGGCGGGACGGGCAGGCCGAGGCTGGTCAGGAGCTCGCGGGCCGCGAGGTCGGCGACGGTCCGGCGGGCCGTCTCGGCCGGATCGTCCGCGTCGAGGGTGCCCACGCGTTCGCCCAGGCGCTCCTCGACGGTGTCCAGCAGCCGGTCCCGGGCCGCCGGGCTCAGGGTGTCGAAGCCGCCGCGCAGGGCCGGCAGTCGGGTCAGGAAAGCGGTGTCGTCCAGCTCGACGACCCGCTGGAGCAACGGGTCCAGGGCGTCGGCGCCGACCGCCAGGAGCGGACCCGCCACCGTCAGGACGCCGGTGAGGCGGGCGGTGAGAGCGGCCCGGAGGGTACTGTCCGCGGCTCCGTCCACCCAGGACGCGACGCGCCTGCCGAAGGTCGCGGCCTCTTCGTGGCCCGTGAGCACCCTGACCGCTCCGGCGGCCGCCGCGATCAGCGGGGTGCCGTCGGCGGCCAGCCGGGCGAGGGCGTCGGCGAGCCGGATGCCACCCAACCGGTCAGCGCGCTGGGCCAGTTCGAGCAGCGCCCGGGCGTCCTCGGGCTCCTCGGAGCCGGTCAGGCCGCCGACCTGGCGGACCGCGGCCGAGGTCAGGAGTTCGGCCGCGCGCGCCGTGCGGTCGGTACGGGCCAGGGTGGTGGCGTCCGGGGCCGGGGCGTCGGACTCCGCCAGGCCCGGCAGGTGGCCGGCGTCGATGCGGTCCAGCAGGTCGAGCCCCGCGAGGAGTTCGGGGAGGGTGCCGCTCGCGGGGAGTACGGCCGACAGTTCCGTCAGCCGCTCGTCGGCCAAGGCGGGGAGTCCGCAATCGGCGGCCTCGGTGAGGCCGCGGACGACCTGAGCGGCCGTCGGGCCGCCCTCCGCGCGCTCGGCCGCGCGCCGCTGCCGCAGCACGCCCTCGGCCGCCTGGACCGGGGTGACGCCGCGGGCCCCGGCCGCGGTGAGCATCGCGGCCGTCGCCGGGGTCCACCGCACCTGCCAGCGCGTCGTGAGCCCTTCGGTGCCCGCCGCGCCGCTCACGTCCTGCTCCTGCGCGTAAGGGATGCCGCACACCGTCAGCCTGCGTAGCAGCAGTTCGCGGCGCCGGTCCAGGGTGGAACGCGCCGGGTCGAGCCGGAGGTCACGCGGTGTCTTCTCGTGCCCGTCCTCCGGACCGGGGAGGGAGAGCGCCTCGGTCTCGGCCTCGACCGCGGGGCCCAGTCCACTGCGCGGAGCGGCGGGCGTGGGCCGTCCGGTGCGGGTTCCGACGAGTACGCGTTCGAGGGCCTGGGCGACGGCGCGGCCCGTGCCGTAGGTCTCGCCCCGCCCCAGCACCGTCTGTACGGCTTCCAGGAGTTCACCGCGGCCGGGGGCGGGCAGATCGCGCAGGCGGGCCAGGTCTCCGGCCACCCGGACGACTTCCCGGCCGTCGGCCGGGCCGTAGGGGTGGCCCTGTTCGCGCAGGGCGGCGCAGACCCGGACCGCGGTGCGGATCAGGGCCTCGTGCAGCGCGGCCGGGTCCCCTGCGGCGTCCAGGACGGTGTGCTGCCACTCCGGGTCCCTGATACCGGCCGGGTAGCCGGACCGCGAGTCGAGCAGCGGGTACGTGTACGGGACCAGGGAGACCGTGCAATCCGCCGTCCCGGCAACGCCGTTCACGTGGCCGTCCGCGCCCCGCCCGGTCAAGGAGGCGGACGCCTCCGCCCCATCCGGAACAGGACCACCGGCGGCTCCGGCGGCTCCGGCGGCTCCGGCGGCTCCGGCGGCTCCGGCGGCTCCGGCGGCTCCGGCGGCTCCGGCGGCTCCGGCGGCTCCGGCGGCTCCGGCGGCTCCGGCGGCTCCGGCGGCTCCGGCGGCTCCGGCGGCGGACGGTAGCAGTGCCGGGGCGTGGAAGGCTCCCACCACCACGGCGGGCCGGCCTCCGTTCGCCAGGGCCTCGGCGAGGTGTCCGCGCATGCATTCCTCGCGCGCCAGGTCCGTACCGTGCACCCCGCCCCGTGCCTCGGCCTCGTGGCGCAGTGCCCAGCCGGTGAGCAGGGCGGCACGGCGGAGCGCCTCGGGTGTCGAACCGGGCGCGAGGGCCTCCACCAGCCGGTCCCACAGGTCGTCGCCGTCCCGGCCGGTGAGCCGGGACCGGAGCGCGGTGGACAGGTCGTACCCCTCCCCCGGCACGGGTGCCGAGTCGGTTCCCGGGGCAGGGGCGGGGTTGGGGGTGCCCTGACCGCCCCCCGCCCATGCCCGGTCGGCCAGCGGGAGATCGCAGGCCACGGCCGGGACACCGTTTCTCGCCGCCCAGCGCAGTGCGACGAGTTCGGGCGAGAAGTCGGCGAACGGGTAGAAGGCGGGCCCCCCAGCACCTGCCGAGCCGGGCCCGGTCCCCTCGGCAAGCACCGCGGCCAGCGCCACCGGGGCCTCGGTCTCCTCGTGCGCGAGCCAGCCGAGCCAGGGCTGGAACTCGGCGGGGAGTTCGACGAGGAGGACGTCGGGGGCAGCCGCGTCCAGCAGCGCGGGGAGGGCGGCCGCCAACGAGGGTGCGTGGTGGCGCACCCCGATCAGGAACGGCAAGCCGGGTCCGGTCGCCGCGAGGGCCGCCGCCGCGGCTTCCGGGACGGCGGGCCCGGCCGCCCGGCCCCGCGCCGGAGAAGCGACCGGCGCACCGGCCGTGGGCGGCCCCTCGGCGGTGGACCGGGTCCCGGGGGTGGTCGACTCGCTCATCCGTCAGTTCTCCAGCACCGCGCGCAGGTCCCACAGGGCACGCCAGGTGGCCGAACCCTGCTCCGCACGCCTGCGCACCGGCCCGTCCCAGTACCCCAGCAGCCGTGCCGCGTCGGCGGGGTCGTCCTTTCGGACGACCCCGAGCAGATGGCCGGGCAGGAGGGAGAGCACGTCCCGGTCACCGGGGAAGTAGGCGGCGGCCAGGCCCAGGGAGCCCGCGACGGAGACAGCCTCCGCCGTGCTCATCACCGTGGAGGGGCGCTCGACCTCCCAGCCCTCCACCGAGTGGCCCTCACGCAGGTCCCGGAAGGCGGTGACAAGGGCTTCGAGGACCGCGTCGTCCACCTGGTAGGCGGCGCCCACCCGTTCGACGGCCGCCCGGGACTGGCGCCGGACGAGCGCGGTCTCGGCGTCCACGTCCCCGATGGGACCCACGGTCTCGAAGTTGAAGCGCCGCTTCAGCGCGGCGGACATCTCCGAGACGCCCTTGTCCCGCAGGTTGGCGGTGGCGATGAGGGTGAAGCCGGGGGCCGCGTGCACCTGGGAGCCTTCGCCGCCCGCCAGTTCGGGGACCGCGATCCGCCGCTCGGAAAGCAGCGACACGAGGGCGTCCTGGACCTCCGGCAGGCAGCGGGTGACCTCCTCGATACGGGCGACGGCCCCCCGGGTCATGGCCGTGAGCACCGGCGAGGGCACCAGGGCCTGCTCGGTGGGCCCCTGGGCGAGCAGCAGCGCGTAGTTCCAGCCGTACCTGAGCTGGTCCTCGGTGGTGCCGGCGGTGCCTTGCACGGTGAGAGCGCTGGTTCCGCAGACGGCCGCAGACAGCAGCTCGGAGAGCATGGACTTGGCGGTGCCGGGTTCTCCCACGAGGAGAAGTCCGCGCTCTCCCGCGAGGGTGACCACGCACCGTTCGACCAGGGCGCGCTCGCCGACGAACTTCTGTTCGATCACCAGGCGGAGCGGCACCCCGGCTCCTGACCGGGCGCCCTTCGGCAGGCTCAGTGCCTCGCCCGCGCTGCCCATCACGAAGGTGACGACGGCACGCGGGGTGAGCAGCCAGCCGGGTGGGCGGGGCCCTGCGTCGTGGACGGCCAGGAAGGCCAGCTCGGTGGCGTACCGGTCCTCGGGCGGCGTGGTCTGGCGGTGCTCCCGGCCGGGCGGCGCCGCCCGATCCGGGACGCGGGCCGCGGCGGTGCTGTCCATGGTGGGTGTGGTGTCGTTCGTCATCGGCGGCGGCCCTTCCGGGTTGCGCGGGTGTCCAGTTCTTCGAAAGCGGGGGCGTCCCCGCCGCGGACCCGTGCCCAGGCGGCTGCGAACAGCGCGGGCACGGGGTGGTGGGGCAGGGTCCGGGCGTACCCGGCCACCGGGTACAGCTTTTCCTTCCAGGTCTCCAGCGGCAGTCCGGGGGCGCCGCGTTCCAGCCAGCCGCAGGGGAGGAACAGCGTGCGCCCGGCGCGGGAGCGCTTCGCCTCCACGACGAGGTCGGTGGCGGTGAGCTCCGCACGGGCCTTCTTGACCCGTGCCGGTTTCCACCCGGTCCACCGGACACAGTTGCGGTCCGTGGGGTCGGGCAGGGCGAGCAGCATCAGGTAGAGAGCGGCGGCGTCCTCGCTCAGGCCGAGGGCGTCGACGGCCTCGGCCAGAAGGTCCGGCACCGCCCGTGTCGGGTCCTGGACAGGGTGGAGCGGGGAGCCGTCGGGGGCGCCCGACGCGGCCAGCGCGAACGTCTCTTCGCCCAGCAGCGCGCGCAGGGCGAGCAGATCGCCGGTGGCGTGGCGGGCGACGATGCCCTCGACGAAGCCGAACGCCGGATCGTCGGGGCCCGCCAGGCCGGCCGGGCGAATCAGCAGCCTCTCGCTGCTGCCGTGGTCGGGGGCGAGGAGCAGCGCCGTACCGACCCGGACCAGTCCGTCCGCGCCGGCGCCGCCGGACTCGGGGAGCTGGTGGGCGGCGCGGACCGCGGGGCCGATCGAGTTCCCCGCCTCGGTCCAGTGCAGACCGAGGTCCAGCACCAGGCCCGGGTCGGCGAGGTGGCCGCGCAGAGCCGTGAGCCCGACGGGCAGGTGCGCCCGCAGGGGATGCCCGTACGGCAACGTGTAGGCGAGGGTGCGCAGGGCGGTGAGTACCGGAACGAGGGCACCGCGTGCGCTCACCAGGCGCAGCACCGGGCGGCCGGTGCCGTCCGGTACATCGGTGCCGTGGGCGAGCCAGGTCCGGGAGCCGGTGTTGAGGATCAGGTCGACGGCGTCCGCGGTGGTACCCGACAGGTCGAGGTCCAGTTCCTCGGGGACGCGGACGACGGAGGCCAGTCTCTCCTGCCAGACCTCGGCGGCGGCCCCGACGTCGGGGCCGGTGGACCAGAGCTCGGCCGGGTCCGCGGGGAGCAGAGCCCGGAGCAGGGCGTGCAGGTCGGCGGCGGGCAGTGCGTCCAGCCCGGCCTGGGCGGCCTCGAAGGCACGCGTTTTCACTCCGAGCAGCGCCAGCGCCTCGGTGCCGGGTTCCCGCACGGCGCCGGACAGCAGCGCGGCGGACTGGAGGGGGCCGATGCCGGTGGCCGCGTGGAACGCCTCGGCGGCCTCCGGACTCCAGGGTGCCGGGCCCTGCTCCCGTACCTGGGTGGTGAGCCGGGTGAGCCGGTCGCGGGCGATGCCGTTCCGGTACACGTACTCGCGGTCCAGGGTGAAGCCGGGGACGGGGCCGAAGGCGCCGGTCGGATCGTGGTCCAGGGCGAGCCAGCGTGCGGCGTCGTTCCGGGAGTTCTGGCCGCGGCTGTCGAGAACCACCACGGTGCGGGCACCTCTGCGCAGCACCTGGCCGAGGCGGTCCACGGGCTCGTGGCGTCCCGTCCCTGGAGTCCCCGCGTCGTACGGCTCGACGAGCACCACCTGCCGGACGGTGCCCGCCGGGTCGGCCAGCGGGCCTGCGGCGAGGGCTTCCAGCAGCACGAGAAGCCCGGTGCGGTGTTCGGGGGACGTGGTCGCCGAGGCTGCACGGTAGGAGAGTTCGGGCAGCATGCCGAGGACGGAGGTCCAGCTCAGGGAGTCGCCGGGCACGGTGTACTCGTCCCGTTGCCAGCCGTCCACGGACGTGAACGGGACCTTGGACGGCGCGGGCGGGCCGAACGCCGGCCGGCCGGCGAGGACATGGTTGACGGCGAGGATCTGCCGGATCACGGTCCACCGGCGTCCGGCTCCCCACCAGCCGCCGCGCATCCGCTCGGAGCTCCAGGCGGAGGCGTTCTGCAGGGTCGTGTCGTCGCCGTGCTCGGGCTCGTGGTCGAAGAACATGCCTCGGGTGCGCGCGAGGTCCTGGGGAGCGGCGGGCTGCACGGGCTTGGGCGGTTCGAGGTACCGGTCGGCTGCGGCAGCCCGGTCCACCGCGTTCCGGACGAGCCCGGTGATGCCCGCGAGGAGCCGTGGGTCGGTCACCTCGGGCAGCACCCGGGCGACGGCTTCCTCGCACAGCTCCCTCGACGAGGGCCCCGTGTACTCCTCGACGGCCCGGAACGCCTGGAGGTGCTGGACGACCGCGACGGCGACCTGCTCGAACAGCTCCCCCGCCCGGGAGTCGGTCAGGTTCCGCAGGACCGCGGAGCCCCGCTCGTCCCTGGGGCGCAGGGCGTGCCAGTAGGCGACGGGAGGTACGTAGGGGGTGCCCGCCACGTCGTTCCCGCCGGAGGAGCCGGGGTTGACGGACCACAGGGCGCCACCGGTGCCGTCCGTGTCCGCCGGGTGCGCTTCGACGGAGCGGTGGCGCAGGACCGCGACAGGCCGTGACCCGCCGGGCAGGGTGAGGGCGCCGAGCGGCACCGGGGAGCCTCCCCCGGGCAGCGGGTACGGCAGGGTCACCGTGTGTCCGTCGGGGGTGCCCGCGACGATCCGGTGCCCGTGGGCCGGGGCTGCCGTGCCGGGTTCGTCGACCGTGCGGCGGACCCAGCGGCCGAGGACCGTGCCGTCCGTGCCGAACGGCGTGGACTCCAGACCGGGCTGGAGGGGCAGCACCTGGCAGTGCTCGGCAAGCAGCCGGGTGCTGTCCCGAACCCCGGAGCGGAGGAAGGCGGGGAGGGACGCACGGCCGTGGGTACCGGCGGCCGGGTCGTATTCCAGCCACACCTGCTGGGAACCCTGGTGGCCTTCGCGCCAGTGGCCGGTGCCGTCGGAGATGACGGCACGCTGGGGCGGGAGGGAGGTGTCGCCCGCGTGCAGGGCCTTCCCGCCGGTGGCCCGGCCGCCGCCGGGCAGGGGCAGACACACGTCGTCCGAGGCGCCGGAGCCGCCCCAGCGGGGGATCTGCTCGCCGGCGACGGTGAACACCTCGGCGGGGCGGTGCGACCAGTAGCCGCGCTGCGTGCCGTCCTCCCACCAGATGACCAGCAACTCGCCGTCGACGTAGCGGAAGGCGAACGTCCGCCAGTGGTCGACGGCGGCGGGCAGCCGCAGGGTGTGCCGGAGCAGAACACCCTCCGGGCCGATGACGACGGCTCGTTCGAGGGTGTGCAGGATCAGCGCGGGCCAGGCGCCGGTGACACCGACGCTCTCCGACCGGTGATGCCGCTGACGTGTCGCGGAAGCGACCTCGGCGGCGAGTTCGGCGTACGTCTCGTCGAGCGCGGGCCAGCCCAGCTCGTCGAGGACGCCGGTACGCAGAGTGGAAGCGAGCAGGGGCACGACGTCGTGGTCCTTGAGGAGCCGTACGGCCTTTGGGGCGACGTCCGCGATCACGGTGCGGAACGGCGAGAGTTTGTTCTGCGCGGTGCGCAGCCCGGGAAGCCCACGGGCGGCGGTGTACTCCTCGGCGCAGACGGTCAGCCACTCCCGGAGGATCGGGGAGAGCGCGGGATGCGCTGCCAGCTTCGCCATGCCGGCGTCGCCCAGCCGCTGACTGCGTTCGCTGCCGAGGCCGCCGATGTTCCGGCGCAGGAGGGCGCGGAAGACCGGCCGTTCGGCGACGGCGGCGAGGTCCCGCGCGCCGGGCGCGGTGTCGGTGAGCCACTGGCCGAGAGGGACACCGGCAGGCTGTCCGGTGCCCTGATCGTCCGGCTCGACGACGGGGACGCCGGAGGCCAGGCAGAGGTCGAGAAGGTCCAGGTCCGCGTTGCGCTGCCAGCGGCCCTGGAACAACTCGACAGGACGCCCGTCTGCGCGCAGCCGGTCCGCCATCCGGGCGGCGAGGCCGAGGGTCTGCGGACTGCGGGCCGCGGTGGCGCGGTTGCGCCGGCGGTGCGCCTCCCAGCGGGCGAGCCAGTCGGCCGGGGAGACGGGCGCGGTGGCCGAGGCGGACGAGGCGAAGTCGGAGGCTGCGCCCTCGGAGGTGTCCGGGTGGGCGGTGAGCAGGTCCTCCGCGCCGGAATCGGCCAGCAACACGAGCCAGTCGGCGTCGCCGTCCGTGTCCTTTTTGGTCTCGCCGAAGGTCTCCGGGAAGAAGCCCAGGAGCCGGACCCGCACGGCCTCGTCCTGTCGGGCGAGGGCGACGAGCGCGCAACGGTAGGTCGTCCAGAACGAGGTCGGCGCGCGGACGACGCCCGGGGACCCGATCAGATCGGCCATCAGCTCGCGTTCGGCGGCCTCGCGGTCCAGACCGGCGGCCTTGACCAGCGCGCGTACGTCCTGCGGCAGCGCCGCGTACGGCGGCATGCCGGCCGCGCAGCGCTCGACCAGCAGACGTCGGAACTGTGCCCAGGCGTCCACCGGTGCGAGCCGGGCCACCAGGTCCCGCACGTACTGCCGCAGCGCCTTGACCGTCAGCGCCCCGGCGAAGGCGAACTCCAGGAAGACGGCTCGCTGCCGCTCCTCGTCCACGACCAGTCCGTGCACCCGCTCGGCCTCGCGGGCCTTGCCGAAGAAGGAGGCGGCGTAGGTGGTGTTCTCGGCCTGGAGGAAAAGGCGTGCGACCTGCTCGTAGTAGGTGGGGAGGAAGTGGGGGACGGCACGGCCGAGCCGGGTGCCGAGTTCGTCGAATCCCTCCTTGGCCGCTCCGGCACGGGTTCTGGCCTGCCGGCCCAGCCGCTCGATGTCCTTGACCAGGGCCAGGGCATGGTGTCCGTTGGCCGGGTCGTTGACCAGCGCCCACGCCGGGAAGCCCAGAGTCTCGCGGCGCACCTGTCCCACGACGGGCGCCTCGGAGGTCCGGGCCAGCCCGAGGAACTCCAGCGCCAGGTCCTCGGCTTCGCCGAGAGTGCCGGGAACGAGCCGGACCACGGCGCGGTCGTCGAGGGCGGTGTGGGTGTAGGTGCGGGCGGTCAGCGCGTCGGCGTCGTCCCGGTCGGTGGTACCTGCCGGGAGGATCGCGCCCGCGTCCAGCAGGGCCGCCGCGCGTGCCTCTGCGGCGGTGCGGGAGATGCTCTCACCCCGGTCCTGGGCGGGGAGGGACGCCTCGCCCTCCGCCGTCGGGATCGTGTGGGTGTTCGTCGTCGTGATGCTCATGCCGCCCGCTCCTCGTCCGCCACGTCGCGGCCGGCGTAGAGCGCCGCCGCCATGCGCATGCCCTCGGACCACGCGACCGGGCCGACCTCGGCGGCCGCCAGCGCGCGCCCCGCGGGGTCGGTCCAGCCCAGGGGGCCCGTCTCGGTGTCGTACTCGCCGTAGCCGTCGTGCTCGCCGATCCAGATGCGTGCCTCGACGGTGGCACCGCCCTCGACTGCCGGGCAGACCGCGTATCCGCCGCGCGACCGGTACCCGAGTTGGGTGACGCGGCCGTGCAGGAAGCGCAGTTCCTTGAACACGCCGCCGGCGTAGGTGTCCACGGAGGTCGTGTCCGGGGCGAGTCCGGGCGGGCGGCGCCACACCTCGCGGAACAGCTGGTCCACGTTCTGGCTCACCGCCAGCTCGACCGCGAATTCGCGCAGGTCGTCGAGGTCGTCGAGGAGTACGGGGTGGGGCACGCTCACGACGTCCGGGGTGATGCGGACCGTGTCGCCGTCCAGGTCGACGAGGCCGAGACCGCGGTCGGGGTCGACGTCGCGCAGGAACCCGGCGATCCCACCGTCAGCTCCGGTGACCACGACGTCCCGCAGGGCGGCCCGCCACGCCGGGTCGGGCCAGACGCGGGCGAGCACGGCCGTGGGGACGGGAAGCGAACGCACCATCCACTGCTCGACGTCCTTCAGGCACTGGTGGTCGTGCCGCTCCAGCCATTCGGTCAACTGCCGGAGCCCGACGACCGCCGGATCGTCCTTCAGTTTGGCCGGAACGGACTGCAGCCGCCGGCCCTTCCCGTTGCGGCAGACCACCTTGCCCGCCTCCAGGGCGACTTCGTAGTCGCCCGCCTGAACCCACCCCATGCGCTGTTCTCCCCGTTGTTCCGGATGGCCGCCGAACCGGCGGCACGCCGATGAAACCCGTCGACGGCGACTCACCGTGACCAGTAGCGGAGACTCTAGGCGCCCCCTCTGACAACGGGTTCGGCTGCCTCCTCTTCTGCGTACGGCCCGCACCCGTCATGTACTTCGCCGTTCCGCGCGCAGGGGCGGCTCGCCTCCTGACTCGGCGGGGGTGGTGGGGCCTCGGCCCGGGCCCGCCCTCCGTAGCGGCCCCACCGGGAGACGCTCGTGCGGAGCGGCACTTGCGCCCTCGGTCCGGTCACGTGGACGCCGCCAGGCCGTCGTCCCGCGGGTACGGAGGCGATGCCCCGCAGAGCGACACGGCCATGGGCAGGGGGCAGGGGGCTGGGGGCTGGGGGCTGGGGGGCAGCGGACACCCGGAGCATCCGGGTCCACGAACGCCAGGGCGTCCCTCTGCCTGCGGGCGGCAGCCGTACGCGGGACGGACGCCGGCCCCGACCGCCACCGGGCTCGGACGCCCACGGCGCACAGCCCGCCCCTCGGCGGAACGGAAGGCCGACCGGATACCGGCCCTGTCCCGGGCTCCCGCCGAACTCGGCGCGGTACGGCACTGCTCGTGCCTGGTCGGCCTTCGGAAGATCGTGAGCCGCCCGGACCGGACGACGTCATCCGCCGAAGCCACCACCCCCGCGTGGGGAGGCGACACGGAGAACACTCACCGCGCCTCGACGCCCGGCCTCGACAGGGGCGCCCAGGTGTATCGGACGCCCACGCCCCGGTCGCGGAGCCACGCGGCCTCGCGGTGACGGAGTTCGCGTGCGGACTCCGGCGCGATGGCGCTGGGCCAGCGGACGAGTACCGCGGTGACGTGGCCCGTCTGTGCCAGCTGTCTGACACGCCGCCACCCTCGGCGTCGGGCCGGGTCGGGCTCACCGTAGGTGTCGGTGACGACCTCGGCGATCGTCAGTCCGCGTTCCCGGGCGAACTCCTGGCCTTCCGTCCGCGCGCGCTGTGCGGCTTCCCCGGGTGCACCGGGGGCCCGGTCGGCGCACACGTACAGCACGACCGGGGAAGTGTTTTCATCGTGGGGGGTCATGGGCGCCTTCTGTCGATGGATCGAGGAAGGGGGGTTCGGACGGCGCCACTTTCGACACACGCCCTACGCCCACGACGTCAGGACCGGGCCGTCAACTCGGCCCAGACGACCTTTCCTACGCCCCGGGTCGAACGTGCGGAGCCCCAGCTGTCCGCGAGTTGCTGGACGAGGAGCAGCCCTCTCCCGCCCTCTTCGCCAGGGCCGGCGTGACGCTCGGACGGGCGGACCGGGGTGCTGCTCTCGTCGTGGAGTTCGATGCGCAGGCGCCGCTCGTCGCCGGTCAGTGCGAGGCCGCACATGACATGACCGCTGTCGGTGTGGAGTACCGCATTCGTGGTCAGTTCGGAGACCAGCAGCACCGCGTCGCAGCACGTGTCGCCGGGTACCTCCCAGAGGCGGAGCCGGTCCCGCACGGTGTCGCGGGCGGATCTCACACTGGTACGCAGGGCGGGGAGGCCGAACCAGTACTCCCGGCGTGGCACCGTCGCGGCTAAGACGGGGGTCGAGGCCGGGGCTGAGGGCATGGACAGTGTCACGTGTGTCGCCTTCCAGCGCCTGCCGGAGGGACGGGCGCGGTGAGGGGGTGCGGGCTGCAGCACGAGCGGTGAAAGGCGTGTGCCGAGGCAGGCGTCCGGCGGCGGGGCGCCGACGGCACCATCGACATCACGCATCCTCTCCCGGTCGGATCCTGCGTCGGCACTGCGACTCGGCCGCTCACCCCACCACTATGCGCGTGATCGGACTCACGCTGCAACCGACTCCCTGATAATTTCAGAAGCGCGGGTATCACCCTGGTGTCCATTTCAAGTCAGTGTCAGAATGGCGTTATTGATGGACCCTCAGGAGGTTGGGCGTGAGCGAAGCCCGTACCGGCACCAGCGCGCCGACAGTCCTGCGCATGATCCTCGGCCGCCGGCTGCAGGAGATGCGGATCGGCGCCGGCGCCTCGCTGGAGGATGCGGCAAGGGCTCTGCGGGTCAAGACTCTGACGATCCGTCGGCTGGAGAAGGCCGAGGTCGCGCTGAAGCCTCTCTACGTGGAGAAGCTCCTGGAGACCTTCGGCGCGGACCGCCAGGAGATCGACGAGTTCGTCGACTTGGCCGAGCAGGCCAACAAGCCCGGCTGGTGGCACTCCTATCGCGACGCCGTCCCCAGCTGGTTCACCGCCTATGTCAGCCTGGAGGCCGGCGCCAAGACCCTCCGCACGTACGAACCCCAGTACGTCACGGGCCTTCTGCAGACCCCCGACTACGCACAAGCCGTGCTCCGGGGCGGGTTGCCGAACGGCAGCGAGGAGGAGATCGCGCGCCGCGTGGAGCTGCGGCTGCGCCGCCAGGCCCTGTTGGAGCGGGAGGACGCCCCTACCTTGTGGGTGGTCATGGAGGAGGCCGTCCTGCACCGGACGGTGGGCGGACCTCAGGTGATGAGGGAACAGATCGAACGGCTCCTGGACGTCTCCGAGCTCGCGCACATCAGCATCGACATCGTGCCGTTCTCGGCGGGCGCGCACATCGGAGCGTGCGCCCCGTTCACGTATTTCCGTTTCGAGGAACCCGAGTTGCCCGACATCGTCTACAGCGAACTCCTGTCCGCCGCTGTCTACCTCGACCAGCGCGCGGACGTCGTATCCCACCTCGAGGCGCATTCCCGTATGGCGCTCCAGACGTCGTCCGAGGACAGCAGGGCGCTCTTGAACCGAATGCGCAAGGAGCACTCATGACGACCACCGACGAAAGCATCTACAACGGCATGCCGGCCCGCAACCTCGGGGAACAGGGCTGGGAACGCCCGTGGAGCGGGCCCAACGGCGGCCAGTGCGTCGAGACGAAGCAGCTCACCGACGGCCGCGTGGCCGTCCGGCAGTCGACCGACCCGGCCGGGCCCGCGCTGATCTACACACCGCAGGAGATCGCCGCGTTCGTCCGCGGGGTCAAGGAGGGTCTGGCCGATCACCTGGCCGCCGGGTGAACCGGCGGCGGGCAGGAGGGACGACGACACCGGTCCCGCACCGGCCCTGTGGGCCGACAGACACACGTATCAAGGGGAGAACATGACCACCAGTCAGGCCCGCCGGGATCTCGACACGAGCAGGCCGCACTCGGCCCGGATGTACGACTACTTCCTCGGTGGCAAGGACCACTTCGAAATCGACAAGGAAGCGGCCCTGCGCGCGGCCGAGGCCCACCCCGGTCTCTACCTGACCGCCCGAGAGAACCGGGCTTTCATGCAACGGGCCACCCGAGTGTTGGCGGAGGAGCACGGCATCCGCCAGTGGCTCGACATCGGCACGGGCATCCCGACCGAGCCCAACCTGCACCAGATCGCCCAGTCGGTGGTGCCCGAGGCCCGCGTCGTGTACGCCGACAACGACCCCCTCGTCCTCAAGTACGCCGAACGCCTCATGCGCAGCACGACTCAAGGGCGTACGGCCTACATCGAGGCCGACGCCACCGATGCCGATGCGCTGATGAGCGCCGTGCAGGACTCGGGAGTCCTTGACTTCAGCCGGCCCATCGCCCTCTCCCTCAACGCGCTCATGCACTTCATCACCGAGCCGCACGACCCTTACAGCATCGTCCGTCGGCTGCTCGAACCGCTCCCGGTGGGCAGCGCCCTCGCCATGAACCACTGCACGCCCGACTTCGACCCCGACACCTGGAACCAGGTCGCGGATGCCTACACCAACTCCGGGACCCCGGTGAAGTTCCGTTCGCACAGCGACGTCAGCCGCTTCTTCGACGGGCTCGACCTGATCGAGCCCGGCATCGTCTGCTGTCATCGCTGGCGTGCCGCCGAACGCGCCACGAACGCGCCGGAGATCGCGGACGCCGAGATCAGCCTGCTGGCAGGTGTGGGCATCAAACGCTAACCGGAGGGGTCCGGCTCCGAAGAGCCGCAGGGCCGGACCCCTCCGACCCGCGCGAGCCGACTCGGCCCGTCCCCTCGCCGACCGTCCGCCCACCAGCCGACGTTCTCCGCACACGGCGTGGTTCGGCCTTGCGGCAGAACAGACCGACGGCCCGGCAACCCGCCCTCTCGAAGAGACGGAGGGGCCGGCCATTTCGAGTGATCGCGTCGTCTCGGACAGCCGGGCCACCGGACGGACGGGCGTACCGGCACATGCGTTGCGGCGCCGCGATCCGGGACTCAGACTGTGCGGGTGCTGATCCGACGTGAAACACCTGACGACATCCTCGCCGTGACCACGGTCACCGCGTTGGCATTCGCCAAGCCGGAGACTCCGGTTCCGGTGGAGGTAACCCTCCTCGCCCAGCTGCGCGTCTGCGACGGCTGGCTACCGGAACTGTCGCTCGTGGCCGTCAGCGACAGGGACGAGGTCGTCGGCCACGTGGTCTGCACTCGTGGCCGTGTGGGCACCGCGCCTGCCCTGGGCCTCGGCCCGCTCAGCGTGCACCCCGACCACCAGCGCCGCGGTGTCGGCCTCGCCCTTGTCCACGCCGTGCTCGGCGCGGCGGACGCGCTGGGCGAGCCCCTCGTCGCTCTCCTCGGCAGCCCGGCGTACTACGGCCGCTTCGGTTTCCGCGCCGGTTCGGACCACGGCATCACCGCACCGGACCCCTCGTGGGGCGAGTACTTCCAGGTCCGCGCCCTGACCGCCGACAGCCCCGCGCTGCGGGGCGTGTTCACGTACGCGGAGCCGTTCGATCGGGTCTGAGGTGAGTGCCGGGGGCAGCTTTCGAAGTCGCTCCGGGGTGCCCACGGGGACGCGGACCAAGTCCGCGACGGCGGGCATGCCTGTGTGGCGGGGCCGTGTCCAGCGTCAGTACCGGGAGCGCAGTGAAACGTTCTCGGGCCGGCCCGGAGCCGGCCGGCCGTCAGGTCCTGGGGCGGTCTTCGTCTCCGCCGCCCGGGGCCGGCCCCGCAAGGTGGGCGGGGCCAGGGATCACCATGGCGGTCGACCTGCGGCAACAGGCATGATGGGCACTCAAGTTCCGTACGCCCCATCACATGCCGCGTGTCCCCGTCGCCCCACCGGCCCCGGGGGCCGGGAGGTCAGATACGTGTCACGCCAGATGCTCACCGTCGCAGTGGACGGTTCGGGCGATTTCCGCACCGTGGCGGAGGCCGTCGCACGGGCCCGTAACGGGGCCGTGGTCAGTATCGGTCCCGGCCGCTACCAGGAGTCCCTCACCGTTTCCGCCGCGATCACACTGACCGCGTCCGAGGGTGCCGGGACGGTGGAGCTGGCGCCCCGGCGCGGCACCGCGCTGACCTTCACCGGCGACGCCGTGCTGGTGAGCGATCTGGTGCTGCGCGGCCACGACGACGAGCTGCCGGTCGTCGACTCACCGCGCGGGCAGATCGCGATGGACCGGTGCGAAGTGCACGGCTCGGCGTGGGCGGCGCTGTTCGCGCGGGGCAGCGGGTCCCTCGTCCTGCGCGAGTGCCGGGTCAGCAATCCGGCGGGCGCCGGTGTGGTCTCGACGTCCGGGAACGAGAGTTTCGTCGAGGACTGTGTCGTCGAGCATCTTGGCACCTCCGCGGTGGTCGCCGGCGAGCGCGGGCGGATCACCGTACGCGGCGGCAGGCTGCGCGACACCCGCGGCAACGGGGTGCTGACGAACGGCCAGGCGCACCTGCGCCTGGAGGACTGCGAGATATCCGCGACGGACAAGCCCGGGGTCGCCGTCGAGGAGGACAGCACGGTGCGCATGGTGCGCGGTTCGGTCCGGCAGGCGGTGGTCGGGGTGTACGTCAGCTCGACCGGGCACACCGTGCTGGAGGAGGTGACGGTCACCGACACGACCGGGCACGGCTTCGTGCTGGGCGCCGGCAGTTCCCCCGCCCTGACCGCCTGCCGGACGGAACGGACGGCGGGCCACGGGCTGTTCGTGACCGAACGCAGCCGGGGCACGTTCGAGAACTGCGTGTTCACCTCCGCGCGGGACGCGGGGATCCGGGTCAACGGGTTCTCCTCGCCGGTACTGACCGGGACCGTCGTGGCGGATGCGGAGGCCGTCGGAGTACTGCTCGACGAGGACTCGGCGGGTGAGTTCGACCGCCTGGAGGTACGGGACGCGGGCGGGTCCGGCATCGTCGTACGTACCGGTGCCAACCCGCTGCTGCGCCGCGCGACCGTCACCCGGTCGGGGTCGCACGGGGTGGAGGTCGCCAAGGACGGGCGAGGCCGGCTCGAGGAGTGCGTCGTCGAGGCGTCGGCCGGCTCGGCCGTGCACGTCTCGGGGCACGGCAGCCTGTACGTCGGCGGCGGCACGCTGCGGACGGCGGCCGAGTCGGGCGTGCGGGTCGGGGCGCTCGGCACGGTCACCCTGCGCGACACCGCCGTCGAGGGAGCGTCCGGTGCGGGCGTCCGGATCGATCCGGAGGGCGAGCTGTCCGCCGCGCGGGTGCGGGTCACCGGCTCGGGTGAGCACGGAGTCCTGGTCGCGGCGGGCGCGCGGGCGGCCCTGAAGTCCTGCGAAGTGTCCGGCTCCGGCGCCGACGGCGTACGGGTCGAGGGTACCGACCCGGCGTCGCTGACCGGCTGCACGGTACGGGACAACCGGGGCAGCGGGCTGCGGCAGGCGGTGCCCGGCGACCGGCTCGCCGTCGAGGGCCTGAACAGCGCGGACAACGGCGCTCCGGACGCCTGGGGCAGCGCCGCGGGTGCCGAGGCGGCGGGCGACGGACGGCTCCCGGGAGGCGCGGTCCCCACGGCGGCGGAACCGGACGCCGACACCGGCCCGGTGGCCGAGCTGGAGTCCCTGATCGGTCTCGCCGACGTGAAGCAGCAGGTCCTGACGCTGATCAACCTGAACCGGCTGGCCCAGCGGCGCGCCAGCCTCGGCATGCCCGCCCCGCCGATGAGCCGCCATCTGGTGTTCGCGGGCCCGCCCGGAACCGGCAAGACGACGGTGGCCCGGCTGTACGGCTCGATCCTCGCGTCGCTCGGAGTGCTGCGCAGCGGGCACCTGGTGGAGGTCTCGCGGGCCGACCTGGTGGCCCAGATCGTGGGCGGCACCGCCATCAAGACCACCGAGACGTTCAACAAGGCGCTGGGCGGAGTGCTGTTCGTCGACGAGGCGTACACCCTGGTGTCCGACGGGGGCGGTTCGGGCGCGGACTTCGGCCGGGAGGCCATCGACACGCTGGTGAAGCTGATGGAGGACCACCGGGAGGACGTGGTGGTCGTAGCGGCCGGCTACCCGCAGGAGATGACCGGTTTCCTCTCTTCCAACCCCGGTCTGGCTTCCCGGTTCACCCGCACCGTGGAGTTCACCGACTACACCTCGGACGAGCTGGTCACCATCGTCGAGCGGATGTGCGCGGGGCACCGCTACGAGCTCGAACCGGCGGCCAGGACCGCGTTGCACGGCCACTTCGACGCCATTCCGCGCGATGCGTCGTTCGGCAACGGGCGCACCGCGCGCAAGGTGTTCGAGGAGATGGTGGACCGACAGGCGTCCCGGCTGGCGGTCATGGCGGAGGTGAACGAACGCGATCTGGCGGTACTGACCGCGAAGGACGTCGGCGTGAACGCGGCCGTGGACCCCAAGGCCGACGACGACCCGCTGCTGCGGCTGGACGCGCTGGTGGGGCTCGCCGCGGTCAAACGGGAGGTGGGCGACCTGGTCAACCTGCTGGCCACCGCACGCCGCCGTGCCGAGGCCGGACTGCCCGCGCCCCGCATCAGCAACCACTTGGTCTTCGCGGGCCCGCCCGGGACCGGCAAGACGACGGTGGCCCGGCTGTACGGAGAACTGCTGGCCTCACTCGGTGTGCTGCCGCGCGGGCAGCTGGTCGAGGTGTCGCGGGCCGATCTGGTGGGCCGGTGGGTCGGGCACACCGCGCAGCTCACGAAGGAGGTGTTCACGCGGGCGCTCGGCGGTGTGCTGTTCATCGACGAGGCGTACACCCTCACCCCCGCGGGGAGCGGCGGTTCGTCCGACTTCGGCCAGGAGGCCGTGGACACTCTCCTGAAGCTGATGGAGGACCACCGCGACGAGGTGGTGGTGATCGCGGCGGGCTACACCGAGGAGATGGCGCGCTTCCTGGGCTCCAACCCGGGTCTCGCGTCCCGTTTCCCCCGGCACGTCGAGTTCCCCGACTACTCCTCCGACGAACTGGTCACGATCGTGCGCCAGCACGCCGTCGACAACGGTTACGAGTGCGCGCCCGGCGCCGCCACCGCGCTGCGCGCGCACTTCGACGGGCTGCCCAGGGGCCGCGCGTTCGGCAACGCACGTCTCGCGCGGCAGACCCTGGAGGAGATGATGACGCGTCAGGCCGGTCGGCTGAGCGTGGTCGCGGCGCCGAGCCTGGAGGATCTGCGGCTCCTGTTGCCGGAGGACCTGACCGCTCTGCCGCAGCCTTCCTGAAGGCCGCCCGGCCGTGCCGCCGCGCAGTCCCGCCCGGACCTTCCGGATCTCCGTACGTCTTGGACCTCATCGAACAGAGGAACGCCCCGCATGCACCGCCGTACGACCCTTGTGCTGCTCTGCGCCGCTCTCACCGTCCTGCCGGTCCGGCTCGCTCTCGCGGAGGACGGCGACGGACGAGTGGTGCTGCCCGGGGTCCCTGAGCGACTGTCCCCGCAGCAGGCGTGCACGACCGCCGAGGGCCGTGCCACCTCCGACGCCCCCTGGACGCGCCAGGCGCTCGGCCTGGACCATGTGTGGACCCTGTCGCAGGGGCGGGGTGTGACGGTCGCGATCGTCGGCACCGGGGTGAGCGACGTGCCCGCCGTGCCGGCCGGCCGGGTCGACGCGGTGGGTGACGCGGACGAGGACTGCGTGGGACGAGGGACCTTCCAGGCGGGCCTCGTCGCGGGGGCGGCCACTCCCGGCCAGGGCTTCGCCGGGGTCGCGCCGCGGGCGAGGATTCTGGCCGTACGGGGCACGGGCGTCCGCGGCGAATCCGACCCGGCGCGGCTGGCGGCCGGGGTGCGGACGGCGGCCGAGCGCGGGGCCGGTGTGATCGTCGTGTCCGCGCCGCTGAACGGCGCGGACAAGGCGGTACGGGAGGCTCTGGCGGTGGCCGCGGCCGAGGACTCGCTGGTCGTGGCCCCGGCGGCGGCGGACAGTGTGCCGCTGTCCACCAGTGCCGATGCCCCCGCCGAACCCGCTCCCGCGCCTCCGGAGAGCGTCCTCGCCGTACTGGACACCGGCCCGCAGGGCACTCGTCCGGACGGTGCCCCGCCCTACACGCGTGCCGACCTCACCGCGCCCGGTGACGCGCTCGTCGGCCCGGGCCCGGTGGGCGGCGGCATGTGGACGGGCTCCGGCGCGTCGCTGGCGGCGGCGGTGACGGCGGGCGCGGCGGCGCTGGTGCGCTCCTACCACCCCGAGCTGGACGCGGCCCAGGTGCGGGAGAGGCTGCTGCGTACGGCGTACCCGGCGGACCTGCCCGCGCTGGACCCCTACGGCGCGGTGGCGGGCGCCGAGGCCCCGGCCTCGCGGGCGGTGGCGGCGCGCCCGGACCCGGTACGGCCGGTGCCGCCGCCGGACGCCGCGGGCGCCAGGAACACCGCGCTGCTGGTCACGGCGGGCGCCGCGGGGGTGGCCCTGCTCGTGGCGTTCCTCGCCTTGGTGCTGCCGCGGGGGCGGGCCAGGGGCTGGCGGCCGGGACGGCTGGGTACGGGGGACACCCGCGGGAGCGGCGGCACCGCCTGACGGCCAGGGTGTGTCCGGCGGATCAGGACCGGACAGGACGCGGCGTCCGGTGCGGTGCATCGCAAGGCGCTGGAATGCCCGCATCGCGGAGCGATCCGGGCGTTTCGACAACGCCACGAGGCGCCGTGCCGGACACCGCGGACCCGGTCAGGATCCGCCGGACACACCCTGTTCCTCCCGCTCCCCCTTCGGCGGCGCCACCTCACGGGGAAGCGCGATCTGGACCAGCGCCGCCTTGCGGCGGGCTATCCGCAGCGCACGCCCCGGCGGCAGGATCCTCGGCTTGACGCTGTCGAAGACGTATCCCTCCGAGGTCGGGCAGGACAGCTGGAGGGCCGGGGAGTTGACCTCTTGGAGCTTGCGCATCAGGGGGTCCATGCGTGACGCGCCGGTCGACGCGCGGGCCACGACGAGGTGGAGGCCGACCTCGTAGCCGAGCGGAATATGCGGCAGCAGCGGTTCGAAGGGGACGCTGAAGCCGGTGCCGACCATCTCGTAGTCATCGACGAGCACGAACACGCGCGGCCCGGTCCACCAGTCGGCCCGCCGCATCCGGGCCGGGGAAATGTCCTCGCCCGGGGAGCGGACGACCATCGCCCGGGTGACCCCGTCGACGAGTTCGCGCAGCGGGTCCGCCGCCACCGCGTGGCCGAGCCGGTACTCCTCGGGGACCGCCTCGACGAGCTCGCGGCGGTAGTCGACCACCAGGATGCGCGCCTGTTCGGGGGTGTGGTTCGCGATGATCTGCTGGACGAGCAGCCGCAGCGCACTGGTCTTGCCGCTCTCCGTGTCCCCGACCAGCATCAGGTGCGGGCTCTGAGCGAAGTCGTGCCAGATGGGCGCCAGTTCGGCTTCGTCCAAGCCGAACGGGACGCGCAGCGGCCGCTCCGGGTCGGCCGGCGGCAGGTCGGCGGCGGTGAGCTGGGCCGGCAGCATGCGGACGGGCGGGGCCGGCGGGGCGTCCCAGTTCTCCGCGACGGCCTCGACGAGGTCCGCGAGCGCGTCCGTGAGGTCCTCCGCGTCCTCGCCGCCGTCGATGCGCGGGAGTGCGGCGAGGAAGTGGAGCTTCTCGTTGCTCAGACCGCGTCCGGGCACGGCGGGCACGGTGCCGGCCTTGCGGATGTCGACGGCGGAGTCCATCGGGTCGCCCATCCGCAGCTCCAGGCGGGTGCCGACCTGGTCGCGGAGGGCGGCGGACAGCTCCACCCAGCGGGAGGTGCTGACCATGAGGTGGACGCCGTAGTTGAGGCCCCGGGTGGCGATGCCGTTGAAGACCGCGATGTCGTCGAACATGTCGCTGCGTACAGTGGACCAGCCGTCCACGACGAGGAAGACGTCACCCAGCGGTTCGTCCGGGTACTGCCCCTCGGCCCGCCGCCTGCGGTAGGTGGCCATGGAGTCGATGCCCTGCTCCTGGAAGAACAGTTCCCGCCGGTTGAGCAGCGAGGTGACCTCGGCGAGGGTGCGGGAGATCCGCTCCCGGTCGAGACGGCCGGCGACCCCGCCGACGTGCGGCAGTCCGGACAGGCCGAGCAGCGCGCCTCCCCCGAAGTCCAGGCAGTAGAACTGCACTTCGCGCGGGGTGTGGGTGAGGGCGAGCGCGGCGATGAGGGTCCGCAACACGGTGGACTTGCCGCTCTGCGGGCCTCCTGCGACGGCGAGGTGTCCGCCCGCGCCCGAGAAGTCGACGGTGAGCAGGTCGCGCACCTGGTCGAAGGGCTTGTCGACGATGCCGACGGGGACGCGCAGCTTTCCCCGGTCGGCGGACCCCGTCGTGGTCAGGCCGAATTCAGGGTCCGGGACCAGGGGTGGCAGCAGTGCGTCGAGGGCGGGCGGGGCGTCCAGCGGAGGCAGCCACACCTGGCGGGCGGGCGGCCCGCTGTCGCGCAGCCGGCCGAGGGCGAGCGCGAGGAGGGACTCGCCCGAGTCGGGCTCCGCGGTCACCGGTTCGGGCGCGGCGGGCAGGGTGCGCGGCACCACCCAGTCGGTGCCCCACGGCACGACCTGGCGGGCGATCTGAGCCTGTTGGGCGGCTCCGCGCCTGCTCGTGTACGCCCCGGAGACGTACGCGGCGCGGAACCGGGTCAGCGCCTCGACGCCGCTCTTCAGGTAGCCGCTGCCGGGAGTGGGCGGCAGGTGGTAGGCGTCGGGGACACCGAGCACGCCGCGGCTCTCGATCGCGGAGAAGGTGCGCAGGCCGATGCGGTAGGAGAGGTGGGACTCCAGCTGGTGCATGCGGCCCTCCTCCAGCCGTTGCGAGGCGAGCAGGAGGTGGACGCCGAGCGAGCGCCCGAGACGGCCGATCATCACGAAGAGTTCCATGAAGTCACGGTGCGCGGACAGGAGCTCGGAGAACTCGTCGACGACGATGAAGAGGGAGGGCAGCGGTGCCAGCGGAGTGCCGGAGGCGCGGGCCTTCTCGTACTCCAGCACGGAGGAGTAGTTCCCGGCCCGGCGCAGCAGTTCCTGGCGCCTCATCAGTTCGCCGTGCAGGGCGTCCTGCATGCGTCCGACGAGGGGGAGTTCCTCCGCCAGGTTCGTGATGACGGCCGAGGTGTGCGGCAGCTCGTCCATTCCGAGGAAGGTGGCGCCGCCCTTGAAGTCGACGAGCACGAAGTTGAGGGTCTCGGAGGAGTGGGTGAGCGCCAGGCCCAGCACCAGGGTGCGCAGCAGTTCGCTCTTGCCGGAGCCGGTGGCGCCGATGAGCATGCCGTGGGGGCCCATGCCGCCCTGGGCGGACTCCTTGATGTCGAGTTCGACGGGCAGCCCGTCCTCGCCGACGGCTATCGGTACCCGCAGCCGGCCGCGGCTCTCCAGCGGGCGGCTGTCCCACAGCTTGGCGGGGTCGTGGCGGCGCAGGTCCGCGATGCCGAGCAGGGAGGTGAGTTCGGTGTCGGAGACGAACGGTTCGGCCGAGACCGCACCGCCGCCGAGGCGGTACGGGGCGAGCCGGGCGGCCAGCGTACGGGCGGCGACCGGCCCGAGCGTGTCGGGTTCACCCAGCAGGGTGGACTGTTCCTTGCGTTCGCGGTCGGTGCGCACCAGATGGAGCCCGTCCTCGTCGATGCGCAGCCGCAGTGTGCCGCGGGCGGGCTTCCAGGCCAGCGACTGCGACAGGTCGACGACGACTGCGTTGCGGTACCCGGCTCCTTCGAGGCGGTGACCGCCCGGCACGGTGCCGCCGTCCACGACGACGACGGTGAAGGGCTCGTCGCGGCCTGGCGCGGTCTCCGGGTCGAAGGGCGGGCGTTCGGTGAAGTCCGCGCCGAGCAGCTCGTCCAGCTCCGCGAGTCCGGCAGCGACGGTACGGGCCGGCCCCGCACCGTCGCGTTGGTAGGCGTGCTGGGTGTGCGGCAGCCACTTCACCCACTCCCAGTCGGCGCGCCGCGCGTCGGAGACGCAGAGCGCGACGGTGAGTTCCTCGGGGGCGTGGAAGGCCGCGAGCTGGGCGATCAGGGCGCGGGCGAGGGAACGGGCCCGCTCGTCGTCGCCGTGTACGAGAATCCGCGACCAGGCGCGCAGGTATAGGGCGATGGGCTGGCCCGGCACGGTTCCGTACGCCCGGATGAAGCTGCGCAGGGCGTGTGCGGTGAGCGGTTCCAGGTCTTCGACGGGTCTGGTGGCCAGCGGGGCGAGCCGGGTGCCCAGCTTCTGCTCGCCGACGGCCACACGTACCTCCGCGAAGTCCTCGTCGGCGGGGCGGCGTTCCCACTGACGGCTGGTACCGGTCAGCGCCCACAGCCCGGCCGGGTCCGGGTGCCGCCAGGCCAGGGCTTTTTGCTGATCGGCCACCGCGCGGCGGATCTTGCGCCGGGTCTGGGCCAAGTACCTCAGGTAGTCCCGGCGTTCGCCCTTGAGCTTGCGCTTGCGTTCGCCCGCGCTGCGCATCAGCTGTCCGACGATCATCGCGACGGACGAGAGCAGCATCAGCCCGATGGCCAGGTAGCTGAAGGTGGTTGCCTGGCCGGGTCTGATGAACATCATCATCATGGCGATCGACGTCAGGCCCATGGGGAGGTACATCCACATGGCCGAGGTGTTCGGCTCCGCCTCCGGGAGGGCGGGCGGTTCCTGGAGGCTTATCTCGCCGTCCGGCATGTCGGGTCCCCGCCTGCGGGCAGGGCGACGGAACAGAACGGTGCTCACGCGGAATTCGCTCCTCGGGCTCGTCGCCTCCGCGGCGGTGGGAGGCAGGGGTTCCAGGGCGGTTCGGCACGAAGGACGTGAATGCCCCGCTCTGAACGGTCACACCAGTGGCAGACGGCCTGACGCAAGATCAAAGGTAGTGTGCGGCCATCAACTTTGGTATCCCGCCCCTCGGAGAGGTGTGGCCCCGCCGCAATGACAGACATATCCGCCCCCGGCCTGTGCCGGCTCACGGTGAGAACCCACGAACGGATCATCGATCTGGCGGTCCCCGCCGACGTACCCGTGTCCGACCTGCTGCCCATCCTCCTCGACCACGCGGGCCACGACCTGGCGGAGAAGGGGATCGAACACGGCGGCTGGGTGCTGCAACGCCTGGGCGAGGAGCCCCTGGACGAGGAGCGCACCCCGGAGAGCCTGGCGCTGCGGGACGGCGAGACGCTGTTCCTCCGCCCTCGCACCGAGGCGCTGCCGCCGGTCCACTTCGACGACCTGGTGGACGGGGTCGCCGAGACGATGCGCGACCGCCCGCACGGCTGGGAGGCCCGGACCAGCCGGTGGCTGCTGCGCGGCACGGCGGTGGTGCTCCTCGCGGCCGGGCTGCTGGTGCTGGCGCTGCCGGGCGGCTCCGCACCGCTGCGGGCCGCGGTCGCGGCCGGCACCGGGCTGCTGGTGCTGTTCGGCGCCGCCACGGCGAGCCGGGCAGTGGGCGACTCCGCGGGCGGCGCCGCACTCGGCGTCCTCGTCGCGCCGTATCTGGGGCTGGCCGGTGCGCTGCTGCCCAGTGGTGACGCGGACGCGCACCTGACGGGGGCGCGGCTCCTCGCGGGTTCGGCGGCGGCCGCGGGCGGGGCGGTGCTGGCGGTGGCCGCGGTCGCGGCCTTCGTGCCGTTGCTGCTGAGCACGGCGGCGGTCGCGGTCGCGGGCGCCTCGTGGGGTGCGCTGATGCTGGTCACCGACTGGCCCGCCGCGCACGCGGCGAGCGTCCTCGCGGTCCTCGCGGTCGTCTTCGGCGGCCTCGTCCCGGGCATCGCCTTCCGGCTGTCCGGGCTGCGGCTGCCCGCCCTGCCGACCAACGCGGAACAGCTCCAGGAAGGGATCGAACCGCATCCCAGCCAGGTCGTGGTGAGCCGCACCGCGCTCGCCGAGGAGTGGATGACCGCCCTGTACGCGGGGACGGGCCTGGTTTGCGCGGTGGTCCTGACCGCCCTCGTCGTGGTCCGCCCGGACACCGCAGCCGTGGTCACCGCCGCGGTGCTGTGCCTGCTCCTGCTCCTGCACGCGCGTGGTATCGGCAACGTGTGGCAGCGGCCCGCCGTCATGCTCCCGGGCCTGTACGGTCTGGTCCTGATGGCGGTGCGGGCCGCCGGTTCGCTGGACGCCGGGCAGCGCCCGTTCCTGATCGCGGCGCTCGTCGCCGTCGCCGTGTCGGCGGCCATCGCCTCCTGGACGGTGCCCGGCCGCCGGATGCTGCCCTACTGGGGCCGAGCGGCCGACGTCCTGCACACCCTTCTCGCCGTGGCCCTGATCCCGCTGTCCCTGTGGGTGCTGGGCGTGTACACGGCCCTGCGCACCGCCAACGGCTGAGGGGGTACGACATGCAGTCCAGGAAGGACCAGGTCCAGGCCCACCTCTTCGTGATGGGGCGGCTGACCAGCGGCATGCTGCGGAGCGACCCGGACTCCCCGGAGTCCCCGGTGGGCCGCACGAACCGGGGCATGGCCTGGGGAATCGGCCTCGGAGTCGTCCTCACCGTCGGGTTCCTGCTCTTCGGCATGATCTCGCCCGCGGGTTCCAAGACCTGGCAGCAGGACTCGAACCTGATCGTGCAGAAGGACACCGGTACCCGTTTCCTGTATCTCGACAAGACGCTGCGCCCTGTGCGCAACTGGGCTTCGGCGAAGCTGATCGCGGCCGACGACCTCAAAGTGGTCTCGGTGTCCGGGGCGTCCCTGGCGGGCGAGCGGCACGGCACCCCGGTCGGCATCCCCGGCGCCCCCGACGCGCTGCCCGGCCCCGGAGACCTGGAGCGGGGGGCGTGGCAGGTCTGCGCGGAGGAGCCGGACCGCACGGGCGCCGACCGGACCGGCCGGCGCCCCGTCACATCGCTCCGCGTGGGCATGGCCGCCGACGGCGTCTCCCCCGGCGACAACCGCGCCGTCCTCGTCCAGGGCCCGGACGGAGCCACGCACCTGCTGTGGGGCGATCATCGGCTGCGGCTCGGCAAGCACGGCGCGGCCGAGGCGCTGGGCTACTCCGGGGTGACGCCGGTGCCCGTCTCCGCGGCGTTCCTCGACAGCGTGCCGGCCGGACCCGACCTGACGGCGCCGGAGGTGGACGGCCGGGGCGCGGCCGGCCCCCGGATCGACGGCCTCGTCGGACGGACGGGTCAGGTGTACGCACTGGCGTCGCCGGGCGCCGTCACCCAGCACTTCCTTCTGGAGGAGAGCGGGCTGCGTCCGCTCACCACTCCCGGGGCAGCCCTCGTGCTGGGTGACGACCGGACGGCGAAGCTGGCCTACAAGGGGTCGGTCCCGGTCGCGCTCCCGCTCACCGCGGACCAGCTGGCCCAGCACCGGGCGCCGGCCGGCGAGGCGGCCGGGGACCCGGCGGGCTGGCCGTCCCGTACGCCCGTCGTACGGGACCCCGGTCCCGGCACGTCGGTCTGCGCCCGGATCCAGCCGGAGGGCTCCGCGCCCCGAGTGGCCCTGGCGCTCGTACCGACGGCGGCACGGGCGGCTCCGGTCGCCTCCGGCCCCGAGATCCGGCGGGCGTGCCTGGCGGTGGACGGTCTGGAGGTACGGCCCGGGGGTGGCGCGCTCGTGCAGGCGCTGGGCGCGGGGGGCTCGGTCATCGGCACGACGACGTACCTGGTCACGGATGTGGGCGTCAAGTACCGGCTGCCGGACGCGGAGTCGGTGGAGCGGCTCGGTCTCAAGGGCGGGCACGCGCAGGCGGTGCCGTCCCGGCTGCTGGACATGCTGCCGACGGGGCCGGTGCTCGACGCGGCGGTGGCCGACGGTGAACGTGCGGCTCCCGCGGTCCCGTCGGAGGAGTCCTGCGGGTGAACGGCCGGCCGATGAGCGGTACCACTCCTGATCACCACTCAAATGTGGTCGCCCTGAGAGCCGTCAACAACCTTCCCGGTTAAACAATGATCAATTCCAGCTCAGATCTCGCCTCGGAGCATTGCTTGCTCCACATCGCCCTCCCTAGCATCGGCAGACGCTCACGTTCTGGAAAGGACACCTGACATGTCGAACACCCCCGCCCCACCCGGCAACCTCCAGACGTCGTCCCAGTCCGAGAACCAGAAGGGCTACAACGCCCTCAGCACGGTCCAGAGCGGTATCAAGCAGTCCCAGGAGGAGGTGCGCACGACCATGAGTGGCCTGATGTCCGCGTACGGGGGCCAGGACGGCGGCGCGTACCAGCGGCTGCTCGCGGACTGGACCGGCCAGGTCGACATCATCACCAGAAACATCAACCAGATGATGGAACAGCTCCAGGAGACCGGCGTGCTCCAGCGCGGGCTTCAAGGACAGAACACGGAGACGATCCTGACCAGCAACCGGTCGAACGACGTCTTCAACCAGCTGATCTGAGCGCCCGTCCGGCGCCTGCCGACTGCCGTCCCAGCCCTTCCTCCCTCTCCAGGAGTTCGCCATGACCACTCCGTACGATCCCTCCAACAAGACCGACGGCATCATCCACGTCGAGTACAGCAGGGTGGACCAGGCCGCCGAGGACATGCGCCTCCAGACGAACCGCATCCAGTCCCTGGTGCAGGCCCTCAACGAGGAGCTGGCCGGGCTGCGCGGTGCCTGGCAGGGTGCGGACGCGGCGACGTACGCGGCTCTGCAGAACCAGTGGAACCAGGCCACCACACAACTGGGCCAGGTCCTGACGAAGCACAGCGCCACGCTGAGCGACATCTCGGACCAGTACCGCAAGCACGAGAACCGCAGCGCCTCGGACTGGGGGAACATCCGCGTCGGCGGTTGATCCATCGCCTGCCCGGACCGCTGCCTCCCGCCCGACCCGCCTCCCCCGACGATTGTGAGCAGCCATGGCGGCCGACCCGACCAATCTGTCGCACCTGGACACGGACTCCCTCCAGAGGTTCATCGACACCGACGTGCAGGAGTTCATCGACCTGCTGACCGCGCTGGAGAAGGATGCCGAGAAGGGTGGGATCTCCTCGCTGAAGTTCCTCAGCGCCCAGATGGCTTCCCCCGAAGTGGGCCTCAGCAGCCACGTGCTGAAGCTCGGCAAACTGGTCGGGAAGGACGCGACCCCGCTGAGCGCGAATCCGCTGGTGGAGTACCTCACGGGCGCGGCGGAGTCCCAGGCGGGCGTCATCAGCAACCAGCTGAAGCTCTTCAACGACATACAGAAGAACATGAGGACGGTGCTGGAGACGATGAAGAAGAACCAGGCGGACAGCCTGGAGGACATCAAGAGCCAGGAGTTCCTGAACGCCCTGGGCGATGTCGACGGGGACCTCGCCCCGACCCAGAAGACCTGACCCTCACCTTTCGTCTCCGCTCGTCGCACAAGGAGAGTCCTGCCCGTGGCAGTCGATTCAAGCTGGGAATCCGTCGTCAAGCAGCTCACCGGTTTCGACGGGGGCACCAGGGCCAATGTCGCGGCCGTGGGCGGTGCCGACGCGAAGACGGGAACCGGCAGCGAGTGGATGAGGGTCACGGTCAAGAAGGTCACCAAGGTGGGCGTGTCGGACGACCGCAACACCACGGGCGAGGTGGAGGCGGGCGAGACGCCCGAACGGGTCATCCAGTTCTACGGCCCCTCCGACGGGCAGTCCAGCACCTACCTCGACGTCTACAAGGCGACCGTCTCACTCCCCTGGAGTTCGTCGAGCGGCGCGGACTGGAGCAACACCGGAAACGCGGGGGCTTACGACTGGGGCTACGGAAAGGCGCTGGAAGCGCTGCGGGACACCTTCACCACGGACGGGTTCGGCGGCGGTTACGACCACACCCCGGCGGTCGTCACGGCCGACGCGGTCAATCTCAAGGAATTCAGCCCGATCGCCGAGGCGTTCAACAGGGTCGTCGACTACTTCTCCGCCAAATCCGTCGACCTCGAGAAGTGGGTGAAGCAGCTCGACGGCGAGTTCTCGTCCTATCAGGGCAGTGGCGCCGACGTCTTCCGCGACCTGATCGACGCGGTGGGTCTCGGCTACAAGGACTTCCTCACCCTGATCGCCCCGAAGACCGGCGCGGTCCAGCCCGGCGGCGGCAGGGAGTTCAAGAGCAACAAGGACTACAACTCCCGCTCCGTGGTCGGGGACAAGCTCGTCGACGCCGAACTGGCGATCTGGACGGCGGCCGACAGCCTCGCCACGGCTTGGAACGGCTGGCAGAACAACTCGGATCCCGGCGTCCAGAACGCGGTCAACTCGGCGTACGCGGGTCTCCGGGTCCAGCCGGCGAACGTATGGCTCGGGACGTCCCATCTCGACGCGCTGCTCGACGATCTGGCGTTGTGGCTGAACGAGAACAACATCATGAGGATGCGCCAGAACTACGGCAACAACAAGCCCGGAGACGGGTTCCTGCACATCCACCCGGTCTACGGCAACCTCACCGTCGAGAGCGACTGGAAGAACCTCGCCACGCGGGCGTGCACCAACTGGCTCGCCACCCTCGCTCCTCTCGACCTGGCCGCGAGCAGGGCCATGCTGGCACTCAACCAGGCCATGGTCGGGATGAACTCGGATTCCTCCTTCCCGTTCAAGGCAGGTACGGGCAGCCTCACGCAGGCGAACGCGGGCGACGAGGCCGCACGCGCCAAGGAAGAGGCGGAGAAGGCGAAGGAAGAGGCCGAGAAGGAAGCGGAGCAGCAGAAGGAGGACGCCCAGAAGGAGCTGGACGACCTCGGCCAGGACGCGGACGGCGACGGCGGAACCGGCGAGGTCGACCTTCCACCGCAGATCGGGGAGAACGAAACCGGCAGTGAATTCGGCGGCGGCGGAGCGGGCAGCGACCTCGGCCTGAACGGCGAGAACACCGGCAGCGGCATCGTCCCCCCGCCCACGATCGGCCTGAACGGTACGGGCGACGGCAGCGGCCTGGGCGGCACGAACCTCCCGATCACCAACCCCGACGGCTCCACCAGCCTCGTGAATCCGGACGGTTCGACCACCACCACCTACCCGGACGGCCACCAGGAGACGACGCCCGCGGGCGTCCTCCCGCCGGTCCTGTCCCCCAACGTCACGGGCGGCGGCAGCGGCGGCTACCCCGTCAAAACGGTCAAAGGCCCTGACGGCAGCACCACTTCGTACAACGCCGACGGCTCACGCACCACCACGCACAAGGACGGCACGACCACCACCGTCAACCCCGACGGCACCTCCGTCACGAACAATCCCGACGGCTCGAAGACGGTCCTGAACAAGGACGGCAGCGAGACCATCACCTACCAGGACGGCACGAAGACCACCATCGGCCCGGACGGTACGACGGTCACGCAGTATCCGGACGGCACCTCGACGAAGCTCGCCCCGGACTCCACGCTCACCAGCACCGACGCCCAGGGCAACAGCACCACCAGCCATCCGGCGCCCGGCTCGACCGTGCACAACGCGGACGGTTCGTCCACGGCGTTCGGCACGGACGGCACGACCACCACCACGCACGAGGACGGCACGAAGACCTCCGTCTCCGCGAACGGCACCGTGACCACCACCGACCCCGACGGCACCAGGACCGTCTCGCACCTGGGCAAGGGCACCTCCACCGTCCAGTACGCCGACGGCTCGGTGTCCCAGGTGGGCCAGGACGGCACGGTGTCCACCACGTACAAGGACGGCAGCACCACCAAGCTGGGGCCCGACGGCACGTACACCACCATCGACGCCGACGGCCACAAGCAGACCGAGCACCTCAACACCACCGGCAGCGGTGGTGCACAGACGCGGACGACGCACAACGCGGACGGCTCGTCCACGACGACCTACCCGGACGGCACCGTCGACAAGACGCTCAAGGACGGCGGCCACCAGATCAGCTACCCGGACGGGCGCACGGTCACCACCGACGCGTACGGACGGACGACCGGCACGACGGGCGGTACCGCCGGGCTCGGAACGAACCAGACCGGTGGCGGTCTCGGCGACTTCGACTACTACGACTACCCGGACGAGGGAAGCGACGGATCCCCCCTGGGCGGGGGTGGTTACGGTGACACCGGCACCGGCGGGTCCGGCAGCCTCCCGCTGAACCCGCTCGGCAACCAGGGGCTCATGCCCGGCGGCGGCACGGGCGCCTCGGCGGGCGCCGCCGGAACCGGGCTGGCCGCGGAGCGCGGCCGGGCGATAGCCACCGGAGAGGCATCCGCGGCGCGGAACGCCAAGTCCGCCCAGCTCGCCGCGGAGGAGGCCGCGGCGGCGAGCCGGCGGCCCAGCACCACCTCGTCCGGAAGCACCCCGATGATGCCGCCGATGGGCGGTGGTATGGGCGGCGGTGCGGGCGGCAACACCCAGAGCGACGAACGCGAGCGGTCCACCTGGGTGAGCGAGGACGAGGACACCTGGGGCACGGACCAGGGCGGCGTCGCGGCGGTGATCGGGCGGTGACAGCCGCTACCAGCCGGAGGAAGGGACCGAGTGGCATGAGCGGGATGAAGGGCACGGAACGCGGATGAGCAACCCGATGGAAGAGCACCTGGCCGAGGCGCTGGCCGAGTTCGAGGAGGCCCGGACCAAGCTGACCGAGGCCGGGGCCGCCGCCGCCCGGATCTCCGCGACCGTCATGGCGAAGGACCGCTCCGTGGAGGCGACGGTCGGGCCGCAGGGCGAGCTGACGAACCTGCGTTTTCCCACCGCGAGGTACCGGACCATGCCCCCGGCCCAGCTCGCCGGCGTACTGATGACCACCATCGGATCGGCCCGCGCCCAGGCCGCCGAGCAACTCGCCGACGTGTACCGGCCGTTCGGCCCCATCCCCGGCCTCTCACCGACCGGCGAGGGCGGCTTCCAGGAGCTGGACTGGGACGCGCTGTTCGCTCCGCTCCGCGAGGAAGGGCTGCCGGTACCCCCGTCGAAGGCGCCCACCCGCTCGTCCGGTGGCGCGCTGCTCGACGAGCTCGTCGACGAGGACGACGCGACCGGCACGGACGAAGGAGCGCAGCGATGAGCGGGCTCGACGTCGACACGGACGGGCTCGACCGGAGCAGCGAGAACCTGGACCAGGTGGCCGACCACATCAAGCTGATCCGCGACGACTACCTGGACAAGATCACCTCGTACCACGGGTGCTGGGGCACGGACAAGTTCGGCATGACCTTCGCGGAGAAGTACCTGCCCGCGGTCAAGGACGCCAAGACGGGCATCACCGCGCTGAGCGACGCGCTGGTCGGCAGCGGGCAGAGCCTGCGCGACGCCTCGACGGACTTCGGCAATCTCCAGACCGGCATCACCGAATCGCTCGGCGGACACAAGACCGGGAAGAGCTGACCCTTGTCCCTGGAGTTCCCTCCCGACTGCGCCTGGCTGTTCGCCGCACTGACCGGTGAAGTACCGCCGAACGGCGACGAGGACAAGCTTTTCGCCTTGGCCGAGGTCCACAAGGACCTGCACGGCAAGCTGAGCAACGACATGAAGCAGCAGATAGCCGCTGCCCTCGGCTACACCAGCGAGAGCTTCGACGGTGACGCCGCCGCGATGTACCAGGCGGCGATGAAGAGCTTCATCGGCGAGGAGGGGCTCAACTACTTCGACGCGGTCGCCGACCAGGCGCAGCTGCTCGCGACGTTCACCCGCAAGGCCGCCACCCAGCTCCAGTACACCAAGTACATGATCATCGCCCAGCTGGTGGAGCTGCTGTTCGAGGCGGTCGTCGCGGCGGCGCTGGCGTTCTTCTTCGGGGCGTCGATCCAGGCGTATCTGGCGAAGTGCGCGATCGTGCGGTTCCTGATCCGCTCGTGGCTCGGCCGGGCCCTGATGACGCTGCTGATGCACCAGCTGATCAACGTGGGCATGGGCGTCGCGATGGATCTGCTGGTCCAGTGGACGCAGCTCAACAAGGGCACGCGCGACGAGTACGAGGGCGACCTGACCAAGGGTGCGGCGCTGTCCGGCATGATCCAGGGCTTGCTGGCCGGACCGTTCCAGTTCCTGGGCAACAAGCTGGGCAAGAAGCTCGCCGACATCTTCGGCAAGGGCGGCGGGAAGCAGCTGGGCAAGGAGCTCGACAACGCCTTCCCGCAGCCGCCCGTGCAGGGCCCCAAGGGGCCGAAGGGCGTGGGGCCGAAAGCCCCGAAGACGTTCGGGGAGGACTTCGCCAAGAACTTCGCGCACGACCTTCCCCCCACCGTCGGGCCTGGTGGCAAGGCGGCCGGGGACAAGTTCGTCCGCAACATCGGTGAGACCTTCAGCAAGCACCTGGGCGGCGAGAAGGCGGGAGCGGTCGGCCGCGACTGGGCGAGGACGCTGCTGGAGAACACCGGCAAGAAGGATCTCCCGAAGCTGCTCGAAGACGCGCTCAAGCCGCTCGCCAAGGAGGGCGACGGCGCGCTCGGCAAGATCCTCGGCCAGGGCGCGGCCGACCAGCTCGGCAGGAGCGCCATCCGGGCGATGGCCCAGTCCGGCGTCCACGGCATCACGGAGGGCGTGTCCGAGGGGGCGCACGCGGCGGTCTCCGAGGGCTTCTACAACCTGTTCTTCAGCGACGACCACACGTTCAGCACCTCGGGTCTGACCTTCGGCTCGGGCATGGTGGAGGGACGCGTCGGACACATACTCGAAGGCGCGGGCGACAAGCTCGGGGCCAATCTACGCAACCAGACGCTGGAAGCCGGGTTCAAACTGCCCGGCGCCGGTCAGGAGTCCTCGGGCGGACACACGGGGTCCGAGCCCGGCAGCGGTACGGGGAACGACACGGTCGGCGGTACGGGCATCCGGACGAGCACGATGGGGAACAGCGATGCCCCGATCTCTGATCAGAGCGACACTTCGTCCCTGTCGTCCGCGATCAGCGACAGCGACAGCGACAGCGACAGCGACAGCGACAGCGACAGCGACAGCGAGCGAACGAACAGCTCCGGCTCCGGCTCCGACTCCGACTCCGCGGCCCAGCAGTCGCAGGACGACGAGAACGACCACACCGACGAGAGCGCGAAGCAGCCCGTCGTGACCGCACCGCCGACCATGCCCCGGGGCACCAACGCCCCGCTCACGACGACGGCGGGCACTCCCGCGGCGTCAACGGTGCCGGCTCCGGCCAACAGCACCGTGAAATCGACGAGTTCCACCCAACAGAACACCGCTTCGGGCCCCAGTGGTCCGGCGAACGGGCCGAACACGACGTCCACGGAGACCGTCGCGGTGCAGGAGAAGGAACAGCCGGAAAAGGACCCGACGCAGGACCAGGAAAACGGGCGGCCCGATGAGCAGGAGAAGGGCTCCGAGTCCACGGGTCGAAACGCCACGCCTCGGACTCTCTCGCAGCCCATCACGCCTTATTCCCCCGAGTCCCACCTCGCCGTCAACACCGGCGCCCCCGACCTCCCGAGCAGTAACGCGCCGCGGGAAGAGCCGCATACGACCATCACCATCGAAACCGACATCTCCACGGACATCACCACCGAAACCAACGCCAACGCCAACGCGAACACCACCAGCACCAGCACTGACGTCCTCACCGACCTCGCCGGCGACGCCCACGACGGCGCGAGCAACTCCACCCCACCGCCTCCGCCGCCGCCTCCGCCACCGCCCGCGTCGAATGTGTGGCTGTCCGACGAGGTACGACGACTCGGCACAGATGCCTCCGAAGGCATCAGCGGCGTCCACCTGGCGCCGATCTCGGAACGGGTCGCCACGTCCCTCCAGCAGCAGGCGCTCGACACCCTGGAGACGTCCTCCGGCCGCCTCCCCGAGACACAGCGGGCCGAAGTGCGCGCGCAGCTGGCCGAGCTGCTCTCCCCGCAGGCGCTCCAGGACAACCGTCTGATGCTGCTCAGCATCGACGGTCACCCGATCACGCTGACCGTCGACGGCAACCAGCGCTCGTTGGCCGTACAGCTGAGGCTGGAGAAGCCCAAGCCCTCCACGCTGTTCGGCGCCGGAAGGCATGCACCGCCGCACAACAACGAGCAGCGGCACGCGGCCACGTTCGACAGCACCTCCACCGCCACCACGACGAGCGTCCGTACGATCTCGCTGACCCCGTTCTCGAACGCCTTCAGCGTGATCGCGGGCTTCCTCACCCACGTGCCCACCGCGCTGAACTTCAACATCACTCATCAGCAGAAGACTCTGTCGACGACGGTGAGCAGTGCGGTCACCTCCACCAGTCTGTTGCGCAGTTCGGAGCCGGCGAGCCTTTTCGACTACACCGCTCGGGGCCGGGTGTGGGAGGCATCCTCACCGACGTTGCCGGAGATCGCGCCGGAGCCGGCGGAGGGGCGGGTACTCGGCACGGTGTCGGCCTGGTTCCCCGAGCATCTGGCCGTGCCCGGATACAGTGCGGCCGGCCGCAGCGGCTTCAACCACATGCAGGACGCCGACTTCCAGAAGCATCTGGACGATTCACCGCTGTGGGTGATGGACTCGATGGCCGACCCCGGCAGCCTGCTGCGCGAGGTCCGGACCCGGTTCGGTGAGCAGTTCGGCTCCCTCGACGCCGGCTCGCTGGCCGCCGTGGAGAAGTTCCTCGGCGCCGAACACCTGCTCGGTGCTCTTCCCCTGCAGCGGGTGAGCGGCCGCCCCGGCGGCAGTACGGGCACGTGGTCGCCGGTCCTGCTGGACAAGAGCGGCAACGCCCTCGGCATGTTCAAGGTCACCGCGGAGGTGACCCACCGCACGGCCAGGGAGATCCTGGTCGGTCCGAAGTACAGCCTGGAGCGCTTCCTCGACCGTCAGCGCAAGACCGACTCGCTGTCGAAGGTGTCCCAGGCTTACGACTTCGAGGGCGGGGTCGGCGGAGTGTTGAACACGATGCCGGACGAGGCCGACAAGGCTTTCCGGGACTTCCACCTCGGCGGTTCCGTACTGCCCAAGGGCGGCTACGGGTTTCAGAAGGACCAGAGTCTCGGGGCGGGCGCCACCCACGGTGTGACACACAACATCCGCACCAACGGGGGGCACGTGCTCACCCCGGCGAACGTGGTGTACAGCGTGGAGTTCATCGCGGCGGACGGGAAGCCGACAGACCCGGTGCCCGTGCCACCCACCCGGGTGCGGCTCAGGATGCTCACCCCGCAGACCGTAACCGGCACCGTGCCCACGGCAGCCACACGGAAGCAGGCACCCCCTGAGGTGGCGCGGCTCGACGCCATCGGCCTCACCACCACCCCCCTGGCGGTGCACGGCGAGGGCGTCACCGAGGTACTGGAACAGGCACGGACCTGGCTTCTGAACAACGGCTACCTCCCACGTGAGGGCGAGCAGAACGGCAGGCTGATGGACGAGGGCCTGGTCAAGGCCCGTCTGGAGAACGTGCGGAAACTCTCCCTGCTGGGTTCGCAGCACGGCCTGCTCGGCGCCATGGACGAGCTGGTCGACGGCGGCATGGTCCTGTACTTCAACAAGCCCGGGTTCGGCGGCGGTGTGGACCGCGTCCGGCTCCGCTTCACCCTGGACCGCGCGCCTGGCGACACCACCGCCCCCATCCATCGCACCTCGCTGAGCGATGTCCATCTGCCGAACACCAGCGCTCTGTCCGTGCCCGGGACCAGCCAGCAGTCGTCGGGCCGTTCCGGCACCGTCCAGGTGGCCGCCCAGATGACCGGTTTCGCGGCAGGTCATCTCAGGGGCGCGCTCACGGCCGACTACAAGGGCACCTGGCAGACGACGAACACCTCGACGGCCGCGGCGGGAGTCTCGCACTCCCAGATGATCATCACGACCCAGCAGACGACGGAGGTCTTCGAGGTCCCGGCCGTGTTCGCGGTCGAGATCACCGACGGGGCCGGTCCTCTGCCCACCGCCACGTTCACGTCCGCCACCCATCCCGAGCCCGTGACCGTCGACCTGGCGGTGCCGGAGAAGCGCACCGAGAACTTCTCGGCGGAGTACGGGGAGGCGAAGCTCCAGTCCCGAGACACGCCTCTGCCTCCGGACGAGCAGACGTTCCTGCTGCCCGACAGCTCCCTCGTCGACGTCGTACGCGGCAGCAGGCAACTGTACGAGGCGGTCGACGAAATCCTCGCGGGCCTCTCGGAGCCCCCGGTGGAGCAGGAGCGCACCGACGACATCGAGCTGAATCAGTTGGGCAACGCCGGCGGTTCCGGCCACGGCCCGACCCTGCCCGTGTTCGGCACGGGGGTTCCGGGGGACGCGGAATCGGCCAACACGCCCTCGACCTGGTGGGGAGCGGCGACCGAGGCCGCGAAGTCCGTCGCCGACTCGGTGCTGTCCACGGCCACGGTGGTGCGGCAGACCGTGTCCACCGGGGACCGCACCGACCAGGGCCTGCTGCTGCACGAAGCCCTGCACGCGCAACTGACGCCCGCCGCGCTGATGTCGCGCGCGCACCAGATGGTGAAGGGGGTCTTCGTCATCGACGACCTGTTCGTGCCGGGAGTGTCGGGCGGCACCGACCTGGTCGTCGAGGTGAAGGCCGTACTCACCGCTCCTCAGGATCTGGGCACGGTCCGGCAGTACGGCGAGACGGACCTCGGTGCCACCGACAGCGCCTCCCACCAGGTCACGGAGGCCTCCTCGCACCAGGGCGGCCCCGGGTTCACAGCGAAGTACGGCCAGAGCTCGGAAGAGGTGGAGCAGGCCGCTGCCGAGCCTCCCGTCCTCGATCCGTCCACGCCCGGCGCGTCGAAGCCGGCCACCGGTGGCGCCGGCGGAAAGGGCGTCTACGGGCGGGGGAACAGCAGCTCGGTGACCACGTCGGCGTCGACCAGCATGACGCGGGTCCCCACCGAGGGCGGTACCCACCACCGGATCAGCGCGGACATCACCTACGTGGTGACCGTCCACCGGGGGCACCGGCGGGTCTCCCCTTTGAACCGGACCGCGGACTCGGTGACCCGCACGGTCCACGTGCCGGGCGGCATCACGTTCCTCGCCACGGCCGATCAGCTCCGGCGCGGCGGTCCGATGCTGGAGCCGCTCGCGGGCGAGGAGACGGGGCCGCCCCGCCCCGACACCGCCCGCCTGCCGTACCGCTTCGTCGAGTACGGCGCGCTCGGACTGGCGGCGGTCCTGGAGGCGACGCCCCTGGCGAAGCCGCACCCGCATCCGGCCGAGGCCGACGAGAACACATCCCAGGAGCAGAGCTCCGCCGAGCAGACGGCCGAGGAGCAGAGTCCGGCCGACAGCGACCCCCGTCGGCCCCATCTGCTGCGCGAGGCGCTCACCCGCCTGGTCGGACAGCACGCGCCGGGCAGCCTCACCCCCGGCCACCGGAACTACGTGCCCGGGCTGGCCCAGCGCATCGCGGACTACACCTCGCCCGCCGCCCTCGGCGCGCTGCCCGGACGCGGCAAGGACGGAGCACTGAGCTTCAGCTTCCCGTACACGAACGGCCTGACCACCCGTACCGTCACCGTGCGGGTGCTCGGCGAGCCCGCGTGGACGAAAGGCCAGCTCCGCCGGGTCACGGGCCGCAGCAGCGACACTGGGGCCGGGGTGGAGAACTTCTCCGCCCACTCCCCCGCGAACGTCACCGAGAGCAGGGTGCGTACCACCCGCTGGGGCTGGACGGTGCCGGGGAGCATCGTGGTGCCGACGTCCGCCGAGACCTCCCGCGAGGCGACCTTGAGCCCGTCCGGCAGCGGCTCGACAACCCGTTCGGACACCGTGGGAAGGACGCTCACCGCCGAGGACCGGCTGTGGCAACGCGTCGAGGGCGGCAACGAGTTCACTCTCGCGTACACCTTCGCCGTCGATCTGCACATCGAAGGCAATCCCCCCACCACTCGTCCGTACGAAAAGGTGGACGGACGGGTCACCCTGCGGTTCTCCGGGGACACCGACCAGCAACAGGCCCCGGAGAAACCGGCGACGGAACTTCGCCAAGGAAAAAGCACCGAGGACCCGAGGCTCTCCGGTCCGCTGGCCACGGCGACACCGCTCCGGCCCACCGGCACCGAGGTCGCATACGCGCTCAGCAACCAGCGGGACCTCCTGAACGCGGTGCACGAGCTGGCGCCCGAGCTGGCCGGCGAGGGCGTCGGCTCCGGAAGCTCGTCGGAGGCGGCTGCCGCCCGGCTGACCGAGCTGCTGCACGGCGGGAGCATCACCATGGACCCGGTGCGGGGGGCGGCGGGAGCGGGCGGGACCGTCACCGGGACCGCGACGCACCCCAAGGTCATTCTGTCGACGCAGGTGTTCCGGCCGCGCGTGATCGACACCACCAGGAACGTGGCGGTCGACCGGGTGCGGGTGACGGGCTTCAGCACGAGCTCCGGCTCCTCGGTCTCCCGCAGCGGCGCCTTCACCCTGGGTGTGTCCGGAACCCTGACCTCGGGGGGCGGCTTCGACTTCGGCGGATCGATACCCCTTCTCTCGAACCAGTCCGTCCCGGGCGGTCAGGGCGGCGGAGTGTCGGCACTCGCCCGGCACTGGGAGAAGACCGGCATCGCGGGCATGCCCGGCGCCGACCAGGGACTGCGTACGCACGAGGTCGAGGTCGACACCGTCACCACGCTGACCGGCCCGGGCGGGGAAGTGCGGTACGTGACGGGCACCGCGTTGCTGCGGGTGCCCGAACGCGATCTGCTGGGCCTCGGCGTACTCCCCGAAGCACGCCGCGGCGAGGGGGTGTGGGACCTGTCCGCACCGGACGTGCGGAACCTGAATGCCTCACTGATCGCACAGCTGATCACCGCCTCCGACGACGTGCTGCCGCCGGGAGCCGTGGTGCAGTTGTGGCTGGATCTCGGGAGGAACCCCACCCCGGACGAGCGCTTCGAGGCGCTCTACCTGGCGCGGTCCATCGCACGGGCGAGCGGGCAGACCCTGGAGCTGGCGCTGCGCGAGGGCGACGGCACCCGTGTCTGGACCCTGGCCCCGGACAGCGAAGAGATCCCCGACCGGAACGGAACGCGAGAACAACTACGCCACACGCGAGACCAGTTGGAGCTGTTCGAGCAGACCTACGGACGTCCGTCCTCCCAGGACGCACATCCGCGAGAAACGCTGCGGCAGGCCACCGATCTCCGCACCGCCGCCGCTCGCGATCTGCAACGGGCGCGGCAGGTCCACGCGGACCAGCGGGCTCTCGTGGCGGGCCTCGACTACACGGAGACCGAGGCGCACGATGCCCTGCGGAGCGCCACCCGCCTGCTGGATTCCACCCGCACGCTGCTCTCCTCGGCACCCCCCGACCGGGCCGAGACACTGGCCCGGCGTCAGGCCAACCTGCTCGACGCGGTGGCCGAGCTGGAGCGGCACATCGCGGCGCACGACGATCTGCGGGTGGCCGCCGAGTCCGGCCACGAGGCGGAGACCCTGCTGGAGGAGGCGAAGCTCGCAGAGGAAGCCGCACAACTGGCCCTCCAATGGCATGAATTGACGCAGGAGGTCGAGCGGGCGAACGCACGGCTCGTCGAGATCGGGGTGCAGCAGCTCGCGCTCGAAGCGGCCATCACGCAGGCGTACCGGGCCGACGACGCCGAGGCGACCGGTCTCACGGTGCCACCACTCTCGGAGCCGGCCCCCACAGTCGTCCACGCACGAGCGCCCCGCCCCGGAACGGGACCGGTCGGGCAGTCATCACCGCGAGAAACCGCGGCAGCGTCGATCGAGAGGTCGCCGAGCGTCGACGAGCCGCTGAGCGAGGAGGAGATCGCGGCCCGGGCACGCCTGCGCGCCGCCGAGTCGGCTCTGGAAGCTGCCGGACTGCACGCCGACGACCTCCAGCAGAGGATCGACACAGCCGCCGATCCACGGGAAAGGGCGGCTCTGCGAGCGGAGTCAAAGAGACATGCGACTGTCCTCGCCGACGCCCTTCACGAGGTCGACCTGGCGCTCGCGGAAGCACGGCCCGGGAGCGAGCCCGTCGCGCGCCCTCGGATGCGGCTGGACCGCACTCCCCGCTTCACCGTTCCCTCCCGCTTCGACGTCCGCCGTATCCGGCACGACGACGAGACGGTCGCCGACCTCACCATCACCGTCGCCTTCAACGGCGGGAACGGTGAGGCGGCCTGGAACAAACTCAGGCAGGGAGTCGAGGAGTACTACAACGCTCCCGGCTACCGTCTGCCCAACGGCGACCTCCTCCACGTCACCGTCGAACCCGCCCCGCCCGGCAGCACACCCCATCTGAGCGTCGACCTCGTCGGCCCGGACACCGTCATGGACCAGAAGACCTGGCACCACGACGCCGGCCCCATCGACTACGCCCACGAACTCGGCCACCAGTTGGGCCTGCGCGACGAATACCAGGACGACACCGTCCCCCACCGCCCGGACATCGAGGGCAGCCTCCCCGGCAACTACCACCAACCCTCACCCGACGCGCTCCCCCAAGGCCAACTACGCGAACGGCACTTGGCGCTCCTCGCCGCCCTCATGGGCGAAACCGAAATCCAGACCGGCAACGGCAACTGGGCCCAGTCACGGGCCAATGCCATGCCCGTCGAACGTAGTCACACATGGGTCGACCCCGTCTCCGAACCCCTCGGCCCCCGGAGCGACGACAGCACCGCGCAACGGGAAACCGACTCCGTCGCCGCCCGCATGTTGCCGATACCACCCGGCTTCCGCCAGATGTCCGCCGACTCGGACGACTCGGACGCGGCTGACTCCGACTGGGACGACTCCGACGGGGACCTACCCACACCGACCCCGGCCCGCCCGCCCGCGGTGCCACCCATCCAGTGGGTGCAGCCCCCTCAACCCGCGCCGAGTCCCGTGCAGTCGCCGCCCTCGCCCGAGCCCGCGCAGGACGACCAGACGGAGGAGAGCGCACCGTTCGACGCTTCGTCCCTGGTCACGTACGTCCTTCCGGACAGCCTCCCTCAGGGACCGTTCAACGCGGAGACCCTGTGGTCGCTGGCACCCCCGATGGAATCCTTCGCCGTGGTCACCGACACCGGGCGGGGTGAGACGGTACCGCTCAAGTACCCGGAGAATTATCCAGCAGCAGCCGAGTGGAGCGACTCCTGGGACGCCTTCGCCGCCTTCGACGCCGTGATGGAACCGGCCGGCAGGTACCTCGATCTCGTGATCGAGCGGGCCGAGCGCATCCGGGCGGACGAAAACGCGCCCGGGAGCGAACGGGACGCTGCGGAGCGCCTGTTGAGGACCAACACGTTGCTCAAGAACGACGGCTGGCGACCCGAGTACCGGGTTGAGTTCCTGCGCGTACAGATGCTCATGACAGAGCACGGCCTGCTCGACCGTCTCCCCCGCGAACTCGTGAGCAATCCCGACCGGCAGCGGCAGAGCGGCCGGCCGAACCCCGAAGACACACCATGGGCCCTGGTCGATCCCGCCGACATGACCGGCCCCATCGGCGGTTCACTCCGCGGCGCCGACGGCGTGTCCGCCCGGTTCCACACCTGGCTGAACGACAACGGCGGAAACAGCGGCTGGCTGTCCCTCTGGGCCGAAGAACAAGCAGGTGGATCGATCAACACCGAATCCCAGCGGTTCAAGGTGCTGATCAGCCACTTCCGCCCGCCGAAGGCCGACTACGGCTACCACATGGCCACCTTGAACCAAGCCCTCAAGAACGACGAGTTGGGGTCGGGCGCCCGGAATTATCCCGTCACGCGATTCGACCCGGGGTTCCTGGGAGATCACACGGTCTACCTGCGCAGCATGATCGCCCAGCACGTCTTCACCTACGAAGTGCTCACCCGGGTGAAGATGCCCAACGTCGACAGCACGAGAGGAGTCGTCCAGCTCATCCGCCTGGAGAAGCGGAGCCTGCTGGAGGACCAGAACGGCGGACCCATGACCGTCGGCGACAACGTCCAGATGACCCGTGGCCCCGCCGAGTCGTACAGCCTTCTGACGCCCTACAAGGACCCCACCGACGAGAGCAGTCACACACTCGGGCCGTTCTGGGTGACCTCACAGGAGGTGCCGCTGCACCATGTGTTCGGCACCTACCTCCAAAGCCGCGCCGACACTGTTCCCGACCAGTCACTCCTCCTGGGCGAAGGAGAGAACGAGTTCCTCGCCCTGGGTGAAGGCGCACCCATCACGTACCACGGCACCAACACCCCACCCCTGCTGACCATCACACCCACCCAGCCGCCGGCCCCGCTCGCCCCTCAGTGGCCGCCCCACTCCCCGGACGACAGTGAGACGCCAGACCCGACCGGGACGGGCAGTACCCGCAATATTGGCCGGCGGACCGAGAACCCGGTGCTTCCGCACGAGGTGGCGGCGCTCCCCAGGGGGAAGACGGCCGCCGTGCACACCGAGCGCTTCGATCCGAAGCTGGTGCAGGCCCGTAGCCGGGAGGGGTTCCTCGACGGTTCGCTGACCCTGATCCGCAACCACGTGCGCCGGATCCGGATGCCGGACGGTCGGACCGTCCGGCAGTTCTACGTGGCCCTGCCCATGCGACTCACCGACGGGTTGGACGCGCAGGACCTGGCCGTGTTGCAGACCCGCCTTCAGTCGGCGCTGGACGCCCACGTCAACGCCGGATACATCCTCCCGGAATCCGGTGACCAACTGCACGTCACGTTGGAGCTCGTGCGGGCACCCGGGCACGACGAGGCGGTGACACTCTCGCAATCGGACGGTACGCCGGTCCGAGCCGACCAGCGCAGGTGGGACGTCGGGCACAGTGACGCGGTGCTCACGCACGAGATCCTGCACTACCTCGGCCTGGCCGACGAGTACTCCGATGCCAGGGAGCGGCGCGAGGACCGCCACCTGTTCCGGCGTGACGACCGGGCGAGCGGGGTGCGCCGCGAGGGCCTGATGGTGAGCACCCTCCAGGGGAGCTTGGAGAACCTCCCGAGCGACTACCTCGCCACCATCGAACGGGTCAGTGACAACGCCGTCGTACCGCTGCACACCACACCGACCGCTCGGGCGGCGGATGCGGATGGGGAGCCGGAGCCGGAGCCAGAGCAAGAGCCGGAGCCGGAGTCGGATTCGGAGTCCTCCGAGGAGACCACCACGGAGCATCCGGAACACGGGTCCACCCACTCCGCGCTCTCCGATCTCACCCTGCACCTCCTCACCGTCGGGTCCACCAACGGCCCTGCGGGACCCGCGTGAGATCCCGGGAGCTAGGGTCAGCGTCGCAACCAGGCACAATCATTGATGGAGGGTCAGTGCAGCGCAGCGGCTTCATCCGTCGGGAGGAATCCCGGTGAGCGGGCTGACATCGCGGCTGCCCCGGTGGCGCGGACGGCACTCGGCGGCGGAACCCTCTCCCGGCCCTGCCGCGTCCGGCCCCGCAGCCCGTGAACAGGAGGGCCCTCGCACGGTTCTCGACGAGTTCGGCGCGGAGTCCGGTCCCGGCGGCGCCTGCGGATTCCTGCTGCGTTCCTCCGCCGACCGCCGCACCTCCGTGCGTGAGCTCGCGGGAAACCTGCGTGTCGAGCGGGAGCGCCCGGTGGTCATCGTCGACGTGGCTGCGGACGCGGCGGGGAACCTCGGCGAGAAACTGGGCGGTCTGCTCGCCCGGCTACGGGATGAACACCGCTCCGCGGCACGGCTCGTGATGTCCGGCGCCGCCGCACGCCCGCCCGACGGCCGACTCCCACTGGCCCAAAGGCTCGCCGACGCATGGGACTTCGAGATCGAGGCACCCGACGCCGCAGCGGTCCTGCTGCCCGACGGCGGACTGTACGTGAGCGAGCCCGCGACCCCGGCGGGTGGCTGGTGGCGCTTCGCGCCGGGCACGGAACCCGTGGCTCTGGGCGCACGCATACCCGCCCCGCACTGGCAGCGCGCGCTCGCCCGGGTACCGCTGGGGGAACTGGGCGACCACACGGTCCGGCAGATACCCGCGGGGCTGCTGCTGCACCCCACGGGCGCGGCGGTGCCCCGTCCCGGCGATCTGGCGTTCGCCCTCGCCGTGCACCCGGATCGGCTGACCGTGCTGGTGAACGGCGCGGAGAGCCGGGACGATCTCGCGGAGGACCTGGCCACGCTGCTCGCCCGGCTGCCCGCGGAACTGCGTGACCGGGTGCGGCTGGCCCCGGGCGGTGGGCCCGATCTGCTGCCCGTCGCCCAGCGTGTGGCAGACCTGCTCGACACGGAGGTGACCGTCTGTACCGGGCTCCCGTTGTCCGTGCCGGACCCGTCGGGGGATGCGCGGCGGGAGCGGATACGGCTGGTGTCGGCGGAGGGCGAGTACACCTGGCCCGCCCTGCTCACCACGGTGAGCTGCGCCCCCGTGGACGCGGAAGCCGGGAAAGCCGGACCGGATGCGCAACGGCCTGCCCCGCGTCCGGTGCACTGGCTGCTGCCCGACGCCGTGACCGGCCCTGATCCGGAACCCGCCGTGGGCCGTCTGCCCGGCGGATCGTACGTGGTGGCGGTACGGGCCGGCCTGTGGGTGGGCGACTCCCCCACTCCTCCGGTCGCGGTCCGGGAGCGGCCCGCCGAGGAGCGCGCGATGCGCATCGAGGTGGGTAGCGCGGGCGATGACGGACAGACCCGGAGCGCACTCCTGAAGGCACTCGCCGCCCTGTTGCCGGAGCTGGACGGTCAGGTCCGCGCGTACGCCGAGATCGCCTCACCCGCAGGTGCGGGAGCCGAAACGGTGGACGCGCTGCGGCGCTTCGCGGTACGGAACGCGCTGATGTTCGCCGCGCCGGCACCGCGTCCCGCGGTCGCGGCAACAGCGCCGTCGCCCGCACCTGCCGCTCCCGTACCGGCCGCGCGCGTATCCTCCGCGCCCACGCCCGCCGCGCCCGCACCCCGGCCGATCCACGCCGAGGCGCTCACCGCGTCAACATCCCCTGCTCAGGCTTCGGCCCACGACCTGGTTCCGGCTGCCGCCACCCGCCCGGCCACCAGCAGCCGCCACGCCGGGCCGCCCGAGCCCGTGCCGGGAGCCGGAGCGCCCCCTGAAACTCCGCACCCCCGCCGCACCGCCCCGCAGGCCGCATCGGCTCAGAGCACACCCGCGCCCCCTCCGGCTCAGGCACCCGCGCCAACTCCACCTGCGCCGGCGCCCGTCGCCGTTGCGTCCCGCAGGCTCCCCGCCCCCGCGTCGGCTCCGCCCGGCTTCAGTAGTGGCGCGGACCGGGCCGCCTTCCGCGAGCTGGCAGCGTCGGTCTGGGAGGAGCACACCGGAGCGGTCGGCCGGGCTCTCACACGGCTCCCCGCCCTGCGCGGTTCCAAGGAGGAAGAAGCGCACGTCGACCTCGTCGCCGTCCACCTGTATCTGACGTCGGCACCCGGCGGACGGTTCGGAGGGCTCGCGCTCGCGGCCGACGCGGGTGCGGGGAGCGGTGAGCTGGCACCGTACGCCGCCTGCCTCGCCTCGGGACTGCGGAGGCTGCCCGCACTGCGGGGCACACTGATGCGGGCCCTGCCCGGGCCCGGCATCCCGGACGACGCCGTCGTGGGAGCCGTCCTGCGCTGCGACGCGCCACTGGACGTCGTACACCGTGAGCAGAAGGGCGCTCCCGCGCCACCGGCCGGTCATGTCCGTTACGTCATGAGGCCGGTGACCGCACGTCGCACCTCGGTGCTCACGGCCCCGGGTGCCGGCGGTGCGACGGCGCTCTTCGCGGCGGGTACCGAGTTCTCCGTACTGGCCAGGCACGAGGCGTCCGAGGACGCTCCGGCGCGCGTGCTGCTGGCGGAAATCCCGAGCGGGACGACGCGGTTCCGCCCGCCGTCGGACGAAGCGGTCGCCCGTCTCGACGAGGCGGCCCGCCGGGACGCCGGTGGGCCGGCCGCCGGCTGGCCCGCCCGCTGCACCGGCCACTTCCCGTGCCGTGCCTGAGCCACAGCCGCACCACAGCCCACCGCCCGTCTTTCCCCGTCCCCATCCTGATCCGTCCGAGAGGCATCCGATGGCAACCAGCGAGTCAGCCCCCGCCGGTGCGGAGTCCGGCACCCCCGGCTCACCGGTCCCCCGCGCCGCGGCAGTCGCAGTCCTGGCCGAGGAGCCGTCCACCGGCCTGTTCCCGGCGAAGCCGCCGGCCGGGACCGCCCCGGCACCGGCCGGCAGCGGTACCCCCGCCACGGTGTCCGGTTCCCCCGCCCCGGCCGCCGAGGGCGAGGGCGAGGAGGCGGAAGCGCCCCGGGCGGCAGCCGAGGCGCAGCCCGAAGCGGAGACCGAAGGGCAGCCCGGGTCCGAGACCCAGCCGGAAGCCGTCACCGCCGCCTCCGGCACGATCGTCCCCGCTGTCGCCGAGGCGAGCAGGGCCGCCTCCGCCGAGACCACCACCACGGCGACGACCGCCGGTGCTACCCGCCCCCGCCGTGCCGGTGTGCTCCCACTGGGTCGCCCCGGCAAGCCGCTGATCGCCGCAGCCGTGGCCGGTGGGCTGGTCCTCGTCGGCGTGCCTTTCCTGATCTCCGGCCTGTCCGGGTCCGGCGACGACACCTCCGCGCCCACCGCACTCGCGCCCGCAGGCAGCCGGATGGGCCCCGACGGCGCCGGCCCGGGTTTCGTGCCGGGCCAGCAGAACGCCCCCAGTGGCAACCCGCAGACGCCCGACGGCAAGTCCACCACCGGCCCCACCGGCTCCGCGGCAGGCGGCTCCGGTACGGGCGGAACGGCGACGGACGCGATCCACGAGACCGGGTCGAAGAGCCTCCCCACGGGCAGTACCGAGGAGACCCCGAAATCTGGGGCCGAGAGCGCCGCATCCGGGAAGGACGCCGGATCCGGAGCGGCCGACGCTCCGGCACCGACGAAGGAAAGCGCTACCAAACCCGCGTCACCTCAGCAGGAGCAGGTGGCCGCAGTCACGTACAGCCACCTCATCGGTCCCGGTTGCGAGACCCCCGGTTTCGCCACGTCCGACCAGTGGCGCGATGGCCTCCAGGGCTGGGTCGGCCGCACCGGCAGCCAGACGTCCTACGGATGCAGCGGCTTCTACTACAGCGTGCCGCTCTCCAACAGCACCACGACGTACAACGGCTACGCCCAGTGGAAGTTCCCCACCGGGTCGGTGACCGACGGAACCTGCCAGGTCTCTGTCTACATCCCGAACGTCAAGGACATCAGCCGGGTCGGCGGCAACCCGGCCCACTACGCCGTCCACCGCTATTTCGAGGCCAAGCCGAGCACCCAGATCGACACCTTCGAGATCGACCAGCCCTCGCACCTGGGTCAGTGGGTCAACGCCGGAACGTTCCCGGTGAGCACGGGCAAGATCTCCATCGTGCTGGAGAATCGCGGAAAGACCTCCGGCAACCGGCACGCCGCCGCCGCTCCGGTCAGAGTGAACTGCAAGGCCTCCTGACCACGTGTCGTCGTGAACGGCCCCGGGGCAGGGCCGTCGGACCCGGTCCACGCAGGTCGGATCGCCCGACGGTGCCTGCCGCTTCCGTCCCCCGGTCGATCTGCTGCGGTACCAGGCACACGTGTCCCCTCGGCTCTGTACAGCGAGCATGCGTGGCGACAGGAGCGCCGGTTCGCAGGTCCGTCCGAGGGGAATGGATGCGGGAGCCCCGGCCGACGCGCCTGTGCGCGCCGCGGCGTGAACGGAGGACCGCCCCGTATGACACATATGGCATCGCTGCGGACGGGACGGACGAGCACGTGGTCGTCCGTCGCTCCGCCTTCATCGGCATCGGCCTCACCGGCCCGGACGAGAGAGCGGTGGGCTTCGAGATCGCGGGGTGTGCACGGGCCGCTTGGACCGCACGCCCTCCAGCAGCAGGATCGGACGCCACTCATGGGTATGTCTGAAGTCTCATCACCCCAGGAGGAACCCGCGCCATGAGCATTGCGCACCGCCTGCTCGGATCCGGTGACCACAAGGTCCTGGTGCTCCACGACTGGTTCGGCACCAGCGCCGGATGGGGATCGTTCCTCGACTACCTCGACGGCGACACCTTCAGCTACGCCTTCCTCGACTACCGCGGTTACGGCGATCGCAAGGCCGTCACCGGCACCTACACACTCACCGAGATCGCCGACGACGCCCTCACGCTGGCCGACGAACTCGGCTGGCAGCGCTTCTCCCTCATCGGCCACTCAATGGGCGGGAAAGCCGTCCAGCAAGTACTGGCGCAAGCCCCTCAGCGGGTGCGCAAGCTGGTAGGGCTCGCTCCCGTCCCCGCAGGGGCGTACCCGCTGGACGCCGACGGCGAGGCCCTCTTCTACGGCGCCGCGCACGACCGCGACAAGCGGCTGGCGATCATGGATCTGGTCACCGGTCGACGCGCGAGCAGGGTATGGGTCGATCTGATGGTCGACCGCTCCCTCCAGCTCTCAACCCGAGAAGCGTTCGGCGGCTACGTCAGGGACTGGGTCTCCGCCGACCTGACCGAGCGGATCGCCGGCAGCACCGTCCCGGTGAAAGTCATCGTCGGGGAGCACGATCTCGCCCTGACGGCCGAGGTGATGCGGGGAACGTGGCTCAGCCACTACCCGCACGCCGAACTCGAAGAAATCGCGAACTGCGGCCACTACCCGATGCATGAGACCCCGGTGGCACTGGCAACAGCGCTGGAGGCATTTCTGCGCACCTGAACCGAGGACACTGTGAAGGGACGCCGACGCGAGGATCGCGAGGCCTCTTCCCGCCCGGCTGCCGAGCGGTTGGCAGTTCGCTGGGTGGCGCACGACTCCACGGCCACCAACCAGCCGGAGCCGCTGCCCAGTTGTCAAGTTGCCTTCACGCCGACCAGGAACGGCGAGCCGGCCCACCGGTGTTCCTGACGTGTTTCCCATGACCATGGACGCCCTCGCCATGCCCGTAGAGGGCAGGGCGACGGGCGCGATACGCAGCAGTCGTCAGGGGCGCGTCCGGTGGCCGTCGCGCTCGTCCGGCATCAGGGCCTGGCACCGCTCGCCCAGCACTGACCAGAGCGGGGACTCGACCACTTGGTGCGGCCGCACATCACTCCTACCGTGACGGCAGACGCAGCCCTGCCCAAGGAGTGACAGGCGGATCCGACGTCCGCATTGTCGCGATTCGTGTCCACCCACATCCGTTGAGACAGATCCAGCCCATCCGGATGTCACCACGCACCGAGCCCGTCCATCGTCGACACCGTGCGGGGGCACACTGCGGCTCAAGCGGGTACACCGCGCAGAAGTCGGCCATGGGGCCCCCTCTTCATGTTGTCGGCTCGTCACCCTGCCGCAGGCGAGGCTCGTCGCCGTCCGTCTTCGTGCCATGCGGGATAGTCATGCGGGACAGTTCTGCCCGCGCCGACCGTCCCTCAGCCGAACCGCACCGTACGCCGCGGCACCTCGCGCACATGGCTGGATCACGTCAGCCTCAAAGAGCACCTTCCGCGCAGGACCCGAATCCTGAGAATCGATCCCTGAGGCCAGGTGCGACAACTCGCGAGCTCACCTCTCCTGGGCCGAACTCGGATACGACTTGGCACACCGTAGGCGTTCAAGACTTGAAGCCTGTGCATCTTCTTGACGGTTCACCGTTGCCACTCAACACTTCCTTGACGGATCCAGCACCTCGCCCATCCGTAGATTGAGAGCGTTTTCAAGAGGTTGATTCAAAGGTCTGCAGAGTTGTCAAGGCGATGCACTGCGCAGTGTCGAGACCGTCTGCACCCTTTCTTCCGCGTTGATCCGGTGTTCACTTCACGAAACCAGGTGAAAGGACCCCCCACCCATGCGCACTACCGTCCCGCCCGGCCGCATGAGACCCCTGCCAGGTCCGAAGCACCGCGTCGTCGCTCTGCTGAGTGCGCTCCTACTCGCGCTCGTCGGACTGCTCGGCCTCGATCAGAGCGCCGCTCCCGCCTCGGCAGCCGCGCCTGACTACACCCAGGGCGTCACTCAACTGAGCTCCACGCAAGCTCAGATCTCGTTCACACCGACCACGTCCGCGGTCTACGTCGATGTGCACTACCTGGTCAACAGCGCCAACCAACAGAACGTCCGTATGACCAACAGCGCGGGCACGTGGACTCAGACCGTCGGCTCGCTCGCCAACGGAACGGTCCTGGAGTACTGGTTCACCTACGAGAAGAGCGGGCCTCAGTACGACACGACCCACTTCACGTACACCCAGGGCGGTGGAGGAACCGGCACTGTTGCCACACCCACCTTCACTCCCGCGGCGGGCACCTACGCATCGGCCCAGAGCGTGACGCTCGCCGACGCGACCGCGGGCGCGAGCATCCGCTACACGCGTGACGGCTCCACCCCCACCGCGGCGTCCACTCCGTACAGCGCGCCGATCAGCGTCACGGCCACTGCCACCATCAAGGCCATCGCCATCAAGTCCGGACTCGCCGACTCCGCCGTCGCCAGTGCGACTTACACGATCGGCGCATCGGCGAGCTGCCCCACCCAGTCGGACACGCCGAACTTCGGCCCGAACGTCCACATCTACGACCCGAGCATGTCCAGTGCCACCATTCAGGCGCAGCTCGACGCGCAGTTCGCACAGATGAAGGACACCGCCTCCGCGCAGTTCAGCGAGAACCGGGTGGCACAACTCTTCAAGCCGGGTACGTACGCCGTCGACGACAATGTCGGCTACTACACCTCGGTGGCGGGTCTCGGGCAGAATCCGGGCGACGTGACGATCAACGGACACGTCACCGTGGACGCCTTCAACGCCTCGGACGCGGGCAACGCGACGCAGAACTTCTGGCGCTCGGCCGAGAATCTGGCCATCAATCCGGTGGGCGGGAACCGTTGGGCCGTGGCCCAGGCGGCCCCGTTCCGCCGGATCGACGTCCGCGGCGACCTGCAGCTCTACCCGGCCAGTTACGGCTGGGCGAGCGGCGGCTACATCGCCGACACCAAAGTCAGCGGCCAGGCGGCGTCCATCTCGCAGCAGCAGTGGTACACCCGGGACAGTAACGTGGGCAGCTGGGCCGGCGGCGTGTGGAACATGGTCTTCTCCGGCACCGCCGGTGCTCCCGCGAACACCTTCCCCAACCCGCCCGAGACCACCTTGGCCACCACCCCGGTCTCCCGTGACGTGCCGTATCTGTACGTCGACGGCGCCGGAAAATACCGCGTGTTCCTTCCGTCGCTGCGCACCAACGCATCGGGGGCGAGTTGGGCGAACGGCAGCACTCCCGGCACCTCTCAGCCGATGAGCCAGTTCTACGTGGTCAAGGCCGGCGACACTGCCGCGACCATCAACAACGCCCTTTCTCAGGGCTGCAACCTGTTCGTCACGCCGGGCGTCTACCACCTGAACCAGACGCTGAACATCACCCGGCCCAACACGGTCGTCCTCGGCATCGGCTACCCGACCTTCGTCCCGGACAACGGCGTCAACGCGATCCAGGTCGCCGACGTGGACGGAGTCCGTCTCAAGGGCCTGCTGATCGACGCCGGAACCACCAACTCGGCGGCGCTGCTGACCGTCGGCCCGTCCGGATCGTCCGCGAGCCACGCGGGCAACCCGACGACCATCCAGGACGTGTTCTTCCGGATCGGTGGCCAGATCGCCGGCAAGGCGACGACCAGCCTGATCGTCAACAGCAACAACGTGATCATCGACCATATCTGGGCCTGGCGGGCCGACCACGGCACGGCGGGAACCTTCGGCTGGACGACCAACACGGCGGACACCGGCGTGATCGTCAACGGCGGCAGCGTTCTGGCGACCGGTCTCTTCGTCGAGCACTACCAGAAGCACGAAGTTGTCTGGAACGGCCAGAACGGCAAGACGATCTTCTTCCAGAACGAGATGCCGTACGACGTGCCCAACCAGGGCGCGTGGATGAGCGCGGCAGGGGTCAACGGATATGCCGCTTACAAGGTGGGCGCGGGCGTCACCACCCACGAGGCGTGGGGACTCGGCAGCTACTGCTACTTCAACGTCAACCCCGCGGTGAACAGCTACCACGCCTTCGAAGTGCCCAACACTCCCGGCGTGAAGTTCCACAACGCTCTGACGGTCTCACTCGGCGGCGTGGGCACCATCACCCACGTCATCAACGACGTGGGGGCGGTGACCGCCTCGAACACCACTCCCAGCAATGTGGTCGCCTACCCATGAGGCAATGACCTGACGTGAAAAGTGGGCCGGGGCTCCTCGCGTTCGCGAGGAGCCCCGGTGTTCGCAGTACGCGGCGCCACCGAGGGCCGGGCGCTGGTTGTCGTCGTGGACGGCGAGCTGTGGCACGTCGTGGCGGTCGACACGAGGTCGCCCGGCCCGTTGAGGCATCTGCTCTCCTACTCGGCCGTCGCGGAAGCATCGGTTCCCGGTCCTGTCTGCTCACGGCAGGCCATCTTCGTGGTTTCCACGGTGCTGCGGGCCATGGCGACGGCTTCTCGCAGCAGGTCCGTGCGGGTGGCGTCGCCGTCGTGGGGTTCCTGCTGGGCGCGTAGCAGGGCAGCCGCGCAGGTGAGGGCGTCGCAGGCGGCGCTGATCGCCGACGGGATGCGCCGACTGTGTGGGGCGCGCAGTTCCAGGGCCAGCCTTTCCAGGTCTCGCACGATCGTCGCGAGGCCCGCGGTCGTGTCATGGAGGGCACTCATGGATCGACTCCTTCCCCCTCGGGATCGGGGATGCCGTGCGAGAACGCCCGGGTGGGCGGGCCACCGGGTCAAGCGGGTCCTTCTCGGTGCGGCGCCCCCGCGGTGCGGTCCAGGGTGAGGACGGCTCCGGCGGTCGCCTGGGCGCGGCCACGGTCGAGAATCGAGAAGTGGTCGCCCTCCAGTGACAGGTGCCGGAAGGCCGCCGACGTGTGGGTGGACCAACGGGGGTCGTAGTTCTGCGAGCGGGTCGCCGCCAGGAAATCGACGGGGGCGGTGGTGATTCCCTCGGGCCGGTGGTCGCGGCCTGCTCGGAAGACCGAGCGGAACCTGTTGATGTAGCAGATGAACTCGCTCTCGTTGAGGCTGGCGAGGTGGGGGACGGCCCGGGCCATCAGCGGGAAACGGTGCCGGAGTTCGGAGGCCAGGCGGTGCTTCGCCGGGGTATCGAGGCGCGTGCGGACCGCTCGCCACATGTCCTCCGCCGACGCTCCGTCCAGGGACAGCGTGTCCCCGAGCCAGGTGAAGTCGTCGAGGAGGGCTCGTTCGTGTTCCGGGGTGAAGTCCCCGGCGTCGTCGGGGCTCGGGAGGTCGAGGCCGTACGGCGAGTCCACGAGGACCAGGCGTTCCAGCGGCTCGCCGCGCTCGTCCAGCAGCTTCGCCATCTCGAAGCCGACCAGACCGCCCAGGCTCCAGCCCACGAGGACGAACCGGCGGGGCCCATCGAACTGCGCGTCGAGGGCGGCCACATACTCCTTCGCGAGCCCGGCGACAGTCAGCGGCCTGGGGGCCTCGAACCGCTCGTGCGGCAGCTTGATGCCGTAGAGGTCGGCCCGGCCGGAGAGTTCCCGGGCCAGGCTGGTGTAGCCGTAGACATCGCCGCTGACGTCGTGGATGGCGATGAACGTGGCAGCCTTCCCGGTGGTGGCCCGCGCCAGCGGCACCAGGGCGGTCCGCTGGCCGTGGGGCTCCAGGTCGCCTCGGTTGAGCCGGTTCCACACCGCTGTGAACTGGCGCTCGAGGGTCCAGCAGTCGACGAGCTCCGCGATCTCGAATTCCGTCTCGAAGGCGTCGTTCAGCTCCGTCACCAGGATGAGGGACTTGAGCGAGCTGCCGCCCGCCGCGAAGAAGTCCGTGTCCCCCGCCAGTTCGTCGTTCCCCAGGACTTGCGACCACAGTTTCTTGATCGTGTCCCGTACTTCGTCCTCGGTCTGCATCTCTGCTGCCCTTCGCGGTCTGCCTCGGGTTGCGGTCACAGGGGTGGGAGCGTCGACAACGGCCGCTCCGGGGATGACACGAGGTCGAAGGCGGCTCGGACCACCTCCGCCATCGATTGCACCGTCTCCCGTCTGAACAGGGAGCTGTCGTAGTTGAGGCTCACCCGCAGGCCGTCCTCGGTCTCGTCGACCAGGAAGGTCAGGGGGAATTTGCTGATCCGGGGGCGGTCGACGTGGTAGTGCTCGACCGTCAGATGCGCGCCGGGGAACAGGTTCTCCACGGAGAAGCGCGGATAGTAGGCGAACATGACCTCGAACAGCGGGGTCTGGTCGTCCCGCTGGATCCGGAGGTCGCGGACCAGCGTCTCGAACGGGTACTCCTGGTGATCCAGTGCCGCGAACAGCTCGGTCGCGTGCGCCGCCAGCAGGTCCCGTATCGGCCGTGTGCGATCGACACCCACCCGGACCACGAGGGTGTTCACGAACATCCCTATGGTGGACCGGATCCGCTGGTCGCGCCGACGCTCCACCGGGATGCCCAGGGTGATGTCGCGCTCGCCGGTGATGTGCGACAGCACACTCGCGAACAGCGAGAACAGCGTGGAGAAGACGGTGGTCCCTGACGTCCTGGCCAGCGATTCCACCTGCCGCCGCTGCCCCGCCCCGATCCACAGCTCGACGTAGTCGCCGCTGAAACGCTGGACCTTGCCCCTGGGGAAGTCGATGGGCAGCGCGAGGGGGGCCCGGTCGCCGCCGAGTTTGCCGAGCCAGTAGGCCCGCTGCCGGGCCTGCTCCTCCGCGTTCTCCCGCCCGTCGAGCAGCGCGTGGGCGGCGTAGCTGAGTCCGGGTACCTCAGGGACGGCGTCGCCGACGTACAGCCGCACCAGGTCGTCGAGGAGCAGGGCGACCGACGCGCCGTCGAAGATCACATGGTGGATGTCGATGGCGATGTGGTGCTCGACGTCCGAACGGCTCGCGATCTTGACCCGCATCAGCGGCGCCTTGCCGAGATCGAACGGCTGCACGAAGCCGTGCAGTACGTCGGTCTCCTCGCCCGGCAGGATCTCCTGCCGTGTGATCGGGACCTCCACGGTGGGTTCGACCAGGCCGATCACCTCGCGGTCGCGGATGGTGAAGCGGGTGCGGAAGGCGTCGTGCCGCCGGACCAGCTCGTCGACGGCCTTGCGCAGACGTGCCTCGTCAAGCGGGCCGCGCACGGCGAAGGACAGCGGGATGTTGTAGGCGGTGCTGCGCGGGTCGAGTCGTTGCAGGTAGTAGATACCGGCCTGGGACGTGGTGATCGGGTACTCGGTCACGGTCCGCGGGCCCTCGACGGCGGGAGCCTCGGCACGCGGCGCGCGGTCGTCGGCCGGAACCTCCGCGCGCGGCGCGCGGTCAGCGGCGCCCTTCTCGATCACCGCCGCCAGCCGGCGCACGGTCGGATGGTGGTAGAGGTCGCTGATCCGCAGTTCGGTGCCCAGCTCCTTGTTCAGCCGGGCGATGACCGTCATGGCGCGGAGGCTGTCGCCGCCCAGGTCGAAGTACGAGTCGTCGACGCCCGCGGCGGGCGCGTCCACGACGGACCGCCAGATCTTCAGCACCCCGGCTTCGAGGTCGGTCGCCGCCGCCGCCGGGGCGCGCGCGCCGGTCGGATCGGGCGCTCGGCGGGCGAGCAGCGCACGCCGGTCCACCTTCCCGTTCGGTGTGAGCGGGAACTCCGTCAGGCGGGCGATCCGGCCCGGAACCATGTACCTCGGCAGGGTGGTGAGGAGCGCGCTTCCGACGTGGTCCGGCAGGGCCGGGGATCCGTCCGCGACGTAGTACGCCTCCAGCTCGGCCGTGGCGCCCTCCCCTCTGATCAGGACGGCGGCCTGCCGTACGCCGGGGAGACGCTCAAGGGCGGCCTCGATCTCCCCCAGCTCGATACGGCGTCCGCGGACCTTGACCTGCGCGTCGTGCCGCCCCAGGAACACCAGGTTGCCGTCCGGCCGCCACCGGGCGTGGTCGCCGGTTCGGTACAGCCGCTCGCCGGGGAACTCGGGATGTTCGATGAACACTTCCTCGTCGAGGCGGGGGCGGTTGACATAGCCCAGGCAGAGACCCCGGCCGGAGAGGTGGACCTCGCCGGGTACGTCGATGCCGACCGGTTGCCCGGCGGGGTCGAGAACACGGACCCGTGTGTTGTCGATCGGCCTGCCGATGGGGACGGCCGTGGTGCGCTCGTCGAAGCGGTAGACCGTGCTGTACGTCGTGTCCTCCGAGGGCCCGTACAGGTTCCTGACCTCGGTGCGGCGGAGGTCCACCAGTTCCCGGAGCGCGGGCGGTGCGGGCTCCCCGGCGACGTTGACGGCGGTGACGCCCGACAGGTCGTGGCCCGAGCGGCCCAGCTCGAGGACCACCGAGGGCACCGTGTTGAGGAGGATGCGCCGGTGCGCGTCCAGCCACTCGCCGATGTGCGCCGGTGACTCGATGATCCGTACGGTACGGGCCGCCGTCAGGGTGAAGAAGAGTTCGAAGATCGAGAGGTCGAAGCAGATGGAGGTGGCGGCGAAGACCACGCCGAAGTCCGTGTCCGCGAACTCCCGCAGGCACCACTGGAGGAAGGCCGCGAGATTGTCATGGGTGATCTGCACGCCCTTCGGGTCGCCGGTGGACCCGGAGGTATAGATGACATAGGCGACCGACTCCGGTGACGGCGGCACGGCGGGGACGGCGGGCCAGCGGTCGAGGTCCTCCCGGAACCGGCGCACGAGCGATGCGTCCACGACGACCTCGCAGCCGGCGTCGCCGAGGATGAACTCGATCCGGCGTTCGGGGTAGGACGGGTCGAGCGGTACGAACGCGGCGCCCGCCTTCAGGACGCCGATCAGGCACGCGACGAGCCAGTCGTCCCGTTCGAGGAGAATCCCTACGCGGTCCCCGGGGCGGACACCCAGTTCCGCGGCAAGGAATCCGGCGAACCGGTCGGAGCGGGCTCCCAGTTCCGCGTAGGTCACCGTCTCGTCCGCGAAGAGGAGGGCCGGATCATCGGCCCGGGTCACGCAGCGGTCGGCGAGCCGGGTGAGGAACGGGGTGCAGTCAGGGTCGGCGAGGCCCCGGCCGAAGTCGTCCAGCACCAGCCGCCGTTCGGCCTCCGGGACGCACCGCAGCCGCCCCACCGGGCGTGCCGGGTCGTCGCACGCCTCGGCGAGCAGGGTTTCCATCGCACCGATGAAGCGGCGGACCGCGTCCTCGTCGTAGAGGTCGGTGTTGTACTCGGCTTCGAGGGCGAGGCCCACGCCCGGCCCGCGGTCGGCGAAGTCGAAGGTGACGTCGAACTTGCTGAACCGTCGCGGGGCCGGCCTGCGCCGGAGCTTGAAGTCCGGGCCCTCGATGTGGTCGAGGGCGTGGTTCTCGGTGGCGTTCTGGAGGACGACGAGCAGGTCGAACACCGGGTTCCGGCTCGGGTCGCGGCGCGGCCGGAGGTCGTCGACGATGGCGTCGAAGGGATGGGCCCGGTGCTCCAGCGCCTCGGTGACACCGGTCTTGACCCTGGCGAGGAGCGCGTCGAACGTCTCGTCCGCGGTCAGTTCGGTACGCAGCGGGAGCGTGTTGACGTAGAACCCGATCTGGTCTTCCAGGTCGATGTGGTCCCGGCCCGCGACCGGCGTCCCGAGGGTGATGTCCGGCTGGCCGGTCTGCCGGAACAGCGTCGCGTTGAGGGCCGCCACCAGCACCATGAAGAGCGTGCATCCCCGCCGGGCGGCCAGGTCCTCGATGCGGGCGACGAAGGGTGCGGGGAAGGCGTGCCGGACGACCGCGCCGTCGTGGGTCTTGACGGCGGGGCGGGGCCGGCAGCCCGGGAGGTCGACCGGGGGTACGGCGTCGGCCCCCGCCAGGGTGTCCTGCCAGAACCGGCGGTGGGTCTCGTGCTCCGCGGACGCCAGGGAGGCCCGCTGCCAGGCGGCGTAGTCCTTGTACTGGACGTCGAGCCCCGCGGTGGGCGGGCCGGCGGGTGCGGGGTCGTAGAACTTGAGCAGGTCGCTCGCGAAGACGCCGAGGGACCAGGCGTCGCAGACGCTGTGGTGGATGACGAAGGCGAAGACATGGCCCCCGTCGTCGGTCCCGGCGAGTGCGGCGCGCAGGAGCGGCCCTCGGTCGAGGTCGAAGGGCCGTCCGACGAACTCCGTCAGGGTGTCCTCGTCGGCCGAGGGGAGGTGTTCCAGGTGGAAGTCCACCGACGACGGGGCGCGGACCACCTGCCGTACGTCGCCGTCCGCCCCGGCGCGGAACACGGTGCGCAGGCTCTCGTGCTTGTCGATGACGCACAGCAGTGCGTGTTCGAGCCGCTCGGGCACGATCTCGCCGCGTATCTCGTAGATCGAGTGGAGGTTGTACGCCTGGGAGGCATCCGCGAACTGGGAGGTGAGCCAGAGCCGCCGCTGCGCGTTGGACGGCTCGTAGTCGCGGGCGGGCGCGAGCCGCGGGATGCCGGCGAACAGCCCCGGGTCGGCGGCGCTGACGACTTCGGCCAGGTCGTCGAGCCGGGAGTGCTCGAACACGGTGTTGAGGGTCAGCTCGACGCCGAAGTCCTTCGAGATGTGCGAGAGCAGTCGGACGGCCGTGAGGCTGTGCCCGCCCAGTGCGAAGAAGTCCTCGTGCCTGCCCACCCGTTCGCGGTCGAGCAGGCCGGCCCAGAGCCGGGCCAGCCGTTGCTCCGCCGGGGTGGTGGGCGGCTCGTAGTCGCCGGTGGCGCTTCCGCCGGGCACAGGCAGCGCGCGTGTGTCGAGCTTGCCGCTCGGGGTCAGCGGGAACGCGGTCTGCCGGACGAAGTGGGTCGGAACCGCGAAGGCGGGCAGGCTCCGTGCGGCCTGCTCCCGGAGGGTCCGCAGGTCGAGCGGGGCGTCCGCGATGTAGTAGGCGACCAGTACGGTCTCGCCCCGGACCGTCTTGGGGCAGACGACGACGTCGTGGACGTCGTCGGCCGCGCGGATCGCCCGCTGCACCTCGCCCGGGGCGATCCGGAAGCCGTTGATCTTCAGCTGGTCGTCGGCGCGGCCCACGTAGACGAGCCGGTTGTCGGCGTCGCACCGGACGAGGTCCCCGGTCCGGTAGAGGACGCCGTCGAAGTCGGTCTCGGCCAGGTCGACGCGGACGAATCGGCGCGCCTGCTCCTGCGGGTCGTTGATGTATCCCTTGGACAGGCCCGCGCCGCCGAGGTACAGCTCGCCGACCATGTGGGGCGGGCACAGCCGCTGCTGCGGGTTGAGGACGAACAGGCGGATACCGTCCACCGGGCGGCCGATGGGGATCGGCCCACCGTCCGGCCGCAGGTCCTCGCTGTCCAGCTGGTGGTGGCTGACGACATCGGTGAACTCGGTGGGGCCGTAGGAGTTCATGATCTTCGCGGCGAAGTTGGGCGACCCCGCCCACGCGGTGAGCTTCGCGGCGTCGATCGGTTCGCCGCCGAGCACGACATGGCGCAGCGACCTCAGCGCGTGGAACTGGTTCTCGGCGCTGAACTCCAGCAGGGGGTAGAAAGCGCTGGGGGCGCAGTTGACGACGTCGATGGCGTGGGTGTCGACGTACCGGACCATGGCGGAGTAGTCGTCCAGCGCGGCGCCCAGCAGATGCAGTCGCCCCCCGCGCAGAAGGGGGGCGAAGAGGTTCTTCTGGGCCAGGTCGAAGCTGACGGGGGCGATGAGGAGGAAGGTGGGCCGCTCGTGCGCGCACACCTCCCGTGTGTACCAGGCCAGGAGGTTACGGAAGGCGCCGTGCTCGACTGCGACTCCCTTCGGTGTGCCGGTCGACCCGGAGGTGAAGATCACGTACACGCTGTCGTCCGCGCGTATGTCCACCTCGGGGGCGGTCGTCGGGCAGCCGGCGATGCGGTCCGCCTGCCGGGTCAGCGCGACGACGTTCCCCGCGGGCGCCGCGAGGTCGCCGGGTTCGCGCACGATCACCGCGGCGGCGCGGCTCTGCTGGACCAGCAGCGCCTGGCGGTCCGCGGGGTAGCGAAGGTCGATCGGCACATAGGCCGCGCCCGCCTTGAGCACCGCCAGGACGGCCACCAGCAGGTCCCTGCTGTCGGGGAGCGCGACACCGACGAAGTCGCCGCGTCCGATGCCGTGTTCGTCGCGGAGGAAGTGGGCGAGCCGGTTGGCTCGCTCGTCGAGCAGGCGGTAGGTGAGCGTGCCGGCGCCGTCCACCACCGCCACGGTGTCGGGCGTGGCGGTGACCTGACGGGAGAAGTCCGTGAGCAGGCTCGGGGGCAGCTCGGGGTCGGGCACCGGGCCGGTCAGCGCGTCGGTGAGCCGGGCGGTCTCGGCGGGGGTGAGGACGGGGATCCGGCTCAGCGGCCGGTCGAGGTGCTCCCGGAGGCTCCGCACAAGTGCGGCGTAGTGGTGCAGGAATCCGACGGCCAGGCGCTCATCGCATCCAGGGCCGTAGGACAGGACGATCTCCCGGTCATGCTCGTCGATCGGCACCTTGAGCAGGAAGGCGGTCCGGGTCGCCAGCCAGGCGTTCTCGACCGGTCCGCTTCCGCACACCAGGCCGAAGCGGACGGCTTCGAAGGGCTGGTCCTGGGTGTCCATCCAGTCGAGCAGGCTGTCCCACGGGTAGTCGCGGTACGGCGCGCAGGCGAGTGTCTCGGCCCGGGTCGTGTCGACGGCGTCCCGGAGGGTTCCGTGCCGGTCGAACGGGATGGTGTGAAAGACCGGCGCCCCGGGGCCCGGTGCGGGGCCGGCCATCGCGATCGCGTCGGATTCCGGTCCGAAGGAGAACGAGAGCAGAAACCGGTAGAGGGTCGCGTGCAGGACCGCTTCGGCCCGCCCGTCGCCCCGGCCGGCCTTCCGCAGAAACCCCAGGTCCTCCTCGGACAGGGTCAGCGACCGGACTTCCCGGACGTCGGCGGGGTCCGCCGGAGGCAGCGCCATGGGCAGGTCCGCCCCGCAGCGGTCCCTGAGCCTGCGCACCCAGAAGTCGAGGGCAATGCGCGGGTCGAGCGCGTTCTGCGTCATCATCCCGTCCTAGAAGTCGAAGTCGAAGTCGATCTCATGGCGAGCAACGGCAGCCCGCTCTTCCTCGACCTCTCCGCCGTACGCGGAGAGCGGGCGGCCGGGCGCGTCCGCCACCTCCGCGAGCAGTGCCGTGAACCGCCGCCAGAGCAGGGCGACCGACCCCTCGTCGTACAGTGCGGGATCGAACTCGACCATCGCCTCGACACGTCGGCCGCGCGAGACGAAGTTGAAGGTCATGTCGAACTTGGCTACGCAGGCGCGCCGTTCGCGGAGCGCGATCTCCAGGCCGGTCGTGCGGCGGACCCGTTCCTCCAGGTCTCCCCAGTCCTGGAGCACCAGCAGGATGTCGAAGAGGAAGCCGTGCCCCGGCTCGGGGCGCGGGATCTCGCCGGCCAGTCGCTCCAGTGGGTAGAGCTGGTGCGTCTGGGACTCCAGGAACTCGGTCCGGGCGGTCGCCAGCAGTTCGTGAAAGGTGGTGTCGGCCGTGAAAGTGGTGCGCAGGGCAAGGGTGTTGGCCAGGAAGCCGATCTGCGCGTTCAGATGCCGGGAGAACTCGCGGCCGGTCGACAGGGTGCCGAGGCAGAGGTCCGTCTGACCGGTGCGGTTGTGCAGGGTCAGCGCCATGACGGAGTGGAGGAGGGTGAACAGGGTGACGCCCTCGGTCCGGCACAGGTCCCGCGCGCGGGCGGCCAGTGCTTCGTCGACGACACCGTGGAACACCGCTCCGCCGAACGACTTCGCGGGCCCGCGCGGGCGGTCCGTCCTGAGCCGGAGGGCAGGCGCACCGTCCTTGAACTTCTCCTCCCAGTAGGCGCGGCTGGGGTCCAGCAGGCCGCGGTCGCCGAGTTCCTGGAGCCAGAGGGCGTAATCGCCGTGCTGGATCGCCGGTTCGGGGAGGGAGCCCCGCCGTAGCGCGTAGGCTTTCAGCACCTCGTCGGTGAACAGGCCGACGGAGATCGCGTCGCAGATGATGTGGTGCATGGAGAGCATCAGCACGCCGTGCGGGTGGGCGCCGGTCACGTAGGTCACCTGGAACAGCGGGCCCTCGGCCAGGTCGAAGCGGCGGTGCAGTTCCCGCTGTTCGAGCCCGGCGAGCGCCGTTTCCTGGTCGGCGTCCGGGTCCAGGTGTTCGACCAGGATCTCGACGGCAGCGGGGGCACTCTCGACGTGCTGCACCGGACCGTCGTCGTGCGGAGCGAAGCGGGTGCGCAGGATCTCGTGCCGGGCGACCACCGCGCCGATGGCCCGTTCGAGCCTGCGGGGGTCCAGGTCACCCCCGACGTGGATCGACGCGAGCACGTTGTACGACGTGCGCTGGTCCTGTACCCAGATCCGGGTCTGGTTGGAGGTCGCGGGGTATGCGGCGCGCGCCGGGCCCCGGGACAGCGACGGCCAGGGCGAAGCGGAGGCCGAGACCAGTCGTGCGCCGATGCCGGCGATGGTCGGTGCCTCGAAGACGTCCTTGAAGGAGAGGGTGAGGCCGGTGGTCCTCTCCAGCCGGTGCAGCAGGTCGATGACGCTGATCGAGTTGCCGCCCAGCTCGAAGAAGGACGCCTCGGGGCCCGCTGGGACGACGCCCAGGACGCCTTCCACGCATTCGGCGACGGCCCGTTCCCGGTCGTTCAGCGGCCGTGCGGGCCCGGTGGCGCGCGCGGCGGGCTCGGCGACCGCGCTCAGCCTGACCGTGTCGATTTTGTTGTTGGGGGTGAGCGGGAACGCATCCAGCACACGGACCGTGGCCGGGACCATGTAGGCGGGCAGATTCCGGACCAGCAGGTCGCGCAGGTCGGCACGGCCGAGAGCGGCACGCAGGCTCGCGTCGGGGACCTCGGCGTAGGCCGTCAGGGACTCTCCCCGGTCACCGTCCCGGTGCTTGAGGACCCTGGCCCGGGTGACCGCGGGGTGGAGCGTCAGGACGGTCTCGATCTCGGCCGGCTCCACCCGGTTGCCGTTCACCTTGAACTGCCGGTCGGCGCGGCCGACCAGTTCGATCTCCCCGCTGGGCAGGAACCGGCCCAGGTCGCCCGTGCGGTAGCCGGTCTCCAGGAACTTCCGCGCGCTGAGGTCCGGCAGGCCGAGGTAGCCCCTCGCGGCATACGGGGACCCTGCCACGATCTCACCGACCTCGTACACCTCCGGGCCGCCCCCGTGCGCGACGAGCAGGTTCAGCGTCGTGCCGTCGCAGGGCGGGCCCAGCGTCATCACGCGTGCGGCGTGCTCGGGCTCGATCCGGCGCAACGCGTTGACGGTGCTCTCGGCCTGGCCGTAGAGGTTGTGGAGGCCGATGCCGGGGAGCTGCTCGAAGTGCCGGACCGCGTCGCCGGGCAGGACGGGCTCCCCGCCCAGGACCACGGCGCGCAGGGCTCCGGTGTCCGTCCCGCTGCGGGTGGACATGATCTTCCGGTACAGGGAGGGAGTGGCGTGCAGGACGGTGACCGACTGGTCGCTCACCCACTTCCAGAGGTCGCTGTGCGCGGGGTTGTCGTGCAGGGCCAGGACCCGTAGCTGCGCGCCGGTGACCAGCGCCGTGTAGACGTCGAGGACCGCGGCGTCGAAGCCGAGCGACGACACCAGACTGAGGGTGTCCTGTTCGGTGATCGCCAGCCGTCGCCGGTACTGGTCGACGAAGTACCGTACGTTGTCGGCGTCCTGGATCACGCCCTTCGGCGTTCCCGAGGTGCCGGAGGTGTAGAGCAGGTAGCCGGGCCGAGGTCCGGCCGCGGTGCCGTCGTGGGGTCGTGCCGCGCCGATCCCGTCGATGGGCACGACCCGTGGGCCCTCGTCCCCGGCCCAGGGGATGTCGCCGTCCGCCAGCACCAGGCGGACACCGGCGTCCGCGACGATCCGCCGCAGCCGCGTCTCGGGGTCCCGGGGCTCCAGGACCACATAGCGGCGCCCGGCGTCCAGTGTGCCGACCATCGCGGCGATGGCGGACGCGGTGTTCGCGGCGTGGAAGTGGAGGCCGATGGGGGCGTCCGAGGGCTCGTTCCGCAGGTGGGTGCCGATGCGGCGGCTCGTTTCGAGGAGTTCCCCGTAGGTAGTCCCGCCCTGGGGCGTCACCACGGCCACCCGTTCCGGGATCCTCGCCATGGTGGATTTGATCATGTCGACGAGGGGAGGCAGGGTGCCGGCGCGTTCGCCGTCCGGCTTCTGCACGGGTCGTGGCGGCAGCAGGGGCTGGGTGCTCAGCGGCTCGTCGGGGCGCTGAGCGAGTCGCCGGAGGCAGGTCTCGAACCCGGCCATCCACAGACGGACCGTGTCCGGATCGAAAAGGGAGGAGTCGTAGTCCCAGCGCAGCGAGCCACGCCCGTCGCCGTCGAGGATCGCGTAGACATCGAGGTCGAGGCGCGCGGTCAGGCCCTGGTCGCCGAGGAATCCCGCGGCGATCCGGTCGCGCGGGGCAAAGGTCAGTCCGTTGAAGTACACCGAGGTGAGTGGGGTCCGCGCGTCGTGCCGGCCGGCGCCCGGGTCTCCCACCGCCTCTCCCACCGCCTCTCGCACCGGCAGCGTCCGGCGCCTGAGCGCCTCGGACAGGGTGCGGCTGAACTCCGCGATCCGGTCGGCGCCTGACTGGTCGTCCGAGAGGTGGTAGCGCAGGGTCACAGGATTGACGCAGGGCCCGAAAGTGTCCTGCATGAGCGGCAGTTCGCGGTCGAGGAGCGGGGTGCCGATGACGACGTCCGAGCGCCGTGTGACCTTCCCCATGACGGTGGCGAAGGCGGTCAGCGCCACCCCGAAGGGCGTAGTACCCAGTCGCCGGGCCAGCTGTACGAGGGACCGGGACTGCTCGTCGGTCAGATGCAGCCACTGACTGGCGAGCACGCCCCGGGCGTTTTTGTCGGCACTCCAGCGGTCCCGCGGCAGCCGCAGCGGGACGACGTCCGCCAGCTGCCGGCGCCAGTGCTCAGCCGCCTCGCGACCGTCCCGGGCCAGGGCCTCGCGCTGCCGCCGCACATACGTCCGATAGGAGGTGTCCGGCTTGGCGGCGGAGGGCTCGGTGCCGTCCGCGGCGGCGAGCAGCCGCTCGGCGAACGTGTGGAGGGAGAACCCGTCGCACACCAGATGGTGGGCGACGAAGACCAGAGTGTGGGAGCCGTCGGGACACCGGGCCAGCACGGCACGGAACAGAGGACTTTCGTCCAGGTCGAACGCTTCCCGGACGATCGTCGTGGCCGTCGCCTCCAGCTCCCGCGCCGCCTGCTCCGCGGGCAGCGCGGAGAGGTCGAGCACATCGATGGGGTGCTCGGCCTGGTCCGAGGGGAGCAGGCCCACCCGTCCGTCCTGCCAGACGACTCGGCACGCCAGCAGCTCCGCGCGGCCGAGTTCGGAGGTGACAGCCTCTTCGACGCGCTCGCGGGGGACGCGGGGCGGGAACACGATCCGTATCGGGATGTTGTAGCGATTGTCCGGCTCCCGCGACTGGTGGTCGACCCAGATCGACTCCTGGACGGAGCTCAGAGGCAGCGGGCCGTCGTCCGTGTGCTCCTCGGGCCGCTCCGCCGGTGGCAGGGTGTCCAGCCTGGCGGCGAGCTCGGGGATCGTCCGGTGGTCGAAGAGCAGCTCGACACCGACCGCCCTGCCGGACTCGGCCGACACCGCCGCGGCGAGTTCGGCTAGGCCCAGGGAGTCGAAGCCCACGCCGAAAAAAGTGTCGTCGCGCCCGATCCGGACCGGGCCCCTGAGCCGTTCGACCACCCGCGCGATCAGCCGTTCGGCGTCCGACTCCGCCGGGAACGGGGTCCGGTCCTCCCCCGTGCGGGCGCCGTCCTTCGCCGTCCAGTGCGCGATACCGTCGGCCTGCCCCGCGAGGAAGGCCGACTTGCAGAGGGTCCGCTGGAGCTTGCCGCTGCTGGTGCGCGGCAGACGGCGGTCCGCGACGAGGAAGACCTCTGCCGGGGCGATGCCGAACTCCTCCAGCAGCACGCTACGCACCGACCGGATGACCTCGTCGTGGGGCAGGCCGCAGGTGCGCTGGTATTCGCACTGCACGATGAGTTCCTCACCGTGCTCCTCGTCGACGGAGAACACCACGCAGCCGTCCCTGACCACACCCGGCGCGCCCTGGGCGATGGCCCATTCGAGGTCGTAGGGGTAGTGGTTGCGTCCGCGGATGATGACCAGCTCCTTGAGCCGGCCCGTGACATGCAGCTCGCCGTCGCGGAGAAAGCCGAGGTCGCCGGTGCGGTAGAAGGGGCCGCGGCCGGAGCCGGTGAAGGCGTGGAAGGCCCCGGACGCCTCGGGGTTGTTCCAGTAGCCACCGGCGATGCTCTCGCCGCTCAACCACACCTCCCCCACCTCACCCTCGGGGCACTCGTTTCCGTCCTCGTCCACGATCAGGCACTGGAAGCCGCCCGGGACACCGCACGACACCACGGGTTCGGCGGACGGTGCGAACGAGGCGGGCGCGTGGCCGGTTCCCGGACCGGCGGGCGCGCGGGTGACACATCCGTTGGCAGCCGCCACGAACAGCGTGGCCTCGGCCATGCCGTAGCAGGGCCGGAACGCCTCGGCGCGAAATCCTGCCGTCGCGAACCGGTCGGCGAAGGCCGTCAGCGTCGGCTCGCGGACGAGTTCGGCCCCGCAGTACGCGGTCCGCCACCGGCTCAGGTCGAGCCGGGCGATCTCTTCGTCGGTGATCCGGTCCGCGCAGTGCTGGTAGCCGAAGTTGGGACCGCCGCTGCCGCTCGCCTGGTAGTGGCTGATCGCCTCCAGCCAGGACATGGGCCTGCGCAGCAGTTCGAGCGGGGAGAGGAACACCGCGTGCGCGCCGACGTAAACGGAGTGCAGGACGTTCCCGATCAGTCCCATGTCGTGGTAGAAGGGCAGCCAGGAGACGATCGTCGAGTCGCTGTCCTGGCCGAACGCCGCCTGGATCAGGTCCTGATTGCGGTACAGGTTGTCGTGCGAGACGACAACTCCCTTGGGCGTGCCGGTCGAGCCGGACGTGTACTGGAGGAACGCCGGGTCGGACGGTCGCACGGCCGCGGGGGTGAAGGCGGCCGGGGCGCCACCGGTGATCTCGTCGGTGGCGAGGCAAGGCGCTATGACGGCGAGTCCGTCGCCCGCGCGTCGCAACACCGTCCGGTCGGTCAGCACCACGGCGGCCTGCGCGTCCTGGGCGATGGCCAGGAGCCTGTCGGCCGAGCGGGCGTTACGCGGCGGGTAGCAGGGCACCGGCACGACCCCTGCGAGCAGGCACGCCCAGAACGCGCGGATGAACTCCAGTCCGTGGGGATAGAGCAGCAGGGCGCGGGCGGACCCGGGCAGCTCGGCAAGGCGGGCCGCGAGTACGCACACCGAGTCGTGCAGTTCCTGGAAGGTGACGGTGTGCGCGTCGTCCAGGCCGTCGCCCAGGAAGGTGTACGCCGGTTCCGCCGGTGACTCGGCGGCGCGGCGGCGCAGGACGGCGCCGAAGTTGTGGTCGCCCCGCTCCGGACTGGTGCCCTCAGCCATCGATACGCTCCAACTTCGCCTCGCCGAACGCCGCCCTGATGCGCCGGCGACGTAGCTTCCTGGTACCGGTCAGCAGTCCGTTCTCCGCGGTGAACGGCTCCGGGGCGTGCACGAACAGCGTCACCTTCTCGTGGTCGGCCAGCTTCGGGTTGCCCTCGGCGAGGTAGCTGCGCAGAGCCTCGCGTCCGCCGCGTCCGGCCGGCCAGTGCGCGATGGCGGTGATCCGTTGCCCGTCGAAGGACGTGACACAGATCGAGTTCTCGGCCCTCAGCTCGGGGAAGACGGTCTCCACGGTCGCCGGGTAGACCTTCTTGCCGTTGTCGAGGACGATGACGTCGTCCTTGCGGCCGTGCAGGAACAGAAAGCCGTCAGCGTCCAGATGACCGAGGTCGCCGGTGTGGATGTAGCCGTCCTGGCCGTAGGTGACGACCGAAGGGTCCGCCAGCTCGTCCCGGTCGATCTTGACCAGGATCTCGCCGTCTTCGCCGATCCTCACGGGTACGCGCGGCCGGCCGACGCTGCCGATGCGGAAGTTCCGTTCGGAGCTCATGGAAATGATGCGGGGCAACTCGCTCTGCCCGTAGCCCTCGTAGATCCGCACGCCCACGCGGTAGAACGTCGTGAGGGCCCGCGGGTCGATTGGGGCACTGCCGGAGACGAAGTAGTCCGCGCGACCGCCGTAGACCTTGCGCACCTTGGCGAACAGGTAACGGCCGAAGAGGCGTTTGACCGGGTTGCGGTTGCCCAGCCGATTGATCCGCAGCCGGAGATAGAGGCGGAAGGCGGCCTTTTGACGGTGGTCGAGCTGCTGGAGTTTCTGCTCGATCCGGGTCGCCATCGCCTCGTAGATCATGGGGACGCTCACCATGATGTTGGGCTTCTCCACGACCAGGTCCGGCACGCAGCGCAGGGCGTCGGAGAGCACGATGTCGATCCGGCGCATCAGGGCCAGCCGCACGAAGGTCCGCTGCTGGAGATGGGAGAAGGGCATGAAGATGAAGAGCTTGTTGTCCTTGCGGCTCCAGAAGCTGGTCCGGTACCGGTAGTACTGGACGGCCAGCCGGGCGGCGCGTCCGAGCTTCGCCGGCTGCTCCTCCGCGGGGAAGGTCAGGTCGATCCGTTTGGCCTTGCCGGAGGTTCCCGACGAGTAGCCGATCGAGTAGTGGTCCAGCATCCGGTCGGCGGTGCAGGTCCACTCCACGCCGTCGAGTCCGTCGAAATCGTCCTGGGCCGGGGTGGCGCCCCGCGACCGGAAGAACCACACCGGGGCGTCGACCTCGGTGAGCCGCTGTGCGAGGGAGCGGTCGGCGATGACGACCTCGGCCCCGGCCTCCCGGAACAGCTCGCCGATCTCGCGGCCCGTCAGGAACTCGGGCACCACGATCGTCCGGAAGCCCGCCTTCAGGCAGGCGAGGTCGAGCACCATCCATTCGTACGACGTGGGCCCGATCAGTCCCACCTGGAACTCGCGGCCCTCCGGGCGCAGCGAGGCCAGCCGGCCGACGGCCCGGTCGATGTCGCGGGCCAGTTCGGCCCACGTCTTGCGGATCCGGCCGCCGTCCCGGAACACGACCTCGTTGTCATGGTTGTCCGCGAGCTTCTCCAGTGCCGTGAAGAACTCCCGCTTCATCCCAGGTTCCTGCGGATGATGGCCGCGACCTCGTCGAAGCGACTGCCGACGAACAGCTGGTCGGGCGGCAGCACGTTCTCGCCGAACGCGTCGTCCACCTCCAGCACCATCCGCACCGACTTCAGCGAGGTGCCGCCCAGGTCGAAGAAGTCGTCCGACCTGGCGATGTCGTCCACCTTCAGCACTTGGCACCAGATGGCGGCGAGTTTCTCCTCGATGCCGGACAGGGGGCCCGCCTCGGCGAGGTCTTCCGCCGGCAGGTCAGCGAGGAGCGAGGCCGTGTCGACACGGCCCTTCTCGTCCCTGGGCAGGGCGGCGACGAACCGGAAGCGCTCCACGGGCAGCTCGGCGAACTCACGCCCCAGCTCGGCGCGGAGGGCGACGGCCAGGGCCCGGCGGGTCGAGAGCGGCTTACGCCAGGACGGGGCGGTGACGTCCGGTACCACCGGTCCCCGGCGCGCGTAGACGCCGTACATGTCGGTGTTCAGCAGGTCCTGGTTACGGTCGACCAGCACGCTGAAGCCCTTGTCCTCCAGCAGGGAGACACAGGCGGCGACCCGGCCGTCGATGTCGTGGACCTCCATCACCACCTGGTCGACGCGCTGCCAGAGGTTGTCGTCGATCCCGAGCAGGACCTGCCACTCCGCCTTCTCGACGTCGATCTTCAGCAGGTCGATGCGGTCGACCGAGTGGTCCTGGAGGGCCTGCCCCAGCGTCCGTACCTCGCAGTCGACGGACTCGCCGACCAGCAGTTCGGCAACCACGGTGTCGAGCCCGTCGGCAAAGGTGCTGTCGTCCTCGCCCGCGAGGTAGGTCTTGAGGACCTCCCGGTCCTCCTGGCCGGCGAGCAGGCCGGACATCGCGGTGTTCTTCGGGTAGTACGTGATCTGGGTCCTGCGCCGCGCCTCGCCCACCGCGCCGGGGACGACCACCAGGTCGATGTCGTGCAGCCGGGCGTTCAGCTCGACGGCCCGGCACAGGTGCGGGACGGGTTCGAGCGCGATGATACGGGCGCCCGGGCCCACCAGCCCGAACAGTACCGAGGCCCCACCGACGTTGGCGCCCACGTCGACCACCGTCGGGTGCTTGGGCAGCGTCACACCGTTGCGCAGGTACTCGTTGTCCCGGAACACCTCACGGAAGATGAAGTCGGCCTCCCGCCGGTTCCGGTGGAAGAGCATCAGGTCGTCGTCGGGCTCGAACAGGGAGAACTCGCCGTCCGCTTCCTCGCAGAGGACGGTCGCCCGTCGAACGGTGGGGGCGGCCACGCCGGGTACGGCGAAGACCGTGGCGACCCGTGGGTCTCCCGCCGTGTGCCGCACGACGACGCACTCCTCGACGAGGCCGCGGTCAAGGTGCTCGACTTCAAGGGCAGCTGTGTCGGTCATCGGTGTCCCGGTGTGGTCGAGTGCTGAGCCGACACGAAGTCGACGGCCAGCTGGGTCAGTCGGATCGAGGTGTCGAAGACGGAAAGGTGGTCGCCGGTGGGTTCCTCGACCAGCTGGGCGCGGGCCAGCTCACGCGCGACGCGGTGCGAGCCCGCTGGATGTGCGGTCGTGTCGGTCCGGCTGGTCACCACGAGCGTCGGGTGCGCGACGTCGCCGAGCAGGTGCGTGATGTCGAACGTCATGATCGCGAGATTGAGCCGGCAGTAGTGGTGGAACAGCTCCGGCGTCGCGTACGGGTAGAGCACCAGGGGCGCGACCCGCTCCGGGATCTTCGCCAGGGCCGCCGGACGGTGCATGAGCTTCTGGTAGGCGGTGGCCTTGCCGAGGCTGTCGGCTCCCATCTCCATCAGCGCCTGTACATCCTGCTGGTGGTCGGTCTTGGTCGAGTCGGCGCCGAAGTCGTAGTCTCCGTGCCACAGGCTCACCGATCCGAACCGCTCCGGGTGCCGGTGGACCGCGTCCAGCGCGATCACGGCCCCGCCGCAGAGACCCATCACATGACAGGCCGGCAGGTCGAAGGCGTCCATGACGGCCAGCAGATCGCCGACCTGGTCGGCCACACCGCCGGCCATGCCCTCCTCGGGACCGTTCGGGGCGAACAGGCCGCGGGACTGCCAGGTCACCACGAAGTGGTCCTGGCCGAGCGCCCGCAGCCAACCCAGGGACAACTGGACGGGCATACCACACGGCGGGACCAGAACCACGGCGGGCCGGGACGGGTCGCCGGTGGCGAAGGCGTCGAGCACCAGGCCGTCGCGGGCGCGGACCGGTACCGTCCGGGGCGCCAGGTCACGCGCCCTCGCCGCAGCGCGCCCGATCTGCGCCTCCCCGGCGTCCCGGGCCCAGTCCTGGAGCAGGCTCGCGTCCCGCAGCAGGCCGCTTATCCGCCGCTCCACCGCCAGCCCGAACGAACTGGGGGGCTGCTCCGGCGCGGAGCGGACGTCGACGGCCTGCCGCAGGCCGACCTCGCGGGACACGCCGTCGAGCAGGCGCTGGGCCGCTCCGCCATGGTGCGCGTGCTGCTCCACGACCACCTCGAAGCGGTCCTGCGGCAGCCGGTCGGCCAGTGGCTTGATCTCGCCGAAGACCTCGACGGCCGTTGCCGCCCACTCCTCCAACCCGGCCATGGTCAGCTCTTGCCCAACGGAACGCCGGTCGTGGTGTGGGTCAGCAGCCGGTTGCGGCGGAACTTGTCCTCACCCGACACCAGCACGCACCCGTAGTTCTCCAGCGAGATGCGCCCCCCGTACTCGTGGATCTCGCTCAGCCCCGGGTAGACGTGCACCGACGCGGGGACGTACCGGCCGGCGAAGCCCATGCGCATCTGCTGCGTCTTGCCGAGATGGCCGTGCGAGGCGTGCATCAAGGTCGACCAGAAGACGATGAACTGCCCCGGACGCATCTCCATCGACACGGCCTTGCTCTCGTCCGGCGACCAGTCCGGGTCGATCTGGAGCTGACGGTAGTCGTAGCCGAAGAAGCCGCGCGCCACACCGTTCTTGGTCTTGTTCTGGTTGGCCTCCGGATCGTAGTGCATGCCCAGGGTCTCGTCGTAGAACATCTGCCGGTGCGTGCCTGGGATGAACTGGAGGCAGGCGGTCTCGGTGTTCGCCTCGGTGAAGGCGGTCCACACCGTGATCGTGCCGCCGTACTCCCGGTCCTCGTCCCAGACGATCTGCGGCTCGCCGCCCGCGTTGGCGAAGGTGTCCGCCTGGTGCCAGTCCGTGCCCTCGTCGCCGGGGTGCTTCGGGAAGAACTCCGAGCGCCAGCAGATGACGTCCTCACCGAGGATGCTCGCCACCCGGTGCACGATCTCCGGCCGCGCGATGTGCTCGGCCAGGAACTCGTTGTCGAGGTGGCGGTCGTAGTTGGAGATGTTGGTCCCCTGCGAGATCGCCTCGGTGTCCTGGTAGACGGCGTTGCTGCGGTCGAGCAGCCTCAGCCGCTGCCGGCTCCAGTGCTCGGCCATCTCCTCCGGTTCGTAGAGGGTGAAGGGCCCTGCGTAGCCGTTCCGTTGGAAGTCGGCAAGCTCGGTGGGCGTGAGGCTGAACTCACTCATGACATCAACTCCGGTTCCTGGAATCGAATCGTTCGCCGACGTGGTCGACATAGAGGTCGAACGACAGACCGTCGGCGAACGCGCCGAGGTCGACCTCCACGGAAAGCCGCTTCTTGGTCTCGTGCATGATCCGGATGAGGTCGAGCGAAGTGCCGCCGCTTTCGAAGAAGTCCGCGCGCGACGAGTCCACCGGGTGTCCCAGGACCTGTTCCCAGATGGCCCGCACCTCCTCGGCGTGGTCGTCCCCCGCGTCCGGCCGCGGCGGCTCGTCCTGCGCGAGGTAGGCCGCCCGCAGCGCGTCGTGGTCGACCTTGCCGTTGTGGTTCCTCGGGTGCTCCCCCAGCAGGAGGCACTGCGCCGGGCACGCGTACGCGGGCAGTGACTCGCGGATCAGGGCCAGCACCGCTTCGCGCCGCTCGGGCGTGGGCTCGTGCCGGCACAGGGAGAACAGCACGAGGTGGGCTTCGCCGTCGGCGGGCGACACCTTCAGCACGACGGAGCCGGAGATGTCCGGGTGCGCGTCCGCGGCGGCCTCGACCTCGCGCGGGTCGATCCGGTAGCCGTGCAGCTTGATCTGGGTGTCCGCGCGCCCGACGAAGAAGTGCTCGGTGCCGTCGTAGGTGATGCCGAGATCCCCGGTGCGGTAGGTCGCCCCGCCCGCGTCCGAGCGCGTGAACCGGGCATCGGTGAGTTCCGCGTCGTGCAGGTAGCCCGCGGCGACCCCCGGGCCGCTGACGTGGATCTCCCCGATCTCTCCGGGACCGACCGGCTGTCCGCTGTCGTCCAGCAGGCGAAGGGTCAGGTCGGGGATCGGCACTCCGATGGGCGAGTACTCCGACGTGGCGAGCAGATCCAGCGTCAGAGGCCGGTAGGTCACGTGCACGGTCGTCTCGGTGATCCCGTACATGTTCACCAGTCGCGGACCGGTGTCGCCGCGCCGCGCCAGCCACGCCGCGGCGACGTCCTTGTCCAGCGCCTCGCCGCCCAGGACGACCTGGCGGAGCGCGAGGCCCGCACCGCGACGGGCGTCCACCAGGTCGAAGGCGCGGAACGCGGTCGGCGTCTGGCTCAGGACCGTCACGCCCTTGTCCGCGACCAGCTCGTAGAAACGTTCGGGGGTGCGGGTGGTCGCGGTGGGGACCACGACGGCCTTGCCGCCGTGCAGGAGGGCACCCCAGAGTTCCCACACGGAGAAGTCGAAGGCGATCGAGTGGAACACGGTCCAGATGTCGTCCGGAGTAAATCCGAACCAGCCTTCCGTTTCCCGGAACAGCCGGTCGACGTTCCCGTGCGGGACGACGACGCCGTGCGGCTTGCCGGTCGTACCGGAGGTGTAGATGACATAGGCGGGCGCGTCGGCCGCGACCGGTGCGGGTGTCCAGTCGGGAGCGGCGTCGTCGAGGGCGGCGCCGCGCTCGTATGCCACGACCGTGACCCCGGGCCGGTCGAAGCCACCCGCGAATTTCGGATCGGCGACGACGCACCGTATCCGGCTGTGCTCGACGATGTGATCGACGCGGGGTGCCGGGTGGTCCGCGTCGACGGGCAGGTAGGCCGCACCGGTCTTCAGGACGCCGAGCACGGCGACGACCATGTCGATCCCCCTGGGGAACGACAGGCCGATCACCTCGCCGGGCCGCACGCCCCGTGCGCTCAGACTCCCCGCGAGCCGGTCGGACAGGCTGTCGAGTTCCTGGTAGGTCAGGCTCTCGTCGCCGAACTCGACCGCGGTCCGCGAGGGCAGCGCCCCCGCCTGGCGGCGGAAGACCTCATGGAGCCCACCCCGGAATCCGGGTGTGGCGTTCGCGATGGTTGACATCTGTTCCTTCACTGCCGAGAAGTACCGGTCACGTGCCTTCTGTCGTCCGCGTGTGGAGCGTTCCGTCGCTCCAGATGTGGTTCACCCCGCCCCACTCGGCGACGCTGCGCACATCGGGAAAGAACCCGGAGCCGAGGTCGTTGGCGCTGGTGTTGCAGAGGATCGGCACCCCGCTGAGCTCCGCGTAGTGCCGGAGGAGCTCGTGGATCAAGGGGTTCTGCCGCTCGTTGATCGTCTGCAGGCGTGCCGTGCCGTCCAGGTGGCAGACCGCGGGCAGCCGCTCGATCGCTTCCGGCCGCAACCGGTGGTCGTAGAGCATGTACGGGTCTGGGCTCCCGGGGTCGAAGAACCGCGGCGCGTCCTCCTCCGCGCAGATCGGCGCGACCGGCCGGTACGACTCCCGCCGCTTGAGCTTGTTGAGCAGGGTCTTCATCTCCGGCGACGTCGGCGCGGCCATGATGCTGCGGTTGCCCAGGGCCCGCGGTCCCAGCTCGGCCCGGCCGTTGAGCACGATGACCGGCTGCTGCGACTCGTGGATGAGGCGCGCCAGCTCCGCCGGCGTGCAGTCACGCGCGGACCAGCCGACGGCGTCCCAGGCGGCTTCCCGGATCGAGGGTCCGCTGTAGACGTCCCAGTCGATCGACTCGTACCCGTGCTTGGCGACCAGCTCGCTGCACACGGTGCCGATGGCGCTGCCCGCGTCGTTGGGAAACGGGGGGATCCACAGCTCCGCCAGATTGCAGGACCGCCTGATCGCGCTGTTCCACTTGATGTTCAGCGCGCAACCGCCGGCGTAACAGAGGTTGCGGGGGCCCTTGTCCAGCTCGTCGAGCCGCGCTGAGAGCGTTCGGACCAGCACCTCTTCGAGGAAGCAGTGAAACGTGGTGAGGATGTCCTCGTCACCGAAGCCGCTGGCCTTGGCGCGGAAGACCAGCTTGAACAGCAGTGCGCGCTCGAACTCGAGCATCTGGTCGTGGGTCGTGACCGGCCCGTTCTTCGCGAGCTGCTTCTCGAAGACCGCGTGGAAGTTCGCGAGCAGCGACGGCTGCTTGCGGCCCTTGGCGATGTACGCCATGTACTTCCCGGCCAGCGAGAGGTCGTTCGGGCGGTAGCCCTTGTAGGGCTCGAAGTTGGCGGCGAAGTACGTGTAGATGAACCCGCTCATGGGGAACAGGTGGCCCAGGCACTCCAGCTTGCCGCCACGGTCGTAGTGGAAGAGCTGCGGGAACGACATGCCGTCCCACGAGAGCACGTACGAGGGCTCGCCCCTCGCAGCCATCGGGCTGCTGCAGTAGGAGGAGAAGATGTGCCCGGCGATGTGATGGTAGCTCGTGTACTCCCGCTCGAAGTAGGGGCTGAACGCCGCCTTGTCCGCCAGCGGGTTGGCGTCGACGCCGTAGAGGTGGCCGTACTCGGCGACCTCGAAGGGCACCGCCTCCCCGCCCAGGGTGACCGTGAACGGCGTGGTGTGCCAGCCGTCGACGACGAGCGCGTCCACCTCGCCCCAGTCGTACCCGACGCCATGAAGCAGTTCCGCCAGATCATTCCGGGTGAGCCGGAATTCCGAGTAGCGGGGATTGTTGTCGATCTTCTCCATTTCATGGCAGCAGACGAGGCGATTGTCCTCGAATAAGGCGACGCTGCCGTCATGGCTCAACTTGATGCCGACAGAAATCATTCTCTGATTACGCATGGCCTCAATCTCGTTGTCCCATGCTTCATGGCCCGCGGCCGATGCTGCCGACGGGATTGCGGCCGTCCGAGAGGGCACGAGCCCCGGAACCACACGGTGCCGCCATGCAGAACGGGAACTGATGCTACCGGCGGCCTTGCGGCCGTTCAAGGAGTGCAAGTCCTTGAACTAAGGGCTGTCCCGCAATTCGTGGTGGATCAGTGCGCGGCGTCAGATGCGGTGCATCGCAAGGCGGAGGGGCGTCCGCATACTGGATGTATGTGGACGTTCCGACAACGCGGCGAGGTGCCGTAGCTGTCGTCGCGCACCCGCCAGGAATTGCGGGACAGCCCTTACGCTGTTCCGCCATGCAGAAAACACGTCTCGACTTAGGTCGAATCCAGCTGGCCCGTCAAGTGATCGATCCGCTCTTCCTCGATTCCCCGCTCTACCCCTGCGTCGGTTTGGGGGCCGCCCTGGGCTGCACCGTGAGCCTCAAACTCGAAACCGTGAATCCGGTGCGCAGCTTCAAGGCCCGCGGCACGGAGATCATCGCGAGCCGGCTCGCCGCGAGCGGCCGGAACGCCGTGGTGTGCGCCAGCGCGGGCAACCTCGGCCAGGCTCTCGCGTGGTCCGGGCGCAGCCGGGGGCTGGACGTCACCGTGGTGGCGTCCCGTTCCGCCCCCGCCGTCAAACTGGACCGCATCCGCGCACTGGGCGCGGGCCTGGTACTGGTCGACGGTGACTACGACGTGGCCTGCGAGCGAGCGGCGGCCATCTCCCAGGAGCGCGGCATCCGGCGCATCGAGGACAGTGTGGATGTGGAGACCTGCGACGGCGCGGCGACCATCGGTCTCGAACTGGCGGCTGTCGCGGGGCAGTTCGACGCGGTCCTGGTGGCGCTGGGCACCGGGGCGCTCGCCGGTGGCGTCGGGTACGCGGTGAAGTCGCTGGCACCCGAGGTCGAGGTGATCTGCGTACAGCCGCAGGGCGCGCCGGCGATGACACGGTCCTGGCACGCGCGGAGCGTGATCACCACCGAGTCGACCGACACCATCGCCGACGGTGTGGCGGGGCGGGTCCCGAACCCGGACGCCCTGGCGGATCTCCTCGTGGTCGCCGACGACGCCGTGCTGGTGGAGGAGTCGTCGATCACCGAGGGGATGCGGTTGCTGCTCGACCACGCGGGTCTCGTCGTCGAGCCCTCGGCGGCGCTGGGTATCGCGGCGATCCTGGAGGACCGCGACCGCTTCGCCGGCAAGCGGGTGGCGACCATCGTGTGCGGCAGCAACGTCGACATGGACGCCTATCACCGCTGGGTCGGCACGGCTCCGGCCGTCGTGGCCTCGATCGACGGGTAGGCGTCCTCCCCGTCCGTACGCGGCCCTTGGGTGGTTGTCGCACCCAAGGGCCTCATGCTTTCCGGGTCTCCCACTCGGCCGTGGCCGCCTCGACGGTCGGCTCGGCGGTCGGTTCGGCGGTCGGCTCGGCCACGCTCGCCTTGCGCGGGCTCCGGATCACGAGCGCGGTGAGGACACCGGCGAGCAGACCCCAGAAGGCGGAGCCGATACCCAGCAGCGTCACCCCGGACGCGGTCGCCAGGAACGTGACCGCGGCCGACTCCCGCCAGTCCTCGTCGGCCAGCGCGGACGACAGGGAGTTGATGATGGTGTTGAGCAGCCCGAGGCCGGCGATCCCGGCGATCAGGGCCTTCGGCAGGGCGATGAGCAGGGAGGCGACGGTGCCGCCGAACACACCGATGAAGAGAAAGAACACCCCGGCCCACACGCCTGCCAGGAAGCGCCGGTCGCGGTCCTCGTGCGCCTGGGGGCCGGTGCAGATCGCCGCGGTGATGGCCGCGAGATTGAGTCCGAAGCAACCGAACGGTGCGAGCAGCAGGTTGGTCGCACCGGTCCAGCCGACCAGCGGGGAAACGGGCACCTGATAACCGTCGTTGCGCAGGACCGCCACGCCGGCCAGGTTCTGCGACGCCATGGTCACCACGAACAGGGGGAGTCCGGCGCCGACGATCACCTGCCAGGAGAACTCGGGCGCGGTGAAGACCGGTGCGGCGATCGCCAGATCCACGTTTTCCAGATGGATCGAGCCGGACGACCAAGCCGCGACGGCGCCCGTGGCCAGGGCGGCGACGACCGCGTAACCGGGCCACCATCGGCGGCACACCAGATACACGGCGAACATGGGGAACACCGTGCCGAAGCTGTCGTGCATCGCGCTGAACAGCCCGGTACCGAACCTGACGAGGATCCCGGCGAGAAGGCCCGCCGTGAGGGCCACCGGAATACGGTCCATGACGCGCTCGAACCAGCCGGTGAGCCCGCTGATCGTGATCAGCGCCGCGGATACCAGGAACGCGCCGACGGCCTGCGCCATGGTGGCGCCGAGCAGGCCGGTGGCCAGCACGGCGGCGCCCGGCGTGGACCAGGCCGTGACCACAGGTGTGCGATAACGTAAGGACAGCCCTACGCTCGTGAGGCCCAAGCCGACGCCCAGCGCGAGCATCCACGAGGCCAGCTCGTCGGTGGACGCACCCGCAGCCCTCGCAGCGGTGAAGACGACGGCCGCGGAACTGGCGGTGCCGACCAGCACGGCGATCAGGCCGGCGACGACGGCCGAGGGGGGAGCCGTTTGCCGCGCTAAGTGAAACAGCGATCTCATCCCGTGATCGTACCGGAGCAGGGGGGCCACCTCGGCCGCGGTCGCGGCACTGGATCCGGGCTCGGCGAAGCCACCGGGTGCCGCCCGGAACCCTCCCCCGTCTTCTCTCCCGCCTCGCAATTTCCGCCTCACGTTATGGATGCCGAGAATGCAGGAACAGCCGCTGTATCTCCGCGGTCTCGCCTACACCGTGGGCGACGCCATGCCGCTCGCCGACATCGAGGAGGGTGACCCGGAGCAGGTGCAGGTCTTCACCAAACTCGGCCTGCACTATTACCGGAAGAGCCCGCTGAGCCTGCCTGAGCTGTGCCACCGCTCGGTCGGCGAGACCATGCGGACGAGCGACGTGGCCCCGTCCGACATCGGTGCGGTGCTGCTCGCGCCGACCGTCAACTCCATTCACGCCGTGGGGCTGGACTACCCCGAAGTTGCGCAGATCCTCGGTGACTACGGCCTGGTCGACGCCAAGCTGTACGGGGTCACCCTCTCCAAGTGCTCCAACCTGTCCGCCGCCCTGGAGCTGGGGTCCAGCCTGCTGCGATCCAACGCCTGCGCGGAGGTCCTGATCGTCGTGGGCGACAAGTGCGCCCGGGACCGCGACCGGTTCATGGACTCGGCCGAGTCCATCCTGAGCGACGGGGCGCTGTCGTTCGTCCTGTCGAAGACCGGTGGCGACTACGAGCTGAAGCATCTGACGACGAGCAGCGATCTGTCCCATCTCACCAAGTCCTTCGGCGTGCTCGCCTTCGTGGACAACTCCATAAAGAACCTGGGCAAGTTGTGGCGGGCCATCCCTCCGGAGTTCCCGTTGGAGAAGATGGAGAAGGTCTTCTGCGGCAACTACAACATGCTGATCCAGCGCGGTCTCATGCGGGAACTGCGCGCCGGCCGGGAGATGTTCTACCTCGACAACCTCCAGCGGCTGGGCCATGTGTTCTCCTGCGACGTGCTGATCAACCTGGCCGACTACGCGGCCTCGAAGCCTGTGGCGCCCGGTGCGACCTTCACCTGTCTGACGGTGGGCTACTTCCGGTGGGGTTGCTTCGTACTGCAGAAGTGCTGAGTTCGGCTCCGCCGGACGTCTCGGTGACCGAGGTCTGTTGCCGCCCGTTCACCGGGACAGCCTCGGGTCGCGTTCCGGGCGGCGCTCGTCACAGGTCGGTGTCGGCGATGATCTCCCGCATGATCTCGCTGGCACCGCCGGCGATCGTGTCCAGCCGGGTGTCCCGAAAGAGGCGTGCGATCGGCGTCCGATCGAGGTAGCCGTGCCCGCCGAAGAGCTGGAGGCACTGCCCCGTCACGTCCACGGCCAGCTCGGTGGCGCGCAGTTTCGCCATCGCGCACTCGGACATCGCGAGCTTTCCCCGGCTGTGCAGCCAGGCCGCGTGGTAGGTGAGCTGGCGCGCCGCCTCCGTCTGGCTCATGAGCTCGGCCAGCCGGTGCCGCACCACTTGGTGACCGGAGAGGGCCTTGCCGAAGACCTGGCGCTCACCGGTGTAGCGCCGGGCCAGTTCCAGCGCGCGGTCGGCCTCGCCGATGGCGAGGACGGCGGCCACGACCCGCTCCAGCTGGAACGCCTTCGTGATCCACTTGAATCCGGAGTTCTTCCGGCCGAGGAGCCTGCTGTCGTCCACCTGGACGTCCTCGAAGTTCACGGTCGCGGTGTCGGAGCAGTGCCACCCCAGCTTCTCCACGGGGGTACGTGTCACGCCCGGCGCCTGTGCGTCGATCACGAAGAGGGAGATGGTGCCGGGGCCGGTGGCCGCCGCCGCGCCGTCCGCCGTCCGGACCGCGGTGACGAAGAAGTCCGCGTTCATCCCGTTGGTCACGAACGCCTTGGTGCCGCGGATCGCGTACCCGTCGCCAGTGGGCCGTGCCTCGCAGCTGATGCTCGACACGTCGGAACCGGCCTGGGGCTCGGTGATGGCCAGGGCGGCGATCATGTCTCCCTCGATGGCGGGCATGAGGTGAGCCAGTTTCTGCTGGTGATCACCCGCCAGGTGCAGGTAGGCGGTCGCCATGTAGCTGTGAACGGACATCGCGCCGCGGAAGCCGCCGCTGCCGAGCCGCCCCAGCTCCTCCAGATAGGCCACGGAGTGGAAGAACGGAAGCTCGCGGCCCCCGTAGGCGCGAGGGTAGTGCAGCCCCAGCAGCGCTTCCCCCGCGAACAGTTTCCACACCTCGCGCGGGATCCGCCGCTCGGACTCCCACGTGTCCAGTCTCGGGGCGACATGCTCGCTCAGAAAACGACGTGTTCGCAGGCGGAACGCGTCCGCCTCGGGGGGAAAGTAGATCGAGTCCACGCTCACACCGCCGTTTTCGGGCCGGGGCCCCCTCGCCGGGTGGGAGGAGGATCGTCAGGCGTTGGTGCCGTACAGGAACCTCCGCGCGTTCAGCTCGAACAGGCCGGCCTGCTGCGCGGGGGTCAGCCGCTCGCGCATCTCGTCGATCTTGGCTCCCAGGTTCCCGGAGAGGTCGAAGAGCGGGGCGTCCGATCCGAAGAGAACCTGGTCGGGCACCTTGGCGCAGCCCTCCAGCATCAACTCCGTTTCGAGGCCGGAGAGCTGGTGGAAGGACGAGATGTCCGCGTAGAGGTTGGCGGGGTGCGCGAGCAGCAGCCGGACGGTCCCCTCCAGGTCCCACACCATGCCGTGCGCCAGCGCGACGCGCAGGTCCGGGAAGCGCCGGAGGACCTCTTCGAGGCTGTGCGGGTAGCGTTGAGCGCTGCCGAGACCGGGCAACGAGGGCCCCGAGTGGGTCAGCACCGGAATGCTGTTGTCGTTGCAGTGCTGCCAGAGCGGCAGCAGCCGCTCGTCGTCCAGTTCGAAGCCGCAGGGCGGGTAGAGCTTGACGCCCTCGCACCCGGGTACCGCCGTCCAGCGCTTGACGATGTCGAGCGCCGTGCGTCCGCGCGAGGGGTCGAAGCCCGCGAAGAACGCCAGGCGTCCGCCGGACGCCTCGGTGACCGCCGCGTGGTGCTGGTGCACTTCCTCGATCGACAGTGAGGGCTCCCCGAGCGCCGGACCGAAGTCGGCGATGAGCAGGACCGACTTGGTGATCCCGTAGGTGTCCATCTGCGAGAGCAGCCGCTTGCCGTCCCGGTCCGACAGGTACAGGCGCAACGCGCGACGGACCCGGTCGTCGTCGCCGATCGACTCGGCGATGCCCATGACGAACCCCGGGGAGACGCAGCGCGCGTCGGCCAGGTGCACATGGATGTCGATCATGGGTGCCCGTCTTGGGAGTTGGGGGACCGCCAGGGGCGCCGGGTCACACCGCCGTGGCGCGGTGGAGCGTCGGGAAGATCTCGGGATCGCCGTAGTCGGGGAACCCGTTCTCCGACTTCCGGCATATGAGGTCGTGGGAGTGCTTGTAGACGGGTTTCGTCGTGCTCAGGAAGTTCAGGTCGCGGTAGCGGTTCTCCCCGTCCTGGAGATGCACCGAGAGGGCGCGCCTGGGCATGTCGGACACGTTGGGGTAGCTGCCGTGGATCGTGTAGCAGTCGTGGAAGCTGACCTGGCCGCGCCGGAGTTCCAGCGGTACCTCGATCAGCTCGTCGCCCTCGCTGTTGATCAGCTTCGACTTGATGTAGTCCTGGTTCTTCTCGTCGAAGGTGACCAGCGAGTGGTTGTTGCGCCACCGGTGACTGCCCTTGATCACCACCAGGCACCCGTTCTCCGTGGAGCAGTCGTGCAACGGGATCCACGCCGTGATCATCCGGTCCGACCTGCAGGTCGGCCAGTACCGCTTGTCCTGGTGGAACCCGGTGACCCCCTCGTTCTCCGAAGACCCTCGCGCCGGCGCCTTGTAGATGAGCTGGTCCTTCCAGGACCTGATCTCCGTGGCACCGGTCAGCGCGGCGGCGATCGACGAGATGACCGGGTGCCGGGCCAGGGCGCGGAGCCCGAAGCTGTGGAAGGAGGCGTAGCCGTCGGCGCGGCTGCGGGTGCGGTCGGTGAAGGGGACGCCGAAGTTGGGATCCACGCTCCGGTTGTCGCTCCACGGGAAGCGCTCGTCGTACGTACCGCGGTAGAGCCGCTCGCTGCCCTCCAGCGCGTCGGCGATCAGCTCCTCGCTGAGGATCTTCTTGGAGACGTAATAGCCGTTCCGCCGGTAGAAAGCGATGTCTTCCGCCGAGGGCGTCAGGGCTTGAACGTCGATTTCGCTCTCACTCATGACCCAGCTCCCGTCACAGATCCCGTAACCGTTCCACGAGCGCGACGAGATCGCCGACCGTGGTGATCTCGGCGAGGTCGATGTGTTCGGCGACCTCGTCGAGTTCCTTGCCGATGCTGTCCTCCAGGCTCAACAACAGGTTGATGTATTTCATCGAATCCATACCCAGAGACTGAAGTGGCGTGGACGCGGACAGCTCGGCCCGGCGTTCTGCCACGTCCTCGCCGAGCATCGCGACCAGTACCCGAAACACTTCGTCGAACGGCGTCATTGGAGTCGTCATCGGCACTTCCACTAGGCGTTTCGCAGCGCGAATGGCTTGGGCGGTCGATAAGGCGAGAACCGCCGAGAGATCGGGGAAGCGGACTCGGTCCGCGTCAGCCCCGTCATCGATCGCCGATATTACCCGGGGGGTCAGCCGCGCTCAATGTTCGGTCACCGCCCCGGTGCGAGGAAGGAGCCGGAAGAGTCTCCTCCCGGCTCCTTCCTCGCACACTCCTTTCCTCACGCGGGCGCGGGCAGCAGGGGTCCCGGCGCGGGGAAGCGGGCGCACAGCTCCCGCACCTCGGAGCGGACGGCTTTCGCCTCGGCGGCGTCGCCCCTGTTCCGCAGGGCGCGGACGAACAGGTCGGCGACCGCGATCATCTCCGTGTCACCCATGCCGCGGGTCGTGGCTGCGGGGGTACCGAGCCGGACACCGCTGGTGCGCTGCGCGGACAGGGTGTCGTCCGGGACGAGCTGCTTGTTGGTGGCGAGCCCGACGTCCTCTAGGGCCTGCTGCGCATCCCGGCCCTCCAGGCGGAAGGAGTCGACCGTGTTCATCACCATCAGGTGGTTGTCGGTGCCGCCGGTGACCAGGTCCGCCCCGCGCTCGATCAACCGGCCGGCCAACGTCTTCGCGTTGGACACGGAGCGCGCGGCGTACTCGCGGAACTCCGGCTCCGCCGCCTTCTTCAGCGCGACGGCGATCGCCGCGATCGTGTGCATGTGCGGACCGCCCTGCAGACCGGGGAACACGCTCTTGTCGATCCGCCTCCCGAACTCGGCCTTCGAGAGCACCAGGCCGCCACGCGGACCGCGCAGGCTCTTGTGGGTCGTTGTGGTGACCACGTCGAACCCGTGGTCCAACGGATTGGGCTGCACCCCACCCGCGATCAACCCGCCGATGTGCGACACGTCGGCCATCGTCAGAGCGCCGACCGCATCGGCGACGCGCTTGAACCCGGCGTAGTCCAGGTCACGCGGGAAGGAGGAGTGACCACACAGGACCAGCTTCGGGCGAACCTTCTCCGCGACGCGCTGGACCTCGTCGAAGTCGATGTGGCCGCTCGCGTCGGCCTTGTAACGATGGAAGGTGAAGACTCGGGACATGTGTGAGACGGGAGAGCCGTGCGTGAGGTGGCCGCCGTGGGTCAGGTCCATCGCGAGGATGGAGTCCCCCGGTTCCAGAAGGCCGTAGTACACCGCCTGGTTCATGGCCGCGCCGGAGAGCGCTTGCACGTTGACGTGCTCGGCGCGGAACAACTCGCGGGCGCGGGCGGTGGCCAGCCGCTCGATGGTGTCGGTGTAGGCCTGTCCCCCGTAGTAGCGGTTGCCGGGATACCCCTCGGAGTACTTGTTCGTGAACACGGTGCCCAGCGCCGTGAGCACTTCCGGGTACGTGTAGTTCTCGGACGGGATCAGTTCGAGTTCGGCCTGTTGCCGACTCTCCTCACCCAGGATCGCATCGAAGATCTCCGGGTCGTACTTCTGCAATCGGTCTCGCACCGCTCGCCCTCCGTGACGAAAAAGCATCGGGATACGCGGCCACGACGTGACGTCAGGGCACTCGTTCTCGACGTAGCACCATAAATAGCGACAAACCATACTGTTGAACATGGGGCGGGTCAGCTGACGACGGGGCTGGTTTCAGGGCGTGCCTCGACGAACTCGCCTGGCCGCCGCACCCTTTCGCCAGAGGTGCGGTGCGGTGCGGTCAGGTCTCGTCCCCGTTCTGGTCGCGCTGTTCGAGGTCGATGGCGAGCTGCTGCCACGCCGCGCCGAGGACGCGGGCGAGGTTGGCCACCGTCGTGGTGCAGTGCGAAGGGATGCCGGTGGCCAGCAGGGCACGCTCATCGGTGCTGAGCAGGCGGGCGTCCAACAGCCGCAGCAGGATTCGCCCGGTGTCGGTGTACCGCAGGGAGGGGTCGACGCGCAGTCGGGTCAGCTCCGATTCCCAGTTCACACCGGGCTGGGGCGCGCGCGCTTCGGGAGTGAGCCTTTCCCTCCTTCGGTGGTGGCCGTCGCGGAGCTTGGCGGGGACGGGGTCCCGGCCGTCGCGCACCCGGTCGCGCACGTCCAGAGCGGTCGAGGGGGAAATCCCGGCCGCGGCTGCGACCTGCCGCAGCGGCATGTCCGGATCTTCTCGCAGGAGCCGGCCGGCCAGGACCCGGCCCTCGGCGCTGCGGCCGACGGGCCGCAGCCTTCCGTCGAGGCCCAGCCGCGTGTTCGACTGCACGATATCGTCAGTCGAACGCGCCCGGATCGTGCTGACGGTGCCCGCCGAGAGCCCGGTGACCGAGGCGATCCTGCGATCGGACCAGTGCTGATGCGACTTCAGGATCCGGGCCGCGGACGCCGTGCGGTCGGCCAGTGAGAGCGGCAGCCCGTGCCGGACGTTGTGCTGCACGGCCAGCACGAAGGGGTCCTCGCCACCGTCGTAGAACTGCACCCGTACGGTGTCGACACCGCGCAGTTCGAGGGCCCGCACCCGGTGCCGCCCGTCGATGACGCGCATCGTCGCGCGGTGCACGATCACCGGTGGAAGCAACTCCTCGTCCACCTCGGCCAACGCCCGGACGTGGTCCTCGTCCTCCCCGTCGAGCCGTGGCGATTCGGAGGACAGCAGCATTCTGATCGGCAGCCGCGACGGCGCCGACCCGTCCGGGGGCTCGTCACTCGGGCTCGTGGGCCGAACCTGCTCCGCGGCGTCCACCACGTCGACACCCGACAAAGGATCTTGCCGCCGGTCAGAAGTGTTCTGCAACATGTCCCCTCGATTCAAGCGGTCTCGCGCCCCGCCCGCACAAAGCCGCAGGAACTCCCCGGCCACGGACGACAAATCGATTGCTGACAACACTCAGGCACTCTATTGAGACCGCGCACCACTGTCGACCTGCTGCCTCACAAAAACCGAATAGGCATTGCCCGAGGGCGCCATATCCAGCCGGACTGTCCTGTATTCGCCAGGCGACGTACGTCCCGGGCTGGGGGCCTGTCCGTGACACACCGTCGTATGTCATCCATCGGCGGCAACGGGGCCATGGCTCCGGAACCGGTGGTGAGGGCCTCGGCGTCACAGACGAGAACCGGCACGTCATCCTGCACTTCAGCACCTCTTGCCACCCAGAACCCAGGCACCCCGGATACAGCAGCGCTCACCACAGTCGCAGTTGACGCATTCTCGGCCTCTCGGCGTCATATCGATCACCCGTTGACATCCGGGGTCCTTCCGAGCAGGGTTTTCCGCGATGCTCTGCCCAAGTGATCTCCAAGGGTTGTCCCGCAATTCGTGGTGGATCGGTGCGCGGCGTCAGATGCGGTGCATCGCGAGGCGGAGGGGCGTCCACATACTGGATGCAGCGGGACGTTCCGACAACGCGGCGAGGGGCCGTAGCTGTCGTCACGCACCCGCCAGGAATTTCGGGACAGCCCTTGGCTCGGATACGCGACCTTTCCGCACCTCCGAGGGCACTTCGGTTTCCGCCGTCATCCTCCGGGAGCTCCCTTTCGCCTCACTCGGTGGCCGATTTCCGCGGGCGGTGGACGTGCGCGAGCGCCCGGCCGACATCATCTGTCCGAGAACAACGCAGGCGGCGAGAACCGCGTGGCTTCATTCCAGAGGAGAGCACCGTGGCTGCCGGAGACGAGATCCTGGAGACCGCCGACGTCGCCGTGCTCGACCCGTTCTCGCTGTACAGGATCGCCGTGGGCCACACGCCGGCGGGACGGGCGCTGGGGAACGCGACGCAGGCCGGGACGATCCGCCTCCTCACGCCGGCTGTGGCGTTCGCCGTCGCCTGCTCCATGCGCACCTGCTGGGACGAGACGTGCGACCAGGAACACAGGGAGGGAACCGGCGTCCAGATCCGCAGATTCCAGGAGTTCGGCGGTATCGAGATCGTCGGCCTCACGCCCACGGAGACGGTCGCGGCCGGGCAGCTCTACGCCGCCACCATGGACCGCCGCGTCGCGGGCGCCGAAGTGCTCGCGGCCTGCCACTGCGCGATCCTCGCCAAGGCGTCGGGGGCACCGCTCATTTCGGCGGTCAGAGCGTCGTACTGCTACGCGACACTGGACCGAGCGGACATGGCCTTACGCGTCGGCCTGATCTGACGTCGACAGTCGGCCTGATCCGACATCGGCGCAGCGGCTCGGAAGCCCATCTGTCCGCGTTCTCGAAGAACCGACACCGCAACCGGCTGCCGAACCCGGGTCCGGCAGCCGATGCGCGCCGGTCCGCCGATGGGCAGAGCTGCCGGATCAGTGGCGGTCGCGGGCAGCGCCGGATACGGTTCCGCTTTGCCGTGCGGCGGCGTCGGCCGCCGGTCCCACGTCACCTGGGCGCGTGATCGCCGACGAGGCGACCGGTGCTTGGCACACCCACCTGGTCGTCTGCCGCCGCCCAACCCGTGAACCCTCCATCGCTGCCACTCCCCCATCACGGTGTTCACTCCCGCACGCTTCTCAACTCGGGCCCGGTCGCGCAGAATTCCGTGCGTAACTCTGCGAGGCCCCATGCCGACCGTCGCTGATCGTGCGCGCGGACACGGGATTCGGGATGCGGTTCCTGTCTCGGTGTGTGGGCCACAGCATGAGTTCGCGCGGGCCTTCACCCACATCAATCGGCCCCCTTTCACCTCCGCCAGTGTGAGGGGCGCGGGGAAGCGCTACGAACGGAGACACACCTCATGACCACGGAACAGACCACGTCCTTACTCGCCGGTCTCGCCGTCATGGTGCTTCTCGCCCAGGTGCTGGGGGCGTTGGCGAGGCGTTTCGGCCAGCCACCCGTGATCGGCGAGGTCCTTGCCGGCATCGCGCTCGGTCCCACCTTCTTCCACGGGGCGCTCTCCGACGTCCTCTTCCCCTCCACCACCCGGCCGTTGCTCAGCGCGCTGGCCGCGGTGGGCGTCGCGGTCTTCATGTTCATCGTGGGCATGGAGTGGGACGCGGCCCTGATCCGCGGCAGTGGCGCCATCGCACCCAGTGTGGCGATCTGCTCCATCCTCCTGCCCTTCGCGCTCGGCACCCTGCTCGGCCTTCACCTGGCGGGCGCTCATGGCAACGGTGACCGGACGCCCTTCGTACTCTTCATGGGCATCGCCATGTCGATCACCGCGTTCCCGGTGCTGGCCCGCATACTCACCGACCGCGGCATGTCCCGTACCCCGCTCGGCGTGGTGGCACTGGCCTGCGCCTCCATCGACGACGTCCTCGCCTGGTCGCTGCTCGCCGGCGTCGTCGCCATCAGCGGTTCGGCCGGCCCCGACCAGTGGCGGATCCTTCTCGCGGTCCCGTTCCTGCTGGCCATGCTGTTCCTGGTTCGTCCTCTGCTGCGACGAGCGGTCGAACGGCGTGGGACGCTTCGCCTCACACCCTCGCTCTTCGCCTCTCTGCTCGCCGGGCTGCTGCTGTCCGCCGCGACCACCGAGTGGCTGGGCCTGCATTACATCTTCGGCGCGTTCCTCTTCGGCGTGGTGCTGCCGCGTTCCGGCGCCGAGCAGCTGCGCACCGATGTGCACGAACGGCTCGGGCAGATGAGCGGCACTCTGCTGCTGCCGGTGTTCTTCCTGGTCGCCGGCCTCCAGGTCGACCTGTCCGATGTCGACGCGGCCGGCATCGGCGACCTGGGTCTCATCATGCTGGTGGCGGTGGGCGGGAAGTTCCTGGGCGCGTTCGTCGCCGCCCGGGCGAACCGGATGCCACTGCGGCAGTCCGCCGCGTTGGCCACTTTGATGAACACCCGCGGGCTGACTGAGCTGATCGTGCTCAGCTTGGGGCTGCAACTCGGTTTCTTGGACGCAGAGTTGTATTCACTCATGGTGGTGATGGCGGTGTTGACCACGGCGATGACCGGCCCGCTGCTGACGTGGATCCTGGACCGGCGCACCGGTGACGGCGTCACCGATCCGGCCACGGACCTCTCCCTGACCCCCGAATCCGGCCGCCGGCGCCGACGAGCAACGGGCACCACCGCGTCGTAGCCGCTGCCGACAGGGACGCGGGCGGGGACACGGGCCGGCGGGGCCCAGCTACGTCGGATCAGGGCATCGCCGAAAGAGACTTTCCATCCCGACCGGTCGCCACCGCCGGGGGCGCACGTTCGGCGTGCCGGGTTCACTCCTCCGGCATCGGTCACAAGCGATACCGTTACTCGCCGTCCGGGGAGAGCCGCGCCACCGGATCAGCAGTGGTGGGGCAGCTGGGCCTGGACCTGGGATGCGGCCCTGCGCATCATGCCGGCCTGCTGCTGGACCGGGCGCTGCTGCTCTCCGTGCAGGGCGTTCAGCACGACGATGGCGCCGGTCAGGGCCGGCACGGCCCACTGCATCAGCATCAGGTGGGTGCGGGCTCTGTCCAGGTCGACGGGGTGGGCCTCCGCCTTCTCCAAGTCGCGCGGGTTGTCGGAAGCGGACAGTTCGAGCTTCTTGCCCAGAACCCGGCAGTACGCGGTCGCGGCCAGGGCCGCCCCGGTCAGCACCGTCTTGGCCAGAGTCGAGGCGGCGACACCCTGCTGGGTCTGCACCCGGGCGGCATTGGCGGCCAGCAGCCCTGTGCCACCGATCAGGTGCGCGCCGATCGCCGCGGCGTTCGCGGGCATCCATCTGGTCCAGCCGGCACTCGCGATCCGGGCAGTCTCCGCCGCCGTGGAACCCTGGTCCCGGGCGGCCCCGTTCAGACCGACAGCCCCCATCAAGGACCCGCCGAACCACGCTGCCATCCCCAGATCATGGACACTGCGCAGGGCGGTATTGCGTTCCGACATTGCTGCTCCTTCTACCGAGAAGGCCCGCACGAGCGCGGACGCCGTCTTTACGCTCGCCGGGGCCCGGCCGGGGCACCACAGGTGTGACGCATTCGGCCTACGCGGGCCGCGCCACGAACGACGGGAGCCTCCGCACGGTGCGGCCCACAGCGGACGACGGACGCGGCGAACCCCGGGGGCGGACACGTGCGCCGACGCCTTCGGCCCTGCGGACCACCGCCCACCGCCCACCGACCACCGCCCACCGCCCACCGCCCACGATCCGCGGGTAAAGCGGCTCGTCTTCAGACCCTGCGGGGGCGCCGCCCACCCGGCGCCGGGCACTGGGGCGGGGGTCCGTGCCGGAAGCCCGGGACGGGGGCGAGGTGCAAGCCGTGTGCGAGCGAACGGATGAGGGGGGCGTCTGCGGGTACGTGGTGGAGCAGGCCGAGGGCGGATGGACGCCCTGGCCCGGAAGGAGAACTGCTGTGCTCATGGCTCACCCGGTGGTACTGAAGGGTCTCGTCGAGCGGTACGAATCGCTCCGCTCCGCAGCAGCGGAGGACGCGCGGGAGCGTCGGCGCCTGGAGGACGTGGAGTACACGCTGTGCGTCTCCACCGGCACTCGTGATGTCGAGTCCGCACTCGACGCGGCCCGAACTCGCCTCGCGTGCGGCGAAACGACCGGAACCCTCATTTCCGCCTGAGCCGAGGAGCACAGCACTGCGACGACCCGCGTCGGCCGTCGGCGTACCGGGTTCACTCCTCCGGCTTCGCCCTCCGGCGTCGGCAAGTCAACAGCGGTCGCGGCGCCATTGGTCACCGCCCCCTTTACGGAGCGCCTGGGTGGCAGAGGCCAGCTCGGGCCCGATGAGGTATTCCATGGTTCCGGCGCGGTTCCGGGGGCGGTCCGGGTCGGCGGTGACGTGATCGGGAGAGAGCCCGGCGCCGGCCTCCGGCCTCGCCGGGGTGGCGGTGGCCGCCCAAGGCGTCGACAGCCCACGGAGTCGACCATGCCCGGACCACCGCGGTGCAGACGCAGGTCGCACAGACCCGGATGGTCTGCGAGCTGCGAGGTGACGGCGGCAATCAGACGCTCGGCGTTCTCTTTTTCGAGTTCCCCGGACAGGGCCGGATGGACGACTGTCGCCGCGACACCGCTTGCGGCCGGGGGGAGACCGGCTGGAGGCTTCAAAAGGCTTCACGACCCCGAGGTACTCACACCTGTTGCCCGATCCCGCACGTCGGCGACGGCCTCCGCGGGCGGCAGGCCACAGGACCCGGAAGGAGGCTGCCGCGCCTCACTTACCGGCTTCCTGTGCGTAGTCGCTGGGGGCCGAGAGCGAACCGCCCGGCCCCGCGAGCCGTGCTTCTGGCCGGCTTCGTCCGCCCACAGGCCTTTCGGGCATCCGGGGGACGGCGGGCGCTGTGGTGAGTATGAGGGAGGCGAAAGCGGGGAGGCGGGTAACTACGGTTCCACCCTCTTGCCGGCAGGGCAGCGCCCTCGGCGGCTCGCCGCGCCCCGCTGCTTCGCCCCGTTGCGTTTTCCGGAGGTTCGCACATGTCTGGTCCCGATGCGTCCGAAAGCACCGACCTTCTGGGGATCTACCTCAACGACCACTACACCGGTTCCACCGGCGGCCTGGAGCTGTTCCGGCGCGCCGCGAAGGCGCGCCCGGACGCACGGGAAGCGGCAGTGCTGGAGGACCTGGCCCGGCAGATCGAGGAGGACCGCGACGCGCTGGCCGCGATCATGAAAACCCTGGGCATCCCCCTCAGCAGTTCCAAGGCGGCCTTGGGATGGGCCGCGGAGAAGGCGGGCCGCCTCAAGCCCAACGGGCACCTGCTCTCTCGTTCCCCGCTGAGCGACGTCCTGGAAGCGGAGTCGATGCTGCTGGGCGTCCTGGGCAAGGCAGCCTGCTGGCGCACCCTGCGCGCCGTGGCCGAATCCGACGAACGGCTGTCCGCCGAAACGCTGGACACGCTGCTCGAACGTGCCGAGCAGCAGAGCGCCACGCTTGAGGAACTGCGTGCCACGACGGCCGCCCGCACGCTGCGGCCGAAGGCCGCCGGAACTCGGTGAACCGCCGCAGCCCAAGCCTGCGGCGGTGACCGGTCCCCTGCCCCAGTCAGCCTGAAACGCATGGTGGCCATCGCAGCCGCCCTGCCCGACGAAGGAGCGATCGCATGACGAACGAGCAGTCCACTACGGCGTGGGACGACAGGTCGGTGGAGCAGCCGGTGGCCCAGCGCGTGGGCTGGGACGAGGTGGACGTGCGCGCCGTGGACACTGTGCGTCTGCTGGCGGCCGACGCGGTGCAGCGAGTGGGCAACGGTCACCCGGGAACGGCGATGAGCCTGGCCCCGTTGGCGTACCTGCTGTTCCAGAACGTCATGCGCCACGATCCCGCCGATGACCAGTGGTTGGGCCGGGACCGGTTCGTGCTGTCCTGCGGCCACTCCAGCCTGACCCTGTACATCCAGCTCTACCTGGCCGGCTACGGGCTGGAGGTGTCGGATCTGGAGGCGTACCGGACCTGGGGTTCGGCGACGCCGGGGCATCCGGAGTACCGGCACACCCGCGGAGTGGAAATCACCACCGGCCCTCTGGGGCAGGGCCTGGCCAGTGCGGTCGGCATGGCCATGGCCGCCCGCCGTGAACGCGGCATCCTCGACCCCGACGCCGCGGCGGGCACCAGCCCCTTCGACCACCACGTCTATGTGATCGCCTCCGATGGTGACCTGATGGAAGGGGTCGCCTCCGAGGCCGCGTCCCTGGCCGGGCACCAGGAACTCGGTGACCTGACGGTGTTCTACGACTCCAACCACATCTCGATCGAGGACGACACCGACGTCTCCTTCAGTGAGGACGTCCCCGCGCGCTTCGCCGCGTACGGCTGGCACGTGCAGACCGTCGACTGGATGCGCACCGGCAGCTATGTCGAGGACGTCGACGCGCTCCTGGCGGCGACCCGCGCAGCGCGGGAGGAGACCGGCCGCCCTTCGCTGATCATGCTGCGCACGCTGATCGGCTGGCCGGCCCCGAACAAGCAGAACTCCGGCAAGGCACACGGAGCCGCTCTGGGCGAGGACGAAGTCGCCGCCACCAAGCGGGTGCTGGGCTTCGACCCCGATGCGCACTTCACCGTCGAGAACGCGGTGCTGGCCCGTACCCGGAAAGCCGCCGACCGCGGCCGCGAGGCGCACGCGCGGTGGAACGAGACGTTCGCCGCCTGGCGGGAGAGCCACCCGGACCGGGCCGAACTGCTGGACCGGCTGCGCGGGCAGGAACTGCCCGACGGGTGGAGCGACGTGCTGCCGTCCTTCCCGGCGGACAGCGAGAAGGGCATGTCCACCCGCGCGGCTTCGGGCGCGGTCCTCAGCGCGCTGGCGCCGGTGCTGCCGGAACTGTGGGGCGGCTCGGCCGACCTGGCCGGCAGCAACAACACCACCATGGACGGCGAGCCGTCCTTCGTGCCGGCCAACCGGCAGACCAAGGACTGGAAGGGCGGCCCGTACGGCCGGACCCTGCACTTCGGGATCCGCGAGCACGCCATGGGCGCGATCCTCAACGGAATCGCCCTGCAGAGCCTCACCCGGCCCTACGGCGGCACGTTCCTCACGTTCTCCGACTACATGCGCCCCGCCGTCCGCCTGGCCGCGCTGATGAAACTGCCCGCCACCTACATCTGGACCCACGACTCCATCGGCCTGGGCGAGGACGGCCCCACCCACCAGCCCGTCGAACACCTGGCGGCCCTGCGCGCCATCCCCGGCCTGGACGTGGTCCGCCCGGCCGACGCCAACGAGACCACCGCCTGCTGGCGCACCATCCTCGAACACGACGACCGCCCCGCAGGGCTCATCCTGTCCCGCCAGAACCTGCCCGTCCTGGACCGCGACAGCGGACAGTACTCCCCCGCGAGCAGGGCAAGCCGAGGCGGATACGTCCTGGTGGATGCACCCGACGAGGCGGCCCCGGACGTCATCCTGATCGGAACCGGCTCCGAGGTCCACATCGCCCTGGACGCCCGCGCTCAGCTCGCGTCCGACGGCATCGGGGCACGGGTGGTGTCCATGCCGTGCTGGGAGTGGTTCGCCGCCCAGCCCCAGGACTACCAGGACCAGGTCCTGCCACCGGACGTCCGCGGCCGGGTCAGCGTCGAGGCCGCCGTCGGGCAGGGCTGGCGCGACCTCGTCGGCGACGCGGGACGCATCGTCAGCCTGGAGCACTACGGCGCCTCCGCCGACTACCAGCGCCTCTACACCGAATTCGGCATCACCCCGGACGCGGTCGCCGAGGCCGCCCGCGACAGCATCCGCGACACCCAGCAAGCACCACGACCCGGAGGACACCAACACACCTCCGCCCCCACCACCACCGGCACCGGCGACCGCCCCTGACCAGCCCACCGCCGCGCGATGGACGGAGAGCAACGGTGCACACCTCGCCCTGCTCCCCTATGACGACGTGCGCGCCACCGCGGATCCTGGCGCCGCCATCCTCAGGTTCTACGACAGCGCTTACGCGGCGGGCGCGCGTCTTGTGGGCCGGCCCGCGGACCGACTGTGCCGGAACGGGGTGACCGCCCCCCGGATTCGGGTGCCGCCGAAGGCACTGTGAAGGGACGCCGACACGCGAGGACCGCAGACCTCCTCCCGCCCGGCTGCCGACCAGCTCGCTGGGTGGGGTACGACTCCACGGCCACCAACCAGGCCGAACGGCTGACCAGTTGCCTTCACGCGGACCAGGCACGACGAGCCGACCCACCGGTGTTCCTGACGTGTTGCCCTTGGCCATGGACGCCGTCGCCCTGCCCGTGGAGGGCAGGACGAGGAGCGCAATACGCAGCAGTCGTCAGGGGCGCGTCCGGTGGCCGTCGCGCTCGTCCGGCATCAGGGGCCCGGCCCCGCTCACCCCACTCTGACCAGAGCTGTGGCTCGACCACTTGGTGCGGCCGGACATCACTCCTGCAGTGACGGCAGACGCAGCCCTACCCGAAGAACGACAGACGAACCCGACGGTTTGCATTGTCGCGAATCGTGTCCACCAACATCCGTTAAGCAAACCTCAGCCTATCTGGGTGGCAACGCACGGCTGAAGCACCCGCTCGGCATGCAGTGGCGGGCCGTTCCCAGCCCCACCGCGCCAGCACCGCGGCTTCATTGGCTACCCCGATCACGAGTCACAGCGTTCGGTCACCACCATGGCCGTCTTTGCGAGCACTGCTCCCACGTGCGACTCAGCCTACTCAGCGAGCAGCAGCGGCTTCTCGTCCACGGACGTCAGCAAGTGAGCGATCTCCTCGGCGGTCGGCACAACCGGAAGGGTCGGCACAACCGGAAGGGCGCAGCCGACCACGGCATGGCCTGTCGCGCTGGTGTGGTTCCCGGGCTCCTCCTCGGGATCGTCCGGCACCCAACGGCTGACCTCGATCTCCCACGAAGCCTCGTCGTCGCCTGGTTCCGGCGCTTCGATCGTCAGGTAGAAGCCGTCGGAGTCGTACGGCTCCACGAAAAGGCGACAGCTGGGGTCGTCGAGGAGCCGATGTCAGTGGCTCCGGCCCCTTCGCGGGACTGTGTAGTGTCCGGGGGCTTCCGGCGTGGGCTGGCGACGGCGCCGCAGCGTGCGGTAGTAAGGGGTGCCGGGCCCGGCCGCGTTATGGCAGATTGCAGCGGCCCGGGCCCTCCATGGCTTTGCGCCAAGGTTCCTGTTGCACCGAGATCGGCAGCACCTTGGCCGACGCGCCGCCGGAGATTCGAAGGTTCTCACACCGGCACTCACTGAGGCGGGGTCTTCTCGGTCACCTCACCGCTGCCGGAATACGACCTCGGGATACGCGGCCACGGGCCCATCGAGGATCGGCTGCGGGATGCCCCGCAGGTGAAGGTCGAAGAAGGCTGCTGCATAGTCGCGGGTGATGTACCAACCGCGTTCTCCGGAGAGCGGCACGGCAGGGTCCGACAGACCCAGCTGGTCGGCGAGATAGGGCAGATCGGTGAAAGAAAAATGCTCAGCGCCGGTCACCGTCAGCCAGCGTTTCCCACCGCTGAGGTGCTTCCATGCCTCGGGCCAGTCGGTGTTCTCACTGCCGGGGCTGTGCGTGGACTCGGCGCCGAGCATCATGAACGGGCGCCGGCCGAGCCCTGCTGCAGCAGGGTGCAGGAAGAAGTCACCGTCCAGGTCAACCCCGGCCCGCACACGGCGATCGGCTGCCATGGTCTCTGCGGCGCTCGCGCCCCCGATCGAATGCCCCGCGATGCCGATCCGGCTCGGGTCGATCGCGCGGGACAGCGCCCCCGCCTGCCGGCTCTTCGTCAGCTCGTTGATCACGAAGGACAGGTCCTTGGCCCGGCCGCGCACGACGGCTGCCTGCTCCTCGGACGTGTCGACCCGTTCGCAGGCCACACAGGTCAGCACTCGGCCCCCAGGAAAGGCTGTACCAACGGATTCATACGCGTGGTCCACGGAGGCAACGACGTAGCCGCGACTCGCAAGATCGTCGGCGACCGACGTGAGTGTGGTGCGCGGCATCGAGAATCCCGGAGAGAGCAGCACCAAGGGGAAACGCCCCGGCGCGGGGAGCACGCCTTCCGCAGCATGAGTACGCGCTCCTGCAACGGTCGCGGCGGGCACCACGCCGCCGAGCCCCCTGGCCTCCAGCAGGAGCTGTGCCTCCTCGGCTGTCATGTATGCCGCTGGGGAACCGCTCGTACCGCGCGCCGGGTAGGACATCGACACCATCAGCTCCCGGTTTCCCGCCGTCGGCACCCACGGGTCGGTGCGGTGCCGGTCGACCAAGTGCAGGGCGCGGCGGCCCACCGGGTACGGACCGGTGGGAGGCGGCAACGCCAACCCGCTCGTGTACGCAACCCGGGAGGGAGCCTGCGAGCCCTGGGCGGCGGGTGCGGCGCCCGAAAGCGGGACGGACAGGGCGAGGGCGAGGAGGGCGGCTGCAGCGACTCTGCTGTGTCTGGTGGTCATGCAGCCGACGCTAGGCCTCCGGACTCCCTCAACACGTCGCTCTACAGCAGCACTTGGGCGTACCTCTCTGGTCTGATCTCGTCAGACCAGTTCTCGGACGGTGACGACTTCACGCTGAACCGTGGCTGCCCGGCTGCCCGGGCTGGACCGTAGCCTCACGTTGGTCGCGCCGCGAACCGCCCCGCACGGGCGACGTGCGCACCGCTCGGTGACCTTGACCATGGGGTCTGACCGGCCCGGAACCGTCCGCGCACCGCATCTCCTGCGGGCCGCAACCTTGCTCACTGGGAGGGGTGAATTCGGGGCATCTCCAGGATTGTGCGTGTGACCGCCGTCATAACGCATTTGGCCGTCGCACCGCCGCCGGCGACTACCCGGCGATCACCTCGCCTCCAGGCTGGCACGGGGGACTGATCCTCCGGGATCGGTCATGAACATCAAAGACCGGCCATCGGGCCCAGAACCTGGCCTGCGTTCCTCGACCCGACAAGCTCAGCCGCGTCCTGCCTCGTTGGCTCGATTCAACAACGAGTGGCATGGACCCGCGGCCTGCCGTCGTCGCCGACTCTCTGTTCAGGCAGCAGGCCCAGCGCCGTGCAGCAGGGTGTCGATGATGCGAACGGCAAGCGTGTCCGGGTCGGCGCCGTCGGTGTTGCCGTGCAGGGACTCCCCGATGAGTGCGTAGTAGACCCGGCGCACCCAATCGAGGTCGGCCGCTTCGTCGATGAGCTTGTCGTCCTGGGCCCGCTTCAGCACGGCGATGCAGTTGCGGTCGATGTCCTGGTGGAGGGCGCCAGCGTCGTTGCCGGGGTCCGCCGGCTGTTCCAGGGCGAACGCCCAGGCGCTCTTCACCTGGAGCACGTTGGCCGTGATCCGGTGCATCGCCACACGTGGCGGCGCGGTGTCCGGGCGGCCGTCGGCCACCGCCTGGGCGAGTTGGCGGGCTGCGGACAAGGCGAGCGCCTCGATCAGGGCCTGTCGATTGGCGAACCGGCGGTGGATCGTCGTGCGGGCCACTCCGGCGGCTGCGGCGATCTGCTCCATCGAGGCGCCCGGGTCTTCGGCGAGCACCCGCTCGGCCGCCTCCAGAATCGCGCGCACGCTGCGCTCTGCGTCCGCCCGCAACGCTCGTGGCGCCGTCTCACTCATCGTGCCTCCCGGTCTATCACTTGCCCAGGTAACCAATACATGAGCGATGCTATCCGATTCATATCTGCATCATTGATGTTGCAGTTCATTCATTTTCTGATGCATACTCGCCGCAGTTGTTCGCGACTGAAGGAGACCCCGTGCACACCACTGCTCTTGTCACCGGAGCGTCGTCCGGCCTCGGCGTTGAGTTCGCCGCGCAGCTCGCCGCCCGCGGGTGCGACGTGATCCTGGTGGCGCGCTCCGGCGATCGGCTGGCCTCCCTCGCCGAGCGTCTGATCGCCGAACACGGCGTCCACGCGCATGTGCTGGTCCAGGACCTCGCCGAGCCGGATGCGGCCCGCTGCATCGCCGAACAGCTGGCCGCCCGCGGGCTGAACGTCGACCTGCTGGTCAACAACGCCGGCTTCGGTACCTGCGGCCGCTTCGAGGAGATCTCCGGGGCCCGCGATCACGACCAGCTGATGGTGAATGTGGTCGCACTCGTCGACCTCACCCATGAACTGTTGCCCGGCATGCTGGAGCGCGGCCACGGCTCGGTCGTCAACGTCGCTTCCAACGCGGCCTTCCAGCCCTCCCCGTACTTCGCCGTCTACGGCGCGTCCAAGGCGTTCGTGCTGAACTTTGGCCTCGCCCTGCGCCAGGAGTACCGCCGACGAGGCATCCGTGTGCTCACCTTGTGCCCCGGACCGGTCGAGACCGCGTTCTTCGAGATCATCGGCACCCGCCGGGCAGCCGTCACCGGTTCCATGACGACCCCCGAACCCGTCGTGCGCGCCGCACTGCGCGCGCTGGACCGCGACCGCGGCTACGTCGCCCCCGGACTCAACAACGCACTGACCGCGCACCTGACACCGCGCCGCCCCCGAACCGTGGTCGCCGCCATCTCCGAACGCATCACCCGCAAGGTTCTGTCCCCCACCACCTCGACACTGCCGGAGCGCGCCGCATGAAATTCTCAGCCGCCACCGTCGGCGCTGCCTCGGCGATGCTGCTCGTCGGCACATCGACCGCGATCTCCGCCACCGTCGCCGACTTCCCGGTCTTCACCGGACAGGCCCTGCGCTACGCGCTCGCCGCGGTGATTCTGTTCGCCGTCTTACGCCAGCAGCGTCCGCCCCGCGTCCGTCTGACCGTGCGTGACGCCCTGCTCCTGGTCGCCCTGGCCGCCACCGGCCTGGCCGGGTTCAATCTCTTCCTCGTTGAAGCCACCCGTCACGCAGGCCCCGCCATGATCGGCACCGTGATCGGAGCTGTCCCCCTCGTCATGGCCCTCGCCGGGCCGCTGATGGAACGCCGACGCCCCACACCCCGTGCCGTCGGCGCCGCGCTCGTGGTGGCACTGGGCACCGCCGTCGCCGCGGGCCTCGGCTCGGGCAGCGCGAAGGGCCTGTTGCTTTCCCTGGGCGCACTCGCCGGCGAGGTGGCCTTCTCCCTGCTCGCCGTTCCGCTCCTGCCCAAGCTCGGACCCCTGCGGGTCGCCGCCTACCCCGCCGCCCTGGCGGTGCCCATACTGCTGGCCACGGGCCTCGCTCTGGAGGGCACGGACGCACTGCGGATACCCACGCCCAGCCAGGCAGCCGCCTTCGCCTACCTCGGAGCCATCGTCACCGCCGCCGCCTTCTTCCTCTGGTACGACGCGCTCCGCCGACTCGGCGCGGACCGCGCGGGTCTCTTCGCCGGTCTCGTGCCGGTAGGCGCACTGCTCACCGCCGTCACATTCGGCCTCGGCCAGGCAGGCCCCGCCGATGTCGTCGGCGCCCTCCTGGTTGCGGCAGGAGTCGTCTTCGGCCAGCGACGCGCTCACGCCCTGAGCGCACCGAACGCAAGCATCGCCGCCAACGGCTCGCCCAGGAAAGCTAGTCCGAGCAGTCCCGCCCTGATTCCTGCACAGTGCGCGAACAACGCCGCCGCAACGGCTCCCGGCGGCGTTGTCCGACCCGTCCAGAACGTCGTCGTGGTGGTGCTGTATTGGGCGAGCCGTGTGCAGATGTTTGCTCTCGCGTTCAAAGGTCCTTGGGCGGGCCGAGTACGCAGTGCAGGCCCGCCTCGATGTCCGGGGCGCTGATCGAGCCGTAGCCGAAGACGAAGCCCGGGCGCGCGGAGCGGTTCGCGGCGACCTCCGCCAGGGTGTGGACCGCCACGCCGGATGCCCGCGCCCGGCCGGCCCGGTCCGCGAGGGCGTCGGGGTCGGCGAGGCGGCCCCGGGTGAATGCCGTCACGTGCAGTCCCGCGGCGGACGGCACCAGCTCGACCAGGTCCGTGAAGTGCTCAGTGAGCGCGCGGGTGATGACGTGGTGCCGGCCCGCGTACGTGTGCTGCATCCGGCGGATGTGCCGGGCGAGCAACCCGTCGTCCACGAAGCGGGCGAGCGCCGCCTGCGCGGGCACCGCCGTGTGCCAGTCCGCGGTGTATTTGGCAGTGCGCAGTGCGGTGCGCAGCGGGGCGGGAGCCACCAGGAGACCAACGCGCAGCGAGGGCAGCATCACCTTGGAGAACGACCCCACATAGATGACGTGTCCGTCCCGGTCCAGACTGTGCAGCGTCTCGACCGGCCGCCCGCCGAACCGGAATTCGCTGTCGTAGTCGTCCTCGATCACTGCCGCGCCGTGCTCTCGTGCCCAGCGCAGCAGTGCCGTTCTGCGCCGAAGCGACATCGGCATGCCGAGCGGGAACTGGTGGGCGGGGGTGACGTACACGACGCGGGTGTCCGGTGGGAGGGCGTCCACGAGCAGGCCCTCGGCGTCCACCGGTACCCCTGTGACCTCGGCGCCCTGCGCCAGGAACGGCAGCCGGGCCGGCGGGTAGCCGGGCTCTTCCACGGCCACCCGGTCGCCCGGTTCGAGCAGTACCCGCCCGATGAGGTCCAGGGCCTGCTGCGTGCTGGTGGTCACCAGCACATCGTCCGGGCCGGTCCGCACCCCGCGTGAAAGTCCGATGTGTCGCGCGAGTGCGGTCCGCAGCCCGGCGTGGCCGGACGGATCGCCGTACCCGACCGAACCGGCTGCCGAAAGACGCAGTTCCCGGGCGATCAAGGGACGCCAGGCGGCGTACGGGAAGAGCCGGGCATCCGGCAGGCCCACCCGGAAGTCGTGGGCCGCCCTGGCCGGTTCCGCGGTCTTCGGGGCCGCCCATGGAGACAAGCCGGCCCACAGGGCACGGGGGCGCAGTCCCGTACCGGTGGTGTCGATGGTGGTCGCGGGCCCGCGCGTGGGCAGGCCCGTCGTACGCACATAGGTCCCGGAGCCGACCCTGCTGTCCGCGTACCCCTCGGCGACAAGCCGTTCGTAGGCGACGCCGACGGTGTTGCGGGCCACCGCGAGGCAGCGGGCCAACTCTCGGGTCGGGGGCAGCGAATCGCCGGGCCGTAACAGTCCGTCATGGATCGCGGTGCGGAGCTGGCGGTAGATCTGGCCGGACAGGTCGCGCTGCCCGTCCAGCCTGACGTGGACGTCCATCTCGGCTTTCCACTTTCGGCTCGGCTGTTGTCGGCTTTCGGTCCGGCGATTGGCTCAATCATTTGGCGGCTTATTGGCTCTAGGGATGAACCGCTGTGGAATTTTAGGCTCCTGCCATGGACATTCGACAACTGGACCACCAGGCGCTGTTGCTGACCGGGGAGGTGATCTCCCAGGTGAAGACCGATCACTTGAGATTGGCGACGCCATGCGCGGACTGGACCCTGTACGGCTTGGTCCGCCATCTGGTCAGCCAGAACGCGGGGGTCGCCGCCTCCGCCCGCGGCACGGGCGAGCCCTGGGCCGTATGGCGCGCCGGCGACCTCCGTGATGACCCGGCCGGAGCGTATGAGGCGTCGGTGGGCGAGGCCACCGCGGCGTTCGCGGAAGACGACGTGCTGGAGCGGCGGTTCGCGCTGCCGGAGGTCGGCGAGGGATTCGCTGTCCCCGGACGGATGGCGATCGGCTTCCACCTGCTCGACTACATGGCACACGCCTGGGGCATCGCGGTGACGATCGGCACCGCGTGGGAAACTGCCGCCGAACTCACCATCACCGCGCTGTGCGTCGCGGCCCTGGTCCCGGACGAAACCCACGGAGCCGGTGCCGCGCTGCGCGTCGCGGCCCTGGTCCCGGACGAAATCCACGGAGCCGGTGCCGCGTTCCGCCAACGGATCGCCGTGCCCCACGACGCCCCGCAGGGCGACCACTTGCTCGCCCTGCTCGGCCGTGACCCGTCCTCGACGCCGGTGCCATGCTGAGGAGCCGCTGGTGCCAGGGCCCGGCCGGGGACGCCCTTGACGACCGCGTCGCGGCACACGGCGTCGAGAGCGGCATGCGCGGTGACCGGAGCGGGCCGCTGATCGTCAGCGTCACCGACTTCACCAGCGACGCGTACCGGGACCTGCCCGACATCGCGCGTCGCGGCTTCGCGCTGCGGCGCCGCTGGCCGCAGCTCGACGGCGCGGTCGGCATGTGGCTGTGGGCCACGCCCTTGGCCCGGCGCTGCGGATCGGTCTCGGTATGGACCGGGCGGCGGGCCCTGGCGGAGTTCGTACGCCTGCCGGAGCATGTCGCGATCATGGACGAGTACCGCGACCGAGGCACGATCAGGTCAGTGATCCGGGACTACGAGAACTTCGACGCGGCGCGCATCCAGCGGGATGCGGAGGTGTGGCTGCTGTCAGACGATCGTTGACGGCGGCGGGACAACGGATCTCCAGCAGGTGAAGAACGTTCCGGGCCGGCCGAAGACCGAACAGCCCGATGCCGTCTGGCTCGCCAGCTGACCGAACGGGGCATGCTCAGAGCCTCGTTCGTGCCGCCCAAGCCGGTCCGAAAGTTGCGGGATCTCACCCGCATGCGAACCGTGAACGCGTGTCCACTCCGGCGAGGGAAGGCCTGTGGGCTCGCCACCTCGGGTGGATTTTCTCATCACATCGAAACGAAGGTCACATCACTGAGCCTTTTCCAACCTCAGTCTGACGATGCCGGGCTGCGTGTCGGAGCCGGGTGATAGACATCCGCCATGGCGCAGTTCTTGGTACTGGTTGACGGTGAGGCGGACGGATGGGGGGGTCGACCGCGAGGCGCTAACTGCGGCGATCAGGGCTCGGTGGTCAGATGTCGAGGTCGACTCGACGCACCGAAGCGAGGTGCGAAGCAGCTGCTGGTACTTCGAGACGGAGAGCGGTCCCGGCGAGGCATATCTGCATCAGGATGGGACGTGCCTGTACCTGGACGTCTGGCAAGAGGACGCTGCGTGGTTGGCGGTCGTCTTCCGAAGGCTCGCTCCGGCGGACCTCGATCTGATCTTCTGTGACGAGGGCTACAACTTCGACGCTAGGCTCAGGCCCGAGGCCACTGACGTCGAGCTGACGGCACTGATGAACGACGCCGGACTCGGCGCAGCACTTGCGATCGGAACGTCGAAGTCTTTCAAGCCAGCGGCCGAGATGTCCAGTTGAGCTGATAGAGAGCCTTATCAACCTCACGCTGATGCGTGGTGAAGGACAGGGACGGCCTTCACCAGGTCGGTGATCCGGTTGGTGCTGCAGCGGAGCTTCCGCAGGAGCCGCCAGCCTTTGAGGGTGGCCATGGCCTGCTCGCCGAGGCAGCGGATCTTGGCATGGGTGCTGTTGTGCCTGCGCTGCCACCGCTTGAGGCGACGGCCGCGGAAGGGCACTCGGATGGAACCGCCGGCGCCCTGATATGCCTTGTCGGCCCAGCACTTCAGTCCGGCCTCGGCGAGTGCGTCGACGATGCCGTGGGTACGGGCGGCGGTCAGGTCGTGCGTAGAGCCGGGGAGCGTGGGCGAAGCCCACAGGAGCCGTCCGAATGGGTCGGTGAGGACTTGGACGTTCATGCCGTGGCGCTTGTGCTTGCCGGAGCAGTACGGGGTGTCGGCGGCGATCCGGTCGATCGGCAGGAGCGTCCCGTCGAGAATGACGAAGGCCAGCCGGCGTGCGGTCCGCACCGCCTCGGCCAGGCTAGGAGCGAGTGCAGCCAGGACGTGTATCGCCTCGCGGACGTAACGGTAGACGGTCGCGATCCCGATGCCGAACGCGGCGGCCAACTGAGCATAGGTGTCTCCGCAGCGCAGGTGAGCCAGGACCAGAAGCGCCTGCCGGCTCGGCGTGATGCGACGCCATCGGGTGCCGATCTTGCGGCGGTGAGCAGCCAGGCACCGGGCAAGGTGACGAAGGTGTGCGCTGGACAGATCGATCGCCGATGGGTAAACAAGCACGCGAAGCTCCTGGGCCTTGACCCCTGATGTTGGACACACGAGACACTGGATCCTGCGGATCTGAGAACGGACATCTCGTGGTCATGAAGAACTACCCGCCGCAGTTCAAGGCGGACGCGGTCGCGCTGTACGAGTCGCGGCCGGAAGCGACGATCAGGTCGGTCGCAGCCGATCTGGGGATCAACCCGGAGACACTGCGGAACTGGGTGAGGGCAGCAGGGGTGAGCCGTCCCCGAGGACGGCGGACGCAGGAGCCGGCCCAGCCGCCGGCCCCGCTGGAGGCGGAGAACGCCGCCTTGCGGAAGAAGGTCCGTGAGCTGGAGGAGGAACGCGAGATCCTGCGCAAAGCGGCGAAGTATTTCGCCGGGGAGACGCGCTGGTGAACCGCTTCCAGTGCGTCGCCGACCTCCAGCGCCGTCACGGCGTGAAGCGGCTCTGCAGCATCCTCGGCGTCAGCCGCTCGAGCTTCTACTACTGGCGGCGGACGGCAGCGGACCGGGCCGCCCGGCAGGTGACCGACGCCCGCCTCGCCGCCCGGATACGGGCGGTGCACCAGGAATCGGACGGCACCTACGGAGCCCCGAGGATCACCGCCGAGCTCCGCGAGGAGAACGGTGTCGCGGTCAACCACAAGCGCGTCGCCAGGATCATGCGGGCGTCCGGGATCGAAGGGGTCCGGTTGCGTCGCCGGCATCGCACCACCGTCCCCGACCCGGCAGTGGCCAAGGCGCCGGACCTGATCGGCCGCGACTTCACCGCGGACAGGCCGAACACGAAGTACGTCGGTGACATCACCTACCTGCCCATCGAGGGCGGGAAGTTCTGCTACCTGGCGACCGTCATCGACCTCGCCTCGCGCCGTCTGGCCGGCTGGGCGATCGCCGGCCACATGCGCGCGGACCTCGTCACCGAGGCCCTGGCCGCGGCGATCCGAACCCGCGGCAGTCTCGCCGGATCGATCATGCATACCGACCACGGAGCTCAGTACACGAGCAGGATTTTCGCCGAAGCTTGCAGGTCAGCAGGGGTTCAGCAAAGCATGAGCGCGGTCGGGTCCAGCGCGGACAACGCGCTCGCCGAGTCCTTCAACGCGACCTTCAAACGCGAGACCCTGCAAGGACGAAAGAACTGGCCGACCGAGCGCGAGGCCCGACTCGATGCCTTCCGATGGCTCCACCGCTACAACACCCGACGCCGACACTCCCACCTCGGACAACGATCACCGATCGCCTTCGAGAACGCCCTCCACCTCACACCAACTACGCTGGCACAAGCCGCATAACCCGTGTTCAGGATTCGGGGTCAAGGCCCCCTGGTCGACACGGGTGATCTTGGTCGTGAACCCGTCTACCAGGAGCTTCGTCGTTCACCTCGCGCAGGTGCCCCAACCCGCCAGCCCCTCCGTCAGGTTGGAAAAGGCTCAGTGGCACACGCGTGGTTGATCCAGTCCAAGCTTCCCACCACCCGGGGAGCAAGGCAGCCAATAAGCCCCTGTTCTTCCTCCCGTCCGCGGACAAGAACGCACCTGGCCGCGACCCGGACGCCAACCGGAAGGTGATCTGCCCCGACGGGTGGGCGGCAACCTACGGCAACCCGGACGCCACCACCGTTCCGGAGATCCAGTCGACCGACAAGGCGTCGTGTGACGAGTTTGCTTACGCCTCCACCTACAACTCCGGCGGCATGCCCGGCGGCACGAACGAAGTCGATACCGGCAACGACTGCGTGCAGACCTATGCCACCGAGTCGCGCAGGGTCAATGGCACCTGTACGACGACGTCCCCAGGCCGCGTCCTCATGGACGGAGAAGTGCGGCCGCTCAGCCATGTCGGGATGGATCAACTCCACCTCGATGGGCGGAGCTTTCAGCGGAGGCTTCTCGGGCAAGTACCGGCTGTTGGACACGGACCCGTACTGGGTGGACTTCCCCCAGTTCGCGCACTGCGATGCATCAAAGACGACCGTGACCTGCACCGTACCCAAGGCGTGACAGGCTACTGACCGCTGGTGGGGCACGGCACCGCTTCACACCGTGCCCCACCAGCCCCGCCTTGCAAGAGAAAGAGGTTACGACCATGCCCGACGACGGCCTCGCATGGATTGCAGCAGCCTGGCGCGGAGCGAACGTGAGCGCCACCGAGCTGTACATCACCTGCGCCCGGGGCCTGAGCCCAGAGGCGCTCGCCGAACGTATGGCTGACCACGAACTCGTCCAGGCCGCCCCCGCCATGACCGTCGCGGAAGCATCAGCCATGGTCGACCTCGCGCAGATCTACTGCGTTGGCCGTCTCGGCCGAAGCGGCGACTGGTCGTTCATCGTGGAGAGCGGGGGAAGCGAAGGATGGGCCCTGGATCCGGCCGTGTCTCGTGGCACCGAGGTCCTTGTCTTCGACCCGCGACCAGATGACCCGCCCTCCGTCTTCCGGTACCTGGCCGACGGGGACGTTCAGCTGCACTTCGAGTTGGGTGCTGGCTATGACCCTGCCGGAGCACAGCCCGACCTCCTGCGTCCGGCGCTGGAGGCGGCTGGGGTCATCCCTCCGGAGGACTCCATGGACGACCTACTCGGTGCCGATGAGGAGTTGCCAACCAGCGAGGAGAAGCGCCGAGTGCTGAAGGTCATTGGAGATCACTTCGGACTATCGCTACCGCGGCACGAGATTGAGAGCGGGCGACTTCCCGGCGTCGTCACTCGCACCTCGCCACCAACCTCTTGGTGATCACGAGTACCTGGAGAGGTCTGGTCACGCCCCGAGGCATCCAGGGCCCCGTCAAAGTCGTTCTGTAGACCTGTGACGTGGGCCTTTCAAGGCGAGCCCGGGGCCGAAAGATGGTCCCCGCAGGCCGCAATCGATGGGCGGGCTGCAACCATCGGGTCGGGCGCCGTGTCCTTTTCGGCATGACAGCGAATCGCCAGCGTGGGCATCTCCTGCATGACCAGGAGCTGCGGTCGTGGAAGGCCAGCCGGGCTCTGACCCTGGCTACCGCCGAACACGCTCCGGATGGTCGGCCGCATTCCCGAACCGGTGAGCGACACAATCACACGACGGAGCAGCCGAGTTGAACTCCACCGGCGCGAGCACGTACAACTGCGGCAACAGGGTCTCCTGGATCTCGGTTGGCTTCGCAACCCCGAGCTACCAAGAGGCCCTGCCTTCATGCCCACAGCCAGCCGCGATCACCCGAACGAGACTCCCGTTCGACGCCCACCCCTCGAGATCGGAACGACAACAGCTACTCACTTGGTGCGGCCGGACATCGCTCCTACAGTGACGGCAGACGCAGCCCTACCCGAGGAACGACAGACGGACCTGCCGGTTTGCATTGTCGCGATTCGTGTCCACCAAGCAGACCGACTGCCAGGTACCCAGCTCCAGGCGGCCCGCGATCACCGGCAGGGTCGCGTGGGGCGGTACGAGGGCGGGGAGAACGTGGTCGCGGCCGTGGCCCGGGGTGCCGTGGCGGTGCTGCCAGCGGTCGTCGGCGGGGAGCAGGGTGTGCAGGATGGCCAGCAGGTCGTCGTCGCTGCCGGCTCCGGTCTCCAGGACGGCGATTCCGGCCGTCGCGTGCGGGACGAAGATGTTGAGCAGTCCGTCCCGGCCGGCGGCGGTGCGGGCCAGGAACTGCTCACAGTCGCGGGTCAGGTCGGTGACCGTCTCCGTCCTCCCGGTGGTGAGGTGCAGGAGGTGCGTGGTGAAGGAATCAGGCATGGCGCCATCTTCCACCCCGGGGCTGCCGGACGCCCCATGGTGATCGGCAGCCGCGGCGGACGATCGCCCGGTCCGGGAAGAAGAGTCGCACGTCCGGAGTTGGTAGAAACGTGAACGATTCCGGGATGGTGCGGGCGGCGGACGTGGTGGTGATCGGCGCGGGTCAGGCCGGGCTGGCCGCCGCCCACCACTTGGCGCGGGTCGGCTTGGAGCCGGACCGCGACTTCGTCGTGCTCGACCACGCACCGCGTCCGGGGGGCGCCTGGCAGTTCCGCTGGCCCTCACTGACGTACGGCAAGGTGCACGGAATGCACGCGCTTCCGGGCATGGAACTGACCGGCGCCGATCCCGATCGGCCCTCCTCCGAAGTGATCGGCGCGTACTTCCACGCGTACGAGCACCGCTTCGGGCTCAGGGTGCACCGCCCGGTGGACGTCAGGGCGGTCCGGGAAGCGGCGGGGGCGGGCAGCGGGGGGCGGCTGCTGGTCGAGACGTCCGAGGGGCCGTACGCGACACGGGCCCTGATCAACGCGACCGGCACCTGGGACCGGCCGTTCTGGCCGCGCTATCCGGGACAGGAGACGTTCCTCGGGCGGCAGCTCCACACGTCCGGCTACCCAGGGCCGGGCGAGTTCGCCGGGCTGCGGGTGGTGGTGGTCGGCGGCGGGGCTTCCGGTACGCAGCATCTGATGGAGATCGCCGATGTCGCGGCGGCCACGTACTGGGTGACCCGGCGCGAGCCTGTCTTCCACGAGGGCCCGTTCGGGCCTGAACAAGGCCGTGCCGCCGTCGCGTTGGTCGAGGAACGGGTGCGTCGAGGGCTGGCGCCCCGGAGTGTGGTGAGTGTGACCGGCCTGCCGCTCAACGATGCCGTCCGCGACGCGCGGGCGCGCGGGATTCTCGACCGGCTTCCGATGTTCGACCGCATCACCCCGACGGGAGTGGCCTGGGACGACCAGCGGATCACCGACGTCGACGCCGACGTGATCCTCTGGGCGACCGGATTCCGGCCCGCCGTCGACCACTTGGCACCGCTGGGACTGCGGGAGCCCGGCGGCGGCATCCGGGTGAAGAACACGCGGGCGGTACGGGACGGGCGCGTCCACCTGGTGGGCTACGGCCCCTCCGCCAGCACCATCGGCGCCAACCGCGCCGGGCGCACCGCGGTGCGTTCGGTCGTGCGGCTCCTTGCGGAGCACGCGGAGAATGTCGCCCCGGCGCCCGTCGTGGCGGGCACTGCCGCCTGAACCGGCCTGAACCTTCCTGAGCCCTCGACGGGCCGCCTCAGCCGTCATCCGGCGGTTGCGGCGCTCTCCCGGTTCCGGTTGAACTCGACGACGTTCCGCTGATGCGCCGCGTAGCTCTCGCTGAAGCGGGTGTCCCCCGGTCCGACCGTCACGAAATACAGCCACGGGCCCGGGGCGGGACCGATGGCGGCCCGCATCGCTTGTTCGCCGGGGTTGCCGATGGGGGTGGGCGGGAGCCCCTTGCGCCGATAGGTGTTGTACGGGCTGTCGATCCGGGTGTCCTCGGTGGTGGTGTCCAGCGTGGAACGCCCCAGGGCGTAATTGAGCGTCGAGTCCATCTGCAGGGGCATGTCCCGGCGCAGGCGGTTGTAGACGACCCGGCCCACTTTCCCCATGTCGGAGGCGGTGTCCGCCTCCGCCTGGATGACGCTGGCGAGCGTCACCGCCTGGTAGGCGGAGATGCCGTTGTGGGGCGCTCCGGCAGCGATCCGGTCGTTCCCGAAGCGCTGGGACGCCGTGGCCACCATGTAGCGGAGCAGACTCCGTGGGGTCGTGTCGGAGCGGATGGGATAGGTGGCCGGGAAGAGGTAGCCCTCCGGATTGCCGTGAGCGGCAGTCGGCAGCGGCAGTCGCGCCCCGGGCACCGCCTTCTCGGTGGTGCCCGGCTGAAGCCCGAGAGCGCGGTCGACAGCCGCGTAGATCTGGCGCGCCCGCCATCCCTCGGGGACCACCAGGGAGGTGGCCTCCTCGGCGCCCGCCTCCGGACCGTCCTTGAGAACCAGCAGGGGGGCCGCAATCGTGGCGGCGGCCACGAGCGCGCCCCCGAGGAGCAACATCGCCTTGCCCCGCCGAGTGGGGCGCAGTCTCCGGCGGTACCGGAAAGTACCGGGCTCGTTCACCATGCGGGCACGATAACCGTACAAATGCCCCGGTTCGGTGGGATCGGCGCTCGACACCCGGTAACCCCGCGGCCGGGTGACGGGCGGCCGGAATCCGGGAACGCCGAAACCCCGCCGGCGCCCCGTGCCCAGGAAAGCCCGAACCCCGCACGCCTGGATCCCGGGACCGCCCGGACTCCAACACCGCCTGGACCCCAGGACCGCCCGGACCCCAGGACCGCCCGGACCCCGGGCGGTCCGGACCCGGCCCGGACGGTCAGCCCGCCGCGGGTGCCAGTCGGGTGTCACGGCGGATGAGGGCGGCGTAACGGCCGTCCCGCGCGAGGAGTTCCTCGTGCGTGCCCCGCTCGACGGTGCGGCCACCCTCCAGTACGACGATCTGATCCGCGTCGCGGATGGTGGAGAGGCGGTGCGCGATGGTGAGCGTGGTGCGGCCGGCCGAGAGAGCGTCGATCGCCTCCTGGACGGCGTGCTCCGTACGGGTGTCGAGGGCGCTGGTCGCCTCGTCGAGCACCAGGATCGGAGGGTCGCGCAGGATGGTACGGGCGATGGCGAGGCGCTGTTTCTCGCCGCCGGAGAAGCGGTAGCCGCGCTCGCCGACGAGGGTGTCGTAGCCGTCGGGGAGCGAGGCGATGTGGTCGTGGATCTGCGCGGCACGCGCCGCCGCCTCGATCTCCTGGTCCGTGGCGTCGGGTTTGGCGAAGCGGAGGTTCTCGGCGACGGAGGCGTGGAAGAGGTAGGTCTCCTGCGAGACCACGCCGACCGCTCTCGCGAGGGAGTCGAAGTCGAGGTCCCGTACGTCGACGCCGTCGATCGTCACACGGCCGGCGGTGACGTCGTACAGCCTGGGCACGAGGTAGCTCAGGGTGGATTTGCCGGATCCGGTGGGGCCGACCACGGCGAGGCTGCTGCCTGCGGGCACCCTCACGTCGATGCCGTCGAGGGTGGGCCCGCTCTTCTCGTCGTAGCCGAAGTCGACGTGCTCGAAGGCGACCTCCCCGCGGATGCGTTCCAGCCGTACGGGGTTCGCGGGCTCCGTGATGTCGACCTTCAGGTCCAGGTACTCGAAGATGCGCTGGAAGAGCGCGAGGGACGTCTGCATCTGGACGCCCGTGGCGAGCAGGCTCACGGCGGGCCGGAAGAGTCCCTGCTGCAGCGAGACGAAGGCGACGAGCGTGCCGATGGAGACGGCCGTGCTGCCGGAGCGCAGGGTCAGGCCGGCCGCCCAGTAGATGACGGCGGGCATGGCGGCCATGACGATGCCGATGGTCGACATGCGCCAGCGTCCCGCCATGTTGGAGCGGACCTCGAGGTCGACCAGCTGTTCCGACTCCTCCGCGAAGCCCTTGATCAGCGAGTCCGAGCGGCCCATCGTGCGGCCGAGCAGGATGCCGCTGACGGAGAGGGATTCGGTGACGGTCGCCGCCATCGCGGCCATCTGGCGCTGCCGCTGGGTGGTGATCTTCTTCCGCTCGCGTCCGACGCGGCGGCTGATCCAGACGAAGACGGGCAGCAGGAGCAGCGAGACGAGGGTGAGCCGCCAGTCGAGCGCGATCATCGCGACGACTGTGGCGACGACGGCGGTCAGGTTCGAGACCAGGGACGTGGCGGTGGAGGTGACCGTCGCCTGCATCCCGCCGATGTCGTTGGCGATGCGGGACTGCACCTCGCCGGTACGCGTCCTGGTGAAGAAGGCCAGGGGCATGCGCTGGAGCTGGGTGTAGACGCCGGTGCGCAGGTCGTGCATGACGCGTTGGCCGACCGTGGTCGAGATCAGGGTCTGGAGGACGCCGAAGACACTGTTCATCACGGCGGTGGCGATCATCCCGAGCGCCAGCAGGGTGAGCAGGCCGGTGCGCCCCTGCGGTATGGCGGTGTCGAGGATCTCGCGGAGCAGGAAGGGGGAGGCGACCGACACCAGCGAGGAGGCGCCGACCAGCAGCCCGACCAGTGCGAGACGGCCTCGGTAGGGGCGGAAGAGGCGGAGGATGCGGCCCACCTCGGCGGGCGGCTGCGTGCCGTCCTTGGGCGGGGGTGTCCAGGTGGGTTCGTCGGGTTTCATGGGCTCCTTCACGGGGGTGCGGCGGTACGGAGGCAGGGGCGGGCAGCACCCGCGCGGCGTGGCCCGGCGGGGGCGGGGCGGGCGGACCGACCCTGTGGAGCAAGGCACATGGTCGTCCCGGGTCCAGGTAGGGCCGGGCGAGCGGGCGGGAGCGGGACGGCCGCGGGTGAAGCAGCGATCCGAACCCTGAAGAGCGTACCTCATTGTTACCTATACTCACAATGAACCAGGTCCTGATATTGTTCCGCCATGGACTCCCCCGAATCCGACGGCCACCTCGCCGAACAGCTCCTGCGGCTCACCCGCCGGCTCCACCGCATCCAGAGCCGCCAGCTGGAGCCGATCGGTATCACGCCCGCGCAGTTCCGTCTGCTGCGAGCGGTCGCGCTGTTCGACTCCGCGCCCCGGATGGCCGATCTCGCCCAGCGACTGGACGTCGTCCCGCGCGCCGTGACCAGCCTGGTCGACGGCCTGGAGTCGGGTGGGCAGGTGCGCAGGGCGCCCGATCCGGCGAACCGTCGCGTGGTGCGCATCGAGATCACCGACAAGGGGCGGGCCACCCTCGGATCGCTGCGCGACGCGCGCAGAGCCGCCGCGGAGGAGATCCTGGCACCGTTGACCGCCGAACAGCGCGAGGTGCTCGGCGGGCTGCTGACCGCCCTGGTCGACGGACTGCCGGGGCGTCGCTGCTGACAGTCGCTGCTGGTTCGTCGCTCACTGCCGATTCGTCGCGCTGCAGATTCGTCGCTGCTGAGCCGTCGCACCCGGACGTGGGAGGACCCGCGTTCGGCCCTCCGAAGGGATGCCCTGGATGCCGCTGCTGGAGCCGGAACCGGAAGCCCTCCGACCGGGCGGGACGCGCGGGGCTGCCCCCGACCGTGTCTCCGACCTGAGTGCTGCGGGCACCCCCGAGCCCCTGCGCTCGGACCTGACCGCCCTGCTGGGTGCGGGGAAAGTGCTCTGGAAGGTCTCCGACCTGGTGAAGTACGCCTCCGACGCCAGTCCGTACCGCTTCCTGCCCCGGGTCGTGGTGGTCGCCGAGGACGTGGACGACGTCTCGGCCGTGCTGTCGTACGCCCGCGGCAAGGGGCGGCACGTCGTCTTCCGGGCCGCCGGCACCAGTCTGAACGGCCAGGCGCAGGGCGAGGACATCCTGGTCGACGTCCGCCGCCACTGGTCCGGCGTGACGGTCCTGGACGGCGGTGCGCGGGCAAGGATCCGCCCCGGCACCACGATCGCGCGGGCCAACGCCACCCTCGCCCGGTACGGCAGGGTGCTCGGCCCCGACCCGGCCAGCGCCATCGCCTGCACGGTGGGCGGGGTCGTCGCCAACAACGCCTCCGGGATGACCGCCGGCACCACCCGGAACTCCTACCGGACGGTCTCCTCCCTCTCCTTCGTCCTGCCGGGCGGCACGATGGTCGACACAGCCGACCCGGCCGCCGACGAACTCCTCGCGCACGCGGAGCCCCACCTCTGCGAGGGCCTGATGGCGCTGAAGGCGGAGATCGGCGCGGACCAGGCGCTGACCGCGCGCATCCGCGCCAAGTACGAGATCAAGAACACCAACGGCTACCGGCTGGACGCGTTCCTGGACGGTGCGACGCCGGTGGAGATCCTGCGCGGGCTGATGGTCGGCTCCGAGGGCACCTTCGGCTTCCTCTCGGAGGTCGTCTTCGACACGCTGCCGCTCGACCGGCGGACCTCCACGGCTCTGCTCTTCTTCCCCTCGCTGACCGCCGCCGCCACCGCCGTACCGCTGTTCAACGCGGCCGGAGCGCTCGCCGTGGAGCTGATGGACGGCAACACTCTGCGCGCCTCGGTGAGCGTGCGGGGCGTGCCTGCCGACTGGGCGGCGCTCCCCCGGGAGACGACGGCCCTGCTGGTCGAGTTCCGGGCCCCGGACGAGGCGGCCCAGGAGGCGTACGAGCGTGCGGCGGCCGAGGTGGTGGCGGGGCTCTCGCTGGTCGCCCCGGCCGCGTCGGTCACCAACGCGTTCACCCGCGACCCGGGGACGGTCAACGGGTACTGGAAGGCCCGCAAGGCGTTCGTGACCGCCGTGGGCGGCTCGCGCCCCGCCGGCACCACGCTGATCACGGAGGACTTCGCGGTCCCCCCGTCCCGGCTTGCGGCGGCCTGCGAAGCGCTGCTGGAGCTTCAGGCGCGGCACGGCTTCGACGCGGCGGTGGCCGGTCACGCGGCCCACGGCAACCTCCACTTCCTCCTCGCCTTCGACGCGGGCGTCCCCTCCGACGTCGAGCGGTACGCCGCGTTCATGGACGAGTTCTGCACGCTGGTGGTGGACCGGTTCGACGGTTCGCTGAAGGCGGAGCACGCCACCGGCCGTAACATCGCCCCCTTCCTGGAGCGCGAATGGGGCCCGCGGGCGGCCGAGCTGATGTGGCGTACGAAGCGGCTGATCGATCCGGACGGGGTGCTGGCCCCCCGGGTGGTCCTGGACCGCGATCCCCGGGCGCATCTGCGCGGCCTGAAGACGATCCCCTCCGTGGAGGCGGTCGCGGACCCGTGCATCGAGTGCGGTTTCTGTGAACCCACCTGCCCCAGCCAGGACCTCACCACCACGCCGCGCCAGCGGATCGTGCTGCGGCGGGAGATGCTGCGCCAGCCGGACGGCTCCCCCGTCGAGGACGCCCTGCTCGACGCGTACGGCTACGACGCGGTCGACACCTGCGCGGGCGACTCCACCTGCATGCTGGCGTGCCCGGTCGGCATCGACACCGGCGCGATGATGAAGGGCTTCCGCTCGCTGCGGCATTCGCCCCGCGAGGAGCGGATCGCGACGCTGACGGCCCGGCACTTCCGGGTGGTGGAGTCCGTCGCCCGTCTGGCCGTCGCCGCGGCGGACGGGCTGGGCGGCCGGGTGCGGGACCCGCTGCTGACGGCGGTGACCCGGCTCGCCCGCAAGGCGGTCCGCCCGGACCTGGTGCCCGAGTGGCTGCCTCAGATTCCGCCGGCGGCCTCCCGCGAGTTCCCGCCCACCGCGCGCGCCGGGGCGCACGCGGTGTACTTCCCGGCCTGCGTGAACCGTATCTTCGCCGGCCCCGCCGGGGACCGGGAGCGGTCACTGGCGCACTCCGTCGTCGCGCTCTCCACCCGTGCGGGCAAGCCGGTGTGGATCCCGGACGACGTGGCCGGGACCTGTTGCGCGACGATCTGGCACTCCAAGGGGTACGACGCCGCCAACGCCGTGATGGCCAACCGTGTCGTCGAGGCGGCGTGGGGCTGGACCGGCGGCGGGGCCGTGCCGCTGGTGGTCGACGCCACCTCCTGCACCCTCGGCATCGCGCGGGAGGTCGTCCCCTACCTCACCGAGGACAACCGCGCCCTGCACCGGGAGTTGACGGTGGTGGACTCCCTCGTCTGGGCCGCCGACGAGCTGCTCCCCCGGCTCACGGTGGAGCGCAGGACCGGGTCGGCCGTCGTGCACCCGACGTGTTCGATGGAGCATCTGGAGCTGGTGGACCGGCTGCTTACGCTCGCCGGAGCGTGCGCGGAGGAGGTGTTCCTGCCGGACGACGCGAAGTGCTGCGGGTTCGCCGGGGACCGCGGGATGCTGCACAAGGAACTGACCGACTCGGCGACGGCCAAGGAGGCCGCCGAGGTCGACGCCCGCGGCCACGACGCCTACGTCTCGGCCAACCGGATGTGCGAGATCGGCATGGAACGGGCCACCGGGCACCCGTACCGCTCCGTCCTCGCGGAGTTGGAGCGGGCGACGCGCCCGTCCGGCTGACCTCCTGAGCCTCGCGGGCCCGGGGCGGGTCGGCCGGACGGGCGCGGAGTCGTCCACCGGATCATCACCGAGCTGGCCGTCGTCGACGTGACCGAGGCCGGCCTGGTCCTGGTGGAGTGCGCCGAGGGGGTGAGCGAGGAGGAGGTCCGCGCCGCGACGGGGGCGCGGCTCCTCGCGCCGGCGAAGGCCTGACACCTCGCCACCACGAGTCCCCCGAGCCTCCAGAGGGCGATACGGGCCGCCGGGGCCCCGGCGATTCGGCTACCAGGCGAAAAGGCACCGATCCACGGAAAATCATTTGCCCGGAACCGGTAAGAGAGGCAAACCTTACTGTTTGCCCTTCACCACTTCGGTAGCCCCGTCGCCGGTGGACTCCGTACTTCCGATTCTTGGGACCCCATGCAGATTCGTGATCTTCCGTACCAGGACCCCGGCGATCCTGACGTCCGTTCCGGCCCCCGCTTCCTCGTCTGGCTCGGCCGCAACCAGCTCAAGGGCCAGCTCTTTTCGCTCTCCTGGGGTCTCTTCCACCAACTGGCCCTGGCCGGGCTGCCGCTGGCGGCCGGTCTCGCGGTGCAGGCGGTGATCGACCGTTCCGGCGGGCGGCTCGCCCTGTCCGGGGGCATGATCCTGGTGCTGGGCATCGGCATCGCGGTCGGCGACACCATGCTCCACCGCACCGCCGTCGCCAACTGGATCACCGCCGCCGCGCGGGTGCAGCAGCTCCTCGCCCGGCGGACCGCCGAACTCGGCGCGGCCCTGACGCGGCGGGTGGCGGCCGGTGAAGTGGTCGCGGTCTCCACAAGTGATGTCGAGAAGATCGGCTGGTTCATCGAGGCGCTCTCCCGGTTCGCCGCCGCGGCGGTCGCCCTCGTGCTGATCTGCGTCGGCCTGGTGCTGTACCTGCCGTCGCTCGGCTTCCTGGTGGCGCTCTCCGTACCCGTACTCGCCCTGGCGATGCTGCCGTTGCTGCCCCGGGCGACCCGGCGGGCCGACCTTCAGCGGGAGAAGGCCGGCAAGGCCACCGAGCTGGCGTCGGACACCGTCGCGGGGCTGCGGGTGCTGCGCGGCATCGGCGGGGAGGAACTCTTCCTCGGCCGTTACCGCCGCGCCTCCCAGGAGGTCCGCGGCGCGGCCGTGCACAGCGCCCGCATGTGGTCCCTGATCTCCGCCGTCCAGGTGCTGCTGCCCGGCCTGCTGCTGATCGCACTGGTCTGGTACGGAGCCGGGCTGGCCCGTGACGGGGAGATCGAGGTGGGGCAGCTGGTCACCGTGTTCAACTCCGCGATGCTGCTGCTGTATCCGCTGCGGACGGTGGAGGAGATCGCCATGGCCTACTCCTTCTCCCGTCCCTCCGCCCAACGCGCCGTCCGGGTGCTGTCGCTGCACCGGGACACGCGACCGGCGGCCGAGAACACCGCGCGGACGGCCGCGGACACCGAAGAAACGCTTCCTTCCGGCGATCTGTACGACCCGGTCACCGGTCTGCTGGCCTCCGCGGGGCTCTTCACCGCCGTGGTCTGCGGGGACCCGGACGAGGCGGGACGGCTGGCCGAGCGGCTCGGCGGCCACGCCGCCGCCGAGGACACGCGGGAAGGGGCCGGAGAAGAGAGCGCGGTGCCGTCCGTGCTGCTGGGCGGCTGCGCGCTGGACGAACTGCCGCTGGAGCGGGCACGTACCGCCGTCCTGGTCCAGGACAAGGACCCGGTGCTGCTCTCCGGCACGCTCCGGGAGCTGCTCGACGTTCCGGCGTCGGGAGCGGTCCGCGCCGAGGACGCTCTGTCGGCCGCCTACTGCGACGACGTGCTGGACGCGCTGGCCCAGGCGTCCGTCGACACGGACGGCGACCCGATGAGGACGCGCATCACCGAGCGCGGCCGTTCGCTCTCCGGGGGACAACGGCAACGGCTGGCCTTGGCCCGCTCGCTGGTCACCGACCCCGAGGTACTGGTCCTCGACGAGCCGACCTCGGCCGTGGACTCGCACACGGAGGCCAGGGTCGGCGCCGGCATCAGGGAACTGCGCCGGGGCCGCACCACGGTGGTGTTCTCCTCCTCGCCGCTGCTGCTGGACCTCGCCGACCGGGTCGCACTGGTCCACGCCGGGACGGTCGTCGCGGCGGGACCGCACCGCGAACTCCTGCTCACCGACCCGCTCTACCGCTCGGTCGTCACCCGGGAGACCGAGGACGAGGCAGCGGCAGCCGGACCGCCGCACGGTGCCGGGACGGACAGCGCCACCGACGGGCTGAACAGCCTCCGGAAAGCCGGAGAGATCGAGGAGAGGGCATGATCGGCCTCGCACCACCGCCGTACGACCCGGCCGCGCCGACGACGGCCACCACCCTGCCGGTGGGCTCCGCCGCCACCGTGCGGGCGTACGTCCGCGATCTGCTGCGGCGTCATCGCCGTGCGTTCGCCGTGCTCGTCGCCGCCAACGTGGTCGCGGTCGTCGCGTCCATCGTCGGCCCGTACCTGCTGGGCGGGCTGGTGGAGGACCTGGCGGACGGGGTCACCGACCTGCACCTGGGACGCACGACCGCGATCTTCGCGGCAGCCCTGCTGATCCAGACGCTCTTCACCTGGACGATGCGGCTGCGCAGCGCGATGCTCGGCGAGGAGATGCTCGCCGACCTGCGCGAGGACTTCCTCGTACGCGCGGTGGGACTGCCGCCCGGAGTGCTGGAGCGGGCGGGCACGGGCGACCTGCTCTCCCGGATCACCACGGACATCGACCGGCTGGCCAACGCCATGCGCGAGGCCGTTCCTCAGCTCGTCATCGGGGTGGTCTGGGCGGGTCTGCTGATCGGCGCGCTCACCGTGACCGCGCCGCCGCTGGCGCTCGCGGTCCTGGTGGCCCTGCCGCTGCTGCTCACCGGCTGCCGCTGGTACTTCAAGCGGGCTCCTTCGGCGTATCGCTCGGAGTCCGCGGGGTACGCCGCGGTGGCGGCGATGCTCGCGGAGACGGTGGACGCGGGGCGGACCGTCGAGGCCCACCGGCTCGGCGCGCGCCGGGTGGCGCTGTCGGAGCGGCGGGTCATGGAGTGGACCCGTTGGGAGCGGTACACGCTCTTCCTGCGCTCGGTGCTCTTCCCGGTCATCAACCTCACGTACGTGGCGATCCTCGCCACCGTACTGATGCTGGGCGGCTGGTTCGTCCTGGAGGGATGGATGACCGTCGGACAGCTGACGACCGGGGCGCTGCTGGCGCAGATGCTGGTCGATCCCCTGGGGCTGGTGCTTCGCTGGTACGACGAGTTGCAGGTGGCCCAGGTGTCGCTGGCTCGGCTGGTCGGGGTGCGCGACATCGAGCCGGACGCGGGTGACGAGTCGGTCCGTCCCGAGGGCCGGAAGGTGCGGGCCGAGGACGTGCGGTTCGGTTACCGCTCCGGGGTGGACGTGCTGCACGAGGTGACGCTGGACGTGGCCCCGGGCACGCGGCTCGCGCTGGTCGGTCCGTCCGGGGCGGGCAAGTCCACCCTGGGCCGGCTGCTGGCGGGCATCTACGCGCCGAGGACGGGTGAGGTGACGCTCGGCGGCGCGGAGCTGTCCCGGATGCCCGCGGAGCGGGTGCGCGGGCACGTCGCGCTCGTCAACCAGGAGCACCACGTGTTCGTCGGTTCGCTCCGCGACAACCTGCTGCTGGCGCGGACGGGAGCCGAGGACGCCGCACTGTGGGCGTCGCTCGCCGCGGTGGACGCGGACGGCTGGGCCAGGGCGTTGGAGGAAGGGCTGGACACCGCAGTGGGTTCGGGCGGCCTGGCGCTGACGCCGGCGCAGGCCCAGCAGATCGCGCTGGCACGGCTGGTCCTGGCCGATCCGCACACCCTGGTGCTGGACGAGGCGACCTCGCTGCTGGACCCCCGGGCGGCCCGGCATCTGGAGCGGTCGCTGGCCCGGGTGCTCGAGGGCCGGACGGTGGTGGCCATCGCGCACCGGTTGCACACCGCGCACGACGCGGACGTGATCGCGGTGGTGGAGAAGGGCCGGATCAGCGAACTCGGCAGCCACGACGAACTGGTCGCGGCGGACGGCGCCTACGCGGCGCTGTGGCGGTCCTGGCACGGGTGAGCCTCGCGGGGCTGCCCCCGGGTCACCACCCCGGGGGCAGCCCCGCCCGTCCCCTGCTCAGTCGGCCGTTCGCCCCACCCCGCCTCACACGGCGCCGCCTGGTCGTGTGCGCGGGGAGTAACCCCGCGCACCAGCGGCGCGTCACCATCCGGAAATTCGCTCTTCCTACGGTGCTGTTCCAGGGATCACCGCAGAGCGGCGGACGGTCCCGCCCGGTAAGGCACACACCGCGGGGTGGGGGTTCGGTGACATCTGGCTCGGACGACGGCAGCGTCCGTACGGTCTGTTCGTACTGCGGCGTGGGCTGCGGGATCGTGCTCGACCTGGTACGGGACCCGGCCGACGGGCGCCGCCGGGTGGCCAAGGCGTACGGGGACAAGTCGCACCCCGCCAACTCGGGGCGGCTGTGCACCAAGGGGGCGACCAGCGCCGACCTGATGGCGGCGCCCGGACGGGTGGGCAGGGCGCTGGTGCGCGCCGAGCGGGGCACCGAGCCGGTGGAGACGGACGTCGACGAGGCCGTCGCCTCGGTCGCCGGCCGGCTGCGGGCGATCCTGGACGAGCACGGGCCTGACGCCCTGGCCTTCTACGTCTCCGGGCAGATGTCCCTGGAGGCGCAGTACCTGGCGAACAAGCTGGCCAAGGGGTTCGTCCGTACCAGCCGGATCGAGTCCAACTCGCGGCTGTGCATGGCGTCCGCGGGCACCGGATACAAGCTGTCGCTCGGCGCCGACGGCCCGCCCGGCTCGTACCAGGACTTCGACCGCGCGGACGCGTTCTTCGTCATCGGCGCCAACATGGCCGACTGCCACCCCATCCTCTTCCTGCGCATGATGGACCGGGTGAAGGCGTCCGGCGCCAAGCTGATCGTCGTGGACCCGCGCCGCAACGCCACCGCCGACAAGGCCGACCTCTTCCTGCGGATCAAGCCGGGCACCGATCTCGCCCTGCTGAACGGCCTGCTGCACCTGCTGGTCGAAGGCGGCCACACCGACGAGGAGTTCATCGCCGCCTTCACCGAGGGGTGGGAGGAGATGCCCGCATTCCTCGCGGAGTTCACGCCCGACCGGGTCGCGGAGATCACCGGAATCCCGGAGTCGGACATCCAGCTGGCCGCGCGGTGGATCGGCGAGGCCGGGGAGTGGATGAGCTGCTGGACCATGGGGCTGAACCAGTCGACCCACGGGACGTGGAACACCAACGCGCTGGTCAATCTGCACCTCGCCACCGGAGCGATCTGCCGCCCCGGCTCCGGCCCCTTCTCGCTGACCGGCCAGCCCAACGCCATGGGCGGCCGCGAGATGGGTTACATGGGTCCGGGTCTGCCCGGCCAGCGGTCCGTACTGGTCGACGCCGAGCGGGCCTTCACCGAGAAACTGTGGCGGATACCCGAGGGTTCGCTGCGTACCGAAACCGGGCGCGGCACGGTGGAGATGTTCGAGCAGCTGGCCGCCGGTGACATCAAGGCGTGCTGGATCATCTGCACCAACCCGGTCGCCTCGGTGGCCAATCGCAGGACGGTCATCGCCGGCCTGGAGGCGGCCGAACTCGTCATCACCCAGGACGTGTTCGCGGAGACGGAGACCAACGCCTACGCCGACGTGGTACTGCCCGCGACGCTGTGGGCGGAGTCCGACGGGGTCATGGTCAACTCGGAGCGCAACCTCACCCTCGTCCAGGGCGTCGTCGACCCGCCCGGTCAGGCCCTGCCCGACTGGCGGTTGATCGCCGAGGTGGCCCGTGCGATGGGGTTCGCCGAGGGGTTCACCTACACCTCGGCCGAGGAGGTGTTCGAGGAGCTCAAGCAGGCGTGGAACCCCGCGACCGGCTGGGACCTGCGCGGTGTGACGTACGACCGGCTGCGCGACACCCCGGTCCAGTGGCCGGCGCCGGCCGCCGACGGGCCGGACCGCAACCCGGTCCGCTATCTCAACGACGGTGTCAGCCAGACCTTGCTGGAGCGTGAGGACGCGACCCGCCCCCGTCTCGCGTTTCCCACCGCGAGCGGACGCGCCCGCTTCTTCGCCCGGCCGCACCTGCCGGCGGCCGAACTCCCCGACGACGACTTCCCGTTTCTGCTCAACACGGGCCGGCTGCAGCACCAGTGGCACACGCTGACCAAGACCGGCAAGGTCGCCAAGCTGACCAAGCTGAACCCCGGACCGTTCGTGGAGGTCCACCCCGAGGACGCGGGGCGGCTCGGCGTGGCGGCGGGCGATCACCTGGAGGTCACCTCCCGGCGTGGACGTGCCGTCCTGCCCGTGGTGGTCACCGACCGGGTCCTGCCGGGCACCGCGTTCGCGCCCTTCCACTGGAACGACCTGTTCGGCGAGTACCTCAGCGTCAACGCCGTCACCAACGACGCCGTGGACCCGCTCTCCTTCCAGCCCGAGCTCAAGGTCTGCGCCGTCAGCCTCGCCCGGACGGTCGCCCCCGTCCCGGCGGGCCGCCCGAGCACCGAACCGGAGACCACACCCGTGCCCCTGCTCCCCGTACCCGTAACCGTCCCCGCGGCCGCCGCCCCGGCCGGCTCCCCCGTCCTGGCGCTCGCCGCCCTGCTCGGCCTGCCCGAACTCGCTCCGCCTGCGCTCGCCGAGCCGGAGCGCCGCTATCTCTCCGGCTACCTCTCCGGGCTCGCCGCCGCCCCGCCGGCCGCGGGCGTGCCCGTGCTGCCGCCGGACGCCCCCTTCGACTCCGGCCACGCCCTCTGGGTCGACGGCGTCCTCGCGGGGATGTTCTCCCGCACCGCGGCACCGGCCGCCGCCTCGACCCCGGCGGCGGTGCTCGCCCAGCCGGGCGCACCGGCCGAGGAAGCCGCCGCACCCGGCCGCCGCCTGCTCCTCCTGTGGGCCTCACAGACCGGCAACGCCGAGGAGTTCGCCCAGGGCGCCGCGGCGCGCCTCACGCTGGCGGGCCGTACCCCCGAACTCCTGGCCATGGCAGAGGCGACACCCGCGCGCCTCACCCCCGGGACCGACGTCCTCCTCGTCACCAGCACGTTCGGCGACGGCGAAGCCCCGGACAACGGCAGCGACTTCTGGCAGAACCTCTCGATCGGGGAGGCCGTACGGCTGGAAGGGGTCAGGTACGCGGTGCTCGCCCTCGGCGACTCCTCCTACGACGACTTCTGCGGCCATGGCCGCCGGCTGGACGAGCGCTTCGCCGCCCTCGGTGCCACCCGCCTCGTCCCCCGCGCCGACTGCGAACCCGACTTCGGGGAACGGGCCGAACAGTGGCTGGGCCAGGTACTCACCGCCCTGGACGGGTTCGTGGCCGACGACGACCCGCGTCCGGACCACGCGAGCCCGGCCCGGTCGGCGCCCGCCGCCGTACCCGCCACCCGGGCCGCCGCCGTACCGGCCGGCTACACGAGGACCTCGCCGTTCGCCACCCTGCTCGTCGGCAACAGGCTGCTGAGCCTGCCCGGTTCGGGCAAGGAGGTGCGGCAGTTCGCCTTCGACACCCGTGGTGGTGAACTCGCCTACGACGCGGGGGACGCGCTCGGCGTGTGGCCGGCCAACAGCGCGGGGCTCACCGCCGAGTGGCTGGCGCTCACCGGCCTCGACCCCGACGAGCCGGTGGACCTGGGCGACGGCGGGCCGCTCACGCTGGAGGAGGCGCTCCGCACCCGGCTGGACATCTCCCGTGTCAGCACCGGTCTGCTGCGGTTCCTGATGGAACGCACCGACAGTCACGAGCTGAAGCGCCTGCTGCGCCCCGACAACAAGGACGCGCTGGCCAAGTGGAGCTGGGGCCGGCAGGCGGCCGACGCGGTCGCCGAGTTCCCGGTACGCGCGTCGGCGGCGGAGTGGACAGGAGCGCTCAAGCGCCTCCAGCCCCGCCTGTACTCGATCTCCTCCAGTCCGCTGGCCCACCCGGGCGAGGTACGTCTCACCGTCTCGGTCGTCCGCTGGGCCAACCGGCTCGGCCGCGACCGCAAGGGCGTCTGCTCCACCTACCTCGCCGACCACGCCGACGACGGCCCCGTCCAAGTCTTCGTGCAGCGCTCCCCGCACTTCCGCCCGCCGACGGACCCGTCCACCCCGATGATCATGGTCGGCCCCGGCACCGGGGTGGCCCCCTTCATCGGGTTCCTGGAGGAACGGCAGGCGCGCGGCCACTCGGGCCCCAACTGGCTCTTCTTCGGCGAGCAGCGCCGGGCCACCGATTTCTACCACCGCCAGGACCTGGAGGCGTACCAGGCCTCGGGCCACCTCGACCGCCTCGACCTCGCCTTCTCCCGCGACCAGCGCAACAAGGTGTACGTGCAGGACCGGATGCGTGAGCAGGGGCCCCGCCTCTGGCAGTGGCTGAAGGACGGTGCCCACTTCTACGTGTGCGGCGACGCCGGCCGCATGGCCAAGGACGTCGACCGGGCCCTGCGGGACATCGTCGCCGCGCACGGCTCCATGGACACCGACGAGGCCGCGGCCTACGTCAGGCGCCTGGCGGCGGACAAGCGCTACGTCCGTGACGTGTACTGACGGCAGCGGCGGGGCCGGTCGTTGGCCCGTTCGGGTAGCGCCCGGTTCCGGTGGCCCGTCCGGGCCCGGAGGTCCGATTCCCCGGGCCGGGAGGCGCGTTCAGGGCTCTGCGGTGAGGATGTGAGGTGACCCGCCCGGACTTCGGGGCAGGTGAGACACGACCGCGTAGCCTTGAGAAGGGACGCACACCGTGGCACCACCCAGGATTCTCGTCGTCGGCGCCGGCTTCGCCGGGGTCGAGTGCGTGCGCCGTCTGGAGCGTCGGCTCTCGCCGGGAGAAGCGCAGATCACGCTCGTCACGCCGTTCTCGTACCAGCTCTATCTGCCGCTCCTGCCGCAGGTCGCCTCCGGCGTGCTCACCCCCCAGTCGGTGGCCGTCTCGCTGCGGCGCAGCAGCCGTCACCGCACCCGGATCGTGCCGGGCGGGGCGATCGGGGTGGACACGAAGGCGAAGATCTGCGTGATCCGCAAGATCACGGACGAGATCGTGAACGAGCCCTACGACTACATCGTGCTCGCCGCCGGAAGTGTGACCCGGACGTTCGACATCCCCGGCCTGCTGGACAACGCCCGGGGTATGAAGACGCTCGCCGAGGCCGCGTACGTTCGGGACCACGTCATCGAGCAGCTCGACGTCGCCGACGCCAGTCAGGACGAGGCGGAGCGCGCCTCGCGGCTCCAGTTCGTCGTGGTGGGCGGCGGATACGCCGGGACCGAGACGGCGGCCTGTCTCCAGCGGCTGACGACCAACGCCGTGAAGCACTACCCGCGGCTGGACCCGAAGCTGATCAAGTGGCATCTGATCGACATCGCCCCCAAGCTCATGCCGGAGCTGGGCGACAAGCTGGGTGTCAGCGCAATGAAGATCCTGCGCAGGCGCGGTATCGAGGTGTCGCTGGGCGTGTCGATCGCGAAGGCGGACCGGGAGGAGGTCACCTTCACGGACGGCCGGGTGCTGCCCTGCCGCACCCTGATCTGGACGGCCGGTGTGGCGGCGAGCCCGCTGATCGCCACCTTGGGCGCGGAGACCGTACGCGGCCGGCTGGCGGTGAACCCGGAGATGGCGCTGCCGGGCGCCGACGGGGTGTTCGCGCTGGGTGACGCGGCGGCGGTGCCCGATCTCGCGAAGGGCGACGGCGCGGTCTGCCCGCCGACCGCCCAGCACGCGATGCGCCAGGGCCGGGTCGTGGCGGACAACGTCCTCGCCTCCCTGCGTGGCGGCACGCTCCAGCCGTACGTGCACAAGGACCTGGGTCTCGTCGTGGACCTCGGTGGCCGGGACGCGGTCTCCAAGCCGCTCGGCATCGAACTGCAGGGCATCCCCGCCCAGGCGGTGGCGCGCGGCTACCACTGGTCGGCGCTGCGGACGAACGTCGCGAAGACGCGAGTGCTCACCAACTGGCTGCTGAACGCGGTGGCAGGTGACGACTTCGTCCGTACCGGCTTCCAGGCCCGCAAGCCGGCGACGCTGCGGGACTTCGAGTACACGGACGCCTATCTCAGCCCCGAGGAGCTCCTCGCGCGCACGGAGTCCGCCGCGAAGCGGAAGTGACGCCGCGGGGCCGTACGTGCCGGAAGGCGCCGCCGGGAGACCACCCGGGCGGCGTCTTCCGGCGTGTACGGCCCGGTCGTGTTCGGGGCCCGCGGGTCTGTCCTCAGGTTTGTCCGGCGAGCACGGTGGCGACGGTGTCGGCCTCCTCCGGGCGTTTGTCCTCGCGGTAGCGCAGGACCCGGGCGAAGCGCAGGGTGACGCCGGCCGGATAGCGCGTGGAACGCTGGAGGCCGTCGTAGGCGATCTCCACGACGAGCTCCGGGCGGACGGTCACCACGTGCCCGTCGTCGCCGGTGGAGAGTGCGAGCAGGCGTTCGGTCTGCCAGGCGAGCAGCTGGTCGGTGAGCCCCTTGAAGGTCTTGCCGAGCATGACCGGCTCGCCGTCGGGGCCCAGTGCGCCGAGGTGCAGGTTGGAGAGCTTCCCGGTGCGGCGGCCACTGCCCCACTCCACGGCGATCACCAGGAGGTCGAGGGTGTGCACGGGCTTGACCTTGAGCCAGGACGCGCCCCGGCGGCCCGCGCTGTAGGGGGCGGCGAGGTCCTTGACGACCACGCCTTCGTGGCCGCGTTCCAGGGTCGCGGCGGAGAAGGCCTCGGCGGCTTCCCGGGACGCCGGGTCCGAGGGGCCGGCCACGAGGGTGCGGCGTACCCGCATCCGTTCGGGCACCAGCCGGGCGAGGGCCGCGTGCCGCTCGGTGAGCGGCCGGTCCAGGAGGTCCTCGTCGTCCACGAGCAGCACGTCGAAGAAGACCGGGACCACCGGGAGCTGGGCCGCGGCGCGGGCCACCTCACGGCGGGAGCCCACGCGGGAGGCGATCTCCTGGAAGGGGCGCGGCCGGCCGTCGGGGCCGAGCGCGATGACCTCGCCGTCGAGGACGAAGCGCTCACCGGGAAGGCCGGCGACGGCGGTCACCAGGTCGGGGAGCCGGTCGGTGATGTCGTCGAGGGTACGGGTGAAGGCGCGTACGCCGGTGCCGTCCCGGTGCACCTGTACGCGGATGCCGTCGAGCTTCTCCTCGACCGCGCAGCCGCCCAGCTTGTCGATCGCCTCCGCGACCGAGGGTGCGGTGTGCGCGAGCATCGGGTGGACGGGGCGTCCCACGGTGAGCCGGAAGCGGGCGAGGGCCTCGGGGCCGTCCGCGAGCAGGGCGACCGCGACGTCCTTCAGTGAGCCGGCGAGCATGACGGCCCGGCGTACCTCGGGGCCCGCCGCGCCGGACGCGCGGGCCAGTGCGTCCACGGCGACGGCGTCCAGGGCGCCCTGGCGCAGCTCCCCCAGGATCAATGCCCGGAGGAAGTGCTGTTCAGCGGCGGTGGCCGCACCCAGCAGGGCGCGCAGCCGCTCCGCGCGCGCGGCCCGGGAGCCGGGGCCGGTCAGCGCTCCGATCGCGGTCAGCTCGGCATCGGTGTGCGCGACGGTGAGGGTGGGCGAGGCTGCGGGTGCGACCGGGTCGCCGAGGGTGGACCAGCCGATGCCGAGCCGCCCCTGGGGCAGCCGTCCGGCGAGGTACGGGATGGCGACCGGTGCGTCCTCGGGGGCCGCGTCGCGGAAGAGGTCGGCCAGCAGTTCGACCTTCCGGTTCCTGGCGGGGTCCCCGGCGACCTGGAGCGATACCTGGGCGAGCCGGATGAGCAGCATGGGCCCATGGTCCTACGGGGACGCGCCCGCCGCCCGGAGAGGAGATCCGCCTCCGGGCGGCGGTGGCCGGCGCGCGGGGTCAGATGATGTTGAGGGCGCCCGCCGCGCCGATGCCTCCGAGCACCATGAACACGGGCATCAGCACCTTCAGCTCCACCCAGCTGCCGGCCCGGAACCGCATCGCCTTAGGCGGCCCCAGCGCGTACCAGCGCTTGCGGCCGAGCGGGATGGGCCAGAGGATCGGGCAGCCCGAGACGGTCAGGGCGTCCCCGATGTCGTGCACGAGGGCCCCGAGCAGGATCGGCAGTCCGAGCCACATGTATTCCTGGCCGGGTGCGTCGAAGAACCAGTCCGAGCCGTTGCCGGGCTGGTCCAGCAGGCCGGCGAGGATCCAGGCGCTGGTCGCGCCGAGCAGCCACACCAGTACGTCGCTGGAGACGCGGGCGGCTCGCCAGAGCAGGCCCTCGACGGCGAGCACCAGGTGGACGAAGAGGATCGCGAGGACCGCCCAGCGTCCGCCGAGGATCGCGGCGCCCGAAGCCACGGCACCGGTGAGGACGGCCCACAGCCAGGTGTGGGTCAGGGTCCGGTGGCCGCCGTTGCGCCGGGGGTCACCAGGACCCCGGGTGGCCTTGTAGACGGCGTGCGAGAGCTTGTCGACGACCTCGCAGACCCCTTTGGACACCGGTCCGAAGGCCCGGGAGATGGTGGCCGACTTGTGGTCCAGGTCCGGGGCGAGGGCGGCGCCCGCCGTGATCAGCGCCCCGACGACCAGGACGGGCCAGGGCATGGTGTGACCCGCGGCGGCGGCAGCCGCCCCCACCCCGAGCCAGGCCGCCGCCCCGGACAGTGAGTGTGCCGGTCCCATCATGGTCTTTTCCGCCCCCAGAACTCGGTGCGGCCGACGCCGTTGCGGCGCGGCCGAGTTGAGTGGGAAGCGTACCGCCCGTGATCTTCGTACGGCCGCCCGGTTCCCTCATCGGGGCGGAAGGCAGGCAAGATGGGGGGCGTGACCCTTATCGATCAGCTGCCCCCCACCGCAGACCCGGACGCTCTCTTCGAGGCATTCTCCTCGTGGACCGAGAGTCAGGGAATCGTCCTCTACCCCGCGCAGGAGGAGGCGCTGATCGAGGTGGTCTCCGGCGCGAACGTCATCCTGTCCACGCCGACCGGCTCGGGCAAGAGCCTGGTCGCGGCCGGCGCGCACTTCACGGCGCTGGCGCAGGACAAGGTCACCTTCTACACCGCTCCGATCAAGGCGCTGGTCTCGGAGAAGTTCTTCGACCTGTGCAAGCTCTTCGGCACGGAGAACGTCGGCATGCTCACGGGCGACGCCTCGGTCAACGCCGACGCGCCCGTCATCTGCTGCACGGCGGAGGTGCTGGCCTCGATCGCGCTGCGCGACGGCAAGTACGCCGACATCGGCCAGGTCGTGATGGACGAGTTCCACTTCTACGCGGAACCCGACCGCGGCTGGGCGTGGCAGATCCCGCTGCTGGAGCTGCCGCAGGCCCAGTTCGTCCTGATGTCGGCGACCCTCGGCGACGTCGCGATGTTCGAGAAGGACATCACCCGCCGCACCGGACGGCCGACCTCCGTGGTGCGCTCGGCGACCCGTCCGGTGCCGCTCAGCTACGAGTACCGGCTCACCCCGATCACGGAGACGCTCACCGAGCTGCTGGACACCCGGCAGTCCCCCGTCTACATCGTGCACTTCACGCAGGCCGCCGCCGTGGAGCGGGCGCAGTCGCTGATGAGCATCAACATGTGCAGCAAGGAGGAGAAGGAGAAGATCGCCGATCTGATCGGCAACTTCCGCTTCACCACCAAGTTCGGCCAGAACCTCTCCCGGTACGTGCGGCACGGCATCGGGGTCCACCACGCCGGAATGCTGCCCAAGTACCGCCGTCTGGTGGAGAAGCTCGCGCAGGCGGGTCTGCTGAAGGTGATCTGCGGGACGGACACGCTCGGCGTCGGGGTCAACGTCCCCATCCGCACGGTGCTGTTCACGGCGCTCACCAAGTACGACGGCACCCGGGTGCGGACGCTGCGGGCGCGCGAGTTCCACCAGATCGCGGGCCGCGCCGGGCGCGCGGGGTTCGACACGGCCGGGTTCGTGGTGGCGCAGGCACCCGAGCACGTCATCGAGAACGAGAAGAACGTCAAGAAGGCGGGCGACGACCCGAAGAAGAAGCGCAAGGTCGTCCGGAAGAAGGCCCCCGAGGGCTTCGTGGCCTGGTCGGAGACGACCTTCGACAAGCTGATCCAGTCCGACCCGGAGCCGCTGACCTCGCGCTTCCGGGTCACGCACACCATGCTGCTCTCGGTGATCGCCCGTCCCGGCAACGCCTTCACGGCGATGCGCCACCTGCTGGAGGACAACCACGAGCCGCGCCGGGCGCAGTTGCGGCACATCCGGCGGGCCATCGCGATCTACCGCTCGCTGCTCGACGGCGGCGTGGTGGAGCAGCTGGCGGAGCCGGACGCCGAGGGCCGGATCGTCCGGCTGACCGTGGACCTCCAGCAGGACTTCGCGCTGAACCAGCCGCTGTCCACGTTCGCGCTCGCCGCGTTCGACCTTCTGGACGCCGAATCCCCTTCGTACGCGCTGGACATGGTCTCCGTCGTCGAGTCGACGCTGGACGACCCGCGCCAGATCCTCGCCGCCCAGCAGAACAAGGCGCGCGGCGAGGCAGTCGGGCAGATGAAGGCGGACGGCGTCGAGTACGAGGAGCGCATGGAGCGGCTCCAGGAGGTCACGTACCCGAAGCCGCTGGGCGAACTGCTGTGGCACGCCTACGACGTGTACCGCAAGAGCCACCCGTGGGTCGGGGACCATCCGGTGTCGCCGAAGTCGGTGATCCGGGACATGTACGAACGCGCCATGACGTTCACGGAGTTCACCTCGAACTACGAGCTGGCCCGCACCGAGGGCATCGTGCTGCGCTACCTCGCGAGCGCGTACAAGGCGCTGGAGCACACGATCCCGGACGACATCAAGTCCGAGGACCTCCAGGACCTGATCGCCTGGCTGGGCGAGATGGTGCGCCAGGTGGACTCCAGCCTGCTGGACGAGTGGGAGCAGCTCGCCAACCCGGAGGTGGAGACCGCCGAGCAGGCGCAGGAGAAGGCCGACGAGGTCAAGCCGGTCACCGCGAACGCCCGCGCCTTCCGCGTGCTGGTGCGCAACGCCATGTTCCGCCGGGTCGAGCTGGCCGCGCTGGACCGGGTCCGCGACCTCGGCGAGCTGGACGGGGACTCCGGCTGGGACGAGGACGCCTGGGGCGAGGCGATGGACGCCTACTGGGACGAGTTCGACGAGCTGGGTACGGGCCCCGACGCACGCGGCCCCAAGCTGCTGAAGATCGAGGAGGACCCGGCGCACGGTGTGTGGCGGGTGTGGCAGGCTTTCGCCGACCCGAACGGTGACCACGACTGGGGCATCCGCGCCGAAGTGGATCTCGCGGCCTCCGACGAAGAAGGCCACGCGGTCGTGCGTGTCACCGCGGTGGGTCAGTTGTGAGCCCGGTCGCGACGGTGACGGCGGGGCGGCGAGAGTGGAGAAGAAGCGCATGACGAACCCCGCCGAGCTCCTGGTCGGCCTGCTCGACCTGGAACGGATCGAGGTCAACATCTTCCGCGGCCGGAGCCCCGAGGAGTCCCTCCAGCGGGTCTTCGGCGGTCAGGTCGCGGGCCAGGCGCTGGTCGCCGCCGGCCGGACCACCGAAGGCGACCGGCCGGTGCACTCGCTGCACGCCTACTTCCTGCGCCCGGGGCGGCCGGGCGTGCCGATCGTGTACCAGGTGGAGCGGGTGCGCGACGGCCGTTCCTTCACGACGCGGCGGGTCACGGCGGTGCAGGAGGGCCGGACGATCTTCAACCTGACGGCCTCCTTCCACCGGCCCGAGGAAGCGGCCTTCGAGCACCAGCTGCCGGCCGCCCGTATCGTCCCCGACCCCGAGGAGCTGCCCGCGGTCGCCGACGAGGTGCGCGAGCACCTGGGCGGGCTGCCCGAGGCGCTGGAGCGGATGGCCCGCCGCCAGCCGTTCGACATCCGGTACGTGGACCGGCTGCGCTGGACCCAGGAGGAGGTCACGGGCGCGGAGCCGCGCAGCGCGGTGTGGATGCGCGCGGTCGGCCCGCTGGGCGACGACCCGCTGGTGCACACCTGCGCGCTGACGTACGCGAGCGACATGACGCTGCTGGACGCCGTCCGCCTCCCGGTGGAGCCCCTGTGGGGCCCGCGCGGCTTCGACATGGCCTCCCTGGACCACGCCATGTGGTTTCACAGGCCGTTCCGGGCGGACGAGTGGTTCCTGTACGACCAGGAGTCGCCGATCGCCACGGGCGGCCGGGGTCTGGCGCGCGGCCGGATCTACGACCGGGAGGGCAACCTGCTGGTGTCCGTGGTGCAGGAGGGGCTGTTCCGGCGCCTGGGGGCGTAGGGGCCGGCCGGCCGGTGACAGCACGTGGGTGATGGGTGCGTCGGCATACCGGGCTGTGCGCGCGGAGGTTGACACCCCATCGGGAAATCACCTCATCGGGGCACGTCTCACCCTCGCGCGCACGACGATCACACGGATGGGCGACTGCGCTCGGCGCCCGGGCGGACCAAGATCAATCGCATGAGATCCTCCTTGATCCGTCGCGCGTGCGCGGCATCCCTGGTGCTGGCGGCGGCCGTGGCCCCGGCCGTGGCGGCGCAGTCGGACAGCGCCCCCGCCCTGCCGGCCGCCGCACCGCCCGCCGCCGCTCCGTCCGCAGGGGCGTACGCCCGGCTGCTGGGCGAGAAGATCGTCCCGCGCGGTCTCTCCTTCGAGAACACGACGGTGGGCGGGCTGTCCGGCATCGACCGGAACCCGTGCACCGGCGAGTACGTCCTGATCAGCGACGACCGCTCGTACCTGCAGCCCGCCCGCTTCTACACCGCGGCGATCGAGGTGGACGGGGCCGGGGTCCACTCCGTCGACTTCACCTCCACCCACCCCTTCCTGCAGCCGGACGGTTCGGTGTATCCGCCGGCGAGCACCAACGACGGCAAGGCCGTCGACCCCGAGGAGATCCGGGTCGACCCGCGCACCTGCCGCTACTGGTGGGCGCAGGAGGGGGACCGTCCCACGTCCGCCACCGCCCCGGTGATCCAGCCGTCGATCCAGTTCGCCTCCCCCGCCGGGGCGTACCTGGGGCAGCTGCGACTGCCGCCCAACTACGTGATCACCCTGGACGACCGTGGTCTGCGGCGGAACAAGGCGGTGGAGGCGATCACCTTCGGATCCGGGGACCGCGTGCTCACCAGCGCCGTCGAGGGTCCGCTGCTCCAGGACGGCCCGGAGCCCGACCTGGAGCACGGCGCCCTGGTCCGCGTCACCCAGCAGAGCCGGGCGGGGGACGTGCTCGCGCAGTACGCCTACCCCGTCGAGAAGATCTTCGCCGCCTCCGACCCCACCAGCCCGTGGCCCCCGGACACCGGCGTCCCGTCGATCCTCGCCTTCCCCGACGACCCGGACCGCTACCTGGTGCTCGAACGCTCCTGGGTGGCCGGATCGGACTACAAGATCCGTCTCTACGACGCCACCACCCGGGGTGCGACCGACGTCCAGCGCGTCGACTCGCTGACCGGGCGGAGAGTCGTGCCGATGCGCAAGAAGCTGGTCGCGGACTTCGACGATCTGGACCTGTCCACGGTCGACAACACCGAGGGCATGACCTGGGGGCCGGTCCTGCGGGGTGGTGAGCGGACCGTGGTGCTGGTCAGTGACGACAACTTCGCCGACGACGCGGTCACCCAGATCGTCGCTCTCGGCATCCGCGTGCGCTGAGAGCTCCGCACCCACCCGCCGGGAAGCCGGTTGGCCTCGACCGGACGAGAAGGGCGGTCCTGGTGCCCCCGGGCCCCGGAACGGCCCTTCTCACGTCTCCGGCCCGCACGCCCTCTCCACGCGGGCGTCTTCCGAGCGGGCCGTCCCGGGGCCTGCGGGTCAGCGGGTCAGCGGGTCAGCGGGTCAGCGGCCATCCTCCGCGCCCGGCCATGTCCAGTACCAGCGCGGCGATGTTCCACGCGTCGTCGTCGCCCCGGTGGTGACGGCCCTCCAGCGGCAGCCCGGCGATCTCCAGCGCCTGCGCCATGCCGGGTCTCCGCCGCAGCCCCCGGTCCTCGGTGAACGCGGTCTTCGCGTTGGTGTGGCGGTGGCCGAAGGGGTAAGGGACTCCGGACGCACGAGACTGGCCGAGGAACATCTTGCGGTCGTAGTCGCCCCAACTCGCCCAGGGCCGCGTCCCACTGCGGTGATCGGCCGTCAACAGGCGGCACGCCTCGGCGAAGGAGACCCCCGCGTCGACCTCCGCCCGGGTGAGGCCGGTGAGTTCGGTGCAGAACGCCGAGAGGACCGAGCGCCGCGGTCTCACCAGCACCCGGTGCTTGGCCAGCCGCTCGCCCGCCCGCAGGTCCACGACGGTGAGGCCGATCTCGACGATCTCGCTCACCTGCCCGGCCGGGGCCTCCCCCTCCCAGCAGGTCGACTCGACATCCACCACGTTGAGCAGCCCGTCCCCGAAGTCCATGGCACGAGATTACGGGCGCGGACGACACGCGTAGGCTCCGGTTCCGGACCGGAGCCGGCCGCGACGGCGCTCCCGGGACCGCTCACAGCCCCGGCAAGGGCTCCTGGTCGGCGTCCCGGCGGCGGGCGCGGGTGTCCGGCGGAGCGGGGTGGAGCTTCGCGTCGCAGGTGGGGCCGAGGCCGCTCCGGCGGGAGCCCGTGCCGGTGAGCGGGCGTCCGCAGAGGCGGCAGCGGACGAGCGGGCGTTCCGGGCCGCTGTCCCGGCCCGCTTCCGGACCGGCCGGTGCAGGTGCCGGTGTCGTGCCGGGGAAGAGCTCGTCGGATGACTCCATGACGGGGATTCTTCCAGGACCCGCTGACATCCGGCCGGCGACCACGGCCGGGGCCGCCGGCCGGATTGCCGACGCCGTGCCGGATTGCCGACCCAGGGGCGTGCGGCCTTACTGGAGGAACCCGCGTGCCGGAAGGCGCGCCCGGCGCACCAGCGGGGTCACGGAAGCGAGAGGTACGCGATGGACTTGATCCACGTCCGCGCGGTGAGCCCACCCGGCCTGACCGACCGGGTCGTCGCACTGCTGGCGGACGATCCGTGCGTCCTCAATCTGATCGTGCAGCCGGGGGCGGCCCGGAACCCGGACGGCGACGCGATCGCCTGCGACGTTCTGACCGGGGGCGCCAACGAGGTGCTCCGCGGTCTGCGGGACATCCGTCTGGACCAGTTCGGGTCCATCGTCGTCGAACCGGTGGACATGGCGTTCTCGGGGCGGGCCGACGAAGGCGGTCGCGAGGAGCTGGGACCGTTGGCGCGAGCCCCGGTCTGGGAGCAGGTGGAGGCCCGCATCCGCGCCGAGGCCAGGTATCCGCCGAGCTTCTACCTGTACCTGGTCGTCGCCGGTCTGATCGGCTCGGTGGGAATCGTCACCAACTCGCAGATCCTGATCGTGGGGGCCATGGTCGTCGGGCCCGAGTACGGGGCGATCGTCAGCATCGCGCTGGGTATCGACCGGGGCGACCGCGCCACGGTCCGAAGGGGCCTGAAGGCGCTCGGCGCCGGGCTGACGCTGACCGTGGCGGTCACCTTCCTCTTCAGCCTGATGATCCGGGGCTTCGGGTTCCAGTCGCAGGCGTTCGAGGCCGGGCTGCGTCCGGTGGCCGACCTGATCAACACGCCCAACTTCTTCTCGGTGGCGGTCGCGACGCTGGCGGGTGTCGTCGGCATCGTGTCGCTCACCGAGGCGCGGACGAGCGCGCTGCTCGGAGTGTTCATCTCGGTCACCACCATTCCGGCCGCCGCCGCCATCGCCGTTTCCGTCGCCTTCAGCAGCTGGCAGGAGGCCTGGGGGTCGCTGATCCAGCTCCTGGTGAACATCGTGGTTCTGATCCTCGTCGGCACCGGCACCCTGCGGTCGCAGCGCGCGATCTGGAGGCGGGTGTCCCGGCGGCGCGAAGGGCACGTCACGGACGCCGAGCACGGCTGAGCGCGCCCGCACCGACACCTCGGACCGGCCCTTGCGCCCGCGTCTCGGACGTGCCGGACCGGGCGGTGCCGGGGATCATCGAAGGGACGGCCCGACACCACCGCGCGCCCCGCTCGTCGGCGTCGCGCGCCCGGCGCGTCACGCCGACCACGACTCGGGGAAGTCAGGAGAGCCGTCATGCCCCAGGACCGCCGTCCCGCGTCGCGCACCACGCCACGCGCCACCCCCGCCGAACGGGCCGCCGCGGGCAGAGCCGTCCGCAGGAGGGTTCCCCGGTCGGCCCACGCGGTCTTCGAGCCCACCGCTCGCCGGTTCGATCCGCTGACGGTCCTGGAGACGCAGTCCGCGGCGCGCGTGCCGGATCTGGTCCCCCTCCGGTACGGCCGGATGACCGAATCGCCGTTCCGGTTCTACCGGGGCGCCGCCGCGATCATGGCGGCGGACCTGGCCGGCACGCCGGACTCCGGGATCACCGCGCAGCTGTGCGGGGACGCGCATCTGCTGAACTTCCGGCTGCTGGCCTCGCCGGAGCGCAATCTGCTCTTCGACATCAACGACTTCGACGAGACTCTGCCAGGCCCCTGGGAATGGGACGTGAAACGGCTCGCGGCCAGCCTCGTCATCGCCGCGCGGGCGAACGGCTTCCCGGACCGTGAGCGCGCGCGCCTCGTGCGGGCGTCGGTGCGGTCGTACCGGAAGTCGATGGCCCAGTACGCCCGGATGGGCAATCTGGAGGTCTGGTACGCGCGGATCGACGAGGCGCGGCTGCGGGCCGTCGCCGCGGTGCAACTCGCCGAGCGTGGGCGCGAGAACCTCGACCGCGCCCTGGTGAAGGCCCGTACCCGGGACAGTCGGCAGGTTCTCGGGAAACTCACCGAGTGGTCGGGCGGCCGGCGACGGATCGTCTCGGACCCGCCCCTCGTGGTACCGCTCACCGAGCTGGTGCCGGACGCGGAACGCATCGAGACCGAGGAGCGGTTCCGGGTCCTGCTACGGCGGTATGCCCGCAGCCTCCCGTCGGACCGCCGGGCGCTGCTCTCCGGCTTCCGGCTGGCGGACGTGGCGCGCAAGGTGGTCGGTGTGGGAAGCGTCGGTACGCGCTGCTGGGTCCTGCTCCTGCTCGGCCGGGACGACGACGATCCGCTCTTCCTCCAGGCCAAGGAGGCCGACACCTCGGTCCTCGCCGACCACGTCGGTACCAGCCGCTACCGCAACCAGGGCGAACGTGTCGTGGCGGGGCAACGGCTGATGCAGGCCACGAGCGACATCTTCCTCGGCTGGGAACGGGCGGAGGGGTTCGACGGCAGGCGCCGCGATTTCTACCTCCGCCAGCTGCGCGACTGGAAGGGGATCGCCGAACCGGAACGGATGACGCCGCAGGGGCTGACGCTGTTCGGAGAGGTCTGCGGGGCGACCCTGGCCCGCGCGCACGCCAGGTCGGGCGACCGGATCGCCATCGCGGGGTACCTGGGCAAGGGCGACGCCTTCGACCGGGCTCTCGGTGTGTTCGCGGAGGCGTACGCGGACCGCAACGAGCGGGACCACGAGGCGCTCGTGGCGGCGGTCCGCGCGGGTCGGCTACCCACCGCGGATCCTTCGGGGACCCGGTGAGGACCGGTGCTCCGGTCCGCCCCGGAACACGGGTGCGCCCCGGTGGCCGACCGGCCTCCGGGGCGCACCCGCCCGCCCACCGCCCTCAGGTGGTTCGCTCGGTGCGGGCGCACAGGGCCCAGATCACGAAGATGTTGATGGCGATGAGGATGATCGACCAGAACGGGTAGTACGGCAGCCAGAGGAAGTTGGCGACCGCACCGAGACCCGCCAGCACCACGCCGATCAGCCTGGCCCACAACGCACCGGTGAACAGGGCGCATCCGGCGAGGGCGATGACGATGCCCAGGATGAGGTGGACCCAGCCCCAGCCCGTGAGGTCCCACTGGAAGATGTAGTTGCGCGTGGTGACGAACACGTCGTCCTTGGCGATGGCGGCGATGCCCTCGAAGATCGCCATCGCTCCGCCGAAAATCATCAGAACGCCCGCGAACGCCGTCCATCCGGACTGGAACGCGGTGGTCTTCCCGGTGGTTCTGGCCATGGCCGGCCTCCTTGCGGTACCCGAAGCCCCTGAGCGGCCCGAGCGGCGGACCGGCGACGGTGCACTTCCCCAAGCCTGGCACGCCGTCATCCGATCGGCATACGGGCGGGATAAAGGGCACGGGGCGCCGCACCCCGTCCCGCTTACGGGATACCCTCCCGAATATGAGAGACGGTAGCGAGGCGGAGACCGCCGACAGCCGGCTGGCCGCCCGGCTCGCGTCCCTGCGGGCCGAGCACGGCTGGTCACTGGACGAGCTGTCCGGCCTGACCGGCCTGAGCAGGTCCACCCTGTCGCGGGTGGAGCGGGGCGAGCTGAGCCCGACCGCGGCTTCGCTGGGCCGGCTCTGCACGGCGTACGGACGGACGATGTCGCGGCTGCTGACGGAGATCGAGTCGGAGCCGCCCCGCCGCGTCCCCGCCGGGTCGCAGCAGGTCTGGTACGACGCGTCCGTCGGATTCACCCGGCGATCGGTGTCGCCGCCGCACCCGGGACTGCGCGGCGAGGTCGTCGAGTGCACCCTCGACCCCGGCGCGACGATCTCCTGCGAGAACCCCCCGGTGCCGGGCGTGGAACAGCACGTGTGGGTACGGGAAGGGGTGGCGGGGATCACCGTGGACGGGAGCACGCACACCCTGGGCCCCGGTGACTGCCTGCGGTTCCGCCTGGACGGACCCTCCCGCTTCCACTGCCCGGGTCCGGAGCGGACCCGTTACGTCCTGATGATCGTGATGCCGTGAAAGGAACCCCTCCCATGACCGAGATCGTCTCCGTGTCGGGCCCCGGACTCGTCACGTACGCCGACGAACTGGCCGCCCTCCTGGTGGACACCGTGCACGACGGCGCGTCGGTCGGCTTCGTCGACCCGCTCGACCGGGGCGCCGCCGCCGACTGGTGGCGGGAGCGCGCCGGGGCCGTGGAGGCGGGCCGGTTGCGCGTCTGGATCGCCCGGGACGGCGAACGTGTGGCAGGCACCATCAGCCTCGTACCGGCCCTGCTGCCGAACGCCCTGCACCGTGCCGAGGTCTCGAAGCTGATGGTGCGCCCGTCCGGGCGGGGCCGCGGGCTGGGCCGGGCGTTGCTGACCGCCGTGGAGGAGTGGGCGGCCTCAGCGGGCCTCTCCCTGCTCGTCCTGGACACCGAGACGGGGAGCGCGGCCGAGCGTTTGTACCGGGCGGCAGGCTGGACGGAGTGCGGCTCGGTGCCGGCGTACGCGCTGGACCCTGCGGGGGCGCTCCGGGCGACGACCTTCTACTACAAGGTCCCCGGCGATGCCGAGGCGACTGCGGGTCCGGACGGCCCCGGGGAGACAATGGTCGGCGACGCCTCCTGACCGGGCGGCCCTTTTGATCCGAGGAGTTTCCGATGACTCTGCACGACATCCCCCTGCACACCCTGACCGGCGAGCCGACGACGCTCGGCGCCTGGAGCGGCAAGGCGGTGCTGCTGGTGAACGTCGCGTCCAAGTGCGGCCTCACGCCCCAGTACGAGGGCCTGGAGCGCCTGCAGAAGACCTACGGCGGGCGGGGTTTCACCGTTCTGGGTGTGCCGTGCAACCAGTTCGCCGGGCAGGAGCCGGGCAGCGCCGAGGAGATCCAGTCCTTCTGCTCGACGACGTACGGGGTCAGCTTCCCGCTGTTGGAGAAGACCGACGTGAACGGCGAGGGCCGGCACCCGCTCTACACGGAGTTGACGAAGCTCGCGGACGCCGACGGCGAGGCCGGGGACGTCCAGTGGAACTTCGAGAAGTTCCTGATCTCTCCCGCCGGTGAGCCGGTCGCCCGCATCCGCCCGCGCACGGAGCCGGAAGCACCGGAGGTCGTGGCCGCCATCGAGGCACAGCTGCCCGCCTGACGTCCGCGGCCGGGGTCCGCGGGTGTTCCCCGCGGACCCCGGCCGTTTCGGTGTCAGCGGATCGGCATGCCGGACAGCGTGCGGGCGATCACCAGGCGCTGGATCTCGCTGGTGCCCTCGAAGATGGTGTAGATCGCCGCGTCCCGGTGCATCCGCTCCACCGGGTACTCGCGGGTGAAGCCGTTGCCGCCGAGGATCTGGACGGCCTGGGCGGTGACCTGCTTCGCGGTCTCGCTGGCGTACAGCTTCGACATCGAGCCCTCGGCCGAGGTGAAGGGCTTGTTCGTGGTGGCCATCCAGGAGGCCCGCCAGACCAGCAGCCGGGCGGCGTCGATCCGGGTGCGCATGTCGGCGAGCTGGAAGGCGATGCCCTGGTTGTCGATGATCGGGCGACCGAACTGGGTGCGCGTCTTGGCGTAGTCGAGAGCGACCTCGTACGCGGCGCGGGCGGTGCCGACCGCCATGGCGCCGACCGCCGGGCGGGACGCCTCGAAGGTGGCCATCGCGGCGTTCTTCACGCGCTCGCCGCCCGACTTCGCCCGCTCGCGGGCGCGGGCGAGGCGCTCGTCGAGCTTCTCCTTGCCGCCGAGCAGGCAGCTTCCGGGGACGCGGACGTCCTCCAGGACCACCTCGGCGGTGTGCGACGCCCGGATGCCGTGCTTCTTGAACTTCTGCCCCTGGGACAGCCCGGGGGTGTCCGGCGGCACGATGAACGAGGCGTGGCCCTTCGAGCCGAGCTCGGCGTCGACGACGGCGACCACGACGTGCACGTTGGCGATGCCGCCGTTGGTCGCCCAGGTCTTGGTGCCGTTGAGCACCCACTCGTCCTTGGCCGCGTCGTAGACGGCGCGGGTGCGCATCGAGGCGACGTCGGAACCGGCGTCGGGCTCGGAGGAGCAGAAGGCGGCGAGCTTGACGTCGTCCGCGTCGCCGTACATCTGCGGGATCCAGGTGCCGATCTGCTCCTCGGTGCCGTTGGCCAGGACGCCCACGGCCGCCAGGCCCGTACCGACGATCGACAGGGCGATGCCCGCGTCACCCCAGAAGAGCTCCTCCATCGCCACCGGGATGCCGAGGCCGGTGGGGTCGAAGAACTGCTGGGCGTAGAAGTCGAGCGAGTAGATGCCGACCTTGGCCGCCTCCTGGATGACCGGCCAGGGGGTCTCCTCACGCTCGTCCCACTCCGACGCCGCCGGCCGGATCACCTCCGCGGCGAAACCGTGGAGCCAGTCGCGCACCTGCTTCTGGTCTTCGTTGAGCTCAAGCGTGAACTCGGCCATGTTCCCCTCCATGCACTGCCCGACATCGCGTTACTTACGGTAACAGCAGTCTGTTACCGGCAAGTAGCCGCTGTCAACCGGTCATGGACCGGTCCGCGCCTTTCGGAGGCGGGGTGTTACGTTGCCCGGGCGCGCTCAAAGCGCCAGGCCAGAGGTGTCAGGGGTGGGGAAAGGGCGACAGATGGAGACCGCACGACAGGCCGATCGGCAGCGGACGGCGGCCGAGCAGCGGCGCCGGGAACTGCTGGAGGCAGCCGACCGGGTGGTACTCAGGGACGGCCCCAGGGCCTCCATGAACGCCATCGCCGCCGAGGCGGGCATCACCAAACCGATCCTCTACCGCCACTTCGGCGACAAGGGCGGCCTCTACCGCGCCCTCGCGCAACGCCACACCGACGCCCTGCTGAGCAATCTGCGCGCGGCGCTCGACGCGCCCGCCGAACGGCGCCGACGGGTGGAGAACACCCTCGACACCTACCTCGCGGCCATCGAAGCCCGTCCGCAGGTCTACCGCTTCCTGATGCACCCGTCCGACGACGTTCCCGCCCCCGAGCCGGGGTTCGACACCGGCCGCCACTCCGTGCCGCTGCTGCGGCGCCTGGGCGAGGAGCTCGGACAGGTCATCGGCGAGCGGGTGGACCTCGGGGCGGACGGCGAGGAGACGGCCCGGATCTGGGGCCACGGCATCGTGGGGATGATGCACGCGGCGGGCGACTGGTGGCTCGGCGACCGGCCCGTCCCGCGTGAACGCCTGGTACGCAGCCTCGCCGACCTGCTCTGGGGCCGACTGGCCGAGGTGGGCGACAAGCCGGGCGCACCCGGCTTCTGAGCGCTCTGCCGCCGCCGCGGGCTCGCCGGGGTACGGCTCAGCCCTGGCCGGCCCAGGGTGCCCGGCGAGCCTTGCGCAGCGCCCGCGCCCGGCGCAGTCCGGTCAGCCGGTCCGTGTAGACCGCGCCGTCCAGGTGGTCGCACTCGTGCTGGAGACAGCGCGCGAACCAACCCGTACCGGTGATCTCCACCTCCTCGCCGGTGACGGTGCGCCCGCGCACCACCGCCCGGTCGAAGCGCTGGGTACCCGCCTCGATGCCCGGCAGCGACAAGCACCCCTCCGGGCCGCGTACCGTGATGCCGTCCGCCTCCACCAGCCGGGGGTTGACCATGTGACCGAGGTGGCGGACGTCGTCGTCGTCCGGGCAGTCGTATACGAAGACCCGGAGCGGCACACCGATCTGGTTGGCCGCGAGACCGACCCCCTGGGCCGCGTACATCGTGGCGAACATGTCCTCCACCAGCCGGGCGAGCGAGGGACCGAAATCGGTGACGTCCTCGCAGGCACGGTGGAGGACGGGGTCACCGAGGGTGCTCACGGTACGAATGATTCCGGAACTGCCGGGGATCGGGCGGTTTCGCATGGCCGTAAGGGTACGGTCCGCCTTGACCGCCCAGTTCCGTGGTGCCGCGGTGCGGCCGTCGCGCTGGACATCGATAGGCTGGGCGTGGACCGATGCAAGGAGGATCTAGGACGATGGCAGGCAACACGGAGCCGTTGTCGCCGCGGGCCAAGCTGGCCGTGACGGCGGGCAAGGCCGCGGCGGCGGTGTCGCGCGCGGCGGGGCGCGGCAGCGGATCGGTGATCGGCGGCCGGGTGGCGCTCAAGCTCGACCCCGACCTGCTGGGGCGACTGGCGCAGCACCTGGACGTGATCCTCGTGTCGGCGACGAACGGCAAGACGACCACCACACGGCTGATCGCCGAGGCGCTGCGGGCCGCCGGGCCCGTCGTCTCGAACGCGCTCGGCGCGAACATGCCCGCGGGCATCACTTCGGCCCTGGCCGGCGGATCGGATGCCCGGTTCGGCGTGATCGAGGTCGACGAGAAGTACCTCGCCGGAGTGGCGCGCGACACGACGCCCAAGGCGATCGCACTGCTCAACCTCTCCCGCGACCAGCTCGACCGCGCCGCGGAGACCCGCATGCTGGCCGAGCACTGGCGCGAGGGTCTGGCGGGCTCCAAGGCCGTCATCATCGCCAACGCGGACGACCCGCTGATCGTCTGGGCGGCCTCGTCCTCCCAGAACGTGGTGTGGGTGGCGGCCGGCCAGGCGTGGAAGGACGACGCCTGGTCCTGCCCCTCCTGCGGCGGCGTGATGCAGCGCCCCGGGGACGACTGGTTCTGTGGGCAGTGCGGTTTCCGCCGTCCGGCACCGAGCTGGGCGCTCAACGGCGACTACGTGCTCGACCCGCACGGCTCGGCGTGGCCGATCCACCTCCAGTTGCCGGGTCGCGCCAACAAGGCGAACGCGACCTCGTCGGCGGCCGTGGCGGCCGTCTTCGGCGTGCCCCCGCAGGTGGCCTTGGAGCGGATGTACCAGGTGCAGGCGGTGGCGGGCCGTTACGACGTGGTCTCGTTCCACAACCGCGAGCTGCGGCTGCTGCTGGCGAAGAACCCGGCCGGCTGGCTGGAGACGTTCTCGCTCATCGACCCCCCGCCGACGCCGGTGATCCTCTCCGTCAACGCGCGCGGCGCGGACGGCACGGACACCTCCTGGCTGTGGGACGTCGACTACACGCAGCTTTCCGGTCACCCGATCTTCGTGCTCGGGGACCGCAAGATGGACCTCGCCGTCCGGCTCGAAGTGGCCGGTCTGGACTTCCGTGTCTGCGAGACCCTGGACGAGGCCGTCCAGCTGGCCCCGCCCGGGCGCATCGAGGTCATCGCCAACTACACCGCCTTCCAGGATCTGCGCCGTCGTGTCGGCAACTGATCCCCGCCAGGGCCTCCGGAGAGGACGAAGCATGAGCAACAACGGTCTGCGTCTGGTCTGGGTCTACCCCGACCTCCTCAGCACCTACGGCGACCAGGGCAACGCCCTCGTCGTCGAGCGGCGGGCACGGCAGCGCGGCCTCGACGTGCAGCGGGTCGACGTACGCAGCGACCAGCCGATCCCCACGTCGGGCGACATCTACCTCATCGGCGGCGGTGAGGACCGGCCGCAGCGACTGGCGGCGGAGCGGCTGCGCCGCGACGGCGGGCTGAGCCGGGCCGCGTCGAACGGCGCGATCATCTTCTCGGTCTGCGCGGGCTACCAGATCCTGGGCCACGAGTTCATCAACGACCTCGGGGAGCGGGAGCCCGGGCTCGGGCTGCTCGACGTGGTGACGACCCGCGGCGAGGGCGCGCGGTGCGTCGGCGACGTACTGGGCGACATCGACCCGAACCTCGGTCTGCCGCCGCTCACCGGTTTCGAGAACCACCAGGGCGTCACCCATCTCGGTCCGACGGCGCGTCCGTTCGCCCGGGTCCGGGTGGGCCGCGGCAACGGCACCGGCGACGGTACCGAGGGGGCGTACAGCGACACCGTGTTCGGGACGTACATGCACGGTCCCGTGCTGGCACGCAATCCGCAGATCGCCGATCTGCTGCTGAAGCTCGCTCTGGACGTCAACGCGCTGCCGCCGGTGAACGAGCATTGGTACGAGGCGCTGAGGTCGGAACGCATCACCGCGGCGACCCAGCCGGCCTGATGTGTCGGCCTTGTTTCGCCTGAGTTGATTTCAGCTCAACTGAGCGGAGTCCAGCAGGCGGACAGAGGGTTCGGTCCCGCCACCCTGCGCCGGTAGGGTGGCGGGTATTCAGCCGGACGACGCGGTCCGGTCGTCGGCCCACGTTGCAAAGGTTCCTCGGGCAATGCGCATTGGTGTCCTCACGTCCGGCGGCGACTGCCCCGGTCTCAACGCAGTCATCCGCTCCGTAGTGCACCGGGCGGTTGTCGACCACGGCGACGAGGTCATCGGCTTCCACGACGGCTGGCGCGGCCTGCTGGAGTGCGACTACCGCAAGCTCGACCTGGACGCCGTCGGCGGCATCCTGGCGCTCGGCGGCACCATCCTCGGCTCGTCCCGGGTCCAGCCCGCGCACCTGCGCGGTGGCGTGGAGCGGGCCCGCGGCCACGTCGCCGATCTGGGTCTCGACGCGATCATCCCGATCGGAGGCGAGGGCACGCTGAAGGCGGCCAACCTCCTCTCCGAGGCGGGACTGCCGATCGTCGGCGTACCGAAGACCATCGACAACGACATCGCCTCCACCGACGTCACCTTCGGTTTCGACACCGCCGTGGGCGTGGCCACCGACGCGCTGGACCGGCTGAAGACGACCGCCGAATCGCACCAGCGGGTGCTGATCGTGGAGGTCATGGGCCGTCACACCGGCTGGATCGCCCTGCACTCGGGCATGGCGGCCGGCGCGCACGCCATCGTCGTGCCGGAGCGTCCGTTCCACATCGACGAGCTGACCAGGGTCGTCGGGGAGCGCTTCTCGGCGGGCAAGAAGTTCGCGATCGTGGTGGTCGCCGAGGGCGCCAAGCCGCAGGACGGCACGATGGCCTTCGCCACCGGTTCCGAGGACGTCTACGGGCACGAGCGCTTCACGGGGATAGCGTCCCAGCTCTCGATCGAGCTGGAGCAGCGCCTCGGCAAGGAGGCCCGCCCGGTGATTCTCGGCCATGTCCAGCGCGGTGGTACCCCGACGGCCTACGACCGGGTGCTCGCCACCCGCTTCGGATGGCACGCGGTGGAGGCGGTGCACCGCGGCGAGTTCGGCATGATGACGGCGCTGCAGGGCACGGACATCCGGATGGTGCCGCTGACCTCCGCGGTGGAGACCCTCAAGACCGTTCCGGCGGAGCGGTACGCCGAGGTGGACTGCGTTCTCTGAGCCTCTCCGGCTCCCTCCTGCTCCCGCTCCCCCCGCTTCCGGAGGGGCGGCCACGACACCCCGGGACTGCCCCCGGCCGCGAGTGCGGTCGGGGGCAGTCCTAGTCTGGACCGGACAACCGGCACGAATCGGGGACGTCCCCCAGCAGGAGTGAACAGATGGATCACGGCGGGCACGGCATGAACATGGATCTGCCGCCGTTCACACTGGGCCGCGGGCTCGCGTTCTCGGCGGACCCGTTCTTCCTGGTCGGCTGCCTCGCGGCACTGGCCCTGTACGGCTGGGCCGTGGTGCGGCTGCGGCGGCGCGGGGACGACTGGCCGGTCAACCGGACCCTCTTCTTCGTGGTCGGGGTGCTCAGCATCGCCCTGGTGATGTGCACCCGGCTGAACGACTACGGCATGGTCATGTTCAGCGTGCACATGATCCAGCACATGGTGATCAGCATGCTCTCGCCGATCCTGCTGCTGCTGGGAGCGCCGGTGACCCTCGCGCTGCGGGCGCTGCCGGTGGCGGGGAGACGGGGCGCCAAGGGCCCGCGCGAGCTGCTGCTGATGCTGCTGCACAGCCGCTACATGAAGATCATCACGCATCCGGTCTTCACGATCCCGCTCTTCATCGCCAGTCTCTACGGCCTCTACTTCACCCCGCTCTTCGACTTCCTCATGGGCTCGACGCCGGGTCACCTGGCGATGATGGTGCACTTCCTCGGGGTCGGGCTGGTCTTCTTCTGGCCGATCATGGGAATCGACCCCGGCCCGCACCGGCCCGGCTACGTGATGCGGATGCTGGAGCTCTTCGCGGGGATGCCGTTCCACGCGTTCTTCGGCATCGCCCTGATGATGGCGTCCCAGCCGATGGTGGAGTCGTACAAGCACCCTCCGGCTTCGCTGGGCATCGACGCGCTGGCCGATCAGAGCTGGGCGGGCGGTATCGCCTGGGCCTTCAGCGAGGTGCCGTCCGTGCTGGTGCTGATCGCCCTGGTCTTCCAGTGGTACCGCTCCGACCAGCGGCTCGCGAAGCGCGAGGACCGGGCGGCGGACCGGGACGGCGACCAGGAGCTGGCGGCGTACAACGCGTATCTCGCCTCTTTGCAGGCGCGCGGACGGTAGCGCGGCACCCGCCTCGGGGGCGACCATGGTTCCAACGGCCGCGCGGCCGACGAGGAGCGTGCGCGCATGTCCGGATCGACGAAGTCCATGGGAGTCATCACCGTCGCGGCCCTGGTGGCGGTGACGGCGTACACGGTGGCGCTGGGGAGCAACGGCTGGCTCTGGTTCGGGTGGGTGGTGCTGGGGCTGTGCACGCTCGGCATGCTCGCCGTCCGGGACGCCTGAACCGGGCGGACGCGGTGTCCCGGGCCCGCGCACCCGCCGGCCCGGGGCGCCGCACGGCTTACACTGACGGGCCCGCACCACCCGCGTGGTGTCCGGTACGAAGCAGCCCGAAGCCGATCCGGCAGAGCGAGGTTCACCCTCCGTGTTCTACTACGTACTGAAGTACGCCGTGTTCGGCCCGCTGCTGCGGCTGCTCTTCCGGCCCCGCATCGAGGGACTCGACCACGTCCCGGCCGAGGGGGCCGCGATCATCGCGGGCAATCACCTGTCCTTCTCGGACCACTTCCTGATGCCCGCCATGCTGAAGCGCCGCATCACCTTCCTGGCGAAGGCGGAGTACTTCACCGGCCCCGGGATCAAGGGGAAGCTGACGGCGGCGTTCTTCCACAGCATCGGCCAGATCCCGGTGGACCGGTCGGGCAAGGAGGCGGGCGCTGCGGCCATCCGTGAGGGGCTCGGGGTCCTCGCCAAGGGCGAGCTGCTCGGCATCTACCCGGAAGGCACCCGCTCGCACGACGGGCGCCTCTACAAGGGCAAGGTCGGGGTCGCGGTGATGGCCATCAGAGCGGGGGTCCCGGTGATCCCCTGCGCCATGGTCGGCACCTTCGAGATCCAGCCGCCCGGACAGAAGGTACCCAGCATCCGGCAGGTCACGATCCGTTTCGGTGAGCCGCTGGACTTCTCCCGGTACGCCGGGCTGGACGGCCAGAAGGCCGCGATCCGGGCGGTCACGGACGAGATCATGTACGCGGTCCTGAACCTGTCCGGGCAGGAGTACGTGGACGAGTACGCCGCGAAGGTGAAGGCCGCCGATGCGGCCGCGACGGGCAAGAAGCCACCTCGCGGGAAGTCCTGACCGGCTGAACGCCGGTGGCGGAATCGGCCACCGGCGAAACGCTCTGCCGAACCGCGGCCGCGCCTTCTAGCGTTCCCTCCATGAACACGAACAGGCACGCATGGGTCCTCGGGGCGACCGGACAGATCGGACGGACCGCCGTGACAGCGCTGCTCGCGGACGGTTGGCGGGTCACCGCGGTCTCGCTCCGCGGTGGCCGGGACGCGACGTGGCCCGACGACGTCCGCACGGTGGCGCTCGACCGCGACGCCGACGGCGCCCTGGCCGCCGCCCTCGGGGACGACTGCGACGTCCTGGTCGACATGGTGGGTTTCCACGGTGTGCACGCACGCCAGCTGACTGCGCTGACCGGCCGCATCGGAGCAGCGGTGGTCGTCTCCAGCGGCGCGGTCTACACGGACGGGGAGGGGCGCGGCTTCGACACGGCGGGCCGCCCTGGTGGCGATCCTCGCTATCCGGTGCCGATACCCGAAGTCTGGACCACCGTGGAACCGGGCGACTCGACGTACGCGACGCGCAAGGTCCTGCTGGAGCGCGAGTTGCTGTCGGCGGGCAAGGAGCTTCCTGTGACGGTGCTGCGGGCCGGCGCCGTCCACGGCCCCGGCTGCCGGACACCGCGCGAGCTGTACTTCGTCAAGCGGATCCTGGACGGCCGGCGCCGCCGGGTACTCGCGTACGGAGGCAAGAGCGTCTTCCATCCCGCGCACACCTCGAACGTGGCGGAACTGATCCGGCTCGCCGCCCTGCGGCCCGGGTCGAGGATCCTCAACGCGGCCGACCCCGGGACCCCGACGGTGGCGGAGATCGGCGAGCTGATCGACGCGGTGCTGGGCGTGGAGACGGAGACGCTGCTGCTGCCGGGGCCGCCCGGCGAGGACCACGTGGGAGACACCCCGTGGACGATCCGGCACCCGGTGGTCTACGACATGACGGCGGCGGAGCGGGAGCTCGGCTACCGGCCGGTTACCACCTACGCCGATGCGCTGCCCGAGAGCGTCCAGTGGCTGTCCTCGCGGCTGTCCGGGCGGGGGTGGACGGATGCCTTCCCGAAGCTGTTCCAGCAGTACGGCCCCGCTCTCTTCGACTACGCGACGGAGGACGCCCTGCTGGAACGTCACCACGCGCGCTGAGACGACGGGCGCCCCCTGCGGGGGTGCGGGCGGCCGTGACCGGCCTCCCGCACCCGTTCGACGGTGGCCGGTTACGGCGCGGGCGTGGCGTGCGGGGTGCACGTCACGTCGTGCCGGTCGGTGCGGCCGGTGAGCAGATAGGTGTTCACCCGGTCGTTGACGCAGGTGTTCAGGAGACCGGTGACGCCGTGCGATCCGGCGTCCTTCTCGGTGATCAGCCGTGAGCCCTTGAACCGCTGGTGCAGCTCGACCGCTCCCTCGTACGGTGTGGCGGCGTCACGCGTGGACTGGACGATCAGGACGGGCGGGAGCCCCTTGCCCGTCTTCACCTCCAGAGGCGTCTGCCGCTTGGTCGGCCAGGTGGCGCAGGGGAGGTTCATCCACGCGTTGGCCCAGGTCAGGAAGGGGTAATCGCGGTGCAGCCGGGTGTTGTCGCGGTCCCAGGTGCGCCAGCTGGTGGGCCACGGCGCGTCCGCGCACTCGACCGCGGTGTACACGGCGTTGCTGTTCTCGGTGGCGGCGTTGCCCGCGGTGTCACTGAGGTCGGGGGCGACGGCGTCGACGAGCGCCTGGGTGTCTCCGGCCAGGTAGGCGCTCCAGGTCCGGGCCACGGGTGCCCAGGAGGAGTCGTAGTACGGCGCGCTCTGGAAGAACCCGATGAGTTCGGCGGGGCCGACGACGCCGCCGATGGGGTTCTTCTTGGCGGCGGCGCGCAGGGCGAGCCAGGCCTGCTCGACCTTCTCGGGCGTGTCGCCGATGTGGTAGACGGAGTCGTTGCGGGCGACCCACTCCTGCCAGTCCTCCCAGCGGTTCTGGAAGGCGACGTCCTGGTTGAGGTTGGCCTCGTACCAGATGTTGCCCTGCTCAGGGTTGACGACGCTGTCGACGACCATCCGGCGCAGGTGTCCGGGGAAGAGCGTGCCGTAGACCGCGCCGAGGTAGGTGCCGTAGGAGACGCCCAGGTAGTTCAGCTTCCTCTCGCCGAGTGCCGCCCGGATCACGTCCAGGTCCCGCGCGGTGTTGAGGGTGGTCATCTGCGGCAGCAGATCGCCGCTGCGCTCGGCGCAGCCGGCCGCGTACTCGGCGGCGAGCTTGCGCTGGGCCAGCTTGTCCGCCTCGGTGTCGGGCACCGGATCGGCCTTGGGCACCTTGACGTACTCCTGCGGGTCGGCGCAGGAGATGGGGGCGGAGTGGCCCACGCCGCGCGGGTCGAAGCCCACGAAGTCGTAGGCCGCGGCGACCTTGGTCCAGATCGGGTTCTTGTTGGTGATCCGGGTCGGGAAGCGCAGGCCGGAGCCTCCGGGACCACCGGGGTTGTAGATGAGGGCGCCTTGGCGCTCGGCGGCCGTCCCGGTGCTCGCGTGGCGGTCGACGGCCAGCTTGATCTGCTTGCCGTACGGCTTCCTGTAGTCGAGCGGGACGGTCACCCAGCCGCACTGGATGGGCGTGGGGAGCGCGTAGTCGGCGGGGCAGTCCGCCCAGTCGATGCCCGCGCGGGCTGCGCGTTGCGCGGCGATCGCGGCTCCGCGCGCTTCGGCCGCGTCGGTGTGCCGGTTGTCCGCTCCGGCCGCCGGTGCGGCCGTCATGCCCGCTATGAGCGTCCCCGCGATCAGAGTGCCGGCCGCGCCGAGCACTGCGGTGCGTCTCAAAGTGGAACCTCCCCCATGGGTTGTCGTGCCGCGTCGGTGCGGCACGGATCTACGGTTTCCCGCGGATCATTTCCCCTGTGAGGTTCCTGAGAACAGTGCGCATCCGCTTTTCTTTACCTAACCGATAACCGGTAACAGCGGTACCGATCAACGGACTTGCCAGGAGGTGACCATCAAGTCTCGTCCACTTGCGCGCCGTTGACCTGCTCAACCGCCGCCCAGCACGAGCCCCATGGCCCTGTCCAGGACTTCGCGCAGCAGTCGGGCGTCGGCGGCGACGGCCGTGACCAGTGCGGCGGGCCCGGCCAGCGGGGTGAGGACCGCGGTGGGGCCGAGCAGACGTGCGGCCATCGGTTTCTCCTCGAACTCTGGCATGACGACGAGGAGTTGACCTACGGCCCGATGGCCGCCCAGCACGGCGGGCCCGTCCCAGCCGCCCGGGGCGCCGGGACCGTAGCCGAGCTCCTGGTCGAGCAGCGGGCGTCCCGCGCGCCGCACGGCGAGGCGGGTGGCCAGGGCGCCCGTGGATTCGCCGTGGCGGCCGAGGACCTGCTCCTCCCTGAACACCAGCCGGGCGGTAGGGGCGAGTTCGACGGTGGTGGTCATCCGCAGTTCGCTGCCTCGGGCGGAGATCAGCTGCTCCGGGAGCCAGCGCAGTTCCGCCTCCTCGTCCACGGTCAGCCGGACGTCGTAGTGGGCGGGCCCGGGGCCGGGGAGCGCCACCGTGGCGGCGGCGGCGCCTACGGTGAGCCGCGCCCCGCACCCGGCCTCCGCCTCGACGGCGAGGCGGTCGCCGCCGAGGGGCGCGCTCATGGCACCGACGACGGTGACACCCGCGTACGGGGCCGGGGCCCTGGTCCGGCGGAGCGCGAGGGGGCCGTCGCTCTCCAGTACCGGCAGCGCGGTGGAGCCCCGCCCGTCCCGGGCCGCACGGATGCGGGCGGTCGCGACGACGCTCACGAGGACCAGGAGGCGAGCTGCGACCGTACCCATCCGGCCACCGGCGCGACTCCGTCGGCGGAGGTCAACGAGGTGAATACGACTGGAAGTTCACCGCGCTGCTTGGCGGCGTCCTCGGCCATCCGGCCCAGGTCGGAGCCGACGTACGGGGCGAGGTCGGTCTTGTTGACGACGAGCAGGTCGGCTGTGGTCACGCCGGGGCCGCCCTTGCGGGGGATGTCGTCGCCGCCGGCCACGTCGATGACGAACACCTGGGCGTCGACCAGCCCCTTGGAGAAGGTGGCGGTGAGATTGTCGCCGCCCGACTCCACGAGGATGAGGTCGAGCGGGCCGACGCTGTCCTCCAGGTCCTCGACGGCTTCGAGGTTGGCGGAGATGTCGTCACGGATGGCGGTGTGGGGGCAGGCGCCGGTCTCGACGGCCTGGATGCGCTCGGGCGGGAGTACCGCGTTGCGGAGCAGGAACTCCGCGTCCTCGCGGGTGTAGATGTCGTTGGTGACCACGGCGATGGAGAACTCGTCGCGCAGGGTCCGGCAGAGGGCGGCGACGGTGGCGGTCTTGCCGGAGCCGACCGGCCCGCCCAGCCCGATGCGCAGGGCGCGGCGGGTGCCGTCCGGTCGTGCGGCGTCCGCGCCGACCGCGGCGGGCCCGTCGTGCGAGTGGTCGAGATGCATGGTGCGGCTCCTGAGTGGTGGAAGGTGCTACGAGGCGAAGAGGCGGACCGGCCAGGTGGCGTGCGTCTCGGCGGCGATGTCGAGCAGCGGGGCCGATGCCGCGGGGAGGGCGTCGATGCCCTGCCGGGCGGCGGCAGCGGCGCGTTCGGCGACGCGGTCGAGTTCGGGGGTGAGCCGCGCGAGGACGGCGGTGGCCTCGAAGGGGTCGAGCGAGAGCAGCCGGACGACGGCGGTGGAGGGCCCGCCGACCGCCTCGTACGCGGCGCAGTACGCGGCGTCCTCGGGGGTCAGGCCGGCCGAGGCGGCGGTGAGTCCGAGGACGACGGGCTGGTGGGCGCCGCGTGGCCGGGCGGCCGCGAGCGCGTCCAGGGCGGGACTCGGCCAGGTGGACCTGGCGGCCCTCATCAGCTGACGGCCGAGCTTGCGGGCAGTGGCCCGCAGGGCGGGTGAGGGTGTGCGGGCGTCCGCCGCCTCGTCGAGCGCGAGCGGGTCGTGGCCCAGGGCCGCCGCCGCGGCGAGTGCGGCGGCGGCGAGGCCGGTGGTGTGCAGACGGCCCCGGCAGAAGTCGGCGAGGTCGCCCGCGTCGCGGATACGTCCCGCCGTGACGGCCGGTTCGGCGCCGCCGGAGTGGGCGTGGCCTCCGGCGGGGAACCGGCCGTCGGCGAGGACGAGCAGGGCTGCGCGTGACATCGGCCCTTCCTGATCAGAAGAGGAAATAACGTTGGGTCATGGGCAGTTCGGCGGCCGGTGCGGGTTCGACGAGGTCTCCGTCGATCGTCACGGCGAAGCTGTCCGGGTCGACCTGCACGCGGGGCAGCGCGTCGTTCTCCCGCATGTCTGCCTTGGTGACCCCCCGGGTGCTGGTGATCGGCACGAACCGCTTGCCGAGACCGAGGCGCTCGGGCAGCCCGTCCTCGATCGCGGCGGTGGAGACGAAGTTGAAGGAGTTGGCGGCGGGAGCCCTGCCGACGGCGCCGAACATGGGACGCGGCAGAACCGGCTGGGGGGTCGGGATGGACGCGTTCGCATCGCCCATCTGGGCGTACGCGATCTGGCCGCCCTTGATGACCAGTCGCGGCTTCACCCCGAAGAAGGCGGGGTCCCAGAGGACGAGGTCGGCGAGCTTCCCGGACTCGACCGAGCCGATCTCACGGTCGAGCCCCTGGGCCACCGCCGGGTTGATCGTGTATTTGGCGACATAGCGACGCACCCGGTGGTTGTCGGCCGCACCGTCACCGGGGAGCGCGCCCCGGCGGTTCTTCATGACGTGCGCGGTCTGCCAGGTGCGCAGGACGACCTCGCCGATCCGCCCCATGGCCTGGGAGTCGGAGGAGATGATCGAGATGGCGCCGAGGTCGTGCAGGATGTCCTCGGCGGCGATGGTGGAGGGCCGGATGCGCGACTCGGCGAACGCCAGATCCTCGGGGACGGCCGGGTTGAGGTGGTGGCAGACCATCAGCATGTCGAGGTGTTCCTCGATGGTGTTGACGGTGTGCGGTCGGGTCGGGTTGGTGGAGCTCGGCAGGACGTAGGGCTCCGAGACGACGGTGATGATGTCGGGCGCGTGCCCGCCGCCGGCCCCCTCGGTGTGGTACGCGTGGATGGTGCGGCCGGCGATGGCGGCGAGGGTGTCCGCCACGAAACCGGCCTCGTTGAGGGTGTCCGTGTGGATGGCGAGCTGGGCGCCGCTCTCCTCGCAGACCCGCAGACAGGCGTCGATGACGGCGGGAGTCGCCCCCCAGTCCTCGTGGATCTTGAATCCGAGAGCGCCGCCGCGCAGTTGGGCCCGCATGGCCTCGCGGGACATGGTGTTGCCCTTGCCGAGGAGCCCGATGTTGACGGGGTACCCCTCCAAGGCCTCGAACATCCGGGCGAGGTGCCAGGAGCCGGGGGTGACGGTGGTCGCCTTGGTGCCCTCGGCCGGTCCGGTACCGCCGCCGACGAGGGTGGTGATCCCGGACGACAGCGCCTGGTCCACGAGGGTCGGCGAGATGAAGTGGACGTGCGCGTCGATGGCGCCCGCGGTCAGGATCTTGCCGTTCCCCGCGATGATCTCCGTCTCCGGCCCGATGACGAGGTCGGGGTGGACCCCGTCCATGGTGTCGGGGTTCCCGGCCTTGCCGATGCCGGTGATCCGCCCGTCGCGGATGCCGACGTCCGCCTTGACGATCCCCCAGTGGTCGATGACGACCACACCGGTGATCACCGTGTCGGGGGCGCCCTCGGCGCGCGTGGTGCGGGCCTGGCCCATGGACTCCCGGATCACCTTCCCGCCGCCGAACACCGCCTCGTCGCCGGCCCGTCCGGGGCCGCCCGAGCGGTCCTCCTCGATCTCCACGAGCAGAGAGGTGTCGGCGAGCCGGATACGGTCGCCGGTGGTCGGGCCGAACAGGTCGGCGTAGACGGCACGGTCGAGTTCAGCCATCGAGGGCACCTCCGGTCTTACCGCGCAGGCCGGGCACGATGCGCGCGCCGGCGAGCGGGACGAGTTCGACGTCCACGGGAATGCCGGGCTCGAAGCGCACGGCCGTCCCGGCGGCGATGTTGAGCCGCAGGCCGCGGGCCGCCCCGCGGTCGAAGTCGAGACCGGGGTTGGCCTCGGCGAAGTGGTAGTGGGAGCCGACCTGGACGGGCCGGTCGGCCGCGTTGAGGACGGTGAGACGGGTGACGGGGCGGCCCTCGTTGATCGGCACGGCCCCGTCCGCGTACAGGATCTCTCCGGGAATCACGGCGCCCCTCAGACGATCGGGTCGTGGACGGTGACGAGTTTGGTGCCGTCCGGGAAGGTGGCCTCCACCTGGACGTCGTGGATCATCTCCGGAATGCCGTCCATGACGTCGGCGCGGGTGAGCACCTTGCGTCCGGACGCCATGAGTTCACCGACGGTCCGGCCGTCGCGCGCGCCTTCCAGGATGTGAGAGGTGATCAGCGCGACCGCCTCCGGGTGGTTGAGCCGCAGGCCGCGCGACCGGCGTCTCTCGGCGACGTCGGCGGCCACATGGATGAGCAGTCGCTCCTGCTCGTGCGGGGTGAGTTGCACGCTTCCACCTCATCGTCTCGCGCCCGGTATCTGCCCGGCCCGGTGGCACCCGTCGGACACCGACACGTTCGTCGGGCGCCGGCGGCGGGCGTCACCGGCCAGGCAACGCACGTTAGGACCTAAGTTTTTCCGTCGCGTTAACTGGGACGGTCCCGCTCCGGCGCCGGGCGGTGCCCGGACGGCGCTCCGTCGGCCGGGCACGCCCCCCGGCCGGTCACCGGTGCGGCCCACGCGGCCCCGTCTCGTATACGGCGCGTACCGGCCCAGCCTCCTGGGCGGCGCGTACCGGCCCTGGGATACGCGGTGCGGGGCGCCGGGGCGCCGACATGGTCCGCCGGGCGCTCGGGTAGTAATGCAGCGACCCACTCCGGCAGGCGCGGTGCGAGGGCGGCCGCCGGACCCGGGGCCGAGCCACGGAGCCCCGGCCGACGGCACGAAGCGCTCCGCGCCGCAGCCCCGTCACGGGCCCCGGCCGGCCGGGTCCGTCGCCGACGACACCGACCGCGGCCCCGTCCCCGACGCCCGCTCGGCCCGCGCCCGCTCCCGTCGGGCGCGTGGACCGGGGAACGCCGCACCGCCCACCCGCACCCCGCCCCACGCGCCCCACGAGGTGAAGCCCCGATGCTGCCCCCGGAGTTGCCGCCGTTGCCCGCCCTTACCCGCGCCGAAGCGGAGTTCATCGACCGATATCTCGCCGTCCTGGACCAGGTGGGCCGGATCAACCCCGCTCGGGGCAGCGACACTTACGGGGCGCTTCGGGCGGCCCAGGCGTTGGCCTCGCACGCGGCGGCGCTGCGGGACGCCCTCGCGCTGATGCACGAGCGGGGGGAGGCACAGATCCACGCCGCCACGCTGGCGCGGGCGCTGAGGGCACTGGACGGGGAGCGGCGGGCGGGGCGGGTCGCCGTACCGCCCCGGTCGGGGAGTTGACGCCGGGGTGGGCGCCGGTCCAGGACCGCAGCCGGTGTCCGTTCAGGCGACGAGCAGGCGGAGGCCGAGATCTGCGGCATCGAGGCCGACGAGGTCGCCGTTGCGTTCGGCCCAACGGCCTGAGCCGAGGTCGTCGCCGAGGCTTCGTACCGCCCGCTGCTCGGCCTCCGGCCCGACCCTCGTCCACACCGACATCGCACGGCGCACGTGGTCCTCCAGATACGCCTCCGGCCGACGCCAGTACGCCTCGAACAAGCCGTCGGCGCAGTCCCACGGAACGGGCACCGGCGCGGCGCGGGCACCGATCGCCTCTGCCATCCCCGCGAGTGAGGGGAATCCCGCCAGGACGCCGACGAACTCGGGCAGGTAGTCGCGGGTGAGCCAGAACCGGTCCGGCCATCCGGGCTCGTCGGTGTCGAACGTCAGCACCACCACGCGCCGGGCCACACGGCGCATCTCGCGCAGCCCCGCCATCGGATCCGCCCAGTGGTGGACGGTGGAGACGGCCATCGCGACGTCGAAGGACCGGTCCCTGAACGGGAGTCCCTCCGCCGTGGCGGCCACGCACGGCGCCGATCCGGCCGGCCGCTGTGCCCGCATGACCGCCGACGGCTCCACCGCGGTGACGACGCGGTCGGCGGGCTCGTAGGAACCCGTTCCGGCCCCGACGTTCAGCACCGTCCGCGCGTCGCCGAGCGCGTCCCAGATCTGCGCGGCGATCCGCGGCTCGGTACGCCGTGTCGCGGGGTAGGCGCCGCCGATCTCGTCGTACAGCCGTGCGCCGAGCATCTCCAGTTGCTCCTCCGGTGTCACCCGCATTCCCTTCGCCCGCGTCCCGAGTTCCCTGTCGATGGCCGCCACCATGGCGTCGGCCCGATCGCGTCGCTCCAGCAGCAGGCCGCGCAGTCGGCGCAGATGCGCGACCGCGTCGGCGGACGGGTCGCCGACGAGTTCCGCGACTTCCCGCAGACCGAAGCCCAGCCGCCGGTAGGCGAGTACCTCCCGCAGCCGCTCCACGTCGCCCGCCGAGTAGGCCCGGTACCCGGCCGCGGTCCGCCCCGACGGGCGGACGAGCCCGATCTCGTCGTAGTGGTGCAGCGTGCGGACGCTCACGCCGGCCAGTCGGGCCACCCGCCCCACGGTCCAGTGATCCTTCACGGCACCCACTGTGCGGCCTGACGCCACGTGAGGGTCAAGGGCCGCACCCCTCGACCCGGGACCGCGGCCGATGCGCGGAAACCCGGCCGATTCGCCCGGTTACCCCGGCGACACTCCGTAACGAATATCCGATTTTCCCCCCGTTCAGCGCAGGGATTCCGCCCACCGCGCCCCTCCCCCGATTTGCGCTCCCCGGCGTTCTCCCCATCCACGAAGTACCGCACTGCGCAGGCTCGGTGGAGGCGCTCCTGGTACGCGCCCCAGGCCGCTTCGGACACTCCCCCACTCTCCCGGCGCAACGGGGGCCGACCGTACTGACTCCCTCTGCCACCTCGAAAATCCCGCACGGCCTGGGTGAAGATCCGTGGGACGACAAGCCCCCGCCACCCTGACGGGGCGGTCCGCGCGGACGCCGAGTCCTGCCGCCGAGCGGATGACGGGTCGACAGGAGTGGATCGGCAGGAGTGGAGGACCCGAGCACAACGGGTCGGCCGGGCAACCGGACGTCCCTCGGGGTGAAGCCGCATCGCGCGGCCGGGCGACTTCGCCAGCCCGAACCCGACAGGTCATCCTTCACAGGCGGCTGACGAAGGGTTGCGCATGACTGCGCAGGTTCGTGTCCCGTCTCTGCTCACCCGGGCCGGTACGGCCTCGGTCCTCACGCTGGCCCTCAGCTCGACGATGCTGGCCCCCGGTCTGGTGTCCGACGCCGAGGCGGCCACCACCGCCCGCGCGTCCAAAGCGCTCCGGATCGCCGCGTCGAAGAAGGGTTCCCCCTACCAGTGGGGGGCCACCGGGCCCCGCAGGTTCGACTGCTCCGGGCTGACGCTCTACTCGTTCAAGAGGGTCGGCAAGAAGCTGCCCCGTACGGCGCAGCAGCAGTACAACAAGACGCGCCACATCACCTCCTCGCAGCGCAGGAAGGGTGATCTGGTCTTCTTCCACAGTGGTCGCAGCGTCTACCACGTGGGCATCTACGCCGGCAACGGCAAGATCTGGCACTCGCCGAAGACCGGTTCCGTGGTCCGGCTGGAGCGGATCTGGACGAAGCGGGTCTGGTACGGGCGGGTGCGCTGACGCACCGAGCCGGGCCGCCACCGTGGATGGCCGGCCCGGACGGGGCGGCACGCGACGACACCGCCGGGTCGCGCGCGCCCCGTCCGGGCCGGGGTGACGTCAGCCCCGTACCGGCACCGACCAGGGCAGGGTGACCCACACGGTCTTGCCGCCTTCCTCGGTGGGGGTGACACCGAACCCTCCGCCGCACTCCTTGGCCAGCGCCCTGATGATGGCCAGTCCGCGCCCGTTGTCCTGCTGCACCGCCGCGGGCAGCCGTCTGGGCCACCGGGGGTGGCTGTCGGTCACCTCCAGACGCAGTTCCTCGTCGCGGTCGAGCACCAGCCGCACCGTGAACGTGGGTGACTGACCGAGTGTGTGCAGGACCGCGTTGGTCGTGAGTTCCGAGACGATCAGCAGGATCGTCCCGGCTTCCTCCGTGTCGTCGTGCATGCCCCACTCCGCGAGTACGCGGGCCACATGTCTGCGGGCCGCGGACACCGACACCGGATCGCTCGGCAGGGTGACATGTGCTTCCTGATGGTCTGCCATGGCGACGCCGTCCCTTTCCGCCCGGGCGACCCCTATCGGCCCGGATTGTGCCTGGCGCCAGAGTGCCACCGCATGAGCCCACGCAGGCACGATCTGCCGAGATATGCATATATCTATCGCTCAATGCGGTGAACTCCGGCTCACCGGAGCTCGAACATTCGGCACACTTGTCTTCCAGGCCGACCGGCGGAAGGAGACCGGAATGGGCAACGGCCCCGTCGTGCGCCGTCGCAAACTCGGTGAGGAGTTGCGGACCCTGCGCCACTCGTCGGGACTCACGAGCCAGCAGGCGGCATCGCTGCTCGGCTGGCACCAGTCGAAGGTGAGCAGGATCGAGACGGGCGCGAGCGGGGTGTCCCCGGCCGATGTCGGCCGTCTGCTCGACGCCTACGCCGTCGACGACCCCGAACTGCGCACCCTGCTCTCGGCGCTGGCCGGATCGGCGGACGGTCGCGACACGGGCTGGTGGCATGCCTACCGGGGTGTCATTCCGCCGCAGTACCGCGATTTCATCGCCCTGGAGGCACAGGCGGAGACGGCCAGGACCCTGGAGACCTCGGTGGTTCCGGGGCTGCTCCAGACCGCCGATTACGCACGGTCGGTCACCGAGTCCGCGCTGGACGGGATACCGGGGGCGCATCTGGACGCCCTGGTCGAAGTGCGGCTCGCCCGCCAGTCGGTGCTGCGGTGCGACGCCCCGCTGCGACTCACCGCCGTGCTCGACGAGGCGGTGCTGCGGCGCGAGGTCGGCGGACGGCGCGTGATGCGGGCCCAGCTGGACCATCTCGTGGCCATGACGGAACTCCCGCACGTGCAGATCCAGTTGGTTCCGTTCAGCGCCGGGGGATACGTCGGCCTGACGGGCCCATTCGTCATTTTCTCTTTTCCGACAACTTCCGCACTGGATGTGGTCGTTCTTGACCACTTGACGCGTAGTCACTACCTGGAACGGAAAGAGGATCTGGAGGCGTACGGTTCCGCTTTCCGCACCATGCGGGGGCGTGCGCTCTCTCCCGAGCGGTCGAGGGACCTCATCACGGCGATCCGCCGCGAGGCGCGGCCGTGACGAACCACCGCGGGCCCGGCCGGACGGAGCGGGACGGTCCCGCCGACGTCCACCGATCCGAAGGAGCACCATGGCCGACCGACCGGCACCGCCCGCCGCACCGTGGCGCCGCAGCAGCCGCAGCACCGGTATGAACAACTGCGTGGAGACAGCGGTATACGGGCCGGGCCTGCTGTCCGTACGCGATTCCAAGGCCGCGGACCGGGCCCAGCTGTCCTTCTCCGCACCCGCCTGGCAAAAATTCGTCTCGGGCCTCGGGGAACCGCGCGAGGACGTGCGCTGAGGGCTTCTCGCGCGTACGGCCCCGCCCGCCGGTCAGGCGACGCCCCTCGGAGCCGTACGGACGATCGTGTCCAGGGCGGTGTCGACGCGGTCGTCCGTCAGGTCGGCCCGGGCGGTGAGCCGCAGACGCGAGACGCCGTCCGGGACCGACGGCGGGCGGAAGCAGCCCACCGCGATCCCGGCCTCCCGGCAGTCCGCCGCCCAGCGGACGGCCGACTCGGGGGAAGGCGCCCGTACCGACACCACCGCTGCGTCCGGGCGTGCCGAGTGCAGCCCCGCCGCCGTCAGCCGTTCGTGCATGCGGACGGCCACCTCACGCGCCCGGGCGGCGCGTTCCGGCTCCCTGCGCAGCACCGCGAGGCTCGCGAGCGCGGCCCCCGCGGCGGCGGGCGCGAGACCGGTGTCGAAGATGAACGTGCGGGCCGTGTTGACCAGATGACGGATCACCCGCGCGGGTCCCAGGACCGCGCCGCCCTGACTGCCGAGGGACTTGGAGAGGGTGAGCGTGACCACCAGCCCCTCGTCCCCCGCCAGTCCGCGGGCGGCCGGGGCGCCGCGCCCGCCCGCTCCGAGCACCCCGAGCCCGTGGGCGTCGTCGACGACCAGCCCGGCGCCCGCGCTCCGGCAGACGTCCGCGAGCGCGGACAGTGGGGCCGCGTCCCCGTCGACGGAGAAGACCGAGTCGGTGACCACCAGCGCCGGCCCGCGGTGGGACTCCAGGGCCTTCTGGACGGCCTCCGGGTCCGCGTGCGCCACCACCTCGGTCCTCGCCCGCGCCAGTCGGCAACCGTCCACGATCGAAGCGTGGTTGGACGCGTCGGACACGATGAGGCCGTCCGCACGGGAGAGGGCGGTGAGGGCGGCCAGGTTCGCCGCGTAGCCGGAGGAGAACACCAGGGCGGCCTCGGAGCCGCAGAAACCGGCGAGTCCGAACTCCAGTTCTTCATGGAGGGCGGTGGAGCCGGTGACCAGGCGTGAACCCGTGGCGCCCGCGCCCCACTTCCGCGCGGCGCGGGCCGCCGCCTCGGTCACCTCGGGGTGCCGGGTGAGCCCGAGGTAGTCGTTGCTCGCGAGGTCCAGCACCTCGGTGGCGGCGGGCCGCGGGCGCAGCGTACGGACGAGTCCGGCGGCGGCGCGGCGACCGGACTCCTCCTCTGTCCAGTCGAACGGGGAGAAGGCCATCGGGGGGTCCCTTTTGTAGGCAGCTCACAGAGGGTAGCCGGGGGCGCAGTCGGTCAGGGTGTGGCAATACACACACACCCTCCCCCTCTCTGCTGTCGGGTTCCTCCTTGGCCGATGGCCATGGAGTGCGTCAGGATCGACGCCATGGACCTGTTGAGCACACTGGTGGACAAGGGGTTGCGGCGCGAACTGCCGACCCGCGAAGAGGCGCTCGCCGTGCTGGCGACCTCCGACGACGAACTGCTCGACGTGGTGGCCGCGGCGGGCAGGGTGCGCCGTCAGTGGTTCGGGCGCCGGGTGAAGCTGAACTACCTGGTCAACCTCAAGTCGGGGCTGTGCCCGGAGGACTGCTCCTACTGCTCGCAGCGGCTCGGCTCCGAGGCGGGCATCCTCAAGTACTCCTGGCTGAAGCCCGAAGAGGCGTCACGCGCGGCGGCGGCCGGGGTGGCCGGGGGTGCGAAGCGGGTCTGCCTGGTGGCGAGCGGCCGGGGCCCCACCGACCGGGACGTGGACCGGGTCTCCCGGACCATCGAGGCGATCAAGGACGAGAACGAGGGCGTCGAGGTGTGCGCCTGTCTGGGCCTGCTCTCCGACGGGCAGGCCCAGAGGCTGCGTTCGGCGGGAGCGGACGCGTACAACCACAACCTCAACACCTCCGAGGCCACCTACGGCGACATCACCACCACCCACACCTACGCCGACCGGGTGGAGACCGTGCGCCAGGCCCAGGGGGCGGGGCTGTCCGCCTGTTCCGGGCTGATCGCGGGCATGGGCGAGAGCGACGAGGACCTGGTCGACGTGGTCTTCGCGCTCCGTCAACTCGACCCCGACTCCGTGCCGGTGAATTTCCTGATCCCGTTCGAGGGCACGCCGCTCGCCAAGGAGTGGAACCTGACGCCCCAGCGGTGTCTGCGGATTCTGGCGATGGTCCGGTTCGTCTGCCCGGACGTGGAAGTGCGGCTCGCCGGTGGCCGCGAGGTGCATCTGCGATCGATGCAGCCGCTCGCGCTGCACCTGGTCAACTCGATCTTCCTGGGCGACTATCTGACCAGTGAGGGGCAGGCGGGCCAGGCGGATCTCGACATGATCGCCGACGCCGGGTTCGAGGTGGAGGGCGCGGACACCACGACGCTGCCCGGCCACCGGGCCGCGGCCGGAGCGGGCGCGGGATGCGGGGAGCACGACGATTCCGTCGCTTGCGGCGGTTGCGGTGGAGGGGCGGAAGCGGGCGGTGGTTGCGCTCCCTGCGGCGGACCGGCCGTGGCGGTGGAAGCGTCGGCGGGCGTCCCGCCGAAGGAGCAGGCGGCTGCCGCTTCGGCGCGTACGGACCTGGTGGCCGTGCGCAGGCGGGGCGCGGGGACGGATCTCGCTCCGAATGCCTGACGCGTACGTCGAAGGGCCGGCCCGCTCCCTCGGGCCGCCCCCCGGCCTCCCCCACGCCCCGTCGTCCACGTTGACGCCCGCCCGGCTGCGGTCCCTCGACCGGGCGCACGTCTGGCACCCCTACGGGCCGATGCCCGGACGGCAAGCACCGCTGATCGTGGAGTCCGCGTCCGGTGTCCGGCTGAGACTCGCGGAACCCGTCGACGGACAGCGGGAACTGGTGGACGGGATGTCCTCCTGGTGGTCCGCGGTGCACGGCTACAACCATCCGGTCCTGAACGAGGCGGCGCACGCACAACTGGGACGGATGAGCCATGTCATGTTCGGCGGGCTCACCCATGAGCCCGCCGTCCGGCTGGCCGCCCGGCTGGTGGAGATCACTCCCGGCCCCCTCCAGCACGTCTTCCTCGCCGACTCGGGTTCCGTCTCCGTGGAGGTGGCGGTGAAGATGTGCCTGCAGTACTGGCGATCGGCCGGCCGGCCCGCCAAACAGAGGCTCTTGACCTGGCGCGGCGGCTATCACGGCGACACCTGGCAGCCGATGTCGGTATGTGATCCCGAGGGCGGGATGCACGAACTCTGGTCGGGGGTCCTGCCCCGGCAGATCTTCGCCGACGCCCCGCCGGACGGCTTCGACGCGGAGGTCGACGAGGCCTACGCGGAGCATCTGCGCCAGCTGATCGCCCGTCACGCCCATGAGCTGGCCGCGGTGATCGTGGAGCCCGTCGTCCAGGGCGCGGGGGGAATGCGATTCCACTCGCCCGGCTATCTGCGGGTGCTCAGGGAGGCGTGCGACGCGCACGGCGTCCTGCTCGTCCTCGACGAGATCGCGACCGGATTCGGCCGCACGGGGCGGCTGTTCGCCGCGGAGCACGCCGGGATCGCCCCGGACGTCATGTGCGTCGGCAAGGCGTTGACCGGCGGCTACCTCACGATGGCGGCGACCCTGTGCACGACGAGGGTGGCCGAGGGCATTTCGCGCGGCGAGGTACCCGTGCTGGCGCACGGCCCGACCTTCATGGGCAACCCGCTCGCGGCGGCGGTCGCCTGCGCCTCCGTGGACCTGCTGCTCGGCCAGGACTGGCAGCGCGAGGTGGCGCGGATCGGCGCGGGGTTGCGGACCGGTCTGGCGGGCGCCGCCGGGCTGCCCGGGGTCGCGGACGTACGGGTGCTGGGGGCGATCGGGGTCGTCCAGCTCGATCACGAGGTGGACATGGAGGCGGCGACCCGTGCTGCGGTGCGGGAGGGCGTATGGCTGCGTCCGTTCCGGGACCTCGTGTACACGATGCCGCCGTACGTGACGGACGACGAGGACGTGGCACGGATCTGCCGTGCCGTGTGCGCCGCGGCGCGGGAAGGATGACCATGACCATTCTGGTGGTGTCGGGCACGGGCACCGAGATCGGCAAGACGATCGTGACCGCGGCCGTGGCGGTCGCTTCGGGCGGCCGGGTCGCGGTGCTCAAGCCCGCGCAGACGGGTGTCGCTCCGGGGGAGAACGGTGACGCGGCCGAAGTGGTACGACTGGCGGGCGGCGAGGTGACGGCGGTCGAACTGGCGCGCTACCCGGAGCCGTTGGCGCCCGCGACGGCCGCCCGGCGCTGCGGGCTGGCGCCAGTACGTCCGTACGAGATCGCCGACGCCGCGCGGAAGCTCGCGACGGAACACGATCTGGTGCTGATCGAGGGGGCGGGCGGGCTGCTCGTACGGTACGACGACGACGGGGCCACGCTGGCGGACGCGGCCCGGTTGCTGGAGGCGCCGGTGCTGCTGGTGGCGGCGGCCGGGCTCGGCACGCTCAACTCCACCGCGCTGACGGCGGAGGCGCTGCGGGCCCGGGGCCTCATGTGCCCGGGGGTGGTGATCGGCAGCATGCCCACCGACCCGGATCTGGCCACGCGGTGCAACGTGGAGGACCTCCCGGTCGCGGCGGGCGCCCCGCTCGTTGGCGTACTGCCGGCCGGGGCGGGATCGCTGCGGCCCGCCGACTTCCGCGCGAAGGCGCCCGCTTGGCTCGCGCCGGAGCTGGGCGGTATCCGCGGGGCCGGCTGATTCCGGGGCCCGGGAGGGTCCGGCCCCGGGGACGGGAACCGGGGGCGCGGGCGCCCGTCGCCTCTCCGATCCGCTCGCCGGGCATCGGGCGTGGGGACGTCGGGCTTGGGGGCGTCGGGCTTGGAGGCGTCGGGGCGTGGAGGCGTGGGGGTGTGGGGGCGTGGGGGCGTGGGGGTGTGGGGGCGTGGGGGCGTGGGGGTGTGGGGGCGTGGGGGCGTGGGGGTGTGGGGGCGTCCGGCTCAGCCGCACCAGTCGTGCAGCTCGTCCGCGATGTCGCGCACGCCGGCCTTGCCTTCCTTCACCAGACGGGCCAGGTCACGCACGCGGTCGGGGGACGTCCTTACGGGGAGCCCGGAAGCGACCAGGTATCCGTATGCCACCGCGGAGGCGAACATCGCATTGGAGTGCTCCAACGCCGGCACGTGCAGCAGCAGTTGGAGCAGCGAGGCAGCACGCGCATGAGGGCTGGCATAGACCGGGCTGCCGAAGATCTCCGCCTCGTGCCGGCTGACGGCGGCGACGAGGGCGCCCCAGTCGGCGACGTGTGGATCTCCCGGCGTCCGGTGCTCGGCCACCATGAGCAGCCAGGAGAGATCGATGCGCAGGCTCTCGGGGCCGGGTGGCGGTGATTCGGGTGGCTCGTCGTGTTCCATGCAGGGAGACCGTCTCGTGAAGGGGAAGGCGCTCCATCCGCGCGCGGGGAACCCGTCGGTTCCGGACTCAGTATTCCTCAGGCCCGCCTGCGGAGCGAACCCCCGCCGCGCGGCTGCTCCGCGGGCTCCGTCTCGTCGGCCGGTACGCCCGGAGGACGCCGGGACCGGCAGGCCGTCAGCCGCCCGTGGCCATGCCGACTCCGGCGGGCGTACGTGCCTACGTAGGTGCCAGGCGCCGCCGTACGGACGGGGCTTTCGGGGGATCCGGGGGCACATCACCGAGGAGGTCGGCCCGGACGTCGCGCACGCGATCTTCGTGGGCGACCCGGCCAGGGGCCTCCGCGGCGCACTGCCGCGCTCCCGCGGAGGGCGCACTCGACACCGGCATCGGACACACCCCCTGATCCGGACCTCCGAACCTGCGCGAGGCCCGCACACAGCGGGGCCGGCGACGGGGGGCGACCGGGCACGGCAGTCGGCGTACTCAGCGCGCGACGCGCTCCGTGCCGAATTCCTCGGCGAAGACCGATTCGTACCGCTGCATGAAATCGGCAGCCGCTTCCACGAAGGCGTGGCCCGCGTCCTCCGCGCCGGGTTCCGGGCGCTCCGCCACGGTGCGGGTCATGGTCGCCCTCCTCCGCCGTGCGGCCTCGTCCGCTACGGCCTGGTCCACTCGGGAGTTCAGCTGGGTCCTGGGCATCTTCCCAAGCTAGCGTCGCCCGGTCCGCCCGGGCAAGGGGACCGGGCGGCGCACCGCACCCGGCCGTGAACCTGCCGCCCGCGGCACCTCCGTCCGCCCGACGCCCCACCACGGACACGGCCACGACGGACACGGCCCCCACGGACATCGCCCGACGGCGGCCGAGCGGTCAATTTCGCTCGACTCCCGCTGCTCACCGGTGGTGGGATGCACGCATGAGCGATCTTTCGACGAATGAACTCTCGATACGCGCCGCCGCCCCCGCCGATCTGGACGAAGTCCTCATCTTCTGGAAGGAGGCCGCCGAGGGGACGAGCATCAGCGACGACCGGGACGGGATCGCGCGACTCCTGGAACGGGACCCCGAGTGTCTCCTGCTCGCGGAGCGCGGCGGGCGGCTCGCCGGAACGGTGATCGCCGGTTTCGACGGCTGGCGCTGCCACCTCTACCGGCTCGCCGTCCATCCGGAGCAGCGTCGCCGCGGTGTGGCCACCGCACTGCTGTCGGCCGCGGAGGAACGATTCGTACGCCTTGGCGGCCGACGCGGGGACGCCATGGTCCTCGACGCGAACGAGCGCGCCCAGCATGCCTGGCGCGCGGCGGGGTACGAGCGGCAGTCCCGGTGGAGTCGCTGGGTGAAGCCCTTGTCCCGCTGACCGTTCCCCGCGTGGGAGGGGCGGGGAGGGGCAGCACCCATCCGCGCCACTTTGCCGATCCTTTACTATGTCCTTCTGCTCGATCGACGCGGGAGATTCCCGTACGGCCACCACGACCGGACCAAGGACGACAACCGGCACAGGGGCCAGTACGGCGATCAGCGCGCGATCGGGATCGATCCCCTGCCGAGAAAGGTGTGAGCGTCCGCCCATGGGCGAGCCTCCCAGTTGCCGAACCCGCCGATGTCGCGAACATCGCGCGATCCTCCACCCACTGCCCGATCATGGGACGGAGGTGAACCGATGACCGAAGTGCTTCTGCTGCTCGTCGCCGTGCTGCTCTCGATCGCCTGCGGCGCCTTCGTCGCCGCCGAGTTCTCCCTGACCACGGTGGAACGCGGCGACCTCGAACGAGCCGTCGAGCGGGGCGAGCGGGGTGCGGCCGGCGCTCTCAAGGCCGTCCGCAGCCTCACTTTCCAGCTCTCCGGGGCACAGCTCGGCATCACCGTCACCAACCTGGTGGTCGGCATGCTCTCCGAGTCCTCGATCGCCAAGCTCATCCGCGGGCCACTGGTCGCGATCGGGCTCTCCCCCAGCCTGTCGCGGTCGGTCGCGCTGGTCCTCGGTACCGCCCTGTCCACGGTGGTCCTGATGGTGGTCGGTGAACTCGTCCCCAAGAACTGGGCGATCTCCTCGCCTCTGAAGGTCGCCAAGGCGGTCGCCACACCTCAACGGGTCTTCACCGCCGTCTTCCGTCCCTTCATCAGCCATCTCAACAACACCGCCAACCGCATCCTGCGCCGCTTCGGCCTCGAACCGGCCGAGGAGCTCGCCTCCGCCAGGAGCCCGCAGGAGCTGGCGGCCCTGGCGCGCCACTCCGCGAAGGAGGGGGCTCTGGAGGCGGACACCGCCGAGCTTTTCGTCCGCACCCTCAATCTCGCCGAGCTCACCGCGGAGAACGTCATGACGCCCCGGGTCCAGGTCACCGCGCTGGACCTGCAGGCGACCGCCGAGGATGTCGCGAACGCGACCAGGGCGACCGGGCTGTCCCGCTTCCCGGTCTATCGCGGCAGCCTGGACACGGTCGTGGGCGTCGCTCACATCAAGGACGTCCTCGCGGTGCCCGCGGACCAGCGGCCCCGCAGAAGCGTCTCCGACCTGCTGCGCGAACCCCTTCTCGTACCCGAGACCCTCGGCGTCGACAAACTGCTCGACCGTCTCTCCGGCCGCAAGCTCGCCATGGCCGTCGTCATCGACGAGTACGGCGGCACGGCCGGTGTGGTGACCCTGGAGGACATCGTCGAGGAGGTCGTCGGCGAGGTGCGCGACGAGCACGACCCCCACGAGACGCCCGATCTGGCCCCCGCCGGGGAGGACGCCGACGGCCGCACCCTCTGGTCGGCCGACGGCGCGGCGCGCACCGACCAGCTCCGTACGATCGGTCTGCGCGCTCCGGAAGGCCCGTACGAAACCCTCGCCGGGCTCGTCGCCCACGAGGTCGGACGCATCCCCCGGGAGGGGGACAGAGTGGAACTGGCCGGGTGGCGGATCGATGTCGTGGACGCTTCCGGGCGTCGCGCCGCACGCGCCCTGCTGCACGCGCCGCTCCCCGGTGAGGACCCCCTGACGGAGGATGCCCGATGACCGTTCTCCAGCTCTTCATCGGTCTGCTGACACTGGTCGTGAACGCGTTCTTCGTGGGCGCGGAATTCGCCCTCATCTCGGTGCGCCGGAGCCAGATCGAGCCGGCCGCCGAAGCCGGTGACCGGCGGGCCCGCAGCGTGTTGTGGGGCCTGGAACACGTCTCGGCGCTGCTGGCGGCGGCCCAGCTCGGCATCACCCTCTGCACCCTGGTGCTGGGCATCGTCGCCGAACCGGCCATCGCCCACTTGCTGGAGCCCGTGTTCGACGCGGTCGGGGTACCGCACGGCCTGGTGCATCCGCTGTCGTTCGTCATCGCGCTGACGGTGGCTACCTACCTCCACATGCTGCTCGGCGAGATGGTTCCGAAGAACGTCGCGCTGGCCGACCCGGCGAAGGGCGCGCTGCTCCTCGGCCCGCCGCTGGTGGCGCTGGCGAGAGGGCTGCGCCCGGTGATCTTCGCGATCAACGCGTTCGCCAGTCTGCTGCTGAAGCTCCTGCGGGTGGAGACGAGGAACGAGGTTTCGGCGACCTTCTCGGACGACCAGCTGGCTTTGCTGGTGCGGGATTCCGGGGACGCGGGGCTGGTGGACGACCGGTCGGCCGAGCGGCTGAGGCATGCCCTGGAACTCGGCAGCCGCCCCGTCCGGGACGTGGCCATGCCGATCGCGCAGATGGTCTGCACCCCGGTGGGCACGACCCCCGAGGAGCTGGAGCGGCTGTCGGCCGAATCCGGATACTCGCGCTTCCCCGTGATGGACGGCGAGCAGCGGATACTCGGCTACCTCCACGTCAAGGACGCCCTGGACGCGGCACCGCGCGACGTGCCGTTCCCGGTCGCCGCGATGCGCCCCATCGCCCGGGTACGGGCGGCGGCCCCCCTCGACGACGTACTGACCGCGCTCCGGCGCAGCCGTACGCACCTCGCGGCGGTACTGGACGACGACGGCCGGCTGGTCGGCACCGTCACCATGGAGGACGTGCTGCGCGAGCTCGTCGGACGACCGCGGTCCGGCTGATCGGGCCGCCCGCACCCACCGCCCGGCCGGGCCGCGGCCGGTACGAGGAACCAGGTGCGGTGCGCGGGTCGCGCGGGCCTGGGTGCGGCAGCCACGTGGAGCGTAGGACTCGCTGCTGGTTCGGCGACACGGGCGGCCGTGGGGTGGGGGCACGCGGCCCACGGGGCGGTCGGCGGGCCGTCGGCGGCTCCGGTCTCCGCGATACGATCACGGAGCCATGGAAATGAATGCCTCTTACACCAGTTTCGTCGCGGTCGGCGACTCGTTCACCGAGGGCATGTCGGACCTTCTGCCCGACGGCACCTACCGGGGCTGGGCCGACGTTCTCGCCTCCAGGCTGGCGGCCCGCTCTCCCGGCTTCCGGTACGCCAACCTGGCCGTCCGGGGCAAGCTGATCGGCCAGATCGTCGACGAACAGGTGGGACCCGCCGTGGCACTGCAGGCGGACGTGGTGACCCTCGTCGGCGGCCTCAACGACACCCTCCGCCCCAACTGCGACATGGGCATGGTGAGAGGGCGGCTCGAGGAAGCCGTGGAGCGACTCGCACCGTCGTGCAAGACGCTCGTGCTGATGCGCAGCCCCGGTCGGAACGGTCCGGTGCTGGACCGCTTCCGTCCACGCATGGAGGAGCTGTTCGCGCTGGTGGACGACCTGGCCGGCCGGCACGGCGCGCTGGTCGCCGACCTCTATGGAGCGCCGTCGCTGGGCGACCCGCGCTTGTGGGACATCGACCGGCTCCACCTGACCTCGGAAGGGCACAGCAGGGTCGCCGAGGCGGTCTGGCAGACGCTGGGGCTGCCCACCGAGAGCGACTGGCGAATCCCCATGGAGACGGCGCCGCCGGTGCGCTGGGGTACCCGCCGGATCGAGGACGCCCGCTTCGCCAGGCAGCATCTGGCTCCCTGGATCGGGCGTCGGCTCACCGGCCGGTCCTCGGGCGACGGCCGCGTCGGCGCCCAGTTCGACGCGGCCTCCGGGCGCGCCTTCTGGATCACCCCGGCGAATCCCGTCGATCCCGGTCCGGTGACCTCCTGGCTCCGGTGCGACGAGTCGCGGGAACTGTAGGCGCGCGGCTCTCGCGTGAGCCCGCTCGCGCGACCCGGACATGAGCCTCCGCCCGGGGCCTCACGTCCCGGCCCCGCGACGCGATCATGAAGGGGGCGTTCGCCCGAGCACACGGAACAGTGACCCCCGTCTCGTAGCAAGCCACAAATCCGCCCCCGGCGCCGACCTGCACAAACCGCCAGTAGAATCACTTCACGTGACTGCTGTGTCTGCGAAGCCTCGCATCCCCAATGTCCTTGCCGGCCGCTACGCCTCCACGGAGCTGGCCGTTCTCTGGTCCCCCGAGCAGAAGGTGAAGCTGGAGCGTCAGCTGTGGCTGGCGGTGCTGCGTGCTCAGAAGGACCTCGGGATCGAGGTACCCGACTCGGCGCTCGCCGACTACGAGCGTGTTCTCGACCAGGTCGACCTCGCCTCCATCGCCGAGCGCGAGAAGGTCACCCGCCACGACGTGAAGGCCCGCATCGAGGAGTTCAACGCCCTCGCCGGCCACGAGCAGGTCCACAAGGGCATGACCTCCCGTGACCTCACCGAGAACGTCGAGCAGCTCCAGATCCGTCTCTCCCTGGAACTCATGCGCGACCGCACCGTGGCGGTGCTGGCGCGGCTCGGCAAGCTCGCGGGCGAGTACCGCGAGCTCGTCATGGCAGGCCGGTCCCACAACGTCGCCGCGCAGGCCACCACGCTCGGCAAGCGGTTCGCGACCGGCGCCGACGAACTGCTCGTCGCCTACGGGCGTCTGGAAGAGCTGCTCGGCCGCTACCCCCTCCGCGGCATCAAGGGCCCGGTCGGGACCGCGCAGGACATGCTGGACCTGCTGGGCGGCGACACGGCCAAGCTCGCGGACCTGGAACAGCGCATCGCGGGCCACCTCGGCTTCGCCAACGCTTTCACCTCGGTCGGCCAGGTGTACCCGCGCTCCCTCGACTACGACGTGGTGACCGCCCTCGTCCAGCTGGCTGCCGCCCCTTCGTCCATCTCCAAGACGATCCGCCTCATGGCGGGGCACGAACTGGTGACGGAGGGCTTCAAGCCCGGCCAGGTCGGCTCGTCCGCGATGCCGCACAAGATGAACACCCGGTCCTGCGAGCGCGTCAACGGCCTCATGGTCATCCTGCGCGGCTACGCCTCGATGACCGGCGAGCTCGCCGGCGACCAGTGGAACGAGGGTGACGTCTCGTGCTCGGTGGTACGCCGGGTGGCGCTGCCGGACGCCTTCTTCGCCTTCGACGGCCTGCTGGAGACCTTCCTGACGGTCCTGGACGAGTTCGGCGCCTTCCCCGCCGTCGTGGCGCGCGAACTCGACCGGTACCTGCCGTTCCTGGCGACCACCAAGGTCCTCATGGGCGCGGTGCGGGCCGGTGTCGGCCGCGAGGTCGCACACGAGGCGATCAAGGAGAACGCGGTCGCTTCTGCTCTCGCGATGCGGGAGCAGGGCGCGGAACGCAACGAACTTCTGGACAAGCTGGCGGCGGACGAGCGCATCCCGCTGGACCGTGAGCAGCTGGACGCCCTGATGGCGGACAAGCTGTCGTTCACGGGGGCCGCCGGTGACCAGGTCACCACTGTGGTCAACCGGATCGAGGCCATCGTCAAGGAGCACCCCGCAGCTGCCGGTTACACCCCCGGGTCGATTCTCTGACCGGCTGCGCCGTCCTTCTCCCGTGACACCCGAAGAGTTGGCCGCCGCCCGCGACCGCGTCGTTCCCGATGTGGTCGCGGGCGGTTTGCGTGTGCTGTTCTGCGGCATCAATCCCAGCCTCACGACCGCCGCGACCGGCTACCACTTCGCGCACCCCGGCAACCGTTTCTGGCCGGTGCTCCATCTTTCCGGCTTCACACCCCGCAGGCTGTCTCCGGCGGAACAGGGTGAGCTGCCTTCCTACGGCCTCGGCATCACCAATGTCGTCGCGCGGGCCACCGCCCGGGCCGACGAGCTGACCGCCGAGGAGTACCGCGCGGGCGGACACATCCTGGTCGAGAAGACCGGGCGCCTGCAGCCTCGGTGGTTGGCGGTCGTCGGCGTGACGGCCTACCGGACGGCCTTCGGGGAGCGCCACGCCCGAATCGGACCGCAGGAACGGCGCATCGGCGGCGCCCGCGTCTGGGCTCTTCCCAACCCCAGCGGTCTCAATGCTCATTGGACCGTTGACTCGATGGCTGAAGAGTACGCCCGCCTCCGTGAGGCCGTGGAGGAAACTGCCGCGCCCGGCAGCGGTTGAGGCGTCACCGCCGTACCTCCTGGAGCCCCGCCGGTGCCAGGCCCCTCGCCCTCCTGCCTTCACCTTCCACTCCCCGCCTTCCGCTCCCCCGCCTTCGGTTCTCTCGCCTTCGGTTCTCTTGCCTTCAGGCCTGGTTTTCAGGTCCCGCCTTCAGATCCCGCCTTCAGGTCCTTCGCCCTCGTGCCTGCCTGCCGCACTCCACGCGCTCTCGCCTCCGTACGGTGGGCACGCTGCTCAAGGAACAAGGAACTTGTGTGGACATCAGACGTCCCGGGTACGTATCGCCCACCAGCCGGCGAGCAGTGCGGTGGCCGTCCAGGCGGCGGTCACCGCCATCCCGCTCCAGGGGCCGAGGCTGCCCGCCGGGTTCTCGCGCAGGATCAGCTGGCCCGCCCGGTCGGGGAGGAAGTCAGCCGCTCCTGAAGCCACGTCTCCCACGACGAACGAGACGATCAGAATGAATGGCACGAGGATGCTCATCACCGCGACCCCGCTCCGGAGCAACGCCGTCAGCCCCGCCGCGAACAGGGCCATGAGCGCGAGATAGACGCCGCTGCCCAGCACGGCTCGCAGCGCGCCGGGGTGCCCCAGCCCGATCGCGAACTGCCCCATGAACAGCTGCCCCAGCAGAAAGCCGGCGAAGCCGGCCGCCTCCCCGACGATCAGAGCCTGCACACCCACGACGACCATCTTCGCGGCGTAGAACAGGTCGCGGCGGGGCACCGCGGTCAGAGACACACGCAAGGCTCCGCCCGTGAACTCGGAGGAGAAGGCGGTGGCGCCGAAGGCCACGGCAGCGATCTGCGCGAAGTTCAGCGCGTAGAAGGCCTGGAACACCGGATCGGCATCGGGATGGTTCATCTCTGTCTGCCCCACGGTGGCGGAGACCAGCACGGAGATGGCCACCGTGACCACGAACACCGCGATCAGAGAGCCATGGACGGCACGGACGGACCGCGCCTTGACCCACTCCGAATGAAGAGCCGAGACCGCTGCGTGCGACATGGTCATGCCTCCTTGGATGAGGTAGGGGAAGCGGCGGCGAATTCGGCGGCATCCGCCGTGAGATCGAGGTACGCCTCCTCCAGGGTGCCCCGTTCCTCCACGAGCTCCAGGAGGGCGATGTGCTGGGACGCCGCCAGCGCACCGATCTCGTCGGCGCGGGCCCCGTCGATCCAACACGCCCCACCTCCCGCATCGGTGGCGTCGTATCCGCTGCGGATCAGGGTGTCGCGGAGTCGTCCGCCCACGGCGGCCCGTACCCGCACTCCGGAACGACCGCGCGAGGCGAGAAACCCTTCCATCGACATGTCGGCAAGAAGCCTGCCCCCACCGAGAATGATCAGATGGTCGGCAAAGGCGGCCGTCTCGCTCATCAGGTGGCTGGACACCAGAACCGTGCGTCCTTCGCGAGCAAGCCGCTTCATCAGTTCACGGATCCAGACGATCCCCTCGGGATCGAGCCCGTTGGACGGCTCGTCCAGCATCAACACGGCAGGGTCTCCGAGCAGTGCGGCCGCTATGCCCAGCCGTTGACGCATGCCGAGCGAGAACGTCTTGATGCGGCGGGTGGCGACGGATGCGAGGCCGGTCTCCTCCAGCACGGTGTCGCCCCTTCGCCGCGACATGCCGTTGCTCACCGCGAGGGCGAGCACATGGTCGCGCGCGGTCCGCGATCCGTGCGCTGCTCCTGCGTCGAGCAGTGAACCGACCACGCGCAGGGGGTTGTCGAGCGTGGCGTAGGCCCGTCCGCCCACACTCGCCGTGCCACCGGAAGGGCGGTCCAGGCCGAGAATCACTCGCATCGTGGTGGACTTCCCTGCTCCGTTGGGCCCGAGAAAGCCGGTCACGCGGCCGGCCTCCGCACGGAAGGTGAGACTGTCCACCGCTCGGGTGGATCCGTAGTCCTTCGTGAGCTGCTGCACATCGATGCTGGTCATGCACTCAGCCTGGCTGGGGCGACCCCCCTGCGTCCTCCCCCGACCGTGGGAAACCTCTCCCCCGTGCGGGGGAGGTACAGCCGGACGGGCACTGCCACCATTGCCCACATGCGCCGACTACTCGCCCCGTTCGCAACCCCCGTGACCTACAGTCGCTGGATCCATCTCGTCGCGCCGCTGGCTCTCATCAGCGTATGGCTCTTCGTCGCCCCCGGCGTGCCGTGGGAGCTCGCGCTGCTCGCCGTGCCCGTGGGGCTCCTCCCGGTGATGCGTATGGGGGAAGGCGTCCAGGCGCAGCTGCTCCTCGCCCCCGGCGAGCGCGGCCGGGCCGACGCGACCATCTCCGTCGCTCCTGCGACGACGTGGGGCGAGAAGTGGCGGACCGTGCTCTGGCTGGAACTGCGCCTGCTGTTCTCCATCGTCGTGGGTGTGGCCACCCTCTGGCTGCCTGCGACCTCGATCAGCCTGGCCGGCGCCGTCTGGGGTGACGGCACCGACCACGACGGCATATTCCATCTGATCGAACCCCACTCCTGGTACGGGGCACTCGCGCCTCTGCCCATTCTTCTGCTGTTCGCGCTCGTCGTTCTCTGTGGACGGCTCTCCACCGCGGCCGCTCGCCGGCTGCTGGGGCCATCGAGAACCGAACGGATGTCGGCGCTGGAGGAACTCACGGAGCAGCTCCTGGAACGCAACCGCATCGCACGCGAACTCCACGACTCCATCGGCCACGCCCTCACGGTTTCGGTGGTGCAAGCAGGCGCCGCATCGGCGGCGGACGACCCGGAGTTCACGCGGCGCGCGCTCCTCGCGATCGAGGAGACGGGCCGGGCGGCACTCGACGATCTGGAGCGGGTACTCCGTGTGCTGCGCGAGCCGGGAGCATCTGCCGATCGCCGGCCGACGCTGATCTCGTTCGAGCAACTGCTCGACTCCGCACGAGGATCCGGGGTCGCTGTGGACGCCGAGGTGACCGGGTGCGTCGACCGTCTGCCCGACTCCTTGTCACGTGAGGGGTACCGCATCCTGCAGGAGTCACTCACCAACGCGCTGCGTCACGCGGGCCGGGTCCCCGTCCGTGTGCGCATCGGCGTCGAAAGAGACCGCCTCGAACTCGATGTACGAAATCCGATTGCGGAGACCACGCTCCGCTCGCCCCGGGGCCATGGGCTGCAAGGGATGCGCGAACGGGCGAGACTGCTGGGGGGAAGCGCGAAAGCCGGCCCGCACCACGGCGAATGGCAGGTACGCGTCAGCCTTCCGCTCCGAGGCGTGAGGTGACGCTGTGACGGTGAATGTTCTTCTCGTCGACGACGAGCCTCTCGTGCGGACGGGTCTGCGGGCGGTGCTGGAGTCGCAGCCGGACATCGTGGTGGCAGGGGAGGCCGCGGACGGCGCGGCGGTGCTCCCCCTGGTCCGACAACTGCGACCGGACGTGGTAGCCATGGACGTTCGGATGCCCTTGATGGACGGCATAGAGGCAACCCGGCTGCTGCTCCGCACATTGGCCGCACCGCCGAAGATCCTGGTGGTCACGACGTTCGAGAACGACGAGTACGTGTACGAGGCGCTGCGTGCCGGTGCGGACGGTTTCCTGCTGAAGCGAGCCCGGCCGATGGAGATCGTGAACGCGGTCCGGCTGGTGGCGGAAGGCGAGTCACTGCTCTTTCCCGCAGCCGTACGCCGGCTGGCCTCCGAGTACGGGACGAACAAGGCCCGTGCGGTGGTGACGCGGGCGGCCCTCACCGACCGGGAGGCAGCCGTGCTCCGGTTGATGTGTCGGGGTCTGTCGAACGCGGAGATTGCGGCGAAGCTGGTCGTGGGCACCGAGACGGTGAAAACCCATGTCAGTGCGTTGCTGACCAAGCTCGGGGCCCGAGACCGGACTCAGGCCGTCATCACCGCCTACGAGTCGGGCTTCGTGGTCCCCGGCTGACGGAGGACAAACAGGCCGATCGCCCAGCCTCCCGGCACGCAAGCCCCGGCAAGGCCCGGCAAGGCCCGGCAAGACCCGGCAAGGCCCGGCAAGACCCGGCAAGGCCCGGCAAGTAAGAGCCCGCGCAGATAGGCGGGTGGGGGCACTCGGGCAGTGAGGTGAGCACAGGTCTCCGTGATCATGGAGTTGCGGCGCCCTGTGATCGCTGGGGAGACCTGTGCCCGTTCTTCCAGCATGGCTGACCGACCCGTTGTGGGACCAATTCGCGGCGCTGCTGCGTGCCGTGGGGTCAGCGGCCGATCTTGTTCAGCTCGGCGAGATCGTCGTCGGAGAGCTGGAGTTCCGCACCTGCGACGTTCTCACGCAGGTGCGCCACCGACGAGGTGCCGGGGATCAGCAGGATGTTCGGCGACCGCTGCAACAGCCAGGTCAGGGCGACCGACTTCGGCGTAGCGTCCAGCCGGGTGGCCACGGCCGTGAGTGCGGAGGATTGCAGCGGGCTGAAGCCGCCGAGGGGGAAGAAGGGCACATAGGCGATGTCCTCTTCGGCGAGTTCGTCGATCAGCCCGTCGTCTTGGCGGTGAGCGAGGTTGTACATGTTCTGGACGCACACGATCGGCGCGATCGAGCGTGCCTCTGCGACCTGTGCCGCCGTGGCGTTGCTCACGCCGAGGTGCCGGATCAGCCCCTGCTCCTGAAGTTCGACGAGTGTTTCGAAGGCCTCGGCGAGCGAACCGGTCACGGGGCCCTGAGCGTCGCCGAGCCGGAGGTTGACCACATCCAGCGTGTCGAGGCCGAGGTTTTCCAGGTTCTCGGTGACGGCCCTGCGGAGCTCTTCGGGCTTGCGCGCCGGGGGCCAGCCGCCCTTCTGGTCCCGGGTCGCGCCGACCTTGGTCACGAGGTGCAGAGCGTCGGAGTACGGGTGCAGGGCTTCGCGGATCAGCTGGTTGGTGATGTGCGGCCCGTAGGCGTCGGCGGTGTCGATGTGGGTGATGCCAAGGCCGACGGCCTCGCTCAGGACGGCGAGCGCGCCGTCGCGGTCGGCGGGCGGGCCCATGACCCAGGGGCCGGCGAGCTGCATGGCGCCGTAGCCGAACCGGGTGACGGTCAGGTCGCCCAGGTTCCAGGTGCCGCCGGGCAGCGAGGCGGAGGGGGTGCTCATGGTGTGCCTTTCGTGTCGAGCCAGGGGGATGGTTCCTGACGGCTCCTTGCACCACTATTGGTGCGTAGCTTCCTGTCGGGAAGTAGGCACTTCCGAGTGCGTAAGGCACCCAGCGTGTGAGAGGAACAGTCCATGGCAACGATGACGGCGGCCCAGCAAAGGGCACAGGCCAAGGTGGAGTACGACGCTTTCGTGGCGGCCTGTCCCAGCCGCAAGCTGGTCGACCGGATTTCCGACAAGTGGGTCACGCTGATCCTGGCCGCGCTCGGCAGCGACAGCGCGCATGAGCCCGGCGCCGACTGCGCAGGCGAGCCCCGGGTGATGCGCTACTCGGAGCTACAGCGCCTGCTGGCCGGCGTCAGCCAGAAGATGCTCACCCAGACCCTGCGCTCCCTGGAGCGCGACGGCCTGGTGTCCCGCACCGTGGTGCCGACCGTGCCGGTCACGGTCTCCTACGAACTGACCGATCTGGGCCTGTCCCTGTACGAGATGATGCGGGGCCTCAAGGCCTGGGCCGAGGTGCACATGGACGATGTACTCGCCAACCGCCAGACCTACGACACCCGCGTCGCCTGAGCCGCAACATGGTTGCTGACCAGCGGGAACAGTCTGCGCGTAAGAGGCTGGGCAGATGGGCGGAGCTCAAGGACGTCGCTTCGGGCGGTCGTCCCAGCGGTGGGTGGTCCGGGCCCGGCGGATCAGGCTACGCACGGTGGTGATCGTGTCCGCGAGGTCGAAGAAGGCGTTGGCGACGTTCGCACGGCGCTCGTAGCAGCGGGCAATTCGGTGGAATCGTTCTGCCAGGCGTGCGTGCGCTCGACGTGCCACCGCTCGCCGGCCTGGATCGGCGCCCTTCGCCCTTGTGCGCGATGCGGCCGCGCAGGTTGCGGGCAGCCAGTTCGATGCGGGTCTTGTCCGAGTCGTAGCCGGCATCCAGGTGCACGGTGATGTCGTCGGGCATCGGTCCCAGATCCTTCAGTAGGTCCTGAGTCGCGGCACGCAGCGGGGAGTCGTGGCGGTTCGTTCCGGCGAGGACCCTGCCGAGCGGAACTCCGTAACCATCCGTCATGCACGAGCGTTTGAGTCCTTGCTCGCCTCGGTCGACCGGTGAGCGTCCAGCGATCTCGGCGCCGCCGGGGGCCTTGGTGATCGAGCCGTCGACGGCGATCCGGTCAAGCTCCAGCCCGACGATCCGGTCGTAGGACTCCAGCGCGGTCTGCTTGAGCCGCATGAAGACGCCGAGGGAGATCCACTCGTCGCGGCGGTTGCGGATGGTAGTCGCCGAGCAGGTGGTGTCGGCGATCGCCTGGCAGGAGCAGCCGAACCGCAGCAGTTGCACCAGCTTGTCGAACACGATCCGGTCGCCGATGCGGGGCCGATGGCAGCCCAGCGGGTGGGCCGGATCGACAGCGGGACGCTCGGACGGCAGCGCCGTGAATTGGTCCCCCAACGGGTCGGTCAGCCATGCTGGAAGAACGGGCACAGGTCTCCCCAGTGGTCGCAGAGCGCCGCAACTCGATGATCACCGAGACCTGCGCTCACCTCACTGCCCGGGTGCCGCACCCGCCTATCTGCGCAGGCTCTCACTCCTGTTGCCCGAGCGGGTGACAGGAAGCGCTCGGGCGGCTTCGCCCATGGCCGGGCGCGATGCCGGGCGCGGACGGCGTGATTCAGCCACCCCGGCCTCACCACCGCGGGAACCCCGCGCCGTGGGAGCCGGCACCCCGGCCCTCATGGGAGCGAGCAGTATCAGAATCGGCTCCGCCCCCGGCGACGTTCGCGGAGCCTCATCCCACCGAGTACCATCCGGCAGACACAAGGGGCGTGAGGAGGACACACGTGGGGCGGCTGACCGGTGGAGACCCGTCGTTGTTGCGGCGGATCAATTCCGCGGTGGTACTGCACGCCCTGCGTGGGGCCGAGCTCCCGACGCTCTCCGACCTGACCCGGATCACCGGCCTTTCCCGGCCAACGGTCGAAGGAGTCGTCGAGGGGCTGTTCGAAGCCGGTCTGGTCGTGGAGGCACTGCCCGACGACGGTGAAGCGCGGCGCCAGGGCCGTCCAGCCCGCCGGTTCCGTTTCCGCGCCGAGGCGGGCCATCTGCTGGGCATCGAGATCGGCCCGCACCGGGTCTCCGCGCTCATGTCCGGACTCGACGGCAGAATCATCGGGGCGGGCCAGCGGGCGGTCTCCGAGACCGCGGCCGCGGACGACCGGCTCGATCAGGTCCGAGCCGTGGTCGCCGACCTCCTGCGCCGTACGGGCGTGGCCAGGAGCAGCTTGCGGGCCGTGGGGGTCGGAAGCCCTGGAATCGTGGAGGCCGACGGCACGGTCAGGCTGGGCACTGCGCTTCCCGGCTGGACCGGACTCCCTCTGGGGGAGCGGCTTCGGCGCTCGTTCCGCTGCCCGGTCCTGGTGGAGAACGACGCCAATACGGCCGCCGTGGCGGAGCATTGGAAGGGTGCCGCCACGGAGTCGGACGACATCGTCTTCGTCCTTGCCGGATTGAGTCCCGGAGCGGGTTCGTTGATAGGGGGACGGCTGCACCGGGGGTACGGCGGCGCCGCCGGCGAGATCGGCGCGCTCCATCTCCTCGGGAGGGAAGTCACTCCGGAGCATCTGCTGTCCACGACCGACACACCGCTCGACCCGCTGGACGAGCAGGCGGTGGCGGCGGTGTTCACGAAGGCCAGGCAGGGCGACAGCCGCGCCCAGGAGGCGGTCGAGCGGTTCATCCAGCGGCTGGTGCACGACGTGGCGGCACTCGTGCTGGCTCTCGATCCGGAGATAGTGGTGGTCGGCGGCTGGGCGGCGGGACTCGACGGGGTGCTGGCCCCGTTGCGGAGCGAGCTCTCGCGTTACTGTCTGCGCCCGCCGCGGGTCACCCTGTCCCTGCTCGGGGAGGCGGCCGTCGCGACCGGAGCCCTTCGGCTGGCGCTGGACCACGTGGAGGAGCAATTGTTCGCCGTCGAGGGAACGGTGACGGCCCGCCGCTGATCGCGGCGGGCCGTCCGGTCCAAGAAGGCGCCCCGGTGTCGCGGGGCAGGGATGTTCAGGAAGCCTGGCGCTCCTGCTCGTGGCTGATCTCCAGAGTCCCGGAGTCCCCGAAGGTCAGCCGGCAGGTGTCGGCACGGTAGGTGGCGACGGAGACCGCGGCGGTGCCGCCCGCGGCGAAGTAGCGCGTGGTGACGACCAGGACGGGGGCGCCGGGCAGTCGGTCGAGCTCCCTGGAGTCGTCCGCGCTGGCCGAACCGAGTTCGACCGACCGGTCCTGTCCCTCGAGTCCGAGGCGGTGCAGCTCGCGCAGCACCCCGCGCACGCGAGCCGGGCCCGTGGACTCCCCGATCGCGGACAGGTCGGGAACGGACGCGGACGGCACGTACAGCAGTTCCGCAGCTACCGGCTGACCGTGGGTGACCCTGATCCGGCGGATCACGTGGACCACTTCGTCGGCCGCCGTGGAGAGCGCGGCGGCGACGGCCGCCGGGGCCGTCCCCCGGCCGCACTCGATGGGCTGCCACGCTTCGTCGGCCACCGCGCCCGTCCACTCCTGCTGGGCCGTGGAGACCGCGACCCCCACCCGGGGCGGAGCGACGGTGGTTCCCACGCCGCGCCTGCGCTGAAGTCTGCCTTCGAGTTCGAGCTGCTCCAGAGCCTGCCGGAGCGTGGCCCGTGCGACGCCGAACCGGGCCGCGAGCTCCCGCTCGTTCGGCAGGATCTCACCCACCGCGAAGTCCGAGTCGAGTGCCTCACTGAGCACGGTCCTCAGGTGCCAGTACTTCGGCTCCTGCACCGTTTCCAGCTGCGTGGTCCCCACCCTGTCCTCCGCAATCGCCCAGCGGCCTTTTCCGCGACAACATTTATTAAAGGTTCTTGCCTTAACGTAAGGACCATAGGGCGGCGCGCGGACTTGGTCAAGACCAATCCTTGCCCCGGGGTGCCGCGAAACGCGCTTCCGGCGCAGAGCGTTCACAGGACGTTCGTGGTACGGGGACCGGCGTACGAGCGCGAAGAGGGCAGACGCACGAGCCGAAGACGGCGCGTCCTGCCACAATCCGGGCGCCCGACACGCCACCTGACGGCAATCCACCTCCTGTCCGCCAACCGAGAGGGCCTGCCTCTTGAACCAGAAGCTACCGAGGGGTAGTTGTTGGCCGCGAAGGGTTCATTTCCACGCCAGGGAGCGGCCATGACCGGCACGGCGACGTTCACGTTCGACACCTCCGCGGGCCTGCGGAGTACCTCGGTGGCCTACGCGCGGACCGGCACCGGGCAGCCGCTGCTGTTGCTCCACGGCATAGGCCATCACCGGCAGGCGTGGGATCCGGTGGTACGGATCCTGTCGGGCGAACGTGACGTGATCAGCGTGGATCTGCCGGGCTTCGGTGAGTCGCCCGCGCTCGCGGACGGCGTCGCGTACGACGTACGGACGGTGGCCGGTGTTCTGGCGGCCTTCTGCTCCGAACTCGGCGTCGAACGCCCGCACGTGGCGGGCAACTCACTCGGTGGTCTGCTCGCGCTGGAACTCGGACGCACCGGTCGCGCCCGGTCGGTGACGGCCCTGTCACCCGCCGGATTCTGGAGCGCTCCGGAGCGCCGGTACGCGTTCGGGACGCTCTGGGCGATGCGCCGGGGTGCCCGGGCACTTCCGGTTCCGTTGATCGAACGTCTCTCCCGGAGCGCGGCGGGTCGCGCGGCTCTCACCAGCACCATCTGTGCCCGGCCTGGTCGCCGTTCGCCGGAAACGGTCGTCGCGGAGACCCTCGCGCTCCGGAACGCGACCGGCTTCGGAGGGACGCTGGCCGCCGGCCGGAACGCCTCCTTCACCTCCGACGTGCCGGGCATCCCGGTCACCGTCGCCTGGGGCAGCCGTGACCTGCTTCTCCCCCGCCGCCAGGGCGTCCGGGCCAAGCGTGCCATCCCCGGCGCACGGCTGGTGCGGCTGCCCGGATGCGGTCATGTGCCGATGAACGACGACCCCGCCCTCGTGTCCCGGGTCATTCTCGACACCAGTCGCTGAGGGGGGCGAGGGGCCGGCCGGGGGAAGTACGGTGCGCCACGTAGCCGTTGTTCACCTCTGGTTGGGGTGGGCGCCTTGGCCGCGCGTTAGTCATGGTCCTGCGCGCGCCGGGGCTCTTCGGACGCGCGCCGTCGCACACCCCGCACCCATGTCCCGGAGGCGCATCGATGACGAACCGTCCGCACGTCCTCTCCCCCGGCCGCCGGACCGTACTGCGCGGTTCGCTCCTCGCGTCCGCCGCCGTCGGGCTGCCGGCTGTCACCGGCGCGCCCGCCTTCGCGCGGTCCGGGCGCCCGTCCGCCGAGTGGGGTGTCCAGGTGGGGGATGTCACGGCGTCCACCGCTCTGGTCTGGGTGCGCTCGGACCGCGCTGCCCGGATGCTGGTCGAGACGTCGGCCACGGAGTCCTTCCGCACGTCCCGCCTCTGGCACGGTCCGCTGGTCGGTGCCGGGACGGACTTCACCGGGACGACCCCCGTGCACGGTCTCCCGGCCGGCGAACAGGTCCACTACCGGGTGACCCTGGCCGACCCGGACGATCCGCGCCGCACGAGCCGCCCGTTGTACGGAACCTTCCGCACCGCTCCGGCGAAGCGGCGGGACGGAGCGCGGTTCCTCTGGTCCGGCGACATCGCCGGGCAGGGATGGGGCATCAACCCCGACATCGGCGGCTACACCGTCTATGAGGAGATGCGGAATCTCAACCCCGACTTCTTCCTCTGCAGCGGCGACACCATCTACGCGGACGGTGTCATCGAGCCGAGCGTGCCCCTGCCCGACGGAAGTGTCTGGCACAACGTCACGACCGAGGAGAAGGCGAAGGTCGCCGAGACCCTCGCCGAGTACCGGGGCAACTTCCGGTACAACCTGCTGGACGCGAACGTCCGGAGGTTCAACTCGCAGGTGCCGTCGATCGTCCAGTGGGACGACCACGAGGTACGCAACAACTGGTATCCCGGGCAGATCCTCGACGACGTCCGCTACACGGAGAAGAGCGTGGACGTGCTGGCGGCACGTTCGGTGCGGGCCTACCGCGAGTACCTTCCGGTCTCCACCCTCCGCGCCGCGCCGGGCGAGGGCCGTATGCACCGGGTGGTACGCCACGGTCCCCTGCTCGACGTGTTCGTGCTCGACATGCGCTCCTTCCGCAACGCCAACTCGCCCGACCGGCAGGCCGACGACACCACGGGCATCCTCGGCGCCGAACAGCTCAGGTGGCTCAAGGGTGAGCTCTCCCGGTCACGCGCCGTGTGGAAGGTGATCGCGGCGGACATGCCGCTCGGGCTCGTCGTACCGGACGGCGCCACGGACTTCGAAGCGGTCGCCCAGGGCGACCCGGGCGCCCCGCTCGGGCGGGAACTCCAGATCGCCGAGTTGCTCCGGTACATCAAGCACCGCCGCATCACGGGGACCGTCTGGCTGACGGCGGACGTGCACCACACCTCCGCGCAGCACTACCTTCCCGAGCGTGCGGCGTTCAAGGACTTCGCGCCCTTCTGGGAGTTCGTCTCCGGCCCGCTGGCCGCGGGCGCCTTCCCGGCGAGCGCGCTGGACAACACGTTCGGCCCGGACCGGGTATTCGTCAAAGCCCCCGTCCTCTCCAACCAGTCCCCCCTGGAGATGCCGCCGCTCTTCGGCGAGGTCGACATCGACGGCGCAAGCGGGGAGTTGACGGTGCGGCTGCGACAGCAGGGCGGGAAGGTCTTGTTCACCAAGGTGCTGCAGCCCGGCCTCACGGGTCAGTGAACGGTCCCACACCGTTTCCGGCCTGACCGCGTCAGGCGCCCTCGATCGCATCGCGGGCGAGCCGGCGCGAAGAAGGTGGGTGCGGGGCCCAGGCGCCCCGCGCCCGCCCCGAAGGAGCCCCTCGCCCAGGCGCCCCGCGCCCACGCCCGCCCGTCGCACGCACCCCGTACCCCTCGGGGGGCGTTACGGAACCAGCAGAACGCGGCCCAGCGCGGCCCTGTCGTCGAGCAGCCGGTGCGCCTCGGCCGCCTCGGCGAGCGGGACGGTGGCGTGCACGGCCGCGGTGAGCTTGCCTTCCGCGACGTAGCCGGCGAGCTCGTCCATCTCCGCGCGCGCCTGCTCGGGCCTGGCCGTCCGCCACGCCGTCAGGTTGAAGCCCGCCAGGGACTTCAGTGCGAAGACGCTCGTGACCGGTACGGAGATCAGGTCACCACTGGCCGCACCATAGGTCACGGCCCGGCCGTACGGCGCCAGCACCTCGAAGCTGCGCCGAAGGACGTCGCCGCCGACCGCGTCGAGCAGGACGTCGACCCCGTCCGGCACCGCCGCCCGCACCGCGCCGGTCCAGTTCTGCTCGGTGTAGTTCACCGCGATGTCGGCGCCGTGCTCGCGGGCGAACTCCAGCTTTGCGTCCGAGCCTGCGGTGGCGACCACCGTGCCGGCCCCGAGCAGCCTCGCGATCTGCAGGGCGAAGTGCCCGATGCCGCCGGCCGCGGAGTGCACCAGCACCGACTCGCCGGGAGTGAGGCCGCCCGTCCGCAGCACGCGCAACGCGACCGGCGCGCCCATCGGCAGCATGGTGGCCGAACCGTGGTCGACGCCCTCGTCCACCTTGACGATCCACTGCGCCGCGGCGAGCACGTAGTCGGCGTAGGCATCCTCCGCCACGAGGGCCGCGACCCGTTCTCCCACGGCGAGTCCCTCGACGCCCTGGCCGACAGCCTCGACGGTACCGACGACGTCACCGGTCAGCGTGCCCGGCAACGGCCGCTGGAAGATCGCTCCTGCCTCCGGACCCTGCCGGTACTTGGTGTCGACGAAGTTGACACCGATCGCTTCAGCCCTGACGAGCACCTGCCCCTCACCGGGAACCGGCACCTCGGCCTGCTCGACCCGCAGGACCTCAGGTCCCCCGTACTCGTGATAGCGGACGCGCCGCATGACGACCCCTCCCCCAGCTAAACTGGACCATCAGTCAACTTGCACCGAACATACTGGACCGCCGGTCCAGTTGTCCAGGAGGTCCTCCGATGGCGGAAGTCCGACGCGAACGCGCCGACGCGGCCCGCAACCGCCGCGCGATCCTGCACGCCACCGAGGAACTCCTGGCCCTGTACCGCCCGGAAGAGATCTCCATGGAACAGGTCGCCGCCGCCGCGGGCGTCGGCAAAGGCACTGTGTTCCACCGCTTCGGCAGCCGCATGGGCCTCATGCACGCCCTGATCCAGGAGCGCACCGGGGCCCTGCATGACGCCGTCGTCTCCGGCCCGCCCCCGCTGGGCCCCGGCGCCGACCCCCGGTCACGTCTCCTCGCGTTCCTCGACGGCATCGTGGACGTGGTGGCCCGCAACAAGGGCCTGCTCGCGGCCCTCGGCCACGCCGTCACCACCACCCAACGCCCCAGAGCGGACGACGATCACCCTGTCTACCGCTTCTGGCACAACCACCTCAGCACGCTGCTCGCCGAGCTGCGCCCCTCGCTGGACGCAGAACTGATGGCGCACGTCCTGTTGTCGACCCTGGGCAACGAACCCATTCTGCGACTCCTGGAGAAGGGGGAGGGAGAACGGCTGGCGGGCACGCTGCGGCTGACGGTGACGACCCTGCTGGACGCGTGACCCGGCCTGCCCGGCCAGGACCGTACGACGAACGGGACCATCGGGGTCGTGGCGCGCGACGTGTCGCCCTTACGGGCAGGAGCACGTCGCGTCACCCGCCGAGGACACCGGGCTTCCTTTTGCCCGACAGTTCGGGCCACTCAGTGTCTGAAAAGTGAAGAAAGGCGACTAGATCCACACTTAACCCATCGGTCACAGTGCGTTCGTGATCAGGCAACACCATTCGGTCACAGTGAAGTCATGACTGATGTGACATCCTCCAAGACCGCCCACCGTCCCCACCACTGGCGGCGGGACCTGATCGAGCTCGCGGCCCTGTTCACCGCGGTGGCCGTCGCCGACGCCGTCGCGAACCTCATCGGGCACCAGCCCGACGGGCCGTATCTGCTCATCGCCTCGGCGGTGGCGCTGACCGCGACCGCCACCTTCCACACCTGGTGGGCACGGAGGCACAGTCACGCCCCACCGTCCGAGGGTGGCGACGCCCCAGCCGGTGGCACAGCGGTCGGATACGGCGCCGAACTCGGCCTGAACCTGTCCTTCGAGGCCTCGCCCGCCCTCGACGAGACGGTGCTGTGGCGGATGCGGACGACGGTCCAGGACACTCCCGGAAGCCTGGCGGCACTGTGCATCGCACTCGCCCGCCTCCGGATCGACATCCTGACCCTCCAGACGCACCCGCTGGCCGACGGCACCGTCGACGAGTTCCTGCTGCGTGCTCCTTCGTCGTTGAGCGCCTCCGAACTCACCCGGGAGGTATCCGCGGCCGGCGGCACCTCCACCTGGATCGAGCGGGCCGACGCCCACGATCTGGTGGACACCCCGACGCGGGTCCTGGGACTGGCCACCCGTACCGCCCTGGATGCCGCGGAACTCCCGCTCGCGCTGCGTCAGCTGCTGGGGCGGTGCACCATCCACTCGCTGCCGGCGGTCACCGTGACGGGCCGGGTCACCGGCGAGGGCACCCCGGTGGAAGGGGTACTGGAGGAGACGGTGATGCGACTGAGCGACCCGTCGGGTGGCGTGATCACCGTGGAGCGCCCCTACCTGCCGTTCACGCCCACCGAGTTCGCCCGGGCCCGCGCGCTGGTGGAACTCGACGCACGCCTCGGACCCCGCGTCCCGCGCAGCGAGGACGTCCTCACGCTCGCCGAGGGGCCCGAGATCACCGTGCGCCGCGCGGACCAGGACGACCTCGACGCCGCGCGCGACATGCACGACCGCTGCTCCCCGCGCACCCTGGGTCTCCGCTACCACGGTCCTGTCGCGGACGCGGACCGCTACCTCGGCCACCTGCTCAGCCCCCGCTTCGGCCGCACCCTCTCGGTACAGACCGACTCGGGGCGGATCGTCGCCCTCGGGCACCTCCTCTGGGACGGGGACGAGACCGAGGTCGCCCTTCTCGTCGAAGACGACTGGCAGCGACGCGGCGTCGGCTCCGAGCTGCTTCGCCGACTCGTCGGTCTGGCCGCCGAGGCCGGATGCGACTCCGTCTACGCCGTCACCCAGGCCGACAACACCGGCATGGTCGCCGCGATGCGTGGGCTCGGCCTGCCCCTCGACTACCAGATCGAGGAGGGCACTCTGGTGATCACGGCCCGCCTGGCCTCCCGACGCGCCACGACACTCCCTCCCTCGTACGCGGACACGAGCGCGTACCCGGACGCGGACGCGGAGGGCACCGCCGCCGGCCTCGCCGGGACGACCGGATCAGGTTTTCCCACGGAACCGGTCATGGCACCGCACTGGATCGACCCGGCCGAATGGGCCTGGGAGTCCCGCCGCTGAGGGCGGGTACCACGAGCCGAAGCCGGCGGCTGCCCCGCACCGAAGAGCCGGTGCGGGGCAGCCGCCGGCGCTGCTGGTTCCGGACTCGGTCCGGGGCATCGGCCGAAGGCGTCCTGAACGACCGGTACGCCGGACCGAGTCCGCAACCCTCACCGTCCTGATCCGGCCAATCTCGCGCATGACTTCCGGACTCCTCCCCGCGGCGCGGGCGGAACCCCGTACCGCAGGGTGGAGGTGGGTTCCGAGGCGGCTCCGCACACCGCACCGACAGCCGCTTCCGGTCGCGGGCGGGGGCAGGGTGACGGGAAGCCGCTTCCCGTACGAGGATGTCCGCATGTCAGACACTTCGAGCAGCGCGCTGCCCCGTCAGGTCGCCGACGCCTACGTCGACGCAATCATCGATCTCGACCCCATCCTGGGTACCTATCTGGGTGTCCCGGCGAGTTCCGGCCGCCTGCCCGACTTCTCGCCCGAAGGCCAGGCAGCCGTGGCTGATCTCGCCCGTGCCACGCTGGTGAAGCTGGACGCCGCGGAGCTTCTCCCGGGCGCCGACAGCGACGCCGAGCGACGCTGCGGCAGGCTCTTGCGTGAGCGGCTCACCGCCGAACTCGCCGTCCACGCGGCGGACGAGCATCTGCGGGCCGTCTCCAATCTGCACTCCCCGGCCCACAGCGTCCGCGAAGCCTTCACGGTGACGCCCACGGAGACCGACGAGGACTGGGCCGCGGTCGTCGACCGGCTGCGCGCCGTTCCGGACGCACTCGCGGGTTACCGCGCTTCGCTCGCTCTCGGCCTCGAACGGAAGCTGCACGGCGGCCCCCGTCCCACCGCCACGTTCATCGACCAGCTGACGGCCTGGGCCGGCGGCGACGGCGAGGGGGACGGGTTCTTCGCGGACTTCGTCGCGCCCGGCCCCGCCGCGCTCCGCGCGGACCTGGACGGTGCCGCCGCCGTCGCCACCGAGGCGCTGGTGGCTCTGCGCGACTGGATGAACGAGGTGTACGCCCCCGCGATCGAGGGCTCGCCCGACACCGTGGGCCGTGAGCGGTACGCCCGGTGGTCACGCTACTTCAACGGTACCGACCTGGACCTGGACGAGGCGTACGCGTACGGCTGGTCCGAATACCACCGGCTGCTCGCCGAGATGAAGGCCGAGGCCGCCAAGATCCTGCCCGGGGCCGGTCCTTGGGAGGCGCTCGCGCACCTGGATGTGCACGGTAAGCACATCGAGGGAGTGGACGAGGTCCAGAAGTGGCTCCAGGGCCTGATGGACGAGGCCATCGAGGCGCTGGACGGCACCCACTTCGAACTCGCCGAGCGCGTGAGGAAGGTGGAGTCGCACATCGCTCCGCCCGGCGGCGCGGCGGCCCCCTACTACACCGGTCCCTCCGAGGACTTCTCCCGTCCGGGCCGTACCTGGCTGCCGACGATGGGCGAAACGCGCTTCCCCGTCTACGACTTGGTGTCCACCTGGTACCACGAGGGCGTGCCCGGCCACCACCTGCAGATCGCCCAGTGGACCCATGTCGCCTCCTCGCTCTCCCGCTATCAGGCGTCGGTCGGCCAGGTCAGCGCCAACGCCGAGGGCTGGGCGCTGTACGCGGAACGGCTCATGGACGAACTGGGCTTCCTGCCGGACGCCGAACGGCGGCTCGGCTACCTGGACGCCCAGATGATGCGCGCCTGCCGGGTCATCGTGGACATCGGCATGCACCTGGAGCTGGAGATCCCGGCGGAGTCGTCGTTCCACCCGGGTGAGCGGTGGACCCCGGAACTGGCGGAGGAGTTCTTCGGCGCCCACAGTGGCCGCCCGGCGGAGTTCGTGGAGAGCGAGCTGACCCGCTACCTCTCCATGCCGGGTCAGGCGATCGGCTACAAGCTCGGCGAACGTGCCTGGCTGCTGGGCCGGGAGAACGCCCGCGCGGCCCACGGGGACGCCTTCGACCTCAAGGCCTGGCACATGGCGGCCCTGTCGCAGGGGTCGCTGGGCCTGGACGATCTCGTCGAGGAGCTCTCCAAGCTCTGATCCCGGACGGTCACGTCCCGCGCGGCATCCGTCCGCGCGCGGGACTTCGACCGGACGCACCGGCCCGGCCGGGGCGGCGGCAGCGCCGTCCGGCCGGCCCGGTGCCGGTCCCGCCACGCCGTGACCGCCCTGCCCGAACGGGGCCGTTCCGACAAGGACGCGCCGCTCGGACCACACACCGCGACCGAAGGCTCCGCCCATGCCCGGCTTCCTGCTCTGTGCCGACCCGTTGCGCCCGAGCCGTTTGGACCCGCAGTTCGCCGAAGAGGCCACGGTCGTACGGGAGATGGGTGCCGCCACCGCGCTCGTCGACCATGACGCCTTGCTGGCGGGCGACACGGCGGGAGCCGTCGCCCGGGTCCCGCACGGCTCCGGACCGTACTGGTACCGGGGCTGGATGATTCCTGCACCGCGGTACGCCGAGCTGGACCGGGCCCTCGCGGAGCGGGGTGCCCCGCTGCTCACGGACGGGGCGGCGTACCGGACCGCCCATGAACTTCCGGGGTGGTACGCCACGTTCCGGGAGCTGACCCCGCGCAGTGTCTGGTATCCCCTCTCCGGTACGGCTCCGACTGCCGTACCCAGGGACGCGGCGTTCTGGTCCGCCCTCGCGCGGCCACTCGGCGGGGGCCCCGGGATCGTGAAGGATTTCGTGAAGTCCCGGAAGCACGAATGGCACGAGGCCTGTTTCGTGACCGAGTTGAGTGACTCCACAGCACTTTCGGGGGTCGTCGGACGGATGGTGGACCTTCAGGGCGACCATCTCGCCGGCGGAGTGGTGGTGCGTGCGTACGAGCGGTTCGCTCCGGGCGGCGAGGCGCGGGTGTGGTGGGTCGACGGGGCCCCCGTACTGGTGACCGCCCACCCGGACACTCCGGACGACCGCCCCGTCCCGGATCTGGGCCCGGTCGGCGAGGCCGTGCGCCGGCTCGGCTGCCGACTGGTGACCACCGACCTGGCGTTGCGCGAGGACGGCGTGTGGCGAGTGATCGAGGTGGGCGACGGGCAGGTGAGCGGACTCCCCTCCGGGGCCGACCCGAGGCCCCTGTTGCGGGCGCTGCCCGGCGCGTGACAGAGAGCGCCCGCGTTCCGCCACGCCGGCCGCCCGCGTTCCGTCAGCAGCCGCAGTCCCCGCCGTCCACCGGGGCGGTGAGCGGGTCGGGGGCGCGCCGCTCCGTTCCCCGCACGGTCTCGAAATCGAAGCCCTCACGCACCCAGTACTCGAATCCGCCGCGCATCTCCTTGACCCGGTAGCCGAGTCCGGCGAGGGCGAGAGCGGCCCTCGTGGCTCCGTCACAGCCGGGGCCCCAGCAGTAGGCGACGACGGGGACGGCCGGGTCGAGCAGGCGGGCGGCCTGCTCCGGGATCAGCGCGGTGGGCAGGTGCACGGCGCCCGGGACGTGTCCCTGGTCCCAGGCTGCCGCGGAGCGGCAGTCCAGGACCGTGATGCCGGGCCCGGCGCCGAGGTTCAGGGCCGCTGCGACGTCGGAGACGTCGGCGTGAAAGGCGAGGGAGGCCGCGAAGTGGGCCGCGGCGGCGGCCGGAGGGGCGGGCGGCACCCGCAGGACCGGGTGGTCGGGCGAAGCGGGCGCCGAGGGCCGTACGGCACCGGGTGAGATCGTGTTCATGGGCCCAAATCTAGATGGCTCACACACTCACCAGAAGGCATGAACCACGCCGCGCAGCTTGATCGGCCGGGGATTCCCCTGTTGTCTGGGCCCATGACCGACTATTCACCGGACGCAACCGACTGGCGCATTCTCGACGCGCTGCAGCGTGACGGCCGGGCCAGTTTCGCCGAACTCGCCCGGGCCGTGGCCATGTCACCCAGCGCGGTGACCGAGCGGGTACGCCGGCTGGAGGAGCTCGGCGTGATCAGCGGGTACAGCGCGGTGGTCGACCCGGAACGCCTCGGACTGCCGATCCTCGCATTCGTACGGCTGCGCTACCCGACCGGCAACTACAAGCCGTTCCACGACCTCCTCGCCACCACCCCGGAGATCATCGAGGCCCACCACACCACCGGGGACGACTGCTTCGTGCTGAAGGTGACCGCGCGTTCCATGCGCCACCTGGAGGAGGTGACGGGGCGCATCAGCGGCCTCGGGTCGGTGACCACCAGCGTGGTGTACTCCTCCCCGCTCCCCCGGCGCCCGATCGAGCGCTGAGGCGAATCCCCCGGGTCAGGCCCGGACCGGACGCACGCACGCAGCTAGGACCGTACGGGCGCGCCGGTCCGGTCCGGCATCCCGCTGCCCCCGTTCCCGCACCGGCACCGGCACCGGCAGTACCGCGGGTCAGTTCAGCCGGTGCCGGACCGTCGATCCCTTCCGCTCCTTCACCACTTCGAGCTGCACGGGCACCCGGCGCCGCAGGTCGGCCACGTGGCTGACGATGCCGACGCTGCGATCGCGCTCGCGCAGGGAGTCCAGGACGTCCAGGACCTCGTCCAGCGTCTGCTCGTCCAGGCTGCCGAACCCCTCGTCGATGAAGAGCGTGTCCAGCCGCGTCCCGCCCGCCTCGTCGGTCACCACGTCGGCGAGGCCCAGCGCGAGGGCGAGGGAGGCGAAGAAGGTCTCGCCGCCGGAGAGGGTCGCGGTGTCGCGTTCCCTGCCCGTCCAGGCGTCGACGACGTGCAGCCCCAGCCCGGCCCGGCGTCCTCCCGTGCGGGCGTCGGAGTGGACCAGGGTGTAGCGGCCGCCGGACATCCGCTGGAGCCGGACGGTGGCGGCGGCGGCCACCTGCTCCAGGCGGGCGGCGAGCACGTACGACTCCAGCCGCATCTTGCGTTCGTTGTCGGCCGAGGTCCCGGCGGTGAGCGCGGCGAGGCGGGCGACGCGTTCGTACTCCGTGCGGAGTGGGCCCAGCGTGCGCACTTCCCGGGCTGCCTCCCTGGACAGGCGGTCCAGCTCCGTGCGGCGTTCCTGGGCGGCGGAGAGCGCCGACGAGGCGTCGCGCAGCAGGGTCTCGGCGCGGTCGTACGTCTCGCGCGCCCGGTCCGGCGACGCGGCGGGACGCGAGGCGGCCGCGCGGGCGTCATCCTCCGCCAGCCGGTCGGCGACGGTGGCCGCCTCGGCCTGCCAGGCGTCGATCCCGCTCTGCAGCTGCCGCTGTGCGGTCCGGTCGAGCAGGGTCGCGACGGCGGCCTGCGGGGTGTCGAACCCGGCGCGGAAGGCGGCGTCGGAGAGGCGCCCGTCGGCTTCCTTGCGCCGTTCGGCCGCGCCCTGCTCGGCCCGTACCGCCTCGGCGGCCTCGGCGAGCAGGTCGGCACGCCGGGCGAGCCGGTCGGCGTGGGCCGCGATGGAGCCCGAAACCTCGCGCACATCGGCGAGTTCGGCCTCCAGAGCCGTCTGCTGCCGGTCGAGGTCCTCCCGCCGGGAGACCCGCACGGCCGCGCGACGTTCGGCGTGGCGGCGCTGCTCCAGCCGGTCCTGGTGTTCCCGCTCGGCTGCGGCGAGGGTCTCGCGCGCCCGGTGCGTTCCAGCGGCGAGGCGGTGGGCCTCGCCGTGCTCCCGATCCAATGCCCTTACCTGGTGGTCCAGTTCGATGACGGAGGGGTCACCGGACCCGGCGCTCACCGCCCCGTCCGCGACCACCTCTGCGCGCGCGGCGGTGTACCGCTCCGTCAGGAGTGCGCATGCCTGGTCGGCCCGGACGCGGGTCTGCTCGGCGGCCCGGTGGGCGACCAGGGCCGCTTCCTCGGTGGCGCGGTCGACATGCCCGTCACCCGCCCGCGCGGGGTCCGGGTGTTCGGCCGAACCGCAGACCGCGCACGGCTCTCCGGTGGAGAGTCCGGCGGCCAACTCGGCGGCGATGTCGCGCAGTCGGCGCTCGCGCAAACCGAGCCACCGCTCGTGGGCGGCGAGCGCGCTCTCGCGGGCCGCGGCCAACTGCTTCCGGGCTTCCTCGATTTCGCGGGCGAGGACGTCCCTGCGCCGGGCGGCGTCCAGCCGGCCGCGTGCTGACGCGAGCCGCGCCGCGAGCTGTTCCGTACGGGTCGCGGCCTCCTGAGCCGCCTCGACCTCGGCGGCCAGGGCCGTACGGGTGTCCTCCCAGCCGGCCAGCCAGGCGTCCGCTTCGTGGATCGCCTCGTCGTCCTGGGCCGACTCGCCTTCGAGGACGGCGCGTTCGGCGTCGATGGCGGCGCTGCGCGATTCGGCGCGGCGGGCGGCGTCGAGCCCGCCCAGTTCCTGGCGGTAGCGGCGTTCCAGCTGGGCGAGCTGCCCGACGCCGGCGTCGGCGAGCTCCGGGGGAAGCTTCGCGCGGAAGCGGTCGCGGACGGCACCCGCCGCGGCGGCTTCGCGCTCGGCCGCGTCCCGCAGCTCGAGGGCGGGAACGATCAGTTCCGCTTTCCGGGCACGCGCCAGGCGCTCCTCACGGCGGTCATGTTCGGCGCGGCCTTCCTCCAGGACGGAGGCGCGCCCGCGGGTGTCCGCGAAACGCTGCTGCAGACGGTCGAGTTCACGCTCCGCTTCCAGCGCGTGGCGGGCTTGTGCCCGGCGTTCCTCGGCGGCCGTCGCCGCGACGCGGGCGATCTCCAGCCGCTCCCCCGCGCCGGAGCGCGCCACCGCCGCCCACCCCAGCACGGCTTCGGCCAGGCCTGGTTCACCGGGCTGGGCCGTCGGCAGAGGCGTCTCGGCGGCGGGGCCCGCGGCCTGCGCGAGCCGCTGGGCGCCGGCGAGTACGCGTTCGTCCCCGGTCCTGACCCGGGACTCCGCGGCCCGGCGCAGTTCGGCGAGGCGTTCCTCGACCGCGGCGAAGCGCCGGGTGTCGAAGAGTCTGCCGAGCAGCTTGCCCCGGGCCTCGGCGTCGGCCCTCAGGAACCGTGCGAAGTCGCCCTGCGGGAGCAGCACCACCTGGCAGAACTGGTCCCGGCTCATCCCGAGGAGCTGGGTGACCTCCTCACCGATCTCCTGGTGCGACTTGCTGAGGGCCTGCCAGCCCTTGACCGGGTCGTAGGCGCGCAGCCGGCTCTGGGCCTTCTCGGTGGTGTACCCGTCGCCCTTCTTCTTGGGGCGGGCCTGCGCCGGTGCGCGGGTGATCTCCAGACGCCGGCCGCCGGCGGTCAGTTCCAGCAGGACTTCGGTGAGGGTGCCGGGGTCGGCGTGGTCGCTGCGGAGCGAGGTGCCGGGGCTCTGGCGTGCGCCGGGGACAGCCCCGTACAGGGCGTAGCAGACCGCGTCGAGCACTGAGGTCTTGCCCGCGCCGGTGGGGCCGTGCAGCAGGAAGAGACCGGCCGAGGAGAGGGCGTCGAAGTCGACCTCGGTGGTGGTGCCGAAGGGGCCGAAGGCGGTGAGGACGAGCCGGTGGAGCCGCATCAAGACACCTCGCGGACGCCGTCGTCCACGCGTACGTCGTCGAAGGCGGCGCGCAGTACGGCGCGTTCGGACTCGTCGGGTCCGCTGCCGCCGCGCACGTGCGCCACGAAGTCCTCCGCGATTCTGTGGTCGTCGCGCCCCGCGAGTCGCTGGGCGTACGTGGCGAGTGGGTCCTCGGGGTCGCGTTCGGGGTCGAAGACGAGGCTGAGGGTGTGCGGGAAGCGTGTCGTGAGCCGCGCCATGGGGTCGGCGGGCCGGGCGGGGTCGGTGAGGGTGGCCTCGACCCACGCGTCCCGGTGGGTCTCCAGCGCGGGGTCTTCCAGAAGTGCGTCGAGACGGCCTCGGAGCCGGGCGAGCGGCCGGGGTACGGGGCAGTCGACGCGTTCACCGGTGACGTCTCCGTCCCCGTCCAGATCGATCAGCCACATGGTCTTGCGGTGGTCCGCTTCGGAGAAGGAGTAGGCGAGGGGGGAGCCGGAGTAGCGCACCCGCTCGCTCACCCGCTGGCTGCCGTGGAGATGGCCGAGAGCCACGTAGTCGACGCCGTCGAAGACGCCTGCGGGGACGGCGGCGACCCCGCCGACGGTGATGTCGCGCTCGCTGTCGCTGGCCTCGCCGCCCGCGACGAATGCGTGGGCGAGCACGACGGAGCGGGTACCCGGCGCACGGTCCGCGAGGTCGGCGCGCACCCGGTCCATCGCGGTGGTCAGGACGGACTCGTGGGCGGCCTTCGCCGCTCCGAGGGAGTCCTTGACCAGGGCCGGTTCGAGGTAGGGGAGGCCGTAGCAGGCGACGTCGCCGTGGGCGTCGGTGAGAGTCACGGGGGTGCCGCAGCCGGCGGGGTCGGTACGCAGGTGGATGCCGGCCCGGTCGATGAGCCCGGCGCCGACGCCGAGCCTGCGGGCCGAGTCGTGGTTGCCGGAGATCATGACGGTGGGCACCCCGAGGGCGGCGAGCCGGTGGAGGGCGGAGTCGAAGAGTTCGACGGCGGCGAGCGGCGGCACGGCGCGGTCGTAGACGTCGCCGGCGACGAGGACGGCGTCCACCTCACGGTCGCGGACGGTGGCGACGAGGTGGTCGAGGTACGCGGCCTGGGCGTCGAGCAGGCCGACGCGGTGGAAGGACCGCCCCAGGTGCCAGTCCGAGGTGTGCAGCAGTCTCAAGGAGTCGCTCCGCCCGCTGTGGTCCGCATGTCCCTCGTCCTCCGCCCCGTGGCCGGCCACGGCCTCGCGCCCCTGTCCGGGCCGTACCGGTCTCCGCTCGCGTGCGCGGGCCGCGCAGCGTGGCACCCGTCTCCGGGCACCCGGCACGGCCGTGCGGACTCCACGCTAATGCCGTCGGGTCCCGGTTCCCGAATCGCCGGGGTCGGCGGTGGCGAACCTCACCGGCCGACGGTGCCCTACCCGGCGGCCGGGAGTCCCGAGGTCACCGGCCCCCGCGCGGGTCACACGTCCCCGTACGCCTCGCCGCCGAGTTCGAGCGTCGCGGAGCCCGCCGTCGCGTCGGCGAGCCAGGCCCTGAATCCGGCCACGTCCGCGTCGGGCAGTCCGATCTCCAGGGTCACCGCCTCCGCGTACCGAACCTCGCGCACGGCGGTGCCGGTGGCCCTCATGTCGTTCTCCAGCTTGCCCGCCCGCTGGTGGTCGACCGTGACGGTGGCCAGCCGGTAGCGCTGCCGGGTGAGGGTGCCGAGCTCGTCCAGCGCCTCGCCGACCACTCCGCCGTAGGCCCGGATCAGGCCACCGGCGCCGAGCTTCACCCCGCCGTAGTAGCGGGTCACGACGGCCACCACGTAGCGGACGTCGCGGCGCATCAGCATCTGCAGCATCGGTACTCCGGCGGTCCCGCCGGGCTCGCCGTCGTCGCTGGCCTTCTGCACGGAGGCGTCGGCGCCGACCACGTAGGCGTAGCAGTTGTGGCTGGCGGTGGGGTGTTCCTTGCGGACGCGTGCGACGAACTCCTGCGCCTCCTGTTCGGTGGCGGCGGGGGCGAGCGCGCAGAGGAAGCGCGACCGGTTGATCTCGCTCTCGTGCACGCCCGCTCGGGCGACTGTCCGGTACTGCTCCTGCATGGCTCCACCCTAGGCGGTGTGCCGGGCGTGCCCGTACCCGCTCCGACCAGGGGGAACACGGCGCCCGGCCCGGGGTGGGCACCACGCGCGGCGTGCGGGGAATGGTGGCGGCGTGTGCCGGGTTGTCGCTGGCATGTACGCAGACGATGAGACGATCCGCCGGATTCTGCTGGAGTCCGGCGACACCTGGGCCGTGGTGGGCCTCTCCCACAACACCTCGCGGGCGGCCTACGGGGTCGCCGGGGTGCTCCAGCGGTTCGGCAAGCGGGTCGTGCCGATCCACCCGAAGGCCGAGACCGTGCACGGTGAGCAGGGGTACGCCTCGCTGGCGGACGTCCCGTTCCCGGTGGACGTGGTGGACGTCTTCGTCAACAGCGAGCAGGCCGGCGCCGTGGCGGACGAGGCCGTGGCGATCGGAGCGAAGGCCGTCTGGTTCCAGCTGTCGGTGATCGACGAGGACGCGTACGCGCGCACCCGCGAGGCCGGTCTCGACATGGTCATGGATCGTTGCCCCGCGATCGAAATTCCCTCCCTGCGCTGATCCGGCAGGGCCTGGACGCGATCACATCGCGTCCGAATCATCCGATTCCGGTCGCGCCCTTCCGCCGGGGCGGGCGGCGGCGGACAATGGCCGCTCGTGGACACGGTGACGTACCCGGACCGGCTGGCCGCCGAGCTGCTCGCCCTGGGCGTGCGTCCCGGGGCCAGACTGATCGTGCACGCGTCGATGCGCGCGGTACGCCCTCCGGGCCGCCGCACGCCCTTGGTGGTCGCGGGGCTGCGGGGTGCGCTGGGACCGGCGGGGACCCTGGTCGTCCCCGCGTTCACACCGGAGAACTCCGACACCTCGCGCGACCATCGGGCCCGCACGGCAGGTCTCACCGAGGCGGAGCGTGCCCGGTTCCGCGCGGGGATGCCGCCCTTCGACCCCGCCGCCACCCCCGCCCCGGCCATGGGCCGGCTCGCCGAGGCGGTCCGGCGGAGCCCCGGCGCCAGGCGCAGCGACCACCCGCAGACCTCCTTCGCCGCGCTGGGCCCGGACGCCGTACGGCTGACCCGGGGTCACCGCGCCACCTGCCACCTGGGCGAGGACTCACCGCTCGCCCGCCTGTACGACGCGGACGCGCAGGCGTTGCTGCTCGGCACCGGTTTCGGCACGTTCAGCGCCTTCCACCTCGCCGAGTACCGGGTCCCCGAGCCGCCCGTACGCCGCTACCGCTGCGTGGTGGGCCGGACCGGCGGGAGCCGGTGGTGGGAGTACGAGGACGTGGCTCTCGACGACTCGGACTTCGTCGCGCTGGGCGCCCAGTTCGCGCGGTCGGCGGGCCCCGGGGCCGTCCGCACCGGCAGGGTGGGCGAGGCCGCCTGCACCCTGGTGCCGGTGCGCGAAGCGGTGGACTTCGCGGTGGACAGGTTCATGGACGACAGGTTCCGGCCGTCCGGAAAAGGGTGCGCGCAGGGAGTCTCAGAGGCTGTGGGCACGTGAACCCCGGTGTGTCCGGACGGCCGGAATCGGACCGGTGCCAACGGCCGGCGCGGCACTTACAGTGACGCGCACAGCCACGCGGGCCGGACGGGGGCGCCGAGCGATGGACACGGACAAACGGGTGATACGCCGCGATGGCCTCCTCTCACGGCTGACCACCGCGCTCGTCATCGTTTCGGCCGGGCTGTTGATCTCCGGCGTGTGGCGGGAAAACGCGCCACCGGACCTTGCGGACCACTGGCCGTGGAGAGTCACGCCGAGACGCTACGAGCCCTCAGCACCGTGGGACTCAGCCACCGCGTGGACTTCTCGCTGCTTTCCGTCGGGCGAGGCAGACCCTTGCTCTCGCAGAGCCCCGCGCCGGTCGGCCGGTTCACCGGGGCCGCGCTCGCCGTGATCACGCAAATGCGCGTACGACTCCGCGTGACCGACCGGGTGGGAGACACGCACGAACGTGTCATGAACCTTCTGCGGGACGCGGAGCGCATCCCCGAGAGGGCCGATCCCCCACTGTTCTGAATCGTCCTCAGACGCCCAGCCCCTCCACCACCACAGCGCCCGGGAGGGCGGCGAGGGACTTGCCGGGGACGATGAGCTTGCCGCGACGGCTGCCGCTGCCGATGAGGACCCACTCCTCGTCGAGCACGGCCGGGTCGATCAGCAGCGGCCAGGCGGTGGGGAGGCCGACGGGGGTGATCCCGCCGTACTCCATGCCGCTCTCGCCGACCGCGAGGTCCATCGGGGCGAAGGAGGCCTTGCGCGCCCCGAGGTGTCTACGGACCGCGCCGTTGACGTCGACGCGGGTCCGGGAGAGCACGACGCAGGCGGCGAGGGTCACGCCGGTGCCGCGTTTGCCCGCGACGACCACGCAGTTGGCGGACTCGTCGAGGAGTTCGGCGCCGTAGTGCTCGACGAAGACGGCTGTGTCGGCGAGGTCGGGGTCCGTGTCGACGTGCAGGATCTGCTCGGCGGCGAAACCGCCCCATCCCCGGGTCACCGCCTCGGCGACCGGTGCGACGAGCAGGTCGGTGCGGTCGGCCGCGGGAGCGGCGGCGTCTTCGTCGAAATTGCCGATGGGGGCGCGCATGACGTCACGCTAACAGCCTCTTCGGAGCCGGATGTCGCCGGTTCAGCGGACCGGCGGGATCCAGACGGCCATGGTCAGTTCGACCGGCTCGTCGCCCTCGTTGCGGTAGGCGTGGGCGACGTGCGCCTGGAAGGTCGCCGAGGTGCCGGCGGGGACGGTGTGGGAATCACCGCCGACGACGAGGGTCAGCTCGCCGGCCGTGACGTGGAGCAGCTCGACGGTTCCCTCCAGGTGCGGGTCGGAGGCGCTGCCGTCGCCGGGCTCCAGGTGCCAGGACCAGAGCTCGAACGGTCCGCCGGCCTCGGCGCCGACGAGCAGGGTGGTCGAGCTGCCGGCCTCGGTCGACCACAGCCGGACCGCCTGCTCCGGGGCGACCAGGCGGACCTGAGGGCCCTGCTCATAGTCGAGGAGCGCGGTGATGCTGACTCCGAGCGCGTCGGCCAGCTTCACCGTGGTGCCGACGCTCGGGTTGGTCCGGGCCTGCTCGATCTGGATGATCATTCCCCGGCTGACACCGGAACGGGCCGCGAGAGCATCCAGCGTGAAGCCGCGCTCCCCGCGCCAGCGCTTGAGGTTCCGTGCCAGCGACTGGGTCAACTGGTCGAGATCAGACACATTCAGTCCAATATCCTTGATGGCGAAGTACAAAATAATGAACTACGGTGTGGTGCACCCCTGCCCAACCGTTCGCCGCACTGTACTGCGAGGCCCGCCGTGTCAGCACTCTTCGCCCTGGCCACCAGCCTGCTGTGGGGGCTCGCCGACTTCGGCGGGGGCCTGCTGACGCGCCGGCTTCCCGCGCTGACCGTGGTCGTCGTCTCGCAGGCGATCGCCGTCGTCGTCCTGGGCGTCACCGTGGTGGCGACCGGTGCGTGGAGCGAGGCCGGCGGCCGGCTCTGGTTCGCGGTGGCGGCGGGCACGGTGGGCCCGGTGGCGATGCTCTGCTTCTACAAGGCGCTCGCCCTCGGCCCGATGAGCGTGGTCTCCCCGCTCGGTTCGCTCGGCGTGGCCGTACCCGTCTCCCTCGGTCTGCTCGCCGGGGAACGGCCGGGCCCCGCACAGCTCGCCGGGGTCGCCGTCGCCGTGACGGGCGTCGTCCTGGCGGGCGGGCCGGAGCTGCGCGGGGCACCGGTACGCCGCCGGGCGGTGCTGCTGACGCTGGTCGCGGCGTTCGGCTTCGGGGCCGTCATGTCCCTGGTCGCGGAGGCTTCGACCAGTACGACGGGCCTGTTCCTGGCCCTCTTCGTGCAGCGTGTCACCAACGTCGTGGTTGGCGGCGCGGCTCTCGGCGTGTCGGTACGCCGCGGCGGCCGGGCCCTGCCCGTCGAGGGCGGCCGGGCCGTGGTCCTCGGGGCGCTGCCCGCGCTGGCGTTCGTCGGACTCGCGGACGTCGCGGCCAACGGCACGTACGCCACCGCCGCTCTGCACGGATCGGTGACCGTGGCGGCGGTGCTGGCCTCGCTGTATCCGGTGGTGACCACCCTGGTCGCGCGCGGCGTCCTCAAGGAACGGCTCCGCGGCATCCAGGCGGCGGGCGCGGGTCTGGCCCTGATGGGCACGGTCCTGCTGGCCTCGGGATGACGCCGGGCGCCGCACCACCGGGCCCCCGGTTCAGGCCGGTCCGGGACCGCTCTCCGCGGCGGCGAAGTCCAGCAGCTGCGCGGGCGTGACGCCTTCGGGAATCGGTACGGGCGCGGGCGTGCGGAGCGGAGGCTGCCAGCCCCGCTCCGGGTCGAAGCTCCGCACCACCCGGGCCGGAGCGCCCGCGACGACGGAGTGGTCCGGGACCTCGCCCCGTACGATCGCGCCGGCCGCCACCACGACGTTGCGGCCGAGCCGGGCACCGGGCAGCACCACGGCTCCGGTGCCGATCCAGCAGCCGGGCCCTATCTCGACGGGTTCCGTGCGCGGCCACTGCCTGCCGACCGGCTGTTCCGGGTCGTCGTAGCTGTGGTTCGTGGAAGTGATGTAGACGTAGGGACCGCAGTAGGTGTCGGAGCCGATCGCCACCGCGGTGTCGGCGATGACATGGCTGCCCCGGCCGAGTACCACCCCGTCGCCCAGCGTCAGGATGGGGTCGGGACCCAGTTCCAGACCGGGCATCATCCCGGCGGTGAGCGTCACCTGCTCGGCTATGACGCAGTGGTCCCCGAGGTGGATCCACGCCTCGCCGAAGACCGTGCCCTGCGGGAACGCCAGCCGCGTCCCGGGTCCGATCCGGCCGAAGCGCAGCGGTCCGGGGTGCTCGGCCGTCACCGCACCGTGCTCCCCCACCCACGCCCGGCCGCGGTGGACCGCGCGGGAGGCGGCGCGACGCCACCAGCGGGAGAGGAAGGGGAACGCGTGTTTGCTCTTCGGCACCCGCTCACGGTAGCCGTCCGCGTTCTCCCCCTCCGGGGCTCCGCTCTGTGATGTTCGCCCCACTGCCCGGCGGATGAGCGCACGTCACCTACGGTTCCTCGGAAGGTGATCGTCGGACGAAGGAGCGAACGTGGCGGAGCAGCCGTTGATCAGGGGCGTGGGCGGCAGGGAGCCGTCGGTCGATCCGGACGCCTTCGTGGCACCGACCGCCGTCGTGGTGGGCGAGGTCACCCTCGCCGCGGGTTCGAGCGTCTGGTACCAGGCCGTCCTGCGGGCCGACTGCGGGCCCGTCTCCCTGGGGGCCGACAGCAACATCCAGGACAACTGCAGCGTCCACACCGACCCCGGCTTCCCGCTCGTGGTCGGTGACCGGGTGTCCGTGGGCCACAACGCCGTACTGCACGGCTGCGTGATCGAGGACGACGTGCTGATCGGCATGGGGGCGACCGTGCTCAACGGCGCCCGCATCGGTGCGGGATCACTGGTCGCGGCCCAGGCGCTCGTCCCCCAGGGCATGCGGGTACCGCCGGGTTCCCTGGTCGCGGGCGTACCTGCGCGGGTCAAGCGGCCGGTCACCCCGGAGGAGCTGGAGGGGATCAAGTTCAACGCGGTCGGTTATGTGGAGCTGGCCAAGGCGCACCGCGCGGCCCACGCGGGCTGAGCCCGGACCGTCGACCCGGGGCCGGGCACCCCGGGCGGTGTCCGGCCCCGGGTCGGCCCGGCGTTCAGTCCGCCGTCGCGGCGGAGGTGGCGGGGGCTTCGGCGGCGGACTGGGCGGCCGCCTTCTTCGCACGGTTCTTCAGCACCAGCATCGAGGTCAGGCCGATGAGTACCGCGACCACGAGCCCGAGCCAGGAGAACCGCTTGAGCCACGACTCGGCCACCACGCCCACCGAGTAGATGACGGCGGTGGTGCCCCCCGCCCAGGCGATGCCGCCGAGCACGTTGGCGATCAGGAACTTCCAGTACGGCATGTGCAGCACACCGGCGAGCGGTCCCGCGAAGATGCGCAGCAGCGCCACGAAACGGCCGAAGAACACCGCCCACATGCCCCACTTCTCGAACGAGCGCTCCGCCATGCCCACCTGGGCGGCCCCGAAGTGCTTGGGGAATCTCGCCTCCAGCCAGGCCAGCAGCGGACGGCCGCCCTTCCTGCCGATCGCGTAGCCGATCGAGTCGCCGATGACCGCTCCGGCGGTGGCGCAGGCTCCCAGGACGTACGGGTTGATGTCCCCGTGCTGGGAGGCGAGAAGGGCCGCACTGACGAGGACGATCTCACCGGGCAACGGGATGCCCAGGCTCTCCAGACCGATGACGCCCGCCACCAGAAGGTAGATGCTGAGCGCGGGGATGGTTTCGAGCCACTCCTGGACGTGCAAAGCCGTTCCTCCCGTGCGGGTGTTCCCCCTGCCGGTCGCCCGTGCGGCGACATGGCACAGGGCAGCCTACCGGGCGCGGCCCCGCCGGGGTCCGCCGCTCCTGGCGGCGGACCTCCGGCCGACGGGGCCGCGCCGGCCGGATGACCGGATCGGCGGACGGCCGCAGGCTCAGCCGTGCGGCCGGAGCGTCCAGACCACCGTCATCTCACCGGTCACGGCTCCATCGGCGCGGGCGATCTCGATCGTGACGGGGAACTCGGGCCGCTTGCCCTCGTCCAGCTCGGCGACGACCTCGGCGGCGGGACGGCCCAGGGTGGCGGTCGCGGTGACCTCGCCCATGGCGAGCTTCCGGTAGCCGATCTCGGCCCGGACGGCGAGCGGCACGGCGCGGCCGAGCTGGTCGCCGAAGGCCGCCATCACGATCGCACCGCTGGCGGACTCGGCCAGGGTGAACATGGCTCCGGCGTGCGGCCCGCCGAGGTGGTTGTGGTAGTCGGCCTGATCCGGCAGGCGCAGCACCGCACGCTCCGCTCCCGTCTCCAGGAATTCGAGGCCGAGGGTGCGGACCATCGGTACCGTCGCGGCGAGCATGTCGCCGAGGTTCATCTCTTCTGCAGCGCTCATGGGCCAGATGTTACTCGCGGGTAGAACTTCTTGGCCATCCCCTCACAGGGGCGGCCGTGGCCGATGTCCCCGCGTCCCTCTATGGTTACTGGCCATGTGGCCAGGACAGCAGCCGCCCGGGGGCGAGCAGAACCCGCAGGACCCGAACCAGAATCCGTACCAGCAGCCGGGGTACCAGCAGCCGAATCCGTACCAGCAGCCGGGATACCCGCAGGGTCAGCCGGGACAGCAGGGTCAGCAGCCCGGCTACGGCTACCCGCAGGGCCCGCAGCCCGGTTACGGCTATCCGCAGAACGGGCAGCCCGGCGGGCCGAACCCGTATCAGCAGCCGACCGTTCCGGCGTACGCCGTGCAGGGGCCTCCCGGCGGGCCGCAGCGGCCGGACGACAAGCGGAAGACCGCGGTGGTCGCCGTCGTCGCGGCGGCGGCGGTCGTGGTGGCGGCGGTCGTCACGGGCGTCGTGGTGATGAAGAAGGACGACAAGCCGGGCGGCAAGGACATCGCCGACGGCAAGGGCTCGCCGACCGCCTCGGTGAAGCCGACGGCCGCGACCTCCGCACCCGTCAACCCGCGCAGCGGCGACGACGACCCGAAGCCGACCGTGCCCGGGTGGAAGGTCGTCACCAACCCCAAGTGGGGGACGCGGTTCGAGGTGCCGGGCGACTGGGAGGTGTCGTCCGCCGGCATGAGCGCGGGGTTCGAGGACGCCAAGAACCCGACGGGCTCGCCCGCCGCCGTCTTCACCGCGCCCGCGTACCTCAAGAGCAAGTGGTGCGTGGACGACTCCGACAAGGACGGGAGGGAGGAGGAGACCAGCCTCGCGGGCGTCGGCAGCAAGGGCGCCCAGGGCGCCAAGTCGACGGACGAGGCGGCGACGAAGACCGCGGAACAGTGGGTCTGGGCCGCCTACGCGCAGACCGACCCCGCGGACAAGATCAAGGTGGCCGCTCCGGAGCCCTACACCACCACGTCCGGTCTGACCGGCAGCGTCGCCAAGGCCACCGCGCTCGGCCTGGCGAAGAAGAACAAGTGCGACACGGACGGGAAGTCGGTCGTCTTCAGCTTCAAGAACAGCGACGGCGCGTACGCGAGCTGGGTCTTCTACGGTGCCACCGGCGTGGACGACGAGCTGTCCGACACCACCATCGACAAGGTCCTGAGCACCGTCCGGCTGGTGGACATCACCTCCTGATCCGGCCCCGCGAACCGGACCCTTCGGGCACGGCTCGGGTGCTCGTGGTTCCGCCGCCCGGCTTTCCGCGGCGCGGCGGCGGAACCGGGGAAAGCCGGACCTCACGCCCTCGCGGGGACATATCCATTTGGCAAGGCGGGGCACCGCCGTGTTTAGTCCCTGGGTGACATCCCCCGCGCCTTCCCCCGTGAAGCGGCGCCGCCCCGAGTGGGCCGGCCGCAATTACACCCTGCTGACCACCGCCGCCGTCATCACGGGTGTGGGCAGCAGCAGTGCCCTCATCGCCACCTCGTTCGCGGTGCTCCAGCAAGGCGGGGACGGCGGGGACATCGGTCTCGTCGCCGCCGCCCGCACCCTCCCGCTGGTGGTCTTCATCCTGATCGGCGGGGCCGTCGCGGACCGGATGCCCCGCCACCGGGTGATGGTCGCGGCCAACGCGCTCAACTGCGTCTCCCAGGCGGCCTTCGCCGTGCTGGTGCTGACCGGCACCGCCGAACTCTGGCAGATGATGGTCCTCACCGCGCTCTGCGGTACCGGACAGGCCTTCTTCAACCCGGCCGCCGAGGGGATGCTGATGTCCTCCGTCACCGCGGAGCAGGCGGGCCGCGCCTTCTCCTTCTTCCGCATGTCGTCCCAGGGAGCGGGCATCGGCGGGGCCGCCCTCGGCGGGGTCATGGCCTCGGCGGTGAACCCCGGCTGGGTACTGGCCCTGGACGCGGCGGGCTTCGCGGTCGCCGGAGGGCTTCGCGCCTTCCTCGACGTGAGCCACATCCCCGCCCGTGAACCGGGCGGCGGCCTCCTGACCGACCTGCGGGAAGGGTGGCAGGAGTTCATCGGCCGCCCCTGGCTGTGGTCGATCGTGGCGCAGTTCTCGGTGGTCGTGGCGGTCGTCGGCGCCGCCGAGTCGGTCTACGGTCCGCTGGTCGCCCGCGACGAGTTCGGCGGTTCCGGTCCCTGGGGCACCGCCCTCGCCACGTTCGGTGCGGGCACGCTCGGCGGGGCGCTGCTGATGTCCCGGTGGAAGCCCCGGCGACTGCTGCTCGCGGGCACGCTCGGCGTCTTCCCGCTGGCCCTCCCCTCGGCGGCGCTCGCCGTGCCGCTGCCGGTGGCGGGCCTCTGTGCCGTGATGTTCGTGAGCGGCGTCGCCATAGAGGTGTTCGGGGTGTCCTGGATGACGACGATGCATCAGGAGATCCCCGAGGACAAGCTCTCCCGGGTCTCCGCCTACGACTGGTTCGGCTCCGTCGCGATGCTCCCGCTCGCCACAGCGGTGGCCGGCCCCGTCGAAGGGCTCGTCGGGCGGGGGACGGCGCTGTGGGGGTGTGCCGCTCTGGTGCTGATCACGACCGCGCTGGTGCTGCTCGTACCGGACGTACGGAACATGACCCGGCGCGAGCACACCGTGCCCGTCACGGCGGGCGGACCCGGCTCCGAGGACCTTTCCCGGGGCCTGGCGGCCGACACCCTCCCCGCCGCTTCCTCAGCCGATGCTGAAAGCGCCCTCGGGCGGCTCGGGTGACGCGACCGCGTCGGCGTCGCCGACCGGCTCCGCCCCGCCGATCAGGCGGGTGAGCGCCGGCCCGTGCTCGACCCGGGCGGGAAAGGCGTCACCGGCGCAACGCCGGGTGAGCGCGGCGGTGTCCAGGGGGGTGTGCGCGGCCAGCAGGACGACGTTCCCGAAGCGCCGGCCGCGCAGCACGGCGGGCTCGGCGACGACCGCCAGCTCGGGGAAGACGGTGGCGAAGCCGGCGAGCTGGGAACGCAGAAACCCGAAGGGCGCGCTGTCGGCGAGGTTGGCGGCGTAGATCCCGTCCGTACGCAGCACCCGGGCGGCGGCCCGCGCGTACTCGACCGAGGTGAGGTGGGCCGGGACGCGCGACCCGCCGAAGACGTCGGCGATCAGTACGTCGACCGTGCCCGGGGCGGTCCGCTCCAGCAGCTCCCGGGCGTCCTCGGCATGCACGGTGACACCACTGCCGTCGGGCAACGGGAGTCGCTCCGCCACCAGCTCCAGCAGTCCCCGGTCGGCCTCGGCGACCCGCTGGCGGGAGCCGGGCCGGGTGGCGGCGGTGTAGCGCGGCAGGGTCAGCGCCCCGCCGCCCAGGTGCAGGACGTCGAGCGGTTCGCCGGGGTCCGCGACGGTGTCCAGCACGTGCGCGAGCCGTTGGACGTACTCGAACTCCAGGTGTGCGGGGTCGTCCAGGTCCACGTAGGACTGCGGGGCCCCGTCGACCGTGAGCAGCCACGCGTGGTCCCGGTCCACGTCGGGCAGCAGGCGGGCGGTGCCGCAGTCGACATCGCGGATGACGGGTATGGGCTCGTTCACTCCCCCATTGTGAGGCGTCCGGCGGGGCTCACCGTCCGGCGGGCCCGCCTCCCCCGGGTGGGAAGACGGGCCCCGGCCCCGTCGGGCCGTCGCGGTCAGAGCAACGCGGTGACGGTGCCGGCGCCGACCGTGCGGCCGCCCTCGCGGATCGCGAAGCCGAGCCCGGGCTCCAGCGGGACCTCCCGGTCGAGCTCCACCGTCATGGTGACCGACTCCCCGGGGCGTACCACCCCGGCCGTCCCCAGCTCCACGTCCCCGGCCACGTCCGCCGTACGGATGTAGAACTGCGGCCGGTACCCGGTGGCGACCGGGGTGGTGCGGCCGCCCTCGCGGGCGGACAGGACGTACACCCGCGCGGTGAAACGACGGGTCGGGACGACGCTGCCGGGCGCCGCGACGACATGGCCCCGGCGGACCCGGTCGCGCTCCACCCCGCGCAGCAGCAGGGCGACGTTGTCCCCGGCCTGCGCGGACTCCATGGGCCTGCCGAAGGTCTCCACGCCGGTGACCACCGTTTCCGCGTCCGCGCCGAGCACCTGGACCCGGTCGCCGACGCGTACGGTGCCGCGCTCGACCGCACCGGTGACGACGGTGCCGCGCCCGGTGATGGTGAGGACGTTCTCCACCGGTAGCAGGAAGGGCGCGTCGGTGTAGCGCACCGGCATCGGCACGTACGTGTCCACCACGTCGAGCAGTCCTTCGATCGCCGCCGTCCAGCGCGGGTCGCCCTCCAGCGCCCCGAGCCCGGAGACGTGGACGACAGGCACGGTGTCGCCTCCGTACCCGTGGGCCGAGAGCAGGTCGCGCACCTCCAGTTCCACCAGTTCGGCCAGTTCGGGGTCGGCGGCGTCGGCCTTGTTGAGGGCGACGACGATGTGGTCGACGCCGACCTGACGGGCCAGCAGCACGTGCTCGGCCGTTTGCGGCATGACGCCGTCGAGCGCGGAGACGACGAGGATCGCCCCGTCGAGCTGGGCGGCTCCGGTGACCATGTTCTTGATGTAGTCGGCGTGACCGGGCATGTCGACGTGGGCGTAGTGCCGGGTGTCGGTCTCGTACTCGACGTGCGCGAGGTTGATGGTGATGCCGCGCCGGGTCTCCTCGGGGGCGCGGTCGATCCGGTCGAACGCGACGTACGAGGTGGCGGCCCCCGGCCGCATGCTGAGGACCTTGGTGATGGCGGCGGTGAGGGTCGTCTTGCCGTGGTCGACGTGGCCCATGGTTCCGATGTTGAGGTGGGGCTTGGTGCGCACGTATGCCGTCTTGGGCATGGCTCGTTCCTTGGTTTCGAAGCCGTGAGACGTGAGAGGGGACCCCTGTGCCTGTCCGACCCTCCCCTCGCGGGGTCCGCCGGACAGTCGGAGGAGGGTCAGCTTCGGGCGCCGCCGAGCGACGCCGGGGCGGCGGAGGCGGCTGCGGGGAGCGTCGTCGCGAGGAGTGCCGCTGCGGGGGATGCCGCCGCGGTGAGCGTCGCCGCGGTGTTCGCGGCAGCCTTCGGCGCGTCCGCGACTGCGGACGGCGCTGCGAGGAAGGCGTACCGGGACATGTCTGGATGATGGCCGGTCGGCGGCGTGCGCGTCGACAGGTTTTCCGGCTGCGGCGGGACACGCCCGCCGGGGCGCGGGGCGCGGGGCGCGGGGCCCCTGAGAGAGGCGTGAGCGGGCCGGCGCGCGCCGGACTGTGGACCGAACGGTCCTGTCGGACCGTCAGATCATCACGCGTACATTACGGCGATCACATGCCTCTTTCCGTTACTCTCCCCAAATGTTCGAACCCGTCCCCGCGGCCCGTCCCCGCAACGGTCCGGCCCTGCGCTTCTCGAAGGCGCTGCTGTCCCCCTGGTCCCGGTTCTCCCTGCTCGTGGTGGTGCTGGCCGCCGCCGCGTCGACCATGCTGCTGTTCGACCCACAGCGGATGCTCTCCTCCGGCTGGCCGTCCCAGCTGACGGGCGGCACGGCGGCCCTGCTCTTCGGGCTGGCGTACGGCGTCTCCACCGTCGCCTTCGCGCCGCGCCCTCTCCTCAACCTGGCGGCAGGCGCACTCTTCGGTACGCAGGCCGGTCTCGCCGCGGCCCTGGCCGGCACGGTGCTCGGGGCGGGAGTCTCCTTCCTGCTCGGCCGGGTGCTGGGCCAGGACGCGCTGCGCACCCTGGTGCGCGGTCGCTGGCTGAAGGCGGCGGACTCCCTGTTGAGCCGGCACGGCTTCCGTTCCGTGCTGGCGCTCCGGCTCTTCCCGGGCGTGCCGTTCGCCGCGGCCAACTACTGCGCGGCCACCTCCCGGATGCGGTACGCGCCGTTCCTGCTGGCGACCGGGCTCGGGTCCATCCCCAACACGGCCGCCTACGTCGTCGCCGGCAGCGAGGCGGCCTCGCCCACGTCCCCCGCCTTCCTGGTCGCCACCGGCTTCATCGTGCTGTCGGCCCTCGGGGGCGCGCTGGTCGCCTGGCGCAAACGCCACCGGTTCGGCACGGCCGCCTGAATCCGCGTCCGGCGGCACGACGGGGGTCCGGGACGGGGGCAGGGGGCAAGCCGTTCACCCGCAGGCGATACCCTGCGGCCGACGACAAAAGATCTCCGAGGCTTGCGCCTTGTCCTTTTCTGACCGTATTCGCACGCTGCCGGCGTCCTCCATGTCGCGCGGCCGTAGCCTGATCACCTCCGGGATGGCCTAAGCCCCATGAGCTGGTTCGAATCATTCGTCCTGGGGTTCGTGCAGGGACTGACCGAGTTCCTGCCGATCTCCTCCAGCGCACACTTGCGGCTGACCGCCGCATTCGCCGGGTGGCACGACCCCGGCGCCGCGTTCACCGCCATCACCCAGATCGGCACGGAGGCGGCGGTGATCATCTACTTCCGCAAGGACATCGCCCGCATCATCTCGTCCTGGTTCCGGTCGCTCTTCGACCGCGGGATGCGCGGCAACCACGACGCCCAGATGGGCTGGCTGGTCATCGTCGGCTCGATCCCGATCGGCGTGCTCGGGGTGACCTTCAAGGACCAGATCGAGGGCCCCTTCCGTGATCTCCGCCTGATCGCGACGACGCTGATCGTCATGGGCATCGTCCTCGGCATCGCGGACCGGCTCGCGGCCCGCGACGAGGCCGGCGGCAAACACCGCGCCGCCAAGGAGCGCAAGTCGCTCCAGGACCTCGGGGTCCGCGACGGGCTGATCTACGGATTCTGCCAGGCGATGGCGCTGATCCCGGGTGTCTCCCGCTCGGGCGCCACCATCAGCGGTGGTCTGCTGATGGGCTACACCCGCGAGGCCGCGGCCCGCTACTCCTTCCTGCTGGCCATCCCCGCAGTCCTGGCTTCCGGCGTCTTCGAGCTCAAGGACGCGGGCGAGGGCCACGTCTCCTGGGGCCCGACGGTCTTCGCGACCCTGGTTGCGTTCGTGGTCGGTTACGTGGTCATCTCGTGGTTCATGAAGTTCATCTCCTCCAAGAGCTTCATGCCCTTCGTCTACTACCGGGTGGTCCTCGGCATCGTCCTCTTCGCCCTGGTCACGGCGGGTGTGCTGAGCCCCCACGCGGGCGAGTCGGCGGGCTGACCGAACGCGGCGAAGGGCCGGGGCGGGTCCACCACCCGAAGGGTGTGAGGCGGACCCGCCCCGGCCCTTTCGCGTACGGGGCCGCGGGGGAAGTACGGACGCTACGGCTTCAGCACGATGCGGCCGAAGACCTCACCCGCGTCCATCTTCCGGTGCGCCAGCACGGCCCCCTCCAGGGGCAGCACCTCGTGCACCACCGTTTCGATGTCCCCGCGGCCGGCTGCGGCGAACTGCTCGCCGCGCACGGCCCGCAGGTCGGCCGGGGTGACGGTGGCCGCGCTGAAAGCGGCGAAGGACATCGACTTCTGGAACGCCGCCATGATCTTCGCGCCGAAGTCGGCCGGCGGCAGGCCCCCGACGGCGCCCACGGCCACCATGCGGCCGTTCGGGTTCAGCCGGTCGAAGAACGACGGCATGTCCTCACCGGCCACGACGTCGATGATGACGTCATAACCGGCCGGAGCGTCTTCCCCTCCGGCACCGGAGCGCTCCAGTACGTGGGTCGCACCGAGGCGGCGCAAGCGTTCGCCGCGCTCGGCCGACGATGTCGTCACCGCCACCGCGGCGGCACCTCCGCGAGCGGCGAGCTGCACTGCCATGATCCCGATGCTGCCGGCCGCGCCGCGCACCAGGACCGTCTCGCCGGGAGCGAAGTGGGCGTGGCGGAGCCCGAAGTGCGACACCACGCCGGCGCTGCCGAGTGTCACCGCGTCGACGGCGGACAACTCGCCGGGCAGGGGAAGGGTCTCTTCGACCGGCACGACGACCTGCTCGGCGTAGCCTCCGCCGGTGCCGGTGAAGCCCCACACCCGGCGGCCGGTCCACGAGGTGTCGACACCGTCGCCGACCGCGATCACCCTGCCTGCCACCTCGCCACCCGGAATGTGGCCCTCCTTGAACCCGTAGGCGGCCAGAGCCCCGCTTCGGATCAGGGTGTCGGCACCGGCGACGCCCACCGCCTCGGCGGCGATCAGCACCTGCCCGGCCTCGGGCACGGGTACCGGCAGATCGATCAGGGCCAGACCTTCCGGACCTCCGAACGTCTGGATCGCGATTGCCTTCATGTCGTCTCCGTCGTCCCGGATCGCGTCGACAGGGCTGCACGCCCGGTCGGCCACCGATCGCCGCTCGGCGCGGAGGGGACCTCCCCGCCGTCGCCGGGGCGGGCCCCAGCGCCCCGCCTCACCTTTCGGACGGTAACGGACGCCCCCGTCCGTTTAGGTAAAGTGAGAGCGGTGACCGCCCCTTTGCCTCACCCCCAGCGTTCCGACGCGCTGGACAATCGCGACCGCATCCTCGACGCGGCCCGAGCACTGTTCTCCGCCGAAGGCCTGGACGTGCCGATGCGGGAAATCGCACGGCGTGCCGGGGTGGGACCCGCCACCTTGTACCGGCACTTCCCCACCAAGCAGTCACTGGTCGCCGACGCGTTCGCGGAACAGCTGCACGCGTGCCGCGCCATCGTCGACGAGGGGTGCGCCGATCCTGATCCGTGGCAGGGCCTGTGCCGGGTGATCGAGCGGATCTGCGAGCTGCACGCCCGCGACCGGGGATTCACCGAGGCGTTCCTGTCGGCCTTTCCGGGGGCGACGGATGCCGCGGCCGGCCGTGAGTACACGGTGCGGGCGGTCGCCGGACTCGCCCGGCGGGCCAAGGAGGCAGGACGGCTGCGGTCCGACTTCGTGATGGACGACCTGGTTCTCGTACTCATGGCCAACAAGGGGATCAACGCCACGTCGAACGCCACCCGCGTCGCGGCCTCCCGGCGCTTCGCGGCATTGGCGATCCAGGCATTCGAGGCCTGCCCCCACCACGCGCCCCTGCCACCGGCGGACGGAGGACCACGACGGGGCGACGCCGCCAGGCGTAGACTCGAATGAATGTTCGATGACATGCCCGGCCCCTGTGCCTCACGACACCCACTGCGCCCGCCGGCCCGACCCCGTACCGCCCCGGCGGGTACGACCCTCATGCGCCCGTCCCGCGACCGGCGCACCCTGGAATCATGAGCGCGCCGATCAGCATCCACCGCCCGTCCCCCAGCGGCGGCCGGCGAGTCACCATCCGGGGGCAGATCGCGGGGCTCGCGAGGGGCGACTCCGACGTGGTCGAGTTCCTGCGGCGGGCAGGCCTCCTCGATGCCGAGCGGCTGCTCGACGACCCCCGGTGGGTCGAGTGGCGGGGCGGCCGGGCCCACCGGTACGAAGCGGCGTGACCGTGCGGGCGGACATCCCGGTTACGAAGCGGCGTGACCGTGCGGGCGCACGTCATCCCCGCTCGGCCCGGAAGATGTGGTGCTGGGCGACGAGCTCGACGGTGACCGCGACCGCGACCGACTGCACGGCCATCAGGGCGATCAGGACGAAGAGCTGTACCGCGCCCGCCATGAGTGGACTCGCGCCCCCCAGCAGCATCCCGACGAACGCACCGGGAAGCGTGACCATTCCCACGGTCCGGGTCTGATCGAGACCGGGCAGCAACGCGTCGGACGCGGAGGGTCTCGCGATCTCCACCCGGGCGTCCCGCTCCGAGAATCCCAGCGCCATGGCCGCCTCCACCTCGCCCCGCCGCTGCTCCAGCTCGTCCAGCGCCCGCCGCCCGGCCTGAACGGTCACGGTGAGCGCCCCGCCGATGAGGATTCCGGTGACCGGGATCAGCGCGACGCCCTTCACCGGTACGAGGCCGGACAGCAGCAGCGAGGCGACCACCGGCACCACCCCCGCGGCGATCGGCACGCACGCCAGCCACCAGGTGTGGTTGCCGGTGATCCGGCGCCCGGCCGTACGCACCGCGACCGAGAACATGACGACCAGGAACGTCAGCAGCCCGAGGACCTCGTGGACCGCCCAGGCGATGACGAGGGAGACCGCGGCGAGCTGGACCGCCGCACGCACCCCGGCGATCAGGATCTCCCGGGCCCGGTGCGTCCGGTCGTCCGGGGAGAGGTGACAGAGCCCCGCCACGGCCGCCGCCACCAGCGCGAGCACACCCAGCAGGATGCCGAGGGTGAGGTTGACCGGGAGGAGAGATGCCGCACTCAGAGTCACCGGACCACCCTATGGGCCCTGCGGGAACGGCCGAGCAGGGCCCGAGGCGGAGGCCGGTGGGGGTTACGGGGTGTCGCCCTGCCAGTCCCACCGCTGGAGATCCCCCCGGCGGGGGCCGTACTCGGCTCGGCCGCCCGGGCCGTACGCCCCTATCTCCGTGATCAGGGCCGCCCCCTCGGCCAGCGCCGTCCTCGACCATCCGGTCACGTCGAGGAGCAGCCCGTCCAGAGGGCCGCCGACCAGCTCACGGTAGGTGTGCCCGGGGCGTGGTCCGGGGTCCGGGTCCTCATGGTCGGCGCCGTACACCCGACGCCGCATCAGCTCGTCCATACGGGCAGGATCGCACCCACCACTGACAACCGCAGTGCGCGGACCGCTCACCGTGCTCCGGAAGCGTCGACGCGCTTCCCGGCCCGGCGCCCCGTCTCCGACTGCCCCCGCGTCTCCCCGGCAGCACCCACACCGTCGATCCCGCCAGGAGCCGGTGGGCCCGGTCAGTCCTCGTCAGGCACGGTCCGGCGCGACCGACGGTGCTGGTTCCACGCCGGACTGATGTGTGGTCAGGCGCACTTCATGTCAGCGTTGATGAGGGCGAGGCCACTGACCTTGTCCCCGTCGGTGGTGAACTCGTACGCCCAGTCCTGCTTTCCGTCGACGGGTACGCTGTACCGGCCGTCCTCGGCCAGCGCGAGGCCGTGGGAGTCATAGGCCTGCTTGAGCTCCGCGAGGGTGGATCCGGCACCGATGCCCTCGGCCGTCCGTGCGGCGGCCGGAACGGCGAGTTCGCGCAGCCCGGTGGAGCCGAAGGAGACCCGGCCTTGTGCCAGGAACGCCTTGTCCAGGTCCTCACGCAGCTTCATGACGTCCGCCTGGGCCTGTGCCGCGTCCGCGATGACCTTGGTGTCGGCCTCCACGTGCCCGGCCGACTCCGCCGCGCGCTTGGCGAACTCCGCGGACTCCGCCGCGGAGGCGTTCGCCGGCAGGGTCGGCAGCGGGTCCGGCTCGGCGGTGGCCGCCTGGTCCGCCTTCGCGTTGAGGTCCTTGAGCTTCGCCTCGGCCGCGGCCTCCGCCGCCATCCGGGCACTGTCCTGGGAGGTCCGGCCGGCGGCTGACCCCGTGAAGGTGAAGTCGGTGCAGCCGCCGAGCTGTGAGATCGCCGTCGTCTCCAGGGTGCCGCCGGCCAGCGCGGCGTCCTTGCTCATGCCTGGCGTCAGGCCGCGGTAGCCGTTCTCCGTGAGCACCTCGGCCTTCGGGGAGGCCCCCGCCGCGGATCGGCTGTCCCCACCGTCCGAGGAACAGGCCGCCGCGCCGGCGGCCATCACGAGGGCCGCCAGTCCGGCGCCGACCATCCGGGGGGCGCGGGTCACGTTCGTCATTACTCTCCACAATGGTGCCCGCCGTCGGCCGCGCGGGTGGTCCGTGCGCAGTGGCCCGGTACACGCTGCGACCGGTGCGGAGGGCCGACGGGCCGACTCCCGTGCCGCATCGAGGGTCGCGGTGGGTGTCGGCGTACCGGCAGATCATCCATGCACGGCGCAAGCAATCTAGCAGACGTCGTGATCATGATCCGCTGGTGGCACCACCCGCCGGAACGACACCCACGGCCCGTCCGGCACCAACTGCTCGACCCGACCAGCCCTGCTCGGACCGACGAGCACTCACGCCATGAGGAACGACGTCACGGGACAGCCCTCACGTCCGGGTCCCGTGACCGTCGCTCCCCGCCCGGTGGACGAGGAGGAGACCGCGCGGTGAGGGAAGCGTGGCCGGCCCTCACGGACTGCCGTGGCCGCAGGACTCGGACACCGGGTGGCGAGGAAGGCGCCTCACCACGGTCGGGCCGGCGCGGAAAAGCCGCTCCGGAACTACCAACGGCGACGCTGTGGAACCGGGTTGAACTTGGCGGTGAGCGCCGAGAGGAACGTCGGGAGCTTGTCGACCATGGCTTTGGGGACCGGGGTCGTCTGCACGGAGCCCGTTCGCACGTCTTGGACGACGAGGGCGTACGTGCCGTTCTCCTCGACGAGTTCGGCGGCGAAGAGCAGTCTCCGGGTGGCGGTCTCCATCAGATCTCCTGAACGGGGGCGGTGTCGTTGAGCCAGGCCGTCCACTCCTTGGTGGCCTGCTGCTCGTCGGTGTGTTCGGCGAACAGGTGGTGTCCGAGCCAGATCGGCACGTTCCAGGTACTGCCGTTGAAGAACCGGTACAGGGCGTCCGGACCTCGCAGGCCGACGAAGTCGGTGCTGAGCCAGTCGACGACCACCTCGACGGGGCCCTGGCCGGGGCCAGGGGCGAAAAGGGTGAACCGGTCGCCGACGACGGCGTCCTCGGCGAGGCCGAGGCGCCGGCGCAGCGCGGCGAAGTCGGCCGGATCGGCGGTGGGTTCGGGCTGCTGGGACCTGACGTAGACGGCGGGGCGGCCGGCGAAGTGCCTGAGGTACTCGGCCAGGGCGTGCTGGTGGAAGTCCACGTACTTCTCGGCCACGTCCGTCTTGGCGTCCCAGTTCCAGGCGTCGTCGACGACGCCCGTGTGCACCCAGTGGATTCCCATCCGCAGGTGGCTCGTGCCGCCGTCGGCCGGTTCGACCCGGTAGCTGAGGGTGTTGGAGAACCCGCCGTCCTGGGTCGCCCGGACGGCGAAGTGGTACGGGGGCTCCCACGCAACGACCGTGGCGTCTCCCCGGGTCGCCTTTCCGCCGACGCGCGGCTCGATCTCCATCGGATAGAGCCAGCCGAGGTTGCCGGCGCCGGTGGCCACAGCGTCCCAGACCTGCTCGGGCGTGACGGGCAGGTCCTGCTCTCGGCGTACCTCGAACTCTCGGGCCATGGTCGGTACCGCTCCTTCGTGGTCGTTCATGGTCGGTGGACGAGCGGGAGGGTGGCCAGCCGGCGCTGCAACGGGTTGTCCCGCCACTCCAGCGCCGCCCCGTCGGCCAGGCGCAGCGAGGGAAGCCGGCGCGCCAGCGTGCCGATGGCCACCTCCGCCTGGAGTTTGGCCAGCGGGCCGCCGAGACAGAAGTGCGGGCCGTGGCCGAAGCTCAGGTGTCGGTTGCCGGGACGCGACAGGTCGAGCCGGTCGGGGTCCTCGAAGCGCTCGGGATCGCGGTTGGTCGCGCCCAGGAACAGGTACACCAGCTCCCCCTCGCGCAAGGTCCGTCCGCCGATCTCCAGGTCCTCCGCGACCACCCGGACGATCGCCTGGGTCACCGTGTCGTAGCGGGCCAGTTCCTCCACCGCCCCGCGGATCAGTGTCGGCTCCGCACGCAGCCTGGCCCATTGGTCCGGGTTGCGCAGCAGGGCCAGCACGCCGTTGCTGATGAGGTGGGTGGTGGTCTCGTCCCCGGCGGTGATCAGGACGAAGCAGGTGGACAGCAGTTCGGAGTCGGTGAGCCGGTCGTCCTTGGTCTGGGTGGCGACCAGGGCACTGATCAGGTCGTCACCCGGTTCACGCCGGCGCTGCCGGATGAGCCCGGACAGGTACTCCTCGTAACCGTCGATCGCCGCCTCGGACTTGTCGATGTCCTCGCTGAGCCGGCCGAAGCGGCTGAACCAGCTCTTGACCCGCGGCCGGTCCTCGTCCGGAATGCCGAAGAGCTCGCAGACGACGGACATCGGCAGGGGCGAGGCGACCGCCTCGATGAGCTCCACGTCCGGACCGGCCGCGACCGCCTCGTCGACGAGCCGGTCGACGATCCGCTGTACGCCGTCGCGCAGGGCTTCGACACGCCGGGCGGTGAACGCCTTGTTGGCCAGTTTGCGCAGCCGGGCGTGGTCCGGCGGGTCGGTGTTGCTCATCACCCGGCCGAGCCGCTCGGTGAGCCGGCTGAGGGCTTTGAGGTCGCCGCCGAGCGAGCTGTAGGCACGGGTCATCCTGTCCCGGTCGTTGGACAGCCGCAGGTCGCCGAGGGCCGCCTCCACGTCGGCGTGGCGGGTGAGGTACCAGATGCCCTGGGTGCTGCGGTGGACCGGGTCGTCGCGCCGCATGCGGGCGTACAACGGGTACGGGTCCCGCCGGGCTTCCGGGGTGAGCAGGGCCGCGGCGAGGCCGTCGGGCCCGCCGGGGCCCGCGAGGGGGCCGCGCGGCTGGGCGGGGCACACGGCGAGGCCGCCGGGCCGGGCGGGGCCCGCGGTGTCGCGGGCCCCGTCCACGGTTTCGGTCGAGGTCATGTCGGCCACTACCGCCGGGTGTCCATGGCGTCGGCGAGGCTCTTGGGCCGCATGTCGGTCCAGGACTCCTCGACGTGGGCCAGGCAGGCGGCGTGGGTGTCGGGGCCGTGGGCGACGGTCCAGCCCTCGGGTACGTCCGCGAACCGCGGCCAGAGGGAGTGCTGGTTCTCGTGGTTGACGAGGACGAGGAAGGTGCCGTCCTGGTCGTCGAAGGGGTTGGTCATGTGTCAGTCCTCCTGAGGGGAAGGGGTGGTGTCACCGGCGTCCGCGGTGGTGACGGCATCGCGGGGGGCCGGTGCGGCTCCGGAAGCGGTGGTGGCTCCGGCGTCTTGGGAAGCGGTGGTGGCTCCGGCGATCCGGGCGGCCAGGATCGGCCCGATCTGGGCCAGTGATCCCGCCTGGGTCATCTGGTCGTGCCGGGTGGTGACCTCGTGCGATTCGATCCGGCCCCCGATGTACGGGTGCCAGACCTTCGGGCCGGCGTCGTCGTCGCCCCGGCCGATCGTGGAGTTGAAGAGCAGCAGGTCCCCGTCGTACGTGCCGGGTACGAAGTCGACCGCCAGCTTGGCGTTGTTGATCATGATCTGGACGATCACCTCGACCTGCCGTTCGTTCAGCCCGGCCAGGGCGCTGCCCCGCCGGTTCAGCACCTCGGCGACCTCGGCGTAGGTGATGTCCCGGTCGCCCAGCTCGTCCGGGTCGACGTCGAGCACTCCGACGAGCACGTCCCGCACGGTGGGCACCGGCTCCTCCTCGAACCGCACGTCCTTCACCGGGTACGCGTCGAGGATCGCCAGCAGCGCGGTCCGCTCGCCGCGCGCCTGGAGTTCGCAGGCCAGCGCGTGGGCGATCAGCCCGCCCGCGGACCAGCCGAGCAGCAGGTAGGGGCCCTGCGGCTGGATCTTCTGGACGTGGTCGGCGTAGTCGGACGCCATCTCCTCGTAGGAGGTGGGCAGCGGCTCGGGCCGGCCGAGGCCGCGTGCCTGGAGCGCGTAGACCGGGTGCTGCGGGCCGAGGTGGTTCAGCAGCCCGCTGTACGACCAGCTGATGCCGCCGCCGGGGTGGACGCAGAACAGGGCCGGCTCCGTACCGGTCGACCGCAGGGGCAGCAGCACGTCCAAGGCGTCTTCCGGATCGTTCATGGCCAGGCGTTCGGTGAGCCCGGCCACGGTCGGCGCCTCGAACAGCAGCCGCAGGCCCAGCTCCAGGCCGAGGGTCTCGCGGACCCGGGAGGCCAGCCGCGCGGCCAGCAGCGAGTGACCGCCCAGGTCGAAGAAGCCCTCGTCGATGCCGACCTGATCGCGTCCGAGGACTTCGGCGAAGAGGCCGCACAGGAGCTGCTCCTGCGGGGTCCGCGGTCCGCGCCCGACGGCCGGCGCCCCGTAGTCGGGGGCGGGCAGGGCGGCCCGGTCGAGCTTGCCGTTGGCGGTCAGCGGCAGCGCGTCCACGGTGACGAACGCCGCCGGCACCATGTAGTCGGGGAGTTCCCGGCGCAGTCGGCCGGCCAGTTCGGCCGTCTCGGGCACGCCTTCCGGCGCGGCCACCAGGTAGGCGACCAGCCGCTTGTCCCCCGGCCGGTCCTCGCGGGCGACCACGGCGGCCTGGGCGACGCCCGCGCAGCCCGCCAGGACCGCCTCGATCTCTCCGGGCTCGATCCGCAGTCCGCGCAGCTTGACCTGGTGGTCGACGCGTCCGGCGAACTCCAGCGTGCCGTCGGGGAGCCACCAGGCGAGGTCGCCGGTGCGGTACATACGGCTCCCGGGCGGGCCGTACGGATCGGCGGTGAAGCGCTCCGCGGTGAGGCCGGGCCGGCCGAAGTAGCCGCGGGCCACGCCCGTCCCCGCGAGGTACAGCTCACCGACCATGCCCGTCGGCACCGGCCGCAGCCGGTCGTCGAGCACATAGGTGCGCATGTTCGCCATCGGCGCGCCGATCGGCACGGTCGCGGCGTTCTCGGGGAGTTCGCGCACCCGGTGGCAGGTGGCCAGGGTGGTGGCCTCGGTGGGGCCGTAGCCGTTGACCACCTCGATGCCGGGGCAGGCCGCGAGGACCCGGGCGGCGGCGGCGGGGGAGACCACGTCGCCGCCGGTCCACACCTCGCGCACCCCGGCGAGCAGGCCCGGACGCTCCTCGGCGACCAGCCGGAAGAGTCCGGCGGTCAGCCACAGCCCGGTCACCCGGTGCGTGGTGATGGTGTGGTGCAGCAGGTCGAGGTCGATCCGCTCGGGCGGTGCGACCACGATCGTCCCGCCGCCCAGCAGCGGGACCCAGAGTTCGTAGGTCGAGAGGTCGAAGGCGGTCGGGGAGTGCATCAGCACCCGCTCGTGTCCGCCACCGCGCCACTCGGGGCTCAGCGCGAGACCCACCACGTCCCGGTGGGTGACGGCCACGCCCTTCGGACGCCCGGTGGAACCGGAGGTGTACATGATGTACGCCACCTGGTCCTCCCGGCACGGCACCTCGACCACGCCAGGACCGCCTGCCGCGGACCGCACCAGGGCGGTGAGCACCTCCTCGGTGAGCACGACGGAAGCTCCGCTCTCCCGCAGGATCAGGTCGATCCGGGAGGAGGGGAAGCGCGGGTCCAGCGGTACGTAGGCGCCGCCGGCCTTGATGATCGCCAGGATCGCCACGACCAGCTCCGCCGAGCGGTCCAGCAGGACCGCGACGGGCGTCTCGGGGCGCACGCCCTGGCGGATCAGCGCCCTCGCCAGGCGGTCGGCCCGCAGGTCGAGTTCCGCGTAGGTCAGCTCGGTGGCGCCCGCCACGACCGCCACCGCGTCCGGGGTGGCCCGCACCTGCCGGGCGAAGAGCTCCGGCACCGAGGCCGAGGGCAGCTCCGCGGCCGTGTCGTTGACCTCGTACAGCAGCCGGTGGCGTTCCTCGTCGGACATGAGGTCGATCCGGCTGATCGGGCGGTCCGGGTCGGCGACCGCCGCGCGCAGCAGGCGGGCCCAGCGCTCGAACAGCAGCTCCACGGTGGACGCGTCGAAGAGGTCGGTGGCGTACTCCACCGCGCCGGCCAGACCGTCGGCGCCGCCGTCCGGGCAAAACCGCTCGGCCAGGCTGAACGTCAGGTCGACCCGTGCGGTCCCGGTCGGGGCCGCCACGTGCCCCGTCTCCAGGCCTGGCAGCGCGAACTCGCCGAGCGGCGCGTTCTGCAGGGCCAGCATCACCTGGAACAGCGGGTGGTGGGCGAGCGACCGCACCGGATTGGCCACCTCGACCAGGTACTCGAACGGCACGTCCTGGTGGTCGTACGCGCCGAGCGCCTTCTGCCGCACCCGGCCGAGCAGGTCGGCGAATCCGGGGTCGCCGCCGGTGTCGGTGCGCAGCACCAGGGTGTTGACGAAGAAGCCGACGAGCTCGTCGAGTGCCTGGTCGGTCCGTCCGGCGATCGGGCTGCCGACCGGGATGTCCGTACCGGCACCGAGCCGGGTGAGCAGGGCGGCGAGACCGGCTTGCAGCACCATGAACATGCTGGCGCCGCGTGCCGCGGCGAGGTCGCGCAGTGCCTGGTGCAGTTCGGGGTCCAGTTGGACCACGACCCGGTCGCCGCGCTGGGAGGCCACCGGCGGCCGGGGCCGGTCGGCGGGCAGTTGCACCTGCTGCGGGATGCCCGCCAGCTCCTCCTTCCAGTAGCCGAGTTGCCGGGCGAACAGGCTCTCCGGGTCGGCGGCGTCGCCGAGCAGGTCGCGCTGCCAGCGGGTGTAGTCGGCGTACTGCACCGGCAGCGGGGACCACGCGGGTTCCTCGCCCCGGCAGCGCGCCGCGTAGGCCGCCGCCAGGTCGGCGGAGAGCGGTCCCATCGACCAGCCGTCCGCGGCGATGTGGTGCACCACGACCAGGAGTACGTGCCGGTCGGGGGCGAGCGCGTACAGCTCCGCCCGGACCGGCAGGTCCTCGGCGAGGTCGAATCCGTGCCGTGCCCCGTCCGCCAGGGCCCCGGCCAGCCGGCTCTCGTCGATCTCGACCACCGGGAGCGCCGGGCGCGCCCGTTCGGTGCTCAGCACGACCTGGTACGGGACTCCGTCGGTCTCGCGGAAGACGGTCCGCAGGCTCTCGTGCCGGCCGATCACGTCGGCGAGCGCGGCGTGCAGGGCGGAGCGGTCGAGGTCGCCGGTCAGGCTCAGTGCGAGCGGCATGTTGTAGGTGGCGCTCGGCCCGTCCATCCGGTGCAGGAACCACAGGCGGCGCTGGGCGAAGGAGAGCTCGACCCGCTCGGGGCGGGGGCGGGCGGTCAGCGCGGGCCGCGCCGCTCCGGAGCCGTCCAGCCGGGCCGCCAGCGCGGCCACCGTCGGGGTCTCGAACAGGGTCCGGACCTCCAGCTCGGCGCCGAGGGTCGTGCGGACCCTGGAGGCCAGGCGGGTCGCCAGCAGCGAGTGCCCGCCCAGGTCGAAGAAGCTGTCCTCGACCCCCACCTGTGCCAGCCCGAGCACCTCGGCGAAGAGTTCGGCGAGGAGCTGTTCCTGCGGGGTGCGCGGCGCCCGTCCGGCCGCGGCGGCGCCGAGGTCGGGGGCGGGCAGTGCGCGCCGGTCGAGCTTGCCGCTGCCGGTCAACGGCAGCGCGTCCAGCGCCACGAACGCCGAGGGAACCAGGTAGTCGGGCAGCCGCCCGCGCAGCCAGTCGCGGAGTTCGCCGAGGAGGGCGCCGGTCCCCCGGCTGCCGGTCGGACGGTTGGTCAGCGACGACAGCGCCCCGTCGGCCGCCCCGGTCGGCCGGTACGCCTCGACCGGGGAGCCGTGGAGGGTACGCGGGTCGGCGAAGACGACGTCGAGGGCGTCGGACGCGGTCGCCGACCAGGTGACCGCGACCACGCGGCCGAGCTCCCGGCCGAGGGCGTGGAACTCCTCCGGATCGAGGAGGCCGCTCTCCTCGGAGGATTCCCCGGCCGCGCGCAGCCGCTCCATCAGCTCCGCGGGCCGGGCCTCCCCGTCCCGCACCGCCCTGGCCAGGGCGGCTTCGCGCACCACGCGGCGGTTCGGCACCCCGGTGAGCCGGAGCACGTCGGGGGCGTGCCGCTGGGCGAGCAGTTCACGCAGCTCGGCCGGCGCGGCGATCTGCCGCCCCCACGCCAGCTCGACGGACCGGCCCGGGGCCTCGGGGGCGGCCGGTGAGTGGTGCAGCGTCACGTCGTAGCGGTACCGGGAGAGTTCGTTGTGGTGCAGGCCGCGCTTGACCTCCACGACCACCGCGCCGATGCCGGTGCCACGGGTCCGCAGCGCGGTGAAGAAGTCCGGGTCGACCAGGAGTTCCTTCTCCACCCTGACGGCCTGCTCCACCGCGCGGCGCACGTCCTCGGGGTCGGTGCCGTCGCCGGTCCGGTGCAGCTGGACGGCGGTGGCCAGCGGGCGCAGCAGCCGCAGGTTGCGGACGTCACCGATGAAGAGCGCACCGCCGGGGGCGAGCAGCCCCATCAGCTTTCCGATCACGTCGGCGAGGTAGTCGGCGGAAGGGAAGTACTGCACCACCGAGTTGATCACGATGGTGTCGAACTCCCCTGCCGGCAGCCCTTCGATGTCGTGCGCCGGGCGGGTCCGCAGCTCCACACGCCCGGTCAGCCCTTCCTCGTGCGCCACTTGGGCGGTCAGGGCGTCGATCGCGGTGGCGGAGAAGTCGGTCGCCCAGTAGGTCTCGCAGTGGGGCGCGACCTGCGAGAGCAACAGGCCGGTACCGACGCCGACTTCCAGCACCCTGCGCGGACGCAGGGCCAGGATGCGGGCCACGGTGGCGTCCCGCCACTCGCGCATCTGCTCGACAGGGATCGGGCCGGAGTCGTAACTGCTGTTCCAGCCGACGAAGTTGTGTCCGAAGGCCGCTTCTTCGGGGGCGATGGGCAGAGCGTCGTAGATGTCCTGCCACTCGCCCACGTGGTCGGCTTCCAGCCCGTCGTCCCGGGCGGTGTCCCGGTGCGGGACGACGTAGCCGACGAGCCGGTCGTCCTGGGCCACGACGGCGGCCCGGGCGACGGCGGGGTGCTCGGCGAGCGCGGCTTCGACCTCGCCGGGCTCGACGCGGAAGCCGCGGACCTTGACCTGGTCGTCGGCGCGGCCGGCGTACTCCAGCTGGCCGTCGCCGCGCCGGCGCACCAGGTCGCCGGTGCGGTACATGCGCTCACCCGGTACGAACGGGCAGGCGGTGAACCTTCCGGCCGTCAGGCCCGGCCGGTTCAGGTAGCCCCGCGCGAGGCCCGCGCCCGCCACGTACAGCTCCCCGGTGACGCCGGTCGGCACCGGCCGCAGCCGGTCGTCCAGCACGTACACCCGGGCGTTGGCGATCGGCCGGCCGATCGGCGGCACGCCGGCCGCCGGGGAGAGCGGGTCGCTCATGGTCGCGCACACGGTCGTCTCGGTCGGGCCGTAGGCGTTGATCATCCGGCGTCCGGGGGCCCAGCGGGCCACCAGCTCCGGCGGGCACGCCTCGCCCGCCACCACCAGCGTGGACGCGGTGATCCCGCCGTCCGGCACGGTGGCCAGGACGGAAGGGGGCACGGTCACGTGGGTGACGCCGAGGCCCGGATCGGTCAGTGCGGCAAGCGGCTCCGCCGCGGGGGGCAGCACCAGGGCCGCGCCGCACAGCAGCGCGGTGAAGATCTCGGAGACCGACGCGTCGAAGCTGGGCGAGGCGAACTGGAGGACCCTGCTGCCGGGTTCGATCGCGAAGCGCTCGATCTGTCCGGCGACCAGGCTCGCCACACCGGCGTGGCTCACGACGACGCCCTTGGGGCGGCCGGTCGAGCCCGAGGTGTAGATCACGTAGGCCGGATGCCGGACGTCGACCACGACCCCCGGATCGGTCTCCGGCAACCCGTCCGCATCGGTCACCATCGCCGGATCGTCGACCACCACCACCGGGCGGGCGTCCGCCAGCATGAAGGAGATCCGCGACCGCGGATACCCCGGATCCACCGGCAAGTACGCGGCCCCGGCCTTCAGCACACCGAGAACCGCCACCACCGACTCCACCGACCGAGGCAGAGCCACCGCCACGACCTGCTCCGGACACACCCCCCGCCCGACCAGCGCACGCGCGAACCGGTTCGCCCGCACATCCAACTGGCGGTACGTCAACTCCTCGTCGCCACACACCAGCGCGACCGCGTCCGGCGTGGACGCCACCTGCGCCGCGAGGGCCTGCGGCAGCGGGACGGTGTCCACGTCCCGGGTGGTCGCGTTGTCCTGTTCCAGCAGCCGGTGCCGCTCGCCGGTGCCGAGGAGGTCGATCCCTCCGATGGCCTGCTCCGGGTCGGCGGTGACGGCCTCCAGCAGGAGCGTCCAGCGCCGGACCAGGGAGTCGACCGTCGACCGGTCGAACAGGTCGGTCGCGTACTCGACCGCGCCGAGGATTCCGGCCGGGCTTCCGTCCGGGCCGAACTGTTCGACCATGCTGACCCCGAGGTCGAACTTGGCGGTCCTGGTCGCCACGGCGTAGGTGGCGACGTCCAGTCCGGGCAGCGAGAACCGTCCCATGGGGGCGTTCTGCACGGCCAGGATGGTCTGGAAGAGGGGGTGGTGGGAGAGGGAGCGGGACGGGTTCAGCGCCTCCACCAGGTGCTCGAACGGCACGTCCTGGTGCGCGTAACCCGACAACGCCGACTCCCGCACCCGGCCCAGCAACTCCGCGAAACTCGGATCACCACTCGTGTCCGTACGCAACACCAACGTGTTCACGAAGAACCCGACCAGATCGTCCAGCGCCTCGTCCGTACGACCCGCGATCGGACTCCCGATCGCGATGTCCTCCCCCGCACCCAAACGCGTGTACAACGCCGCCAACGCCGCCTGCAACACCATGAACAGACTCGTTCCGGTGCTCCGCGCCAGCTCGACGAGGTTCGCGTGCAGTTCGGAGTCCAGTTCCAGTCCGATGTGGTCGCCGCGCCAGCCGGCGACGGCGGGGCGCGGACGGTCGGTGGGCAGCTGGAGCAGCTCGGGCAGGTCGGACAGCTGCCGCTTCCAGTAGTCGAGTTGCTCGGCGAACCGGCTGCGCGGGTCGGCGGCGTCGCCGAGCAGCTCGCGCTGCCACAGCGTGTAGTCGGCGTAACTCACGGGCAGGGAAGGCCGGTTCACCGTCCTGCCCTCGCAGCGGGCCGCGTACGCCTCGGCGAGGTCGCGGGCGAGCGGTCCGGTGGACCAGCCGTCGGCGGCGATGTGGTGCATGACCAGCAGCAGCACGTGCTCGTCCGGCGCGACGGCGAACAGTTCCGCCCGCAGCGGCGGCTCCGTCGCCAGGTCGAAGGGCTGCCGGGCGGACTCGGCGAGGCGGTCGGCCAGTTCGGCCCGTGTCACCTCGGCCGGCCGGACGGGCAGGCGGACCGGGGCGGAGTCCAGTACGCGCTGGCACGGTACGCCGCCGACTTCCGGGAACACCGTCCGCAGGCTCTCGTGCCGGGCCACCACGTCAGCGAGCGCCTGGTCCAGCGCTCCACGGTCGAGTGTTCCGGTCAGCCGCAGGGCCAGCGGGATGTGGTAGGTGGCGGCAGTGGCGTCCATGCGGTGCAGGAACCAGAGCCGGCGCTGGGCGAAGGAGAGCGGCACGGTCGCGGGCCGCTCGTACGCGGTCAGCGCCGGGCGCGCCCGGCCCGCCTCGGTCAGCGTCTGTGCCAGACCGGCCACGGTGGGCGCCTGGAAGAGTGCCCGCAGCCCGAGCTCCACGCCGAGCACCGAACGCGCCCTGGCGACCAGCCGGGTGGCGAGCAGGGAGTGCCCGCCCAGGGCGAAGAAGTCGTCGTCGACCGAGACCTCCGCCACGTCCAGCACCTCGGCGAACAGCCCGGCGAGGATCTGCTCCTGCGGCGTGCGCGGCATCCGCCCGCTGCCCTCGGAAGTCGCTCCGGGCGCGGGCAGCGCCGCCCGGTCCAGCTTCCCGTTCGGCGTCGACGGCAGCGCGTCCATCACCACGAAGACGGACGGCACCAGGTAGTCCGGCAGCCGCTCGCGCAGGTGCGCGGCCAGCTCCGCGGGACGTACCGCCTGGTGGGAGCGGGTCGCCACGTAGCCGACGAGCCGGTCGTCCCGGGCCACGACGGCCGCCTGGGCGACGGCGGGGTGCTCGGCCAGTGCGGCCTCGACCTCGCCGGGCTCGACGCGGAAGCCGCGGACCTTCACCTGCTGGTCCGCGCGGCCGACGTACTCCAGCGCGCCGTCGGTCCGGTGCCGCACCAGGTCGCCGGTGCGGTACATCCGCGTACCCGCCGGTCCGAACGGGCAGGCGGTGAACCGCCCTGCCGTCAGACCCGGCCGGTTCAGGTAGCCGCGTGCCAGACCTGGCCCGGCGACGTACAACTCCCCTTCCACACCCGGCGGTACGAGGCGCAGCCGCTCGTCCAGTACGTACACCCGGAAGCCGGCCACCGGTCGCCCGATCGGCGGCACGCCGGATGCCGGGGAGAGCGGGTCGCTCATGGTCGCGCACACGGTCGTCTCGGTCGGGCCGTAGGCGTTGATCATCCGGCGTCCGGGGGCCCAGCGGGCCACCAGCTCCGGCGGGCACGCCTCGCCCGCCACCACCAGCGTGGTGGCCGTGAGTGCGGCGGTGTCCAGTGCGGCGAGAGCCGAGGGTGGCAGCGTCACGTGGGTGACGGCGAGCCGCCGGTCCGTCAGGGCTTCCAACGGGGACTCGGCCGGGGCCAGCACGAGGGTGGCGCCGGTGAGAGTCGCGCTGCAGAGGTCCCAGAAGGACGCGTCGAAGCTCGGCGAGGCGAACTGGAGCACCCGGCTGCCCGGCTTCACGCCGAGCCGGTCCACCTGCGCCGCCACCAGGCCGAAGACGCCGGCGTGGCTCACGGCGACGCCCTTGGGGCGGCCGGTCGAGCCCGAGGTGTAGATCACGTAGGCCGGATGCCGGACGTCGACCACGACCCCCGGATCGGTCTCCGGCAACCCGTCCGCATCGGTCACCATCGCCGGATCGTCGACCACCACCACCGGGCGGGCGTCCGCCAGCATGAAGGAGATCCGCGACCGCGGATACCCCGGATCCACCGGCAAGTACGCGGCCCCGGCCTTCAGCACACCGAGAACCGCCACCACCGACTCCACCGACCGAGGCAGAGCCACCGCCACGACCTGCTCCGGACACACCCCCCGCCCGACCAGCGCACGCGCGAACCGGTTCGCCCGCACATCCAACTGGCGGTACGTCAACTCCTCGTCGCCACAGACCAGCGCGACCGCGTCCGGCGTGGACGCCACCTGCGCCGCGAAGAGCTCGGGGAGGCTTCCTCCGGGCGCCGTGTCCTCGGCGGTGGGCAGCAGTTCGCCGCGTTCACCGTCGGTGAGCAGGTCGATCCCGCCGATCGGGCGATCGGGCGCGGCGGCGACCGCGGCCAGCAGCCGGGTCCACCTGGCGGCCAGGAGCTCGACCGTGGGGCGGTTGAACAGGTCGGTGCTGTACTCGATGGCTCCACCGAGCCCGGCGGGTGCGCCGTCGGGTCCGTGCTCCTCCGCGAAACCGAAGGTCAGGTCGAGCCGTGCGGTCCCGGTGAGCACGGCCATCTGGGAGACCTTCAGGCCAGGCAGCTCGAAGTCGCCGCCCGGCGCGTTCTGCACGACCAGCCCGGTCTGGAAGAGGGGGTGGTGGGAGAGGGAGCGGGACGGGTTCAGCGCCTCCACCAGGTGCTCGAACGGCACGTCCTGGTGCGCGTAACCCGACAACGCCGACTCCCGCACCCGGCCCAGCAACTCCGCGAAACTCGGATCACCACTCGTGTCCGTACGCAACACCAGCGTGTTCACGAAGAACCCGACCAGATCGTCCAGCGCCTCGTCCGTACGACCCGCGATCGGACTCCCGATCGCGATGTCCTCCCCCGCACCCAACCGCGTGTACAACGCCGCCAACGCCGCCTGCAGCACCATGAACAGGGTGGCACCGGACCGTCGCGCCAACTCCACGAGTCTCACGTGCAGTTCGGCGTCGATCCTGAGTTCCAGCAGATCGCCGCCGTACGACATGACGGCCGGGCGCGGCCGGTCCGCGGGCAGTTGGAGCTGTTCGGGCAGGCCGGCCAGTGTCCGCTTCCAGTAGGCGACCTGGCGGGTGAACACGCTGTCGGCGTCGTTCTCGTCGCCGAGGATCTCGTGCTGCCACAGGGTGTAGTCGCCGTAGGTCACCGGCAGCGGCGGCCACGCGGGCGCCTCGCCGGCCTGCCGGGTGGTGTAGGCGGCGGCGAGGTCACGGGCGAGCGGGCCCATGGACCAGCCGTCCCCGACGATGTGGTGCATGACCAGCAGCAGCACGTGCTCGTCCGGCGCGACGGCGAACAGCTGCGCCCGAAGGGGTACTTCGGAGGTCAGGTCGAAGGCGCGCACCGCCGACTCCCGCAGCAGGGCGCGTACCTCCTTCTCGCCGGCCGTACGCACGGTCAGCGGGACGGCTGCCTCGGTGCTGCCCAGCACCCGCTGGTGCGGGATTCCGCCCGTGTGCGGGAAGACCGTGCGCAGGGTCTCGTGCCGGGTCACGACGTCCACGAGCGCGGCGCTCAGCGCGTCCCGGTCGAGGTCTCCGGACAGCCGCAGGGCGAGCGGCATGTGATAGGTGGCGCTCGGCGCCCCGAACTGCTGGAGGAACCAGAGCCGCCGTTGCGCGAACGACAGCGGCATCGGTTCGCGGCGGGGCCTGGGCACCAGGGCCTGTCGCGCGGTCGTGGCGTCGTGCAGTCCGGCCGCCATTCCGGCCGGGGTCGGGTTCCGGAACAGCGCGCGCAGCTCCAGTTCGACCCCGAGGGTCGCCCGGACCCGCGAGACCAGTCGGGTGGCGAGCAGGGAGTGCCCGCCCAGCGCGAAGAAGTCCTCCTCGACCCCGACCCGGGCGAGGCCCAGTACCTCGGCGAACAGCTCGCACAGGATCTGCTCCTGGGGCGTGCGCGGCGCCCGGCCGCCCGCGGCCGTCGCGGGCTCCGGAGCGGGCAGGGCTGCCCGGTCCAGCTTGCCGTTGGGCGTCAGCGGCAGCGCGTCGAGCAGGACGAACGCGGTCGGCACCATGTACGCGGGCACCCGGTCGCGCAGGTACGCGGCCAGCGCCCCCGCACCGGACCCGGTCCCGGCCTCGTCGGAATCGAGGGCGGCGGGGACGACGTAGGCGACGATCCGGTCCTCCCGGGCGAGCACCGCGACCTGGGCGACGCCCGGGTGCGCGGTGAGCTCGGCCTCGATCTCGCCCGGCTCGATCCGGAAGCCGCGTACCTTGACCTGGTGGTCGATCCGGCCGGCGAACTCCAGCTCGCCGTCGGCGCGCCAGCGCACCAGGTCGCCGGTGCGGTACATCCGCGTACCCGCCGGGCCGTACGGGTCGGCCACGAAGCGTCCGGCGCTCAGCCCCGGCCGGTCCAGGTAGCCGCGGGCGAGCCCCGCTCCGGCGAGGTACAGCTCGCCCGGCACGCCGGGGGCCACCGGTCGCAGGGCCGAGTCCAGCACGTAAGCCCGGCAGTTGGCGACCGGAAGGCCGATCGGCACCGGCAGCGGGCAGTCGGCGGGGTCGGCCGGCAGCGCGTAGGCGGTGATCACATGGGTCTCGGCGGGCCCGTAGTGGTTGTGCAGCACCCGGCCCGGGCGGCGCGCCTGGAAGCGGCGCACTGCACCGCCCAGCCGCATCGCCTCTCCGGCTTGGGCGACCAGCCGCAGGTGCGGCAGGTCCAGCCCCGCCTCCTCGGCGGCCTCGGCCATCGCCTCGATCACCAGGTTCGGCGCGAACAGTTCCTCGACGCGGTGCCGGTCCAGCCAGTGGGCGAACAGTTCGGAGCTGCGACGCTGCTCCTCGGTCGGCACCACGAGGGTCTTGCCGTACAGCAGCGCGGAGAGCACCTCCTGCACCGAGACGTCGAAGCTGATCGCGGTGAACTGCGCGGTACGCGTGCCGGGTTCGCCGCCGACGGTCCGGTGGTGCCAGTCCAGCAGGTTCAGCAGCCCGCCGGCGGGCATCACCACGGCCTTGGGCTGGCCGGTGGAGCCGGAGGTGTAGATGACGTACGCCGGGTGGCGGGGGTCCACCGGGACGGCCGGATCGTGCTCCGGCAGCGGGCCGGACGGTGTGACGGCCGCGAGGTCGTCGAGCACCACGGCCGGACGGGCGTCCCGCAGCATGTACTCGATGCGGACGGCCGGGTAGTCCGGGTCGACCGGCAGGTACGCCGCGCCCGTCTTCAGCACCGCCAGGACCGCGACCACGAACTCGGCGGAGCGGGGCAGCCGCAGGGCGACGGTCTGCTCCGGGCCCACACCGCGCGCGATCAGCGCGTGGGCCAGGCGGTTCGCCCGGCGGTTCAGCTCGCGGTAGGTGAGCACGGTGTCCTCGAACAGCACCGCCGGGGCGTCCGGAGTGGCCCGGACCCGCGCCTCGAAGAGGGCGGGCAGGGTGGAGCCCGGGACGGGGCGGGCGGTGTCGTTGCGGTCGACCAGGAGCTCGCGGCGTTCCTCGGCGGTGAGGACGTCGATCCTGCTCAGCGGGCGCTCCGGTGCGGCGACCACGGCCGCGAGCAGCCGCTGCCACCGGGCGACCAGAGTCCGGACCGTGGCGGGGTCGAACAGGTCGGTGCTGTACTCGACCCGGCCGACGACGCCCTCGGCCGCCCCGCCGGGGCCGCCGCGCTCCAGCAGGTGGAAGCCGAGGTCGAACATGGCCGTGGGCGTCCGTACCAGGACGATCTCGGTGTCCAGACCGCTCAGCGCGAACTCGGTGCTCGGCACGTTCTGCAGCGCGAGCAGCACCTGGAACAGCGGCTGGCGGGCGAGCGAGCGGGACGGGTTGAGTGCCTCGACCACGTGGTCGAACGGCAGGTCCTGGTGCGCGTACGCGCCGAGCGCGCTCTCCTTGACCCGGTCCAGCAGCTCGGCGAAGGACGGGTCGCCGCTGGTGTCCGTGCGGAGCACCAGGGTGTTGACGAAGAACCCGATGAGGTCGTCCAGCGCCTGATCGGTCCGGCCGGCGATGAGGCTGCCGACCGGGATGTCCGTGCCCGCGCCGAGCTTGTCCAGCAGCGAGGCCAGGGCGGCCTGCAGCACCATGTACACGCTGGCGCCGTGCTGCCGACCGAGCCGGATCAGCCCGTCGTGGAGTTCGGCGTCGAGTTCGATCGCCAGGTGGCCGCCGGAGTAGGACGGGGTGGCGGGGCGGTTGCGGTCGGCGGGGAGCCTGATCTGCTCCGGCAGTTCCGCGAGCGTCCGGGTCCAGTAGGCGCTCTCTCGGGCGAACAGGCTTTCCTGGTCCGCCGGTTCACCGAGCAACCGGTGCTGCCACAGGGTGTAGTCGGCGTAACTCACCGGCAGGGGTGCCCACCGGGGCGCCCCGCCCTCCCGGCGCGCCGCGTACGCGGTGGCCAGGTCGGCGGCGAGCGGACCGAGCGACCAGCCGTCACCGGCGATGTGGTGCATCACCAGGAGCAGCACGTGCTCGTCCGCCGAGAGCGCGAACACCTCGGCGCGCAACGGGGGTTCGGCCGCGATGTCGAAGCCACGCGCCACAGCTCCGGCCAGCAGTCCCGGCAGGGCCGACTCGTCGGCCTGCGTGACCGCTACCCTCGGGCGGGCCTCCCCCGCGGCCAGCACCCGCTGGTGGGGCACGCCGTCCGTGCTCGGGAAGACCGTGCGCAGGGTTTCGTGGCGGTCGGCGAGGTCGCCCAGGGCCGCTTCCAGGGCCGCCAGGTCCAGCGGTCCCCGGAGCCGCCACGCGAGCGGCATGTTGTAGACCGAGTCGGCGCCCTCCAGCTGGCGCAGGAACCAGAGCCTGCGCTGGGCGGACGACAGCGGCACCAGCTGGGGCCGCTCCCCTCGCTCCAGGGCGAGTCGGGCCCGGTCCGCGCCGCCGAGCCCGGCGGCCAGCCCCGCCACGGTCGGGGTGCGGAAGAGGGTGCGCAGGGGCAGTTCCACGCCCAGCGTCGTACGGACCCTGGCCACCAGCCGGGTGGCGAGCAGGGAGTGTCCGCCGAGATCGAAGAAGTCGTCGTCGACGCTGACCTGCGGCAGGCCCAGTACCTCGGCGAACAGCCCGGCCAGCACGTGTTCCGCGGGGGTGTGCGGTTCCCGGCCGGCCGGTGTCGCGGTCTCGGGCTCGGGCAGGGCGCGCCGGTCCACCTTGCCGCTGGTGTTCAGCGGCAGGGCGTCGAGCGGGACGAAGGCGGTCGGCACCATGTAGTCGGGCAACCGCTCGCGCAGGTGTGCCCGCAGGTCCTCTGGCCGGAGCTCGGCGCCGGTGACGGGCACCGGATAGGCGACCAGGCGGGAGTCCTGGGCGCGGTCCTGCCGGACGATCACGGCGGCCCGTGCGACCTGGGGGTGGTCGGCGAGGACCGCCTCGATCTCGCCGAGTTCGATCCGGTAGCCGCGGACCTTGACCTGGTCGTCGGTGCGGCCGAGGAACGCGAGGTTTCCTTCGGGGTTCCACCGCACCAGGTCGCCCGTGCGGTACATGCGCGTGCCGCCCCCGCCGAACGGGTCCGCCACGAACCGCCCCGAGGTCAGACCGGGACGGTTCAGGTAGCCCCGCGCCAGACCCGCGCCGGCGATGTACAGCTCACCCGGAACACCCACCGGCACGAGCCGCAGCGCGGCGTCGAGCACGTACAGCCGGACGCCGTCGAGCGGCCGGCCGATGACCTGGTGCGGGCTGGATTCCAGTGCCGCGACGACGGAGTCCACCGTGCACTCGGACGGCCCGTAGTAGTTCAGGGACGTCACCCCGTCGGCCGCCCGCAGCCGCTCCCACAGCTGTTCGGGGACGGTCTCGCCGCCGAGCCCGATCAGCGCGGGACGCCAACGAGGGTGCTCCAGCAGGCCGTTCTCGATGAGGAGTTGCAGGTAGGACGGGGTGCCGCCGACGGTGTCCAGTCCGACCCGGGCGGCGTAGTCGAGGTAGGCCCGGGGATCGGTCCTGGTCGCCTCGTCCAGGACGTGCAGTTCGTGGCCCGCGAAGAGGGCGAGCAGTTGGTCGAGGGAGGCGTCGAAGGACACGGAGGTGGTCAGCCCGATCCGCATCCGCTCCTTCGCGCGGAAGACCAGGGGGAGCTGGTTGGCGAGCAGGTTGAGGAGGCCGCCGTGGGTCGCCACGACACCCTTGGGCCTGCCCGTGGAACCCGAGGTGTAGATCACGTACGCCGGATGCGCCGGATCGAGGACCACCATCGGATCCGTCGCCGGAGCCCCCGCCACCAGGGCCGCCGTCCCCGGCTCGTCCACCACGAGCCGGCCCACCGGACCCTCCGGCAACCGCCCACCCGTACTCATGTCCGTCACCGACAACACCGGCCGGGCGTCCTCCAGCAGATACGCGATCCGCGCCACCGGATACTCCGGATCCACCGGAACGTACGCCGCACCCGTCTTCAACACCGCGAGAACCGCCACCACCAGACCGGCCGACCGCGGCAACGCCACCGCGACCAACCGCTCCGGCCCCGCACCCCGCCCCACCAACACATGCGCCAGACGATTCGCCCGCGCGTCCAACTCCGCGTACGACAACGACACATCCGGACCCACCACCGCCACAGCCTCCGGAACCTCAGCAACCCGAGCCCGGAACAACTCCAACAGACCCTCACCGGACACCCCGGCCACCGGACCCGCACCCAACACCGCCAACCCACCCCGCTCTTCGGGCGTCAGCAGATCGAGCCCGCTGAGCCGCCGCCGCGGGTCGGCGACCGCGAGGCGGAGCAGCCGCTCCCACCGCGCGGTCATCGTCTTCACGGCCGCCGGGTCGTACAGGTCGGTGGTGTACTCGACGGCTCCGTCGATCCCGTCCGGGGAACCGTCCTCGGCGTACCGTTCGGACATCGTGAAGATCAGGTCGAGCTTGGCCGTGGTCGACGCCGACGGCATGTCGTCCACGCGCAGCCCGGGCGGCGCGAAGTCGGCGCGGGGCGCGTTCTGCAGCACCAGCATGACCTGGAACAGCGGGTGGTGCGCGAGCGAGCGGGACGGGTTGAGGACCTCGACCAGGTACTCGAACGGCAGGTCCTGGTGGGCGTACCCGGCCAGGGCCGTGTCCCGGACCCGGTCGAGCAGCTCGGCGAACGTCGGATCGCCCGAGGTGTCGGTACGGAACACCAGGGTGTTGACGAAGTAGCCGACCAGTTCGTCCTGCGCCTGGTCGGTCCGGCCGGCGACCGGGCTGCCGACGGGGATGTCGTCGCCCGCGCCGAGCTTGCTCAGCAGCGCCGCGAGTCCGGCTTGGAGGACCATGAACAGACTGGTCCCGTGCGCGCGGGCGAGTTCGCTCAGACCGCGGTGGAGCTCGGCGTCCAGCCCGGCGCGCAGGGAACCGCCCCGGTGCGAGGCGATCGGCGGGCGGGGCCGGTCGGTGGGCAGCTGGACGCACTCCGGCAGCCCTGCCAGCTGCCGGGTCCAGTAGTCCGCGTGTCCGGCGAACAGGCTGTCCCGGTCGGCGGAGTCCCCGAGCAGCTCGTGCTGCCACAGGGTGTAGTCGGCGTACTGCACGGGCAGCGGCGCCCACTGCGGCTCCTCGCCGCGGTGGCGCGCCGCGTAGGCGGCGGTCAGTCCCCGGGTGAGCGGGCCCAGCGACCAGCCGTCGCCCGCGATGTGGTGGAGCACCACCTGGAGGACGTGCTCGTCGGGCGCGAGCTCGAACAGCTGGACCCGCAGCGGCACATCGACCGCCAGATCGAAGGGACGGTCCTTCGCCGTCGCCATCAGGGCGGACAGTCCGGCCTCGGTGGTCCGGTCCACGAGCAGCCGCGGGCGGGCCGCCGTCACGTCCAGCACCCGCTGGTACGGCGTGCCGTCCACGGCGGGGAAGACGGTGCGCAGGCTCTCGTGCCGGGCCACCACGTCCGCCACGGCCGCTTCCAGGGCCTGCCGGTCCAGATCCCCGGTCAGCCGCCACGCCAAGGAGATGTGGTAGTTCGCGCCCGCCCCCTCCAACTGGTGCAGGAACCACAGCCGCCGCTGCGCGAACGACAGCGGGACCGCCTCGGGTCGCTCGCGCTTCACCAATGCGGCCTGGGCCGGCCCGGCGGCCACCAGGGCGGCGGCCAGTCCCGCCGGGGTCGGCGCCTCGAACAGGGTGCGCAGCGGCATTTCCACGCCGAGCGTCGCGCGGATGCGGGCGGCCAGGCGGGTGGCGAGCAGGGAGTGCCCGCCCAAGTCGAAGAACCCGTCCTCCACACCGGCCGACGCCACCCCCAGGACCTCCGCGAACAGCTCGCAGAGGATCTGCTCCTGCGGGGTGTGCGGCGCGCGGCCGGTGGCCGCCGGGGCGGTGCCGGGGGCGGGCAGGGCCCGGTGGTCCAGCTTGCCGTTGACGGTCAGCGGCAGGGCGTCCAGCAGGACGAACGCCGACGGCACCATGTACTCCGGCAGCCGCTCGCGCAGGTACCCGCGCAGCTCGGCGGTTTCGGGGGCGGCGCCCGGGGCGGGCACCAGGTAGGCGGCCAGCCGGGTGTCGTCGGCCCGGTCCTGCCGTGCGAGGACGGCGACCTGGGCGATACCGGGGCACGCGGCCAGCGCCGCCTCGATCTCGCCGAGTTCGATCCGGTACCCGCGCACCTTCACCTGCTGGTCCGCGCGCCCGACGTAGCGCAGACCGCCGTCCGCCGTGCGGCGCACCACGTCGCCGCTGCGGTACATGCGCGATCCCGGTGCTCCGAACGGGTCCGCCACGAACCGCCCCGAGGTCAGGCCGGGCCGGTTCAGGTAGCCGCGCGCCAGGCCCGCGCCCGCGACGTACAGCTCGCCGGGCACGCCCGGGGCCACCGGCCGCAGCCCGTCGTCGAGCACGTACGCCCGCAGGTCCGGCAGGGCCGTGCCGATCCGGCCGGCGGCCGCGGGGGCCCTGTCGAGCGCCGCGTGGGTGACGTGCACCGTGGTCTCGGTGATGCCGTACATGTTGACCAGTCGCGGCGCGTCGTCCGCGTGCCTCTCGTACCAGCTCGACAGCCGGCCGTGCTCCAGCGCCTCGCCGCCGAACACCACCGTGCGCAGGGCGAGCCGGCGGCCGGTCTCCGGAGCCTGGGCGTCCGCCTGCGCCAGCTGGTAGAAGGCGGACGGGGTCTGGTTGAGCACCGTCACCCGCTCGCGGGCGAGCAGTTCCAGGAACCGGCCGGGCGACCTGCTGGTCTCGTGGTCCACGACCACCAGACGGCCGCCGTGCAGCAGCGGGCCCCACAGCTCCCACACCGAGAAGTCGAAGGCGTAGGAGTGGAAGAGGGTCCACACGTCGTCGGCACGGAAGCCGAACAGCTCCCGGGTGGTGTCGAACAGGCGCACCACGTTGCGGTGCGGGACCACCACGCCCTTGGGGTTGCCGGTGGAACCGGAGGTGTGGATGACGTAGGCGGCGTGGCCCGGGTCGAGGGCGATCCCCGGGTCCGTGTCCGGCAGCCCGTCCAGGGCGGCGGTGTCCAGCAGCAGCCGGTCCACGCCTTCGGCTTCGAGCCGGTCTCCGGTCCGGCTCGTCGTCACGAGGAGTGCGGGCCGGGTGTCCTGGAGCAGATAGGCGATGCGGGCGGCGGGGTACTCCGGGTCCACCGGGACGTACGCGGCGCCGGTCTTGAGCACGGCGAGGACCGCCACGACCAGCTCCGCGGAGCGCGGCAGTGCCAGCGCCACCAGCTGCTCCGGCCCCACTCCCCGGCGGATCAGGGCGTGCGCCAGCCGGTTGGCGCGGGCGTTCAACTCGCCGTACGTCAGGGTGGCCGCGCCGTCGCTGAGGGCGGTCGCCGCGGGGTTCGCGCGTACCTGCCGCTCGAACAGCGCGGGCAGAACGCTTTCCGGCAGCGCCCCGGCCTGCTCGGTGACGGCCGGCAGCAGGGCCCGGAGCTCGTCGGCGGAGAGCACGTCCACCTGGCCGATCCGCCGGCCGGGGGCGGCGACGACGGCGCGCAGCAGTCGCTGCCACCGCTCGACGATCCCGGCGACGGTGGCAGCGTCGAACAGATCGGTGCTGTACTCGACGACGCCCGACAGGCCCTCGCCGTCCGGCTGTTCGGACAGGACGAAGTTCAGGTCGCACTTGGCCGTCCCGGTGGGGACCAGGTCGGTCGCCACCCGGAGCCCCGGCAGGTCGAAGGTGCCGAACGGTGCGTTCTGGAGGGTGAGCATGGTCTGGAACAGCGGGTGGTGGGCGAGTGTCCGGGTCGGGTTCAGCGCCTCCACCAGGTGCTCGAACGGCATCTCCTGGTGCGCGTACGCTTCCAGCGCCCCGGCGCGCACCCGGCCCAGCAGTTCGGTGAACGACGGGTTTCCGGACAGGTCGGTGCGCAGCACCAGGGTGTTGACGAAGAAGCCGACCAGGTCGTCCAGGGCCTCGTCGGTGCGCCCCGCGATCGGCGTGCCGATGGGGACGTCGGTACCGGCGCCGAGCTTGCCCAGCAGGGCGGCCACGGATGCCTGGAGCACCATGAAGAGGCTGGCTCCGCCGTCGCGGGCGAGTGCCCGCAGGTCCTGGTGCAGTTCGGCGTCGATCCGTACCGGAAGGTGGGCGCCCCGGTAGGTCATCGCCAGGGGGCGGGGCCGGTCGAAGGGCAGCTCGATCTGCTCGGGCAGGTCCGCCAGCCGCGCACGCCAGTAGGCGAGTTGGCTGTCGAGCAGCGAGTCGGGGCCGGTGCCGTCACCGAGCAGCTCCTGCTGCCAGAGGGTGTAGTCGGCGTACTGGACCGGGAGCGGCGACCACCGGGGCGGCGCTCCCTCGCTGCGGGCCGCGTAGGCGGTCGTCAGGTCCCGCGAGAGCGGCCCGGTCGACCAGCCGTCGCCGGCGATGTGGTGCGTCACCAGCAGCAGCACGTGCTCCTCGGTGCCGAGCCGGAACAGTTCGGCGCGCAGCGGCGGCTCGTCGGAGAGTTCGAAGCCGCGCCGGGCCGCCCGTGCCAGCCTGTCGGGCAGCTCGCTCCCGGTGGTCTCGGTCACCGGCAGGCCCGGTCGTGCGGCGTCGGCGTCGAGCACGCGCTGCCACGGCACGCCGTCGGCCACCGGGAAGACGGTACGCAGGCTCTCGTGCCGCTCCACCACGTCCGCGAGGGCGGCTTCCAGGGCGCGCAGGTCCAGGCTTCCGGACAGCCGCAGCGTCAGCGGGATGTTGTAGGTGGCGCTCGGGCCCTCCATCCGGTGCAGGAACCACAGGCGGCGTTGCGCGGAGGAGAGCGGGAGGGGCCCGGGCCGCTCACGGCGTACCAGTGCCGGGCGCGCCCGGCCCGCGGCGTCCACCGCCGCCGCCAGTTCCGTCACCGTCGGCGCGTCGAACAGGTCGTGCAGCCGCAGCTCCACGCCCAGCACCGACCGGGCTCTGGCGACCAGCCGGGTGGCGAGCAGGGAGTGCCCGCCGAGATCGAAGAAGCTGTCGTCCAGTCCGGCTTCGGTGACCCCCAGGACCTCGGCGAACAGCCCCTGGAGCAGGTGCTCGACCGCGGTGCGCGGAGCCCGCCCCGGTGCTGCGGGCCGCTGCTCGGGCGCCGGGAGGGCACGCCGGTCGAGCTTGCCGTTCGGGGTCAGCGGCAGCGCGTCCAGCACCATGAGGGCGGACGGCACCATGTACGCGGGCAGCCGCTCGCGCAGCCAGGTCCGCAGTGCGTCGGCCGCGACGGCCTGCCCCTCGGCGGGGACGACGTGGGCGACCAGCCGGGGTCCGTCGTCGGTGCGCACCGTGACGACGGCGCGGGCGATCCCCGGGTGACCGGTCAGGGCCGCCTCGATCTCGCCGGGTTCGATCCGGTGTCCCCGGATCTTGACCTGGTCGTCGGTGCGGCCGAGGAACGCGAGGTTTCCTTCGGGGTTCCACCGCACCAGGTCGCCCGTGCGGTACATGCGCGTGCCGCCCTCGCCGAACGGGTCCGCCACGAACCGCCCCGAGGTCAGACCGGGACGGTTCAGGTAGCCCCGCGCCAGACCCGCGCCGGCGATGTACAGCTCACCCGGAACACCCACCGGCACGGGCTGCAGCGCGGCGTCGAGCACGTACAGCCGGGAGTTGGTGACGGGCCTGCCGATGACCGGGAGCGGGCTCGAACCCATCGGTGCGGCAACCGAGTTGACGGTGCACTCGGAAGGTCCGTACAGGTTGAGGCAGGAGGAATCCTCGGCTGCCCGCAGCCGCTCCCACAGCTGCTCGGGCACGGCTTCGCCACCCGCCGCGACCAGGGCGGGGCGGTGCCGGGGATCGCTCAGCAGTCCGGCCGGGACGAGCTCGTGGAGGTAGGAGGGGGTGGCCTCGACGTAGTCCAGCCGGTGGCGCACCACGTACTCGACGAACGCCTCCGGGTCGGTCCAGGTCGCGTGGTCCGGGACGTACAGCTCGTGGCCCGCGAAGGGGGCCATCAGCTGGTTCCAGGAGGCGTCGAAGGAGACCGAGGTGGTCAGCGCCACCCGCAGCCGCTCCCGGTCCTTCAGCAGCGGGGCGAACTGCACCCGCAGGTGGTCGCCGAGCAGGTCGAGGAGGCCGCCGTGGGTCGCCACGACACCCTTGGGCCTGCCCGTGGAACCCGAGGTGTAGATCACGTACGCCGGATGCGCCGGATCGACGACCACCATCGGATCCGTCGCCGGAGCCCCCGCCACCAGGGCCGCCGTCCCCGGCTCGTCCACCACGAGCCGGCCCGCCGGACCCTCCGGCAACCGCCCACCCGTACTCATGTCCGTCACCGACAACACCGGCCGGGCGTCCTCCAGCAGATACGCGATCCGCGCCACCGGATACTCCGGATCCACCGGAACGTACGCCGCACCCGTCTTCAACACCGCGAGAACCGCCACCACCAGACCGGCCGACCGCGGCAACGCCACCGCGACCAACCGCTCCGGCCCCGCACCCCGCCCCACCAACACATGCGCCAGACGATTCGCCCGCGCGTCCAACTCCGCGTACGACAACGACACATCCGGACCCACCACCGCCACAGCCTCCGGAACCTCAGCAACCCGAGCCCGGAACAACTCCAACAGACCCTCACCGGACACCCCGGCCACCGGACCCGCGCCCAACACCGCCAACCCACCCCGCTCTTCGGGCGTCAGCAGATCGAGCCGGCCCACGGCCTGGTCCGGGTCGCACTCCGCGACGGCGTCGAGCAGGGCGAGCAGCCGTTGCTGGTGCGCGGCGAGGTCGTCGTCGCCGTACGCCTCCGGAGCCCCGTGCAGCCGGAGGAGCGGAGGGTTGCCGTCCCGGTAGTCGAACACCCAGAGGGCCAGGTCGGTGGTCGACCCCGACACGAAGTGGTGCACCGAGGCGGGGTGTCCGGCGAAAGTCGGCCTGGCGTTGAAGGCCATGATGTTGACGATCAGCGGGAACGCCGTGCCGATGCCGCCGGGCGCGCCGAGGTCGCGCAGCAGGTCCTCGCTGCGGTAGCGCTCGTGCGCGACGGCCGACTCGACCTCCCGGGCCACCTGGGCGACGAGGTCGCCCCAGGGCATGTCGGGGCGCACGGTCAGCCGCAGGGGCACCACGTTGGACATGGTGCCGGGCACGGTCATCAGGCTGCGCCCGGAGCCCCGGCGGGCGGTGACGGGAAGGGCGAGCACCACGTCCTGGGCGCCGCTCAGCCGGTGGGCGTAGAGCGCCGTCGCCGCGATCACCAGACGGGACCACCGGACACCGGCCCGGCCGGCCGCGGCGCGCAGCGCCTCGGGGCTGCGCAGTTCCCGCTCCCCGGCCAGGCGCAGGGGACGGTGGGGATCGGTCGCGGAGGTGTCGGTGAGCCGTGTCGGGGCGGGGAGATCCGCGAAGCGCTCGGTCCAGTAGGAGCGGTCGGCGGTGAAGTCGGCGGAGACGCGGTAGGCGGCGTCGCTGTCGACCAGATCCCGGAGGGAGCCGAACGGGCAGGGCGCCACCTCGCCGCCCCCGGCCAGGGCCGAGTACACCTCGCCGACCCGCTGCCGGACCATGGAGCTGCTGATCGCGTCCAGCACCAGGTGGTGGTAGTTCAGGTACCAGAGGTACTCGGTCGGCGACAGCCGGACCAACGCGTGACCGAACAGCGGGTCGTGGGCGAGGTCTAACGGGCGGGCGAGGTCCTGCTCCATCCATCGCAGGGCTGCCGCCCGGGGATCCGGCTCCTCGCCGAAGTCGAGGTGTGCGGGCTCCCAGTCCCAGGTCTCGCGGAGGATCTGGCGCGGGCCTTCACCGTCGTCGACGAAGGTCACGTGCAGGGCGTCGACCTCGTCGACGACCCGGCGCAGCGCGGTTTCGAAGAGCTCAGGATCGACCGGACCGTGGATCTCCAGGCACTCTCCGACGCGGTAGCCGGGGATCGGCGTCCGGGAGCCCTGCTCGGCGAGCCAGATCTCCCGCTGGGCAGCGGTCAGGGAAAGGACGTCACCGTCACGACGGGACATGGGGGTACCTCCAGAAGTATGGGTGGGCATGCGCGCAGGGCGTGCCGACCGGGCCGGCCGCGGTGTGTGTCACGCGGTCGGCGGGGGCGGCCCGTGTCTGCGGTCAGGCGGCGATTTCGCCGGCCTGGAGCTGCCAGAGGGATGTGTAGAGCCCGTGCTGGGCGAGAAGTTCGTCGTGGGTGCCTTGCTCGGCGACGATGCCGCGCTTGTCCATGACGTAGATCCGGTCGGCGTGGCGGACCGTGGAGAGCCGGTGGGCGATGACGATCATCGTCCGGTCCGCCGCGAAGCCGCGCAGCGTGCGCTGGATGGCGGCCTCGGTCTCGTTGTCCACGGCGGAGGTGGCCTCGTCGAGGATGACGACCGGTGAGTCCTTGAGGATCGCGCGCGCCAGGGCGATCCGCTGCCGCTGGCCGCCGGAGAGCGTGGCGCCGCGTTCACCGATCAGCGTGTCGTAGCCGTCGGGCAGGGTGGCGACGAAGGTGTGCGCCTCGGCCATGGCCGAGGCCCTGAGCACGTCCTCGTGCGAGGCGTGGAAAGTGCCGTAGCGGATGTTGTCGGCGATGCTTCCGTCGAAGAGGAACGGGTCCTGCGCGACGAAGCCGATCGCGTGGCGCAGGTCGTGCCGCCGCAGGTCGCGGACGTCCCTGCCGTCGAGCAGTACCCGGCCGGATTCCGCGTCCTGGTAGCGCATCAGCAGTTTGGCGATCGTCGTCTTGCCGGAGCCGGTGGCGCCCACCAGAGCGGTCACCTGTCCGGCCGGAACGGTCAGCGAGAGATTCTCCAGCGTCGCCGGACGGCCGGGGTAGGCGAAGGTGACCTTGTCGAGAACGATCTCACCCCGCACCTCGGTGGGTTCGAGCCTTCCCTCGCCGCTGTCGGTCTCGACGGGCAGGGCACGCAGACGCTGGACCCGGTCGTAGGAGGCAAGGGTGCGCTGGTACTGGTCGGCGATGCCGCCGAGCCGGCTCATCCGCATCAGCAGCATCTGGGGCAGCCCGATCAGCGGGCTGAACACCTCGAAACGCAGGGTGCCGTTGAGTACCGAACGGCCGCCGATCAGCAGGGTGCCGGCCATGGACGCGGTGGTGCAGGCCCGGACGGTCTCGGCGTGGCGGATCGTGCTCCGGTCGGCCTGCCGGCTGCTCTCCTGGACCGACTCGCTGAGCTCGTCGACGCGTGTCGCCTCATGGTCCTCGGTGCAGAAGCTCTTGACGGTCGCACCGGCTTCGAGTGAGTTGATCACCTGGCTGCCGAGCCTGGCCCGGTGCTCGCCGGTGGCGGCGTAGGTGGCCGCGGACTTGTTCTGGTGGTGCAGGGAGAGCCAGGCGACGACCGGGATCGGCAGGAACGCGATCCAGGCGATCTGCGGTGCCAGCAGCAGGAACGCCGGCACCAGGACGGCGAGGCTGGTGCCGAGTTGCAGCACGTCGTTGGCCGGGCCGGCGAAGAAGGCGCCCAACTGGCCGACGTCGTTGGTGAGGGTGCCGGTCACCCGGCTGGTCCGCTCACCTTCCAAGTGGGCCAGTTCGAGATGCTGGACGTGTCGGTACGTACGACTCCGCCAGTCGTGCTCGATGTCCTGGCCGAGCCGGCGCCATTGCAGGTTCGAGGCGTAGGAGAGGCCGGCCACCGCGGCACAGGCGGCGGCCACCAGCCCTGCCAGCCCGAGGAGTTGGGCGGACGCGGTGGTCAGGCCGAGGCTGACCAGCGGAGCCGCCTCGCCCTTGATGAGGACGAGTCCGGTCCATCCGAGGAAGGTGCCGAGCGCCATCTCCGCGGCCTGGCAGGCGACGGACAGGGCGGCGGCCCGGTAGAGGCGGCGGCGGTGCGGTCCGACGATCTCCAGCAGGGGGTGGCGTTCCGCACCGGGCCCGGCCGCGTGCCGGGGCGCCTCTGCCGTCTGGCGCCAGGCTTTCCGGAGGACGATCGCGGTCGCCGCGGCGACCCCGCCCGCGGCCACCCACTGCTTGCTCCTCGCCGCCCCCTTGACCAGTGCGGTCCCCGCCACGATCCCGCCGCCGACGGCGAGCACCGGGCGCACGACCGGGCCGAGGTCCGCGCGCGGGGCCGGAACGACGGCGGAGTCCGGTGCCGGACGTCCCGCTCCGGTCGCGTTCCGGGCGACCCCGGTGACGGCTCCGCGGATGATCCGGCCGACGTCCGCGGCGCGCAGCCGCGCGTCGTGCCGGACGAGCACTCCGCCGGTGACCGAGCTGGCCCGGGCCTCGGTGATCCCGGGGACGCGGCGCAGCACGGCGGCGAGGATCTCGGCCGTCCGGGGCCGCCCGAGCACCAGCTCGACGTCCCAGCGCTGGCGGCCCGGGACGACCGAGCGCGGGCTCGCACCCGATTCCACGGAGCGGAGTCCGGCTGCGGCACCCAGTAGCGATGGCATGTGTACGATCACCTGTTTGCGGAGGTCGCGGGAGACCGCCATGGACACGACGGAATGCGGCGACGGAGCGGGAAGGTCTGACGTGACGGGAGGGTCTGGACAGCGGGTCTCTACGGTCGAACGTCCTGCGAAGGGCCGCCGCCCGGGCACGCCCCGCCGGGATCGGCCGGCGTGCGCGCCCGAAGTCCGTCCCGCTGTCCCTGGTGGATCGGTGTGGGCGTCGGACGCGGTGCATCGCGAGGCGGAGGAGCACCCGCGTACGGGATGCGTGCGGGACGTTCCGACGGCGCGGTGAGGTGCCGCGGCCGACGCCGCACACCGGGCAGGAATTGCGGGACGACCTTGGGCGGCGGCCCCGGCTCTTACGGTCCGTCAGTGGGACTTGCCGGCGGCGGAACCGGCGGTGGCACGGATCTTCGGGGTCCTCACGTCCCCCTCCGGTCCGTCCTTGGCGCCGCTCCCGGTGGCACGCTGGCCGACGACGGAGTGCCCTTCGGTCTCACTGGCGGCGATCTGCGCGGCCACCACGTCGGCGGCCACTTCGGCCGCGAGGTCGTGGATGTTCTCCCCGGCCTCCTGAGCGGCCTTCTTCACCTCCATCGCGATACCGACGGACGTCTTGACGACTCCACTCACCAGCGGCTTGAGCAGGCGCTTGGCCAGCGGCGCGACGATGAGGCCGATCAGGAAGGGCGGGACTACTGGCGGCATGATTCTCCATCCTCTCCACGCATACGTATGACAGGGAACCCGGGCACGACGAAAGCCGGAGCAATGCACGGCCGGGCGGGATTCACTCTCGAATATCCGGGGCCCACTTGGCGAATCGGAATTCCCGGATGCCGGAACACACCATCCGATCCCGTGATCACCGTAGTGGAAACCCACCCGCCTGGACCAAGCAGCCCCCTTCTGTTCACTCGTGCGAGTGCTCGTGAAGTTTTCGCGTAACCCTTTCAACCACGGCGCACACGAAGACACTTAATACGATTAACCAATTACCCCCCTCGATCAATGCGCCTCCACTGCGACTTCGATACACCTTTCGACGCGCTCTCCGATACCCTTTCGACGCACCTCCCGCGCACCTTCGATACGCCCGTCCCTGCGCCGCTCCGTACCACCCGACACCACCGCTGCGGCGACGACGGCACTCCGCCCACGTGCCGTTCCGGAGAAGGGCCGGGCGCCCAACGCCCCCGCCCCCCGAACGGGTGAATCAAGATCGGTCGCCCCGTAGCCCCCCGACGGCTCCAGCCCCGGCCGCCAGGTGGTTGGGGACATTCGAACGCGCTTACCGCACAAGCCAGTTGGGTCATCACAGCCCACCCTCCGGTGGCACCATGACGCCCATGCTCCGACGCACCCCACCGGTCGCCCTGGCGGCCGCCCTGGCCGCCGCGGCCGTCGCGCTGGGCGGTTGCGGCGGAGTCACCACCTCCTCGACCACCACCCCGCCGGTGATCCGCGGCACCGTCCGCATCGCCGCGTCCAGCGAGACGCCGAGCTTCGACCCGTATTCCGCCTTCGGCGCCTCCCAGGCCCGTTACGCCTACGACTCCCTGGTCAACCTCGCCCCCGACGGAACCCTCGTCTCCGGCCTGGCCACCTCCTGGCGGGCCACGGCCACCACGGCCGGATTCACCCTCCGACCGGGCGTCACCTGCTCCGACGGAACCGCGCTCACCGCCTCTGCGGTGGCCCGGTCCCTGACCTACGCGGGCGACCTGGCCAACCAGCTCGCCGGAGCTCAGACCGTGCTGCCGAACGTCCCGTTCGAAGCGAACGCCGACGACCGCACCGGCACGGTGTCGGTGACCACCGCCGCCCCCTTCCCGTTCCTCACCCGCACCGTCGGCCTGCTGCCGGTCGTCTGCCCCGCTGGACTCGGCAGGCCCCATGCGCTGGACCGGGCCACCGAGGGCACCGGCCCCTACGTACTCACCCGCTACACCCCAGGCGGGCCCTACGAGTTCACCGTCCGCGACGACTACTCCTGGGGACCCGCCGGGGCGACGACCCGGGAACCCGGCCTCCCCGCGCGCATCGTCGTCTCGGTGGTGCCCCAGGCCTCCACGGCGGCGAACCTGCTGCTCACCGGGGGCATCGACATCGCGGGCGTGAGCGGGCCGGACCGGGCCCGGCTCACCGGACGCGGCCTGTCCACCTCCGACGTGGCGACCGTGGTCGGGCTGACCTTCTTCAACCAGCGTCCCGGGCGGACGCTCCGGGACCGGGCGGTGCGCCGCGCCCTGGTCTCCGCCCTGGACCGCCAGGGGCTCGCCAACGTCGCCGTCGGCGGCACCGGCAGCCCCGCCACCGACTTCGGCGCCGAGGGCGCCGTCTGCCACGCCGACCTCGCCGACGCCAACCTGCCCACGCGAGACGCCACCCGGGCACTGCGCGCGGCCGGCTGGGCCCGCTCCGCCGGCGGCCCGCTCGCCAAGAACGGCCGACCGCTCCGGCTCCGCCTGATCACCAGCCCCGACCTCGGCCCGACCCTGGTCTCCGTCGCCGAGCTCATGGCCCGGGAGTGGACGGCGCTCGGCGCCGAGGTCGACCTGGTCACCGAGAGCCTGCCCGCCCTCGTCAACGCCATGTACCAGAGCGGCGACTTCGACGTGGTGGTCGGCAGCACGCCGGGGTTCGCCCTGCCGGTCGGCTTCGTCCCCTTCTTCTCCGGCCCCGCCCCCGCCCGGGGCCTCAACTTCGCGGGGGTGGCCAATCCCGAGTACGACGCTCTGGTCGCCGAGGCCCTCCGGGCGACCGACACGACGGGATGCGGCAGCTGGAACCGTGCCTCCGCCGCGCTCTTCCGCTCGGCCGACGCGCTGCCGATCGCCCAGGGCCGAAGCGGCGTGTACGGCCACCGCACCACCTTCGCCACCACCTTCGGCGGCCAGATCGTCCCGACCAGCATCCGCCTCCACCAGTGACCCGGGGCCGCACCATGTCCGTACCCCAGCTGTTGCGGCACCCGTGGACCGTGTTCCTCGGCCGCCGCGGCGTCCGGCTGCTCCTCTCCCTCGGGGTCGTGGTCACCGCGTCGTTCGCGATGATCCGCCTCATCCCCGGCGATCCCGTCCGGGCGGCGCTCGGCGTCGACGCCGCCCCCGGCCTGGTGGCCGCGCGCAGGCACGCCCTCGGGCTCGACGCCTCCTTCCTCTCCCAGTACCGCCACTACCTCGGCGGCCTCCTGCACGGTGACCTCGGTACGTCGCTGGTCACCGGGGCGCCGGTCGCGGAACTGGTCCGCACCCGGTTGCCGGCCACCCTGGAGATCGCCGTCCTCGCCTTCCTGGCCACCCTCGCCGTCGCCCTGCCCGGCGGTCTGCTGGCCGCCGTCCGCACCCGTGACGGCCGCCGCCCGCGCACCGAGCTGGTGTTCACCGGCGTCACCGCGGGTCTGGCCGGGGTGCCCGACTTCGTCCTCGCCGCCGGGCTCACCGCGTCGCTGTCGATCGGCCTCCACCTCCTCCCGGTGGCTGGCGCGGCGGGCGCCGAGTCGTTCGTCCTGCCCGTCCTCGCGCTCTCCCTCGCCCCCACCGCCGTGCTGCTGCGCATCGTCCGGGTGGAGGCGCTGAAGGTGCTGGACGAGGACTATCTGCGCACCGCCCGGAGCAAACGGCTGTCGTCCGCGCGCCGCTACCTGCGGCACGCGGCACCCAACATGGCGTCCGCCGCACTCACCGTCGCGGGGAGCCTGCTGCCCGGTCTCATCGCCGGCACCGTACTGGTGGAGAAGGTCTTCGCCTGGCCGGGGATCGGCTCCGCCATGGCCCAGTCCGTGGTCGCACAGGACTACCCGGTGGTCCAGGCCATGGTTCTGGTGCTGGGCACCGCCGTGCTGCTCGCGGGCCTCCTGGTGGACGTGCTGCTCGCCCTGCTCGACCCCCGCTCGGCGATTCGGGAGATGTGACCATGAGCCCTTCCTCCCGGCTTCCCCGCTCTCCCCTGGCTCTGGCCACCGCACTCATGCTGGCCTCGCTCGTCGCGTTCGCGCTGGTGGGCCCGCTGATCTGGGGCGCGGCAGCCGAACGTCCGGACCCCTCGGCCGTGCTCCAGGGCCCGTCCGCCGTCCACCCGTTCGGCACCGACGGCCTCGGACGGGACCTGCTCGCCCGCGTCCTGACGGCCACCCGCCCCTCGCTGCTGCTCGCACTGGGTGCCGTCCTGCTCGGCGCGACCGCGGGAGTCCTCCTCGGGGCGTGCACCGCCGTCCTCGGCCGGCGCGGGCGCCGGCTGACCGGTGGGGTGATCAACCTGCTGCTCGCCTTCCCGGCACTCCTCGTCGCGATGTTCCTCGCGGTCGTGTTCGGCGCGGGCGCCACCGGGGCGGTGCTGGCCCTCGCGGCGGCGGCCGTCCCCGGATTCGCCCGGCTCGCCCAGACCCTCGCCGCGGGCGTCGCGGGCAGCGACCACCTGGCCGCGGCCAGGGTCCTCGGCCTGCGCCGGCACCGCCTGCTGTGGCGGCACGTCCTGCCCAACATCGCGGAGCCGCTGCTCCTGAGCGTCACCACGGCGGGAGGCACCGCCCTGGTCGCGCTCTCCGGGCTGAGCTTCCTCGGCCTGGGCGTCCAGCCGCCCGGCTACGACTGGGGGCAACTGCTCAGCCAGGGTCTCGACCGGATCTACGCCGAGCCGGTGCCCGCCCTCGCCCCGGGACTGGCCATCCTCTACGCGGCCCTGACCTTCCAGCTGCTCGGAGAGGTCCTGGCCGGACACGCCGCGCGACGCGGACAGCTGCCGCGCGAACCCGCGCCGGTGCCCGCTCCGAGCGGCCCCGCCGAGGACGGGCTGGTCCTTCAGGTCGAGGACCTCACCGTCGAACTCCCCACCCCGGGCGGCCCGATCCGGCCGGTGCGCGGGGTGTCCCTCTCGCTGCGTCCGGGCGAGATCGTCGGGCTCGTCGGTGAGTCGGGGTCGGGCAAGTCGCTCACCGCCCTCGCCGTCGCCGACCTGCTCCCGTACGGCGCCCGGACGTCGAGGCGCACGCTGCGCCTGCTCGGGGCGGACCTCTCCGTCCTGACGCCGAAGGAGCGGGACCGGCACCTCGCGACGGGCCTGTCGATGATCTTCCAGAATCCGGCCTCGGCGCTCAACCCGTCCCTGCGCATCGCCACCCAGCTCACCGAGGCCGTCCGGGCCCACCGGGGCGCGAGCCGAGCGCGGGCGGCGAAGGAGGCCGCCGACGCCCTGCGCCGGGTGGCCCTGCCCCCTGCGCTGCTGCGTTCACGTCCGCACCAGCTCTCCGGCGGGCAGCGCCAGCGGGTGATGATCGCCTCGGGGCTGATGGTGCGGCCGGGGCTGGTCATCGCCGACGAGCCGACCACGGCACTCGACGTCACCGTGCAGCGTCAGATCACCGAGCTGCTCACCGACCTGCGCCGGGACACCTCCGCGGCGATCCTGTTCATCAGCCACGACGTCGCGCTCGTGGGCGAGTTCTGCGAGCGGGTCCTGGTGATGTACGCCGGCACGGTCGTCGAGGCCCTGCCCGTCGGCCGCCTCGCCGACGGGGCCCGGCACCCGTACACCCGGGCCCTGGTCGCCTCGGTACCGGACCTCGGCGCCGACCGGGGCCGGCCGCTGCCCACGGTCGAGGGCGCGCCGCCCGATCCGCTCGCACCCCTGGCGGGGTGTCCGTTCGAGCCCCGTTGCCCCCGCCGCCAGGACCGCTGCGCCGGACAGGCTCCGCCGCTGGAGGACGTGGACGCCGGTCACCGGGTCGCCTGCTGGTATCCAGTGCCGGTGGCGGCCCCCGAGGCGGTGCGCGCGTCATGACCACGCTTCAGGTGATCGGCCTCACCGTCCGCCACCCCGGCCCGCGTGACTCCCGACCCGCGGTGGACGGTGTGTCCCTGGATATCCCGTCCGGCACCACACTCGGTCTCGTGGGCGAGTCCGGCTCGGGGAAGTCCAGCCTGGCCGGGGCGATCGTCGGCCTCGTTCCCGTGCACGGTGGCCGGGTCCTGATCGACGGCCGCGAGGTCCGCACCCGTACCGTCAGCGACCGGCGGCGGCTCGCCCGCACGGTGCAGGTCGTCCTCCAGGACCCGGACACCGCGCTCGATCCCCGGATGACGGCGCGCCAGACACTCGTCGAGGCCGCCACGGTCTTCCGCCGGCTCGACCGGGCCGCCCGCGCCGAGCGCGTCACCGAGCTGCTCGGCCTGGTCGGTCTGGATCCCGGGCTCGCCGATCGTCTGCCCCGGCAGTTGTCCGGCGGCCAGCGCCAGCGGGTCGCCCTGGCCCGGTCGCTGTCCGTGGAGCCCGGCCTGCTGATCGCCGACGAGATCACCTCGGCGCTCGACGTCTCGGTGCAGGCCGCCGTCCTCAACACGATCCGTGAGCTCCAGCGGAGGCTCGGGCTCTCCATGCTGTTCATCGGCCACAACCTGCCGGCGGTCTGCCACGTCTCGGACTCCGTGGCGGTCATGCGGCACGGCCGGATCGTCGAAGTCGCTCCCACCGGGGCGATCCTGCGCGCACCGAGCCACCCCTACACCCGGGCGCTGCTCGGCTCCGTGCCGTCCCTGCGTACGTCTCTGCCCGAACAGAGGTCGTCATGACCCTCGGCCGCCCGACGCCGACGCCGTCGCCACCGGATTCCCGCACGCGGAGCACGACACGCATTCCCAGGAATGGACCGTCAAGCGGTCATTCACTTCATCACGCTATCGAATTAATGCTTGATCCGATGAGCCGATCACCGTGAGACGATGCGGCGGCTTTCGACGCGGCGCCCGCTCGTCCGGGCCGATGACGAACCGACAGAGAACGAAAAGGACGATGGAAATGCTCCGAGAAGCACCGACGGCCCCCGAGCGGAGCGACCTGCGATGACCGTCGCCCTGGACCAGAATCTCTTCCACCAGACCGGCACGGGCCTGTCCGTACCGTTCGCCGTCGCCGGGACGGGAATCCACCTGCCGCCGGCGGTCGTCACCAACCAGGAGCTCACCCGCTCCCTGGACACCAGCGACGAGTGGATCGTCAGCCGCACCGGAATCCGCGAACGCCGCCGTCTGGCCCCGCACCTGGCGACCTCCGACATGTGCGTCGCCGCCGCCCACCCGGCTCTGGAAGCCGCCGGTATCGAGCCCGCCCGGCTGGACGCGGTCATCGTCGCCACCTACACGTGGGACCAGCCGCTGTTGTCGACCGCGCTCATCGTCAAGGACGCCCTCGGCGCCCACCGCGCGCTCTCCCTGGACGTCACGACCGCCGCCTGCGCGTCCGGCATCCAGGCCATGCTGATCGCGGCCCACCTCCTGCAGAACCCCTCCATCACCACCGTCCTGCTGCTCGCGGCCGACTGCGCGTCCAGGGTCACCGATCCCACCGACCGCACCACCGGTGTCTTCTTCGGCGACGCCGCGACGGCTGTCGTGCTCACCCGCACCGACACCCCCGGGGCCGGTCTGCTCTCCTACGACCTGGGTTCCCAGCTGTCCTACGCCGTCCAGATCCCCGCCGGAGGCTCCCGGGTGCCCACCAGCACCGCCACCGTCGCCGCCGGAGACCACTACCTGTCCATGGACGGCCGCGCCGTCTGGGACGCCGCGACCACACGTCTGCCCGAGAGCATCACCAGCGCCGCCCACCGCGCCGGCGTGCCGGTCGACCAGGTGCGGCACTTCTTCCTGCACCAGGCCAACCTGAACATTCTCAACGAGACCATGGCGGTCCTGGGTGTCCCCCGCGAGCGCGCCCCCGTCACCATCGACCGGCTGGGCAACACCGGATCGGCCGGTGTGTTCACCGCACTCCACACCGCCGTCGCCGAAGGCTCCCTGCTCCCGGGAGACACCTACGTGCTGTCCGGCATCGGCGCGGGCTTCCAGTGGGGAAGCCTCTGTCTCCGGCACGCCTGACCGACCCGCAACGCCACTGTGCATGCCGGGGGTTGGTGGAGATCCGTCAGCCCCGGGCGAGGTGTCGTCACCTCACCGCTCCCGCTTTCACGGACGAGTGAACTCCCGCTCGGCAGCTGGAGATCGTACTGCCGCGAACGCCAGCATGGACGGCATGACCACCACGTACTCACGGGCCGAACGGGCCGCTCAGGCCCGGGCGGCCGAAGTCCGGCTCGCCGCCGAAGGAATCGACGGGGTGGTGTTCGGCTGGGTCGACAACGCCGGGCTCACCCGGGTGAAGTCCGTCCCGCTCGCCCAGCTCGAACACGCCGCCGAGCACGGTGTCGGGGCGGTTCCCTGCTTCGACCTCGCCCTGGTGGACGACTCCTTCACCACCACGGCTTCGAGTGCCGGCCCGATGGGCGACCTCCGGCTCGTCCCCGACCTCGACCGGCTGACCCCGCTCGCAGCCCAGCCCGGCTGGGCCTGGGCTCCGGCCGACCGTTACACCCAGGACGGCGCTCCGCACCCCGGCTGCCAGCGCGGCTTCGCCCGCCGGGCCACCGAGGACGTGGAGCGCCGCGGGTTTTCGGTGCTGGCCGGGATCGAGATCGAGTGGGTGGTGGCCGACGCCGCCGGAGACCCCGCGGCGTCCGGGCCCGGGTACGGGATGACCCGCTTCGTCGAGCGCTCCGACTACCTGCGGGAGGTGCTTCGCGCCCTCACCGCGCAGGGCCTGACCGTGCTGCAGCTCCACCCCGAGTACGCAGCGGGGCAGTTCGAGGTCTCCGTCGCCGCCGAGGGGCCTGTCGAGGCGGCCGACACCACGATGCTGGTACGCCACACCGTCCGGGCCGTCTCCGCCCGGCACGGGCTGCGGGTCTCGTACGCGCCCGTCTTCACCGAGGGCGCGATCGGCAACGGCGGCCACCTCCACCTCAGCCTCTGGCGGCAGGGCCAGAACCTCGCCCACGGCGGACCCGGCCGTCACGGGCTGCACCCCGAGGCCGAGCAGTTCCTCTCGGGGGTGCTGGCCGAGCTTCCCGCCCTGCTCGCCCTCGGTGCGCCCGGCGTCGCCTCCTATCTGCGCCTGGTCCCCTCCCACTTCGCCGGGGCGTACCGCTGCTGGGGCCTGGAGAACCGCGAGGCGGCGCTGCGTCTGATCACCGGCTCGGCCGCCGGGCAGGCCAACGCCGAGGTCAAGTGCTTCGACGCCGCCGCCAATCCGTATCTGGCGGTCGGCGGGGTGCTGGCCGCCGGGCTCGCCGGGCTCGACGCCGGTATGCCGCTGCCTCCCGAGACCCGGAGCGACCCCGCCGCCCTCGCGAGCGCCGAACGTCTTCCGGCGAGCCTGCCGGAGGCGGCCGACGCGTTCGAGAAGTCCGCCCTGTTGCGGCAGGCGCTCGGCCCCGAGCTGTACGAGGCCGTACTGGCCGTCCGGCGGGCGGAGGCGGAGCTGTTCGCGGGGCACTCGGACGCGGACGTCGTCGAAGCCGTTCGCTGGCGGTACTGACGGAGCGTCACGTCCGCTGTCCCCGCCCGCCGCCGTCCCCGCCGCCGGGCGGGGACGGCGGACGTCGTCGTACAGCCGCGCTCAGCCCGCTCCCGCCGTGGAAGACCGGGTGCCGTCCGGACCGGTGGCGGCGGCTTCCAGCGGCTTCGTCATGTAGACCGCCTCGGCGCCGTAGCTCGCGGGCAGCCCGATCCCGGGCCGGGCGCGAAAGCCCCACGCGGCCCAGAGCGCCCGTGAACCGCCGACGGCGGCCAGGGAGAGCGTCCGGTAGCGACGCGCACGCCCGGTCTCCTCCAGCTGCCGCAGCATCCGGTGGGCCAGACCCCTGCGGCGCACCGGCTCGGCGATCACGACGTCGTGAAGGTGCAGGTTGTCCCCCACGACGCCGTCCCAGGCCGCGCCCATCTCGGTCAGGCTCAGGTCGGGGCAGCGGAAAAGCGGGTACGGCAGGGCGAGCAGGTAGCCGCCGAAGCGGCCCGCGTGCTCCGCCACGAAGCAGGTCGAGGGCGAGGCGCGGTGCCGGGAGCGCAGTGCTTCCCTCCCCTCCGACAGGCCACTCGCCGCGTAGGCGTGTTCCTCCAGCGCGACCACCTCGTCCCAGTCGTCCTCCAGGAGCAGCCGGACACGGGTCTGCGTCATGCGCTCTCTCCGTCCGGAGCCGGGCCGCCGACGCAGGTGTACGGCAACGGGGCGAAGCCGTTGAATCCCTGGGTGGTGTAGGCGACGGCGTACGCGCCGCAGGAGTGGACCCAGACGGGGTCGCCGGAGGCGATGGTGCGCGGGACCCGTACCGAGCCGCCCTGCTGGGCGTACGCGTCGTCGCTGTCGCATGTCGGACCGGCCACCACGGCGTCGACGAGCGGCTCACCGGGGCGGGTCGGGAACTCCAGCCGGTACCTCAACTGGTCCATCTCGTACAGGCCGTTGAACTTCCCGCAGCTGAGGTAGAGCCAGTCCTCACGCGTGCCGTCGGCCCGGTGGCGGGAGGTGAGCCGGGCGGCATGGGCGCGGATCGCGCCGTGGTCGGCGACCAGGTGGCGGCCGGGTTCCAGTAAGAAGGAGAGCGGTGCGGGGTTGATGGCGCGCAGCCGTTCCATGCCCTCGCGGATCACCGTGAACATCTTGTCCAGCGGCGGCTCCAGCGGCCGGCCGTGCCGGTCGAGGACGCCGAGAGCGGGCAGTCCACCGCCGAGGTTGATCCGTTCCGGGACGACGCCGTGCCGGTGGAGCGCCTCCAGCGTGGCGGCGATTGTCCCGATCGCCTCGCCCCAGGCCTCGGGCGTCATCTGCTGCGAGCCGACGTGCACCGACAGGCCGGAGGGCACGAGCCCGGCGTCCCGGGCGTCGAGGAGCACCCGCAGGGCGTCTTCGGGGGAACAGCCGAACTTGTGGCTCAAGCCCCACAACGCGCCGTCACCGGTCGTCGCGAGACGGCAGAACACGGCTGACCCCGGGGCGTGTTCGGCGATCGCGGCCACGTCCTCCCGACTGTCGGTGGCGAAGTCGCGCACGCCCAGCCGGTAGGCGTCGGCGATGTTGCGGTCGGACTTGACGGTGTTGCCGTAGTGGATCAGGCCGGGGGCCACCCCGGTGCGCAACGCCTGGACGATCTCCTGCGGGCCGGCCGCGTCGAAGCCGGAACCAAGCCGGGCGAGATGACCGAGCACCTCGTCCACCGGGCACGCCTTCATGGCGAACCGGACTTCGGCGTCGGGCAGTTCGGCGCGGAGGGCGGCGTACTGGCGCCCGATGCCCGTCAGGTCGTAGACGATGGTGTCCTCGGTCGCGGCGGCGAGTGCGGCGCGCAGGGCGGAGTCGTCGTGCCGGCCGAGGAAGGACGGGGCGGACGTCCGCGGGGCGGCCGGCGCCGCCAGGACGCGCCGGCCGGTTCTGTCGCGGTCGGCCGGACGGCGCTGGCCGGTGATCTGATACGTGTCGGTGGCCTGAGGCCTCACGCGTGAACTCCCCATCAGACTGGATGATCGGTGCCTTGATCGTTCCGGCACCCATGAGAGGCAACGAGGGAGTCCGGAGGCGGGTTATGACACGCGAGCCGGTTTTCGGCCCGTCCGGCTCCGTGCGCCGCTGACGGCTCGGCCCGCACCGGCCGCCAGGGAATCCGGGAATCCGCGACACCGGGAGAGGAGCTGACGGGCACCTCCCGAGGCGGTGTCGTGACGCGACACCGCTCTATGATCATGTGCCTGACACACTGTCGTCCGTTGAGGAGAGTCCCCGATCATGGGCATGACCCGTTCCGCCACCACCGTCCTGGCCACCGCGCTCGTCCTGGCCGGAGCGGTCGCCACCGCCCCGGGGGCCACCGCCGCGGCAGGCTGTCAGTACAAGGTCGTCTGGCCGACCGCCGGAGTGTACGAGAACCCCAACCCGAACAGTGTCGTCGTCAAGACCAAGTACGCCGGCGACATAGTCGGAGCGTCGACCTGCGAGGGCGCCTCCTACAACGAGTACGGCTACGTCCTGGTCACCACCGACGCGGCGGCGGACGGCCGGGGCTGGATGCGAGAAGGGGCCGTCGTCCCCGTCTGAGGCCCCGGGGTGGGCCGGGCCCACGCGGACGCCGGGCCCACGCGGACGGCCTGAGCCGCCGGAGCCGGCCGGGACGGGAGGGTGCGCCACTCCTCGGCCCGCCGGGTCCTCGCGTGGTCACGTTCGCCGCGCCGTGGGACCGGCGGAGCACCTCGGACGCCCTCGCCGTCAGCGGCCGTACGAGGCTTGTTCCAGCGCCTCCAGCACCACGCGCTCGCACAGTTCGTGGGTGGCGAGCGCGTCACGCGCGCTGAGCGTCACGCCGGTGCGTACGGCGTCGAGGAACGAGGTCACACAGCTCTCGATGCCGCGCTGGCGGGCGACGGACACCCAGTCGCCGCGCCTGCGCAGGCTGGGCCGGTCCTTGTGGTCGATGACCTCCGCGAGGTTGAGGACCTGCCGCTTGCTGTCCTGGCCCGAGACTTCGAGGATCTCCTCGGTGGAGCCGCCCCGGCGGTTCATCATGCCGATGGCGGTGAAGCCGTCGCCGGACAGTTCGAGGACGACGTGGTGCATCAGCCCGTCCTCGATCCTGGCCCGTACCGACACCCGGTCGACGGGGCCGGGGGCCAGAAAGCGCAGCGTGTCCACGACGTGGATGAAGTCGTCGAGCACCATCGTCCGGGGCTCCTCGGGCAGTCCCACCCGGTTCTTCTGCAGCAGGATCAGCTCGCGCGGGTGGTCGGCGCACTGCGCGTAGCCGGGGGCCAGACGCCGGTTGAAGCCCACCGCGAGACTGGTGCGGCGTTCCTCGGCGAGCTCCACCAGCCGGGTGGAGTCGGCGAGTTCGTACGCGAGCGGCTTGTCGACGTAGGTCGGGACACCGGCTTCCAGCAGCCGAGCGGTGATCTCCGGGTGGACGGTCGTCGGAGCATGGACGAACGCGGCGTCGAGCCCCTGCTCCAGCAGCGAGTCCAGGGTGGTGTGGCACCGCGCGGCGGGGATCCGGTGCGCGGCGGCGACGGTGTCCAGGGTGGCGGGGGTCCTGGTCTGGAGGTGCAGTTCGATCCCGGGCAGAGCGGTGAGCACGGGCAGATAGGCCTTCTGCGCGATGTCCCCGAGTCCGATGCAGCCGACCTTCACGAATACTCCCTCACCTTGCCGTACGCGCGTCCTTGATCCCGGCAGCATACGGGCGCGACGGCGACGACCGGCCGGACGGACGGAAGGACGGCGGGACCTCGAACGCGCCGACGGCACGCACCGGGCACGCACCGGCGCGAACGAGCCGTCCGTTCACCCGTGATGATCGTTTCGCCGTACGAACGGGCGCCGTTCGCAGCGCGCTGACCGGGTCACTCGTGCGGGGCATTCGGCGCGTACGGACTCCCGCAACGCCCTGCTCACCCGCAGAGTTACCGGGTGCAACGAACCAGAATGACCGTGGCGGTCCTCGTGGGCGTGGCGGTCGCCACCGTGTCCGGCTGTGTGACGGTCAACCCCGGCGGGCCGGGGGCTCCGCCGCCGGCGCCGAACCGCCCCGTCCAGGAGGTGGAGCCGCAGATCGGCCAGCCGCCCGCCCGTGAGGCGCTGGACGCCCTGCCGGAGACCTCCCCGTCCGCGTCCGCCCCGGCGTACCCGGACCCGGCTTCCGCGTCCGGGCCGCGCGTGGAGCCGCCGGGCGGCGCTCCGCCGGCGGCCTACCCACCGCCGCGCCCGCCCGTCACGCTCCCGACCCTGACGGTGTCCGGCCTGCCTCGTGTTCCGGCGTCCGGCAAGGGCGTCTGCGCGCTCGGACGCGGTATCGGGGGGTGGTCCGCCACGAGCCCGCAGTCCAAGATCTGCGATCAGGCGTACGGCCACTGAGACGGCCCCTCCGGCGGAGCAGGCGTACGGCGGCCGGGAAAGCCGGTCGTCCCGGCCGGGAGCGCGGCCGGGAGCGCGGCCGGGAGCGCGGCCGGGAGCGCGGCCGGGAGCGCGGCCGGGAGCGCCGGAGAGCCGGTAGGTGCGCGTGGGGGGTGCTTTGCTCAGCTGGGTGGGTGCTTTGCTCAGCGTTCCTCGCGGAGCCGCGCGGCCAGCCGGTCGATGGCGGTCCTGACGCCGTTGCCGCGGCCTCCGTCGGGGAGCGCGTCCGCCGCCTTCCGGGCGCGGTCCAGATGGTGGCGGGCGGCCTCGGGGCGATGGAGCTTGAGGTAGTCCGCGGCAAGGCCCAGGTGCAGCGCCGGGGAGAAGGCGTGCAGGGCGAGGAGGTCCTGGCGAGCGGCGGGCCGTTCGCCGGTCAGCCCTTCGGCCGCCGCGTTCCACGCGCGCAGGTCCCAGGTCAGTTCGTCACCGGGATCGTCCTGGGTGTCGGCCATGTAGTGCGCCAAGGTGCAGCGGTGGACCGGGCCGGCGTCCTCACCCAGCTCGGACCAGAGGTCCGCGAAGCGGTTACGGGCCTCTTCGCGGTCCCCACCGTGCAGGAGCATGACCGCCTGGCCGATCCGGGTGCTGACGGCGTCCGTCGCCGACTGCTGCTGCTCCGCCACTGCGGCCTCCCTCATCGGGTGTGCGGCAACGGGGGCCGCGGTGCGGGAGCGGGCCCTGCACGGGTGCGGGACGGGGCGGGCGCGGGCCCCGGAACCTTCCGCCGTGGCGTGCCGGACCCGGCTCCGGTGACGGGACAGACCCTAGCCGCACCGGTGGGCGATCACGCTCAGGCGCGGCAGGACGGCCCACCGGCCCCGCGGGCCGCGCCCCCTCTGGTCCCCCCTCCGCGTGGACCGGGCGCCCCGCCCGTCCGGGATCAGCCGATGTCGGGGATGCGCCAGTCGATGGGGGCGTGGCCCTGGGCGGCCACGGCTTCGTTGATCTGGGTGAAGGGCCGCGACCCGAAGAACCTCTTCGCGGAGAGCGGCGAGGGGTGTGCGCCCTTCACGACCACGTGGCGCGATTCGTCGATGAGCGGGAGCTTCTTCTGTGCGTAGTTGCCCCAGAGGACGAACACGGCCGGTTCGGGGCGCTCGGCCACGGCTCGGATCACCGCGTCGGTGATCTTCTCCCAGCCCTTGCCCTTGTGCGAGTTGGCCTCGCCGGCGCGCACGGTGAGGACCGCGTTGAGCAGCAGGACGCCCTGCTCGGCCCACGGCATGAGGTAACCGTTGTCCGGGACGGGGAGGCCGAGCTCCTCCTGCATCTCCTTGTAGATGTTGCGCAGCGAGGGGGGCGTCCTGACGCCGGGCCGCACGGAGAAGCACAGCCCGTGGCCCTGCCCCTCGCCGTGGTACGGGTCCTGGCCGAGAACGAGCACCTTCACCCGGTCGAAAGGAGTGGCGTCCAGAGCTGCGAAGACCTGGTCGCGCGGCGGGTACACCGGCCCCTTGGCCCGCTCCTCCTCGACGAAGTCCGCAAGCTCCTTCACGTACGGCTTCTGCATTTCGTCGCCGAGGACGCCGCGCCAGGACTCGGGCAGCAGCAGGTCGGTGTCGGTCACGTGGACAGCCTCCAGAGAGCATTCGGTTCTTGACAGAGAACCTACCCGGCCCCTCTGACAGCGGGCCGGTGTCCCCCGTTCACCCCGATTACCAGCTGGCCTTGCGGTACAGCTCCCACATCTGCATGACGGTCTGCGGGTCGAGGGCGCGCTCGCCGCCGCCGATGTCCTCGCCGGCCGCGATGTAGAGCTTGCCCTGCCAGAGCGGCAGCAGCGGGATGTCCTGCACCATGATCTGCTGGGCCTCGGCGAACTGCTTGCTGACCGCGCCGCGGTCGCTCTCCTGGCGCGAGGCGGGCAGGATCTCCTCGGTGATCTTCTTGTTGACGTACATGCCCCCGGTGGCGCTCTCCTTGCCGACGAAGGGCGCGATGAAGTTGTCGGGGTCCGGGAAGTCGGGGAACCAGCCGCGGCCGAAGACCGCGTAGTCGCCCTTGTTGAAGCCTTCCTGGAAGGTGCTCCAGGGCGCGCTCTTCAGAGTGATCTTGAAGAGTCCCGACTTCTCCAGCTGGCGCTTGATCTCCTCGAACTCCGGTGCGGTCGAGGAACCGTAGCGGTCCGTGGTGTACCAGAACGTCATTTCGACCGGCTCCGTGATCCCGGCGTCGGCGAGCACCTCCCGCGCCTCCTTCACGTCGGGGTCCCCGAAGGCGTCGAAGAAGCTGGTGGTGTGGGCGGCGATGCCCTTCGGGACGATGGAGTAGAGGGGTTCGGCCGTGCCCTGGTAAACCTTGGCGACGAGGGAGTCCCGGTCCACGACGCGGGCGACGGCCTCGCGCACGGCCCGCTTGCCGGCGACGGGATCCTTCGGGTTGAAGACGAGGAAGCGGATGTCGGCGCCCACGGACTCGACGAGCTGGAGACCCTTGTTCTCCTCCTTGCTCCCCTGGAGGCCGATCACCTCGTCGGCGGTGAGGCCGCGGTAGGTGGCGTCGATCTTGTCGCCCCTCAGCGCCGTGACCATCGCGTCGGACTTCTCGTAGTACCTGATGGTGACCGAGTCGTTCTTCCGGTCCGCGAACCCCTTGTAGCTGTCGTTCTTCTTCAGCTCCGCGACTTTGTGGGGTTCGTAGTGGCCGAGGACGTACGGACCGGAGCCGGTGACCGCATTACCGGTGCGGAGCTTGTCCTTGGGGTACTGCTTCGGCGCGACGATCGACATGGCCGGGGTGGCGAGAACGAAGGGGAAGGTGGCGTCGGACTTGTTCAGGTGGAAGATGACCAGGTCGTCACCCTTGGTCTCCACCCGGTCGAGCGAGCCCAGCAGACCGAGCGGGCCGCCCTTCGCCTTGATCGCCACGATCCGGTCGATGGAGTACTTGACCGCCTCGGCGTCGAGCGTCTCGCCGTCCGAGAACTCCAGGCCGTCCCGGAGCGTGCAGCGGTAGGCCATGCTCGTGGAGTCGGTGAAGGTGCACTCCGCCGCGTCGGGTTCGGGCTTCGTACTGCCGGTGGGGAAGGACACCAGGGTCTGGAAGACGTTGCGCATCAGCTCCCAGGAGTTGTCCCAGGCTCCGGCGGGGTCCAGAGTCGAGGGCGAGCTGGTCGTCCCGACCGAGATGTGCTGGTCGACGTCCGAACTGCTGCCGGAGAACACGCTGCAGCCGGCGACGAGTGACAGGGATGCTAGGGCTGCAGCAGCCTGCAGACTGGCCCGGTAGAACACGTGCACGCTCCTCGATCAGCCATGGGTCGGCAGACCATACCGCAGCGCCCCACCGGGCCAATCACCAGGCCCGGCGGGGCACTTGCGTCAATCGGGGCGAACCGTGGCAGGCCGCTCAGCTCACTCCGGCATTGAGGAAGATTCCCCCGTCGATCACCAGCGTCTGTCCGGTGATCCAGCCCGCCTGCTCCGAGGTGAGGAAGGCGGCCGCCCCTCCGATGTCCTCGGGAACTCCCAGCCTGGCCATGGGGTACGCGGCGATCACCTCCGCCTCGCGGCCTTCGTAGAGCGCCTCGGCGAACCTGGTCTTGACGACGGCCGGGGCGATCGCGTTGACCCGGACGACCGGCGCGAACTCGTGGGCCAGCTGAAGCGTCAGGTTGACCATGGCGGCCTTGCTCATGCCGTACGCACCGATGAACGGGGAAGCCGAAATCCCGGCCACCGAGGCGATGTTGACGATCGCCCCGCCGTTCTGCGCCTGCCAGGCCTTCCAGGTCCGCTGGGCGAACCCGAGTGCCGAGATCACGTTGGTCTCGAAGACCTTGCGCGCGACGCCGAGGTCGAGGTCCGCCATGGGTCCGAACACCGGGTTCGTCCCGGCATTGTTGACGAGGAAGTCGACGCGGCCGAACGCCTCCATGGTGCGCTCGACCGCCTGCGCCTGGTGCGCCTCGTCGTGCGCCTTCCCGGCGACGCCGATCACCCGGTCGGAGCCCAGCCGCTCGACGGCCTCCTTGAGCGCCTCCTCGCCGCGGCCCGTGATGCAGACCCGGTCGCCGCGGGCGACGAGCGCCTCGGCGACGCCGTACCCGATGCCCCGGCTCGCGCCGGTGACGAGCGCGACCTTCCCGCTGTCCTGCACAGTCATGATGTCCCTCGTCCTTCGGGTCAGTTGAGCGGGCCGCCGGCGACGTACAGCACCTGGCCGGAGACGAAGCCCGCGTCGTCGCCGGTGAAGAAGGAGATGGCGTTGGCGATGTCGTCGGGGCGGCCCACGCGCTGGACGGGGATCTGCGTGGCGGCGGCGGCCTGGAACTCCTCGAAACCCATCCCGACGCGGGCCGCGGTCTGGGCGGTCATCTCCGTCACGATGAACCCGGGCGCGACGGCGTTGGCGGTGATGCCGAACTTGCCGAGCTCGATGGCGAGGGTCTTGGTGAAGCCCTGCAGACCGGCCTTGACGGCCGAGTAGTTGGCCTGGCCGCGGTTGCCGAGCGCCGACGAGGAGGAGAGCGAGACGATACGCCCGAACTTGGCGTCCACCATGTGCTTCTGGACGGCCTTGGCCATCAGGAACGCACCCTTGAGGTGGACGTTCATCACGATGTCCCAGTCGGACTCGCTCATCTTGAAGAGCAGGTTGTCGCGGAGCACGCCCGCGTTGTTGACCAGGATCGTCGGAGCTCCGAGTTCGGCGACGACACGCGCGACGGCGGCCTCCACCTGCGCGGCGTCCGACACGTCGCAGCCGACCGCGAGCGCGGTGCCGCCGGCGGCGGTGATCTTCTCGACGGTCTCCTTGCAGGCGGCCTCGTCGAGGTCGAGTACGGCCACGGCGCGGCCCTCGGCCGCCAGGCGTACGGCGGTCGCGGCCCCAATGCCTCGCGCCGCTCCCGTCACGATGGCGACACGCTGCTCGGTGGTGGACATGCTGGGTTCTCCTCGCCGTTGGATCGCTGCCCCGTCGACACCGGTAAGTCACCGCACCGGACACTCCGGATACGGCCCGACTGACTGAGCAAGCGCTTAGTACTGTTGTGATGGTGACGCTAGAAGCCCTGGCACTCGGTGTCAACGGCCTGGTGCCGCGCCCGGCAATGTTTGCCCATGAGGAGGGGTGTCCGCTGCGTGCGACCGCAGGGCGGCCAAAAGCCCTTGCACCGGAGCCACCAGGGCTTTTGGCCAACGCCGCGAGTGCGCGTGCCGGACACCGCGACGGGCAGAACTCGCCGGGAGCGGCACGGGACACCCAGGGGTGCGTGTCACACCGAAGGAGACGGCGAAGGGGCCGCCCGCGACAGTCACGGACAGCCCCTTCGGGTGGTGCGGTACGGGGCCCTCAGCGGACGAGCAGATCGAGCAGGCGCTCGACCTCGGCCGCCGGGTCCAGGGTCAGGCCGGTGTGCACGGGGCCCGGCTGGACGACCGTGGAGCGGGGGGCGATCAGCCAGCGGAACCGCCGCCCGGCGTCGTCACCGGCCGCTTGGCCGGCCGCGTCACCGCCGCCGCAGACGTTCTCCACCGCCCGTAGCGCGGCCCGCACTCCGACGACGTCGGCGGCGGGATCGAGCGCCCTCAGCTTGCCCTCGTCGAGATGGGTGCGGGCGGCCACGAACGCGTGTGCCCGGCAGTAGACGAGCACCCCCGCGTTGAAGCACTCCCCACGCTCGACACGGGGGACGACGCGCAGCAGCGCGTACTCGAAGACGGCGCGTCCACTCATCGGCTCTCGCCCTTCTCCGTCGCCTGAGCCCTCGGGGCGAGGCGGTCGGCGAGCCAGCCAGGAGCCTTGGACGGGCCGGTGGGCGCCGGGGCGTCCATGACGACGCGCTCGTGGATGGTGGCGGCACGAGCCAGCAGGGGTGCCACGTACGCGCGCCGCAGTTCGTCCGTCGAGTCGAAGCCGGGCTCGCCGGACAGCCACTCGTCGGGCACCTGGGCCGCCACCTCGGTGAGCAGCTCCTCGGTGACGAGCGGCGCGAGGGCTGCGGCGGCTGCCGCCACGTCCGGGCCCGTGGGCGCCAGCACGTGGTCGGAGGCGTTGTACGGCTTGGCCGCGGACGTCTGGGCGCCCGGCCAGTTGTGGTGCCAGATCATCGTGGCGCCGTGGTCGATCAGCCAGACGTCGCCGTGCCAGACCAGCATGTTGGGGTTGCGCCAGGACCGGTCGACGTTGTTGATCAGCGCGTCGAACCAGACGATCCGCCCGGCCTCCGCCGGATCGACGTGGTAGGCGAGCGGGTCGAAGCCCAGCGAACCGGGAAGGTAGTCCATCCCGAGGTTCAGACCGCCGCTCGCCTTGAGCAGCTCCTGCACCTCCTGGTCGGGCTCGCCGAGCCCGATGACCGGGTCGAGCTGCATGGTCACCAGTTCCGGTACCCGCAGCCCGAGGCGGCGGCCCAGCTCCCCGCAGATGACCTCCGCGACGAGGGTCTTGCGGCCCTGCCCCGCCCCGGTGAACTTCATGACGTACGTACCGAGGTCGTCGGCCTCGACGATCCCCGGGAGCGAACCCCCCTCACGCAGGGGCGTGACGTAGCGGGTCGCAACAACCTCTTCCAGCACTTTCTCAAGCCACCCATCTCTTCAACCTTGCAATCCACGGAAACCCTCTTGCGAGTGCAGCGGGGCACCCAGCGTGCCAGAGGCGCTGGGGGAGAAACCGTGGAGCTTCGACCGACACATCGCCCCCTTACTCCCCGAGCAGCCCGTCGATGGCGCCGCGCCCCGTACTGCCGGCTTCCGACACGAGGCGAGCATAGTAACTCAGCGTAATCGAAGTGGGCGAATGCCCGAGCCGCCCCGTCAAGGTCAGGACGGCCTCCCCGGCTTCAGTCATGGCGGTGACGACCGCACATCGGGCGCTATGGAGCGGCTTTAGCGGCCACCCCTAGCTTTCGAGCCATGACGGTCCTGCCTGATGACGGGCTCTCCCTGGCCGCCGAGTTCCCTGACGCGACGCATGAGCAGTGGCAACGCCTTGTAGAGGGCGTGCTGCGCAAGTCGGGCAAGGAAGCCTCCGGCGAGGCCGCGGAAGACGCGTTGTCCACCCCGATCGAGGACGGGCTCACCTCCCGGCCGCTGTACACCGCGCCGCCCGAGGGGGCAGCTTTCGACACCTGTTTCCCCGGCTTCGCCCCCTTCGTTCGCGGAGGCAGGCCGGAAGGCACCACCGTGAACGGCTGGGACGTGCGCCAGCTCATCGCGGGCACCGACCCGGTGCGCCTGAACGAGGCGGCGCTCACCGACCTGGAGAACGGAGTCACCTCCCTCTGGTTCACCGTGGGCCGTGGCGGCCTCCCCATCGACGGCCTCTCCCGGGCATTGGACGGGGTCTACCTGAACCTCGTCCCCGTCGCCCTGGACGCCGGCGCCCAATACCTGGACGCGGCACGTACGTTGCTGCGCCTGTTCACCGAGCGCGCGGTGTCCCCCGAGACCGCCCACGCCTCGCTGGGCGCCGACCCGCTGGGCCACGAGGCCCGGACCGGTCAGAGACTGGACCTCGCGGAGGCCGCCGCTTTCGCCGCGCAGACGGCCGCCTGGCCCCATGTGCGCGCCCTGGCGGTCGATGCCCTGCCGTACCACGAGGCGGGCGGCAGCGCCGCCGAGGAGCTGGGCCTCTCGCTGGCCACCGGGGTCGCCTACCTACGCGCCCTCACCGAGGCGGGCCTGAGCGCCGAAGCGGCCTTCGGCCGGCTGGAGTTCCGTTACGCGGCGACCGCCGATCAGTTCCTCACCATCGCCAAACTACGTGCCGTCCGGCGCCTGTGGGCGCGTGTCGCCGAGGCCTGCGGGGTCCCGGGGGCGGGCGTCCAGCGCCAGCACGTGGTTACCTCGCCGGTGATGATGACCCGCCGCGACCCGTGGGTGAACATGCTGCGCACCACCGTCGCCTGCGTGGCGGCGGGCGTGGGCGGTGCGGACTCGGTCACCGTGCTCCCGTTCGACCAGGAGCTGGGCCTGCCCGACGCGTTCGCTCGCCGGATCGCCCGCAACACCTCCACGATCCTCATGGAGGAGTCCCACCTGGCCCGGGTGATCGATCCGGCGGGAGGCTCGTACTATGTCGAGCAGCTCACCGACCAACTCGCCCATGCGGCGTGGGGTTTCTTTCAGACCATCGAGAAGGCGGGCGGCCAGGCCGCCGCCCTGCGCTCCGGCCTGGTCGCCGATCGCCTCACCGCCACCTGGGCAACGCGCTCCAGGAAGCTGGCCACCCGACGCGAACCCGTCACCGGGGTCAGCGAGTTCCCGCTTGTCTCCGAAGAGCCGGTCGAACGAGAACCCGCGCCGGCTCCGCTCACCGGCGGACTGCCGCGTGTCCGACGCGACGAGGCGTACGAGGCCCTGCGCGCCCGCAGCGACGTACACCTGGCGGCGACGGGCGCCCGACCCACCGTCTTCCTGGCGGCCCTGGGCCCGCCGGCCGCGCACACCGGCCGCGCCACCTTCGTCTCCAACCTGTTCCAGGCGGGAGGCGTCACCACGGTCCACGCCCCTGTGCCGGTGGATCCGGCGACAGCCGCCGAGGCCTACCTGACGAGCGGTGCCGACGGCATGGCCGTCCTCTGCTCCAGCGACGCGCTGTACGAGGAGCAGGCCGCGGCGGTATCCGCCGCCCTGCGTGCGGTCGGCGCCACAACCGTGTTCCTCGCAGGCGGACCCGGCACCGCAGAGCCTTCCGTGGACGGGTACGTCTACGCCGGCTGCGATGCCGTCGCCGTGCTGTCCGCCGCACTCGACCGGATGGGAGTCACGTCTTGAGCACCCCCCGCATCCTCGATTTCTCCGAACTCCCGCTCCACGGGCCGACCCCCGCGGCCGGTTCCGAGGACCGGTGGCGCAGCGCGGTCAAGGAGGCCACCGGGTCCGGTGTCGCCGACCTGACGTGGGAGACCCCGGAGGGCATCGCGGTCAAGCCGCTCTACACCGGTCAGGACCTGGAGGGCCTCGACTTCCTGGATACGTATCCCGGCGTCGCCCCGTTCCTGCGTGGCCCATACCCCACGATGTACGTCAATCAGCCATGGACGATCCGTCAGTACGCCGGGTTCTCCACCGCCGAGGAGTCGAACGCCTTCTACCGGCGCAACCTGGCAGCGGGTCAAAAGGGTCTGTCGATCGCTTTCGATCTGCCCACCCACCGCGGGTACGACAGCGACCACCCCCGGGTGACGGGTGATGTGGGCATGGCGGGGGTGGCGATCGACTCGATCTATGACATGCGCCGGCTCTTCGACGGCATCCCGCTCGACCGGATGAGCGTGTCGATGACGATGAACGGGGCCGTCCTGCCGGTCCTCGCGCTCTACATCGTGGCCGCCGAGGAGCAGGGGGTGCCGGCGGAGAAGCTGGCGGGGACCATCCAGAACGACATCCTCAAGGAGTTCATGGTCCGCAACACCTACATCTATCCACCGAAGCCCTCGATGCGGATCATCTCCGACATCTTCGCCTACACCTCACAGCGCATGCCGCGCTACAACTCCATCTCGATCTCCGGGTACCACATCCAAGAGGCGGGGGCGACGGCCGACTTGGAACTGGCCTACACCCTGGCCGACAGCGTGGAGTACCTGCGGGCCGGGCTGGGCGCGGGCCTGGAGGTCGACGCGTTCGCTCCGCGGCTGTCCTTTTTCTGGGGGATCGGCATGAACTTCTTCATGGAGATCGCCAAGCTGCGGGCCGCGCGACTGCTGTGGGCGAAGCTGGTGAGGCAGTTCGACCCGAAGAACCCCAAGTCACTCTCCCTGCGCACCCATTCGCAGACCTCCGGCTGGTCACTGACCGCGCAGGACGTGTTCAACAACGTGACGCGTACGTGTGTGGAGGCGATGGCGGCGACCCAGGGGCACACGCAGTCGCTGCACACCAACGCCCTCGATGAGGCGCTCGCGCTGCCCACCGATTTCTCGGCGCGTATCGCCCGCAACACCCAGCTGCTGCTCCAGCAGGAGTCCGGCACCACGCGGGTGATCGACCCGTGGGGCGGTTCCGCGTACGTGGAGAAACTGACGTACGACCTCGCCCGACGCGCCTGGCAGCACATCCAGGAAGTCGAACAGGCAGGCGGCATGGCCCAGGCCATCGAGGCCGGCATCCCCAAACTGCGTATCGAGGAGGCCGCTGCCCGCACCCAGGCCCGGATCGACTCCGGACGCCAGACCGTCATCGGCGTCAACAAATACCGCGTGGAGACCGACGAGAAGATCGACGTCCGCGCCGTCGACAACTCCTCCGTCCGCGCCCAGCAGATCGAGAAACTCCGCCGCCTGCGCGAGGAACGCGACGAGAACACCTGCCAAGACGCGCTGCGTGCCTTGACGCACGCCGCAGCCGCCACCGGGAACCTCTTGGAACTCGCGGTGAACGCGGCCCGTGCGAAGGCGACCGTCGGGGAGATCTCCGCCGCCCTGGAGAAGGCCTACGGACGGCACGCCGGCCAGATCCGTACGATCTCCGGTGTGTACCGCAACGAAGCCGGCCAGTCGCCGTCCGTGCAGCACACCCGGACGCTCGTCGAGAGGTTCGAAGAGGCGGAGGGCCGGCGCCCGCGCATTCTGGTCGCCAAGATGGGCCAGGACGGCCACGACCGCGGCCAGAAGGTCATCGCAACCGCCTTCGCCGACCTCGGCTTCGACGTCGACGTCGGCCCGCTCTTCCAGACCCCGGGCGAAGTCGCCCGCCAGGCCGTCGAGGCCGACGTGCACATCGTCGGCGTCTCCTCACTCGCCGCCGGCCACCTCACCCTTGTCCCGGCACTGCGCGAAGCCCTCGCCGAGGAAGGCCGCGAGGACATCGTGATCGTCGTGGGCGGGGTCATCCCTCCCACAGACGTCCCCACCCTCCTGGAGATGGGCGCCGCAGCGGTGTTCCCACCCGGCACGGTGATACCCGACGCGGCCCGCGACCTGGTGACGCGGCTCGCCGCGGACCTGGGCCACGAACTGTAGCCGCCATGCCCCCGATCGACATCACCACTTACACCAAGGGTGTACTCGAGGGGAGACGCGCGCTCATCGCACGCGCCATCACCCTCGTCGAGTCCACCCTGCCCGCCCACCGCCTCCTCAGGGCTGTCCCGCAATTCCTGGCGGGTTCGCGACGACAGCTACGGCACCTCGCCGCGTTGCCGGAACGTCCCGCTCCATCCAGTATGCGGACGCCCCTCCGCCTTGCGACGCACCGCATCCGACGCCGCGCACCGATCCACCACGAATTGCGGGAGAACCCTGAGCCCAGCATCTGTTGAACGAGCTCCTTCCCCATTCCGGACGGGCCCACCGGATCGGCATCAGCGGGGTACCCGGCGCCGGCAAATCCACCTTCATCGACGCCTTCGGAACACTGGGCGGGGTCGCAAAGGCCACTCGCGAGTCGATCACCGTGGTGGAGGCCGCAGGCCATGACGTCGTCCTCGTCGAAACAGTGGGCATAGGCCAATCCGGAGACCGCCGTCGCCGGCATGGTCGACTCCTTCCTGCTTCTCTCCGTCGCCCGTACCGGTGACCCATTGCAGGGCATCAAGAAGGGCGTCCTGGAACTCGCCGAGGCCCTCGCCGTCAACAAAGCAGACGGCGTACACGAACGCGACGGGCAATCGGCTGCGCGCGAACTGTCGAGAGCCCTGCGCCTGATGCATCCGGCCGACGCCGCCCGGACCCCACCGGTCCTGACCTGCAGCACCCGCGAATCCAAGGGCCTGGACGAAGTCTGGAAGTACCTCGGCCAACACCGGACCCTGCTGGAGGCAGGCGGCCGTCTGGCATCGAAACGTGCCGCCCAGCAGGTTGAGAGGACCTGGTCGATGGTCCGCGACGAGCTACTGGAGCGGCTTCGCGCGGATTCAGCCGTACGGAATCTCCGTCCGGCCCTCGAAGCCTTGGTCCGCGCGGGCACGATCACCCCCACCTCGGCGGCGGACCGCGTCCTGTCGGCCTTCGGTGGCGCATGACGGTGCTGGTGAATCCCGGGGGGCACGTCGCCGTGGCCGAGCGGTTCCAGCGTCGAGGACAGCCTTGTCGGCAGTGACCGGTGCGCCGGCGAGACTCTTCGGTCGTACGCCGTCGGAGGCGCCCACAGGTCGCCGTGAACCGGCGAAAGCCGGGCGCCGCCGCGGCCGGCGAGCGGCACCCAGGCCCATCAGGGGGTCGCCCCTGTCCGTCGCGCCCCAGGATGCCCGTCAGCGGGCGGCCGGCCAAGGCGAACTGCGTTCGGGCGACCAGAGGTTGAGAGCGCGACGTCGCCGTCGGCAAGGGACGCAGAGCCGCTCGTACCTCATACTGCGGGCATGGGTTTATGGAAAGTGCAGCGGCGCAACAGCGAGCTGGACGGACGAGGGTCCCTCTCTGGCTCACACGCAGCCGTGACACGCAAGAGGTGTTACACCCTGGCCAGAGGTGCTGACCGGCCGGACCCACGACGCAAACTCCGCCGTGGAGGGAAGAGGGGACGCCATCATCATGAGGGCTTTCTTCCTTCTCATCATTCCCGTCGGCGCGTGCACATGGTCCCTCAGCGGTACGTGAGGAACGGTCCGATCGGTGCGTCTCTTCATACGGCGGTGTTCCTCTCGTCCGTCCGAATCCTGACCCTGCGGACGGGGAGGACGGTATGACCGGGACCGAGCCGCCTGCGGCCTGCCTGCGCTCACCTGTGGCGGACCGGCCAAGTGCACCTCCCCCGCGCCGACGTGACGCGCTCCGTAACCGAGATCTGCTGATAGAGGCCGCCCGAGAGACGTTCGCCGAGAAGGGGTTGCAGGCCCCGTTAGACCTGATCGCCCGGCGGGCGGGCGTGGGAAACGCCACGCTTTACCGCCACTTTCCCAACCGCAAGGCGCTCGTTGACGAGGTCTTCTCCAGCACACTCACCGAAGTCGTCTTAGCGGGCGATAGGGCTCTGGCCATCCGGAACGCGTGGACAGGTCTCACGGACTACCTGTACGCAGTCATCACAGCACTGCCGACCGAGCGTTGTGCCGGTCATCCGACCGCCTCTTGTCCTGATGCCACATCCCTGGAGCTGATCCACGTACGGCATCGCCGGACCGTCGGCTTCCTGCTCCGCGAGGGCCAGAAGCAGGGGACGATCCGCCCGGACATCACTCCCGAGGACCTGCTTTTCTCTTTGGCGGTGCTGGGCCGGTCTCTCCCGGCACTCACCACAACCGTTCCCGGCGCCTTTCGCCGTCCGCTCGCCCTGATCCTCGATGGCCTACGCATTCACCCCACAGCGCCCAGTCTGCCCGCACCATCGCTCACCGCTGACGAACTCGACGAGGTACTACTCTCGCCCACCCGGCCTTGCCCACGTGAGGAACCGGCGGGCCCTGGGCAAGACTCGCGCTGACCTGAAGCCGGCGCCCACGCGGGAGGGCCCCGGGGACACCCCCACCGGACCGGGGGTTGTCGAGATTCTGCCGGGCTTGGCAGTCCACCAATGGTTCGACGTTCGGTGACCCCGGCGTGTAAGGCCGCACTTGGTACTGCAAGGGCTCGGCGTGAACGCTGTTGAGGGTGGTCCAGATGGCCAGGGAGGTGGTCTGCCGGGCCGTTGATGCCCCTGTCCCGCTCCGCTGGGCGACTGCGGATGCCGACGACAGCTACAGCTGGCGCTCCCCGGGCTCCAGGCCTCCGCAGCCATCAACAGCCGCTGTTGCCGCTCGCCCTGGTGCGAGAACAACACCATGAGCCGCAAAGCGAGTTGGTCACGACTTCCCTCCTGTACGCGTATACCGCAGCAGCGACTACCGCGTCGAGAAAAAACATCTTGATTCCCTGCAAGCCCTTAAGAGCTCGTAACACGATCTTGTTGATGTTGGCTGGTGGGGCGTAGCCGGTGTGACGATTCGGCTGTTCGTGAGGATGTGAGTACCCGACCGTGGATCGTGGACGATGAGTTGTGGGTTCTGATCGAGCCGTTGCTGCCGCCGTGGCCGGAGCGGTCTCCGGGGCCGAGGCCGGTGTCGGATCGACTCTGCCTCCAGGGCATCCTGTTCGTCCTCTACAACGACATATCCTGGCAACTCCTGCCCCTGGAACTCCGGTTCGGCTCGGGGCAGACCTGCTGGCGTCGGCTGGACCGGTGGCAGAAGGCAGGAGTCTTCGACCAGTTGCATCGGGTCCTGCTTGCGGAGCTGAACGCGGCCGGCGAACTCGACTGGTCACGTGCGTGTGTGGACGGTTCCCACATCCGCGCGAAAAAGGGGGCGCCGACACCGGTCCGTCGCCGGTCGACCGGCGGAAGACGGGCAGCAAGCACCACCTGATCTGCGACGGACGCGGCACCCCGCTCAAGGTCATCACGACCGCAGCCAACGTCAACGACGTCACCCAGACCCTGGCCCTGGTCGACGGCATCCCACCCGTCGCAGGCCGACCCGGCCGGCCCCGCCGACGGCCAGAGGCCCTGCTCGGCGACAAAGGGTACGACTCCAACGCTCACCGCGACGAGCTCCGTCGCCGACGAATCTTGCCCGTCATCTCTCGCAAGGGATCACCGAACATCAAGGGCATCGGCAAGCTGCGATACGTCGTCGAGCAGACCTTCGCCCTGCTCCACCACTTCAAACGACTCGCCGTCCGCTGGGAACGCCGCACCGAACTCCACGACGCCTTCGTCTCCCTCGCCTGCAGCCTCATCTGCTACCGACGCCTCAAGAAGACCCGACCATGATCGTGTTACGAGCTCTAAGGGTTGCCCCGCAATTCCTGGCGGGTGCGCGACGACAGCTACGGCACCTCGCCGCGTTGCCGGAACGTCCCGCTCCATCCGGTATGCGGACGCCCCTCCGCCATGCGATGCACCGCATCTGACGCCGCGCACCGAACCACCACGAATCGCGGGACAACCCTTAGCCGGCGACGACGGCCGCACTTTGACCGGACGCTTTCCCGAACAGTGGCGCCGCAAGCTCGAATGAGAAAATCTGCGGGCACACCCACCACTGACTGGAGATTTGCCTGAGGAGCTCCACCCCCGCAATTGCGAAGGCTATCGCAGACCCTGCTGCGGACGAATACTCGATATTCCCCCTGCCCATCCGGAGAAATCCCCCCGCAAAAGGCCCAGGAGCTATTCGCCGACTCGGAAACGGTAGATTCAGACTGAGGTAAGTGAACCTTTAGCGGTCTCCTACATATTCATGACGTCGGCCGCAAGGGAACGGGGCGGGCCGGCACGAAGTGAGGAGAGTCAATCCCCGACTGCAGCCCTTGCGTCCGCGGGGCGGAGAACATGTCCCCCAGGTTCCCACTCCGCGGACCTGCCGGCCGCTACCGAAAGGTGCCCCTGACAATGGCGTCCACATCCGAGTCCGGGTTGCCGTTCGAGGCCCAGGTCGAGTCCGGCCGCCTCGGCCCAACACGCGCTGACCACAATCGACGTTCCCGATTCCGCGCGTGAGTTCGACCAGAACCGCCGGGCGATCGCAGCCGAACGCGTCGATCCCCTCGAGAAAAGTGCGGGACAAGTCCGCGGGTGGTGTGCGCCGGCAGGCGATGAGAGGGGTCAGCGGAGTGAGCACCATGCAAGACGCTGTGACATCACTGGCGCACCTGAGACGACTGGGCCGTGTTGTGAAAGGAGCGCCGTCCGCCCGGAGGGCGGGTCCGGCGGCGTCCGGTGCGTGCGATCGTAAGGCGGAGGGTCGCCCCGATACTGGATGTATCGGGGCGACCCCGACAACGCGGCGGGCGTGCGTGCCATACGCCGCCGGGCAGGCGGGACTTTCACGACACGGCCTTGTCGTCGAGGGCCCGAGTGAGCGTGCCGCCCAGGCCCAGCGCGCCAAGGGCAGGCCGCCCGCGCGTGAGCGCGTCGCGCTGCTGCTGGACGCCGGGCCGGAGACCCGCGTCGCCGAGGTCCGCCACCTCGTCTCAACGCCCCTCTCGAACAACCGCGAGAACCCATCCACGTGCCCCTCCGGCCGCCGCTCCGACATCCTCCTGGCCTGGTGCCCGCCGACGACAACCGCCCGTACGACCTGCACAAGGTCATCGAGGAGCTCGTCGACGAAGGCGACTCCCTGGAGATCCACGCGCGCTGAGCGCGCTACTTCATCCGCGCGTTCGCCCGCCTCGACGGACAGGTGGTCGGCATCGTCGCCAACCAGTCGCAGTCCCTCGCCGGCGTCCTGGAAATCCAGGCCGGCGAAAAGGCCGCCCGCTTCGTCCAGATGTGCGGCACCATCAACGTCCCCGTCGTCACCCTTTCTCGACGTCCCCGGCTTCCTGCACGGCGTCGACCAGGAGCACGGCGGGCCCTCCGGCACGGCGCGAAACTGCTGTGCGCGTACTGCGATGCCACGGCGCCCCGGATCTCCCTGACCCCGCGCAAGGCGTCCGGCGGCACGTACCACTGCCGCACTCGTACCGAGCGGCCGAGCGCGGCTTGGTCGACGACGTCATCGATCCCGCCGAGACCTGCGGAGCCCTCGTCGCCCCGCTCGCCAGGCTCCGCACCGAGCGCGCCGGCCTGCCGTCCCGCAGGCCCGGCAACCTGCCTCAGTAGACGCCGAGTTGAAGGAGGAGATCGCCGTGAACGTTTCTACCGCTCACTCCGCAGCCGCAGCCGGAGCGATCTTGCTGAAGGTGAGGAAGGGCAGCGCCAGCCCTCAAGAACTGGCCGCGATCACCGCGATCCTGGTGGCGCGCGCCACCGCGCACCCCGCCGGTCCCGCCGCGGTCCGCGACGGCCGAACGATGGCAGGCTGGCGCCGCTTGGAACGCACCCCTGGCTTCCGCTCCCCGACCAGCTGGCAGGGCTAGGTGGTGTCCGGCGGATCAAGGTCGGACAGGGCGCGGCGTCCGGGGCGGTGCGTCGCAAGGCCCCGAAGCGTCCCCATCGCGGAGCGATTCGGACGCTTCGACAACGCCGCGAGGTGCCGTTCCGGACGCCGCGACCCCGGCCATGATCCGCCGGACAACCCTTAGGCCGGCGGAAGGCCCATTCGAGGCTATGTGCGCGTCATGCAGCTTTCAATCCGTGAGCGGCTTGCCAGGGGGATGACCATGCGATATGAGGTTCTGGGGCCTATCAGGGTACTCGGTTCGGGCGAGCCTTCCTTCATCAGCGCACGGAAGATTGAAGCACTGTTCGCCGCACTTCTGGCGCGCTGCGACCAGGTCGTCACAACGGACCAGCTCATTCGTGAGATATGGGGGGAAGCGCCGCCGAAACGTGCCACCGCCGCGCTTCACGTCTATATCTCGCAACTACGCAAATTCCTGAAGGCGAGCGGCGGACTGCGCACCAGGAGCCCTATCGTGACCCGCCCGCTCGGGTACATGCTGCGCATCGGAAACGATGAAATCGACGTGAGGGACTTTCAGTCCCTCACGGACCGAGGCACCGATCTCTATCACCGGGCCGAATACGGGGAAGCCATCCTCGTCCTGGAACGGGCTTTGCAGATCTGGCGGGGATCAGCTTTGGCCAATCACCAAGAGGGACTCATCACTTACGCGTATACCACCTGGCTCGAAGAGTCCCGCCTCGAGTGCACCGAAACCCTTTTGGAAGCATATCTGAAAATGGGCAGGCACCGTGAAGTCGTCGGTCGGCTCTACGCTCTCACCACCGAATACCCTCTGCGGGAAAGCTTTTACCGGCATCTGATGCAGGCGCTGTACCGCGCCGACCGGCAGGCAGACGCTCTCGCCGTGTATCAGACGGCTCGCACGCGGCTGCAGGATGAGCTCGGACTTGAACCGTGCGAGACTCTGCGGCAGTTGAACAATGACATTCTCGCCGGCGGTTTCTATGCCGCCGACGGCGGCGCCGCCGCATGACGATACACGTGAACAATGCCTCCGGCCTGCGGGCCCACGAGCAATGAGCGGACGTGGGAACACCGCGCAGTCCGATGTTCAGGGGCCGCGCGGTTTCGTCCGCAAACGCACGGGATTACCGCCCCGAAGAACTTCCAGCAGCCGTACGGGTTTTCCCGGCCGGCACCAGCCACCGGACAGGGGAATGATCATGGATTCATTGGCGAAGGCCGTGCTCGCCGGCGCGAGCGCCGATCGCCTGGAGCGCGAACCGGTGCCGGAGCAGTACGTGGCCACCCACCTGCGGGTGGAAGACGTCGGCCTGTTCGGCGATGCGGCGGACAAGGACGTCCGGCGCACCCTGCACCTCGGACCGGTGCCGATGCCCGAACTCGCGCCCGACGAGGTGCTGGTGGCTGTGATGGCCAGCTCAGTCAATTACAACACCGTGTGGTCGGCGATGTTCGAGCCGTTACCCACCTTCGACTTCCTGCGTCGCTACGGCCGACAGGGAGGCTGGGCCTCCCGGCACGACCAGCCTTACCATGTCCTGGGTTCCGACGCGTCCGGAGTGATCGTGCGCACCGGCAATGGGGTGCGGCGCTGGCGCACCGGCGACCACGTCGTCGTCTCCTGCACCCACGTGGACGACCAGGAACCCGCCACCCACTCGGACGGCATGCTCGGCGCCGAACAGCGGATCTGGGGCTTCGAGACCAACTTCGGGGGCCTGGCCCACTACGCAGTGGTCCGGGCCAGCCAGCTGGTGCCCAAGGCCGCCCATCTGACCTGGGAGGAGGCCGCTTCCATCCCGCTGTGCGCGGGCACTTCCTACCGGATGCTGGTGGGGGAGCACGGAGCACGGATGAAGCAGGGCGACATCGTGCTGATCTGGGGCGCCGCCGGCGGCCTGGGAGCATCCGCCGTGCAGCTGGTGAAGAACGGCGGCGGGATCCCGATCGGCGTCGTCAGCTCCGAGGCCAAAGCCGCTGTCCTGCGCCGACTGGGCTGCGACGTCATCATCAACCGTGCCGAGATCGGCATGGGTGACGGCAATGGCTCCGACGGCGATCCCGGCCAGGCGATCGAAGCCGGCAGGCGGCTGCGCCGGATCATCCGCCGTGAGGTGGGCGAGGACCCGCATGTCGTCGTCGACTTCATCGGCCGGGCCACATTCGCTACGTCCACTTTCCTTGTACGGCGCGGCGGAACCGTGGTCACCTGCGGCTCCAGCACCGGCTACCAGCACCACTACGACAATCGCTATCTGTGGATGAGTCTCAAACGGATCATCGGCAGTCACTCCGCCAACTTGCAGGAGCAATGGGAGTGCAACCGACTGGTGCAGGCGGGACGACTGATGCCCGCCCTGTCCGAGGTCTACCCACTCGACCAGATCGCCGAGGCGTCCCGGAAGGTTCAGCAGAACCGCCACATCGGGAAGATCGGTGTCCTCTGCCTCGCCCCGGAACCCGGACTTGGCGTCACTGACCCGCAGACCCGTGCCCGCATCGGCGAGGGGCGCCTCAGTCCGCTGCGCGTACCGGCCGAGGACGTCCCCGCGCACGCACTGTCCCACTGAGCTCCGTCCCGTCGGAAGGCAGCTACGAAGATGATCGCCGCCGGGACCGACGCCCGTCGCGTCGACTTCATTACACAAGAAGGCAGGACGGCATGAGCGGTACCGCGCCGGAGTGCGCCCCCGCACCGGACTCGGGTGAGCCCGTTGATCGAGTCGGCGTGGTCGGCTGCGGGCTGATGGGTTCGGGCATCGCCGAGGTGGCCGCGCTGGCCGGCTGCCAGGTGACCGTGGTGGTCTCACGGCCTGGCTCGGCTGTCGCGGGCGGCGACCGGATCGCGGCCTCGCTCACCCGGGCTGTGTCCAAGGGGAGGGTGACGGAGGAACAGCGTGACGGCGCGCTGGAGAGGTTGACCTTCACCACCGCCCTCGACGACCTGCGGGACCGTCAACTTGTGATCGAGTGCATCCGGGAACACGAGCAGGAGAAGCTGGAGCTGTTCGGGGCGCTGGACCGGGTGGTGAAGAACCCGGCGGCCATTCTCGCCACCAACACCTCCTCCCTGCCGATCTCCCGTATCGGTCGGGCCACCACGCGCCCCGGTCAGGTGATCGGCGCGCACTTCTTCAGTCCGGTCCCGGCCATGCCACTGGTCGAGCTGATCAGTTCGCTCGACACGGAGGAGACCGTCCACGAGCAGGCCCGCCTGTTCGTCCAAGGCGTCCTGGGCAAGGAAGTCATCCGGTCCGCGGACCGCAGCGGTTTCGTGGTCAACGCCCTGCTGATCCCCTACCTGTTGTCGGCCATCCGGATGGTCGAGTCGGGGTTCGCGACTGCCGAGGTGATAGACCGGGGCATGGTGCTCGGCTGCTCGCACCCGCTGGGCCCCTTGAAGCTCGCCGACTTGGTGGGCCTGGACACCGTCAGGGACATCGCCGCCGCGCTGTACCAGGAGTTCAAGGATCCTCAGTACGCGCCTCCCCCGTTGCTCCTGCGCATGGTCGAGACCGGTCGGCACGGCAGGAAGACCGGACAGGGCTTCCATACCTACGACAGCTGACCCTGGTAAGGACCGCACGAACTGCCACCATCGACGCCGCGGCGGCACTCAGCCGGGTGAACGGGAGGAGCGCCTCACCATGTCGAATCCCTCCGGAACCATACGAAGCGCATCCGGAGTGAGGCCGGATCGGACCGCGGCCGCCCTCCGCCCTTCCTGCCATTTCCTCGGCGCGGGCGGGTCCGCGAGGCTCGGTCCGGCCGAGGACCGGGAGACCGCCGCAGGCGACGGCGCCCCCTGCCCGGCTCGCCGAGGAATGCGAGCGGTAATCCATTCTCGCCCGCTGCATAACCGGGTTCCGCCTTGTCCCGTAGTGAGCGCGCGCCGAAAGGGCTACGGCCACCCGGTGGAGCTCATCCCGCGTCCAGACAGGGTCTCCGTCAAAACGAGACTTCCACCCGCCTACGTGACGGCGCCCGCAGACGTTGCCGCGATCCACAAGGGAGCGTGAAGATGGTGGTCATCCCTGCGTACCCCAGGACGGCCGGCTCTGGGGAAAATCCTGAGCCCGACCGATCCGCGGGAGCCCCTACCACTGCCCAGGGGGTCCCGAAAAACTTTGTGCAGGACCTCAGTGGTTTGCTGCCGGTCGGCGTCTGCAGCGGTTCCAGCGTGTACCGGGCAGGCCTCGCAACCGTATTGCGCGACATAACAGGGATCGCCGTGGTGGCCGAATTGGATACCGACCATTACAGCCCTCGGTGGCTGGGGGACCAACGGCCACGCGTGCTGCTGATGGACGTGGACGGATTCGACATCGAGGACATGCTGGCCAGACAGTTGATGAACCGGACCGCGGAGCACGAGGTGAAGGTTCTGGCACTCTCGGCCAACCTGGATCTGGAGACCGCGATGAAGGTACTCCACGGTGGCGCGGCGGGTTTTCTCCACAAGGACACACCGGTGCAGAGGCTCGTCGACGCGATCCGGGCGGTCGACCGGGGCGGTGCGGCGCTGGACCCCCAGGTGGCCGGCGGACTGATTGCCGCCCTGCGCCACAGCGGCTCCCCCGAAGTTCCGGTCAGGCCCGGCAGCGAGGTGAAACTCACCCCACGACAGCGGCAGATTCTTGGCCTGATCGGGCATGGACTTGCCAATGTGGAGATCGCCCGACAGCTACAGCTGGGCCGCCCCACGGTGAAATCGCACATCTCCTCGTTGCTGCGCGCGCTCGACCTGCGCGACAGGACCCAATTGGCCGTGTACGCCTGTGTGCACGGCTTCCGTGCCACCGTGGCGCCCTCCCTGTGAACTGAGCGAAAGCAAAATCCCGCCACCAGCACACGTATCTTCCCGGCCGCAATCGGCTGCGGGTTTTCCGCTGAACTTCTGCGGATCATCCCTGATGCGACGCGAGAGAATTGCAGAGATAGTTAATTCATGAGCAATTCACGGGTGAGTCGAATCAGCGCCGCCGAAATAGAGCCCTACCGGGCACGCGGTGGCCAGTTACGCATGGTGCTCCATCCCGGTTCGGTGGGGAGTCGATCGGGCTATATGGGCACGGTTGTCCTCCAGCCCGGCGAATACGTGGTGGAGCATTTTCACCCCTATTCCGAGGAGTTCCTGTTCGTCGTCAACGGCGACCTGGTTCTCGAGGCAGAGGGTGAGGACTGGGCACTGGGGGCCGGTGACGGCATCTACGTACCCATCGGCAAGCGGCACCGGCTGCGCAATGTGGGCACGACAGAGTCGCTGGCCGTGTACCACACCGGCCCGCTTGCGCCGGACCCGTCGTTGGCGCACGTGGACACCGAAGTCCTCGGTGAGACACAGACCGAGAGCACCGATGCCGCGGCCGGCACGGCCCGCATCCTGTTCATGGTGACGGTCGCGGAGGAGAAGCGGGAAGGCTTCCTGGCCGCCTACGAGAAAGTCCGGTTCAACGTAGCGGCGACCCCCGGGCACATTCGCGACCAGATCTGCCAGTCGCCCGACAATCCGGACAAGTGGCTGATCGTCAGCGAGTGGGACTCCATGGCGGAATTCTTCGCCTGGGAGCAATCCACGGAACACAAGGAACTGGTTCGGCCGATGCAGGCATGCTACTCAGATCCGGAGTTCCGTAGTTTCAACGTAGTTGCCGAGACGAAGGCGACACGGTCATGAGCAGTATCTCCACAGAAGACCGTCTGATGACCTACATCAACGTCTTCCACTGCAAGCCGGAGAACCAGGATGCCCTGTCCGTCGCGATCCGCAAGGAGACCGACGACATCATCCGGCACATGCCCGGCTTCATCTCGGCGAATGTGCACTGCAGCCTCGACGGCAGCCGGGTGACGAACTACGCGCAGTGGAGCGAACTCGCGGCCTTTCAAGAACACATCCGCAGCGAGGCGGGCCGCGCTTTGATTCTGGAACTTCACAAGTATGCCGACGACGTGGACGTGCACGTGTACCAGGTCGAGTGGATCGTGTCCGGGAATGAGGAGAGCCGACGATGAAATCCGCAAGGGAACTATGGGAGTCCGTCTACGCGGTGGTTGACGCGGGCGACCCCGCGGCGGCCGCCGATCTGTGCGACGCCGAACTGGAGATCCGTACCGCGAGCCAGGGCAAGACGGGCGCGAAGCGTCTTGCTGAGATGTTCGTGCAGCAGCACGGGCTGTACACGGAGCTGGAGCGCAAGGTCGACGGAGTCATCGAGTCCGCGGACGGCTCCGCGCTGTCGGTCGAGCTCACGATGTCCGGCGTGCCCAAGGGGGCCGGCCAGCGGCTGACCTGGAACGTCGTGGAGACCGTCCGAGCCGACGCCGGCCGCATCGTGTCCTGGCACGCCATGCTCGACCGGACCGGCCTGGTCCAGCAGATCCGCGCACTTCAGTCATGACAGCCATGCCGGTCGGACTACCCGTGCGCCAGGAGATGGAAGTCTCCGACGGCGTGATCGCGGTGGTGAACGGCGACGGCAGCGCCGGCCTGTCGAACAGCGTGCTACTTCTCGACGAACCGACCACAGTGATCGACACGATGCTGCTGCCGGAGATGGCGGCCGACATCGTGAGCGCGCTGGGCCGCAGGGGCCGGGCCGCCGAGTTGGTCGTCAACACACACATCCACACTGACCACATCGGCGGGAACATCCTGTTCGAGGGGGTGCCGATCATCGCTCACCCACGCACCGCCGACGGGATGCGCAGGATGATCGGCGAACCCGGCCTCCCCGCGCTGCTCGCCAAGGTGATGCCGAGGTTCGCGACGCGGCTGGCGGACTGGGACAGCACGGCCGCCGAACCGGTGCCCCCCGCCGGCATCGAAAGCGCGTTGCCCGGCGCCGCGCGCGTGCTCGAGTTCACGGACAGCCATTCGGCGGCCGACCTCGCGGTCTGGCTGCCTGCCGAACGGGTGCTGGCCACCGGCGACCTGTGCTTCGCGGGGGTGACGCCACTGGCCGTGCACGGGCGGGTCGGCCGCTGGCGCACGGCCCTGGACCAGCTGATCGCGCTGCGTCCCCGGGTGGTCCTTCCCGGCCATGGCCGGCCGGCCGGGATCGAGGCACTGCACGAACTGGCCGACTATTTCGACCGGGTGCTCGCCTCCGCCCGCCTGGCGGACGCCGAGCGACTGTCCGCGGAGGCGGTGTGGGCCCGGTTCGATCCGGGACCGGCAGCGGGCTGGCTCGAACCGGAACGCACTCTCGTGAACATCCAGGTAGCTCTCGCCGAGATATCCGGAAAACCCTTCCAAGGAGAACATCGTGTCTGACAAGATCAACATTCGCCGCATTCTGACTGAGGGATTTTCTCAGGGCAAGACCGAGGTCCTCGACGAACTGATGACGGAGGACTTCGTCAATCACAACGCGGCACCCGGAATGGAATCCGGCCGCGAAGGCGTCAAGTCGGTGATCCGGGTCGAGCGAAAAGGCTTCCCGGACCTGAAGGCCGAGATCATCCGTGACTTCGAGGACGGCGAATTCGTCATCCAGCACGTCCGGCTGACCGGCACACACACGGGCCCGGCGTTCGGCGTGGAGCCGACCGGACGCACCATCAGCTGGAACGAGATGCACATCGCGCGGGTCCGTGACGGACGTGTGAGCGATCACTGGGCCTGCAACGACCTGCACGTCCTGCTGACGCAGTTGGGCAAGATTACGCCGCCCGACACTTCCGCGTTCCGCCAGGCTGCCGCCAACTCCTGACCGGCACCCCGCTCGCCATTCGGAATTTCGTCGAGGAGACGCATCATGACAGACGGGTTCGCGATCATAGGCATGGCCGCCCGACTACCCGGGGCGAACGGGCCTGACGCGTTCTGGCGCCTGCTGTGTTCGGGCACCGACGCGGTCACCGACCCGCCGCCGGACCGGATGACCGGGCGCCGCGGGGCGTTCCTCGACGACATCACCGGATTCGACGCCGGCTTCTTCGACATCTTCCCGCGGGAAGCCGGCGTCATGGACCCGCACCAGCGGCTGATGCTGGAACTGGGCTGGGAGTCGTTGGAGCACGCGCGGCTGCTCACAGCTCGGCTGGCCGGCACACAGACCGGCGTGTTCGTGTCGGCGCCGCAAGAGACCACGCCGCTGTCCGCGCCCGACCACTACGCCTTCACCGGACGACAACGCGCCATGGTGGCCAACCGGTTGTCCCACGCCCTGGGCCTGAACGGTCCAAGCCTCACCGTGGACACCGGGCAGTCCTCGTCGTTGGTCGCGGTGCACTTGGCCGTGCAGTCGCTGCAGAGCGGTGAGTGCGACCTGGCCATCGCCGGCGGGGTAAGCCTGATGGTGGCCCCGGACACCCAGAGCGGCCTGGCCGAGATGGGCGTGCTGTCCCCGGACGGCCGGTGCCATGTGTTCGACAGCCGCGCCAACGGGTTCGTACGCGGTGAAGGCGGCGGCCTCGTCGTGCTGAAACGGCTGTCCGACGCGCTTGCCGACGACGACAGGATCGTCGCGGTCATCGCCGGCAGCTCGGTGAACAACGACGGGCGCACCGACGGGCTGACGGTGCCCAGCGCCACCGCCCAGCAGGCCCTGCTCTCACGGGCGTACGACCGTGCCGGGGTCGACCCCGGCACGGTTCAGTACGTCGAGTTGCACGGAACCGGCACTGCCGTGGGCGACCCGGTTGAAGCGGCCGGCCTCGGGGCCGCCCTGGGCACCGTCGCCACCCGGACAACACCGCTGCTGGTCGGGTCCGTCAAGACGAACATCGGCCACCTGGAGGCAGCAGCCGGGATCGCCGGCCTGCTCAAGACCGTGTTGAGCCTGCAGAATCGGCAAGTGCCGGCGAGTCTGCACTTCACGACGCCCAACCCGGACATACCGCTTGCGGATCTGAACCTTCGGGTCAACACGCAGGCTGTGCGCTGGCCGGACGGGCCGGCCGTGGCCGGCGTCAGTTCGTTCGGACTCGGTGGCACGAACTGCCACGTGGTGCTGGTCGAGGCGCCCCCGGCCCCGGTGCCGAGTTCGCCCCCGCTGTCGCGCTTGCCGGTGGTGCCATGGGTGTTGTCGGCGAAGACCCGGCACTCCCTGCGCGGGCAGGCCGAGCGGCTGCTCGACCGGGTCACCGAATCCGAGCCGGTGGACGTAGGGTTCTCGCTGGCGACCACTCGGACACAGTTCCCGGTCCGCGCGGTCGTTCTCGGCCGTGATCGGACCGAACTCGAGTCCGGTCTGCGGGAGTTGATTAACGGGTCCGGGCCGAGCGTGGTCGGCCCGGCGGCACAGCGGTTGTCGGCGGCGGCACACGAGTTCGTGTCCGGCGGCGAGGTGGACTGGGCAGCCGTGTTCACGGGAACCGGCGCCCGCTCGGTCGATCTGCCCACCTACGCGTTCGACCGGTCGGATGCCGACACCGTTCACCCGGCCGGGGCGGCACCACGCGCGTCCGACGACAGCCTGATCAGGGTGGTCCGAGCCGAGATCGCCGCCCAACTGGGTCACCACGACGCCGATGCCGTGCCGAACGACCACAGCTTCCAGGACCTCGGTCTCAGCTCCCTCAACGCGATCGAACTGGCCGAGCGGCTCTCGGCGGCGATCGGAGAGCGGGTCGACGCGACCGCGGTCTTCGACCATCCGACGCCGGCCGGGCTGGCCGCACACCTGACCGGCCACACCACTGACAGCCGCTCGGCCATCGACCTGCCCGCCTCTGACGACCTGCGGCCGGCCCGGATCACTCGCGACGACGATCCGGTCGCGATCGTGGGCATCGGCTGCCGGTTTCCCGGGGGCGTCGCCTCGGCGGCCGACTTGTGGGAGGTCTCGGTCGGCGGCCGCGACGTGATCTCCGCGTTTCCCACCGACCGTGGGTGGGACCTGGACACGCTCTACGATCCGGACCCGGACCGTCCGGGCACGACGTATGTCCGTGAGGGAGGGTTCCTCGACGACATCGCGGGGTTCGACGCCGGGTTCTTCGGGATCAGCCCCAGCGAGGCGCTCGCCATGGATCCGCAGCAGCGTCTGGTGCTCGAAGTGGCCTGGGAGGCACTGGAGAACGCGGGCATCGCCCCACAGACCCTGGCCGGCAGCGCGACCGGGGTGTTCGTGGGGATGTACGGCTGGGACTCCAGTGAATCGGTCGAGGGATACCGGATCACCGGAGGCCTGTCAGCTGTCGCCTCCGGCCGGGTGGCGTACACGCTGGGTCTTGAGGGGCCTGCGGTGACCGTCGACACCGCGTGTTCGTCGTCGTTGGTGGCCTTGCACCTGGCATGCCGCTCATTGCGTTCGGGTGAGACGGACCTGGTCCTGGCCGGAGGGGCGACCGTCATGTCGACCCCCCGCGTCTTCCTCGACCTCGCCCGGCAGCGTGGCCTGTCGCCCGATGCGCGGTGCAAGTCGTTCGCCGCCTCGGCGGACGGCACCGCCTGGGCCGAAGGCGCGGGCGTCGTCGCACTGGAGCGACTCTCGGACGCGCGGCGCCACGGGCACCGAGTGCTGGCCCTGGTCCGGGGCAGCGCGGTCAACCAGGACGGCGCCTCCAACGGGCTCACGGCGCCCAACGGCCCGTCCCAGCAGCGAGTCATCCGAACGGCACTCGCCGACGCCGGACTGACCACGGCGGACGTCGACGTCGTGGAAGCGCACGGCACCGGAACGGTGTTGGGCGACCCGATCGAGGCCCATGCGGTGCTGGCCACCTACGGCCGGCACCGGCCGCCCGAACGGCCGGTCCTCCTGGGGTCGCTGAAGTCCAACATCGGACACGCCCAAGCCGCCGCGGGCATCGCCGGACTGATCAAAATGGTCGCCGCCATGGACCACGGCACCGTACCCGCCACCCTGCACGTCGACGCGCCGAGTTCTCACATCTCCTGGTCCACCGGCGCCGTACAACTGGCCACCAGCACCCAGGACTGGCCGGACACCGGACGACCACGCCGCGCCGCGGTGTCGTCGTTCGGGATCTCCGGAACCAACGCACACGTCATCCTCGAACAGGCACCCGCCCAGGCGGACAAGGCCCAGGACGAGCCCCCATGGTCCGCTGTGCCCTGGGTGCTCTCGGCGAAGACCCCGGACGCGCTGCGCGGCCAAGCGCAGCGATTGCTCGCACCTGCCGCCGAGCACGACGCGGCCGACATCGGCCGGTCGCTGGCGACTGGACGGTCGCGGTTCGCGCACCGTGCCGTGGTGATCGGTACGGACTCCACCGACCTGATCGCCGGGCTGTCCGCGGTGGCCGCCGGCCTGCCCGCCGAAAACGTGACGTACGGCCAAGCCGCGGAGAATCCGGGCAAGACCGCGTTCGTCTTCCCCGGGCAGGGCGTCGAGTGGATGGGTATGGCCGCCGAACTCCTCGACTGCGCACCGGTGTTCGCCGCGCGGATGGCCGACTGCGCCCGGATCATCGACCCGCTGGTGGACTGGTCACTGCTGGACACGGTCCGGGAGACCGCCGATGATTCCTGGCTGGCGCGCGTCGACGTCGTGCACCCCATGCTGTTCGCGGTCATGGTCTCCCTGGCCGAACAGTGGCGTTCCCTCGGAGTGCGGCCCGACGCGGTCGTGGGCACCTCACAGGGGGAGATCGCGGCCGCCTGCCTCGCCGGAGCGATCTCTCTCACCGAGGGGTGCCGGCTCATCGTGGCCCGGTCGAGGCTGATGGCCGAGCAACTCTCCGGCGCGATCGTCTCGGTCGCCGCAACGGAGAGCGTCGTGGCGCCACGGCTGCTTCCCGGCCTGACGATAGCGGGCGTCAGCGGTCCGAACGGGACGACGGTCGCCGGGCCGGTGGACACGCTGGCCGAGTTCACTGCCGAACTGCGCGCGGCCGGACTGCGGGCCCGGACCGTGGCTCCGCGCGCCTCGCACTCCCATCTGGTCGATCCACTGGAAGAACAGTTCGCCGACCTGGCCTCGTTCGTCCGCCCCTCGGCCGCCTCGGTGCCGATCTACTCGACGGTGACCGGAGCGGCCATCGCGGGCGAGGACCTCAACCCCGCCTACTGGTACCAGAACTGCCGGCAGCCAGTGGCCTTCCGCCGATCCGTCGAGGCCCTGCTCGCCGATGGGTTCACGCACTTCGTGGAGTGCGCCCCGCATGCGGCGCTGGGAATCCACATCGAACAGACCGCGGAGCAGGACGGCCGTACGGTCACCGTGACCGGCTCCCTGCGCCGCGGCGAGGGCGGTCCGGCCCGGTTCCTGACCTCCGCCGCGCAGCGGTACGTGCGCGGCGGTGAGGTGACGTGGGACTCGGTATTCGGCGATGCCCGTCAAGTGCCTCTGCCCACGTACGCGTTCGACCGTAAGCGGTACTGGCTGGAGCCGAAGCCGCACACGGACGTGACAGGGCTGGGCCTGGCCGTCGCGGACCATCCGATGCTCGGAGCCGTGGCCGAACTGCCGGACACGGATACGACTCTGTTGACCGGACGGCTGTCGCTCGCCACGCACGGCTGGCTGGCCGATCACACGGCCGCGGGAGCGACGTTGCTGCCGGCCACGGCATTCGTGGAACTGGCCCTGCGTGCGGGCGCCGAGGCCGGCCGCGAGAGCGTGCGGGAACTGGTGATCCAGACCCCGCTCGTACTGCCGGAGCAGGGCAGCGTGGACATCCGGGTGGTCGGGGGCGCCAACGAGGTGACGATCCATTCCCGCACCGACCGGGGATGGGTGACGCACGCGCGCGGCGAGCTGGCCGCCCAGAAGACGGATGGACCGCCGCAACCCGCCGCGTGGCCTCCCTTCGATGCGACCGAGGTCGACCTGAGCGATGCCTACCCGCGGCTGGCTGAGCGCGGTTATGGCTACGGGCCGGCGTTTCGTGGTCTGCGTGCGATGTGGCGCCGGGGCGACGAGGTGTTCGCCGAGGTCGCTCTTCCCGCCGAGGCGGACGCAGCCGGCTTCGCCCTGCACCCGGCTTTGCTCGACGCGGCGTTGCACGCGGCACTGTTCACCGTCGCCGGGCACGGCATGGCGCTGCCGTTCTCCTGGTCCGACGTCCGACTGTTCGCCACCGGTGCCACCGCCCTGCGGGTGGTGATCACGCCGGGGGGGCCGGACGAGGTGTCCCTCGCGGCATACGACGAGTCCGGTCGGCCGGTGTGCGCCGTCGGGTCGATCGTGTTGCGACAGGTGTCGTCCGAACAGCAGGCCGCGATCTCCCGGGCCGGCCGGTTCACCGTCCACCAGTTGCTGGAACTCGACTGGCGGCCGCTGGCCCGGCCGCGTGCGATTCCGGTGTCGGTCGTTGCCTGGGACGATCTGGACCGGACGGCGCCGATCCCGAATGTCGTCGCGCTCGACGGCGGATTCGGCTCGGGCACCGAACCGGACGCCGCCGGACCGGACATGGTCGCCCGTACCCACGCCGCCACCCACCGAATGCTCGGGGTACTCCAGGACTGGCTCGCCGACGAGCGGTCGGCGGACAGCATTCTGCTGGTCTTCACCCGTGGCGCGGTGGGGCCGGCCGGCGACGGACCGTCCGACCCGGTCGCCGCCGCGGTGTGGGGCCTGGTGCGCGCGGCGCAGGTCGAAGCGCCCGGCCGGTTCGTACTCGTGGACAGCGACGCGGACATCGACTTCGCTACCGTCGTGGCGAGCGGTGAACCGGAGGTGGTGATCCGCTCCGGTGTTCTGCACACGTCCCGGCTTGCGCCGGTACCGGCCTCCGCCGCTCCGGGCGGGATCGACCCGACCGGGCCGACCCTGATCACCGGCGGCACCGGAGGACTCGGTTCAGTACTGGCGCGCCATCTGGTGACCCGCCACGGGGTGCGGCGACTGGTGCTTGCCTCACGGCGGGGCCCGGACGCTCCCGGCGCCAGGGAGCTGGTCGCGGAACTGGCCGGTCTGGGGGCGACGGCGCAGGTGGTGTCGTGCGACGTCACCGACCGTGCCGCGCTGGCTTCCCTGGTGACGCCGGAACTGACCACGGTGATCCACACGGCCGGCGTGCTCGACGACGGCGTACTCGACTCGCTGACCCCGGAGCGGATGGACTCCGTGCTGTCGCCCAAGGCCGACGCCGCGTGGTATCTGCACGAGGCCACCGCGCGGACCGGTGCCAAGCTCGTGCTGTTCTCCTCCGTGCTCGGCGTGTGTGGCGGGGCAGGCCAGGCCAACTACGCGGCAGCCAACGCCTTCCTCGACGCTCTGGCGGCTCACCGGCATGCTCGTGGGCTGCCCACGCTGTCCATCGGCTGGGGGTTGTGGGACCACACCACGGGCATGGCCGGACGACTGCGTGACGCGGACATCGTCCGGCTCGAGCGGCGTGGGCTGGTCGAACTGCCGGTCGACGCCGGGCTGGACCTCTTCGACGCCGCCATCGCGCAACACCGGCCGTACGTCGTCGCGATGCCGGTCGACCGCGCGGCGCTTCGGGTCTCCGCGGACCTCGGCGAACTGCCTTCGGCGCTGAGGGACCTGGCACCGCCCCGGCGGCAGCCATCGCCCACCACGGGGCCCGCACCCGCGGACCTGCTCGCGCTGACACGGGCGGAGGCCGCGGTCGTTCTCGGGCGGGGCGGCGAGCTGATCGATCCGGACCGCAAGTTCCGGGATCTTGGCTTCGACTCGCTGCTCGCCGTAGAACTGCGCAACCGGCTCAAAACGGCCACCGGCATGTCGCTGCCCGCGGCCGTGGTCTTCGACTACCCCACGCCTGCCGCACTGGCCGATTACCTGCGCGACCGGGCCGCCGGACGCACCGCACGCGCTGACGAGCAGGCGGCGGCGGCGGTGGACGCCACCGATCCGATCGTCGTGGTGGGTATCGGTTGTCGGTTCCCGGGCGGGATCGACTCGCCCGGGGACCTGTGGGAAACCGTGGTCAACGGCAGGGAGGTGATCGGTGATTTCCCGGCCGACCGCGGATGGCCCATGAGCGGTCCCTCCCTGCGTCAGGGTGGATTCCTCGCCGACGCGGGTGCGTTCGACGCCGCGTTCTTCGGCATCAACCCGCACGAGGCGGCCGCGATGGACCCGCAGCAGCGATTGCTGCTCGAGGTGTGCTGGGAAGCGGTCGAGCGCGCCGGCATCGCCCCTGAGTCGCTGGCCGGCAGCCGCACCGGCGTGTTCGCCGGAATCATGGCCCAGGAGTACGGCGCGGGCGTCGATGACGCCGCAGCCGGGGTGGAGGGTTACCGACTGGTCGGCAGCCAAGGCAGTGTGGCCTCCGGCCGAGTCGCGTACGCGCTCGGTCTGGAGGGGCCCGCGATCACCGTGGACACGGCCTGCTCCTCATCGTTGGTCGCGGTGCACCTGGCTACGCGGTCGCTTCAGTCCGACGAGTGCGAGCTGGCGCTGGTAGGCGGCGCCACGGTGATGGCCACACCAAGGGTGTTCGTGGAGTTCGCCAAGCAGGGCGGCCTGGCCGCCGATGGGCGGTGCAAGTCGTTCGGTGCCGCGGCCGACGGGACCGGCTGGAGCGAAGGCGCGGGCGTCCTGGTGCTGGAGCGGCTGTCCCGGGCCAGGGCGCACGGGCACCGGGTGCTCGCGGTGGTACGCGGCAGCGCGGTGAACCAGGACGGCGCGTCGAACGGGCTGACCGCACCGAACGGCCCGTCCCAGCAACGCGTGATCCGTTCCGCCCTCGCCGGTGCCGGCCTGTCCCCCGCGGACGTGGACGTGCTGGAAGCACACGGGACGGGCACGGTGCTGGGCGATCCCATCGAGGCGGAGGCGATCCTGGCGACATACGGTCAGGGCCGGCCCGCCGACCGGCCGCTGCTGCTCGGCTCGGTCAAGTCGAACCTCGGACACACCCAGGCCGCCGCGGGCATGGCCGGCATGATCAAGATGATCGGCGCGCTCGACCGGGGCATTGTGGCGCCGACACTGCACGCGGATCCGCCGACGTCCGCGGTGGACTGGTCGGGCGGGGCCGTAGCCCTGGCGACCGAGTCGGTCGACTGGCCGCGGACGGGGCAGCCGCGTCGGGCGGCGGTGTCGGCGTTCGGCATCTCCGGAACCAACGCCCACGTGATCCTCGAACAGGCCCCACCGCAGCCGGAACAGGTCGCCGTGGAACGGAACTGGCCGGTGCTGCCGTGGGTGCTGTCCGCGCGCACCAAACCCGCGCTCCGCGGCCAGGCCGCCCGGCTGCTCGCCCATGTGCGGACGAACGAGAACCTTGGCCCGGCGGCCGTCGCCTCGGCACTGGTCGCGACGCGGTCGCGGCTGCCGCACCGGACGGTCGTCACCGGCGCGGACCGTGCCGAGCTGCTCGACCGACTGGCCGAGGCCGCCCACGCTGAGCCGGCCGAGCCGACGACCGGGCCCGTCGTGTTCCTCTTCCCCGGCCACGGGGGCCAGTACGCGGCCATGGGCGCGGCGTTGCACGCCGAGTTCCCGGTGTTCGCCGCCGCACTCGACGGGGTACTCGCCGAACTGGACGTACACCTGGGCCGGTCGCTGGGCGACCTGCTGTTCGCCGCGAAGGGCTCGCCTGAGGCGGCCATCCTTCAGGACCGGACCGAGTTCACCCAGCCCGCGCTGTTCGCCATCGAGGTCGCGCTGTTCCGGCTCGTCGAATCCTTCGGACTGCGACCGGACTATCTGCTCGGCCATTCCTTCGGCGAACTGGCCGCGGCGCACGTGGCCGGAGTCCTGTCGCTGCCCGACGCCGCCAGGATGATCACTGCGCGGGGCCGTGTCATGGGCGCCCTGCCGCCCGGCAGCATGGTGCAGATCCTGGCCGGCGCCGATGAGGTCGAGAGCGTCCTCGAACCGGGGGTGTCGATCGCCGCCGTGAACACGAAGGACGCGACTGTCGTCTCCGGGGCGCCGGATGCCGTCGAGCGGGTCGTCGAACGCTGTCGTGCCCGTGGGTGGCGGTCGCTCAGGCTGCGAACCCGGTACGCGTTCCACTCGGCCGGACTGGACGGTCTGCTTGGCGAGTTCGCCGCAGTGGCCCGGGAGGTCACCTACCACCCTGCGACCATCCCGATCATGTCCGGTGTCACCGGCGAGCTGGCCGGCGACGAGGACCTGCGTTCGGCTGACTACTGGCTGCGGCATGCCAGGCAGACCGTGCAGTTCCTCCCCTGTGTGAACGCCCTCGCGGAACAGGGCGCGAGGACCTTCGTCGAGATCGGGCCGGGGCGGGCACTGACCACCCTGGTCGCGCAGGCCATACCCACCGAGGTGACCGCGTTGCCGCTGCTGCGCGGCGACCGGGCCGAACTGGCCGGTCTGCTGCCCGCGCTCGGCGAGTTGTTCGCGCGGGGTCTGCCCCTGGACCTGCGGACGATGTTCGGCGAGCCGACCGGCCCCTTCGCGGAGCTGCCCACCTATGCGTTCGACCGGCGGCACTACTGGCTGCGGCCGGAGCCGCCGGCTGCCCCGACGGGACTCGGGTTCGTCGCGACGGACCACCCCGTCCTGACTGCCCTGATGGAGCTGCCGGACAGCGGCACGGTGGTTCTGTCCGGCTCGGTCTCCCGGAACTCGCCCGGTTGGATGGCCGACCACTCGGTGGCCGGCTCGGTTCTCGCTCCCGGTACCTTCTTCGCCGAACTGGCACTGCGTACCGGCGCCGAGATCGGGGCGGACACGGTGCGTGAATTGGTGATCCAGGCTCCGCTGGTGCTGCCCGAACAGGGCCGGCTGTCCCTCCAGGTGGTCGCCCATCCGACCGGTGAGGTGGTGGTGTCCGCCCGGGCGGACGAACCGACCGCACCCTGGGTGGTGCATGCCAGGGGCTCGGTGACCACGGCGGACCGGGCAGCACCCGCACGGCAGGTCGTCTGGCCCCCTCCCAGCGCCGTGCCGATCGACCCGGACGGCGCGTACGACCGGCTGGCAGACCAGGGACTCGACTACGGACCGGCTTTCCGGGGGCTGCGCGCGATATGGCGCGACGGTGACGACGTGCTCGCCGAGGTCGCGGCCGACGTCGACACGACCGGCTACGGCCTGCACCCGGCTCTGCTGGACGCGGCGTTGCAGGCGTGGTTGTCGGGCACCGGCCGCAGCGGCTCGGACGTGCCGTTCGCCTGGCAGAACGTCATGCTGCACCGGGCCGGGGCGGACAGGCTGCGAGTCCGGCTGTCCCCCGCAGGGCCGGACGGGGTGTCGGTCGCGGTGCACGATGGGACCGGCCGACCGGTCCTGACCGCCGAATCGGTCCGTCTGCGGCCGATGTCCGCATCGGCCCGCCGAGTACAGGAACTGGCCTGGATTCCGCTGCCCTCCACGCCCGCCACCGTCTCCGCGTCGTTCGGCGACGTCGCGGTGCTCGACGGATTCTCCGGCAGCGGGGACGTCGTGTCCTCGGTGCACGAGGCGACGCGGAAGGTGCTCGCCGCGTTGACCGCGCCGACGGCACAGCGGCTGGTGATCGTGACCCATGGCGCGGTCGGGCTGCCGGGCGAGGATGTGCCCGACCTGGCCGGCGCGGCGGTGTGGGGACTGGTGCGCTCCGCACAGATCGAACAGCCCGGCCGGTTCGTCCTGGTGGACACCGACGGCGAACTCGATCTGCCCGCGGTCATGGCGACGGGGGAGCCACAACTGATGATCCGCTCGGGGGTGGCGCATACGGCCCGGCTGGCCCCCCTGCCTCAGCCCTCGGAGGGGGTGTCCCCCTTCAGTCCCGAGAGCACGGTACTGATCACCGGCGGCACCGGCGGTCTCGGCGCGCTCTTCGCCCGGCATCTGGTGGCCGCGCACGGAGTGAGGCGGCTGGTGCTGGCCAGCAGGCGCGGGCCGGCCGCACCGGAAGCGCCCGCGCTGCGGGCGGAGCTGACCGAGCTGGGCGCGACCGTCGAGATCGTAGCCTGTGATGTCGCCGACCCGGCCGCGGTGGCCGGCCTGGTGACACCCGGACTGACCGCGGTGGTGCACGCGGCCGGCGTACTCGAAGACGGGGTACTGGAGTCACTGACGCCGCGGCGACTGGACGCCGTGCTCGCGGCCAAAGCGGATGCCGCGTGGAATCTGCACCGGGCGACGCTCGGTTTTGACCTGACCGCGTTCGTACTCTTCTCCTCCGTGGCCGGCATGCTCGGTTCGGCGGGGCAGGCCAACTATGCCGCGGCGAACTCCTTCCTGGACGGGCTGGCCGCGCATCGCAGGGCCAGGGGCCTGCCCGCCGTATCCATCGCCTGGGGTCTGTGGGCGGGGCAGCGAGGCATGACCGAGCACCTGCGCGACGCGGATCTGGCGCGGCTGCGCGACCGAGGGCTCGCGGCGATCTCCGAATCCGACGGCCTGGCGATGTTCGACGCCGCCCTGACGGCGCCGCGCGCGCAGGTAGCCGCGGTCACCCTGCGCAGCCCTGTCCGGCCGAGCCGTCAGGACGACGCGCTGCGGCTGAGGCAGGAACTGGCCCGCCTCGACCCCGACGAGCAGCGGCAACGCGTGCTGGACCTTCTGGGCCACGAGCTGGTGACGCTGCTCGGCCACAGCGAAGCGCAGCCGCTCGACGCGGACCGCACCTTCCGCGACCTGGGCGTCGACTCGCTCACCGCGATCGAACTGCGGAACGCCCTCGCACCGCTGACCGATGCGCCGCTGCCGGCCACGGTGGTGTTCGACTACCCGACTCCCGCAGCGCTCACCGACCACATACACCGAACCCTCGTCGCACCGCTGTCTGACGCAGCACCGGACCAGAAGGAGTTGATTGACACGATGGATGTCGAAGAGCTGATCGCGGTCGCGCTGGGTGAGGACGGCTCGCGATGACCGACCGGATTCGAGCAGTGCGGAGCCCGGCGCGACGGCCGTCCGGCACGGTCCCCCGGGCGCAGCCCATGCCGTCCCAGTGGCACTGGGCCCTGACGACCCTGCTCTGGCAGGGCCTCGTCGCGATGGGCAGCACCTGGATACCGGTACAGATCCCGATCGAAGTCCATCCGTACGGCTCCGGACGGAGTGACGCGCCATGAGCGGGGACACCGAAGCCAGGCTGGTGAAAGCGCTGCGTGAGTCACTCAAGGAAATCGAGCGACTGCGCCGGAACGGCAGCAGTGACGATCCGGTCGCGATCGTGGGCGTCGGCTGCCGGTTTCCCGGGGGCGTCGCCTCGGCGGCCGATTTGTGGGAGGTCTCGGTCGGCGGCCGCGACGTGATCTCCGCGTTTCCCGCCGACCGTGGGTGGGACCTGGACACGCTCTACGATCCGGACCCGGACCGTCCGGGCACGACGTATGTCCGTGAGGGAGGGTTCCTCGACGACATCGCGGGGTTCGACGCCGGGTTCTTCGGGATCAGCCCCAGCGAGGCGCTCGCGATGGATCCGCAGCAGCGTCTGGTGCTCGAAGTGGCCTGGGAGGCACTGGAGAACGCGGGCATCGCCCCACAGACCCTGGCCGGCAGCGCGACCGGGGTGTTCGTGGGCCACATGGCTCAGGAGTACGGGCGCGACGTCCAGGAAGCCGGTACGGAAGGCTACCGGTCGACCGGCACGGCAGCCAGTCTGATCTCTGGCCGGGTGGCGTACACGCTGGGTCTTGAGGGGCCTGCGGTGACCGTCGACACCGCGTGTTCGTCGTCGTTGGTGGCCTTGCACCTGGCATGCCGCTCATTGCGTTCGGGTGAGACGGACCTGGTCCTGGCCGGAGGGGCGACCGTCATGTCGACCCCCCGCGTCTTCCTCGACTTCGCCCGGCAGCGTGGCCTGTCGCCCGATGCGCGGTGCAAGTCGTTCGCCGCCTCGGCGGACGGCACCGCCTGGGCCGAAGGCGCGGGCGTCGTCGCACTGGAGCGACTCTCGGACGCGCGGCGCCACGGGCACCGAGTGCTGGCCCTGGTCCGGGGCAGCGCGGTCAACCAGGACGGCGCCTCCAACGGGCTCACGGCGCCCAACGGCCCGTCCCAGCAGCGGGTCATCCGAACGGCACTCGCCGACGCCGGACTGACCACGGCGGACGTCGACGTCGTGGAAGCGCACGGCACCGGAACGGTGTTGGGCGACCCGATCGAGGCCCATGCGGTGCTGGCCACCTACGGCCGGCACCGGCCGCCCGAACGGCCGGTCCTCCTGGGGTCGCTGAAGTCCAACATCGGACACGCCCAGGCCGCCGCGGGCATCGCCGGACTGATCAAAATGGTCGCCGCCATGGACCACGGCACCGTACCCGCCACCTTGCACGTCGACGCGCCGAGTTCTCACATCTCCTGGTCCACCGGCGCCGTACAACTGGCCACCAGCACCCAGGACTGGCCGGACACCGGACGACCACGCCGCGCCGCGGTGTCGTCGTTCGGGATCTCCGGAACCAACGCACACGTCATCCTCGAACAGGCACCACCGGCGCCCGCCCCACCGCGGCGCTCTCTGCCCGCCGTGCCCTGGGTGCTCTCGGCGAAGACCCCGGACGCGCTGACAGCACAGGCCACCCGGCTGCTCACGTTCCTGGAGAACGCGGACGCGGACATCGACCCGGCGGACGTCGGGTTCACTCTGCTCACCCGGGCGCGGTTCGGCCACCGCTGCGTCGTGCTCGGCACGGACCAGGACGAACTGATGACGGGTCTGCGTACCCTCGCCGTCGCGCCGGAGCCCGGCGGCGTATTCGGGCAGACCACGCTGCGTGACCTGGCCGAGCGATTCGTGGCCGCCGGTGTGGCCGACTGGGCGGATGTGTTCGCCGGATCCGGTGCACGACGGGTCGACTTGCCCACATATCCTTTCGCCCGGCGACGCTTCTGGCCGACACCGGCCACGGCGGACGCCATCGCCACCACCGGGCAGGCGAGCGACACCACCACCGCGGTGCGCACCGCCATCGGCGACGTGCTCGGCGAATACGGCAGAGTCGGCCTCGACGACGACATCGTCGTCACTTGGGGACTGAACTCGCTTGCGGCGGTGGAACTTCGAGGTCGGTTGCAGGCGCTGACCGACGCGCGGATCAGCATGACCGACATCTTCGACAACCCGACGATCCGCTCTCTGGCCAAGGTCCTGGACGAGCGCTGCCGGTCCTGGAGGCCCTGATGACCACTGATCCCGTCGCCCGCCTCGGATTCGGCCGATTCGTGCCGCCCCAGACGGTGAACCGGAAGTCGGCCCGCGAGGTGTTCGTCACCGATCACGCGCCGGCCGGCCCGGACGAATTCGTGATCGCCGTGCGGGTGGCACACGACCATCCCCTGTGGTCCGACCAGCGGGCACAGACGCACGACCCGGCAGTCGTGATCGAGGCGTTTCGGCAGGCGTTCGTTCTGGTGCGGCACGAGTACCTCGGCGTTCCGCGAGGCACACCGACGGCCGTGCAGCAGCTGACGCTGGCCGTGCACGAGCCGCACGCGTTCCGTGCCGACGGCACCACGCCGCTGCAAGGCGTCATCAAGGTGGGCGTCACGCGCACCGACGACATCCTCGACATCGTGGGAGACTTCCTGATCGGCTCAGTGCCGGCCATGGCGCTCTCGTTCAGGAGCGTCCTGTTCCCCCAGGACTCCTACCGTGAGATCCGGGACTACCAGCGGTCGCGGCGAGCCGGGCGAACCGTGGACATGGACGGCCCGCCCGAGGCACGGCTGATCGGGCCCGAGCTGGTCGGGCGGCGCACTCGAAGCAACGTGGTGATCGGGCCCGCGGCACAGCCCAACCGTTTCCCCTTGGTGGTGGACCGGTCCCACCCCTCGTTCTTCGACCGGGACTACGACCACGTTCCCGCGACTCTGCTCATCGAAGCCATGCGTCAGTCCGCACTGCTCAGCGCGGCGGAGACGGGTCTGCGCACGGGCGAGGCCCTGCTGACCCGAGCCGAACTGGACTTTGGTATGTACGTGGAAAACGACGTGCCCGCCAGCTGCGTGGTATCGGCGAACGGGCACCCGGGACGGGTGATCGCGTCGGTCGGCATCGATCAGGCCGACGTCCGCGTCGCAAGCGGCATCGTGGAACTGACCGAGATCAACCCGTGAAGAGCTGGGCCAGGACCTTCTCGCCCCCTTGGTCGATCGGCGCCGTCTCCCCTTTCCTTCGGAGGTCTCCTTCATGAACGTCGGTATCGGCCTGCCCATCGGCGCCCCGGACACCCTGCTCACCTGGGCCCGGCGCGCCGACGCGGGCCCCTTCAGCACCATGGGCCTGCTCGACCGGCTCGTCTACGACAACCCCGAGCCCCTGGTCGCCCTCGCCTTTCTCGCGGGCGCGACTTCCCGCATCCGTATTCAGACCGAGGTGCTGCTCGCCCCGCTACGCGACACCGCTCTCATGGCCAAGCAGGCCGCCACCTTGGACCGGATGACCGGTGGCCGCCTGGTGCTCGGCCTGGGCATCGGCGGCAGAGAGGACGACCACCAGGTCACGGGTATCGACAAACGCACCCGAGGGCTACGCCTGGATGAGCAGATGGCAGTGATGCGCCGCCTGTGGTCCGGTGAGCCGTACGGTGAGGGCGTCGGCCCGATCGGTCCGGCGCCCGCGCGATCCGGCGGCCCTGAGGTGCTCTTCGGCGGCTACCGGCCCGCCGCGCTGGAACGGGTCGCGCGCTGGGGCGACGGTTTTCTGTCCGCAGCGGCGCCGTCGAAGGCCGGCGGCCTCTTCGACACTGTCCGCATGTTCTGGAAGCAGCACGGCCGCGGGGGCGAGCCCCGGCTCGTGGCTCAGGTCAATGTCGCGCTCGGCCCGCAGGATGTGATCGACGACGCACGGGCCTCCGCGCACGCCTACTACACCTTTACCGGCATGGCGGACCGGATGGTTGCCGGAATGCTCACCACTCCCCATGAGATCCGCGACGCGATCGTCGGCTTCACCGACCTCGGAGCGGACGAGGTCATGCTCTACTGCCACGGCCTCGACCCGGACCAGGTGGACCGCCTCGCTGACATATCGGCCTGATGGCCGGCCAGTTCACAGCGAAGTCACTCGAACCCGCGGCAACTCGTGGCCGTGTCCGAAGGAGGGGGTAACCCGTATGAAAACGGTGGTATTCACGGTCGACGTGGTGCGCGACAGGGCGGGCGTCCTCGTCGTCTCCTGGGAGTCGAGCGGCGTCGGCCCGGTGGAACTGGCGGTCGGGCCGACGCCCGAGTTGATCGATTACGATCAACCAGTGGCGCGCGTGGACGGTGCTACAAGGGTGTCGCTGCCAGGGCTGGGGCCCGGCCGGCACTACATCTCCGTCGCGCCTGTCGACGGGAGCGCCCGGGTTCTCGCCGCCGAACGCGTGGTGCCGCTGGAGGGCGCGAGCAACTTCCGCGACCTGGGCGGCTACCGTACGAAGGACGGCGGCCGTACCCGGTGGGGCTTGGTCTTCCGCGCGGACGCGCCCGACCGGCTCACCACCGCTGACCTCGACGCGATCGGGCGCCTCGGCCTTCAGGCCGTCTACGATCTGCGCACCGACAGGGAACGTTCGAGGGCGCCGTCCGCGCTGCCTGACTCGATCCGGCGCGAAACGCTGGCGGTCGGCGACGAGGCCTCGCGCCCGACCCCACTCGCCGAGCTGGTCCACCGCGGCCGAGCCGACCCCGTCCCGGACGACTTTCTGCACCAGGTCTACCTTGACATGATCCTTCAGGACGCGGCCGCCTTCGGCCGCGTCCTGAACGGACTCGGCGCGCCGGACGGCGCGCCCGCGGTGATCCATTGCACCGCGGGCAAGGACCGCACCGGTCTGGCCGCAGCGCTGCTGCTGTCGGTGCTCGGCGTGGACGAGGCGACGGTGCTGGACGACTACACGCTGAGCAGGCTCTGCTACGACGAATCCCGAATGGCCCGACTGCTGCCCAGACTTGCCGCACTCGGCTTGGACGAGGAGCGCTACCACGCGGTATTCGGTGCGCCCCGACATGCGATGGCAAGCACGCTGGACGCCCTGCGCGAGCAGTACGGAACGGTCGAGGACTACCTGATCGGGCGCGCGGGTGTGACGCCCGAGACGATCGAGGCGCTGCGGGCACGGTTGGTGGTACCCGCGCCGGCCGCAAGCGTGTAGGGCGCGGCGAACTCGCCGCGCCCCCACGCCCCTCGGCCGCACCCAGATCAGGCGGGGGACGCCCAGTCGATCCGGTAGTCGAGGACCCAGTCGAGCGAACCACTGGGCGATGAACCCTCGATCTTGGCGGCCGATGCGCGGGCGCCAAGGGCGACGACGGCCTCAACCCGCCGTCTGCGCAGCTGTTCGTAGCGGGACAACGCCTGTCGTCCGGACAGATCGCGCAGGCACTTGGCCAGGGCCACCGCGTCCTCGAGCGCCATCGACGAGCCCTGACCGGACGTCGGTGTCGTAGCGTGTGCCGCGTCACCGAGAAGGACCATCCTGTCCTGCCACCAGGTCGGCACGGTGGGCAGGTCGTGGGTGGGCAGCGCATACAGATCGGTGTACGTCGCGCGGATCACGTCCGCCACGAACGCGGGAGATTCGGCGAATGTGTCAAGCAACCTCTCCGTGAGCACGTCGCGTTCCATAGCCGCGAGTTCGGCCCGGCTCGGCTCCGCCCCCCAGAGCAGGTTGGCGAACCACCACACGTCGCGCCTGCCTGAGACGGTGTAGCCGAAGAAGCCCTTGCGACTGCGGACGAACCGCAGCTGCGCGGGTTCACCGGGAGCGTCCACATCGGATGCGAAGCCGCCGAGGTTCAGCAGCGGAACGTAGCGTGCGGTCGGCGCGGCTGGATCGATGATCGACCTGGTCCGGGAGTGGATGCCGTCGCAGCCGATGAGCAGGTCGCCGGAGAGGGTCGATCCGTCGGTGAACCGCGCCATCACCCCGTCGGCTGTGGTCGAGGCGTCGATCAGCTTCCGGTCGTGCTCGATCCGTGCCCCCCGTGCCACCGCGGCTTCGCGCAGCAGCCGGTACAGTCCGGCACGCCGCATCGGCACGAAGCCGGACGGGCCGGCCACGCCGGCGAGCGACTCTCGCAGTGCGATCTGCTTGAGACCCAGCGTGTTCAGCGCGGCGAGGCCGTTCGGCGCGACCATCACCCACAACCCGAGGTCCTTGTCCTCTCTTGGCCGGGCTTCGCAGATGGTGACCTCGACGCCGATCGAGCGCAGCGCGACGGCGCAGGCCGGTCCGGCCACTCCGCCACCGATGACCAAAGCGTGCACGGCTGACTAGTTCCTCTCTGATCCGGTTGCGCGGGCATGCACGATCCGTCCGCCGAACAGGTCGGGCAGCAAGGGGTCGAGCGCATAGCGCGCCAGGCAGTCCTGCCAGCCGATGTCGCTGACGTGGTCGAATCCGGCGCCGGCCAGTTCGGCGGCGATCTCGGGCGGGGTGAAGTACGACTGCCACGGCTCCCCCATCCTTGCCATGGCCTCGGCCTGTGCTGCGAACGCCGGCCTGCGGTGCGGCGGCAGCGCGGAGAGGGGCTGGTTGTAGTCGAGGACTATTTCGGTCGGCGCGGGCAGTCGGGCCACGAAGCGTGCCGTATCCAGCAGCGTGTTCCTGCTCAGATAGGGGGCCACACCCAGCAGCAGGAAGAACGTCGGCGCGCATGGGTCGAATCCGACTGTCGCGAGCCCGGCTTCCGCGGTCTGGTCGGCGAAGTCGACCGGACAGAAGACGACCGAGTCCGGCACACTGATGCCGGCCTCGGCCAGGCGTTCGCGCTTCCATGTCTGAGTCGCTGGATGGTCGACCTCGAACACCCGCAGTCGCGGATTTCGGTTTCGGTAGGCGAAGGTGTCCAGACCGGCGCCGAGGATCACCACCTGTCTGGACAGCGCCGAAGCGTGCAGCGCGTCCTCGGCCACTCGGTGGCGCAGGGCCATGAACAGCCGTACCTCGGCGGGCATGGCGGGCGTGCCGGCCGGAGAAGGGCCGCTTTTCAGGCCACTGGTGATGGGGTGCGCCAAGGGGTCGGTGAACACGCGTGGCGAGTCCGCCACCTGGTGAACGGCACGTGCGTGCGCCGAACTCATCGCGGTGCGGCTGGGCCGGCCCGTCTGCATCACCGATCGCCTCCTGACGTTGTCACCCGTAGCCGGCGGGCGTGGCTGATCAGCTCTGAGCGTCTGTTGACCCCGAGCTTGACCTTGATCGACGCCCTCTGCGCCTCGATGGTGCGTATGGACAAGCAGAGTTCATTGGCGATCTGCTGGTGGGTCAAGCCGTCGGCGATCAGGCCGAGAACCTCGCGCTCCCGTCTGCTCAACGAGGCGTCGGGAACGGTGCGCTCGTCGAACAGAGCTGCGCCGAGAGCCGGATGGAGATATCGCCCGCCGCCGGCGAGCGCGTCGACCGCCGCGACGAGCTCCTCCGCGGCGGAGTCCTTGGGCAGAAATCCGTGCGCCCCGGCGGCTAGTGACTTCCGCGCCGAGTCCGGGTCGTTGTGCATGGTCAGGATCAGCACCCGGGTGGCCGGCGACACCACTCGCAGGGTGGGCAGGACTCCGAGGCTGAGGGTGCCGAGGAAGCTCAGGTCGAGCAGCAGCACGGTAGGGCGGTGCAGCTTCACCTGTTCGACAGTGCCGGCCAGGTCAGCCGCCTCGCCCACGATCCGGTAGCGGTCGGTGGCGAGCAGCGTACGGATGCCGCAGCGCACCACTGGATGGTCGTCGCAGATCAGGATGGTCGGTCGGTCATCGGGTTCTGGTGGCCTCATTGCTGGTCTTTCCCCTCCAGTACCGGGTTTCTGGGCAGCACGAGAGTGACGGACGTGCCGGTACGACAGGACTGGACGGCCAGATGTCCACCTGCCTCCCGTGCCTGTGCGTACACACTGGTCAAGCCGAAGTGGGAGCGGACGGTGGCCGGGTCGAAGCCCCGGCCGTCGTCGTGCACCGTGCAGACCAGCAGGTCCTCGCGTGCGGCCACTGTTACCCAGGCATGTTCGGCGTCACTGTGCTTGATGGTGTTGTGCAGTGCCTCGCGCACGGCCCGGTAAGCGATCGGATCGTTGCCCGTCCATCGTCCGGGCGGCTCGGTACGGTCCTCGACGAGAATGCGGATGCCCGTGACCGACTGGAGTTCCTCAGCGATCGCGGCCAACGCACGCGGCAGGTCCGGTTCCGGCGGCGTGGGCGGCGGCGAACCGTTGATCAGGCGGCGAAGGCCGGCGATCTCGCGGTCCATCAACAGCTGCAGGTTCATGCCCAGCTCGCGGGGCAGCGGGCCGTCCTGGGCGAGAGCCCGGTCCAGGTGGAGCCGGGCGATGGCCAGAGCCTGCAGAACGCCGTCGTGCAGTTGCTGGGCCACGAGCGGCGGCGCGCCACTCATCGCGGGCCCGGGAATCGTGCGGCGAACAGGCAGACCGCACCGGACCTGGCCGTCTCGACGTCGGTGAACCGGGCGCGCAACTGCTCGTCCAGATCCTCCAGTCGATCGTCGAGGTTGTTGAACACCCCGCTGCGGTTGAGCTTGGCCAGCAGCTTCGCGGATCGCCCGGTGTGGTGCGGGCCGTCGCCCAGAACGGTGCTGCCGAACACGCGCGCACCCGGCTGCAGAAACGGCATCACGTGGTCGAACACCACCGACTTCTGCCGCATGGATCCTGGCAGGCAGTGCAGCAGGAAGTTCATGCCGACCGAGTCGAACTTCGCAGTGCCGAGGGCGAAGGGCTTGAACGCGTCGCCGACCAGGGCCTCGGGGTGGTAGCGCCTGATTCGGTGCGCCGAGGTGGCGAGTGCCACCTCATTCAGATCCATCAGGGTAATGGACGGCGCTTTAGACGGAAACCGACATTTATTGATGAACCATCCGGTTCCTGGCCCGATGTCCAGATGGGATGAGCTGACCTGCCGACTGTAATGTGCCAGCATTCGGCCGCGCGGACAGCGCCACATGAGCCGACTCATCATACCGAGCACGAACAGGTCGTAGGCAGCCAGCATCGGACGCCGATAGAACGCGGCGGCGGTCTGAATGCGCGCCTCGATCGGCTCCGGAGATCCAGTTTGCGCTTGATTCGGTTCCATATCCTTTGTCCCGGTCAGTCGCGGGTCGCGATGATGAACTGGCCACCGGCCAGCCGGTCGTCGGGCCGCCCGTACCGCGGTCCCAGCTCGCCGCGCTCGGTGACCTCGACGGTCCAGCCCTGGCCGGCCACCCAGTCCCGCCCCTCGGGGCCGAGTCCGCCGCGGACCATGGTGCTGATCCGGTCCGCCCCAGGCGTGGTCAGCGCGGCGGCTGCGGCTCTCGGGTCCGGCCCGGGTTTGTCGGAATGTTCGAACACCAGCCTGCTGCCGGGCGCGGACAGCCGTCCGACATCGGTGACCACATGCCGCGCCTGGTCGGCGGTCAGGTAGGGGAGCACTCCCTCGGCGACCCATGCGGTCGGCCTGCCCGGGTCGAAGGTGCTGCCGGTGAGGCGCGCGGCGAAGTCCTCTCGGAGGTCGGTACGGACGACCGTGCGCGAGCGGCCGGCCGGCCGCGCACCCACGTCGGCGAGCACCTGGTCCTTGAAGGCGAGCACCGACGGTGTGTCCACCTCGAGGACATCGGCACCCGCCAGCGGAAGCCGGAACGCGCGTGCGTCGAGACCTGCCCCGAGGAGCACCACTTGTGTGCAGCCGCCTGACACCGCATCGCACACGAAGTCGTCGACGAACCGGGTGCGCACCACCCCCCGGGAGTAGAACAGTTCGACCCAGGCAACCAGCGACGCCCACTCGTCCGGGCTGAGAACCGCCTCGGCCGCGTCGACGAACGGCTGGGCGTACGGATCGTCGAACATCCGGTCCGCACGCCGGGATTCCAGAGCTCTGGCCATCGCCACCGCGACCGCGGTCACCCCCACGCCGGCCGCCGCCTCGGGCGGCGCTGCTGACACGTCCATTTTTCCGTCTCCTCGTATCCGGGAAACCAATTCAATGAGTGAAGCAGTGAATTCGAAATGGTGTCAATCAATTCTCCGCAGGCCGGCCACAGTTCATCCGCGAGGATGAACGCACCTCATTCCCGGGAACCGGACGATTCAGTTCTCTCGGCCGAGGGAATTTGGCAGACTTCTGAGTAGTCTGGGATTCAGGTTCGTCGTCAAAAACATGAAGGGAATGCCCGTGTCGACATTCACGATTCACGAGCTGATGGAGATCCTGGTCGTCAAGGCCGGGCTGCCCCGGTCCGCGGTCACCGACGACCCGAGTGCCACGCTGCGCGACGTCGACCTCGACTCGCTGGCGCGACTGCAGCTCGGGGTGGAGATCGAGGACCGCTACGGGGTCGAACTCGACGGGGCGCAGGCGGACACGCCCTTCGGTGAGCTGGTGGCACTGGTCAACGAGGGACTGAGCGAGCACGCGGGATGAGCGACGAACGACGTATCGCGATCACCGGGATCGGTGTGGTCGCACCCGGTGGTGCTACGCGGAAGGCGTTCTGGCAGCTGATCACCGACGGGCGCACAGCGACCCGTCGGCTGTCGCTGTGCAACCCGGCACAGTTCCGCTCACAACTGGCTGCCGAGATCGACTTCGACCCTCTCGCAGCCGGGCTTACGCCACAAGAGGTGTTCCGCAACGACCGGTCCGTCCAGTTCGCGCTGGTCGCCGCGGACGAAGCGATGGGCGACTCGGGTCTCGTGCTGGACGGCGGAATCGACCACGATCGGATGGCCGTGTGCCTGGGCAGCGCGGTCGGCGCGAGCACCCGCCTCGAGGACGAGTACGTGGCGACCAGCGACGGCGGCCGGGAATGGCTGGTCGATCCGAGGTACGGGTCCGGTTTCCTCTACCAGGCGTGGGTACCCAGCAGCATGGCCGCCGAGGTCTCCTGCCGGTACGGTGCGCACGGCCCTGCCTCGGTGGTCTCCACCGGCTGCACCTCCGGCATCGACGCGGTCGGCCAGGCGTACCAGCTGATCCAGGACGACATGGCGGACATCGTGGTGGCCGGCGCGAGCGACGCGCCCATCACGCCGATCTCGATGGCCTGCTTCGACGCCATCGGCGCCACGAGTACCCGCAACGACGACCCCGAGCACGCGTCCCGGCCGTTCGATGCGACCCGCGACGGGTTCGTGATGGGCGAGGGAGCGGCTGTACTCATCCTGGAGGAGTACCAGCACGCCCGGCGGCGAGGCGCGCACGTCTACGCGGAGATCCGGGGCTACGCCAACCGGTGCAACGCCTTCCACATGACCGGGTTGCGTCCGGACGGAGCCGAGATGGCCGCCGCGATCGACAGTGCGCTGGATCAGGCGCGGATGGATCCCAGCGCGCTGGACTACGTGAACGCGCACGGCTCGGGTACCAAGCAGAACGACCGGCACGAGACTGCCGCGTTCAAGCGCAGCCTGGGCGCACACGCCTACCAGGTGCCGGTCAGCTCGATCAAGTCCATGATCGGGCACTCGCTAGGAGCGATCGGATCCATCGAGGTGGCCGCGACCGCGCTGGCCATCGAGCACAACGTGGTGCCGCCCACCGCCAACTACGCCCACGGCGACCCCCTGTGCGACCTGGACTACGTGCCCAACATCGCCCGCGACCACCGGGTGGACGCCGCGCTCTCGGTCGGCAGCGGGTTCGGCGGGTTCCAGTCCGCGATCGTCCTGGCAGGGGTGCGCTGATGGCTGCAGTGATCACTGGCCTCGGTGTGGTCGCGCCAACCGGCACAGGAGCGGCGGAGCACTGGCGTGCCACCCTGGCCGGCGAGCTGGCGGTGCGGCCGATCGAGGCGTTCGACACCGGTCGCTATGCCACCAAACTGGCCGGCCAGGTATCCGGCTTCGATGTGACCGAGCATGTGCCGGACCGGCTGGCCGTTCAGACCGACCGGTGGACATGGCTGGCGTTCGCCGCCACCGGCCTGGCACTTGCCGACGCTGACTACGATCCGTCCGCACATGATCCGTACGCCACGTCGGTCATCCTGGGCAGCGGCTCGGGTGGCAATGAATTTGGCCAACGCGAGATCCAGGCTCTGTGGAGCCGGGGCCGCAAGGCGGTCGGCGCGTACCAGTCCATCGCCTGGTTCTACGCTGCGAGCACCGGGCAACTGGCCATTCGCCACGGCACCAAAGGACCGTGCGGGGTGGTGGTCTCCGACGCGGCATCCGGCATCGACAGTCTCGGCTGGGCCGACCGGGCGATCCGGCGCGGCACCAGTGCCGTGCTCGCCGGCGGCACCGAGGCCCCGATCACCCCGTACGCCCTGACCATTCAGATGTCCAGTGGCCTCCTGTCCACCGCCGCCGACCCGAAGGACGGCTACAAGCCCTTCGACCGGGCGGCCAACGGTCATCTGCCCGGCGAGGGCGGTGCGGTGCTTCTGGTGGAGGACGAGGCCGCGGCACGGGCTCGGTCCGCGCCCGCCGGCTACGGCGTGATCGCTGGTTATGCGGCAACCCAGGACGCGTACCACCGGACGGCCGCGCCGGACGGGCGCCATTACGCCCAGGCGATCGGATTGGCTCTGCAGCGGGCCGGCGTGCGACCCGACGAGGTCGACCTGGTGCTGGCCGATGGGGCCGGTCGCAGGGACGCGGATGCTGCCGAGGCGCGAGCGCTGTGCTCCGTGTTCGGTCCGCGTGGGGTTCCGGTCACCGCGCCGCAGGGCCTGGTCGGCCGCCTGCTGGCGGGTGGTTCGGCGCTCAGCGTGGCCACGGCGCTGCTTGCGATGAGGGACGGCGTCATCCCGCCGGTGGGCAACCTGGACGACCCTGACCTGGCATTGGGCCTCGACCTGGTAGGCCGGCCGCGCGAAAGCAAGTTGGACACCGTGCTGGTCACCGCGCGCGGACAGGGAGGATTCAACAGCGCTCTGGTGCTGCGGTCCTGCGATGCGGCCGGCGTGGGCGGTTCCTGAGGGCCTTGGCGGTGTGATCGTCCCCTCCTACCGATGCCCCAGCTCATCCAGCTCGGGATCGACTGGTGGGCCGGCGGGTGGGGTGCGGCGCACGCATGTCCGTCGGCCGCCGGCTCGCACGTATGCGCCTGCGGTGCGCTGTTCCTGCCCAGCCGGTGCGGTGCCGCGTGGCGGCGGGCACGGGTGCCGGCCCGGTCCGACGGTGCCCTCGGGCTCCACGGCGACGGTGCCCGCGTCACGGCCGGGGCCCCGCCAGGGCGGGGCGCGTCAACCACGGCCGCGGCGGCGTCGTGGTCCAACTCGTTGCCTGCGATGTCCACCGGACTTGCTCCTGGGCCGTCGCGAGGCCGCCACTGGCATCACGCCGCTCATGGCCCCGGTCGACGAACTCGTGACCTCCGAGCCCCGCCCCGGCGCCAGACGCGTCTTCCCTGCCGTCGGCAACGGTTCCCCACGTTGGGGAAGGAAGACCACCAGCCGTCTGTCCTGACTCAAGTCAGGCGTTTCCTCACGTGGTTCGGCTCCAGGCACTCGAAGGCCGCCGCAGCGCCCGCCGCTTGGCCAAGCGCCCCTTAAGCGCGGTGGCCCACTCTGGCAACGACTGTCACAAGGGGTGATCATGAGGCGTGGACACCGTGGAGAAGGCGCGACGCACGACGCCACCACCGGCGGACGACTGGTCGCGATCAGCGACCTGCACGTGCGGCATGCCGAGAACAAGGCGTTCACCAAGAGCCTCCGTCCCGACTCGGACGATGACTGGCTCATCGTGGCCGGCGACATCGGCGAGTTGGTCGAGGACATCGAGTGGACGCTCGACCTGCTGAGCGACCGATTCGCCAAGGTCATCTGGGCCCCGGGCAACCACGAACTGTGGACCCCGCGCGAGGATCCCGTGCAGCTGCGCGGCGAGCAGCGGTACCGCCACCTGGTGGAGATCTGCCGAAGCCTAGGAGTGACCACCCCGGAGGACCCGTATCCGGTCTGGCGTGGCGCGGGCGGTCCCGCCGCGGTGGCGCCGCTGTTCGTACTTTACGACTACTCCTTCAGGCCTACCGGGGCCACCTCGAAGGCGCACGCCCTGCGGATCGCCGAGGAGGCAGGCATCGTCTGCACCGACGAGTTCCTGCTGTATCCGGACCCCCACCCGAGTCGGGAGGCTTGGTGCCGGAACCGGCTTCGGGTCACCGAGGCCCGGCTGGCGGAGCTCGATCCCGGGATGCGCACCATTCTCGTCAACCATTTCCCCTTGGTCCGCGAGCCCACCCGAGTGCTCTGGCATCCGGAGTTCGCACTGTGGTGCGGCACCGAGGCCACAGCGGACTGGCACCGGCGTTTTCGCGCCGAGGCCGTGGTCTACGGACACCTGCACATCCCCCGGACCACCTGGGCCGACGGCGTGCCGTTCCAGGAAGTCTCGCTGGGGTACCCCCGGGAATGGGGCAAACGACCGACCGCGCCCGCCGGCTTGGTGCAGATCCTGCCACGAAGCACTCCGCCGGGCGGCCTCTCGTGATCGACGAGCTGCTGCCCGCGGCCGTCTCGGCGGTGGAGGCTTTCGGAGACACGGCTGGGCGCTCCGAGTTCCCTGCGGAAGAGGAGGCCATCGCCCGGTCGACGCCGGGACGCCGGCGGGAGTTCCGCACGGTGCGTGCCCTGGCACGGACGGCGCTCGCGGACCTGGGGGTGGCCCCGGCCCCCATCCTCCCGGGAACGCGCGGCGCCCCCGGCTGGCCGAGCGGCGTCGTCGGCGCCATGACGCATTGCGCCGGCTACCGGGCGGCCGCCGTCGCGCACGTCCGGCAGGTGACGGCGATCGGCCTCGACGCCGAGCCGAACCTGCCGCTGCCGAACCAGGGCGTGTGGGAGCTGGTCGCAGGCCCCGGCGAGCGGGCGTCCGTCGCCGCCCTTTCGGCCCATGTGCCTCATGTCTGCTGGGACCGGCTCGTGTTCAGTGCGAAGGAGAGCACGTACAAGGCGTGGTTCCCGTTGACCGGCCGATGGCTCGATTTCGACGAGGCCGAGATCGAGCTCCGCCCGGACGGGAACTTCGTCTCCCGACTGCTGGTCCCCGGTCCGGTCGTGGACGGTGTGCCGCTGGGCGAATTCCGAGGCCGCTGGATGATCCGCCGGAATCTGCTGGTCACGGCCATCACCCTCGTGACGGCCGGCGCTTAGAGCGGATTTAGGGCCGGGCGTCATGCTCACCGAACGCGATGTCGCCCCGCCCCCACGACACAACAAGGAGCTGCGATGAGCCAAAGCTATGTCCGCGCCTGCGCGCTGGCCGATGTGCCCGAGGAAGGGGTGCTCGGTGTCGACGTCGAGGGAAGCCAAGTGGCCGTCGTGCGCAGCGGCGGCGAAGTGCACGCACTGGAGGACCGCTGCTCACACTCGGACGTACCTCTGTCCGAGGGCGAGGTGTACGACGGCGTGATCGAGTGCTGGCTGCACGGCTCGTGTTTCGACCTGCGCACCGGCAACGCCGACTGCAACCCGGCCACCAAGGCGGTACGCGTGTACAGCACGAAGGTCGAGGACGACTCGATCTTCGTCAGCCTGCAGCCGGACAGGCAGGGAGTACCGCGATGACCATGGCCACGAGCGATGCGCAGTCCTGGATCCGGCGCTTCCATCAGACTCCGGCCACCACACCACGGCTGGTCTGCCTGCCGCACGCGGGCGGCAGCGCCAGCTACTACTTTCCGTTCTCCGCCGCGCTGGCGCCTGCCGCCCAGGTACTGGCCGTGCAGTACCCGGGCCGCCAAGACCGCCGGAACGATCCCAGCCTGAGCACCGTGCCCGAGCTCGCCGAGGCCATCTTCGGCGCTCTGACCGACGTGCCCGACCTCGGCGAGTTCGCGCTGTTCGGCCACAGCATGGGCGCGGTGCTCGCCTTCGAGGTGGCCGCCCTGCTCGAACGGCGGCTGGGAATCCAGCCGGTACGGCTCTTCGTCTCCGGCCGCCGGGCGCCGTCAAGGGTGCGGCACGAACGCGCCCACACCCTGAACGATGACGGGTTGGTGGCCGAGCTGACCACGCTCGACGGCACGGACTCCCGGCTGCTGGCCGATCCCGAGATGCGTGAGCTCCTCCTCCCCATGATCCGAAGCGACTACCGCGCCATCGAGACCTACCGGTGCGACCCCGGTGCGACGGTGTCCTGCCCGATCTCCGTGCTCACCGGCGACGCCGATCCCCGCACCAGCATCGATGAGGCGCTGGACTGGCGACAGCACACCAGTGCCGACTTCACGATTCGCGAATTCAGCGGCGGTCACTTCTTTCTCAACGACCACCAGGCAGAAATAGTCGAATGCGTCACCCGTGCAACCGGGTGGTGAATTCCATGTTGAATCCTGCCCACCGCGGTGAGCTGTGACCCAGGCGCGCACTGCCACTCAGCTTGCGCAGGGCGGCGGTCCGACGGAGGAGCGTAGAGGGTTTCGCGGAGGAGTCCGGCACGTGCACGGCCGAGGGATTCGCCCGTGGCGAGGCAAGCGCCGGGTGCGCTCGGCCTCTTCGTCATGAGCAAGACCGTGAACCCGGCGGAAGCACCGACTCGATGCCTGAGCCTTCGAGGACGAGGCGTGGTACTCGATGACACCGCCATGGCCTGACGCAGCAGGGCGAATGCGCCCGGTTGATCTGCCGGCCCCGCCGCGACGACGGTCGGCGTGACGGACGAGAGAACTTCGCGTGGACGAACTACCCCCTGATGCGGACCCGGACCGTCGACCGGGACTGGCCGGCCGTCCAGCAACCGCCCTCATGTGCCCCGGATCGCAACCCGGTCGAGGGCTCGGACGCGGCCCGCGCACGAGGAACCACCCCAGCGACCTCACCGACGGGTGCCCAACCGGAATCGGACCGTCATTATCCCGACGACTTCGTGGGTTTATTTCCAGTACTCGGCATTGCCCGCAGGACGACGCTGGCCTGGGGGCTTGCCTGGAGGCGCCCCTCAGGAGGCGAAAGTGGTCAATTCGCGGCTGTCGCGGACATCTCCGACGAGAATTGCGTGCTGCAGATCACGCAAAGCCTGACACGGCTCCACCCCGAGCTCAGCATTCAGGGTGCTTCGGGCGGATTGGTAGACACGCAGAGCATCGGCCTGCCGGTCCGCCTGATAGAGGGCCAGCATTAATTGCCGGTAGAAGGTCTCCCGCATCGGGATCTCGGAAATCAGCTGGAACAGCGGGCCGACCACCTGCCGGTACTGCCCCATGGCCAGGCGCGTCTCGATCTGGAGTTCGAGGCACTCCAGTCGAGCCTCCTCCGCCCACACCGTGAAGCCCTGGATGATCGGGCCGTCCCCGCTCAGCTCGCCGAGCGCCCGGCCCCGCCACAGCCCGAGGGCTGCACCGAACCCGCGATCTGCCTGCTCAAGGCGGCCCATCAGCAGATGGTTGCGTCCCGCGGTCATGCGTCGCTGGAACTCGCGGACGTCGAGCGTGTTCTCGCCGAGCGACAACTGGTACCCCGGCACCCGGGTCACCAGCCCGCTTCCGCCGGAGCCGGGGCGCGTCAGGAATTTGCGCACTTGCGATACATACACGTGCAGGGACGCATTGACCCGACGCGGCGGGTCCTCATGCCAGATTTCAGCGATCAGCTGGTCAACGCTGACGATCTGATCGGCCTTGATCAGTAACGCCGCGAGCAATGTCTGCACCTTGCGGGCGTTCAGGTACGTTTCGTGACCCTCGTCCAAAACGCGGATCGGGCCAAGTATTCGATACTCCACGACTCACAATCTCCCACCGTTATGCCGAGCAGATCCGGGCCAGCAGACATGTCAGTTCATCCGGCCCGGACCACACACTGCCAGAGAATTGCTCAATCCCGCATCAGGGAAATTACGTAGACGCCCGGCAAACCCGATTGACAGGAGGGTCGCTTGATATCATCATCACCCGAGGGTGATTTACGCTTTAACCAATGGCATGAGGATGTCGTCCACAATGGAGCCCAGATAATCGTCCGGAACGGTCGGGCCCTGGTGCACGACATAGTGCACGATCATGGCCGGACCGACCGTGGCGACCATCTCGGAATCGGCTCCGGGTCGGAGCCGGCCCCGGCCCACCCCGGCCCGGAGCACCTCGACGATCCTCTCGTGGCACGGGTCCATGACCCGCTGGCCGACCACCACGTGCATCATCCCGCCGGCCGCCTCCGCGGCCTCGCTCCGGACGACCTGGAAGACGGTGCCGTGCGTGACGGCGATGGCATCACGCACGCACCCGAGGAGCGCGAGAAAGTCGTCCCGTGCGTCGCCGGACAGCACGATGGCGGAGGGGTCGGGCAGAGCGCTGCTGAGCGCCGAGGTGACCAGCTCCTCACGGTTCGACCACCGGCGGTACAGCGCGGCCTTGCCCGTGCCGGCACCAGCCGCGACGCCTTCCATGCTGAGGCCGGCATAGCCGACGGTCCGCAACTGCTCGAGGGTCGCGGCCAGGATGGCGTCCTCCAAAACCTTGCCACGCCTACGCGTTCCCGAACTTCCCCCGTCCGCCTGCCCGTTGACGTCTGTCATGAACTCAACACCTCCGACCGGCGCCGCGCGCCGCCGCTTGCGCGCCGACCTTCACCCACCTATAGTGAACGCCACCGTCTACTTTTTAAATGGAACTTTCGCATCATCACCCATTGGAGGGGACTGTGTCCACCACATCCACGCGCGCCGGAGCGGCCGGTACCGGGAGCGGCGCCGCCCGACAGCGCAAGCCCGGGATCGCCCTTTTGGTGATCGTGCTGAGCCAGTTCATGGTCGGCCTCGACGCCACCGTCGTGAACATCGCGCTGCCCGACATCCGACACGATCTCGGGTTCTCGGCGACCAGCCTGGCCTGGGTGAGCAGTTCCTACACCCTTGCCTTCGGTGGTCTGCTCCTGCTCGGCGGGCGGATCGGCGACATCCTCGGCCGTCGCCGCATCTTCATCGCCGGTCTGGTCCTCTTCGCTGTCGCCTCACTGTTCGGCGGCCTCGCCAACTCGGACGAGCTCCTTCTCGTATGGCGTGTCGTCCAGGGCATCGGCGCCGCTCTGGCCGCGCCCAACTCGCTCGCACTGATCTCCAGCAACTTCGAGGACGGCCCCGAGAAGAACAAGGCCTACGGTGCAGTCGCCGGCTCCTACGCCGCGAGCCTGGCAGTCGGCCTTCTCGCCGGTGGACTCCTCACCTCGACGGTCTCCTGGCGCTGGGTCATGTTCATCAACGTGCCGTTCGCCCTGCTGGTCCTCGTACTCGCCCCGAAGTACGTCGTCGAGGCCGAGCGTCACCCGGGCAAGTTCGACCTCGGCGGCACCATCCTCTCCGCAGGTTTCATGACTTCGCTCGTCTACGGTCTGCTGCACGCCGCGGAGAGCGGCTGGGACAACGCCGAGACGCTGGGCTCGCTCGGCGTGGCGGTGGTCCTGCTGGTCATCTTCTTCGCCGTGGAGAGCAAGGTCGAGCAGCCGCTCATGCCGCTGGACCTTTTCCGCAGCCGCAACCGGGCCGGTGGCTACTTCAGCCTGGTCGGCCTCGTCGCGACCATGGGCGCGATGAACTTCTTCGTCAGCCAGTACCTCCAGGACGGCCTGGACTTCAGTCCGTTGACCGCCGGCCTCGCGTTCCTGCCGATGGCGGTGGCCATCCTCGGCGCCGGCACCCAGGCCGCCAAGCTCCTCGGCAAGACGGGCCCCAAGCCGGTCATCCTGATCGGTGCGGTGATGATCGGCGGCGGCATGCTGTGGATGTCGCTGGTCTCCGACTCGACCACGTACCTCAGTGGCGTGCTCGGTCCGATCCTGCTGTTCGGCGCGGGCTCCGGCCTGGCCATGACCGCGCTGTCCGGGGTCATCCTCTCCGACGTGTCGGGCAAGAACGCCGGATCGGCCGCGAGTGTCCTGGAGGTCATGCAGTGGATCGGCTTCACGCTCGGCATCAGCATCCTCTCCACGGCCTTCGGATCGGCCAGCCGTGACGCCGCCGCTTCAGATCCGGGTGACGCCCACCACGCGCTGGTCGAGGGCCTGGGCGCCGCCTTCACCGTCTCCCTGGTCTTCGTCGCCTTCTCGATCGTGGTCGCGATGATCGCCATCAAGCCGGCAGCCCCGCAGCCCGCGGCCGCCGAGGCTCCCGCAGACGGGACCGAGGCGTCGGCCTGACCGGCCTGCGTGCTCCGTCTCCCCACCGACACCTCCGGATCCCCGCCGGAGGTGTCGGTGTATGCCTTCCGTGGAGGGCGGCGACTCGGCCTTAACCACCCTTCAGGGCCGGTTTAGCGGTGCCGTCGAGGCTAGGTCCAAACACCCTGCCTGGCTTCGAGCCGCCAAGGAGTACACGTGAGTCGAACCGTCGTGATTTCGGGTGGTGGGCCCGTTGGCCTCATGCTCGCAAGCGAATTGAGTCTGTCGGGTGTCGAAACCGTCGTCATCGAGCGATTCACCGAACCGAGCGACTACTCGCGCTCGTTGACTTTGCACGCCCGGACCGCGGAGGTTCTGGAGCAACGCGGGCTGAACCGGTTCAGCCAGTACCCGCGGGTCGGCTCGTACAATTTCGGGCTCGTCGAGCTCCAGGACTACATCGACGACGAGAGCCTGCTCCCGCTGCTCGTACCGCAGCGGGAGATCGAGCATCTGCTGGAAGAGCGCGCGGTCGAACTGGGTGCCGACGTCCGGCGCGGTCAAGAGGTCGTCGGGTTCGAGCAGGACGAGAGCGGAGTCACCGTCACGGTGCGCCCCGCGGACGGCCCCGAGTACCGGATCACCGGCGCCTACCTGATCGGCTGCGACGGCGGCAGCAGCATCGTCCGCAAGCTCGCCGGGATCGGCTTTCCCGGCACCACGTCCACTGCCGACGGCCTGACCGCCGATGTGATCACCCCCGAGGACGTGGAGGAGTTCATCCACCCCACGATCTGTCAGCCCGGGATGTACGCGTCGATTCCGCTGAGCCCCGGTCTGCACCGGGTGACCGCCTTCGAGTTCGGTGTGCCGAAGACGGGCAAGGACATACCGCCCACCGTCGAGGAGTTCCAGGCGAAGTTCCGCAAGTGTGCGGGACACGACCTGAGCATCCTCTCCACGGGCGAGGTCCGCCACCTCTCCCGCGTCGGAAACGCCACCCGGCTCGCCGACCACTACCGCGAACGCCGGGTCTTCCTCGCCGGCGACGCCTGCCACATACATCTGCCGATCAGCGGTCAGGGGCTGAACACCGGCGTACAGGACGCGCTCAACCTCGGCTGGAAGCTCGCGGCCGAGCTGAACGGCTGGGCGCCGGAAGGACTGCTCGACACCTACGAAGCCGAGCGTCGGCCCGTCGGCGAACGGCTCTGCTGGAGCACCAGCGCCCAGGACGGGCTGCTGTTCCCGCTGGACCAGGTCGCTCCGCTGCGGGAGCTGTTCACCGAGCTGGTGAAGATGGACGTGGTGAACAAGCACCTGATGAACACGCTCAACGGGCTGGGCATCAAGTACGACATGGACCCGAACGGCCAGGGCGGCGAGCCGGCGCACGCACTGGTCGGTGGTCGCGTGCCGGTCGGCAAGCTCTCCACCGCCGACGGGGAGATCACCCTCTCCGAGATGCTGCACACCGCCCGCGGGGTCCTGTTCCTGCTGGGCGACCAGGAGCTGCCCGAGCACCTCGCGGCTGGATGGGCGGACCGCGTCGACGTGGTCCGGGCCGGGGCGAACCCCGAGATCGACGCCGCCACGCTGCTTGTCCGCCCCGACGGGTACGTCGCCCACGCGGACACGACCGGCACGGATGGGGAACGCCTTCGGGGCGCGCTGCTGACCTGGTTCGGCGCGGCCTCCTGACCCTGCCTCCCCCGTGTCTCCGGCAGGGGGCGCCCGTCTTCTCCGCACCACTGAAAAGGAGTCTGTTGTGAGTCAAACGGTTGTGATCGCGGGAGGGGGCCCGACCGGGCTGATGCTCGCCGGCGAGCTGAGCCTGGCGGGCGTGAACGCCGTCGTGCTCGAACCGCGCCCCGAGATCCTGGAGCACTCCCGGGGAATGGCGGTTCACGGGCGCACCCTGGAGCTCCTGGAGCAACGCGGGCTGGCCGACGACCTGCGCTCCCAGGGGATGTTCGCATGGCCCCGTACACCTTTTGCCTTCCTCTGGCTCGACCTGGACAGCATGGGGCCCGAGAACTTCACGTACGCCATGCCGCAGTGGCGCACCGAGAAGCTGCTGGAGGGGCGGGCGGCGGAGTTGGGCGCGGACGTCCGGCGAGGACACGAGCTGGCCGACTTCACCCAAGGTGCCGACGGCGTCACGGTGACCGTGCGCTCCCCCGAGGGCGAGTACGAGCTGGCAGCGGCCTACCTCGTGGGCTGCGACGGAGCCGGAAGCGCGGTCCGCCGACTGGCGGGGATCGGTCAGCTGGACCACGGCGCGTCCTCTTATTACGGGGTGCTGGGGGACGTGGAGGTCACCGAGGGCGAGGTGTTCGACGCCGGTCTCCACCCGGCGGGTGTGTTCGGCGCGATCCCCATCGGGCCCAGCACACTGCGTCTCATGACGATCGAGTTCGACAGGGATCCGATCGCCGCCGACGAGCCCGTCACCGAGGAAGAGCTGAAGGACAGCGTCGAGCGGATCGTGGGCAAGCGCCCCGAGATCAAGGAGATCCGCTACCTCGCCCGGTTCGGTGAGCAGAGCACGGTGGCCGAGCGGTTCCGCGAGGACCGGGTCCTGCTCGCCGGCGACGCTGCGCACGTATCCTTCGTCTCGGGCACCCAGGGGTTGAACGCGGGCCTCCAGGACGCGGTGAACCTGGGCTGGAAGCTGGCCGCCGAGATCCAGGGGCACGCGGCCCCGGGCCTGCTCGACTCCTACCACGAGGAGCGCTACCCGGCCGCCGTCCAGGCCTGTACGCACGCCCGTGCCCAGATGGCCCTCATGCACCCGCTGGCCAAGGTCACTCCGCTGCGCGGGCTGTTCGAGGAACTGCTCAAGTTCGACGAGGTCAACCGCTACCTGCTGGAGATGCCCACGACCGTGCGCTACCCGGCGCCCGCGCCAAAGGACCATGCCCTGGTAGGCCTGCGGATCGGCGGTACCGCGCTGGTCACCTCCGACGGGGAGACCACCGTCGCGGCCACGCTGCGCGGCGGCCGTGGCGTGCTGCTCCGGTTCATCGACGACGGCGGCGACGCGGCCCTGGCCGAAGGCTGGGAGGGCCGGGTGGAGAGCGTCAAGGCCAAGCCGGTCGCCGAGATCGACGCGGCTCTCGTGCTGCTCCGGCCGGACGGTCACGTCGCCTACGCGGGTTCGGACGCTCAGGCCCTCGACCAGGCGCTGCGGACCTGGTTCGGGGAGCCCGGCCGCTGATCCCCCGATCGCGCCGAAAGCCGTGTGCCCCGGGCTTCCCACCCGGGGCACACGGCTCTGCTCCGTCGGACGGGATCCAGGGGCTCCTGAGAAGGCCGGCCACCGTCCGGTGGTGGGCGTCGGCCGGGTCCCGGGCCTGGGCCGCGGTGTACCGCGCTCGCGCCATGGCACGGAAGACCGTGCCCCCGCCCTCGCGGCGGGAACGGCGACATCGGCAGGGGCTCTCGGCCGTGAAGGAGGCGGCGGCGTGGTGGTCCGCGCAGGCGCGCAGAACCGGTGGAGCCGCGTCAGGCTCACGTCGTAGCAGGTGGCCGTGGCCGCCCCGGCAGGCACCGGGCGCTCAGGACCGGCTGGACGCGGGTCGGGCCGGCGAGCGCGGCATCGGGTGCGGCGGTGCCGACGGGCCGCGCAGGGTGTGGCCGGTCACGGTGTCGGTGCCACGTACCGCGAACATCTCTTCTCTCGCGGCCGTGGTCCCTCGTCGGTGACGCCGACGGGCGGCACCGTGGCCGCGTGCGGCCCCGGACGTCCTCCGTATCCGGGTGCTTCGCACGCGTCGGACGACAGGGACCGGCCGGTCCCTGTCGTGACTTCCGGCCGGTGATGCCTCTCCTTACCAGGTGACGGGCAGCTCGGACATCGTCACGCCGTAACCGCCCTCGGACCAGGGAAGGTCCTCCGGGGCCTCGGCGAGCCGGAGGTTCGGGAAGCGGTCCAGCAGGGCGGTCAGCATCAGTTCGAGCTCGGTGCGGGCGAGGTGTACCCCGACGCAGTAGTGGCGGCCGGCGCCGAACTGCATCGTGCTGGGCTGCCTCGGCCGGTCGAAACGGACGGTCTCCGGGTCCGGGAATGCCTCCGGGTCGTAGGCCGCCGCCACCAGCGGGGTGAAGACGGCTTGGCCGGCCTTGACGGTGCCCGCGCCGGAGACCAGTTCCACGTCCTCGGTGGCCAGGCGCATCAGACCGGTGGCACCGCCGCCGGGCGGGTTGTGGCGGAGCAGCTCCTCGATCGCCGTCGGTATGAGCGACCGGTCCGCCTGCAGGGTTTCCCAGAGGTTGCGCTGGCGGAGCAGGGTGAACGTCATCCGGCTGATCGAGTTGGCGATGGTCTCGTTGCCGCCGATGATCAGCGTGCGGATCGTCGAGACCAGCTCGTCCTCGGACAGCCGGTCGTCCCGGTCGCGGGCACTTATCAGGTGGTCGATGAGCGCGTCGCCGGGCTCGTCGCGCCGGCGCCGGGCCAGGGCCACGACGTAGTCGTTGAAGTCGGCGGCCGCCTTGTCGAGCTCCTCCCGGGGCATCGCGAAGGAGAGCCAGGCGGAGACCCACTTCAACAGCTGCTCGCCGTCCTCCTCCGGGATGGCCAGCATCTTGCAGGTCAGCTTGGTCGGCAGCTTGTAGGCGAAGGACATCAGGTTGGCGGGCCGGCCGGCCTTCTCCATCTCGTCGAGAAGGAGGTCGATGCTCTCCTGGACCTGCGGGCGCCAGGCCGCGGCGCGGCGCGGCGTGAAGGCGGAGGCCAGGATCCGGCGCAGCCGCAGATGGTCCTCGCCGTGCATGTTGAGCATGATCGTGGGGTCTTCGAGCATGAGCAGGTTGTGGAACAGCCGCGGCGCCTCCGGATCGGAGAAGTCGCGGGTGAACCGCCGGTCGTCGCTCATGATCTGCTGGATGTCGGCGTGCTTGAGGGCGAGCATCGCCCGGTCGCCGGTGGGCAGGGTGACTTCGCTCAGGGGGCAGACGGCACGCCTGCGCTCGAACTCGGGCGGTGGTGACGACATCGGCCCGTCCGGGAACGGGAAGGGCGAGGGCGCGTCGTCAGTCTGGGGTATCTCGGTCACGAGGTGACCCTCCTCGGGGATCGGACTACCAGGCCGCGGGAAGACAGGGCATCCCGACGTTGAAGCTGCTGTGGTCCCAAGGAAGTTCCTCGGGCTTGATGGTCATGTGCAGGGTCGGGAACCGGTCCATCAGCGCGCTGATGGCGATCTCGATCTCGGCCTTCGCCAGGTGCGCGGCGGGGCAGTAGTGCCGGCCGGCGCCGAACATCAGGGTCGACGTCGACTTGGGGCGATCCAGCTTGAACTTCGTCGGCTCGGGGAAGGCCTCCGGGTCGTGCGCGGCGCCGATGATCGGCGTGGAGATCCACTCACCCTTGCGGACAAGGGCGCCGGAGGGCAGCTCCACGTCCTCGGCGGCCATGCGCAGGATACCCACCGAACCTCCGCCGGGCGGGTTGACGCGGAGCAGCTCCTCGACCGAGCCGACCAGCAGCGAGCGGTCCTCGACCAGCATCTCCCAGTAGGCGCGCTCGGAGAGGAGGGTGAGCAGCGATCGGCTGATGCCGTTGCCGATCGACTCCATGCCCGCGACGACCATGGAGCGGATCATCGACTCCAGCTCGGCGTTCGACATCCGCTCGCCCTCGTCGTGGGCGTTGACCAGGACGTCGACCAGGGCTGTGCCCGGGTTGGTCCGCGCCCGCTCGACCGTCTCGTCGACCCATGCGCTGAACTCGGCCTGCACCGCCTCCATCGTCTCCTGCTCGGCCACCGAGACCCAGGTGCCGACCCAGCGGATGAACCGGTCGCCGTCCGAGTCGGGCAGGCCGAACTGACGGAGGATGAACTTGACCGGCAGAAGGTTCGCGAACTGGGTCATCAGGTCGGCCGGCGAGCCCTTGGCCTCCATGTCGTCGATCACCCCGTCGACGATCTCCCGGATCTCCTCGCGCCATCCGTCGACACGGCGCGGGGTCATCGTGGGGTTGATGATCCGACGGAGCCGCAGGTGGTCCTCGCCGTGCATGTTCATGAGGAGCGTGGGGTCCTCGAGGACCTCCATGTTGGGGAACAGCTTCGGGGTGTCGTCCTCGGAGAGGTCCCGGATGAACCGGCGGTCGTCACTCATGATCGCAAGGATGTCGGCGTGCGTCACCGCCAGCAGCACCTCGTCGTCGAGCGGCAGGGTGACCTTGCTGACGGGACACTCCCCGCGGCGGCGGGCGAACTCGGGCGACGGCGTGCCCTGAGGCCCCTCGGGGAACGGGTACCGGTCGGGCCCCTGGGGGAACGGGAAGGTACTGGGACTGGCGTTGGGCACGACGGTTTCGGACACGGAAGACCCCTTCAGCAGGCGGAGCTCGGTCAGCGTTCAGCACCGATGCTCGACCCGCGCACTAAGGCACCGCTAAAGCGATTCCTGCACGCCCCGGCAGGCCGTACGGCGGGAATACACGCCTCCACTGGTAGTGAACGCCCCCGTACCGTATCGTGAAACGCAACTCAACTACCTGCGAGAGCAAGGATTTTGTACTGATGAATGACGTCAGGCTGGATGTCGGCCGTCTCGGATTGTGGACCAACCAGTTCGACAACGTGCCGGTCTCGCAAGCGGTGGAGGCGACCAGGGAAATCGAGGAGCTCGGCTACTCCGCGCTCTGGCTCGGCGAGCTCTCCGGGCGTGAGGCCATGACCCAGGCCACGCTACTGCTGTCGGCGACGTCCACGCTGAAGGTGGCCACCGGCGTCGCCACGGTCTACGGACGCGACCCGGTGACCACGGCGCAGGCGCAGCGCACGCTGCACGAGTGTTTCGGCGACCGCTTCGTGCTCGGCCTCGGGATCAGCCACCCCTGGTTCGTGGAGCGGATCCGCGGGGTGCCGTTCGGCCCGCGCGTGTCCACCATGAGCGACTATCTCGACCGGATGGACGCCGCGCCGTTCGGTCCCCCCGGGGCGCCGAAGCGGCTCCCCCGGGTGATCGGCGCCGTCGGCACCCGGATGCTCGGGCTGGCCGCCGAACGGGCCTCCGGCGCGGTCCCGTTCGGCATGCCGGTCGAGCACACCGCGCGTACCCGGGCCCTGATGGGCCCGGATGCGTTCCTGGGGGTGTTCCAGGCCGTACTGCTCGGCCCCGACGACGGAACGACGCGCGGCACGGCCTGGAACCATGTGGCGGAGTCGCTGCCCAACCGGGCCGACATGCTGCGCGGGCTCGGCTACTCGGTCGACCTGGCGGGCCCGGATGCCGAGCGGCTGGTCCGCTCCCTGGTCGTCTGGGGCGGCCGGGACGCGATCGCCGCCCGGGTCAAGGAGCACCTGGACGCAGGCGCCGACCACGTCTCCCTGTCCGTGATCGGCACCCCTGACGCGCTGCCGCGCAGGCAGTGGCGCGAGCTGGCCGGCCTGCTCGACTGACAGGCCGGCCGACCCGTCGGCCCCGCCGTCGTCAGACGGTGGGGCCGACGGGGAGTTCGTCGAGCAGGTGGCGCACCAGCGAACGGGGCGTCGGCCGGTCTATGACGATCACCGGCGCCAGTTCCACGCCCGTGGCCTCGACCAGGGCGTTGCGCAGTTCCAGTGCCGCGAACGAGGACATCCCGAGCTCCAGGAAACTCAGCTCGATGTCGACCTCGGCCACCGAGTCGAAGCCCAGGACCATGGCCGCCTGGGTGCGGACCAGTTCGAGTAGCAGGTCCTCCGCCTCGACGTCCCCGAGACCCGAGAGCCTCGCACGCAGTTCCGCCCCGCCGTCACCCCTCGGGCCCTCCTCCGGCGAGGCGTGTTCCACGGTCCGCGAAGGCAGTGCGGCGCTGCGTTCCGCGCGCCAGGCGGCCAGCGCCGGCAGCACCGCCCGTAGCGGTTCGAGCAATTCCTCGTCCGCTCCGAGAAGCCCCGCCAGCATGTGCGGATCCGACTCCGCCACGGCCGCCCACAGTTCGGCGTCGAACCCGGTGGGTTCCCCGCTGTCGTGCAGCCAGTACCGGTTGCGGGCGAAGGCGTACGGCGGCAGCTCGGTGTGCGAGCCGCTGCCGCCGAGCAGCTCCTTCCAGTCGATTTCGCTGCCCCAGACGTGGGCGGTGGCGAGCGCCGTGGTCACAGTGGCGAGTTCCGGACGTCCACCGCGCAGTACGGGGACCACGACCGCGGGGGCGGTGGCCAGGCACTCCTGGACCATGCCGGAGAGCACGGCGTCCGGTCCCAGCTCCACAAAGCGGTCCACACCGTTGCGCTCCAGCCAGCGGACGCCCTCCAGGAAGCGGACGGTCTGGCGGACATGGCGGACCCAGTAGTCGGGCGAGCACAGCTCCTCGGCGGTGGCGAGCTCACCGGTCACGTTGGAGACGACCGGGATGCTCGGAGGCGAATAGCTCAGACCGGCGGCCACCTGCCGGAACTCCTCGAGAATCGGGTCCAGGTGGTGCGAGTGGAAGGCGTGGCTGACCCGCAGCCGCTTGGTCTTGACCCCTTGCCGACGCCAGTGCGTCGTCAGGTCGGCCACCGCCTCCGCGTCGCCGGATATCACCGTCGCCTGCGGACCGTTGATCGCCGCCACCGCAACCCGGTGTCCGCTCGTCAGTGACTCGTGGACGCGCCGGTGGTCCGCGGCGACGGCCGCCATCGCCCCGCCGGCCGCGACCGACTGCATCAGCCGTCCCCGGCCGGCCACCAGGGCCGCGGCATCGGCGAGCGACAGCACGCCCGCCGCATGGGCGGCCGCGAGTTCGCCGATCGAGTGGCCGATCAGGTAGTCGGGCCGCAGTCCATGATGTTCCACCAGGCGGAAGAGCGCGACCTCGACGGCGAACAGCGAGGCCTGCGTGTACAGGGTCTGGTCGAGGAGCGCCGCGTCCGCCGAGCGCACGGGGGCGAAGAGCACCGACAGCACGGGCCGGTCCAGGTGCCGGTCCAGGTGCGCGCAGACCTCGTCGAGCGCTTCGGTGAACTTCGGTACCGACCCGTACAGTTCGCGCCCCATGCCGAGTCGCTGGCTGCCCTGACCGGTGAAGAGGAAGGCGGTCCTGCCCGTGGCCGCGGACTGGCCGCGGACCACACCGACGGCCGACTCGCCGGCCGCGATCCCGCGCAGTCCCCTGAGCAGTGCCTCCCGGTCCTCGGCCACGACCGCGGCGCGGTGGCCGAAGCGGGTACGGGCCGCCAGGGTCGCGGCGACGTCGGCCGAGGCGATCTCCGGCCGGTCGGCCAGGAACCGGCTGAGCCGGTCGGCCGCGTCCCGCACCGCGGTCTCCGTACGGCCGGAGAGCAGCCAGGGCACGACCTGCCGCTGCGGCCCTCCCGCCTCTTCCCGCTCCGCCGGCTCGGCCTGCGGCGCCTGCTCCACGATCACGTGGGCGTTGGTCCCGCTGATACCGAACGAGGAGACTCCCGCGCGGCGGGGCGTGCCGGTCCGCGGCCACGGCACCGGCTCGCTGAGCAGTCGCACCTGTCCGGATGTCCAGTCCACGTACGGCGACGGGGTCTCGGAGTGGAGGCTTACGGGCAGGACCTGGTGCCGGAGTGCCAGCACCGCCTTGATCACGCCTGCCACACCGGCCGCGGCCTGGGTGTGCCCGATGTTCGACTTGACCGAGCCGAGCCACAAGGGCTGGTCCGCAGGCCGGTCCTGACCGTAGGTGGCCAGGAGTGCCTGTGCCTCGATCGGGTCGCCCAGCGCTGTGCCCGTACCGTGCGCCTCCACCATGTCCACGTCCCGCGCGGCCAGCCCCGCGTCCTTCAGCGCCTGGCGGATCACCCTTTCCTGGGAGGGACCGTTGGGCGCGGTGAGCCCGTTGCTCGCGCCGTCCTGGTTGACGGCCGAGCCACGCACCACGGCAAGGACGGGGTGGCCGTTGCGCTGGGCGTCCGACAGCCGCTCCAGCAGGAGCAGGCCGACACCTTCGCCGAAGCCCGTCCCGTCCGCGTCCGCCGAGAAGGGCTTGCACCTGCCGTCGGGGGCGAGCCCCCGCTGCCTGCTGAAGTCGGTGAACACCGCCGGGGTGGACAGCACGGTCACCCCGCCGGCGAGCGCCAGCCCGCAGTCGCCGTTGCGCAGCGCCTGGATCGCCAGGTGCATCGCGACCAGTGAGGACGAGCAGGCCGTGTCCACCGTGAGGGCGGGCCCCTCCAGCCCGAAGGTGTAGGAGACCCGGCCGGACGCCACGCTGGTCGCGCTGCCACTGCCCAGGAAGGCCTCGTACTCGGCCGGCGCCGTGCGCAGCCGGGTGGCGTAGTCGCCGTACATCAGACCGGCGAACACACCGGTCTTGCTGCCGCGCAGGCTCCGCGGGTCGATGCCGCCGTGCTCGAAGGTCTCCCAGGCCACCTCCAGCAGCAGCCGCTGCTGCGGATCCATCGCGACGGCCTCGCGCGGGCTGAGTCCGAAGAAGGCCGGGTCGAACTCGTCCGCCTCGTAGAGGAAGCCGCCCTCGCGGGTGTAGCTCTTACCGCTCTTCTCCGGATCCGGGTCGTAGAGGGACTCCAGGTCCCAGCCGCGGCCCGTGGGGAACCCGCCGATCGCGTCCGTGCCTTCGGACACCAGGTCCCACAGGTCCTGGGGGGTGCGGACGCCTCCGGCGAAGCGGCAGCCCATGGCGACGATCGCAACCGGCTCGGGGACCGCGGACTCCACCTCGCGCAGGCGCTCGCGGGTCTGGTGCAGGTCCGCGGTGACCCACTTCAGGTACTCGACGAGCTTTGCCTCGTTGTTGTCGCTCATTCGGGCCTCCGGCCTAGCTGCTGATCGATGAAGGCGAATATGTCGCTGGTCGACGCGGAATTGATCTGGTCGGCGACGTCGGTGGCCGTGGGGGCGGTTTCCCACCTCGCGAGCATCCGCCGTAGCTTCTGGGCCACCGCCTCGCGGATCTCCTCGTCACCGGGCGCCGGGGCCACTGAGGCGTCCAGCCGTTCGAGGCGGTCCAGTTCGGCCAGCAGGCCCGTGGCGTCCGCCGGACGCTCGGGCTCCTCCGGGGCGAGCGCGGTGACGATGTGTGCGGCGATCGCCACCGGCGTCGGGTGGTCGAAGACCAGCGTGGCCGGCAGCCGGAGCCCGGTCGCGGCATTCAGCCGGTTTCGCAGTTCGACCGCGGTGAGCGAGTCGAACCCGAGGTCCTTGAAGGCGCGTTCCGGTACCACCCCGCTCCCGTCCGCGTGTCCGAGAACCGCGGCCACGGTGCCACGGACCAGGTCCAGCGTGATCTCCAGCCGCTGCTCCGCGGACAGTCCGCGCAGGCGCTGCGGCAGGTTCACCGCCATGGACTTCTGGGCTTGCCGGGACTGCGTCCGCACCAAGCCCCGGAACAGCGGCGGCAGGACTCCCGCGGCCGCCGCGGCGCGCAGCGCCGCCAGGTCCAGGGCGGCCGGGAGGACCGCGGTGGCCCCGCCCGCCAGAGCCTGGTCGAAGAGGTCCAGACCTTCCTGGGAGGTCAGGGCGCGGGCGCCACCGCGTGACAGCCGGTCGACTTCCCCCTCGGACAGGGCCCCGGTCAGGCCGGAGGCCTCCGCCCACAAGCCCCAGGCCAGCGAGGTACCGGGCAGTCCGGCCGCGCGGCGCTGGACCGCGAGCGCGTCCAGGAAGGAGTTGGCGGCCGCGTAGTTGCCCTGTCCCGCGTTGCCCAGGGTGCCCGCAGCGGACGAGAAGAGTACGAACGCACGCGGCTTCAGGTCGCGGGTGAGCTCGTGCAGGTGCCAGGCGGCGTCCACCTTGGGACGGAACACCGCGGTCAGCTTCTCTGGTGTCAGTGACTGCAGTACGCCGTCGTCGAGCGTGCCGGCCAGGTGCAGCACGGCGGTCAGCGGGTGTTCGGGGTCGATACCGTCGAGCACCCCGGCCACTGCCGTGCGATCGGCGGCGTCGCAGGCGACGAGTGCGGCCTCGGCCCCGAGCATGCCCAGCTCCTCCAGGAGTTCGGCGGCACCCGGCGCGTCCGGGCCCTGCCTGCTGATCAGCAGCAGGCGCCGGACTCCGTACGCGGAGACCAGGTGACGGGTGAGCAGCCGGCCGAGTGTGCCGGTGGCCCCAGTGACCAGGACCGTTCCCTGCGGGTCGATGCCGCCGGCGGGTGAGACGTCCTGCTTCAGCTTCGCCCGTATCAACCTGGGTGCTCGCAGTTCCCCCTCGCGCAGAGCCAGTTGGTGCTCTCCGGATGCCAGTGCGGCATCCAGGGAGGCACCGGTCGCGTTCTGTTCGGCGAGGTCGACGATGACGATCCGGCCCGGGTTCTCGGACTGGGCCGAGCGGACCAGGCCCCATACCGCCGCCGCGGCCAGGTCGGGTACCGAGTCGTCCGGGCCGGCGGACGCCGCGCCGCGGGTCACGACGGCGAAGCGGCTGTCCGAGTAGCGCTCGTCGGCCAGCCACACCTGGAGGGTCTCCAGTCCCAGCCCGGTCAGTTCGCGGACGGCTTCGGGCCCGGCCCCAGGTGCCCCGGCGAGCGGGAGCACCAGCCAGTCCGGCGCCTCGCCGTCCGCGGTCAGTGCCGGGTAGGGCAGGGCGAAGGGATCGGAACCCGCTACCGCGACCCGTACGCCGGGGGCCGGCTGCGGCGCGGCCACGGCCTCCCAGGCGAGCGTGTACAGCGAGCGGTCGTCGCCGGCCAGGGCGCGCAGCTGCTCGGCCGGCATCGCCCGTACGGAGATCGACTCAACCGACGCGACCGGCACGCCCTCGGTGTCGGTGATCTCCAGGGCCATCGCCTGCGGGTCACCGCCGACGGGCGACAGGCGGACCCGTACCGCGGACCCTGCCGGCCCGTGCAGCCGGACACCGTTCCAGGCGAAGGGCAGCCGTACCGTGTCGGACACCTCCCCGGACGCCATCGCGTGCAGGCAGGCATCGAGCAGGGCGGGGTGCAGGGCGAAGCGGGAGTCCTCGTCGTCCTCGGGAAGCGCCACCTCTGCGAACAGCTCGTCCCCGGAGCGCCACAGTGCCCGCAGGCCCTGGAAGGCGGGCCCGTACTCGTAGCCCTGGGCGAAGAGGTCGACGTACCGGCCCTCGATGCCCACCTGCTGCGCGCCGGCCGGCGGCCACTCCCCCGGGAGAAGGCCGCCCGGCTGCGCCGGGTCGCCCGGGGAGAGAAGGCCGGTGGCGTGCCGGACCCATTCGTCGTCGGCCGCACCGCGCGAGTGGACAGACACCGTACGGCGGCCGGACTCCTCTTCGGAGCGGCCGACGGCCACCTGCACCTGGACGGCTTCCTCCGCGGGCAGCACCAGCGGTGCCTCCAGGGTGAGTTCGTCGAGGAAGGCGCAGTCGGCGCGGGCGCCCACGTGCAGGGCCAGCTCGACGAAAGCGGTACCCGGCAGCAGTACCGTGCCGGCCACGGCGTGGTCGGCGAGCCAGGGGTGGGTCCGCAGCGACACCGACCCGGTGGCGATCAGGCCTTGGTCACCTGCCAGATCGACGCTCGCGCCGAGCAGCGGGTGCACGACCGCGGACAGTCCCAGGCCCGCGGCGTCGCCCGTCGCGGTGGCGGTCGCCTCGAGCCAGAACCGGCGGCGCTGGAACGGGTAGGTGGGCAGTTCCACCCGGCGGCGGGTGGAGTCGCCGAGCAGCGGCGCCAGGTCGATCGGGGCGCCGAGGGTGTGCGCCTGGGCGACGGAGAGCAGGAACCGGCCGAGGTCGCCCTCGTCCCGGCGGAGGGAGCCGACCACGCCGGCCGTCGCGTTCGCGGCTTCCAGGGTCTCCTGGATGCCGATGGCGAGCACCGGGTGCGGGCTGGATTCGACGAACAGCTGGTGCCCCTGGCCGGCGAGCCGTGCGATCACGTCCTCCAGGCCGACGGTCTGCCGCAGGTTCGTGAACCAGTACTCCGCGTCGAGCTCCGTGCCTCGCAGCGTCGTGCCGGTCACCGTGGAGTGGAAGGCGATGCGCGCTTCGCGGGGGGTGATCCCGGACAGCGTGGCGAGCAGCTCTTCCTTGATCTCGTCCACGTGTGCGGAGTGCGAGGCGTAGTCCACCTGGATCCGGCGGGCGCGGACGCCTTGCTCGACGCAGGACTCCAGGAAATCGGCCAGGGCCCGCGCGTCACCGGAGACCACCGTGGAGGCCGGGCCGTTCACGGCCGCGACCCCGATCCGGCCGTTCCAGCCGGCGAGCAGCTCCCGGACTTCGGAGACCGGCAGCGGGACCGCGCCCATGCCGCCCTTGCCCGCCATCCTGGCGCCGATCAGCCGGCTGCGCAGCGCGACCACCTTGGCCGCGTCGTCCAGGCTCAGGGCGCCCGCGACGCAGGCCGCGGCGATCTCACCCTGGGAGTGTCCGACCACGCCGGCCGGGCGGACGCCGTACGACTGCCACAGTTCGGCCAGCGAGACCATCACCGCGAACAGCACGGGCTGGACCACGTCCACGCGGTCGAGCGACGGCGCGCCCTCGGCGCCCCGCAGCACGTCGAGGAGCGACCAGTCCGTGTACGAGGACAGGGCGGTGGCGCACTCGGCCAGCCGCTCCGCGAACACCGGCGAGCGGTCGGCCAGGTCGAGGGCCATGCCGGCCCACTGGGAGCCCTGGCCCGGGAAGACGAAGATCGCCTCTGCGGAATCGCCGGTCTCGCCCTGGACCACGTGCGGCGCGGGCCGGTCGGCCAGCAGCGCGTCCAGGCCGTGGAGCAGTTCCGTGCGGTCGGCTGCGACCACCACGGCCCGGTCCTCGAACGCCGAACGCGTCGTCAGCAGTGCGTGGGCCAGGTCCGCGAGAGGCAGCGAGGCATCGGCGGCCACCAGTTCACGGAGGTGTTCCACCTGCTCCCGCAGCGCGGCGCCGCCGCGTGCGGAGAGGACCACCGGGACGGGGCCCTCGAAGGGCTCGGAGGCTTCCGGTGCCTCCTGGGCCGGGGCCTGCTCCAGCACGACGTGCGCGTTGGTGCCGCTGATGCCGAAGGAGGACACGGCCGCGCGCCGCGGGTGGTCGTTCCGCGGCCACGCCCGGGCCTCCGTGAGGAGGCTGACCGCTCCGTCGCTCCAGTCCACCTCCGCCGTCGGCTCGCCGACGTGCAGTGTCCTGGGCATCAGGCCGGAACGGATGGCCTCGACCATCTTGATGATGCCGGCGACTCCGGCCGCCGCGAGGGTGTGGCCGATGTTCGACTTGATCGAGCCGAGCCACAGGGGCTGGTCCGCAGGCCGGTCCCGTCCGTACGTCGCCAGCAGGGCCTGGGCCTCGATCGGGTCACCGAGGGCGGTGCCCGTGCCGTGCGCCTCGACCACGTCCACCTGCTGGGCGGTCACTCCGGCGTTGGCCAGCGCCGCGCGGATGACCCGCTGCTGCGAGGGGCCGTTCGGGGCGGTGAGACCGTTGCTGGCGCCGTCCTGGTTGACCGCGGAGCCCCGTACGACCGCGAGGATGCGATGGCCCTTGCGCAGGGCGTCCGACTGCCGCTCCAGGAGCAGCATGCCGGCGCCTTCGCCCCAGGCCGTTCCGTCGGCATCCGCGGAGAACGCCCGGCAGCGCCCCCCGGGGGACAACGCCCGCTGGCGGCTGAACTCCACGAAATTGCCAGGGCCGGCCATGATCGTCACGCCGCCGGCGAGCGCGTAGTCGCACTCGCCCTGCCGCAGTGCCTGGGCAGCCAGGTGGACCGCGACCAGTGAGGACGAGCACGCGGTGTCCACGGTGACCGCCGGCCCCTGAAGGCCCAGGGTGTACGAGACGCGGCCCGAGGCGACGCTCGTGGTGTTACCGGTGGACAGATACCCCTCGAAGCCCTCGGGGACCTGCGGGAGGCGCGAGGCGTAGTCGCCTGCTATCACTCCGGCGAAGATGCCCGTGCTGCTGCCACGCAGCGCTGCCGGGTCGATCCCGGCCCGCTCCACGGCTTCCCAGGAGGTCTCCAGCAGCAAGCGCTGCTGCGGATCCATGGCCATGGCCTCGCGGGGGCTGATCCCGAAGAAATCAGGGTCGAACACATCGGCGTCGTGGATGAACCCGCCGGCGCGCACGTAGGACTTGCCCGCGGCGTCCGGGTCCTCGTCGTAGAGGCTCTCCATGTCCCAGCCGCGGTTCGTCGGGAACGGGCCGATCGCGTCGGTGCCGTCGGCGACGAGCCGCCACAGGTCATCGGGTGACGCGACTTTGCCGGGGTACCGGCAGGCCATGCCGACGATCGTGATCGGGTCGTCGGAGGTGGCGAGGGCCGGGCCGCTTCCGGTCTGCGCCGGGCTCTCCTGCCCGCCGAGCAGCAGCTCGGAGCGCAGGAACTCGGCCAGGGCGGCGGGTGTGGGGTGGTCGAAGACCATCGTGGTCGGGAGCCGCAGCCCGGTCACGGTGTTCAGCCGGTTGCGCAGCTCGACCGCGGTGAGGGAATCGAAGCCCGACTCGGTGAATGCCCGACCGGCGGTGATCGCCTCCGGGCCGGAGTGCCCCAGCACGGCCGCGGCCTGAGCCCGGACCAGGTCCACCAGTCGGCGCTCCTGGTCGGCCTCGGACAGACCGGCGAGCTCGGCGGTCAGGGAGGAGCCGCCGCCGGAGGCTGCGCTGACGGCACGACGCCCCGGAGTGCGGAGCACACCGCGCAGGATTCCCGGTAGCTCACCGGCCCCGGCCATCCGGCGGAGCGCCGGGAGGTCGAGTGCCGCGGGCACCAGGAGGGCGCGGTCGCCTTCGGCTCCGTCCAGGAAGGCCCGCAGTGCCTCGGCGTCGGTCAGCGGACGGACGGCGCTGCGGCCGATTCGGGCCTGGTCGCCCGCGGTCAGGCCGGCCGCCATGCCCGCACTGGCCCACGGGCCCCAGGCCAGCGAGGTGGCCGGAAGGCCGCGGAAGCGGCGCAGCTGGGCCAGCCCGTCCAGGAACGCGTTGGCAGCCGCATAGTTGGCCTGCCCCGGGTTGCCGCTGATGCCCGCCAGGGAGGAGAACAGGACGAACATCGCGAGGTCGGCGCCTGCGGTGAGCTCGTGCAGGTGCCATGCCGCGTCGACCTTCGGACGCAGGACCGCTGCCAGCCGGTCGGCGGTCAGACCGCCGACCAGGCTGTCGTCGAGCACGCCCGCCGCGTGCACCACGCCGGTGAGCGGGTGCTCCGGGGGAACGGATTCCAGCAGTGCGGCGAGAGCCGTCCGGTCCGCCGTGTCGCAGGCCTCGATCCGCACGCTCGCTCCGGCGGCCGTCAGTTCGGCCGCCAGCTCCGAGGCGCCCTCGGCCCCGGCACCCCTGCGACTGGCCAGCAGCAGGTGCCGGACGCCGCGTTCGGCGACCAGGTGCCGGGCGATCCTCGCACCCAGCGATCCGGTGCCGCCGGTGATCAGCACCGTGCCGTCGGCGTGCACCCCGGACGGCACCTGGAGCACGAGCTTGCCCACGTGCTTCGCCTGGCTCAGGAAACGCATGGCCTCCGGCGACCGGCGCACGTCCCAGGAAGCGATCGGCAACGGGCGCAGCACGCCCTGTTCGAACAGGCGCATCAGCTCGATGAGCATCTGCTGAATCCGGGCCGGACCCGCTTCCATCAGGTCGAACGCCTGGTAGGAGACGCCGGGGTGCTCCTCGGCCACCTGCCCGGGCTCCCGGATGTCGGTCTTGCCCATCTCCAGAAAGCGTCCGCCGCGCGGCAGCAGCCGCAGCGAGGCGTCCACGAACTCGCGCGCGGTGGCGTCGAGCACCACGTCGACTCCACGCCCTGCGGTGGCCTCGAGAAACCGCGCTTCGAAGTCCAGCGTGCGGGAGTTGGCGATGTGGTCTTCGTCCAGGCCCTGGCTCCGCAGTACCGGCCACTTGCCGGTGCTCGCGGTGCCGTAGACCTCCGCGCCGAGGTGACGGGCGAGCTGCACGGCAGCCATGCCGACGCCACCGGCGGCGGCGTGTACGAGCACCGACTCTCCGGAGCGCAGGCCGGCGAGGTCCACCAGGCCGTAGTAGGCGGTCAGGAAGACGATCGGCACGGAGGCGGCCTGCGCGAACGACCAGCCTTCCGGCATCCTCGTGACCAGCTCCCGGTCGGTGACCGAGGTCGGTCCGACGCCACCGGAGAGCAGGCCGAGTACGGCGTCTCCGGGCGCGAGGTCGGTGACGCCGGGGCCGACCTCCACGACGACTCCGGCACCCTCGCTGCCGATCAGCGCACGGTCCGGGTACATACCGAGGGCGATCATGACGTCGCGGAAGTTCAGGCCCGCCGCACGGACCGCGATGCGGACCTGGCCCTCGCCGAGTTGCTCGGCGACGGGTACGGGCACCAGTTCGAGGGCGTCCAGCGTGCCCGGCGTCGTGACGTCGAGCCGCCAGCCGTCTTCGGCGGGGGCGCGTAGGAGGTCCTTGGCCGTCCGACGGGCCAGTTGCGGGCGGTGGGCCGTACCGTGCCGGATCACCAGCTCGCTCTCGCCGGCGGCCACGGCCGCCGCGAGGACGCGGTCGGATTCCTCCCGGCCGTCCACGTCGAGCAGCATAAACCGGCCGGGGTTCTCGGACTGGGCCGTCCGCACGAGGCCCCGTACGGCCGCAGCGGCCAGGTCGTCGCCCGCGTCGCCGGGGAGGGCCTGGACCGCGGAGCGAGTCAGCACCACGAGAGTGCTGTCGCGGTAGTGGTCGTCGGACAGCCAGTCCTGCACCAGGCCGAGGGCGCGGCCGACCAGGTGGTGGGTGGCCTCGACGACCCCGGCGGGTTCGTCCGGCCGGGCCTTGGCCGCCTCGGGGGCGGTCTGCGCGTGCCCGAAGCGGGCGAGTACGAGACCGGGCGCCTTCGCACCGGCGGGCGACCGCGCCGTCAGGTCGGCCAGTTCGCCGTCACCGAGCTCGATGAGGGTTTCGGGGGTGGTGGCGGCCCGGTCCTCGATGGGGACGGCCACCCACTCCAGTTCGTACAGGCCGTCCTGGCCGGGCACGGTGATCGAGGCGATCTTGTCGGCGGCGACGGCCCGCAGGGTCAGCGCGCCGACCGTGGCCACGGGCTGACCGGAGCCGTCGGCGACGACGAGCGAGAAAGTGTCGTTCCCGGCCGGTGTCAGGGCGATCCGGGCCTTGGTCGCACCGGTGGCGTGCAGGGTGATGTCCGTCCAGGCGAACGGCAGCCGGACCTTGCCGGCCGGCGAGTCCTGGGCGGTGATCGCGAGCGCGTGGAGCGCGGAGTCGAGCAGCGCGGGATGGATCCCGAACCCGGCGGCGGCCTGGTGCTGTTCCAGCGGCAGTTCGACCTCCGCGTACACGGTGTCGCCGGCCTGCCAGGCGGAGCGGAGGCCCGCGAAAGCCGGCCCGTAGTGGTAGCCGAGCTGTGCGAGCCCCTCGTAGAACCCGTCGACGGACACCGGGGTGGCGTCCTTGGGCGGCCAGGCGGTGAGCGTCGCCGTTTCGGTGCCCGGAGCGTCGGAGAGCCGGCCGGTGGCGTGCCGGACCCACTCGCCCTCTCCGCGCCGCGAATGCACGGCGACGGTACGGCGGCCGAACTCGTCCGGCGCGGCGACGGACACCTGGATCTGAACGCTGCCGGTGGCCAGCAGGACCAGAGGCTGTTCGAGGGCGAGGTCCTCGACGGTGGAGCAGCCGAGTTGGTCGCCCGCGCGGATCGCCAGCTCCAGGAACGCCGTTCCCGGGACCACGACCGTGTCGCCGATCATGTGGTCGGCCAGCCAGGAGTGGGTCGACAGCGAGAGCCGGCCGGTGAGGATGAGCGAGTCGCTGTCGGCAGGCTGGACGGTCGCGGAGAGCAGCGGGTGATCGGCGGCGGCCATGCCGAGCCCGGCAGGGTCGCTTCCGACGGGCTTCTTCAGCCAGTAGGGCTGCCGTTGGAAGGCGTAGGTGGGGAGTTCCGCCAGAGCGGAGCCCGGCAGGAACCGCTGCCAGTCCACATCCACACCGTGCGCGTGCACGGAGCCCAGGGCCGCGAGGAAGGAACGCTTCTCGTCACGGTCCTTGCGCAGCAACGGAACCACGACGGTGCCCTCGGCCTCGGCCAGGCACTCGCCGGCCAGAGCGGCCAGAGTCCCGTCCGGACCCAGCTCCACGAACGCCGTCACACCCAAACCCGCGAGCGTCCCGACACCCTGAGCGAAACGAACCGCCGAACGGGCCTGAACAGCCCAGTACTCAGCGGTGAACTCCTCGACCAGCTCCCCCGTCACGTTCGAAACCACCGGAATCCGGGGAACCGCATGAGTCAGACCCCGGGCGACCTCCGTCAGCTCATCGAGCACGACATCCAAATGCGCGGAGTGAAAAGCATGACTCACCCTCAACCGGGTCGCCTTCACACCCTCCGCCCTGGCAACCTCCAACACCTCCAACACAGCGGCCTCATCACCCGAAACCACCGTGCTCCCAGGACTGTTGAACCCCGCCACGCCCACACCCGGACGACCACCGAGCCAACCCAGCACACGCGCCTCACCCGCGTTCAGGGCAACCATCGCCCCACCCTCCGCGACCCCCTCCATCAGACGCGCCCGCGCACACACCAACCGCGCCGCATCCTCAAGAGACAACACACCCGCGACATGAGCCGCAGCCAGCTCACCGACGGAATGACCGACCAGATAATCCGGCTCCACCCCGTAATGAGCCAGAAGACGGAACAGAGCCACCTCGATCGCGAACAACGCCGGCTGAGTGAACACCGTCCGCCCCAGCAACTCCGGCTCACCCTCGATCACCCCAGCCAGCGAACGGTCCAAATGAACGTCCAACGCCCCGACGACCTCGTCGAACACCGCCGCGAACACCGGCTCCGCCGCATACAACCCACGGCCCATCCCCACACGCTGACTACCCTGACCCGAAAACAGAAACGCGACCGAACCACCCCGCACGGCCTCCCCCGGGACCAGCGCCCGCAGACCGTCGAGGAGCTCCTCACGAGACTCCCCCACCACCACCGCACGATGGTCGAAACGAGCACGCGACACCGCGAGAGAACGGCCCACCGCCGCGACGTCCCACTCCGGCCGCTCCTCCAGGAACGACACCAACCGGCCCGCCTGCTCGGACAGAGCAACCCCGGTCTTGCCCGACACCACCCACGGCACCGGACCCGAAACGGGCTCGGCCTCGGTCTCGGCCGGGGTCGCGACCACCTGCTCCACGATCACGTGGGCGTTGGTCCCGCTGACCCCGAAGGAGGAGACACCGGCACGGCGCGGACGCTCCAGCTCGTCCCAGTCCCGCGGCTGCGTCAGCAGCTCCACGGCACCCGCCGACCAGTCCACCTCGGGCGTCGGCTCGTCCACGTGCAGCGTCGGGGGCATGACCCCGTTGCGTATGGCCATGACCATCTTGATCACACCCGCGACACCCGCCGCGGCCTGCGCGTGGCCGATGTTCGACTTGATGGATCCCAGCCACAGCGGGTTGTCGTCCTGGCGGGCCTGTCCGTAGGTGGCGATCAGAGCCTGTGCCTCGATCGGGTCGCCCAACTTGGTGCCCGTGCCGTGCGCCTCCACCACGTCCACCTCGGACGCGGACAGGCGGGCATTGGCCAGCGCGGACCGGATGACCCGCTCCTGGGAAGGCCCGTTCGGCGCGGTCAGGCCGTTGCTCGCGCCGTCCTGGTTGACCGCCGACCCACGGATCACCGCGAGCACGTCGTGCCCGTTGCGCCGCGCGTCCGACAGCCGCTCCAGCACCAGCAGACCCGCGCCTTCCGCGAATCCGGTGCCGTCGGCGTCGGCGGACATGGAACGGCAGCGGCCATCGGCGGAGAGCCCGCGCTGCCGGCTGAACTCCACGAAGAGGGTGGGGCTCGCCATGACGGTGACGCCGCCGGCGAGCGCGATCGGGCATTCGCCGTCGCGCAGGGACTGTACCGCGAGGTGGAGGGCGACGAGCGAGGACGAGCAGGCGGTGTCGACAGTGACCGCCGGACCCTCAAGACCGAAGGTGTAGGCCAGCCGGCCCGAGGCGACGCTGGTGGTGTTGCCCGTCAGCAGGTAGCCCTCCAGCTCGGGCGGAGTCTCCCCGGGCCGCGTCGCGTAGTCCTGCGCGATCGCGCCGACGAAGACGCCGCCCTGCTGGCCCTTGACCGAGGCCGGGTCGATGCCGGCCCGCTCGAAGGCCTCCCAGGCCGTCTCCAGCAGCAGCCGCTGCTGGGGGTCGATGGCGTCCGCCTCCCGCGGGCTGATGCCGAAGAACTCGGCGTCGAAGCGGTCCGCGTCGTGCAGGAAGCCGCCCTTGGTGACGTAGGTCCGGCCGGGACTGTCCGGGTCGGGGTCGAACAGCGCGTCGGCGTCCCAGCCGCGGCCGTCGGGGAAGTCGGTGATCGCGTCCACGCCTTCGTGGACGAGGTTCCAGAGGGCTTCCGGCGAGTCCACTCCTCCGGGGAAACGGCAGGCCATACCCACGATCGCGATGGGCTCGTGCCTGCCGGCCTCGGCGTCGCGGAGCTCATGGCGGGCCTTCTGCAGGTCGGTCGTGACCCGCTTCAGGTAATCGCGAAGCTTCTGCTCATTGGACATCGTGCGTCAACACCTTCGGGATAGAGGCAGGTCAGGCAGAGCCGAGTTCGCTGTCGATGAAGTCGAAGATCTCGTCGTCCGTCGCGGACTCCAGATCCCGTTCGTCGTCGGGGGCCGCGCCCGCCTGGCTGTCGAGCGTCCGCAGGAGGTCCCGCATCCGGTCGGTCAGCAGTTGGCGGGCCGCCGCGTCCAGCAGGTCGAGCTGGAGCCGGTCCAGGTCGGCGACGACCGACTTGGCGGTGGTCTCCCGCTGCGGGACGACCTGGGTGTGGAGGAACCCTGCGAGTGCCTCCGGGGTGGGGTGGTCGAAGACGAGCGTGGCCGGCAGCCGCAGGCCGGTGGCGTTGTTCAGCCGGTTGCGCAGTTCGACGCCGGTCAGGGAATCGAAGCCGAGCTCCTTGAAGGCCCGGTCGGCGGTGACCGCTTGGCCGTCCGCGTGTCCGAGGACGGTGGCGACCGCACCGCGCACCAGGTCCAGCAGGGCCTTGTGCTGCTGCGGTTCGGGCAGGACGGCCAGCCGCTCCGTCAGCGAGGCCGTGCCCGTCCGGCTCGCCTCGACGACCCTGCGGCGGGCCGGGCCGCCGGTCGGCGCGTCGAGCGCCGCCAGCAGTTCGGGCAGTGCCTGCCCGCTCGCCCGCAGTTTCGTCATGTCGATGGGCGCGGCCACCACGAGCGGCCGGTGCAGGTCCGGCGCGGCGTCGAAGAGGGCCAGGCCCTGTTCGACCGTGAGCGCGGCCATGCCCATCCGGTCCAGCCGGCGCAGGTGCGCGTCGTCCAGGTGTCCGGTCATCTCACTGGTCTGCGCCCACAGGCCCCAGGCGATGGAGGTGGCGGGCAGCCCCAGGTTGGTGCGGTGCGCGGCCAGGCCGTCGAGGAACGTGTTGGCCCCGGCGTATCCGCCCTGTCCCGCGTTGCCCAGGATTCCGGCCAGAGAGGAGAACAGTGCGAAGAAGGACAGGTCCAGGTCCTTCGTGAGCTCGTGCAGTTGCCAGGCGGCATCGGCCTTGGCGCGGAACACCGTGGCCAGCCGTTCCGGGGTGAGTCCCTCCAGGGTGCCGTCGTCGATCACGCCCGCGGCGTGCACGACGCCGGTGAGGGGGTGCGCGGCCGGGAGGGTGGCGAGCAGCTCGACGAGGGCCGGGCCGTCGGCCGCGTCGACGGCGGCTATGGTCACCTCGGCTCCGGCGGCCCGGAGTTCGGCTTCGAGTTCCGCGGCGCCGGGTGCCGCCGGGCCGCGTCGGCTGAGCAGCAGCAGTCGGCGTACTCCCTGCTCGGCGACCAGGTGGCGGGCAACCAGCGCGCCCAGCACACCCGTTCCGCCGGTAACGAGAACCGTTCCCTCGGGGTCGGGCCGGCGCGGCAGGGTCAGGATCACCTTGCCGATGTGACGGGCCTGGCTGAGGTAGCGGAACGCCTCCGGCGCCCGGTGAATGTCCCAGGCCGATATCGGCATGGGCTGCAGGGCTCCCTCGTCGAAGAGGGAGCGGATCTCGTCGAGCATCCGGCCGATCCGTTCGGGGCCGGCGTCCAGTACGTCGAACGCCTGGTACCGCACTCCCTCCCAGCCGGCGCCGACCTCCGCAGAATCACGGATGTCGGTCTTGCCCATCTCCAGGAACCGGCCGCCGCGCGGCAGCAGCCGCAGCGAGGCCTCCACGTACTCGTGGGCCAGGGAGTTGAGCACGACGTCGACGCCCCGGCCTCCGGTTGCGGAAAGGAACTCCTCCTCGAAGTCCAGCGTCCGGGAATTGGCGATGCGGTCGTCGGTGAAGCCAAGTCCGCGCAGGGTGTCCCATTTGCCGGTGCTGGCGGTGCCGTAGACCTCGACGCCCCAGTGCCGGGCCAGCTGGACGGCGGCGAGGCCGACGCCACCGGTCGCCGCGTGCACGAGCAGGGACTCGCCCGACCGCAGCCCGGCCAGGTCGGCCAGTCCGTAGTACGCGGTCAGGTACACCACGGGGATACCGGCCGCCTGGGCGAAGGACAGGCCCTTGGGCATCTGCGCGATCAGTCGGTGATCGGTAATCGCGACGGGCCCGACGCCACTGGAGAACAGGCCCATGACCCGGTCTCCGGGAGCGAATCCGGCCACGTCCGGGCCGGCTTCGAGGACCACGCCGGCACCCTCGCCCACCGGCGGCCGCTCGTCGTCGGGGACCATCCCGAGCGCGAGCAGGACGTCGCGGAAGTTCAGGCCGCCCGCCCGGACCGCCACCCGTACCTGGCCGGGCCCCAGGGGCTCCAGCACCTCGGGGCAGGCGGTGAGGGCGAGGCTGTCGAGTTCGCCGCTGATGGTCAGCGACAGGCGCCAGGGCTCCTGCCCGGCGGGCTCGGCCAGTACGGTGCCCAGGTCTGCCCGCACCAGCCTCGGCGCCAGGACGGTACCGGTGCGTAGGACCAGCTCGGAGGGCTCGGCGGCCACGGCGGCCGGCAGTGCCTGCCGGCTGTCGGGGTGTCCGTCGACGGTCAGGTGCTGTACCCGCCCCGGGTTCTCGGTTCGCGCGGTGCGGATCAGGCCCGCCAGCCCCGCGTGTGCCAGGTCTCCGAGTCGGGTGACCACCGTCAGCCGGGCATCCGCCGCCTCCGGAGCGGCGAGCCACCGCTGGAGGAAGGAGAGCACGTCGACCGCGAGTTCCCGGGCCGAGTCGGCCACGTCCGCCCGGCCTGCGGGCACGCACCAGAGCGCACGCTCCGGCGCGGCCGCTCCGGCGGCGGTCAGCTCGGCGAGGCCGGCGTACGGGGTGACGGAGACACCTGCCTCGGTGAGGACCGGGGCCAGGCCGAGCCGGTCGGCCCCGAGCAGGGCCCACCGCTCTCCGTCGCGCACCCCGCCGGTCAGCTCGGCCGGTACGAGGTCCACGCCGAACAGCGGCCGCGGTTCGGCGACGGTGCGGTCCGCACCGAGCTGGTCCGCGCTCACCGCCCGCACGGTCAGGGCGGCGACGCTCGCGACAGGCGTACCCGTGGCATCGGCGACGAGCACCGAGAGGGCGTCGGGGCCGGCCGGCGTGAGCCGGACCCGCAGCGAGCGGGCGCCGGCGGCGTAGATGTGCACACCGGCCCAGCTGAACGGAAGGCGGACCTGGCCGGTGTCGCCGGCCAGACCTATGGCGTGCAGGGTGGCGTCGAGCAGGGCCGGGTGGAGGGTGAAGCCGGAGGCGTCCGCTTCGTCCGTGAGCCGGACCTCGGCGTAGACGTCCTCACCGACCTGCCATGCGGCGTGCACGCCCTGGAAGGTGGGCCCGTAGTGGTAGCCGCGGCTCTCCAGCCGCTCGTAGAACCCGTCGACGGGCAGCGGCGTGGCGTCGGCGGGCGGCCAGGCGGCCAGGTCCGTCACCGGCTCGGGAACCGTGTCGGTCATGGTTCCGGTGGCGTGCCGGACCCAGTCCGCCTCTCCGCCGCTGGGGCACGAGTGGATGCTCAGCCGCCTGCTGCCGTCGGCGTCGGCCGCACCCAGGAGTACCTGGATGTCCAGGTCTCCGGTCTCCGCGAACAGCACGGGGGCCTGGAGGGTGAGCTCCTCGACGTGGCTGCAGCCCACCTGGTCGCCCGCGTGGACGGCCAGTTCGACCAGAGCGGCTCCGGGCAGCAGCACGCTGCCGAGAGCGGCGTGCTCGGCCAGCCAGGGCTGAGTGGAGCGGGACAGCCGGCCGGTGAAGAGCAGGGCTTCGGTGTCGGCCGTGCGGATCGCCGCGCCGAGGAGCGGGTGCTCCGCGCGCTGAAGTCCGAGGGAGCCGGCGTCACCGGTGCCCGCGGTGCCCGTGAGCCAGTGCCGCCGGCGCTGGAAGGGGTAGGTCGGCAGGTCGACACGCGCGCCGGGGCCGCCGAGTACGGTCGCCCAGTCGACGACCACGCCGTTGACGTGCGCCTCCGCGACCGAGGTCAGGAAGCGGTCCTGGCCGCCGTCGTCGCGCCGCAGCGAGCCGACGACGACGGTGCCGTCCACGCCGGCCTCGTCGGCCGTGTCGCTGAGGGCTGAGGTGAGCACGGGGTGGGCGCTGGCCTCGACGAAGACGCGGTGGCCGTCGTCGAGCAGGGCCCGGGTGGTCGGGACGAGTTGAACGGTCTGGCGGAGGTTGCGGAACCAATAGGCTCCGTCGAGTTCCGTGCCGTCCAGCGGCTGCCCGGCGACGGTGGAGTAGAACGCGATGTCGCCGGCGCGTGGCGTGATGCCGGCCAGCAGTTCGCGCAGCTCGTCTTCCAGGAGGTCGACGTGGGCGGAGTGGGAGGCGTAGTCGACCGGGATGGTGCGCGCCCGGTACCCCTCGTTCTCGCCACGGGCCACGAGGTCGGCGAGGGCTTCCGGGTTGCCGGAGACGACCGTGCTGACCGGGCCGTTGTGTGCGGCGATGTCGATGGCGCCGTCCCAGCGGGTGATGAGGTCACGGACTTCCCCGGCAGGCAGGGCCACCGAGACCATCCCGCCCGTACCTGCCAGCTTCAGGATCGCCCGGCTGCGCAGCGCCACGACCTTCGCCGCGTCGTCCAGGGACAGCGCCCCGGACACGGCCGCAGCCGCGATCTCGCCCTGCGAGTGACCGATCACGGCGTCCGGCTCGATACCCACCGACCGCCAGAGCGCGGCCAGCGACACCATCACCGCCCACAGCGCCGGCTGCACGACGTCCACCCGGTCGAACCCGGGCGCCCCCTCGACACCACGCAGGACGTCCATGAGCGACCAGTGCGTGAACGGCGCCAACGCCCGCTCACACTCCACCAGCCGATCCGCGAACACCGCGGAGGAATCGAAGAGCTCCAGCGCCATGCCCTGCCACTGCGAACCCTGCCCCGGGAACACGAACACCGTCTTCCCCGAACCGGAGACCGCCCCCTGGACCAGATTCGCGGCCGATCCGCCCGAGGCCAGCGCCTCCAGACCCGCCAGGACCTCCTCCCGGCCGGCACCCGAAACCGCCGCACGGAAAGCGAGGTGCGGAACCCTGGTCGCGAGGGCCGAAGCCACCCGCGCCGGGTCGACGGCCTCCGAAGCCAGCAGCTCACGCACCTGCCCCGCACGCGCGGCCAGGGCCGCCTCGCTCTTCGCGGAGACCACCAGCGGAAGCCCGTCGACCACCGGCTCGTCGGACCGGGCTGCCGCCGGGCCCTGTTCCAGGACCACGTGGGCGTTGGTGCCACTGATACCGAACGAGGAAACCGCCGCACGACGCGGACGCGTCACCTCCGGCCAGGCCCGGCGCTCGGTGACCAGCTCCACAGCGCCCGTCGACCAGTCGACGTGCGGAGTCGGCTCGTCCACGTGCAGAGTCGCCGCAAGCTCCCCCTTACGCATCGCCATCAGCATCTTGATGATCCCCGCGACACCCGCCGCGGCCTGCGTGTGACCAATGTTCGACTTGATGGAACCGAGCCACAGGGGCCGGTCCTCTGGCCGGTCCTGGCCGTAGGTGGCCAGGACCGCCTGCGCCTCGATCGGGTCACCCAGGGTGGTGCCCGTACCGTGCGCCTCCACGGCGTCGACCTCGGAGGCCTCCAGTCCCGCGTTGGCGAGGGCCTGGCGGATCACCCTCTGTTGGGAGGGCCCGTTGGGGGCGGTGAGGCCGTTGCTCGCACCGTCCTGGTTCACGGCGGAGCCGCGGATCACACCGAGGACGTCGTGGCCGAGACGCCGCGCGTCCGACAGACGCTCCAGCACCAGCACGCCGGCGCCCTCGCTCCAGCCCGTACCGTCCGCGGAAGCCGCGAACGACTTGCACGTCCCGTCCGGGGACAGACCCCGCTGACGCGAGAACTCCACGAACGTGTTCGGCGTCGACATCACCGTGACACCCCCGGCCAACGCCATCGAGCACTCACCCTGACGCAGCGCCTGGGCCGCCAGGTGCACCGCCACCAACGACGAGGAACACGCCGTGTCCAACGTCACCGCCGGACCCTCAAGACCGAAGGTGTACGCCACCCGGCCCGACAGGACACTTGCGATCGTGCCCGTCAGCAAATGCCCCTCATAACCCTCCGGAGCACTCCCCAACCGCAGCCCGTAGTCGTTGTACATCACACCCGCGTACACACCCGTCGAAGAGCCGCGCAGCGAAGCCGGATCGATACCCGCCCGCTCCAACGCCTCCCACGCGACCTCCAGCAACACACGCTGCTGCGGGTCCGTCGCCGTGGCCTCCCGCGGACTCAGACCGAAGAACTCCGCGTCGAACTCGGCCGCGTCGTAGAGGAATCCGCCCTTACGCGTGTACGACTTGCCGATCTTCTCCGGGTCCGGATCGAAGAGACCCTCCACGTCCCACCCACGGTCGCCCGGGAACTCCCCGATCGCGTCCCGCCCCTCCGCCACCAACTGCCACAGATCCTCCGGCGAGGCGACCCCGCCGGGATAACGGCAGCCCATGCCGACCACCGCGATCGGCTCGTCGGGGGAGACCGAGGTGACCACGTGGGTACGCGTGGACGCGGCCGCCTGGGAGGTCTCGCCCACGAGGTACTCGGCCAGCACGGCCGGGGTCGGGTAGTCGAAGACCAGGGTGGCCGGCAGGCGCAGGCCGGTCAGTTCGTTGAGGCGGTTGCGCAGTTCGACCGCGGTCAGGGAGTCGAAGCCGAGCTCCTTGAACGCTTGGTCGGGCGTGACCGCGTCGGAGCCGGTGTGACCGAGCACGAGGGCGACCTCTGCCCGGACCAGATCCAGCACGGTGCGGGAGCGGGCTTCGGCGGAGAGGCCGGCAAGCCGCTCGGCCAGCGCTCCCGTCCCCCTCCCGGAGCCCGCACCGGGGCGTCGTACGGCCTGGCGCACCAGGCCGCGCAGCAGCGTGGGGACGGTCGGCATCCTGCGGACCACGGCCAGGTCGAGGGCGACCGGGACCAGCAAGGGTTCCGCCGACGCGAGCGCCGCGTCGAACAGCGCGAGGCCCTCCTCGTTGCCGAGCGGGGCAATGCCCGACCGGCTGATGCGCTCGTGGTCGGCGGCGTCGAGCGAGCCGCCCATGCCGTCCTTTGCCCACAGACCCCAGGCGAGGGAGGTGGCGGGCAGGCCCTGGGCGCGGCGGTGCTGCGCGAGGGCGTCGAGGAAGGTGTTCGCGGCCGCGTAGTTCGCCTGGCCGGCGTTGCCGACGAGGCCCGCGACGGACGAGAAGACCACGAAGGCGGACAGCTTGTGATGCCAGGTGAGGCGGTGGAGGTTCCAGGCCGCGTCGACCTTCGGCCGCATCACCCGCTCCAGATGCCCCGCCGACAACGACGCGACCGTCGCATCATCCAGTACACCCGCCGTGTGCACCACGGCCGTCAACGGACGCTCGACCGCCACCTCGTCCAACAGACCCGCCAACGCGTCGAAGTCCGACACGTCGCACGCCGCGACCGAAGCCCGCGCACCCAACTCCGCGAGCTCCGCCACGAACTCCGCAGCACCCGGAGTCTCACCACCACGACGGGACACCAACAGCAGATGCCGCGCACCGTGATGCGTCACCAGCCGACGCGCGACCAGACGGCCCAACGTACCCAGAGCACCGGTCACCAGGACCGTACCCTCCGGATCCAGGCCCTCCACCACATCCGCCGCAGCACCCGCGGCACGCGCCAGACGCGGCACGAACAACCCACCACCACGCACCGCCACCTCGGGCTCGCCCGAAGCCAGCACCGCAGGCAGCAGCTCCAGACCACCCTCGTCGAGGTCGGCGAGCCGGAAGCGTCCAGGGTTCTCGGAGCGAGCGGACCTGACCAGACCCCAGGCGGGAGTCTGGGCGAGGTTGCGGATCGGTTCGCCGGCGGTGGCGGCCACCGCTCCCCGCGTAACCAGGACCAGCTCGCTGTCGGCGTACCGATCGTCGGCGATCCACTCCTGAAGCAGGGCGAGTACCGCGCCGGCGACCTGGTGGGCGTCCTTCGGCGTGGCGTCGTCGAGGACCGGGAGCAGGGCCACGACCTGCTCCGGTACCGGGTCCGCGAGCGAGCCCGGCAGATCGGCGCGGCCGTCGGGGCCGAAGGCGATCTCGACGACGGTCGGCAGCGCGCCCGATTCGACGGCCGTGGGCGTCCAGTCGATCCGGAGCGGCACGGGCGCGCCGGCGTTCGCCGCCTGGGCCTGCACGTCGAGCCGGGAGATCGTCGCGACGGGCGAGCCGGTCGTGTCCGCGAGGTCGAGTGCCACGGAGTTCTCGCCCAGCTGCTTGACGCGCACCCGGAGCGCGATCGCTCCGACCCGGTGCAGCGTGACGCCGCTGAACTCGAACGGCACACGGAGCGGGCCCGTCTCCGCTTCCAGGAGAAGCGGGTGCAGGGCGGAGTCGAGGAGGGCGGGGTGCACACCGAAGCGGGCGGCTTCGGTGTGCAGCTGGTCGGGCAGGGAGACTTCGGCGAAGAGTTCGTCACCGAGGCGCCAGGCGGCGCGCAGGCCGCGGAAGGCCGGGCCGTAGCCGTAACCCAGCTCGTCGAGGCGCGGATAAAAGTCGTCCACGTCCACAGGAACGGCTCCCGCCGGGGGCCATTCCGTCAGTGCGGTGTCCTCGGCCTGCGCGTCGGCGGCGATGCGTCCGGTCGCGTACCGGACCCACTCGCCCTCGCGCTCGGCGAAGACCGAGATGTCACGCCGGCCGTCCTGACCGGCCTGGTCCACGGCCAGACGGATGGAGACCGGAGCGGTTCCGGTCAGGGCCAGGGGTGCTTGGAGGGTGAGTTCCTCGACGGTGGCGTAGCCGAGCTGATCGGCCGCGTGGCCCGCGAGTTCGAGGAACACGGTCCCGGGAACGAGGACCGTCCCACCGATCGCGTGGTCGGCCAGCCACGGATGCGTGGACAGCGACACCGACGCGGAGAACTGCACCGCGTCCCCTTCGGGCTCCGTGATCACCGCGGCCAGCAACGGATGGTCCACAGCCGTCAGACCCAGACCCGCCGCATCACCGGAACGCGGCGCGTCCAACCAGAAACGCTCACGCTGGAAGGCGTAGGTGGGGAGTTCCGCCAGAGCGGAGCCCGGCAGGAACCGCTGCCAGTCCACATCCACACCGTGCGCGTGCACGGAGCCCAGGGCCGCGAGGAACGAACGCTTCTCGTCACGGTCCTTGCGCAGCAACGGAACCACCACGGTGCCCTCGGCCTCGGCCAGGCACTCACCGGCCAGAGCGGCCAGAGTCCCGTCCGGACCCAGCTCCACGAACGCCGTCACACCCAAACCCGCGAGCGTCCCGACACCCTGAGCGAAACGAACCGCCGAACGAGCCTGAACAGCCCAGTACTCAGCGGTGAACTCCTCGACCAGCTCCCCCGTCACGTTCGAAACCACCGGAATCCGGGGAACCGCATGAGTCAGACCCCGGGCGACCTCCGTCAGCTCATCGAGCACGACATCCAAATGCGCGGAGTGGAAAGCATGACTCACCCTCAACCGGGTCGCCTTCACACCCTCCGCCCTGGCAACCTCCAACACCTCCAGCACAGCGGCCTCATCACCCGAAACCACCGTGCTCCCAGGACTGTTGAACCCCGCCACGCCCACACCCGGACGACCACCGAGCCAACCCAGCACACGCGCCTCACCCGCGTTCAGGGCAACCATCGCCCCACCCTCCGCGACCCCCTCCATCAGACGCGCCCGCGCACACACCAACCGCGCCGCATCCTCAAGAGACAACACACCCGCGACATGAGCCGCAGCCAGCTCACCGACGGAATGACCGACCAGATAATCCGGCTCCACCCCGTAATGAGCCAGAAGACGGAACAGAGCCACCTCGATCGCGAACAACGCCGGCTGAGTGAACACCGTCCGCCCCAGCAACTCCGGCTCACCCTCGATCACCCCAGCCAGCGAACGGTCCAAATGAACGTCCAACGCCCCGACAACCTCGTCGAACACCGCCGCGAACACCGGCTCCGCCGCATACAACTCACGGCCCATCCCCACACGCTGACTACCCTGACCCGAAAACAGAAACGCGACCGAACCACCCCGCGCCACTCGACCGGACACCACACCAACCGCAGGACCACCCGACGCCAACGCCCGCAGACCGCCCAGCAGCTCCTCACCGGACTCCCCCACCACCACCGCACGATGGTCGAAACGAGCACGCGACACCGCGAGAGAACGGCCCACCGCCGCGACGTCCCACTCCGGCCGCTCCCCCAGGAACGACACCAACCGGCCCGCCTGCTCGGACAGAGCAACCCCGGTCTTGCCCGACACCACCCACGGCACCGGACCCGAAACGGGCTCGGTCTCGGTCTCGGTCTCGGCCGGGGTCGCGACGGCCTGCTCCACGATCACGTGGGCGTTGGTCCCGCTGATGCCGAAGGACGAGATCCCCGCCCTGCGCGGGCGGTCGAGCACCGGCCACTCCTCGGCCCGCGTCAGGAGCTCCACCGCACCCGCCGACCAGTCCACCTCGGACGTCGGCTCGTCCACGTGCAGCGTCGCGGGAAGAACCCCGTTGCGCATGGCCATGACCATCTTGATCACACCCGCGACACCCGCCGCGGCCTGCGTGTGACCGATGTTCGACTTCAGCGAGCCAAGCCGAAGCGGCTCTTCACGGTCCTGGCCGTACGTGGCGATCAGAGCCTGCGCCTCGATCGGGTCACCCAGTCTGGTGCCCGTGCCGTGCGCCTCCACCACGTCCACCTCGGACGCGGACAGGCGCGCGTTGGCCAGCGCGGACCGGATGACCCGCTCCTGGGAAGGCCCGTTGGGCGCGGTGAGCTGGCTGCTCGCGCCGTCCTGGTTGACCGCGGACCCACGGATCACCGCGAGCACGTCGTGCCCGTTGCGCCGCGCGTCCGACAGCCGCTCCAGCACCAGCAGACCCACGCCCTCGGCCCAGCCCGTGCCGTCCGCCGCCGCCGAGAACGCCTTGCAACGCCCGTCCGGCGACAGCCCGCGCTGCCGGCTGAACTCCACGAAGGTTCCCGGCGTGGCCATGACGGTGACGCCGCCGGCCAGCGCGAGGGTGCACTCCTCCTGGCGCAGGGCCTGCGCGGCGAGGTGGATCGACACCAACGAGGACGAGCAGGCCGTGTCGACGGTGACCGCCGGACCCTCAAGACCGAAGGTGTAGGCCAGCCGGCCCGAGGCGATGCTGCCGGTGCTGCCGGTCAGCAAGTAGCCCTCGAAACCCTCCGGCGCGTGGGAGATGCGGGAGCCGTAATCGTCGTACATGACGCCGGCGAAGACGCCGGTTCGGCTGCCGCGCAGTGCGGCGGGGTCGATGCCCCCCTGCTCGAAGGCCTCCCAGGCCGTCTCCAGCAGCAGCCGCTGCTGGGGGTCGATGGTCGTCGCCTCGCGGGGGCTGATGCCGAAGAACTGGGCGTCGAACGTGTCGGCGTCGTGCAGGAAGCCGCCCTCGCGGGTGTACGAGGTTCCGAGGTGCTCGGGGTCGGGGTGGTACAGGTTCTCCAGGTCCCAGCCGCGACCCTCCGGAAAGGGTCCGACCGCGTCGCGCTCGGCGCTCAGCAACTCCCACAGGTCCTCGGGCGAGGCGACCCCGCCCGGGAGCCGACACGCCATGCCGACGATCGCGATCGGCTCGTGTGCGCGCTCCTCCAGGTCCTGCACGCGCTGACGGCTCTCCCGCAGGTCGACCGTTGCCCGCTTGAGGTAGTCGCGAAGTTTCTGCTCGTTGTCCATGTCTACCTGCCGAGTTCGTTGTCAAGTGCTGCGAAGAGTTCGTCGTCGGTTGCCAGGCCGATATCGGCGCCGTCGGGAGCGCCGTCCACCGTCCGCAGCAGGCCGCGCAGTCGCGCGGCGTACGTTCCTGCCGGTCCGGAGCCGTCCGACTGGGCGGCGGCGGAGAGAGCGGCCTCCAGTGCGTCCAGTGCTGCCTGGATCGGGTCTGCCGCTTCGCCGACCAGTTCGCCCCGCAGGTATGTGGCGACGGCCTGCGTGGTCGGGTGGTCGAAGACGAGCGTGCTGGGCAACCGCAGTCCGGTGGCGCTGTTCAGCCTGTTGCGGAGTTCGACGGCGGTGAGCGAGTCGAAGCCCAGGTCCAGCAGTCCGCGCTGGACGTCGATCGCCCGCGGGGACGGGTGCGCCAGGACGACGCCGACCTGTTCCCTGACGAAGTCGAGCAGGAGCAGTTGCTGGTCCGCCGCATCCAGCCCCGTGAGCCGCTGTGCCAGCGGGATCTCCGCGGGAGCGGAGGTCCTCCGGACGGCTTGGCGCTCGGTGCGCACCAGACCCCGGTACAGCTCGGGCAGTGCGTCCCCGAGGCTGCGCAGCGCCGCGAGGTCGAGTGCCACGGGCACGAGCACCGGTCGGGTGCCGGCCGCGCTGCCGGCTTGTGGTGTCCCGCCTCCGGCCAGGGCCGTGTCGAGGGCCGCGAGGGCATGGCCGGTCGGCAGCGGGAGGATCCCGTTGCGTGCGAGCCTGGCGCGGTCGGCCTGGTCGAGGTCGTTGGCCATGCCGTCCTGCCACATGCCCCAGGCGAGGGACACGGCGGGCAGGCCGTCGGTACGGCGGTGTTCGGCCAGTGCGTCCAGGAAGGTGTTGCCGGCGGCGTAGTTGGCCTGTCCGGCGTTGCCCACCAAGCCGGCGACGGAGGAGAAGAGGACGAAGTCCGTCAGCTCCAGTCCGGCGGTCAGCTCGTGCAGGTTCCAGGCGGCCTCCACCTTCGGCCGCAGGACCCGCGAGAGGCTCTCGGGGCTCATGGCCTCCAGCGTGGAGTCCTCGACCACTCCGGCCGCGTGCACGACCGCGGTGAGCGGGTGCTCGTCCGGGATCGTGGCGAGCAGTGCGGCCAGCGCTTCGCGGTCGGCCGCGTCGCATGCCTCGACCCGTACGTCCGCGCCGAGCGCCGTCAGTTCGGCGGCCAGGTCCTGCGCCCCGCCTCGCCGGCTGGTGAGCAGCAGGCGGCGGGCGCCGCGCGCCGTGACCAGGTGCCGGGCGACCTGGGCTCCCAGTGCGCCCGTGCCACCGGTGATCAGTACCGTGTGCTCCGGGTCGAACGCGGCCCCGGCGTCGGGGGTCCGGTCAGGGTGCCGAACCTTCGTGAGCCGGGTCACGTAGGCCTGTCCCTCGTACAGTTCGAGCTGCGGTCGGGGGTCGGCCATGGCCGCGGCCAGCAGCTCGCGATCGGCCGGCAGGCCGGCCGTGATCACGTGCTGGAAGCGTCCCGGGTGTTCCGACTCGGCGACCCGCATCAACCCGGACAAGGCACTGTGCGCCAGTTCTCCGGTGCTGACCACGGCGAGCCGCGCTCCTGCCGCCGCGTCGCCGGCGAGCCACTCCCGCAGTACGGCGAGCACCTCCCGCGTGACCTGGCCGGCCTCCTGCGGAGGAGCCTGGCGTACCGGAAGTACGACCACGTCGGGTGCGGCCGCGCCGTCCGCCGTCGCGGCCACGAACTCGGCGAGGCCGGCATAGTGCTCCGCGGGGAGTCCGAGGTCGGTCGAGCCGAGGACCACGAGTGTCGTCCCGCCCCCGGTGGGGCATTCCACACGGGCCCGCTCCACCCCGTACAAGTGCTGGTCGCCGGGGCGGCTCAGCGCGGTGCCCGCCGGCAGTGCCCGCAGTGCGAGCGAGGCGACGGTGGCGACCGGTGCGCCCGTGTCGTCGGCGATGGTGACGGCGACGGTCCCGTCCGGGCCCGCCGACAGCTTCACGCGCAGGGCGTCGGACCGGGAACCGGTCAGCTGGACGCCGCCGAAGGAGAAGGGCAGCCGGAGTCCGGCCGTCTCCTCCAGGAGCAGCGCGTGCAGCGAGGCGTCGAACAGGGCCGGGTGCAGGCCGAATCCGGCGGGGTCGACGGGCAGCCGTACCTCGGCGTAGAGGTCGTCGCCCGACCGCCATGCCGCCTGGAGTCCCTGGAAGGCGGGGCCGTAGCCGTAGCCTTGGCCGGCGAGGCGATCGTAGAGGTCCTCGACGGGCTGCGGTTCGGCGCCGGCCGGAGGCCAGGATGCGAGGTCGGGGTCCAGGTCGGGGCCGACGCCGGGGGCTGCGACGACGGTTCCGACGGCGTGCCGGTTCCAGACGTCGCCGTCCCGGTCCCCGCGCGAGTGGACGGCGACGGGCCTGCGGCCGTCTCCGTCGGGGCCGCCGACGGTGATCTGGAGCTGAAGCGCGCCCTCGTCGGGAAGTACCAGGGGTGCCTGGAGGGTGAGTTCCTCCAAGCGCCGGCAGCCGAGTGCGGCGCCCGCGTGCAGGGTGACCTCCACCAGGGCGGTGCCCGGGACCATCAGGGTGCCGGCGACGGTGTGGTCCGCGAACCACGGGTGGCTGCGGGCCGAGATCCGGCCGGTGAACAGGACGCCGTCGGAGTCGGCGAGCGGTACCGCGGCTCCGAGCAACGGGTGCCGTGCGGAGTCCAGACCGGCCGAGGTCACGTCACCGCCGCCGGGCCCCTCCGCGAGCCAGTAGCGCCGGCGCTGGAACGGGTAGGTCGGCAGGTCCGCGGCCGGTCCGGCGCCGAACAGTGCGCGCCAGTCCACCGCCACCCCTCGGACGTGGGCGTGGGCCAGGGCCGTGACGGCCGTGTGCGCTTCGGGGCGCCCGCCACGCAGCACCGGTACCAGGAGCGATCCCTCGTCGAGGAAGTCCTGCGCCATCGCGCTGAGTACGCCGTCCGGGCCGAGCTCCAGGAAGGTTCGTACGCCTGCGGCGTGCAGGGCGCGTGCCGCGTCCAGGAAGCGCACGGGCCGGCGCACGTGCCGGACCCAGTACTCGGGCGTGGTCAGTTCCTCGGCGCCGACCTGCTGCCCGGTCAGGGTGGAGACGATCGGGATTCTGGGTGCGGAGAACCTGAGCCCCTTCGCGACCGCCTGGAATGCTTCCAGCATCGCGTCCATGTGCGGTGAGTGGAAGGCGTGGCTGACACGCAACCGCTTGGTCTTGCGCCCCTGGGCCGCCAGTTCGGCTCCGATGGCGTCGACGGCTTCCGCGTCGCCCGAGAGCACCACGGAGGCCGGGCCGTTGACCGCGGCGATGCCGAGCAGGTCCTCGCGTCCGGCGAGCAGCGGAAGCAGTTCGTGTTCCCCGGCCTGTACGGCGAGCATCGCGCCGCCGCCGGGCAGCGCCTGCATCAGCCGGCCGCGGGCGGCGACGAGCCGCGCCGCGTCCGCCAGCGAGAGGACGCCGGCGACATGCGCGGCGGCCAGTTCGCCGATGGAGTGACCCGCAAGGAAGTCCGGCCTCACTCCCCAGCCTTCGAGGAGCCGGTAGAGCGCGACTTCCGTGGCGAACAGGGCGGCCTGCGTGTAGCCGGTCCGGTCGAGCGGCGCGGGGTCCTCACCGAAGAGGACCTCGATCAACGGCGTCTCCAGCCACCGGTCGAGCTCTTCGCACACGGCGTCCAGTGCCTCGGCGTAGGCGGGGTATGTGGTGTACAGCTCCCGGCCCATGCCCAGCCGCTGGCTGCCCTGACCGGTGAAGAGGAAGGCCGTGCGGCCGTCCACAGGTGTGCCCCGCACGGTCAGTGCCGCGAGCCCGTCGACCGCCTCCGTGGTGGTGGAGGCCACCACCACGGCGCGGTGCGGCAGTCCGGCGCGCCCGACGGCCAGGGCCCGGCCCGTCGAGGCCAGGTCCGGCTGCCCGGTGTCGGCAAGGATCGCGCCCACCTGGTCGGCCTGCGCCAGCAGGGCCGCGTCGTTGTGCGCGGACAGCACCAACGGCACGACCGGTATCGGCTCGGCCGCCGGGAGCGCGCCCTCGGACGGCGGCTGCTCCACGATGACGTGGGCGTTGGTACCACTGATGCCGAAAGAGGACACTCCCGCCCGGCGCGGCCGCTCGGCCTCGGGCCATGGCACCGACTCGGTGAGCAGTTCCACCTGGCCTGCGGACCAGTCCACGTGGGTGCTGGGCTCGTCGATGTGAAGACTCTTGGGAAGCACCCCGTGCTGCATCGCCATGACCATCTTGATGACGCCGGCCACACCGGCGGCGGCCTGGGAGTGCCCGATGTTGGACTTCAGCGAACCCATGAGAAGGGGCGACAAACGCTCCTGACCGTAGGTGGCGAGAACCGCCTGGGCCTCGATCGGATCGCCGAGCGTGGTGCCGGTGCCGTGGGCCTCCAGCGCGTCCACGTCCGCGGTGGTCAGACCCGCGTTGGTCAGGGCCTGGCGGATCACCCGCTCCTGGGACGGACCGTTGGGGGCGGTCAGGCCGTTGCTCGCACCGTCCTGGTTGACGGCGGTTCCGCGGATCACGCCCAGGATCCGGTGGCCGTTGCGCTGTGCGTCGGAGAGCCGCTCCAGCAAGAGGATTCCGGCGCCCTCGGCCCAGGCCGCCCCGTCCGCCTGCCCGGCGAAGGGCTTGCACCGGCCGTCCGGCGCCAGTCCGCGCTGCCGGCTGAACTCGACGAACAGGGTCGGTGCGGCGAGTACCGTCACACCGCCGGCCAGGGCCAGCCCGCACTCGCCATTGCGCAGCGCCTGCGCCGCCAGGTGGATCGAGACGAGCGAGGAGGAGCACGCGGTGTCGACGGTGATCGCCGGGCCCTGCAGGCCGAAGGTGTAGGCGACCCGGCCGGAGGCGGCACTGACCGTGCTGCCGACCGACAGGTAGCCCTCCAGGGTCTCCGGGGCGTTCTTGAGGCGTGCCGCGTAGTCGTTCGCCATGACACCGGCGAACACACCGGTCTGGCTGCCCTTGAGCGAGGTCGGGTCCATGCCCGCCCGCTCGAAGGCCTCCCAGCAGATCTCCAGCAGCAGGCGCTGCTGCGGGTCGATGGCGGTAGCCTCTCTGGCGCTCACCCCGAAGAGATCGGGGTCGAACTGCGGTGCTCCGTAGAGGAATCCGCCGTGCCGCGTGTAGGAGGTGCCGACGTGGTCGGGGTCCGCGTCGTACAGACCGTCCAGGTCCCAGCCGCGGTCGTTCGGGAACGGGCCGATGGCGTCTCGCTCGTCGGACAGCAGTGACCACAGCTCCTCCGGGGAGCCGACCTCGCCCGGGTAACGGCAGGCCATCGCCACGATCGCGATCGGCTCGTCCGAGGCACCGACGACCGGTTCGGCGGCGACCGCCGCGGCGGCGGAACCGAGCAGTTCGGTCCGCAGGTAGCCGGCCAGATCGACCGTGTTCGGGTAGTCGAAGACCAGCGTCGCGGGCAGTTTCAGGCCTGCTGCCGCGTTCAGCCGGTTGCGCAGTTCCACCGCTTTGAGCGAGTCGAAGCCCAGCTCGCTGAAGGCACGGTCGGGCGCGACCTGGTCGGCGTCGGTGTGCCCCAGCACGGAGGCCACCACGCCACGGACCAGTTCGAGCAGTGCACGCTCCTGGTCCTGTGGTGTCAGGGCCCCCAGGCGTTCCTGGAGCGAGTTGCCACCCGCATGCTCGCCGACGGCGGCGCGCCGCGCCGGGCGCACCAGGCCGTGGAACAGCTCGGGCAGCACGCCGTCCTCGCTCTGCGCGCGCAGTCCGGTGTAGTCGAGCAGCGCCGGGACGAGCGCCGGCCGACGGGTCGCGAGGGCCGCGTCAAACAACGCCAGCCCCTGTTCGCTGCCGATGGGGGCGATACCGCTCCGGGACATGCGGGCGAGGTCGGCGTCGTTCAGGTGACCGGTCATGCCGCTGCCCTCGGCCCACAGGCCCCAGGCGAGGGAGGTGCCCGGCAGGCCCGTGGCCTGGCGGTGAACCGCGAGCGCGTCCAGATAGGTGTTGGCCGCCGCGTAGTTGGCCTGTCCTGCGGCGCCGACCGTACCGGCCAGCGAGGAGAACAGTACGAACGCGTCCAGTTCCAGGTCCGCCGTGAGCTCGTGCAGGTGCCGGGCGGCATCGACCTTGGGACGCAGTACGGTGTCCAGCTGCTCGGCCGTGAGGGCCTGAAGCGTGCCGTCGTCGAGAACGCCGGCGGTGTGCAGCACCGCGGTGAGCGGGCGCTCCGCCGGGATCGCCTCCAGCATCGCGGCGACCGCGGAGCGATCGGCCGTGTCACAGACGACCATGGCCGCATCGGCCCCGTGCGCGGCGAGTTCGGCCTCCAGCTCCAGCATGCCAGCGGCGTCCCGGCCGCGGCGGCTCGCCAGCAGCAGGTGCCGTACGCCGTGTTCGGCGACGAGGTGGCGGGCGAACAGCTGACCCAGGGTGCCGGTGGCGCCCGTGATGAGCACGGTGCCCTCGGGGTTCAGGGCGGACACGGCGTCGCCCGTCGTGGGTGCCTTGATCAGCCGCGGTACGAACAACTCCCCTTCCCGCAGGCTCACCTGTGCTTCCGGTACGGCCAGCGCGCGGCCGAGGTCGGCCTCGGAGAGGTCCCAGTCCGCCAGGTCCAGCAGGCCGAACCGGTCGGGGTTCTCGGCCATGGCGGTACGCACGAGCCCCCAGACGGGAGCCGAGCCGAGGCCGGCCTCCGTGCGGGCGGTGGTCGCGTCACGGGTCACGAAGACCAGACGCGAGTCGGCGAACCGCTCCTCGGTGAGCCATGCCTGGGCCAGTCGCAGAGCACGGTGTGCCACGGCGCCGGGACCGTCCTCGCCGGGGAAGGGGACCACGACGAGCGGCGGGGTTCCGACGATGCCGGCGAGATCCGAGTAGCTGCCCAGAGGGGCGGGCAGACCGTGGCCGGCCGCGTCGAGGACGGCCCAGTCCTGGACCGGACCGGCCTGCGGGGCGGTCGTCCACTCGACCTGTAGCAGCGGCGGGCGGGGGGTGACCGGGCCGGCCAGCTGCGCGGGGTCGACGGCCCGCAGGCTGAGCGTTTGCACCGAGGCGATCGGAGCACCGCTCGCGTCGGCGAGGGACAGGGCGGTGCCCGGGCCTTCGGGGGTGATCCGTACCCGCAGCACGCTGGCGTCCACCGCGTGCAGGCGCACTCCGGTCCAGGCGAACGGCAGCACCAGGCGACCGTCCTCCGCGAGCGCCAGCGGGTGCAGGGCGGCGTCGAGGAGCGCCGGATGGATCCCGAACTCGCCCAGCGGGACGTCCTTCGGGAGGGCGACCTCGGCGAACATCTCCTGTCCGGCGCGCCACAGCGCCCGCAGGCCCCGGAAGGTGGGTCCGTACTGGAAGCCCCGCTCGGCGAGCGTGTCGTACGCCGCCGTCAGGTCGACCGGCTCGGCGCCGGCCGGGGGCCAGTCAGTATCGGCCGGTGGGGTCGCAGGCCCTTCCGCGTGCCCGAGCACACCGGTGGCGTGCAGGGTCCACTGGTGGACGGGGGCGTCGTCGGACCCGGGCTCCGGGCGGGAGTGGACCGCCAGCGCACGCCGGCCCTCCTCGTCCGGAGCGTCGACCACGACCTGGAGCTGTACTCCGGCCCGGCCTGCCAGCACCAGCGGAGCCTGCAGGGTCAGCTCGTCGAGTTGGTCGAGGCCGGTGTGGTCACCCGCGCGGATGGCGAGGTCCACGAAGGCGGTGCCGGGGAGCAATACGGTGCCGGCCACGGCGTGGTCGGCCAGCCAGGGCTGTGCGTTCAGGGCGATCCGGCCGCTGAGGACCAGCTTGTCCTCGTCGGCCATCCAGAGCGCGGCCCCGATGAGCGGGTGCCGCTCGGCAGCCATGCCGAGCCCGCCCGCGTCCCCGGCGAGCGCCGTTCCCTCCAGCCAGTACCGCCGCCGCTGGAAGGGATAGGTCGGCAGGTCGACGACCGCGCCGGGTCCGACGGACACGGCGGCCCAGTCGAGGGGAGCGCCCGAGACGTGGGCCTGCGCCGCGGAGGCCAGGAAGTCGTCGAGTCCGCCCTCGCCACGGTGGAGCGAAGGCACGGTGACGGCGCTGTCGTACGAGCCGTCGTCGATGGTCTCCTGCAAGGCGATGGTCAGCACGGGGTGGGCACTGGCCTCGATGAAGACGCGGTGACCCTGCTCGAGCAGGGTCCCCACGGCCTCTTGAAGCTGGACGGTCTGGCGGAGGTTGCGAAACCAGTAGGAGCCGTCGAGCTCGGTGCCGTCCAGCGGCTGCCCGGTGACGGTGGACAGGAAGGGCACCTTGACCGCGCGCGGGGTGAGCGAGGAAAGGGCGTCCAAGAGCTCGTCCCGCAGGCTTTCCACGCGCGCGGAGTGGGAGGCGTAGTCGACGGGGATGCGCTTGGCACGCATCTTGTTCGCCTTGCAGTAGGCGACCATCTCCTCCAGAGCGGTCACCTCGCCGGCGACCACGACGGAACGCGGGCCGTTGTGTGCGGCGATGTCGATGGCGCCGTCCCAGCGGGTGATGAGGTCACGGACTTCCCCGGCCGGCAGGGCCACCGAGACCATCCCGCCCGTACCCGCAAGCTTCACGATCGCCCGGCTGCGCAGCGCCACGACCTTCGCCGCGTCGTCCAGGGACAGCGCCCCGGACACGGCCGCAGCCGCGATCTCGCCCTGCGAGTGACCGATCACGGCGTCCGGCTCGATACCCACCGACCGCCAGAGCGCGGCCAGCGACACCATCACCGCCCACAGCGCCGGCTGCACGACGTCCACCCGGTCGAACCCGGGCGCCCCCTCGACACCACGCAGGACGTCCATGAGCGACCAGTGCGTGAACGGCGCCAACGCCCGCTCACACTCCACCAGCCGATCCGCGAACACCGCGGAGGAATCGAAGAGCTCCAGCGCCATGCCCTGCCACTGCGAACCCTGCCCCGGGAACACGAACACCGTCTTCCCCGAACCGGAGACCGCCCCCTGGACCAGATTCGCGGCCGATCCGCCCGAGGCCAGCGCCTCCAGACCCGCCAGGACCTCCTCCCGGCCGGCACCCGAAACCGCCGCACGGAAAGCGAGGTGCGGAACCCTGGTCGCGAGGGCCGAAGCCACCCGCGCCGGGTCGACGGCCTCCGAAGCCAGCAGCTCACGCACCTGCCCCGCACGCGCGGCCAGGGCCGCCTCGCTCTTCGCGGAGACCACCAGCGGAAGCCCGTCGACCACCGGCTCGTCGGACCGGGCTGCCGCCGGGCCCTGTTCCAGGACCACGTGGGCGTTGGTGCCACTGATACCGAACGAGGAAACCGCCGCACGACGCGGACGCGTCACCTCCGGCCAGGCCCGGCGCTCGGTGACCAGCTCCACAGCGCCCGTCGACCAGTCGACGTGCGGAGTCGGCTCGTCCACGTGCAGAGTCGCCGCAAGCTCCCCCTTACGCATCGCCATCAGCATCTTGATGATCCCCGCGACACCCGCCGCGGCCTGCGTGTGACCAATGTTCGACTTGATCGAGCCCAGACGCAGCGGCTCGTCGCGGTCCTGGCCGTAGGTGGCCAGCAGCGCGTTGGCCTCGATCGGGTCACCGAGCCGGGTGCCGGTGCCGTGTGCCTCGACAGCGTCCACCTCGTGCGGAGCAAGGCGGGCGTTGGCGAGGGCCTGGCGGATGACGCGTTCCTGGGAGGGCCCGTTGGGGGCGGTGAGGCCGTTGCTCGCACCGTCCTGGTTCACGGCGGAGCCGCGGATCACACCGAGGACGTCGTGGCCGAGACGCCGCGCGTCCGACAGACGCTCCAGCACCAGCACGCCGGCGCCCTCGCTCCAGCCCGTACCGTCCGCGGAAGCCGCGAACGACTTGCACGTCCCGTCCGGGGACAGACCCCGCTGACGCGAGAACTCCACGAACGTGTTCGGCGTCGACATCACCGTGACACCCCCGGCCAACGCCATCGAGCACTCACCCTGACGCAGCGCCTGGGCCGCCAGGTGCACCGCCACCAACGACGAGGAACACGCCGTGTCCAACGTCACCGCCGGACCCTCAAGACCGAAGGTGTACGCCACCCGGCCCGACAGGACACTTGCGATCGTGCCCGTCAGCAAATGCCCCTCATAACCCTCCGGAGCACTCCCCAACCGCAGCCCGTAGTCGTTGTACATCACACCCGCGTACACACCCGTCGAAGAGCCGCGCAGCGAAGCCGGATCGATACCCGCCCGCTCCAACGCCTCCCACGCGACCTCCAGCAACACACGCTGCTGCGGGTCCGTCGCCGTGGCCTCCCGCGGACTCAGACCGAAGAACTCCGCGTCGAACTCGGCCGCGTCGTAGAGGAATCCGCCCCTACGCGTGTACGACTTGCCGATCTTCTCCGGGTCCGGATCGAAGAGACCCTCCACGTCCCACCCACGGTCGCCCGGGAACTCCCCGATCGCGTCCCGCCCCTCCGCCACCAACTGCCACAGATCCTCCGGCGAGGCGACCCCACCGGGATAACGGCAGCCCATGCCGACCACCGCGATCGGCTCGTCCAGTCCCGGCGCGTGGGCGACGACCGACGGGACGACGGCCGTCGCGGTCGCGTCGAGCCGGTGCAGCAGGAAGTCCGCCACGGCCCGGGGCGACGGGTGGTCGAAGACGAGGGTGGTGGGAAGGCGCAGCCCGGTCACCAAGTTGAGACGGTTGCGCAGTTCGACACCGGTGAGGGAGTCGAAGCCGGTGTCCTTGAAGGGTCTTGTCGGGTCGATGTCGGCGTTCGCGCCGTGCCCGAGGACCAGCCCCACGGTCTCCAGCACGGTCTGGAGCACGGCCTGCGCCCGCTCTTGCGCGCCCAGCAGGAGCAGCCGCTGGACCCACGACGAGTCGGCGCCGCGGGCGGCACCGGCCGCCTGCCGGCGGCGGACGCGGACCAGGCCGGTGAACAGCTCGGGGAGTGCGTTCTCCTCGGCGCGGGTCCGCAGTGCGCCCCGGTCGAGTTCGGCGGGGACCAGCAGCGGCTCCGCCGAGGCGAGGGCCACATCGAACAGTTCGAGACCCAGTTCGGGCGTCAGGGGGACGATTCCGCTCCGCTTCCACCGCGCCACGTCGGCGTCGGCGAGGGTTCCAGCCATGCCGTCGGCGCTGTCCCACAGACTCCACGCGAGGGAGGTGGCGGGCAGGCCCTGGGCGCGGCGGTGCTGCGCGAGGGCGTCGAGGAAGGTGTTCGCGGCTGCGTAGTTCGCCTGGCCGGCGTTGCCCATGAGACCCGCGATGGACGAGAACATGACGAACGAGGCAAGGCCGAGGGACTCGGTGAGGCGGTGGAGGTTCCAGGCCGCGTCGACCTTCGGCCGCATCACCCGCTCCAGATGCCCCGCCGACAACGACGCGACCGTCGCATCATCCAGAACACCCGCCGTGTGCACCACGGCCGTCAACGGACGCTCGACCGCCACCTCGTCCAGCAGACCCGCCAACGCGTCGAAGTCCGACACGTCGCACGCCGCGACCGAAGCCCGCGCACCCAACTCCGCGAGCTCCGCCACGAACTCCTCAGCACCCGGAGTCTCACCACCACGACGAGACACCAACAGCAGATGCCGCGCACCGTGATGCGTCACCAGCCGACGCGCGACCAGACGGCCCAACGTACCCAGAGCACCGGTCACCAGGACCGTACCCTCCGGATCCAGGCCCTCCACCACATCCGCCGCAGCACCCGCGGCACGCGCCAGACGCGGCACGAACAACCCACCACCACGCACCGCCACCTCGGGCTCGCCCGAAGCCAGCACCGCAGGCAGCAGCTCCAGACCACCCTCATCGAGGGCGGCGAGGACCAGTCGGTCCCGCTGCTCGGTCTGCGCGGTACGGATCAGCCCCGCGAGCGGGGCCGTGTGCAGCGCGCCGTCCGGCACGACGACGACGAGACGGCTCTCCGCGAACTGCGGGGCGGCCAGCCATTCCTGCACTGCCTCCAGCCCGCGCGCCGCCGTGGCATGGGTCCGGGCGAGCAGATCACCGGTGGCGCCGGCGACGAGCTCCTGCTCGCCGATCACCACGAACTCCGGTACGTCGAAGCCGGCGTCGATCGCGGCGCTGAGCGCGGCGAGGTCGGCATGGGGCGCCTCGCCCAGCCGGACCCACCGCTGGTCGGCTACCGGTCCGGCCGTCGGGACGGCCTCCCAGGCCACTCGGTACAGGGACTCCACAGCCGGGCCGGCCACGACGAGCTGATCGCGGGCGATCGGCCGCAGCGCGACCGCCTCGATCGCCGCCACCGGGGCGCCGGACCCGTCGGCGAGGGCAAGACGCGCCGTGTCCTGGCCGGTGCGGGTCCAGCGGACGCGCAGCACCGTGGCACCGACCGCGTGCAGCGCGAAGCCCGAGAACGAGAACGGCAGACGGATCACGCTGTCGTCCTGCGCCGCGGCCGCGGCCTCCAGTACGAGCGGGTGCAGAACCGCGTCGAGGAGGGCGGGGTGCACACCGAAGCGGGCGGCTTCGTTGTGCAACTGGTCGGGCAGGGAGACTTCGGCGAAGAGTTCGTCACCGGCGCGCCAGGCGGCGCGCAGGCCGCGGAAGGCCGGGCCGTAGCCGTAACCCAGCTCGTCGAGGCGGTCGTAGACGCCGTCCAGCGGGATGGGTGTGCCATCGGCCGGGGGCCACTGGTCCAGGGACACGCCGGGCGAGGGGACGGAGGACGTGAGCACGCCGGCCGCGTGGGCGGTCCACTGCTCGTCGCCGGTCCGCGAGTACACCGTGAACTGCCGGTCGCCGCGCGCATCGGCCTGGTCGACCGTCAGCCGCAGCTGAGCGCCCGTCTTCTCCGAGAGGGCCAGGGGTGCTTGGAGGGTGAGTTCCTCGACGGTGGCGTAGCCGAGCTGATCGGCCGCGTGGCCCGCGAGTTCGAGGAACACGGTCCCGGGAACGAGGACCGTCCCACCGATCGCGTGGTCGGCCAGCCACGAATGCGTGGACAGCGACACCGACGCGGAGAACTGCACCGCGTCCCCTTCGGGCTCCGTGATCACCGCGGCCAGCAACGGATGGTCCACAGCCGTCAGACCCAGACCCGCCGCATCACCCGAACGCGGCGCGTCCAACCAGAAACGCTCACGCTGGAAGGCGTAGGTGGGGAGTTCCGCCAGAGCGGAGCCCGGCAGGAACCGCTGCCAGTCCACATCCACACCGTGCGCGTGCACGGAGCCCAGGGCCGCGAGGAACGAACGCTTCTCGTCACGGTCCTTGCGCAGCAACGGAACCACCACGGTGCCCTCGGCCTCGGCCAGGCACTCACCGGCCAGAGCGGCCAGAGTCCCGTCCGGACCCAGCTCCACGAACGCCGTCACACCCAAACCCGCGAGCGTCCCGACACCCTGAGCGAAACGAACCGCCGAACGAGCCTGAACAGCCCAGTACTCAGCGGTGAACTCCTCGACCAGCTCCCCCGTCACGTTCGAAACCACCGGAATCCGGGGAACCGCATGAGTCAGACCCCGGGCGACCTCCGTCAGCTCATCGAGCACGACATCCAAATGCGCGGAGTGAAAAGCATGACTCACCCTCAACCGGGTCGCCTTCACACCCTCCGCCCTGGCAACCTCCAACACCTCCAGCACCGCGGCCTCATCACCCGAAACCACCGTGCTCCCAGGACTGTTGAACCCCGCCACGCCCACACCCGGACGACCACCGAGCCAACCCAGCACACGCGCCTCACCCGCGTTCAGGGCAACCATCGCCCCACCCTCCGCGACCCCCTCCATCAGACGCGCCCGCGCACACACCAACCGCGCCGCATCCTCAAGAGACAACACACCCGCGACATGAGCCGCAGCCAGCTCACCGACGGAATGACCGACCAGATAATCCGGCTCCACCCCGTAATGAGCCAGAAGACGGAACAGAGCCACCTCGATCGCGAACAACGCCGGCTGAGTGAACACCGTCCGCCCCAGCAACTCCGGCTCACCCTCGATCACCCCAGCCAGCGAACGGTCCAAATGAACGTCCAACGCCCCGACAACCTCGTCGAACACCGCCGCGAACACCGGCTCCGCCGCATACAACCCACGGCCCATCCCCACACGCTGACTACCCTGACCCGAAAACAGAAACGCGACCGAACCACCCCGCGCGGCCTCCCCCGGGACCAGCGCCCGCAGACCGTCGAGGAGCTCCTCACGAGACTCCCCCACCACCACCGCACGATGGTCGAAACGAGCACGCGACACCGCGAGAGAACGGCCCACCGCCGCGACGTCCCACTCCGGCCGCTCCCCCAGGAACGACACCAACCGCCCCGCCTGCTCCGACAGAGCAACCCCGGTCTTGCCCGACACCACCCACGGCACCGGACCCGGAACCGGCAGCTCCTCCACCGGAGCTTCGGCTTCCCGGACCTGCTCGACGATGAGATGCGCGTTGGTCCCGCTGATACCGAAGGACGAGATCCCCGCCCTGCGCGGGCGGTCGAGCACCGGCCACTCCTCGGCCCGCGTCAAAAGCTCCACCGCACCCGCCGACCAGTCCACCTCGGACGTCGGCTCGTCCACGTGCAGCGTCGCGGGAAGAACCCCGTTGCGCATGGCCATGACCATCTTGATCACACCCGCGACACCCGCCGCGGCCTGCGTGTGACCGATGTTCGACTTCAGCGAGCCAAGCCGAAGCGGCTCTTCACGGTCCTGGCCGTACGTGGCGATCAGAGCCTGCGCCTCGATCGGGTCGCCCAGTCTGGTGCCCGTGCCGTGCGCCTCCACCACGTCCACCTCGGACGCGGACAGGCGCGCGTTGGCCAGCGCGGACCGGATGACCCGCTCCTGGGAAGGCCCGTTCGGCGCGGTCAGGCCGTTGCTCGCGCCGTCCTGGTTGACCGCCGACCCACGGATCACCGCGAGCACCTCGTGCCCGTTGCGCCGCGCGTCCGACAGCCGCTCCAGCACCAGCAGACCCACGCCCTCGGCCCAGCCCGTGCCGTCCGCCGCCGCCGAGAACGCCTTGCAACGCCCGTCCGGCGACAGCCCGCGCTGCCGGCTGAACTCCACGAACATGCCGGGCGTCGCCATCACGGACACACCGCCGGCGATCGTCACGGAGGACTCGCCCTGGCGCAACGACTGAGCGGCGAGGTGCAGCGCGACGAGCGAGGACGAGCAGGCCGTGTCGACGGTGACCGCCGGACCCTCAAGACCGAAGGTGTAGGCCAGCCGGCCCGAGGCCACGCTGGCGGTGTTGCCCGTCAGCAAGTAGCCGTCGTATCCGCCGGACGGCTCGTGCAGCCGCGGGCCGTACTCCTGCGCCACAGCGCCCACGTACACACCGGTACGGGTGCCGCGCAGGGCGGCGGGGTCGATGCCCGCCCGCTCGAAGGCCTCCCAGGCCGTCTCCAGCAGCAGCCGCTGCTGGGGCTCCATCGCCGCCGCTTCGCGGGGGCTGATGCCGAAGAACTGGGCGTCGAACGTGTCGGCGTCGTGCAGGAAGCCGCCCTTGGCGACCGAGGACGTGCCGGCGCGGTCCGGGTCGGGGTCGAACAGCGCGTCGAGGTCCCAGCCCCGGTTGGTCGGGAATCCGTCGATGGCGTCGACGCCGCTGCTGACCAAGCGCCACAGGTCCTCGGGCGAGGCGATGCCGCCCGGGAGCCGGCAGGCCATGCCCACGATGGCGATCGGCTCGTCGAGAGCGACCGCCTCGAACGTGTCGTCGTCCTGGTCCAAGCCGAGGAGCTGGTCACCGAGGTGCTGGGCGAGGGTGGAGGGGGTCGGGTAGTTGAAGAGGAGGCCGGCGGGCAGTGCGAGCCCGGTGGCCGCGTTCAGCGCGTTGCGGAGCTCGACCGACGAGAGGGAGTCGAACCCCAGGTCCTTGAAGGTCGTGTCGATCTCCACGTCGCGGGCAGAACCGTGGCCGAGCACGGCCGCCACGTGCGCACGGACCAGTTCGAGTTCGTCGCCTCGCGGGGCGGGCCGCTTCGGCTCGTTGCGCGGCACAGCGGCGGGCCGGGCCCGTGCCGGCTCGATCGCCGGACCTTCCAGCCAGTAGGGCTGCCGTTGGAATGCGTAGGTGGGGAGTTCCGCCAGAGCGGAGCCCGGCAGGAACCGCTGCCAGTCCACATCCACACCGTGCGCGTGCACGGAGCCCAGGGCCGCGAGGAACGAACGCTTCTCGTCACGGTCCTTGCGCAGCAACGGAACCACCACGGTGCCCTCGGCCTCGGCCAGGCACTCACCGGCCAGAGCGGCCAGAGTCCCGTCCGGACCCAGCTCCACGAACGCCGTCACACCCAAACCCGCGAGCGTCCCGACACCCTGAGCGAAACGAACCGCCGAACGAGCCTGAACAGCCCAGTACTCAGCGGTGAACTCCTCGACCAGCTCCCCCGTCACGTTCGAAACCACCGGAATCCGGGGAACCGCATGAGTCAGACCCCGGGCGACCTCCGTCAGCTCATCGAGCACGACATCCAAATGCGCGGAGTGAAAAGCATGACTCACCCTCAACCGGGTCGCCTTCACACCCTCCGCCCTGGCAACCTCCAACACCTCCAACACCGCGGCCTCATCACCCGAAACCACCGTGCTCCCAGGACTGTTGAACCCCGCCACGCCCACACCCGGACGACCACCGAGCCAACCCAGCACACGCGCCTCACCCGCGTTCAGGGCAACCATCGCCCCACCCTCCGCGACCCCCTCCATCAGACGCGCCCGCGCACACACCAACCGCGCCGCATCCTCAAGAGACAACACACCCGCGACATGAGCCGCAGCCAGCTCACCGACGGAATGACCGACCAGATAATCCGGCTCCACCCCGTAATGAGCCAGAAGACGGAACAGAGCCACCTCGATCGCGAACAACGCCGGCTGAGTGAACACCGTCCGCCCCAGCAACTCCGGCTCACCCTCGATCACCCCAGCCAGCGAACGGTCCAAATGAACGTCCAACGCCCCGACAACCTCGTCGAACACCGCCGCGAACACCGGCTCCGCCGCATACAACCCACGGCCCATCCCCACACGCTGACTACCCTGACCCGAAAACAGAAACGCGACCGAACCACCCCGCGCCACTCGACCGGACACCACACCAACCGCAGGACCACCCGACGCCAACGCCCGCAGACCGCCCAGCAGCTCCTCACCGGACTCCCCCACCACCACCGCACGATGGTCGAAACGAGCACGCGACACCGCGAGAGAACGGCCCACCGCCGCGACGTCCCACTCCGGCCGCTCCTCCAGGAACGACACCAACCGGCCCGCCTGCTCGGACAGAGCAACCCCGGTCTTGCCCGACACCACCCACGGCACCGGACCCGGAACGGGCTCGGCGACCGCAGCGGACTCCGCGACCGGCTCGGTTCCACTCCAGTCCGACAGTACGACGTGGCAGTTGGTGCCGCCCATGCCGAAAGAACTCACACCTGCGTAGAGCGGCTGGTCCGGGCGCGGCCACGGCTCACGGCTCAGCTGGACGGAGAGTCCCAGCTCGTCGAGCGGGATGTCCGGGTTGGGGGTCTCGAAGTTCAGGCTCGGCACGAGCTCGCGGTTGCGGATGCAGAGCGCGGCCTTGAGCAGGCCGACGATGCCGGCGGCGCCCTCCAAATGACCGACGTTGGTCTTCACCGATCCGACGCGCAGTTCGGTGCCGTCCGCGCGGCCTTCCCCGAGTACCGCGCCGAGGGCGGAGCCCTCGATCGGGTCGCCGAGCTTGGTTCCCGTGCCGTGCAGTTCGACGTACTGGACCTGGTCGGCGGAGACCTCGGCGCGCTGATAAGCCTGTCTCAGGACGTCGCGCTGGCCGGCCGGGCTCGGCACCGTCAGCCCTTCGGTCGCGCCGTCGTTGTTCATCGCGCTGCCGTGCAGCACGCAGTAGACCGGGTCTCCGTCTGCTATGGCCGCGCCCAGCGGTTTGAGGACGACGAACGCGCCGCCCTCGCCCCGCACGTACCCGTTCGCCCGCGCGTCGAAGGTGAAGCTGAGGCCGTCCGGGGACAGTCCGCCGAACCTCTCGGCCCCGATGGTGCTGTCCGGCACCAGGTTGAGGTTGACGCCGCCGGCGATGGCCACCGAGGACTCGCCGCGGCGCAGGCTCTCGGCGGCAAGGTGCACGGCGACCAGTGAGGAGGACTGGCCGGTGTCCACGGCCGCGCTGGGTCCGTGCAGGCCCAGCGTGTAGGAGATCCTGTTGGCGATGACGCCACGGTTCAGACCGGTCAGCGTGTGACGGGTGATGCCCTCGATCCCGTGCTGATGGGTGAGGGCGGCGTAGTCGTCGGCGATGACGCCGACGAAGACCCCGGTCCGGCTGTCGGCGAGGTCGGCCGGAAGGATCCTGGCGTCCTCCAGTGCTTCCCAGGCGAGTTCGAGCATCAGGCGCTGCTGGGGATCCATCGCCGAGGCCTCACGTGGACTGATGCCGAAGAAGCCGGCGTCGAATCCGCTGACGTCCTCCAGATAGCCTCCCGGCCGGGAGGGCAGTTCAGGACGGCCTGCCGGAGGCTCGCCGATCGCGCTGCGGCCGTCCCGCAGCAGGTGCCACAGCTGGGCGGGGTTCTCCGCGTGCGGCAGACGGCAGGACATTCCGACGATGGCGATCGCTTCGGCCGGTATCGACGTGTGCGCCTGGAATTCACCCATGGTCGAGCTTGCCTACCTATCGGTTGTGTACGAGGCTTGAGCGGAGGCGCAGCAGCCGCAGAGGTACGCCGAGCAGCGCCGGTTTGATTCCCTGATGGCCCGTCAGGCGCATGAGGGACTGCACGATCCACAGCCGGCTCTCCAGAGCGTGGCGGGGGGATCCGTGCACGTCGTCGTTGTCCATGACGTGCAGGTCTCGGACATTCCTGCGCACCATGGCCAAGTCCTCGGGCGGGATCACCTCGTCCCGTCGGCTGGCCAGGTAGTACACCGGGATGTCCAGAGCCTTGAGTTGGTCCTCGATGAGTGCCAGGCCCGGCAGAAAACCGCCCAGTTCCTCGCTGGGGGTGTGTGCCAGGTGGGCCAGCGTGTCCACCGTGACCCGGGGGACGTGTCGCAGCCACTCGCCGTCGGTGAAGAATGCGCCGACCGGTGCGCCCGCGGTGATGACTCCGCGGATGCGACGGTCCGAGAGCGCACAGCGCAGCGCGAGGTGTCCGCTGAAGCTCAGCGCCAGCGCGGTGGTGTTGGCGGCGTCGGCGCGGTCGGCGACCGCGTCCAGTATGGCTGTGATCATGCGCCAGCTGTCCGTGTCGTACCGCATCGTGTTCTCACCGACGCCGGGCATTTCCGAGACCACTGCCGCCAGTCCGAGCCGGTTGGCCAGCCTGAGCGTCGGAGCCCACTGCTCCTTGACGCTGATGATGCCGCCCATGATGAGCACCAGCGGGCGCGGGACGCCGGCGTTCAGTCCGGTGGCCCAGCAGCGGACCTTGCCGCCACCGAAGCTGATCTCCAGCGATTCGATGTCGTGCTGGGTCTTGCTCCACCGTTCGAAGGCACTGAGGTAGCTCTCCTGGGCGCCGGCCCGGCCCGGTCCGTCCACGTAGGGGAAGCGGGCCATCACGTAGCGGCGATTGGCCTCCAGAAGGTCTCCGCCCTCTTCCAGGGTCTCGCCGGCCGCGCGCCAGACGGCCGCCCAGGACTCGGGTGCGCCGTCCGTGTCGCTGCCGATCCGGTCCAGGACCGGTTGGTAGTCTGCGGCGCTCAGGCCCTGGGCCTTGGCGTGCACGACGATGAACTGTTTCAGTTCCGCGACGTCGTTCATGACTGACCGCCCCACCCCTCCAACGCGTCCTTGATCTCGGTGAGGATGTCGGCCGCTTCACCGCCGTCGATCACTCGGTGGTCGAAGGAGAGGCTGAGCCGCATGACCGGGGCGGTGGTCACCTCGCCGTCCCGTGCCACGGGCCGGGTGAGGATCCGTCCGACACCGAGTGTGATCGTGGTCCCGCCGACGGAGTGGAAGCTGTCCACCGCCCGGTGTCCCAGCGAGGTCACCGCGAAGGTGCCGAAGACCTCGGCGCGTCGGGCGAGGGGCTGCACGAAGCGCCGGAAGACGACCCGGCCGACAGGTGTCGGCAGGCCCTGGAGCTTGCGGACCCCGGCGAATTCGGCCATCCGTTCGGGATCGCCGTCGCGATAGTACGAGACCTGTTCCTGGATCTGCGCCAGGTCGGCCTTGGCGAGGTCGGGGAGGACGGCGGAGAGTACGGCCCGCTGTCCGTCGAGGGTCCGGTCCAGCGCCAGTTTGGCGTTGACCTCGGAGTAGTGAGCGATCCGGGGAAGTCTGCGGCCCTTGATCGCGGCGTTCGCCTGGGGATGTGCGGCCAGGACCCGGGCGCCGGCGTGGAGCACGTAGCTCACCAGCGAGTAGCGCAGTCCCTGTCCGCGCGCCGACTCCCGGTGGCGCAGCACCTCGTCCATGTCGACTTCGGTGTCGAGGAAGACCGGGGAGAACGAGCGGATCTGTTCGAGGAAGTACAGCGTCTGTCGTCGTTGTCTGACCACCTGCCGACCGGTCACGGACTGACCGCCAGGCGGTAGACATCGCCCAGGGTCGGCGCTTCGAGCAGGTCGGGCATGGAGACCGGCCTGCCGGTGCTGCGCTCGAGCGCCATCACCAGGGTGAGGAGGTGCACCGAGTCCCAGCCGGGCACCTCGTCGAATCCGGTGTCCAGGTGCTCGGCGGTGATCGGCAAGCCCACTTCGTCGCTGACAAGGGTGACGAACTCGTCGACGGTGTTCACTCTGCGGTCCCTTCAGCGGGGGTGGTCAGCTTGATGTGCTCGGGAGTCGGGGGGATCCCGGTGAGGTCGTGGCCGAAGACGGTGCCCGTGTCGTCCTGGGAGACCTGGGTGAAGCCGTTTCGCGTGTAGAAGTCGGCGACCTTGCCGTTCTTGGCGGTCGGCCGGTAGCGGCCGACGACCCGGTGAGCGCCGGTCGCAGCGGCCTGACGCAGCACTTCGGCCAGGCACGCCTGTTCGATGCCGCGGGCGAAGACCCGGCAGCTGAGCAGGAAGTTCTCGATCTCGACGGTTGATCCTGAGCGGCGCAGGAACACCGTTCCGACCAGTCCGTTGGCGCCAAAACGGTCGCCGGAGTGGATGCCGAGCACAGTGGCCGAGGCGTCGGCCAGCAGACGGCTCACGTCCGCCTGCTGAAGTCGCTCGGTCGTGAGGTTGAACTGATTGGTGCGCAGCGTGATTTGTGCGGCGCGAGCCGCCTCGCCCGGTTCCACTGGTCCCAGGCGGACCCACACCCCGAGTTCCCGGAGGTAGTCCTGGAGCGAATCGAAGCTCTGCAGGAAGTCGTTGCGGATCAGTTCGTCGCGGTACGTGGCGGGCCGGGCCCGGTCCTCGTCGGTGACCTGTACGACGTCGAACCAACCGTCCCGCAGCAGCCGTTCCACGTGCAGTGCGGGCTCCGTATCCACCTGGACCACAGCCACCTCGGGCAGCTCGTGCCGTACCAGCCCGCATTCGAAGGGGCTGTCGTCCACGAAGACGAAGCTGTCGACACCGATGTTGAGGTCGGCCGCCAGGTCACTGAGGTTGTCGTGCTTGGGACGCCAGTTGGCGATCACGCGAACGAAGTCCGGTTCGCGGAGCGTCATGCCGGGGTGCGTGCGCAGAGTGTCGCGGACCGGCTCGATGTCGTTCTTGCTGACCGCGGCCAGCAGCACGCCCTGGGAGCCGATCTGCTTGGCGACCTTCTGGAAGGCGCGGAAGGCCTCGCCCTTGTAACTGTCGGCGACCTCGATGCCCTCGGGCCCGCACTCGCCGAGGATGCCGCCCCAGACGGTCTCGTCCAGGTCGAGGGCCAGGCATTTCTTGCTCCGGCCCGCGACGTTCCTTGCGAGGTGCCCCACCTGTCTGGCGTACCGCGCCAGCAGGGCCGGCGAGAGGTGGGCCTTGGCGTAGCTGCTGAGCCGGGTCTCGGTGAGGAGGATGCCCTCGGTCAGCAGGGCGTCGAGGTCGAGCACCACGAGACCGGGATGCGCGTCGACCAGCCTCAGCAGAGCGGCGTTGGCCTCCCGCCACAGAGCGCCCAGCTGGGCCCTGGAGCGGTGGTCCACCAGTTGGGCGAGCACAGTCTGCGGAAGGGGCAGCGTGTTCAGGACGAGCGCTCCGCTGCCGTGGGCGGCGAACCTGTCGACCAGCCCGCGGATCAGACCGACCTTGGCCTCGATGGCCTTCGCCACGTCGGTGACGTGCCAGGGGGTGGGTACCTCGTCGAGAACCGCCTTGTGGTCCAGGACGCAGAGAACCAGGTCGGGCGATGCCCTCCACAGTTCGCTGTCGGGCGCGGACAGTTCCGGGACGTAACTGCCGAAGTCGGTGAAGTGCGGCCGCAGCAGCAGTCCGTGCCGGGCGAACTCGGCGGTCAGCGGTGCGAGCAGCCCGGAGAGGGTTCCGTTGCCGGTGACCGATACCCGGACCTGGGGCGCGTTCGGATTGTCCTTGCCGATCCGTTCCACGTCGAGCGCGCTGAGCAGCTGGCCGGCCCGGACGAGCTCGTCGTCCGCGAGCCCGGTCAAGACGCGACGTACTTCCGGGTACCGCTCCGCGAGCGTGCCGGAGCGATGGGCAGCGGTGAGATCCGCGAGCGTCTCCATTGCGGTCAGACCTTTCCCAGGGCAAAGCCGGCCTTGATCCACTTGCTCGACTCGATCGCGATACCGATCGCCCGGTCCCCGGGCGCCATCTCGGGCAGCAGCCGCTCCAGCTGGACGAACGGCGCCGCGTTCCCGATGTTGGCGATCTCGGCCACGCAGCTGATCTCCTCCGCGCCGGGCAGACCGAGCTCCTTGACTATCCGGGCGGTCATCGTGCCGGAGAGCTGCGGCGCGAGCAGGTAGTCCACGTCGGTGTCGCACCAGTCCAGCCCGGCCAGGAGTTCCTTGAGCACCTCCACCGCCATGTCGGGCACCAGCCGTTCGATGGCCTTGTAGTCCTCCTGGAGCGCGGGGGCGTCCGTACGTCGGTTCGCCTGCCCGTACCAGTCCACGACCTGGCCAGGCGGACGGCCCAGCCCGGTGAGCCGGTTGACGATGCTGTGCACCACGGCGGCGTCGGCAACGGGTTCGGCCGTCAGGACCGCCGCACCCGCCCCGTCCCCGAACAGCACGACGTTGACGAGTTCCGTGGGAGCCATGGTCTTCAGATCGAAGTCCACGTCGAAGTGCTTCGCGCACACGTCGCCGCCGAGTACGAGGGCGGTACGGTGCTCTCCGGTCCGAAGGAGCTGACGGCCGAGGTCGAGTGCGCCGATGGCTCCGGTGCAGCCCGACTGGAGCTGGTAGGTGGGAATCCCGTCGATGCCGAGCCGTTCGGCCACCATGTTGACCGTGGCCGGCATGAGCTGGTCGGGGGTCGCGGTGCCAAGGAGCATCACGTCGACGTCGTCCGGCCGCAGACCGGCGGAGTCCAGCGCCCGCTGTCCGGCCGTGGCGGCGAGCTCGGCGAGGGAGGAACGGACTTCGCCGCTCTCCAGGTCGACGGCCAGGTGCCGGGACCGGGTGCCGATGAAGGCGTCGACCCACTGCTCCCAAGAGGTGTCCATGTTGAACCGCCGGGCCAGGGCGGCATTGTCCACGGGCTGCCCCGGCAGTGCCGAGCCGGCTGCCAGGATGCGTACCTCGGGCGTGCTCATTCAGTCGGTCCCTTCGGCAAGTCCGGGTGGATCGTCGGCACATGATTGGCGTGCTCTCGAATCTGGAGAGCGCCCCTAAAGTCACCCTGAAGGTGTTCCGAAGCAGCCGGGGCCCGGCCCGCAGACTGCCTTGTCAGGCGGTCGGGGCCATCCGCTCGGCCATCTGCGCCTGGAAGGCCTGCAGATAGGCGAAGTCGAGGTACTCGTGCCCGGCGGTCACCAGACCGTCGCGCAGCTCGAGGAAGAAGGCATAGCGGTTACGGAAGTTCAGGCCCAGGGTCGAGCCCTCGGCGGCGGCCTCGATCGCGACCCGGTCCCCGTCGGCCAGCACGCTGTGGAGGTGGTAGACGAGCCCGTCGGCCCACACGGCCCGCATCCCGCCGACGCCCGCGAGGAATTCGTCCTTCGTCTGAAGCTCGGGCAGGGGGTGGTGGCTCGCCGGGGTGGCGGCGACGACCCGCCAACTGAATTCGGTGGCCAGCAGCTTCTCGACCGCCGCCACATCGCCCTGACCGACGGCGTGCAGAAATTCCCGCGCGACCTGTTTGTTCTGCTCCATTGCGTCCTTCTCTCCCTGGCGACCGCCTGTGAGCAGGAACGCTAGGAAGGCGCCCTTAAGCGACTCTGTGCCGGGGCTAAGGCGCGCACGGCCGATCGCCTTTAGATCTCGACAAGAGAGGCCTAAGCTCCGCCCGTCAACGTCGGCGTGCAAGCGTGCCCAGGACTGACGAGGAGCCGACCATGCTGACCGAACCGCCGCAGACAGTTGAGGAACTCGGACGCCGGTGGAGCCTCTTCCAGCCGTGGCTCCAGGAGGACCCGGTCCCGCAGTTCGACAAGCTGCGCGAGTCCGCACCGATCGTGCGGTCGGAAGAGCTGGGCGGCTTCTGGATCCTGACCCGGTACGAGGATATCGAGTGGGCGGCCAAGACCCCCGAGATCTTTTCGAACAGCAAGGTCAGCATTCCGCACATCCAGCTCTACGCCGACAAGCAGATCCCCGTCCAGCTGGACGGGGAGGAGCACCGGCTGTGGCGTCAGACGCTCACGACCGTGTTCAACCCTGCCGTCGTCAACCAGATCACCCCGCAGATCCGCCAGGCCGCAGTCGAACTGATCGAGCCGATCGCCAAGCGCGGTACCTGCGACGCGATCGCCGACTTCGCCGTCCCGCTGCCGGCCGAGACCTTCCTGATCAACTTCGGCATCGGGCGCGAGAACCTCCAGCAGCTGCTCGACCACAAGGACTGGCTGCGCAAGAACGCGATGCGCGGCACCGACGAGGACCGCTACGCGGCCAGCAAGCCGCTGTGGAGATTCTTCTCGGAGGCCGTCGACAAGCGTCGGACCGCAGGATTCGAGGATGGCTTCGATGTCGTCAGTCTTCTGCTGAAGTCGAAGTTCGAGGGGCGCGACCTCACCCAGGACGAGATCGTCAACGTGGTCTTCATGACCATGCTGGCCAGCCTGGACACCACGAACTCCATCCTGGGCCTGATTCTCCTCTACCTGGCCGAGCACCCGGAGGTCCAGGAGATCATCGCCACGTCGCCGGAGAAGATCCCCCTGATCATCGAGGAACTGATCCGGTACCAGGCCATGGGAGCCTCGGCCCGTGTCCTGACGCAGGATGTCGAACGCCACGGCATCACCATGCGCGCCGGGGACCAGGTACTGATGTCCTGGGGCATGTCGGGGCGCGACCCCGAGGCCTTCGATCACGCGGACCAAGTGGACTTCGACCGGTCTTCGGTGCGTCACCTGAGTTTCGGCATCGGCCCCCACCGCTGCCTCGGCATGCACCTCGCCCGGCGGATCCTCAAGGTCGCGCTGGAGGAGTGGCACCGACTCGTCCCGAGCTATCACGTGACTCCCGGCTCGACCCGTACCCACCACTACCTCCCGGTCCGCGGCATGGACCGCCTTGACCTGACGGTCGGGTGAAGCCGGTGGTCACCATTCAGGTCGACGAGTCCGTATGCAACGGCCACGGTCTCTGCCAAGTGATGAGCCCGGCGGTCTACGAGGTCAACCCCGACACCGCCAAGAACGAGGCGGGCCGTTTCGAGGTGTCCGCAGCGCTCAGGCCGGCAGCGCTGAACGGAGCGAACGCCTGCCCGGAGCGAGCGATCACCGTTCTCGAGTGACCCCGGCCGTCCGGGGGGACGGACAGCGGGCGCATCCCCCCGGTCGGCGCCCTTTCGGCCCGGCCACCCGTCGGGCCAGTCAGCCGGAAGCCGTCGACCCCGACGTCCCGTCGGCCGTCGCTCGAGAGCCGCTTCGCTCGCTGATCCAGCTGGCGAGCTGCGCACGGGACTTTACTTGCAACTTGCGGTATATGTGCGTCAGATGGGCCTCGACGGTTCGTGGGCTCAGGGACAGCCGGAGTGCGATGTCCTTCGTCCGTTCGCCGCTTCCCGCGAGTCGGGCGATCTCCGCCTCGCGCGCGGTCAGGAGACACCAACCGCTCTCCTCCTCGGCGCTCTCCTCCTCGCCCCCGGCCGAATGGTCCAGTTCCCACCGCAAAGCCCTGACGTGCTCGTACGTCCGCCAGGCACCGCTCCTGCGGGCCAGATCCTCGGCGAGCGCCAGCAGCGCCGGCACCTCTCCCCGCGCCCCCGAGGCCATCGCGCACTGGGCGGCCAGGGCCGTCATCCGCGCCTGCGACACGTCCATGCCGACCTGGGCGAAGACCCGCGCGGCCTCTCGGTAGAACTCCTTCGCGCGCCGGTGATGGCCCTTGGCGCGCAGCGCGTGCGCCTGTGCGCCCAGGGCGAAACCCCGGTGCGAACGCACACCGGTGCGAGCCGCGGTCGCGACGGACTCAGCCGCCCAGGCGTCGGCCGCGGCGGCCCCCACCATGGCTGCCGCCGCGGCCAGCACTTCCAGGCACCGCGCGCGCTGCGCCAGGGGTACCGCGGCGTCGCCCATGTTCTGCATCAGCGCCATGCAGCGGTGCGGCTCTCCTGCCTCCAGAACCGCCTCGGCCACCGCCACCATGGCCGGGCCACGGCCGAAGGCGAAGTCCGCGGGAAGGAGAGCCAGCGAACGCTCGGCGAGGTCCACCGACCTCTTCTGGTTCCTTCCGTCCATTGCGGTGGCGCACGTGGACTGACACGCGAGCGCCAGGCTCCGCATGTGGACGGCGCCCATGTCTCGAGCCGCCAGGTCCGCCTCCACGGCGGCGCGCATCGCCTCGTCGAGCCGCCCGACCTGGGAATACGTGGTGCTCAGCCCCAGCATCAAGGAGGGAAGGTGATGGTGGTGTCCGTGGGAACGGGCCAGCGTCCTGCCACGCAGGAAGTGACGTTCGGCATCGGCGAAACGATCCAGGTACAGCTCCACCCAGCCGAGCGTCGCCAGGAACTCGACCCTCGGGGCGAGCTCGGCGTGCGGAAGCCGGTCGACCATCGGTACGCAGGCGTCGACGGCCTCGGTCGCGCTCCTCACGTCGCCGTCGAACAGCCGGTCCCGCGCGACCGCGATCAGCGCGCCGGCCCAATCGGTGCGGCTGCCCTGGCTGATGGCCAACCGCAGGCAGCGCTCCGCCAAGATGCGGGACGTGGCGGTGTCCCGCTGATCCCCGGCGTATGCCCGTGCCAGCATCAACTGCATACGCTGGGCCGAGGCGCCCGGAGGCATCTGGTCCAGTTCCTGCTGCACCATCTGGCCCGCCTCGGCCTGGCCGCCCAGCGCGCACTCCAGCTGCACGCACAGAACCACCGCGGCGGCGCGGACTTCCCGCGGCTCCCCCGGCATGTCCGACAGGACCTCCCGACAGATGTCCCGGCTTCTCGCGGCCTGGCCGGTCACGACGAGGACGCGGGCCAACTGCAGCCGGATGACGGCCCGCTCGGCCCGGTACCGCTCGCTGCTCGGCGTCACCTTCACCATGAGCTCCAGCCAGCGTACGGCTTTCACGGGACTGACGACGATGACTCGTTCAAGTGCACGGGAGAGTAGCCCGAGGTCGTCCGGGCGCGGGCGCCCCAACAGCCGTTCGACGTAAACGCAGAGGTCGTCGACGTGCGCATTCCGGTCAAGGAGGACTTCGAGGATCCTTCGGTTGACCGATCCCCGCCAGTCCGGGTCGGTATGCCTGCGCACCGCCCTGCGCACCGTCGAATGCCGGAAGGTGTACCGCAACTGCGAGTCGGCCTCCTGCCGGACGAGATCGCGCGCCATGAGTCCGGATACCGCCACCGCCACCTGGGCCCCTTCCATCTGGGCCGCAGCCGCGACGGTGTCGAGGTCAAACCGGTCTCCGATGACGGCCGCCGCCTTCAGCACCACGTGTTGGGCCGTGTCGAGCGCCTCGACTTCACCCAGCAACCGATCGGCCTGGTCATCGTGGACAGCGCCCATCGGGTTCGGCCGGTCCCGGTTGCCGACCTGGGCAAGGGCCAGTAGGTACGCCGGTACCCCGCCGCTCTGCCGGTGCAGCCGGCGCAGCTCACGGTCGTCCGGTGCCATCCCCAGGATCTCCGCCGACTGGCCGACCGAAAGCGGCCCGAGCCGGACTCGCTCCACGGTGCCCAGTTCGACACCGTGGGAGAGCGTGCTCCGCAGTCGTGCCGAGGCCTGTCGCTGCCGGTGCGCGACCACCAGCAGCAACCGGGGTATCGGGAACCTCGCCAAGTGGTCCAGGAACTCCACCGACTTCGTGTCGGCGTGCTGGAAGTCGTCGAGCACCGCCAGTATGCCGCTGCTCGCACAGTGCGCGAGGAAAACGTGCAAGGAATGCTTCAGACGCGCCAATTCCGACTCCGAGAAACCCTTCCGGACATCCACCCCCGAAGGCTGGGAGAGCAACGTTCGCAAAATCTCCGCACATGCGGCGGGAAGTTTGTCGAGCACACCGGGCGCGCGACGACTGCGCAGGATCTCGACGAACGGATTGAAGCTGATCCCCTTCTCCGATTCCGAACACCGGCCGACCAGAACGTCGATCTTGCGCCGTTCCGCTTCCCGCACCAAGGCAGCGACGAATCGGGTCTTACCGGCCCCCGGATCGCCCGCCACCTCGATGACGCGGCCCCGTTGCCGGTCAACCGCGTCAAGCATCTCCGTCAATGTGCCCATTTCGGCGCGATAAACCGAGTTTGAGAGTGATTGCAACCGTGCTTCATTCATTCCGTGTGAAACCCTCCCATGCCAGTGATCAACCTACCCTCGGCATCTCGCACCTGCACTAGAACTGGTTGATCCCATACCAAGTCCTGCATGAGTGATAAGACTTAGCAAAATCGCGTGGAGCGTCGCGCTGATCCCCGATTCAGTCGGGGCGGCCTGGGTTGAAACCTCGCCCTCGGAGAGAGGGTGACACACACCTGTCGGGATGGACTCGGGCGACGCCGAACAGCGCTCCGGCCCACCGTGTCCGCTCCCCGCCCGCCAGGGCGTGTGTCGAAAGTAGCGCCGTCCGTCCAAAGGGCGGGGCCGGCGGCGTCCGGTGCGCGCGCTCGCACGGCGGAGGGTCGCCCCGGTACTGGATGTATCGGGGCGACCCCGACAACGCGGCGAGCGTGCGTGCCGGGCGTCGCCGGACAGGCGGGACTTTCGACGCACACCCTGGACGACTCACACGCAACTCCCTTTGGCAAAAGCTCGGTTCGCTGAGGGACGGGGGCGCACAGCGGCCATGTCCCTGGCTTCCACCCCCGATTGACGGAGGTACTGCGTCAGCGATGCAGCCGGAAGAGAAGGAGCCGGACCCACGTCGTCCAGGTCTTCCCGGCGAAGACGAGCTGCGTCGGTCGGTCATCGTCATACCCTTCGAGACGCACGGCAAGCGAACCGCGTTCACTCGCCGCCGCTGCCTCCCCGCAAGCGCCCCGATGCTCCTCGATCACCCCGTGCCCGCGTGGCTACTCGGCGCACTGCGCCACCGCGAGGGGCGTGATGCCCATACGCGCGGCCACCTCCCACAGGATTCCACAGGGGAGCCCTCGAGGATCGGTTGCCGAGGCGGTGACGAACACCCGGCCCATCAGTCGACGTCGTGGACTGCGCCGCCTCCCCCGACGCGCCGCTCAATGCTCGCTTAAGAGAGCGTCGCCATACTCGTTCCGACCGGAAGCAGCGATCCGAAGCGGAGGGACACGTGATGGGGAGAAGCCTCTGGTCAGCCATCCTCAGGGGACTCCGAAAGATCATGCCGGACTGCGAGAAGCTCGGCCCGTCCTGGGGAGCGATCACGGTGGGAGCGGTGTCCCTTCCCCCGATCCCGCCCCCCGCCGACGCCCAGCTGTCGGGCCCCCCTCCAGGCCATCCGGAGCGCGTGGACCCGTCTGCCCCCATCAGCGAAGTCGAGCACGCGTTGTGGTCCCAGCTGAACTGACGGGGCTCGGACTCCCCGGAGCCCCAGGAACACACCGTCTCCCGATGCCCGATCGACCTCCCCCGCAGGTCGACCTCCTTCGCGAACTCGGCCGCGACTTCGCCGGCCCGCACACCACCGTCGGCCGTCCGCGGTCCCAACCCGTCGGCGACCTGTTCGCGCGGCTTCCCCCTCCGCAGTGTTCTGACGTACGCGAACTGGTCGCCGGGGTCGGTGAGGAAGATCCAGGAGCGGTGCTGCCAGGGCTTGAGCGCGCCCTCCCTCGCGGCGTGTGCGCCACACCACACCATGTTTCCATTGCGAAACACTTCGGGTCAGCACGCTCCCGGACCGGCACGAAGGAGCCGGGCCGCTGCCGCCCGCCCCCACCCCGTGGCCATGCCGACGGCCGGGTACGGTACGAAGACAGGTGTGAACGAAGAGACCCGACCCGCGACCGTTCGCGTGTTCATCGCCCTCGCCCCGCCCGACCACGCGAAGGAGGAGCTGGCCCGGGAGCTGCGCCCGGCCTACGGCACGCACCCCCTGATGCGGTGGAACCGCGTCGAGGACTGGCACATCACCCTGGCGTTCCTCGGCGAACTTCCGGTGGAAGCGGTTCCGGCGCTGCGCCCGCTCCTGGCCGGCCTCGCGGCGGCCCACCGACCACCCCGCCTGGCACTGCGGGGCAGCGGCAGCTTCGACGACCGGGTGCTGTGGAGCGGGATCGACGGTGAACTCGACGAGCTGCACGGGCTCGCCGCCGACGTGCGTGCCGCCGTCAGGAATCACGGCGTCGCCTTCGCGGAGCGGCCTTTCCGACCGCATCTGACCCTCGCCCGCGCCCGCCGGGGCGACCTGACCTCGGCGGGCGAGATCGCGGCGGGGCTCGCCGGGTTCCGCGGTGGCGGATGGCCGGCGGCCCGTCTGCATCTGGTCGGCAGCAACGTGGCCCGCGGCAGCGGCCCGATCCACTACCGCGACATCGAGGCCTGGAGGCTGGGTGACGGGAGGACGGCGGGGCCACCGGGCCCGGACACCGCCTGACGCCCGCACCGCGGGACGTACGCCCCGGCGTCGGTGCGCCACGCGCGCCGGGGGCCAACCCTTCGCCACCGGCCGACCCTGTCCCGTAGACTTCGAGGCCTCATCGACTACCGGTCAACACACCCTGAAACGCCAGAAATTGATGAGCCATCAGGACACGGACGGGGCGAATGGGGCCGTCGCGAACGGCACGACCGACGGGAACGGCACGGCATCGCCGGACAGGGGCGGCGCGTCGGGGCCGAAGGCCCGTCAGTACGGAGTACGGGACCGCTCGTGGGCCGGATCTGCGGCACCGGGCGAGCCGTTGGGGATGGGCTTCGTTCACAAGGAGCGTGCAATGCCGTCAGTCATCGTGGGCCGTACGGGCCCCTTCGCCGGCCAGAGCGTGGTTCTGGGCACCGCTCCTGTCACATTCGGACGCAAGGGCGACAACGGGGTCGTGATCGTGAGTCCGAGCGCCTCCCGGCTGCATGCCGAGATCGTCAGGGAGGACGGGGCGTACGTCCTCCACGACCGTGACAGCAGGAATGGCACGTACGTCAACGACCAGCGTGTCACCCGCCACGTGCTGCGTGCCAACGACTGCGTGCGGATCGGTGACGAAACCTTCCTCTTCGAGGCACAGGACGTCATGGAGACGGTCATCGACCTCTCCCAGCTGCACCTGCCCCGGCTGAACGCGGCGGCCAACCCCGGCACCCTGCGGGTCACGGTCACCGGCGGCGGTCCGGTCGGGCTCGCCTTCGCACTGGCTCTGGAGGAGGCGCTGAGCGGGCGGGTGGCGATCACCGTCTACGACGGGCGATGGGTCCGCAAGGGCTCCGAAGTCGTCTGGAAGGACGAGTCGCAGGGCAACGTGCGCCGCCAGCAGGTCGTGACGGTCCAGAGCCGCCAGTACCTCGCGCTCTCCGAGGAGGTGCGAACGGCGCTGTTCAGCGACGAGGCCGCGTACTCGGAGATGTGGCCGGTGGGACCGGACTCCGTGGACGGCCGTCCGCCCCGCAACATCCGGATCGCCTACATCGAGGACCGGCTCCTCGCCCTGGCGAACACCCGGCCGGCGATCCAGCTCGTCCCGCACCGGTTCGACCCCGTGGAGCGGAAGAGCCGGCTCGCCCAGGAACACGTCCTGGTGATCGGGGAGGGCGGGCGCTCCCGCACCCGCGACCACTTCGCGGACCGCTTCGGCACGGCCGACGCCTCCATCTACTCCCTGGACGGCGAGCACCTCCAGGACGTCGTGCTGGGGCTGCGGGTCAAGTCGCGGCTGTCCGACCCGATGAGTGTGCTGCTGACCGTGTCGCAGAACCGGTTCCTGCTCAACTCGCTCCGGGGCGAGGGCTTCTTGAACATGCGGCTCACCCGCGAGGAGGCCAAGGGTGTGATCGGTATCGATCCGGTCCGCCAGGTCTTCGAGGAGTGCATCGCCGCCCGTCCCTGCCTGATGAACCGCGAGGAGGACAACGAGTTCCGCTGCTCCACGCACGGCACGCTCTTCCTGCCCGCTCTGCTGCGCAGCTCGCCCCTGTGGAAGGAGATCCGGCAGGGCCTGAACCTGTTCGGTGTGCCCGAGGACGATCTCTCCGCGATCACGTCGTTCCGGTTGGACATGGTGCAACGTCCCCGGTTCACGGCCCAGTTGCTCCGCCCGACCGCGACGACCCCGGGGACGTACGGCTTCCTGCTGGGCGACGCCGCCAACGCGATCCACTTCTGGCCCGGTCGCGGCCTCAACAGCGGCCTGGCCTCGGCCACTTCTCTGGCCCGCTCACTCAGCCGGGCCTGGCGGGGGAAGCCCCTGCGGGACGCGGACTTCATCCGGCACGAGGCGGCGATGTCCATGCTGCAGTACCGGCACAAGAGCCGGGCGTGGAACGCCATGGTGACCACCGACGAGCAGGGCGTCACCCGCGCCATCAAGGACATCATCGCCCGCAGCGCGGAAGCGGGCCGGGAGGCGGGGCAGGAGGCCGGCCGGGCGTCGGGACGGCCCGATCTGGACGAGCTGCTGGACCGCATGGCGGCGATCCGTGACCGTCTCGCTCCCCGGCTGCCCGGGATGCCCACCATGGAGCAGCTCCGCTCCCACCTCGCCTCGGTCGACCCGGCGACCCTGCGCACCCTCCAGGAGAGCGGCGCCTGGGACACCCTGATCGTCGGCGGGGAGGAGGCCGACATCGACCTCTTCTACCAGTCGGACTCGCCGGTCTACGTCCCCCGGCCCGGCGGTCCGTTTCCGGCGGGTCCCGCTCCGGTGGGTCCTGTCTCCGCCGGAGCCCACGTGGCCGATCCCCGGAGCCTCCCGTCGGCAGGGGTCCAGTAGGGGCCGGGCCGGCATCGTCGCGCGCCCCGTCGGTGACCGTGCCTGCGGGGCGGGCCGGCTCCGGGCGCTCGGCCGGCGGCGGCCGCCGTGTCAGCCCGCGCGTCCGCGCAGCCGGTGCGCGTGCGCGGGGTAGACCCCGAGAATGCGCACCTCGGAGGAGAAGAACCGCAGCTCGTTCAGGGCGAGCGCGACGTGCGGCTCGTCGGGGTGTCCCTCGATCTCCACGTAGAAGCGGCTGGGGCTGAGGCCCGCGCTCAGCTGGTAACTCTCGATCTTGGTGAGGTTGACGCCACTGGTGGCGAATCCGCCGAGCGCCTTGAAGAGCGCGCTGGGAATGTTGCGCACGCAGAAGAACAGGCTGGTCATCGTGGTGCCGTCCGCCTCCGGCCACGGTCCCGCGTCACGCGTGAGCACCACGAAGCGCGTGGTGTTCTCGGGGTCGTCCTCCACCTCGGCCCGCAGCACGTCCAGCCCGTACAGCTCGGCCGCGGCGGGCGGCGCGAGCGCGGCGTGCCGGGAGTCTCCCAGCTCCGCGACCTCGCGGGCCGAGCCGGCCGTGTCGTCGCTGACATGGGTGCGCCAGCCGCCCTCGCGGAGCAGCTTCCGGCACTGGCCGAGCGCGTGCACATGGCTGCGTACGCACTCCACCTGGTCGATCGAGGCGCCCGGGACGCCCATCAGGTCGAAGCGGATCGCGAGGAAGTACTCCGCGACGATGAACAGACCCGACTCCGGCAGCAGATGGTGCACGTCGGCGACGCGCCCGGCAGCGGAGTTGTCCACGGGGATCACCGCGACATCGGCCCTACCGAGCGTCACCGCGTCCAGCGCCTGCTCGAATCCCGTACAAGGCACTTCGTCGCAGCCTGGGTACAGCGCGTGGGCGGCGGTCGCCGAGTTGGAGCCCGGTTCCCCCTGATATGCGACGATCGTCACCTTGTTCTGCCTTCCACCGTGAAGCCTGTCCGTCGCGGGCCACGAAGTCCTCTCCGCGTCACCGCATGCAAGCAGTATCGGAGTACGGGACCGGTTCGGGCACACCGGGTTCGGTGAGCCCGGCCAGGTCCGGTACGCCTGACCGGATTCGCACCGGGTTCGCACCAAGGAGCCGGGCGCCCTCAGGCTCCGGCCCCCCGCGTGCTCTCAGCCTTGCGCGCACGGCGCGCCGCGAAGACTCCGGGCTCGGCCCGCATGTGCGGCGGCACGGCGAACTTCGGGGTGTTGAAGAGGATCACGCACATCTCGCAGAGCGCCGAGGCCAGAATGATCAGCACCCCCGCGGCGACGCCCCACGAAGCCACCGCACCGTCGAACGGCCCCATCAGGAGCACCACCACCACGCCCCACAGGGCGGCCGCGGTGATACCGGCCGACCGCACTTCCCCCCGCCGTACGACAGGCCCGAACGGCAGGACGGCGACCACGGAATCGGCCACGTCCGGATCGCGCCGGAGCTGGACGGCCTTCCAGGTCATGTAGGTGTTCCCCAGCACGAGAAAACCACAAACGATCACCATCAGGACCATCGCGGGCCCCCCCTCTTCGGTCGGCCGGCGCCGGCCCACGGACTGTCGCCGAGCGGCCCACGCGGGGCGACCGGCTGATCGGGACACCAGCTTCCCGCACGCGCGAGCTCCCGCTCACCCCGGGGGACCCCGCACCCGGCAAGACCGCGCCGACAAGGTGGCGTCCCTACGGGTCGCGGTGCGCGAATCCGCTGCCCCGCGCGGGAGCCGACCGACCGAAGAGCGTGCCGGCCCACCGCCTCCGAAGCTCCGAAACCATGAGCGCGGGGCCGTCCGTCCACCTCGTCCCGCGAGCAATCGGGCGACCACCCCCACCCCGGGCAGGCGCGTGTCCACGCCCACCGATCCCTCACGGTTCACCCGGATGTGCGCCGAATGCCGCACAGACCGGATTCGCCCCTCGGGACGACGTCCGACGGAACAGAGGTCGCGCGCACTCATTGACAGGGACACACCCCCGGCGACACTCTCGGGAGAGCGCTCTCCAAGACCGCCCACGGGAAGCCGGTTCTCCCTCAGCACCCGCCAGGAGCCCACGTGTTCAGATCACCCCACGCCCATTCCGGCCGTCCGCGACCCGGCCGCCGACTCGTCTCCCTCACCGCCCTCGGCGCCCTCGTCGCGTCCTCGCTCACCCTGCTCGCGGCGCCGGGCGCCACGGCCGCCGACACCCTGCTGTCCCAGGGCCGGACCGCCACCGCCTCCTCGCAGGAGGGCGACGGCTACTCCGCCGCCGGGGCCGTCGACGGCAACCTCACCGGCACCCGCTGGGCGAGCCAGTGGAGCGATCCGCAGTGGATCCAGATCGACCTCGGCGCCACCGCCAACCTCAGCCGGGTAGTCCTGACCTGGGAGGGCGCCTACGGCAAGTCGTACGAGATCCAGGCGTCCGACAACGGCACCGACTGGCGGAGCCTGCGTACGGTCACCCAGGGCGACGGCGGCACGGACGACCTCGCCCTCTCCGGCTCCGGCCGGTACGTGCGGATGCTCGGCACCGAGCGGTCCGGCGGATACGGCTACTCCCTCTGGGAGTTCCAGGTCTACGGCAGCACCGGCACCACTCCCCCGCCGGCCACCGGCGGGGCCGTGAAGGTGACCGGCTCACAGGGCAACTGGCAGTTGCAGGTGGGCGGGCAGCCGTACACCGTGAAGGGCCTCACCTGGGGCCCGTCCGTCGCCGACTCGCCGAGGTACCTGCCCGACGTGAGATCCATGGGCGTCAACACCATCCGCACCTGGGGCACCGACGGTTCGACCAAGCCGCTGCTCGACGCGGCGGCGGCCAACGGCATCCGGATCATCAACGGCTTCTGGCTTCAGCCCGGCGGCGGGCCGGGCAGCGGTGGCTGCGTCAACTACGTCACGGACACCACCTACAAGAACAACTCCCTGACGGAGTTCGCCAAGTGGGTGGACGCGTACAAGTCGCACCCCGCGACCCTGATGTGGAACGTCGGCAACGAGTCGGTCCTCGGACTCCAGAACTGCTACAGCGGCACGGAGTTGGAAGCGCAGCGCAACGCGTACACCACCTTCGTCAACGACGTGGCCAAGAAGATCCACTCGATCGACCCGGATCACCCGGTGACCTCGACCGACGCATGGACCGGCGCCTGGCCGTACTACAAGCGCAACGCGCCGGACCTCGACCTGTACGCCATGAACTCGTACGGCGACGTCTGCAACGTGCAGCGCGACTGGGTGGCGGGCGGCTACACCAAGCCCTACATCATCACCGAGACCGGCCCGGCCGGTGAGTGGGAGGTCGCGAACGACGCGAACGGCATCCCCGAGCAGAAGACCGACGTCCAGACCGCCGCCGGGTACACCAACGCGTGGAACTGCGTCACCGCCCACCGGGGTGTGGCGCTCGGCGCCACGATGTTCCACTACGGCACCGAGCACGACTTCGGCGGGATCTGGTTCAACCTGCTGCCCGGCGGGTTCAAGCGGCTCTCGTACTACGCGGTGAAGCAGGCGTACGCCGGTTCGACCGCCGGGGACAACACGCCCCCGGTGATCAGCAACATGACCGTCTCACCGGCATCGGCGGCCCCGGCCGGCAAGGAGTTCACCGTCCGCGCCGACGTCCGCGACCCGGACAACGACCCGGTGACGTACAAGGTCTTCCTCAGCGGCAACTACGCCAACGGCGACAAGGGGCTGGTGGAGGCCGCGTGGCGGTCCACCGGGAACGGCACCTTCGCCGTGACCGCGCCCGAGAAGCTCGGCGTCTGGAAGGTCTACATCCGGGCGGAGGACGGCCACGGGAACGCGGGCTTCGAGACGAAGTCGGTCAAGGTCGTCGCACCGCCGGTGGACGGCACCAACGTGGCGCTGAACAAGCCGGCCACGGCCTCCTCCTCGCAGGCGTCGTACGGCGACTGCCCCTGCACCCCGGCCAACGCCGTCGACGGCAACCCGGTCACCCGGTGGGCCAGCGACTGGAGCGATCCGCAGTCCATCCAGGTCGACCTGGGCGCGCGCACCGCCCTGCGGACGCTCCAGCTCCAGTGGGACCCGGCCTTCGCCTCCTCGTACGAGGTCCAGCTGTCGGACGACAACGCCACCTGGCGCACGGTGTTCACGACCACCACCGGCAATGGGGACATCGACACCGTCGCCCTCGGACAGTCGGCCCGCTACGTCCGCCTCGCACTCAAGGCCCGTGGCACCGGCTGGGGTTACTCGTTGCACGAGATCGGCGTGTACGCCTGACGTACGGGCGCGCCCCCTCCTTCGTGCCGCCGGTGCCGGACCGGCACCGGCGGCATCCCACCCCCCTCCAGCGGAGAGGCACTCCATGAAAGGCACGAAGAACAAGAACGGCGCCGCGAGAAGGCTCTCGGCGGTGCTGGTCGGCACGGCCCTGGCCGCCACCCTCCTCGGCGTCGGATCGACCCTGACCGCGGGCGCGCCCGACGCGTCGTCAGCCACCGTCGCGGCGGGCGCGGACACGGCCGGTTCGCCCCATATGGGGCACGTCGCCGCAGCGGCTTCGGCCGCTTCGGCGGACGACGTGGACGGGGACGGCTACATCCCCGCCGTCCCGCCGGTCACCGGCGTCACCCCGTCGTGGGGGACACCGACGCCGCGCTACTTCCACGAGTTCCAGGCCAACTGTTCGGTCACCCACACCGCGCCGGACGACCCGATCGTCTTCCCCGGACAGGCCGGCGCGTCCCACGACCACACGTTCATGGGCAACACGACGACCAACGCCCAGTCCGTGACCGCCTCGCTGTACGGCGGCAACACGACCTGCAAGGTGCCCGGCGACTCCTCGGCGTACTGGATGCCGTCCCTCTTCAAGGGCGACACCAAGATCCTGCCGACCGGTCCGCAGGTCATCTACTACAAGGCGGGCGTCACCGACTACACCAGCGTCCGTCCCTTCCCCAAGGGACTGCGCTACGTCGTGGGCAGTCCGCTGCAGAGCGCGGACCAATTCCGCGCGCTCAAGGGCTGGGTGGAGGGCTGGGAGTGCGGGGAGTCCTTCGGGAACATCGACTTCCCTGCCACCTGCCCGGCTGGTAGCCAGCTCAACATCCGCATGCAGGCGCCCAGTTGCTGGGACGGACTGCACCTGGACACGCCGAACCACCAGGCGCACATGGCGTATCCGGTCGTGAAGCCCGGTACCAACGACAACGTCTGCCCGGCCGACCACCCGGTGGCCCTGCCGATGGTCGAGTTCAAGATGGCGTTCCCCGTCAGCGGCGACATGTCACAGGTCAGGCTGGCGAGCGGGCGCGGCTACTCGTTCCACTACGACTTCTTCAACGCGTGGAACGAGCCGACGCTCCGGGCGATGGTGGACCACTGCATCGTGGGTGGACTCCAGTGCGACGCCCGTGGCTGGGACCAGAACCACCCGGAGGCCGGTGCCGCGCTGAACGCGGACTACCGCCTGCCGTAGGAGCGCGCCGCCCGGCCCGCTCCACCGGCCGGGCCCCCGGCCCGCTCCACCCGTGAGCCCCCGGTCCGTCCCGTTTCCCGCCCCGCCACGGGACGGGCCGGGTCGGAGCGGGTCGCGCGTGTACGGGGGGCTCCTACGCGGAGGCGCGCACCACGAGTTCGGGATCGAAGATGACGGCGGTGGGCTCGGTCCGGGTCCCCTCGATCTCCTCCTGGAGCAGGCACGCCATTCGGGCCGCCATCTCCTCCATCGGCTGGCGGACCGTGGTGAGCGGCGGTTCGGCGGCGAGCGCGGCGCTGGAGTCGTCGAATCCGACCACCGCGACATCCTCGGGGACGCGTCGGCCGAGCTCTCGCAGGGCGTCGCAGACGCCTCGCGCCATCACGTCGTTGGCGGCGAACACCCCGTCGATGGCCGGGTGTTCGCGCAGCAGCCGGCTAAGGGCCCGGGCCCCGCTGTCGGCGGTGAACCCGCCCTCGGCGACGGGTACGTACGGTTGGCCGTGGCGTTCCATCGTCTCCCGGAACCCCGCCAGCCGGTCCTGGGCGGCCGGCAGGTCGAGCGGTCCGGTGATGGTGGCGACGCGCAGGCAGCCCCGGGCCAGCAGGTGTTCGGCGGCCAGCCGGGCACCGTCCCGGTGTGCCAGGTCCACGTAGGTCACGGGGGCCGGGACCCCGGGGCGGGCGAAGAGTACGCACGGCAGCCGCTCGGCCGCCAGCAGGGCGGGCAGCGGGTCCTCCGCGTGGGTGGAGAAGATCAGCGCGCCGTCGGCCCGGCCCTGCCGCAGGTACTCCACCACCTCGCGCCGGGCGGCGTCCGTCTCCGCGAACATCAGCACCGGGTACATCGACCGGGGCCGCAGGAAGCCGACGACCCCACTGACCACCCGGCCGAAGAAGGGGTCGGCCAGCGCCTGGGTGGCGAAGACGTTCTGCCCGTCCTCCGAGTCGTCTCCCGCGCCGGAGACCACCAGGGCCAGGGTCCTGGCCCGCCGGGTCACCAAGGCCCGGGCGGCGCCGTTGGGCGCGTAGCCGGTTCGCGCGATGGCGTCCCGTACCGCGTCCTGGATGGCGGGGTCCACGTTGCGGATGCCGTTGACCACGCGGGACACGGTGGCGCGAGAGACGCCCGCCTCCCGCGCGACGTCTTCGAGCCTGGGGGCGCGTCTCGTCATGCCGATACCTTACCGGCGGGCGGTCAGCGGCCGGGGAAGCGCTCTCCGACGAAGGGGCCGGCTCCCGTGTCGCGGATCTCCACGGAGGCGGTCAGGGGCAGCCGCCCGGCGGAGGATCCCGCATGCACCTCGTAGGTGCCCGGCTCGGTGAACCAGCCCTTCTCCTGCGGGGACCAGTGGTGCAGGGCGCGGTGCGGCACGCGCACGGCGGCGGTGACGGTCTCGCCGGGGCATGCTTCGACCGGGGCGTATCCGGCCAGCCACCGCACGGGGCGTTCCACCGTCGAACCGGGGCGGGCAAGGTACACCTGCACGACCTCCCGGCCGGGGCGCCCGCCGGTGTTGCGGAGCCGTACGGAGACGGTGAAGGCGGTCTCCTCGTCGGCCGTGTCCACCGCCAAATCCACGGATGAACTCTCGTAAGCCCAGGTCGTGTAGCCGAGTCCGTGGCCGAACCAGTAGGCGGGCGTGCGGTGTTCGCGCAGCCAGGCCCGGTGGCCGATGTGCGGGCCCTCGGCGTACCGCAGCACGCCGTCCACCGGCCGGGTCGCGCGTACGGGGGCGTCGGCGAGGGCGGCGGGCCAGGTGGTCGGGAGCCGGCCGCCCGGTTCGGCGGCGCCGAACAGCACGTCGGCCAGTCCGGCCCCGGCCTCCTGGCCGGGGAACCAGGCGAGCAGGACGGCGGGGGCCTCCCGGCGCCACGGCATCTCCACCGGGCCGCCGGAGTTGACGACGACGACGGTACGCGGCTGGGCGGCGATCACCGCGCGGACCAGTTCGTCCTGGTCTCCGGGGAGGGCGAGGGTGGTCCGGTCGTGGCCCTCCGACTCGCTGTCCTGCGTGGTGCCCACGAACACCACGGCGGCGTCCGCCGCGCGGGCGGCGTCCACCGCATCCGCCAGGGCGTCCGCGCGGTCGGGCCTCGGCGGTGCGGCCGTCACCAGGGTGGCGCGACCGGTGCCGTCCGCGAGTTCGCGGCGGGCGACGACCGTGACGGCCCGGCCCTCGGTCAGGGCGATCTCCCCGTACCGGCTCGGCGGGTTGACGTGCACCACGGCCGGGTCGTCCGTCTCGCGCGGGAACACCCCGTCGACCAGCGGCGTCCCGTCGACGGTGAGGCTCATCCGGCCGAATCCCCCCACGCCGAAGGTCCAGGCGCCGCCGACGCCGGGGAGCAGCCGGGCGCTGATCTCCACCGTGTGCGCGCCGGCCGGCAGCGGGGGCTCGATCTGCCGTCCGGACTCCCGGTGGCCCGCGTACAGTTCGGCGCCGTCCGCGTCGAGCACCCGCAGCAGCGCACCGGTCCGGCCGTCGCGCGGGTCCTGGCACCCGGGGCCGCCGAGGAAGGGGGGTGCCCCCAGGGCGGGGCCCGGCGCGTGCGCGAGCCGGACGGTGGGGCCGAGGGCGTCGCGGAGCGCGTCGAGCGGCGTGGAGACGTGCCGGGGGTGGACGCCGGCGCTGCCGCCGCCCTGCACCCGGGGGTCCGCGGCCTGCGCGCCGATCACCGCGAGGGAGGTGAGCGTGGCCGGGTCCAGGGGCAGCACGCCCCGGTTGCCGAGGAGCACGCACCCGGCGGCGACCGCGCGCCGCAAGAGGGTCTCCGGGGCCTCCGGGTCTCCCGCGGGTCTCGGGTACTCGGCCGGATTCGCGACCTCCGCGGGTTTCACGGGCCCCGGCAGCCGCGTCGTCGTCGCGGAGGGGGCGCGGTGGAGCGCGCCGACCCGGTAGGCGAGCCGCAGCAGCCGGGCCACCTTGTCGTCGATCGCCGCCATGGGGACGTGCCCGTCCTCGATCGCCCGGACGAGGTCGTCGGCCCAGGGGCTCTCGGGGCCGGGCATCGCCAGGTCCAGGGCCGCCAGGGCGGCGGGCACGGTGGAGCGGACCGCGCCCCAGTCGGAGACGAGGACGCCGTCGAACCCCCACTCCTCCTTGAGCGGCCGTGCGAGCAGCGGGCTCTCGGCCAGGGTGGTGCCGTTGACCGCGTTGTAGCCGCACATCACCACCCGTACCCCGGCGGCTCGCACGGCGGCTTCGAAGGGGAGGAGGTAGACCTCGCGCAGGGTGCGCTCGTCGAGGTCGACGGAGACGGTGAGCCGGTCCGTCTCGGAGTCGTTGGCGACGTAGTGCTTGGCGGTCGCGGCGACACCGTGCGCCTGGATGCCCCGGATGAGGGCGGCGCCTGTACGGGCGGTCAGCTCGGGGTCCTCCGAGTAGCACTCGAAGTGGCGTCCGCCCAACGGGGACCGGTGCAGGTTGAGGGTGGGCGCCAGCACGACGTCCACGCCCTTGGCCCTCGCCTCGGCGGCGAGCAGCCCGCCCAGGCGCTCGGCCAGGTCCTCGTCCCACATCGCGCCGACGGCCGACGCGGACGGCAGCAGCGCGGAGGTGTTCCGCTCGTCCCAGCTCTCCCCGCGCACTCCGGCGGGCCCGTCGGACATCGTCATCCCGGCGAGCCCCACGGCGGGCTCGTCCGCCGTGCGCCAGGTGGTCGCGCCCGTGAGCAGCCGCACCTTCTGGCGCGGGTCCAACTTGTCGAGCAGCTGGGCGATTTCTTCCTGCGTCACCGGGTTCCCCCCTCGCGAGGCGTTCCCCGCAGGGTGTGGAGAGCGCTCTCCGAGAGCATCGCCAAAAGGCCCGTGCGTGTCAACGCGCAGCGGTGCCGGGAGGCGCGGCCCGGGGCTCGGGCATCCGGGAGTCGCCGTACGGGGACGCGACGGTCCGTGCGGGGCCGGACAGAGAGCGACCGCGGACGGTCCGGACCGAGGGCGACCACGACCGGTCCGGCCAGAGGACGCACACGTCCGGGCCCGCCGGGGCCCGGACGGGCCCGTCCGGTTCTTCGGGCATGACCCCGTGATCCCCGTCGCGGAAGCGCGCCCCTGTCGCCCCTACGCCCCGGGGCCCGACGGCGTCCGTGGGCGGCACTTCGGGGCGACCGTCCCGAAGTCGCTCCCATGGGGACATTCCCACGCCATCCGGTTGCCCCCTGCACCGAAAGTGTCCGGGATGCGGACAACGGCCTTGCTTGTTGACTGTATGCGAAATACGGTCTGCGATATTCCTTGATGACCCCCAGGTGGGAGGTAGGCCCCCGTGCGCCGAAAAGCGGTTGCCTTCGTGGCAGTTGCGCTGGTGTCACTCGTCTCGGGCTGCACGTCGCTGCAGTCCTCGGCAACCGAGGTCGGAGGCGTACGGAAAACCGATGAGCGGCCCGTACGTGACGGCGGGACGCTCACCGTCGCGCTCAACTCGGACCCGGACAAACTCGACCCCAGCCTTGCCCAGACCCTCGTGGGCCGCACGGTCTTCGCAGGCATGTGCGAGAAGCTCTACGACATCGACGAGAACGGCACCCTGGTACCGCAGCTCGCCACGTCGCTCCCCGAGGTCTCCGCGGACGGCCTGACCGTCACCCTGCCCGTCCGGCAGGGCGCGAAGTTCAGCGACGGCACCCCGCTCGACGCGGCGGCCGTGGTCACCTCCCTGCTGCGCCACCGCGATCTGCCCGGTTCCGCGCGCGCCACCGAACTCGGCCCGGTCGAGAAGGCCGTGGCCGTCGGTTCCTCCACGGTGCGGATCACGCTCGACCACCCGTACGTACCGCTCACCGGCGTCCTCGCCGACCGGGCCGGGATGGTGATGTCCCCGACCGCGCTGAAGAAGTACGGCAAGGACTTCACCAACCACCCGTCCTGCGTCGGTGCCTTCCGGTTCGTCGAGCGGGTCGGCGGCGACCGGATCGTGCTGGAGAAGGACCCGAACTACTACGACGCGGCCAAGATCCACCTGGACAAGGTCGTCTACAAGCCGATCGCGGACGGCAACGTACGGCTCGCCAACCTGCGCTCCGGCGACGTCCAGATCGGCGACCAGATGGGCCCGGTGGACGTGCAGAGCTCCCTCACCGAGCCGAAGCTCCAGCTCTTCAACTCGCCTTCGCTGGGCTACCAGGGCATCGGCGTCAACGTGGGCAACGTGAACGGGCTCGGCGAGAAGCCGGGGAAGATCGACACCCCGCTCGCCTCCGACGTGCGCGTCCGTGAGGCGTTCGACCTCGCCATCGACCGCGATCTCCTCAACACCGTGGTCTTCCAGGGCATGTACGAACCGGCCTGCGGTCCCATCTCCCCGCAGTCCGGCATCGCCCCCGGGGTCGATCCCGAGGACTGCCCCAAGCGCGACGTCGCCAAGGCGAAGAAGCTGCTGAAGGAAGCCGGGGTGAAGCTCCCGGTGAAGATCGAGCTGAAGACCTCCACCACCCCCGAACAGGGCCGGGTGGGTCAGGTGCTCCAGGCCATGGTCAAGGAGGCGGGGTTCGAACTCTCCCTGCTTCCCACCGAGTACGCGACCATGATCTCCGAGACCGACGAAGGCGACTACGACGTCTTCACCAGCGGCTGGTCCGGCCGGCTCGACCCGGACGGCAACGTCTCCAACTTCCTGAAGACCGCGGGTGCGATGAACGCCTACGGCATCGGCGACCCGGACATCGACCGGCTGATCGACGAGGGCCGTTCCGTCTCCGACCCGGCCCGGCGCACCGAGATCTACGACGAGCTCACCCGGCGCGTCCAGGGCGACCACTCCATGATCTACCTCTACCGGCAGAAGAACTACGTCGTCGCCTCCAAGGACGTCGCGGGCATCCGCGTCTACGGCGACGGACTGGTCCGGGTCACGAACGCGGGGTACATCCGTTGACGAAATTCCTGCTGACGCGTCTGCGTCAGTCGCTCATCACCCTGATCCTCGTGTCCATCGTGGTGTTCGCCGGAATCCGGGCGCTCCCCGGCGACCCGGCGCTCGCCCTGGCCGGCGAGGAACGCAGCCCCGAGGCGCTCGCCGCGATCCGTGAGGCGTACGGCCTCAACGACAACATCGTGGTCCAGTACGGCCGGTTCGTCGGACACGCCCTCACCGGCGACCTCGGCACCTCCTCGCGTACCGGCCTTCCGGTCTCCGAGGCGATCGGCCAGGCTCTCCCGGTCACCCTCGAACTCGCCGCTCTCTCACTGCTTCTGGCGGTCGTCGTCGGCATCGGCGCGGGCGTGCTGGCCGCCGTCCGGCGCGGAAAGCCGGAGGAGTGGCTGGCCAACGCCGTCGCCCTGGTCGGCCTTTCGATCCCGACCTTCTGGCTCGGCATCGTGCTGGTGCTCGGATTCGCCATCGCCGTACCGGTGTTCGCGGCCTCCGGCTACGTACCGTTCGGCACCGATCCGCTCGACAACCTGCGCCGGATGGTGCTCCCCTCGATCGTCCTCGGCTCCGGCCTCGCCGCCGTGGTGATGCGCCAGACCCGGGGCGCGATGCTCGACTCGCTCTCCGCCGACTACGTCCGCACCGCCCGTGCCAAGGGGCTCTCCCGGCGCGCGGTCGTCGGCGGGCACGCGCTGCGCAACTCGCTGGTCACCGTGGTCACCGTGCTCGGCCTCCAGCTGGGCCACCTGATCTCCGGAGCCGTGGTCACCGAGCAGATCTTCGTGCTGCCCGGCTTCGGCAAGCTCACCATCGACGCCGTCTTCACCCGTGACTACGCCACGCTCCAGGCGGTGGTGCTCTGCACCTCGGCCGCGTACATCCTCATCAACCTGCTGGTCGACGTGGTCTATTCGGTCATCGACCCGCGTATCCGGCTCGGAGGTGCCCGGTGACCACCGCACTCGCCACCCCGGCGCAGGCCACCGTGCGCAAGGCGGGCAGCGGCAAGCTGCGCTCCCTGCGCAAGAACCGCCTCGCGCTGACCGGCGGCATCATCGCCGCCGTCTTCGTCCTCACCGCGCTGTTCGCGCCGCTGATCTCCCCGTACGACCCCGCGCAGCCGGACTTCGCCAACGTCCTGGACGCGCCGAGCTGGTCGCACTGGCTGGGCACCGACGACCTCGGACGCGACCAGCTCTCCCGCATCATCCACGGCACCCGGGCGTCCATGCAGGTCGGGCTGCTCGCGGTGGTACTCGCCTTCGTGATCGGCGTGCCGCTGGGCCTCGCGGCCGGTTACTACGGACGACTCACGGACAGCGCCGTCTCCCGGCTCACCGACACCATGCTGGCCTTCCCGTTCCTGGTGCTGGCCGTCGGCCTCGCCGCGATCCTCGGCCCGTCGCTGACCAACGCCACGATCGCCATCGGCATCTCGCAGATCCCGGCGGTCATCCGCATCACCCGGGCGGAGACGCTGCGCCTGAAGCACGTCGACTACGTCGCGGCGGCCGTGGCGAACGGCGGTGGAGACGGAACCGTCCTGTTCCGCCACATCCTGCCGAACGCCACCTCGGCGCTCATCGTGCAGGCCACGGTCGGCATCCCCGCCGCGATCATCAGCGAGGCGCTGCTCAGCTTCCTCGGCCTCGGTGTGCAGCCGCCCGCGCCCTCGCTCGGCGTGATGCTCTCCGGCGCCCAGTCCTTCCTCGCGCTCGCACCGTGGCTGGCCGTCTTCCCGGGGCTGGCCATCGTCGCCGCGACGCTGGCGTTCAACCTGCTCGGCGACGGACTGCGTGACGTCCTCGACCCCCGCGGAGGCACCCGATGACCGAGACCCTCACTTCTCCGGCGCCCCGGTCCGCACCCGGCGGCGAACCCGTGCTGAGCGTCCGCGACCTCACCGTCGCCTTCCCCTCGGAGCACCGCACGGTGCACGCCGTCGACGGGGTCTCCTTCGACCTCGCACGGGGCGAAGTCCTCGCGCTGGTAGGGGAGTCGGGCTGCGGGAAGTCCGTGACGTCGATGGCGGCCATGGGCCTGCTGCCCCCCACCGCACGGATCGGCGGTTCGATCCGGCTGCACGGCCGCGAGCTGGTCGGCGCCCCCGAGAAGGAACTCCAGAAGATCCGGGGCAAGGACCTCGCGATGATCTTCCAGGAGCCGATGACCTCGCTGAACCCGGTGCTCACCATCGGCCGGCAGATCGGTGAAGTGCTCCGCAGGCACCAGGGCCTGGGCCGCAAGGAGGCCAAGGCGCGCGCGGTGGAGCTGCTGGCCCTGGTCGGCATACCCGCCCCGCACCGCAGGGTCGACGAGTACCCGCACCAGCTCTCCGGCGGCATGCGCCAGCGCGTGATGATCGCCATCGCCGTCGCCTGCGACCCGTCGGTGCTGATCGCCGACGAGCCGACGACCGCGCTCGACGTCACCGTGCAGGCGGGCATCCTGGAAGTGCTCCAGTCGCTGCGCGAGCGCCTCGGCACGGCGATCATCCTGGTCACCCACGACCTGGGCGTGGTCGCGGACGCCGCCGACCGCGTGCTGGTGATGTACGCCGGCCGTCCGGCCGAACAGGCCCCGGTGCATGACCTGTTCGCCGGTGCCCGGCATCCGTACACCCGGGGCCTGCTGGGTGCGGTGCTCCGGCCCGGCGGTGAGGGCAAGCGCAGACTGCCCGAGATCCCCGGTCTGGTGCCGAACCTCGACACCCGGCCCGACGCCTGCGCCTTCGCACCCCGGTGCGCCCGTGCCGACGACACCTGCACCGGCAAGCGGCCCGGCTTCGCCTCCGTCGACCTCTCCGCCGGTGCGGACGCCCTCCACCGGGCGGCCTGCTGGCACCCCTTCGCCGCGGACGAGACCTCCACCCCCGTGCCGGCCGGCGCCGCGCGCCCCGACCAGGAGACCGGACAGTGACCACTCCACAGACCGTCCCCGCACCCCGCACGAGCGGCGGAGCCGTTTCGGGCCCGCAGCCCCCGGTTCTCGAACTCACCGCCCTCGAAAGGCACTTCGGCGCCTCCGGCGGCGGCGCCGTGCGAGCCGTGGACGGGGTGTCGATCACCATCGGGCACGGCGAGGTCGTCGGCCTCGTCGGCGAGTCCGGCAGCGGCAAGTCGACCGTCGGCCGCTGCGCGGTCCGCCTCGACGAGCCGACCGGAGGCACGGTCGAGATCAACGGCACCGACGTGACCCACCTGTCCCGACGCGCCCTGCGTCCGCTGCGCAAGGACTTCCACCTGGTGTTCCAGGACCCGTCGTCCTCGCTGGACCCGCGCATGACGATCGGGCAGATCATCGGTGAGCCGCTGCGGTTGCACGGCATCGCACGCGGCGAGGCGGTGCGCACCCGGGTCGAGGAGCTCCTCGCCCAGGTGGGGCTGCGCCCGGAGCACGCCGACCGGCACCCGCACGAGCTGTCCGGCGGTCAGCGCCAGCGCATCTCCATCGCCCGCGCGCTCTCCTGCGACCCCGACCTGGTGGTGGCGGACGAGCCGACCTCGGCACTCGACGTGTCCGTGCAGGCCTCGGTGCTCAACCTGCTGGCGGACCTCCAGCGCGACCGAGGCTTCGGCTGCCTCTTCATCACCCACGACCTGGCGGCCGTGGAGTACCTCGCGGACCGCATCGCCGTCATGTACCTGGGGAAGATCGTCGAACAGGCCCCGACGGCCGAGCTGTTCGCCTCACCGAAGCACCCGTACACCCAGGCGCTGCTCTCCGCCGCGCCCGTACCGGACCCGGTCGACCAGCGTTCGCGCAAGCGGATCGTGCTGAACGGCGAGCTCCCCAGCCCGCTCGACCCGCCGTCCGGCTGCCACTTCCACACCCGGTGCCCGCTGGCCACCGACCGGTGCCGGACCCAGGCGCCCGCGCTGCGCGAACTTCCCGGCGGCCGGCAGGTCTCCTGCCACCTGGTCGCGGACGACGGCACGTCCCTCGACGCGGCCGCCGCGACAGCTCCGTAGCCGCGTTCCGTACCGCGCCGTATCCTCCGCGCACCACCACCCGAAACTTCGCACTCGCGTTCGCACGTCGCAGCAAGGAGCCGCATCCATGTTCACCACCCGCCCGACCCTCCAGGGCACCTTCGGCATGGCGTCCTCCACCCACTGGCTCGCCTCGCAGTCCGCGATGGCGGTCCTGGAGGGCGGCGGCAACGCCTTCGACGGCGCCGTCGCCGCGGGCTTCGTCCTGCACGTGGTCGAGCCGCACCTCAACGGTCCGGCCGGCGAGGTGCCGATCATCCTGGCGCCGAAGGACGGCGACGTGCGGGTGCTGTGCGGCCAGGGGCCCGCCCCCGCCGGAGCGAGCGCCGCCCACTACCGCTCCCTCGGCCTGGAGCTGGTGCCCGGCACCGGGCCGCTGGCCGCCGCCGTCCCCGGTGCGTTCGACGCCTGGATGCTGCTGCTGCGCGACCACGGCACCCGGCCCCTCGCCGAGGTGCTGGGTTACGCGATCGGGTACGCCGAGGACGGCCACGCGCCCGTCGAGCGCGTCGGCCAGACCGTCGAGACGGTCCGTGAGCTCTTCGAGAACGAGTGGAAGACCTCCGCCGAGGTCTACCTCCCCGGCGGTACGTCCCCGCAGCCGGGCAAGTTGTTCCGCAACCCCGCGCTCGCCGCCACCTGGCGCCGGCTGATCGCCGAGGCCGAGAAGGCGGGCGGCGAGGACCGGGTGGCGCAGATCGAGGCCGCGCGGACGATCTGGCGCGAGGGCTTCATCGCCGAGGCGATGGTCCGGCAGGCCGCCACCCCCACCATGGACACCACCGGGACCCGGCACACGGGCACGCTGACCGCCGCCGACGTGGCCGGCTGGTCCGCGTCGTACGAGGCCCCCGCCACGTACGAGTGGAACGGCTGGACCCTCGCCAAGGCGGCCGGCTGGAGCCAGGGCCCCGCATTCCTCCAGCAGCTCGCCCTGCTCCCCGAGGAGTTGCCCGCGTACGGCTCCGCCGAGTACGTCCACCTGCTCATCGAGGGCTGCAAGCTCGCCATGGCCGACCGGGAGGCCTGGTACGGGGACGCCGCCGAGGTGCCGCTGGACACCCTGCTCTCCCCCGAATACAACGCCGAACGCCGTGCCCTGATCACCGACCGGGCGTCGCGGGAGCTGCGTCCGGGCAGTCCCGACGGGCGCACCCCGGTCCTCAGCGCGCACGCCCACGCGGTCGCCGCCGGAGAGCCGGGCTTCGACGCCATGGGCCTCGCCGCCGCCGGCGTAGGGGAGCCGACCGTCGCCAAGGACGGCACCACCCGGGGCGACACCTGCCACGTCGACGTCGTCGACCGGTGGGGCAACATGGTCTCGGCGACGCCGAGCGGTGGCTGGCTCCAGTCCAACCCCGTCATACCGGAGCTGGGCTTCCCGCTCGGCACCCGGCTGCAGATGGCGTGGCTGGACGAGGGCCTGCCGAACACCCTCACCCCCGGCTGCCGCCCCCGCACCACCCTCACCCCGTCCCTCGCCCTGCGTGACGGCGTCCCCGTGCTGGCCTTCGGCACCCCCGGCGGTGACCAGCAGGACCAGTGGCAGGTCCACTTCTTCCTGGCGGCCGTGCTGCGCGACCGGGTACGCGGCGGGCTCGACCTGCAGGGCGCGGTCGACGCCCACAACTGGCACAACGACAGCTTCCCGGGCTCGTTCTATCCGCGCGGGATGCGCCCCGGCAGCGTCACCGTCGAGGAGGGCATGGACCCGGAGGTCGTGGAGGAGCTGCGCCGCCGCGGCCACGAGGTCACGGTCGGGGACGCCTGGTCGGAAGGCCGGCTCTGCGCGGTCGCCCGCGACCCCGAGACGGGCGTGCTGTCCGCCGCCGCCAACCCGCGCGGCATGCAGGGGTACGCGGTCGGCCGCTGAACCCGCTGATGGCGCGACATGATCCGACGGCCCGTCCGGGAACTCCCGGGCGGGCCGCCCGCGTGTCCGGAGCGTCGGGGGCTGGCACCTGCGGGGCGAGCGGGCGGTGGTCCCGGCAGCTCCGGTCGAGCCGCCTCGCGGACCGTGTCGCTCTGGACCACTGGTCCGGCGCGCCCTGTCGGAGGGATGCTGTGCCCCATGACGACGACTTTGATCACCGGGGCCAACAAGGGCCTCGGACATGAGACCGCCCGCCGCCTCGTCGCCGCGGGCCACACCGTCTACGCGTCGGTCCCGGCCCGAACGTGGTCGGTTCCGTCGGAGGTGAACCAGCGCGGCCCGTCTGCTTCGTCGGCCACGGTCGGCCGGGCGTCCGGGTCATCCCGGGTATCCGGCCGCCCCTGAGGGGTCGTCACCCCCGGATGTCGCGCGGCCCCCGCGAGCCCCGCCCACTTGCGCCGCACCCTCAGTGGGCCGCGAGCCGTTCCACCAGACCGATGCCTCGCGCCAGCAACTCCCGCTCTTCGTCGGTGAGTTCGGCCTCGATGGCCCGCGCGAGCCAGTCGGCCCTGCGCTCCCGCTCCTCTTCCAAAAGGGCACGTCCCGCGCCCGAGAGGTCGACCAGGCTCTTGCGGCCGTCGGTCGGATGCGCGCGGCGAGTGATCAGCCCTTGCTCCATGAGCAGTCCGACGGCCCGCGCCATGGACTGCGGACGCACCCGCTGACCCGTCGCGAGATCACTGGTCGTCATGGCGCCGTTGCGGTCCAGCTCGCCGAGCACGGCCACCTGGCCGAGCGGCATCTGGTCTTCGAGCTTCACGCGCCTGGTGAGCTTCCCCATCGCTGTGCGCAGTTCGGCGGCGACGGCGGCGGATTCCGGGAGGGGCATACCGCACTTTATCCCAGGCCGTACGGGCCGAGCCGCACAGCCGGCCCGGTCGGCGCATGTACACAGCACATCTGCGCAGCGCATCTGCACAGCATTACTGAACAGCACAACTGAACAGCATTGCTGTAGAGTCTTGCGTGTCGGGTCCAGCGCCACCGTCGTCGCAGCGGGGCCCGTCATGGACCAACGGGAAGGGCTCCCATGACCGCCATCACCTCCGTCACCGGCCGCCGCGTGCTCGACAGCAGGGGCAACCCCACCGTCGAAGTGGACATCGAGCTGGCAGACGGTTCCCTGGGCCGGGCGGCGGTACCCTCCGGCGCCTCCACCGGCGCCCGCGAGGCCGTCGAACTCCGCGACGGAGACCCGGCACGCTGGCACGGCAAGGGCGTCGACCGCGCGGTGCACCACGTCAACACGGAGCTCGCCGCAGCCGTCGTCGGCCGCGACGCGGAGGACCAGGCGGGCCTCGACGCCGCACTGGTCACCACGGACGGCACCGCCTCCAAGGCCCGGCTCGGCGCGAACGCCGTCCTCGGGATCTCCCTGGCCAACGCCAAGGCAGCGGCGGCGGCCCACCGCCTGCCTCTGTACCGGTATCTCGGCGGGTCCGACGCCCGGCTGCTGCCCGTACCGATGATGAACATCGTCAACGGGGGCGCGCACGCGGACAATCCGCTGGATTTCCAGGAGTTCATGATCGTCCCGATCGGTGCCGCGACGTTCGCCGAGGCCGTACGGATGGGCTCCGAGATCTTCCACACCCTGCGCCGCGACCTGCTCGCCGCCGGGCATTCCACGGGCGTGGGCGACGAGGGCGGCTTCGCGCCCTCGCTGCGTACCGCCGAGGAGGCACTGGACTTCGTCGTGGCCGCGATCGAGCGCACGGGATACCGCCCGGGTACGGACATCGGCCTGGCCATGGACCCCGCGTCGTCCGAGTTCTTCCGCGACGGCGTGTACGACTACACCGGGGAGGGCGTACGGCGTACCCCGGCCGAAAACGCCGATTATCTGGCCAAGTTGATCGACACCTATCCCGTCGTGTCGATCGAGGACCCGATGGCCGAGGACGACCTGGAGGGCTGGCGGGACCTCACGGCGCGGGTCGGATCGCGCTGCCAGCTCACCGGGGACGACGTGTTCTGCACCAACGAGACCCTGCTGCGCGAGGGCATCGCTTCCGAGGTCGCCAACTCGATCCTGGTGAAGGTCAATCAGATCGGCACTCTGACCGAGACGCTGGCCACCGTCGGCACCGCGCACCGCGCCGGCTACACCGTCGTCATGTCACACCGCTCGGGTGAGACGGAGGACACCACGATCGCCGACCTGGCGGTGGCCACGGGCTGTGGCCAGATCAAGACCGGTTCGCTCTCCCGCTCCGACCGCACCGCCAAGTACAACCAGCTCATCCGTATCGAGGAGGAGTTGGGCGGATCCGCACGGTACGCGGGGGCGGCGGCGCTCCGTCGCTGACACCGCCCCTTCCCGGGTGCCGCCCGGACGGCGCGGACGGCACCCGGGACCGCGCCCGGTTCAGGTGCGCAGCACCCGGGCGAGGTACGCCGACACCTCCGTCACGTCGTCCGGCCCGAAGCGCAGCGCGAGGTAGCCGTCCGGGCGGACGAGGAAGCCGGTAGGCCCATGGGTGCGGTAGATCCGGCGGAACTCCGCCCCGCCGTCGCTCCACACGGGGACCCGGGTGTTCCCGTCCACCCGGCCGCCGGGGCCGAGCACCGCGACGACCGGCACCTTGCCGTGCGTGCGCCGGGAGACCTCGGCCACCGCCCCGCCGAACCGGTCCAGAGTCCCGGCGTCCGGCCCGTACAGGACCAGCGTGTGGTCCGGGCCGCGCCGCAGGAGGTCGAACAGCCGTACCGGGTAGGTCGCGAGGGGACCGACGAGCCCTCCGCAGTCCGGTGCGCGGTCGCCGGAGTCGGGGGCGTCGCTCACCCCGGCGAGCGCTCCGGTGAGCGGGCCGTCCCGGTAGGCGACGAGGAGTTGGGCCTCGCGCATCATGATGTGGGCCGGGTCGTCGGAACCGGCCTGCACGCCGCCGCCGGTGGCGTGCCGTACGGTGCGGACGACGACCTCCTCCCCCACCGGTCTGCGCTCGGCGTCGTAACTCTTCAGCAGTGCGGGTGCGTTGAGGCCCGCCGTCGCCAGGGACAGTTTCCAGGCGAGGTTGACCGCGTCCTGGATGCCGGTGTTCATGCCCTGGGCGCCGGTCGGCGGGTGGATGTGCGCGGCGTCTCCGGCGACGAACACCCGGCCCTCGCCGTAGCGGTCCACGATGCGGTGGCTGATGCGGAACACGGACGACCAGCGCATCTCCGAGACGGTGGCGGGTTCGGGCGCGAGCCGGTCCACCACCGCCTGGATGTGGCCCAGTTCGGGGTGCGGGCCCTCCTGCGCTCCGTGGGCGACGCAGCCCGGCGGGCCGGCCGCCGTGGAGAGTTCGGGCGGCACCAGCATCGACATCCGGTAGCGCGAGCGGCCCGGTAGCGGGATGCAGACGAGCAGGTCGTCCAGGATGCCGTCGCCGCCGAGGTGCGTCGAGCGGACGCTGTACCCGGGGGGGCAGGCTCCAGTCGGTCTCCACGTCCGCCAGCATGTACTCCTCGGCGAGCGCACCGCCTTCGAAGGTGAGTCCTAGCCCTTTGCGGACCGCGCTGTGGGCCCCGTCGCACCCGACGAGGTAGCGGGACCTGATGTCGCGCGTCGCGCCGGACGCCATCAGGACGCTGCTCCACACTCCGCCGCCGTCCTGGACGAAGGAGACCAGCTCGGTGCCGCGCTCGACGGACGTGCCGTGCCGTTCCAGGTGTTCGGCGAGGATGCGCTCGGTCTCGTACTGGGGCAGCGCGGCGAACGTGTACGGCACGTCCGGCGGCAGTTCCAGGTCGATACGGCCCCGCTCCTCGCCGTTGACGTACGCGATCTGGCCGCGCATCGGGACGGCGGCGTCCAGGGCGTCGTCGATCACTCCGGCGCGGTCCCACAGCTCGAAGGTCCGCGGCTGGATTCCCACCGCTTTCGCGTGCGGAACCGGAGCCCGCAGCCTGTCGATCACCCGGCACGCGACACCTCGGCGGCGCAGCTCCAGAGCGGCGGTCAGCCCGACCGGCCCCGCGCCCACGATCAGCACATCGGTGCGCACCACGGTCTCTCCCGTCCCACGAGGGCCCCCGGGGGTCCGTTCCATCGTCGCCCCGGCACCGCACCCGGGCGACTCGTGGACCGTCTCGGCGCCGGGCGCGGTACGGAGCCGTGGACCGAACCTGTGAGTAGCGACCGCGCAGGAACGCGGGTCCGGGCCGGTACGTTCCCGTTGTCCAGCCCGCAGCACGACGAAGGGAACCCCCGGCATGAGCACGACCCAGGAACACGCACCGCAGGAACGCCCGACGCAGGAACCCGGAGCCCAGGAAATCGACGCCCGGGACCCCGGAACGCCGCGACTCGGATCGCCGCGACTCGGAACGCCGGAGCGAGGGCCGCGGGGTCACCACGGGCTCCGGCCCGGCAGACGCGCCGTGGTGGTCGCGGTGGGCGCGGCCGGGGCGGTGGCGGCGCTCAGCGCCTGCGGGGCGTCCGACGAGTCCAAAGGCTCCAGCGGATCCGGCGCGAAGAGCGGCACGGTCCTCGGCAGCACCGGTGACGTCCCGGAGGGCGGCGGCAAGGTGTTCGCGGAGCAGGGTGTCGTGGTGACCCAGCCGACCGCCGGGCAGTTCAAGGCCTTCTCCGCGACCTGCACCCACCAGGGCTGCGCGGTGAGCGGGGTGACCGACGGCGCGATCACCTGCCCGTGCCACCAGTCCACCTTCGATCCGGCGACGGGCGAGCCGACGGGTGGCCCGGCGACCGTCGCCCTGCCCTCGAAGCGGATCACGGTCGCGGACGGATCGATCACGCTGGCCTGAGAAGAGCGCGGGAGGGACCGGCCGAGGGGCCGAGAGGGACCTCGAAGAACCGCACAGGGCGTCACAGGGCCGAGAAACGGATGGGAAGCAGACGGGAAGCGACCGGGAAGGACTCCTGGGAAGGACGCGTCAGAAGGGCCGGTCCCCGGCATTGCGCGGCGGCGCCGGGGACCGGATGATCCTGGGATCGGACGATCCCGCCGGGACTGTGGGAAGGTGAGGGTGCTCCATGGCCGCCGCTCAACGACGAGGCCGCCGGATCATGATGACGGACGAGGAACGCGACGCCTATCTGAGCGCGCAGCGCACCTGCCGGGTGGCCACCGTCGGCGCGGACGGCCAACCGCACGTCGGGGCCCTGTGGTTCGTGTGGGACGGCACGTCGATCTGGCTCCATTCGCTGACCCGCAGCCTGCGTTGGAAGCACCTGCGCCACAATCCTCGGACGGCGGTGGTCGTCGACGACGGTGAGGGGTACGGGGAGTTGCGCGGCGTCGAGCTGCGGGGCGAGGCGGTCCTGGTGGGCGAAGTCCCGCGTGCGGGCGAGCCGTGTCCCGAACTCGCAGCTGTGGAGGGCTTGTTCCCGATGAAGTACTTCGGGATCGACGCCATGCCGCACGACGGCCGGCACGCCTGGCTGCGGCTCACCCCGGAAACCGTCGTCTCCTGGGACTTCCGCAAGCTGGCGGACCCGGGCAGTGTCTGACCGCCGCCGGACCGGGGTCCGGTCCCGCCGGGCCGCTCAGCCGTAGCTGATCGGCCGGGCCGGGCCGGCCGCCGCAGCGACCGCGTCGGCGAGCGGGCCGATTTCGGCCGGGGTCAGCGGCGACACGGTGATGCGCACCCCCTGGGGGGCGTCCGTCCGGAACCTCGCCCCGGGCGCCACCGCCCACCCGGCGTGCAGCAGCCGGGTCACGGCGCCGGTCTCGTCGCTGACCGGCACCCAGACGTTCATCCCGCTGCGGCCGTACGCGACGATGCCCCGTTCGGCGAGCGCCGTGACGAGCGCCGAGCGACGTTCCCCGTACGACCGGGCGACTGAGGGCGTGTCGACGGCGCCCGTGCTCCAGAGATGGACCACGGCGCGCTGGAGCAGTCTGCTCACCCACCCGGGTCCCAGCCGCTGCCGCCCCGCCACCCGGTCCGTGGTGATCGGGTCTCCGGTGAGCGCCGCGACCCGCAGGTCCGGCCCGTACGCCTTGGCCACCGACCGGACGACCGCCCAGTGGTGGGTCGTTCCGGCCAGGGGGTGCAGCGGCACGTCGACGAAGGCGTGTCCGTGGTCGTCCTCCAGGAGCAGGACGTCGGGGTGGGCGGCGAGCAGGGCGCGCAGTTCCCGCGCCCGCTGCTCGCCGATCGCGGCGCCGGTGGGGTTCTGTGCGCGGGCGGTGACGACGAGGGCGCGGATGCCCGCGCGCAGAGCCCGTTCCACGGCGGCGGGCAGGGGGCCGTCCTCGTCGACCCCGATCGGTACGGTGCGCAGTCCGATCGCGGGAACCAGGTCCAACAGGCTTCCCCAGCCAGGATCTTCGAGGCCGACCGCGTCCCCGGTCCTGAGGTGGGCCGCCAGTACCCGCTCGATCGCGTCCAGCGAGCCGGAGGTGACGACGATCTGCCCCTCGGGGACGCCGTCGGCGGCGAAGGCCGCTCGCGCGAGGGCTCCGAACTCGGGCAGTACCGGCAACTCGCCGTACATGCCGGGGTTTTCACCGTACATACGGACCGCCTCCGCGAAGGCGTCGGCCAGTCGGGGCAGCAGCGCGGGGTCCGGGTTCCCCTTGCCCACGTCCCGCACCCCAGGGGGCGCCTCGACGCGCAGCGAACCGCGCGCGGTGGTGGCGGGGCGCGGGCGCACCCGACTGCCCCGGCGGCCGTCCGTCTCGATGACCCCGCGTTCGCGAAGGGTGCGGTAGGCGGCGGCGACCGTATTGGGATTGACCTCCAGTCGCGCCGCCAACTCCCTCATGGGAGGCAGAAGTTGTCCGGGCGCGAGCTCGCCCGAACCCACCCCCTGTTCCACGCTCGCGGCAATGTCCACCGCACGCCCGCCTGTGATCATGTACTCTCCTAGCACAAACAGCATTATGCACTAGTGCAATGGAGGACGCAATGTCGGAGACCGTCGCGCCCGTCGACCCCCGGGCCGCCGGGGCCACCCGGACCGAGGACCAGGCCCCCTACGCGGCGACCGGGCGCACCATCCCCACCCGGTCCAAGGAGCGCGCCTCCTACGACCCGGAGGTCGTGCACCCGATACTCGACGGCTCGTACCTCTGCCACCTCGGCTTCGTCCGCGACGGCGCCCCGGTGGTGCTGCCGACGCTGTACGCCCGGGTCGGCCGGCGCCTGTACGTCCACGGCTCGACCGGTTCGCGGCCGCTGCGGATGGCGAACGCCGCGGACCCCGGTCTGCCGGTCTGCCTGACCGTCACCCAGGTCGACGGGCTGGTCCTCGCGCGCTCCGCCTTCCACCACTCGATCAACTACCGCTCGGTGGTCGCGCACGGCGTCGCGTACACCGTGACGGACCCCGAGGAGCGGCGGATGGCGCTCGACGCGATCGTGGACCAGGTCGTCGCGGGCCGGTCCCAGGACTCGCGGCCGGCCGACGCCAAGGAGCTCGCCGCCACCGCGGTGATCCGGCTGGACCTGGAGGAGGTCTCCGCGAAGCTCCGTACCGGCGGGCCCAACGACGCCCCCGAGGACCTCGCGCTGCCGTACTGGGCGGGCGTGGTGCCGGTCGCCCGGACGTACGGCGAACCGATCCCGTCCGCCGACCTCGACCCGTCGATCCCCCTCCCCGAGTACCTCGCGGCGCGCTGAGCCGCACGCGGGACCCCGTACACAGGAACCCCGCACGCGGGAACCCGTGTACACGGGAACCCGTGCGCACGGAACCCGTGCGCACGGGACCCGTGCGCGCGGAGCCGAACCCCGCGCGGCTCCGCGCGCACTCCCTGCCGGCAGGGGCGACAGCACCAGCGGCACCGCCCGTTCGTCCCTACTCCTCGCGCGCGGCGGACCGCCCGGCGATCTCGGTCTTCACCGTCTCGTTCAGCTCGTCCGGGGTGAAGCCGAGATCGTGCAGGATCCGTGCGGCCGGGCTTCCCTCGACGCGGATCAGGCCCAGCAGCGTGTGTTCCGTACCGACCCAGTCGTTGCCGAGTTCGGCCGACGCGCGGATCGCCTGCTCGATGGCCTCCTTGCTCTCCGGCCGGAAGGCGATGTGCCCGCGCTGCGTCTTCTGCCCGACCGGCTGGATCACCGCGTCGATCGCGTCGCGGACGCGCTGCTCCGACCCGGCTTTCGCCGTCAGCACCTCGTGGGCCAGGCCCCGCGGCTCACCGAGCAGCCCGAGCAGGATGTGTTCGGTACCGATGAACTCGTGCTTGTGCGTACGGGCGGCCTCCTGCGCCAGCACGATGCTGTGCCGGTTGAGATTGGTGTACCGCTCGAACGGGTTGGGGGTGTGGCGCTGTTGGGCGGCCTGCTTGGTCACCCCGATGGCGGCACCGATCTCGGTCCACGACGCACCGCTCTGCTTGGCCTTGCCGACATAGTGGTCGATGAGCTGCTCACCGAGGTCGGACAGAGTCTGCGCGCGGAGGTGCGCCTCACTGATACGGGCCAGGGGGTCGACGTCGGGGAGTTCCTGGTCGAGGCGGGCGATCAGGTCGGCGAGGCTGATGTTGAGTGGCGTCATGCGTCAAGAGTAGATTGACGCTCACTGGCCGTCAATCCGCAATTGACGCTTCTCCGGGTCGCATCGGCACGAGCCACGCGACGGGGGTGCGGCCGACGCCGGTGAACGGTCCGGACGCCGCCGGGCGACAGCCGCGGCCCATGACGGTGAGCGGCCCGACGGCCTCAGGCGGACGCCGCCCCGCCGGTGGTACGCATACGGTCGGCGCTCTCCCCCGCCACGCCCGGCGCGCCCGGGTCGACCGGCCCCGAGGCCACCGGGCCCGACGGGGCTTTCGGGGCCGAGGACTGCGCGATGTAGGCGCCGGCCAGGACGACGAGCCCGCCGACCAGCTGGGGTCCGGACAGGCGCTCGCCGAGCAGCACCCACGCGAGCACGGTCGCCACCACCGCCTCCAGACACGCGACGACCCCGGCGACCTGCGGGGAGAGCAGCCGCACGGAGACCACGCCGGTCAGGTAGGCGAGCACGGTCGCCAGCAGCACGACCCAGGCCAGCAGGAGCCAGGCCGGAACCCCGTGGCCGTTCATCCGGGTGGCGGAGCCGAGCACCGACCAGTCCATGCCCCAGGGGCGGGCGACCAGGGTGAGCAGCACCGTGCCGACCAGCAGCCCGTACGCGATGACCCCTACGGGGTGCGGCGGTTCGCGACGCGCTTCGACGCTCTCCCGGCCGGCGGCGGGCGCACCCGGGTCCGACAGGACGAAGTAGCCGACCTGGCAGCAGGCCGCCCCCAGGGCGAGCAGCAGGCCGAGGGGGTCGAAGCGAAGCCCGGACCAGACCTCGACGACGCAGGCGAGACCGGCCGCCGCGAGCAGCACCCCGAGGGCGGCGGCGCGGGTGACCGACCGGCGCCGCACGAACCGGACCCAGCCCAGCACGAGGGCGGGCGCGAGGTATTCGACGAGGAGGGCCACACCCACCGGGATGCGGGAGAGGGCGGCGAAGTAGCAGGCCTGGACCCCCGCGACGGCGAACAGCCCGAAGCCGGCCAGCAGCGCGGGCCGCTCCCTCAGCAGGTTCCGGTGCCGCCAGGCGGCGGGGGCCAACACGAGCGCTGCGCCCGCCACTCTGAGCCACACCACGTGCAGCGGATCGAGGCCCGCCTCGATGAGCGGCTTCGCCGCCACCCCCGAGCCGCCGAACGCGAACGCCGAGGCCAGGGCGAGTCCCAGACCGGCACTTCTCCCCTGAGACGCCTGCATCGGCACATCATGTCAGGCACAACCGGCCCAGTCACCCCTGTCGCACTCACTCCGGGAGGGAACGGCGAGGGACCGGACGGACCACCTCCGGGGGCCGGTTGTGCCCTTCGGTCATGCCCGCGACGGCCCGGCCCGTGACCGTGGAGATCCGTCCGACGGAACACCTCGGCGCCATGGACGTCGGACAGGTGCGCCTGGACCTCACCGTCAGCCCCTGGGCAGTCCGGCCGAAGCCCCTGGGCAGTTCGGCCGACAGCACCGTCCCGCCCACGTCCTTGCCCAGCGATACTTTCCGATATATCGTTGAGCCATCGGTACGAACGTACCGGTCATCCGGACAACGGAAGGAGCGCGTCATGCGTTCACATGGATTCGACAGCGAGCGCGGCCGAGGCGGCCGCGGACAGGGCGGACCCGGGCGTCCGGGCCGCGGAGACTTCGACGGCCGGCGCGCCGCCTTCGGGCCGCAGTTCGGCAGCGGCCCCTTCGGCGGAGGACCGTTCGGCGGGGGCCCCTTCGGCGGCGGCCGGGGAGGACGGGGCGGCGGCCGGGGGCGGGCGCGGCGCGGAGACGTACGCGCCTCGATCCTGGCGCTGCTCAAGGACCGCCCCATGCACGGCTACGAAATGATCCAGGAGATCGGCGAGCGCAGCGGTGGGGCCTGGCGGCCCAGTCCCGGTTCGGTCTACCCGACGCTCCAGCTGCTGGAGGACGAGGGCCTGATCGTCAGCGCGAGCGAGGGCGGCAAGAAGCTGTTCACGCTCACCGAGGCCGGGAGCGCCGAGGCCGAGTCCGGTCCCGACGCGCCGTGGGAGGACGCCGGGCGCGGCGTCGACTGGGAGAGCGTGAACGAGATCCGGCAGGCCGGGTTCGGCCTCATGGAAGCGTTCGGCCAGGTCTGGAAGACCGGCTCCGCCGACCAGCGCCAGAAGGCGCTCGCCGTCATCAACGACGCCAAGAAGAAGCTCTACCTCATCCTGGCCGACGAGAACTGAGGCCGTGAGTACGGCAGAGGACGGGGACGAGGGCCTCGCGACATGCTCACACCACGACGTGAGCGGTGGCCGCGGGGCCCTCTTCCGTCGCCCCGCCCGCACGGCCGGTGGTGATCTGCCCGTGACGGCGCGAGCCCGCGCCATGAGGGCTCCGGCCGGCCAGACTCCTGGACAGCAGTCCGCGGTCGCGGGTGTGGCGGGTGCGGCTGGCCGACCGGCGACTGGTGATCGTCAAGCGGATCGCCGACGGCGGGGACCCGGGTGCCGACGCGCCCACGCGCTTCGCGCGGGAGGTCGCCGGGCTGCACCTGGCAGGGCGGGCCTCCGGGCCCGCGGTGGCCCCCGCGGTGCTCGCCACGGACCTGCCCTCGCGGGTGATGGTTCCCGACGAACTCGCAGGCCTCCTGGAGCGGTTGGACCCCGCCCCGCACCACGCGCTGCTGCACGGCGACCCCTGCCCCGGTAACGATCTGCGCACCGCCGACGGCATCCGCTTCGTCGACTTCGAGCGTGCCTCGCTCGGCAACGGACTGATCGAACTCGCCTACTTCCGCATGGGATTCCCCACCTGCCGGTGCGCCATGTCGGTCACCGCGGCCCCACTCGCGGAGGCCGAGAACGTCTACCGGACCCACTGGCGCGACCTCACCGGGAAGGACGTGCCGGGCGACCTCGCCGACGCCTGCGTGGGCTGGCTGATCCAGGGCGACGCGCTCGTCGAGCGGGCCCGCCGAGGGACGGTCGACCATCTCGCCCGGGTGCCCGCCGGAGACTTCACGTGGGGCCACGTCTCCGCCCGTGAGCGGCTCGTCCACCGCTTGGGCGTGGTCGCCGGCATGACCCGCGACCACGATCGCCTGCACGCCGTCGGCAGCCTCAGCGCCGCTCTCGCCGGTCGCCTGCTCGCGCGCCGGCCGAAGCTGCGTCCGCTGCCCACGCGGGACGCCCGCCCTCGGTGAGGGGACCGCTTCGCGGATGCTCACGGAGGAACCGGGGACCGTCGACGGGCCGGTGGTCCGCCGGACGAAAACCTGATGCGCGATGCCTGCCGGATCGCCAGACTCTCCCGCATGACGCCCCACATCACTCGAATCAATCCTGAACAGCTCCATCCGACCCCGGGGTATCACCACATCACGGTGGTGGAAGCGGGCCGGACGGCGTTCCTGGCGGGGCAATGCCCTCTCGACCGTTCCGGCGCGGTGGTCGGGCCGGGCGACATCGAAGCGCAGGTCGACCAGGTCGCGGCCAACGCCCTCGCGGCCCTGAGCGCGGTCGGCGCCCGGCCGGATCACGTCGTCCGTTCGGTGATCTACGTGGTCAGTGCCGATGGCGGGGCCCTGGGCGCTGCCTGGCGACGGCTGGTCGGCTCGTCGATCGGACCTGCGTTCACCACCGCGAGCACGCTGCTCGGAGTCGCAGAGCTCGGCTTCGCCGGGCAGTTGATCGAGGTCGATCTCACGGCGGCGCTGCCCGCGTGATCAAGGGGCGTCGGGCCGCTCGACGACACACCCAGCCTGCCGCGAGCACCGGATCGCCCTGGCACGCACCGAGGCGGAGGCTGTTCCGCCACCGACACCTCCGACGGTCCTCCTGGACCGGGCCGCCGGGCGACACGGCGTACCCTCCGTCCCGTGCCGCGCAAATCGAGAAGCTCTCGCCGCCTGGTCGCCGACGGGCGCACGTACCTCTGGCGGCAGAGCCACAGCCACCGCAAGGACGAGCACGGCCGCTCGGTCGACTGCCGTCAGGCCCTCATGCTCTCCCCGCAGCCGCCCGGCACCGGTGGCCCTCTGCGCATCGTCTTCGCGAGCGGGCCCGGCCGGTACGTGCCGGGCGGGTTCCCCCTGGGTTCCGGGGACGTGGGGGTGGTCCGGGGCAGCTCGTTGAATCTCCACGAGCCCGGCACGGTCCGCGCGCTGCTCGACGCGGCGAGGGCCCACGGGTGGCGGCCGGAGGAGCGGGGGCCGGTGGAGATCGACGGCTGGCTCCTGCTGGACTCCGCGGCTGCCGCGCGGGTGACGCGCGCCGAGGAGGCGGGCCGGGAGAGCCTCTGAGAACCGTCCTCGCTACGGTCGCCCCATGAGAATTCGCATCGTCGACGCGTTCACCGACCGGCCCTTCGCCGGAAATCCCGCCGGGGTCGTCCTGCTGGACTCCGAGGCCTTCCCCGAAGCGGGCGCGCTTCAGCGGATCGCCACCGAGGTCAACCTCTCGGAGACGGCCTTCGCCCATCCGTTGCCGCCGGGCGGGGACGCGGACTGGGCGCTGCGCTGGTTCACCCCGACGACGGAGGTCGACATGTGCGGGCACGCCACACTCGCCACCGCGCACGTGCTGCACTCGACGGGGACGGCCACGGACGCCGTACGGTTCGCCACCCGGTCCGGGGTGCTCACCGTCGTCGCCCGCTCCGACTCGGCCTACACGATGGACTTCCCCACCTCCTCCCTCACGCCCGAGCCTGTCCCGGAGGGCCTGGCCCGGGCGTTGGGTGCCGAGCCTCTCGCGGTCCTGGCCACCGCCGAACACATCGGTGACCTGCTGGTCGAGCTCGACGACGAGGCGACCGTACGCGGGCTGACGCCCGACTTCCCGGCTCTCGTACGGTGTTCGCGGCGCGGGGTGATCGTCACCGCCGCGGCGGAGGACCCCACCCTGGGATACGACTTCGTCTCCCGCGGCTTCTTTCCCCGGGTCGGCATCGACGAGGACCCCGTGACCGGCAGCGCGCACACCGCGCTCGCCCCGTTCTGGTCGGCCCGCCTCGGCCGCGACGCGCTGACCGGCCTCCAGGGCTCCGCCCGTACCGGCCTGGTCCGCACGGAGCTGCGCGGGGACCGGACGCTGCTCACCGGCGACGCGGTGACCGTCATCGACGGGGAGTTGCTCACCGCACTCTGAGGCCTCCTGACCCGAGGGGCGGGCTTCACCCGTCAAGGGCCGGTGTCGGCCCGCGAAGCCGACGGACAGCCGGACGCGGTCAGCCGCGTCACCGCATGCGACGCGTCCGGCGACGTCGGCGTCTGCTGCGGGGATACCGCTCACCCATGGATGAGGTCACCGTCGTCGTCGCCCGTTCCGAGCGCGCGACCCTGCGCGTCGGCGACGTGCTCCGGAAGGTGGACGCCGATCAGGCGCGTATCGGCGTCGAGATCGAGGTGATGTCCCTCGCGCCGGTCCCGACCCCGAAGGTCCCGTGGCACAGATCGCCCGGGGTTTCCTCCCCGCTGACCTGGTCACCCGTGACCGCCGGGCCTCACGGTGTGGGCAGCCAGTCGACCTTTCCGGCGAGGAGCGCGTACCCGACGAAGGCCCCGATGTCGAGGAGCGCGTGCGCGGCGACCAGCGGGCCGACCCGGCCCCAGCGCCGGTAGAGCAGGACGAAGGCGACGCCCATCACCATGTTGCCGAGGAAGCCGCCGATTCCCTGGTACAGGTGGTAGGAGCCGCGCAGCACCGCGCTGGCCACCAGGGCGGCCCGGGGCGTCCATCCCAGCTGGTCCAGCCTGCGCAGCAGGTAGCCGACCACGACGACCTCCTCCAGCACCGCATTCTGCAGCGCCGAGAGGATCAGCACGGGGAACTTCCACCACACCTCGGGCAGCGACTCCGGCACGACCGTCAGGTTGAAACCGGTGGCCCGGGCGACGAGGTAGAAGGCCAGCCCGGCGCTGCCGATACAGGCGGCCACCGCGACACCGCGCCGCACGTCCGGGCCCGGCCGGGTGCGGTCGAACCCGATGGTCCGCAGGCTCGCACCCTCCCGCATCAGCAGATGCGCCACCAGCGCGACAGGGACCAGAGCCGTTGCGATCCCGAACGTTTGCCATGCCAGATCAAGCCATGGGCGTCCTGGCGCGTAGGAGCCGTTGAGCGTCGCCGCCTGATCTTTCAAACCCCCCGGTTTCGTCAGTGATCCGACAAAACTGATGAGCGCGGAGACCCCGCTCGCGCCCAACGACAGTGCGAGGACCAACACCGTCTCGGACCCCAACGTCCTTCTGGAAAGCGACTCTTGGGGACAAGAATCAGCCACACGCCCCACCTCCACCGGTCCACCCGCCTTTTGTTCTGCAATCACGTCTCATGCCACCCGCCGCACCGCTAGGGTCTCGAAAGCAAGTACGAAGATCATGCGCGACAGGCCGGGGGACCCGGCCGTGTCCGACCCTTCCCGTCGGGCGGTCGGCGCCCGGTGCGGCACTTCGCGGCGTTGCCGGACCGTCCGTGTACATCCCGTACACGGACGATCCTCCGCCATGCGACGCGCCGCACCGGACACCGCCCGCCGATCCGACGCGAACGGCCAGACACGGCCCAGCACCATCACCGATGGTGTGGTCCCCCTTTCCTTGTTTCATTCTCAAGGAGGGGCACCACCGACATGGGACGTCACAGCTTGCCCGACCGCTCCGCGGCGGACAGACCCGGGGCCGCGTCCGCGCCGCGCCGCCGCCGCGGGGTCGCCGTCGCCGGCGCACTCGCCGTCGCGGTCGCGGCCGGCGCGGCCGTGGTGGCGCGCGGCGGCCTTCTCCCGTTCTCCGAACCGTGCGAGAAGGACGCGGTCCGGCTCACCGTGGCCGCTTCGCCCGACATCGCCCCCGTCGTGAGCGCCGTCGCCGACCGGGCGCGCAAGGACGAGGTGCGTACGGACGGGCGCTGCATGGACGTCGAGGTGATGGCCGTCGACTCGTACAAGGTCGCCAACACCGTGGCGGCCGGCGGCAAGGCCCCGTACCAGGTCTGGCTGCCGGACTCGGACCTCTGGCTGGACCGGGCGAAGGGCGCAGGAGACGGCATACCTCTCACCCCCGGAGACTCGGTGGCCACCTCGCCTGTGGGGTTCGCCGTGGTGCCCTCGGCGGCGAAGGCGCTCGGCTGGCCGGACAAGCGGCTCGGGTGGGCCGAACTGGTCGCCGCTGCCACGGGGGCGGACGGCGCCGTCCGCCTCGGGGCCGCCGATCCGGCGCGCAGCGCCACCGGACTGCTGGCGCTCACGGCCATCGGGGCGTCCTCCGCCGACCGGGGCGGGGACGGCGACACCCGCGCCGCGCAGACCGCGAAGATCCTCTCGGAGCGCATGTCGGAGAGCGACCCGAAGGTGGCGGGGACGCTGGTGCGCGATGATTCGGCCGCCGGGCGGAACGACACCGCGCGGAATCAGGCTCTGATCCTGTCGGAGCAGGCCGCCTTCGCGCACAACGAGCAGGCCACCGGGGGCGGGAAGGTCGATCTCTTCTATCCGAGGGACGGAGCCCCGCAGCTCAACTACCCGTGGACGCTGGTGGACGAGACGTCGATGACCGTCGAGCAGAGCCGGACCGCGTTGCGCCTGATGACACTGCTCAGGGACAGCGGCTCCGGCGGACCCGGCGACGTCCTTCCGGCCCACGGCTTCCGGCCTGCGGACGGCAGCGCCGTGGCGCGGGTCGTCCGGGCGGCGGGCGGCAAGGACCCGCAGCCGTACGCCGAGGCTCCGGCCACCGCGCCCACCGCCGCCGAGCTCCAGGAGGTGCTCGGCATGTGGACCATCACCGTGCAGAGCGCCCGGCTCTCCACCGTGGTCGACGCCTCGGGTTCGATGGCGACCCTGGTCCCCGGCAGCGGCGAGTCCCGGATGGACGTGACGAAGGAGTCACTGCTGCAGGCGCTGAGCCAGTTCACGGACGACGACGAGATCGGCCTCTGGGAGTTCGCCACCACCCTGGACGGCGCCAAGGACTACCGCGAGCTGACCCCGACGGCCCGCCTCGGCGACCGTACCGCGAGCGGCGCCACCCATCGCGAGGAACTCGCTTCGGCCTTCGACGAGTTGGAGCCCGTACCGAACGGTGCCACCGGCCTCTACGACACCACTCTCGCCGCGTACCGGGCGGCGGTGGCGAGTTACGTGCCGGGCAAGTTCAACGCCGTGGTGATCCTCACGGACGGCTCGAACCAGGACGACCACGGGATCACGCGCACCGGCCTGATCCAGCAGCTCAAGGCTCTCGCGGACCCGGAGCACCCGGTGCCGGTGCTCGCCATCGCGGTGGGGCCGGACGCGGACCGTGAGGAGGTCGCGGAGATCGCGAAGGTGACCGGAGGCGGCGGTTACGAGGTGAGCGACCCCGCCGAGATCCAGTCGGTGATCCTGCAGGCCATCATGACGGCCAGTCAGGCAGCCGTTCCCGAGTAGAAGAGTGCCGCTCTGCCCGCGCGGGTACGGTCGAGGGGCGCCCACCGTTCCCCGGCAGGGCCGGCCGCGGTACGGCCGTCGGGTGCGCGCCCGCGCTCACGGCTTCGGGAAGCCGACGGGCCAGGTGTGCACCGGTTCGCCACTGCGCGCCAGTTCGCCGTACCTGCGGGTGGTGGCGGCGAGGGCGGCTTCGCGCCCCAGCCCCGCCTCCTGCGCCCGGTGGTAGGTGTCGACCTGCCAGGAGGCGCCGTTGGTCCGCCGGCGGCACCGTTCCTCGATGATGCCGAGGTAACGGTCGCGGTCGGCGGGTTCGATGTTCCAGGCGTCGAGCCCCGCGGCGGCGAGGGGCAGCAGTTCGTCCCGTACGAGCTTGACGGCGGGAACCTTCGCGACTCCGCCGGACCGGCCGGGGCGGGGCCACAGCAGTTCCGCCTCGATGCCGTACCTGCAGGCGTTGTCGAAGTTCTCCTCCGCCGCCTCGAAGGAGAGCTTGCTCCACACCGGGCGGGGTTCGTCGGCGAGCGCGCGCACCAGCCCGTAGTAGAAGGCGGCGTTGGCCAGCACGTCCGCGACGGTCGGTCCGGCGGGCAGCACCCTGTTCTCGACCCGCAGATGCGGCGCCCCGTCGGCGACCCCGTAGACGGGCCGGTTCCACCGGTAGATCGTCCCGTTGTGCAGGACGAGTTCGGCGAGCGCCGGTACACCGCCCTCGTCGAGCACCCGCAGCGGGTCCTCGTCGGAGAGGATCGGCAGCAGCGGCGGGAAGAAGCGGACGTTCTCCGCGAAGAGTTCGTGCGCCGACGTGATCCAGCGCTCTCCGAACCAGGTCCGCGGGCGCACTCCCTGGTTCCGCAGTTCGGGCGGCCGTACGTCCGTGGCCTGCTGGAACAGCGGTGGCCTGGACTCCCGCAGCAGTTCCTTGCCGAACAGGAACGGCGCGTTCGCACCGAGCGCGATCTGCACCCCGGCGACCGCCTGGGCCGCGTTCCACACGTCCGGGAAACGCGCGGGGGTCACCTGGAGGTGCAACTGCACGGAGGTACACGCCGACTCGGGGGCGATCGACGGGGAGGTGCACACGAGATGCTCGACGCCCTCGATGTCGATCGCGAAATCCTCGCCCCGCGCGGCGACCATCTCGTCATTGAGGAGGGTGTAGCGGTCCACGTCCGAGAGGTTGCCGAAGACCAGGTCGTCCGGTCCCAGCGTGGGAAGAATTCCGATCATGACAATGCCGGCGTCGACCTCGGCAGCCTTCCGGTGGGCATATGCCAGCCCTGTGCGCAACTCTTCCGCGAGCTGATCGAAAACCCGGCCGCTCAGCCGGTGCGGAACGATATTCACCTCAAGGTTGAACATCCCGAGTTCCGTCTGGAAATCCCGGCTGGCGATCCGCTGGAGCACCTCGGCATTCATCATCCGGGGCGTGCCGTCCGCGGCCGCGAGATTCAGCTCGATCTCCAGCCCCATGAAATTTCGGGGGCGGTCGAACCTCCGCTCCTCCAGCAGCCTCTCCAGTCCTTCCAGACACCGGGCCAGCTTGCGCCGGTACGCCGGGCGGTCGGACAGGTCAAAGGCGTGCGCCACGACCTTCTCCCCCATCGAAGAGTCCCTCCATCAGTGGCGGCCCGCGGCCAGGCCGCCCGCATCTCGATCGATAATGCCCCGCAGAAGTGATCCATAACGCCTGCGGAAGCGTCCGGCACCGGATAGGCTGTGGCCGCTCGGTCATCAGGCACATTCCGCAGGCATGAAGTGGGCTGCTCATTCGCTCTCGTCTTCCCTGCGCACAGGTGGCGGAAACACCGATCTTTTTGAGCCGACCGCGAAATGTGTGAGCCCGCAGGCGGGGGGCCGGACGTGCGCCGCGAATCGCCAGAAACTCCGCATTTCAAAGACGCAAAACGGCCTTGCACGTCATATGACCGACAGCTAGCGGAAACACCGGGCGAACACTTGTCATATAAACTCCGCTGACGAGGCCGATAGTCGATGCGTCCAGCCGTCGACCGGCCTCCTTCTGACGTCCCGCATGCCGACAGCGCCGTCTGCACCCACCCGCGCATCACCGTGTCTCCGAAGCGAGAGGCGACCCACCATGCCGCTGCATGTTCCCCCGGCCCCCGCGCCCGCGCTGCGCAGCGTTCTCACCGCACTCGGTTCTCCCACCGCGGTCCGCGAGGCCCGCACCCCGGCTCTGCGGTCCGTCCAGGGACCGTTGAGCCCCGAACTCCCCCTGCCCGTACACGTTCTCGACCGGGCGACCACCGACCGGCCCGCACCCGCGACCCGTCTCGCCGGATGGCGGTTCCTGATCCGCGCCGAGTCGGGAATCGTCGCAGCGGCCGACACCGTCCTCACCGCGGACGGCTGGGCCTTCTCGCACTTCTTCGAGGGCCCGTATCTCGGATCGACCGAACGTGCCCTGAGACAGGCCGAGTCGACGGCCACGCTCCACCAGCCGCGGCTGCTCTCCGTACCCGAGCTCTACATGCTCACGCTCTGGCTGCACGGTGACACCGGGGCCGACCCCGCTTCCGGCGCGGTCGCCCCCAACGACATCCTCGTCCCCCTCGCACCCGCTCCGACCGGGATCGCCGCCCATCGGCCCTACCGGGCCGCCGATCTGCTCCCGGTACTCTCCCTGCGCATCGCGCCCCGGCCCGGCCCTCTCGTCGGCTCGGCCTGACCCGCCGCGGCGACACCGTTCCTCCGGCCCGTCCCCGCTCCGCGCGGGGGCGGGCCGTCGTACGTCTGCCCGCTCGGCGCACGCCCCGCCGAAGGTGTCCCATGGCCCACTCGGACTACCCCGGGTCCCCCGAAGAGGCGGGAGGGACTCGGCGAGCCCTCCGCGCGGGTGACACCTCGGCGGAGCGGCGAGCGAGCTGGGGCGAAATCCCTGCGGAACGCGGCGCGTGGCGCAACACTGAGACCGACCGGCCCGTACGGGAAGGCCGTTCGGCACTCACCCGCACCCCGCATCCACCACTCGACACAGCGAAAGAACCCTCATGTGCCAGCACCAACCCCCCTGCCCCACCGCCGAATCAGCCGCCCGGGAGGCCGCCCGGCTCGTGGCGCACCACCCGGAGCAGGGCTGGAGCCTGCTCTGCAACGGTGTCCTGCTCTTCGAGGACACCGGCGAACTGCTCCCGGACGGCCAGATCATCGCCCCGCACCGTCCGCTGGCCACCGGCCGGGTGGTGAACGCCGCCTGAGCGGGCCACCCCCGAGCCCAGGGCCCGAAAAGCCCACGGATCCCCGCGGTACGGACAGGGGCCGGCCCGGAGAGATCTCCGAACCGGCCCCGGCACATGTCCGCGGGCTCAGGCGCCCGCTGCGACCGTCAGTGGTCGTACTCGTCCAGCGGCGGGCAGGAGCAGACCAGGTTGCGGTCACCGAAGGCGCCGTCGATCCGGCGCACCGGCGGCCAGTACTTGTCGGCCGCCGAGACACCGGCCGGGAAGACCGCGACCTCACGGCTGTAGGAGTGGTTCCACTCCCCGCCGAGCGCGTTCGCGGTGTGCGGGGCGTTGGCGAGCGGGTTGTCGTCCGCGCTCCACTCCCCCGAGGCCACCTTCTCGATCTCGCCGCGGATCGCGATCATCGCGTCGCAGAACCGGTCGATCTCGGCGAGGTCCTCGCTCTCGGTCGGCTCGATCATCAGGGTTCCGGCGACCGGGAAGGACATGGTCGGCGAGTGGAAGCCGTAGTCGATCAGTCGCTTGGCGACGTCGTCGATGCTGACGCCCGTCTCCTTCGAGATCGACCGCAGGTCCACGATGCACTCGTGCGCCACCAGGTCGGCCGGGCCGGTGTACAGGATCGGGAAGTGCGGCTCCAGCCGCTTGGCGATGTAGTTCGCCGCGAGCACGGCCACCTGCGTGGCACGCTTGAGGCCCTCGCCGCCCATCAGCCGGACGTACGCCCAGGAGATCGGCAGGATGCCAGCCGAGCCCCAGGGAGCGGCCGAGATCGGGCCCACGCCCGTCTCCGGACCCGCGAGGGGCTGGAGCGGATGGTTGGGCAGGTACGGCGCGAGGTGCGCGCGCACGCCCACCGGGCCGACGCCGGGGCCGCCGCCGCCGTGCGGGATGCAGAAGGTCTTGTGCAGGTTCAGGTGCGAGACGTCGCCGCCGAACTTGCCGGGCCGCGCGAGGCCGACCAGCGCGTTGAGGTTGGCTCCGTCGACGTAGACCTGACCACCCGCGTCGTGCACCTCGCCGCAGATGGCGGCGACGTGCTCCTCGAAGACTCCGTGCGTGGACGGGTACGTGATCATGAGCACGGCGAGCTCGTCGCGGTGCTTCTCGATCTTGGCGCGCAGGTCGTCTATGTCGACCTCGCCGTCGTCGGCGGTCTTCACCACGACGACCTTCATCCCGGCCATCACGGCGCTCGCCGCGTTGGTGCCGTGCGCGGAGGACGGGATGAGGCAGACGGTGCGCTGGTCGTCGCCGTTGGCGCGGTGGTAGGCACGGACCGCCAGCAGACCGGCGAACTCGCCCTGTGAACCCGCGTTGGGCTGGATCGACACCGCGTCGTAGCCGGTGACCTCGGCGAGGCGCTCCTCCAGCTCACGGATGAGCGTGAGGAAGCCCTCCGCCTGCTCGGCCGGGGCGAAGGGGTGCAGCGCGCCGAACTCGGGCCAGGTGATCGGCTCCATCTCGGTGGTCGCGTTCAGCTTCATGGTGCAGGAGCCGAGCGGGATCATGCCGCGGTCGAGCGCGTAGTCGCGGTCGGCGAGCCGCCGCAGGTAGCGCAGCATCGCCGTCTCCGAGCGGTGCTGGTGGAAGACCGGGTGCGTCAGGTAGTCGTCGGTGCGCAGCACCTGCTCGGGGAGCGCGTCGGCGGCGGTGCCGTCCAGCGCCTCGACGTCGCCCCGCGCGCCGAAGGCGGCCCAGACGGACTCGAGATGGGCGCGGGTGGTCGTCTCGTCGCAGGCGACGGAGACCAGGTCGGCGTCGACCAGCCGCAGGTTGACCCCGCGCTCCCGGGCGTCGGCGACGACCTCGGCGGCCTTGCCGGCCACGCGGACGGTCAGCGTGTCGAAGAAGGAGTCGTGCAGGACCTCGGCACCGGCGGCCCGCAGCCCCTCGGCGAGGATCGCCGCGTAGCGGTGGGTGCGCCGGGCGATCGTCCGCAGCCCGTCGGGGCCGTGGTAGACGGCGTACATGCCGGCCATCACGGCGAGCAGGACCTGCGCGGTGCAGATGTTGCTGGTGGCCTTCTCGCGGCGGATGTGCTGCTCGCGGGTCTGGAGTGCCAGGCGGTACGCCTTGTCGCCGTCCGCGTCCACCGAGACGCCGACCAGGCGGCCGGGGAGCGAGCGGGCGAACTGCTCGCGTACGGCCATGAAGCCGGCGTGCGGTCCGCCGAAGCCCATCGGCACGCCGAAGCGCTGGGTGGTGCCGACCGCGATGTCGGCGCCGAGGTCGCCGGGCGAGGTGAGCAGGGTGAGGGCCAGGAGGTCCGCGGCGACGGTGACGATCGCGCCGAGCTCGTGGGCGCGCTCGATCAGGGGGCCGATGTTCCGTACGGCTCCGGAGGCACCCGGGTACTGGAGCAGCACGCCGAAGACGCCGCGCTCGGCGATCTCGGCCGGGATGCCGTCGCCGAGGTCGGCGACGACGACCTCGACCCCGGTCGGCTCGGCGCGGGTCTCGATGACCGCGATCGTCTGCGGGAGGGTGTCGGCGTCGACGAGGAAGACCCCGCCCTTGACCTTGCCGACGCGCCGCGCCAGCGCCATGGCCTCGGCCGCGGCGGTGCCCTCGTCGAGCAGGGAGGCGCCGGAGGTGGGCAGGCCGGTGAGCTCGGCGACCATCGTCTGGAAGTTGAGCAGGGCTTCCAGGCGGCCCTGGGAGATCTCCGGCTGGTAAGGCGTGTACGCGGTGTACCAGGACGGGTTCTCCAGCACGTTGCGCAGGATGACCGGGGGCGTGAAGGTGCCGTAGTAGCCGAGCCCGATCATCGGGGCGACCACCTGGTTGCGGTCGGCGAGCGTCCGCAGCTCCGCCAGCACCTCGGCCTCGGTGCGTGCCGACGGGAGGTTCAGCGCCTCGGTGCTGCGGATCACCTCGGGCACCGCGGCGGCGGTGAGCTCGTCGAGCGAGCCGTATCCGACCTGCGCGAGCATCTTCGCCCGGGCCTCGCCGTCCGGCCCGATGTGGCGCTGTTCGAAGGGGATGCCCTGCTCCAGCTGGGAGAGCGGGGTGCGGCGGGGGGTCATGATGGAGGCCTCCTGGTCTGACACGACCTGCGAGGGGCACCGCGGCGCGGCTGCCCGTACGGCCTCCCCCTCTGTCATCTCGACCTGAGAGCTTCACCGGCGCGCCCTGGGGCGTACCGGCTTTCACCGTCGGTGAGGGTGGGCCGCACCGGGCACGTGCCGGGTGGGACCGCCCTGCTTTCCAGAGTGACCTCGTCCGTGCGGTACGGGGGCCTGAGAGATTCCGGGGAGGATTTGCTCCTTCGGCGCCTCCGGATTCAGCACCAGAGGCTCTCCCGCACGGGGTCAGCAGCCATGTGCCAGCCTACCAGCGGGGATCTACGCCGTTTCTTCGAGTGGCCGATATCCGGAATCTGCACTTCTGTAGTGGCTGTGGAGTAGTTGCTGTGCCGTGTCTTCGAAGTGACGTCGTCCGGCCGAAGGCCGGGCCGGACGGCGTCCGGTGCGTGCGAGCGCGAGGCGGAGGATCGTCCTCGTGCTGGGCGTACGAGGACGGTTCCGACAACGCGGCGAGCGAGCGTGCCAGGCATCGCCCGTCGGACGGCACTTCGAAGACACGGCCTGGCCCCAGTCGTCGCGACCAGCGGGAGGCACCGTGCAGACCGACATCGATCCGCGCAGCCTGATCGGCCGCAAGGCATTCGACCGCGCAGGCGTCAAGATCGGCACGGTGGACGAGGTCTACCTCGACGACGCCACCGGCGTCCCCGAGTGGGCCGCCGTCCGCACCGGCCTGTTCAGCAGGGACGCCTTCGTCCCGCTGGAACCGAGCGAGTTCGTGGAGGACACCCTGCGTGTTCCCTTCGACCGCACGCTGATCCGGGACGCGCCCGACTTCGGCGTCGGGCGGCATCTCTCGCCCGAGCAGGAACTGCAGCTGTACCGGCATTACGGACTCGATTCCTCCGCCGTGACCGATCCGGGACCGGACAAGGACTTCGGCAGGCTGGCCGGCCAGGAGGAGTAGTCCGGCGGTTCCGCCACCAGCGGCAGCGGGTCGGCCGGACGCAGTTCCGGGTCCTCCACCCGGAACGTCCGCACCCGGCCCGGCGGGTCGCCCGGCCGCTCGAACCGCACGGTGACCCTGCCGACGCCGCTGCCCTGCACCCAGCCGTGCCCGTACGTCTCGTGCCGCACGTCGTGGCCCGGGGACCAGCGCCGCGCGGCACGCTCGGCGGCCTCCTCCCCGGGTACGACGGCCCCGTCGTCCGCTCCCGTCCCCGGAGACCCGGGCGGCGGGTCCGCGGCGCCGTGGTGCCCCTCCGTCCCCGAGGACGCCCCCGCGGCCGGTCGCGCCGGTTCGGCCTCACGCTCGGCCTCACGCTCGGCCTGTGCGGCCTGTGCGGCCTGCGCGAAGAGGTCTTCCTGCGTGTAGTCCGCCAAGCCCGTGACGCCCACTCCCAGCAGCCGGACGCCCCCGGTGGTGTCCACCGCCTCCAGGAGGCGGGCGGCGGCCTCACGCACCACCCCGGGGTCGTCCGTGGGGCCGCGGAGCGTCTCGGAGCGGGTCAGGGTGGAGAAGTCGTAGCGGCGGACCTTCAGGACGACGGTGCGCCCGGAGCGTCCGGCCTTCCGCAGCCGCTCGACGCACCGGCCGGCCAGGCGCTCGACCTCCGCACGCACCCGTGTCCGGTCGTGCAGGTCCACCTCGAAGGTGTCCTCGACCGAGACGGACTTGGCGTCGCGCTCGGCGACCACGGGCCGGTCGTCGAGACCGAGCGCCATCCGGTACAGGGAGACGCCGTGGGCCCTGCCCACCAGCCGTACCAGCTCGTCCTCGCCCGCCTCCGCCAGGTCGTGGACCGTGGTCATGCCGGCCCGGCGCAGATGGTCCCCGGTGGCCGGGCCGACCCCGGGCAGCGTGCGTACGGGCATGGGCGCCAGCAGCTCCCGCTCGGTGCCCGGCTCGATCAGCATCAGCCCGTCCGGCTTGGCCTCCTCGGAGGCGATCTTCGCCAGCATCTTGGACCCCGCGAGCCCCACGGACCCGCTGAGACCGGTGACGGCCAGGATGGCCTCCCGCAACCGCTCACCGGTGGCACGGGCCGAGGCGGAGTCGTCGGCGGTACCACCCGCTTCCAGGTCCACGAAAGCCTCGTCGAGGCTGAGGGGCTCCACCAGCGGGGACAGCCGTCCCAGCAGCTCCATCACCTGCTCGCTGACGGCGCGGTACAGGGAGAAGCGCGGCACCAGATAGGCGGCGTTGGGCGCGAGCCTGCGTGCCTGGGCCGTCGGCATCGCCGAGTGCACACCGAAGCGCCGTGCCTCGTACGAGGCGGTGGCGACGACTCCGCGCGGGCCCACGCCGCCCACCACGACCGGCTTGCCGCGCAGGCTGGGCTTGGCGGCCTGCTCGGCGGAGGCGTAGAACGCATCCATGTCGAGGTGGAGGATGGTGGGCGCGGATCTCACACCGCCGATGGTGCCCTACGCCACTGACAACGACACCGCCCGGCAGCCGTGCGAACGGGTGCCGGGCGGTGTCGGACGTCGGTACGGCCTCCGGTGCTCAGACGGCGCGGTTGCGGCGCCGGGCCAGTTCGTCGGCGGGGTTGTGTCCGACGAGGGTCTCCCCCGTGTCCACACGCTCCCCGTGCAACTGGGACAGAGCCGCGTCCACGTCCCGCCACACCACGCCGACGGCGATGCCGAAGACGCCCTGGCCGCCCTGGAGGAGGTTCACGACCTCGTCCGGCGAGCAGCACTCGTAGACGGTGGCGCCGTCGCTCATCAGCGTCATGCGTTCGAGGTCCTGGAATCCGCGGGCCCTCAGATGCTGCACCGTGGTGCGGATGTTCTGGAGTGCGACGCCCGTGTCCAGGAATCGCTTCACGATCTTGAGGAGCACCACGTCCCGGAAGCTGTAGAGACGCTGGGTGCCCGAGCCGTACGCCGGCCGGACGCTCGGTTCGACCAGTCCCGTGCGGGCCCAGTAGTCGAGCTGCCGGTAGGTGATCCCGGCCGCCGCGCACGCCGTCGGCCCGCGGTAGCCGATGTCGTTCGCCCCTGCGACGCCGTCCGACACCGGGACCACCGTATGAACCGGTTGCCTGATGGTGTGGTCGGCCCCACTGCCGTGCTGCGGATACGGCCCGCCCGCCGCCGCACCGTCGCCGCTGCTTCTCACGCCGACCTCCGTCCTTGACCTGCCCCCTCGAAGGTAGGCAGTCACCGGGGGTGCGTCAACGATCGCCACACTCGGCACGCCGAGTGATAATCACCCTGAGGGTGGTTTCCCGTGACGTCGGACCGGGAAGGGCTTGTCGGATGCGCGCCCGCCGCCGGTCCCCCGGGCCGTGTCCGGCGATTCGCGTCGGACTTCGCCCGCCCGGCGAGAAGGGGCGGACACGGCCCGGGGGTCACTGGCTGTTGGTACCGAAGTCCTCGGGCGAGATCTGGTCGAGGAACTCGCGGAACTTCTCGACCTCGTCCTCCTGCTCGTCCGGGATCGCGATCCCCGCGTCGTCGAGCACCCCGTCGCTGCCGTAGATCGGCGTGCCGGTGCGCAGTGCCAGCGCTATGGCGTCGGACGGCCGCGCGCTCACCTCCACGCCGCTGGCGAAGACGAGCTCCGCGTAGAAGATCCCGTCCCGGATGTCCGTGATCCTGACCTCGGTAAGCTCTTGGCCGACCGCGTCGAGGACATCCTTGAAAAGGTCATGGGTCAGCGGCCTCGCAGGGGCCATCCCCTGCTGGGCGAAGGCGATGGCCGTGGCCTCGCCGGGACCGATCCAGATGGGGAGGTACCGGTCGCCTCCCACTTCACGCAGGAGAACGATCGGTTGATTGGAGGGCATTTCCACCCGGACACCGACAACGTCGAGCTCGTTCACACAGCAACCCTAGGACGTGCTCGCCATGTTTGGGTAGTCGGGCTCCGCCCGGGTCAGTGGGAACGAATGCGCAGAGCGGTCTGAACGAGCGCCGCGTGCAGCCGTACGGACAGCTCGGCGAGCTCCTGCGCGGTGGCCTCGGCACGTGCTCTGGTCTGCGGATTCCGGTGCCGGCGCAGGGGCGCCACCACCTGTTCGACGAGCCCGGCCTCCCGCTCCGCCGCGGCCCTCACGGCACGCAGATGGCGGGGCTCCAGCCCGAATCGGCCGAGGTCGGAGACGAGTTTGGCGACGTTCACCGCTTCGGCGTCGTACCCGCCCTCGGGCTCGGGCACGATGAGGCCGTAGGACTCCCATTCGGTGAGCTGCCGCTCGTCCGCACCGGTGACGGCGAGGAGCTCGGCGCGGCCGATACGCGCCGCGGTGGGCGCCCCGGCCGCGGCGTCCCAGCAGCTGTCCGCGAGGTCCTTCTGGCCCCCCGGGGAGGGCAGGGCCGCCTGCTCCCCCCGGGCCAGGGCGTCCAGATACTCCCGGATGACCTTCAGGGGGAGGTAGTGGTCCCGTTGCATGCGCAGCACCTGCGCGAGCTTCTCCACGTCTTCGGAACTGAACTTCCGGTATCCGGAAGGCGTCCGTTCCGGCTCGACGAGTCCTTCCGCCTCCAGGAAGCGGATCTTCGAAATCGTGACTTCCGGAAACTCCTCGCGGAGCTGGGCGAGTACCGCGCCGATGCTCATCGCACGCCGGTCCGCGGCGGCGGTGCCGTTTCCGGCACCGCCCTGGGATGTTCGCAGCATGGGCCTTCCCGGGGTTCCCCCGGACGTGGTGGTCCGGGGCAGGGTCACACGCTCCGCTGGCTCGCGTAGAAGACCAGCCGGTACTTGCCGATCTGGACTTCGTCACCATTGGTCAGCGCGACGGAATCGATGCGCTCGCGGTTGACGTAGGTGCCGTTCAGGCTGCCGACGTCTCCCACGGTGAAGCTACCGTCCGCACCCCTGCGGAACTCCACATGACGCCGCGACACGGTCACGTCGTCCAGGAAGATGTCGCTCTGCGGGTGACGGCCGGCCGTCGTGAGGTCGCCGTCCAGCAGGAAGCGGCTGCCCGAGTTCGGGCCGCGGCGGACCACCAGGAGCGCGCTGCCCCCGGGCAGCGCGTCCACGGCCGCCTGCGCCTCCGGGGAGAGCGACGGCAGCATGGTCTGACCGGTGACCTCGGCGTCGTACGCCTCCAGTCCGGAGATGGAGATCGTCGACGTGGTCTCGGAGGCGCGCTCGGGGATTCCGCCCTTCAGCGGCGCGCCGCAGTTGGAGCAGAACCGGCTCGTCGCCGGGTTCCGGTGACCGCACCTCGTGCAGAGGGCGACACCCGACCCCGCCGGGGCGGGGTGGAATCCGGTGCTCGGCCCGGAGTCCGAAAGACCTATGCCGGAGGCACCCGCCTGCGCTCCGGAGCCGTCGCCCGAGGCGGACAACTCGTCGCGGAAGAGAGGACGCTCGACGCCCTGCTCCTCGTCCTGGCCGTGCCGCGGCGCGCGATGGCGGGCAGCACTGTTGCTGTCCTCGCGTGCGCTCTTTCCGAACAACTTCGCAAAAAACTTCACGGGCGATTCCCCTTGACCGACATAGACCCGCCCGTGGGGCAGGACGAACCCTGACTGAACACACCTGCCGACCCGGACATTCTCACAACGTCCGTATCCACCCGACAGTTTCCACCACGCACCATGGATACGGTGCGGCGACCCCCCGTAACCCCGCACACCTGCTTGGAGTTGCGAAGGGCCTTGCCCCGCCGGTGGACCACCTACGACGACGACCGAGCGTAGTCAGGCTGCTTCGCAGGTCGCAAGGCGTCCACCACAATGTCGTCGGCCCGTTCCACCACCGCGGTCGCCTGCTCCTTCTCCAGCGTCTGGACCACCCCGCCCGGAATGTTGAGCGCCGGCTCCAGATCCTGGGGCCTGCCGATGACCTCGAAGGCATAGGGCGCCGCGACCGCGTGGCCGTCGACCTTCACGGCTCCCGCGTCCCCGGAGAAGTACGTACTGGCGACCACGCGCACCCCGTTGACCTCGATGGCCTCGGCACCGGCCGCACGGAGCTCCTGGATGGCGTCCAGCAGCATGTCCGGGGCGACCGACTTGGTCGGGTCGTCGATGGTGAGCGTGATTCCCGGCCCGTGGGCCGCGACGGTACCCGCGAGGATACCCAGTTGCCGCTCCTTCTCCAGCGTCTGCTTGCGCGCCTCCTCCGCCTGGTCGGAACTGTTCTCCAGTTCCGTGCGCTGGGCGTCGAGGCGCTGTTTCTCGTCCTCCAGCCGCTGGGTCCGGTCGTCGACCTCGTCGAGGATGCGGACCAGGTCCTCCTGGCGCGCGCCGCGCAGGGCGCTGTCGTCGTTGGTGGACCGCACCTGGATCGCCAGACCCAGCCCCAGGCCGAACAGCAGCAGCGCCACCACGAGTTGGGCCCGGGTCACCCTGGGCGGCCAGAGCCCGGCGAGCAGCCGTTGGCGTCCGCTCAGCCCGTTCCTCTCCGGAGGGTGTGCGGCACTCGTCCGCGGAGCCGGGCCGTCGGCCGCTCCGTCGCGGGTCATCTCTTCGTCGCTCATCGGCGTCAGGCCCGGAAGACGTGCCGACGGATGGCGGCGGCATTGGAGAAGATGCGAATACCCAGCACGACGACCACGCCCGTCGACAACTGCGCGCCCACGCCGAGCTTGTCGCCGAGGAAGACGATGAGCGCGGCCACCACGACGTTGGACAGGAACGACACGACGAACACCTTGTCGACGAAGATCCCGTCGAGCATCGCGCGCAGTCCGCCGAAGACCGCGTCCAGCGCGGCCACCACGGCGATCGGGAGGTAGGGCTCGACCACCGCCGGCACCTCGGGCCGGACGAACAGTCCGACCACGACTCCCACGACGAGGCCCAGTACGGCGATCACGATGTGCCCTTCCCTGCGTCTGCCGCACCACTGCCGGTGTCTGCGGCCTTCGGTTCTGCTGTGCGTACGATCAGACTCGGCGCGGCCGGGAGCCGTACCTTCTTCTGGTCGGACAGGCTGGTACGGATGTCGAACCCGTCGTGCAGGGCCTGGAGGTACTGGCCGTCCGCACTGGACCGGAACGTCTCGGCAAGCGTCTTGCCGTCCCCCACCGCGAGCACCGTATAGGGCGGTACGAGCGGCCTGTTGTCGACAAGTATGGCGTCCCCGGCGGCACGGATCGCCGAAAGGGCCGTCAGCCGCTGTCCGTTGATGGAGACGGCTTCCGCGCCTGACTCCCAGAGACCGTTGACGACCCGCTGCATGTCCCGGTCCCGCACCCGGCCGGTGTCCGAGAACCCGCTGGTGCCGCGCGGCCCGTCGTCGCCCAGGTCGGTCTCGTCGGCGTCGTCCACGACGAGTTTCACGCCGGGGCCCTCGACGGGGGTGGCCCCGGAGAGCAGGGCCACCAGTTCGCCCTGGTCCCCGCCGTGCTGGAGGAGGGCCGCGCGCTGCCGCTCCCCGACGTCCCCGCGGAGCTTCTCCACCTCGGTTTCGAGGGAGTCGGCCGCGTCGGTCTCGCCGTCGATGCGGTCGATGAGTTCCTGGCGCTCCTTGGCCACGACCGGCGCGGACACCCTGGCCTGCGCGGCGCCGAGGGTGACGACGAGAGCGATGAGTACGAGGCCGGCGGCGAGACCGAGCTTGGCCCGCGTCTTGCGGGGCAGACCCGCGGTCCCGTCGTCCTCGCGGCGTGCGGCGGCCTCGGCGTACCCCTCGTCCAGGCTGTGGTCCATGACATGGGTCAGCAGCGACATGGAGGCGTCGAGGCGGGGAGGCCGAGCGGACGTACTCCGTTCGGGGGGCGGCTGCGGCATGCCGCACATCGTCGCACGTCACCCCGGCTACCGCCGAATGGGCCTGACCACACGGTCCGGGGAGCCCGCGGCGTACGGCAGGCTCCCCGGAAACCGGTGCGGTGCGGGGATCAGTCCCCGGCGCTGTCGACGACCGCGGCCCACTCGTCCAGGAGCAGTTGGGCGGAGGCGTCGTCGGGACCCTCGGCCCACAGGTGGGTGACGGCTTCGGCCGGGTCCGGGAGGACCATGACCCAGCGGCCGTCCGCCTCGACGACACGGACGCCGTCGGTGGTGTCCACGTCCCTGTCACCCGCGGCCTCGACCACCCGGCGCATCACGAGCCCCTTGACCGCCCAGGGGGTGGCCAGGTCACGGCGGAGCACGTGGGCGCGCGGGATGCGGTCGTCGATCTGGCTCAGGGTGAGCTGGGTGCGGGCGATCAGTCCGATGAGCCGGACGAAGGCGGCCGATCCGTCGAAGACGCTGCTGAACTCCGGGACGATGAATCCACCGCGTCCGTCGCCGCCGAAGATCGTGTTCTCCTCGCGGCCGACCCGGGTCAGGTCGTCGGGTGAGGTCGTCGTCCACTCCACCTGGGTGCCGTGGTACGCGGCCACCTGTTCGGCGACTCTCGTGGTCGTCACCGGCAGCGCCACCCGCCCGCTCCGCCGCTCGGCGGCCACCAGGTCGAGCATGACCAGCAGCGCGCGGTCGTCCTCGATGATCCTGCCTCGCTCGTCGACGAGGGAGAGCCGCTCGCCGACCGGGTCGAACCGCACGCCGAACGCGGCGCGCGCCGACGAGACGATCTCGCCGAGCCGGACCAGTCCGGCACGTCGTGTCTCGGCGGACTCGGTCGGCCGGGACTCGTCGAGTCCCGGGTTGATGGTGAGCGAGTCCACGCCGAGCCGTCCGAGCAGGCTGGGCAGGACGAGCCCCGCGCTGCCGTTGGAGGCGTCGACCACCACCTTCAGACCCGAATCGGCGATCCCGGTCGTGTCGACGTTACGGAGCAGGGAGCCCGTGTACGAGTCGAACACGCTCGACGGGAAGTGCAGGTCCCCGATCTCGCCGGGAAAGGCCCTGCGGTACTCCTGCCGGGCGTAGACGCGGTCCAGCTTCCGTTGCTGTGCCTGCGAGAGGTCGGCGCCGCGCTCGTCGAAGAACATGATGTCGACGGAGTCGGGGACACCGGGTGACGTCCTGATCATGATGCCGCCGGCGCTGCCGCGGGCCGTCTGCTGACGGGCCACGGGCAGCGGCACGTTCTCCAGGTCGCGTACGTCGATGGCGCTCGCCTGGAGGGCCGAGATGACCGCGCGCTTCAGTGCCCGGGCGCCTCGCGAGTGGTCTCGCGCGGTGGTGACGGTCGCCCCCTTCTTCAGCGTGGTGGCGTAGGCGCCCGCGAGACGGACCGCGAGTTCCGGGGTGATTTCGACGTTCAGGATGCCGGAGACACCGCGGGCTCCGAAAAGGTGGGCCTGTCCGCGCGACTCCCAGATGACCGAGGTGTTGACGAAGGCGCCGGCCTCGATGGTCTTGAAGGGGTAGACCCGCACATTCCCCTGGATGATCGATTCTTCTCCGACGAGGCATTCGTCGCCGATCACGGCGCCGTCCTCGATGCGGGCGGCTCGCATGACATCGGTGTTCTTACCGATCACGCAGCCGCGCAGATTGCTGTGGGAGCCGATGAACACGTTGTCGTGGACCACGGCTCGGTGCAGGAAGGCGCCCGACTTGACCACGACGTTCGACCCGATGACGGTGTGCTCCCGGATCTCGACGTCCGCCTCGACCTTGGCGTAGTCACCGATGTAGAGGGGGCCGCGCAGGACGGCGTCCGGATGGACCTCGGCACCTTCCGCCACCCATACGCCGGGGGCGATCTCGAAGCCGTCCAGTTCGACGTCGACCTTGCGCTCCAGCACGTCGGCCTGGGCCTTCACATAGCTTTCGTGCGTGCCCACGTCCTCCCAGTAGCCCTCGGCCACATAGCCGTAGATCGGCTTGCCCTCCTTCATGAGCTGAGGGAAGACGTCGCCGGACCAGTCCACGGAGGTGTCGGCCTGGACGTAGTCGAAGACCTCGGGCTCCATGACGTAGATACCCGTGTTGACGGTGTCCGAGAACACCTGACCCCACGTGGGCTTCTCCAGGAACCGCTCGACCTGGCCTTCCTCGTCCACGATCGTGATCCCGAATTCCAGCGGATTGGGGACTCGCGTCAGGCAGACGGTGACCAGTCCGCCCTTCGCTTTGTGGAAGGCGATGAGATCGGTGAGGTCGAAATCGGTCAGAGCGTCGCCAGAAATGACGAGGAAGGTGTCGTCCTTCAGCGCGTCCTCGGCGTTCTTCACGCTTCCTGCGGTGCCGAGTGGCTTCTCCTCATTGGCGTAGGTGAGCTCCATTCCGAGCTCTTCCCCGTCCCCGAAATAGTTCTTGACGAGGGAGGCCAAGAACTGGACGGTCACCACGGTCTCATTGAGCCCGTGCCGCTTCAGCAGTCGGAGCACATGCTCCATGATCGGCCGGTTGGCCACAGGAAGAAGCGGCTTGGGCATGCTTGAGGTCATCGGGCGAAGGCGTGTGCCCTCGCCGCCAGCCATCACGACGGCCTTCATGTCGGAAACGTCCTCCTAGAGACGACGGTTAAGCCGACTTCGCCCGTCGGGCGCCATCGAGAGGCATCTGCCGCGGTCCGGCCACACTGCACGGCACCGCTTCAACGAGCTCAATCGGCTGTTGCGTCCGCCTTGACCAGACGGCGGACTTGAACCACGTAGAGGAGTCCTGCCCACCAATACAGAGTTGTACCCCACCCGGCGAACGCCCATCCGAAAACTGCGGCCAACGTTTCAAGCCAACCACTTCCGTCGCTGAGCAGCAACAAGGGGAAGGCGTACATCAGGTTGAACGTTGCAGCTTTCCCGAGGAAGTTCACCTGGGGCGGCGGATAACCGTGCCGGCGGAGGATGCCGACCATCACCAGGAGCATCAACTCCCGGGCCACGAGCGCGGCCGTGAGCCAGAGCGGCAGGATCTCGCGCCAGGTGAGCCCGACGAGAGTGGAAAGGATATAGAGCCTGTCCGCGGCCGGGTCCAGGAGCCGCCCGAGGCTGCTGATCTGGTTCCAACGGCGGGCGAGCTTGCCGTCGAGGTAGTCGCTGATGCCGCTCAGCGCGAGTACCAACAGCGCCCAGCCGTCGCTCTGCGGGCCGCCGAACACCGGGCGAAGGATCAGCCACAGGAAAAGCGGTACCCCGACAAGGCGAGCCATGCTGAGGATGTTGGGGATGGTGAGGACCCGGTCCGTCTGAACCCGAGTCTCCTGGACCTCCACCCGGGGGCCTCCTGTGTGAAGAAATGTGCCAATGATGCCCCCTGACCCTACCGTCAGGCACCGCATGCAGGTGCGGCAGGGGTCGGAAAACACCCCCGAACGCAGAAAACCCCCGTGCCACAAGGCACGGGGGTCTCCCGGAAAAATTGTTCGGCGGCGTCCTACTCTCCCACAGGGTCCCCCCTGCAGTACCATCGGCGCTGAAAGGCTTAGCTTCCGGGTTCGAAATGTAACCGGGCGTTTCCCTAACGCAATGACCACCGAAACACTATGAAATTAACCAACCGGATGAAAACACGGCGGTTGTTATTTCAGAACCAACACAGTGGACGCGAGCAACTGAGGACAAGCCCTCGGCCTATTAGTACCAGTCAGCTCCACCCGTTACCGGGCTTCCACATCTGGCCTATCAACCCAGTCGTCTACTGGGAGCCTTAACCCCTCAAAGGGGGTGGGAATACTCATCTCGAAGCAGGCTTCCCGCTTAGATGCTTTCAGCGGTTATCCTTTCCGAACGTAGCCAACCAGCCATGCCCTTGGCAGGACAACTGGCACACCAGAGGTTCGTCCGTCCCGGTCCTCTCGTACTAGGGACAGCCCTTCTCAATATTCCTACGCGCACAGCGGATAGGGACCGAACTGTCTCACGACGTTCTAAACCCAGCTCGCGTACCGCTTTAATGGGCGAACAGCCCAACCCTTGGGACCGACTCCAGCCCCAGGATGCGACGAGCCGACATCGAGGTGCCAAACCATCCCGTCGATATGGACTCTTGGGGAAGATCAGCCTGTTATCCCCGGGGTACCTTTTATCCGTTGAGCGACAGCGCTTCCACAAGCCACTGCCGGATCACTAGTCCCGACTTTCGTCCCTGCTCGACCCGTCGGTCTCACAGTCAAGCTCCCTTGTGCACTTACACTCAACACCTGATTGCCAACCAGGCTGAGGGAACCTTTGGGCGCCTCCGTTACTCTTTAGGAGGCAACCGCCCCAGTTAAACTACCCATCAGACACTGTCCCTGATCCGGATCACGGACCGAGGTTAGACATCCAGCACGACCAGAGTGGTATTTCAACGGCGACTCCACAACCACTGGCGTGGCCGCTTCAAAGTCTCCCACCTATCCTACACAAGCCGAACCGAACACCAATATCAAACTGTAGTAAAGGTCCCGGGGTCTTTCCGTCCTGCTGCGCGAAACGAGCATCTTTACTCGTAGTGCAATTTCACCGGGCCTATGGTTGAGACAGTCGAGAAGTCGTTACGCCATTCGTGCAGGTCGGAACTTACCCGACAAGGAATTTCGCTACCTTAGGATGGTTATAGTTACCACCGCCGTTTACTGGCGCTTAAGTTCTCAGCTTCGCCGACCCGAAAGTCAGCTAACCGGTCCCCTTAACGTTCCAGCACCGGGCAGGCGTCAGTCCGTATACATCGCCTTACGGCTTCGCACGGACCTGTGTTTTTAGTAAACAGTCGCTTCTCGCTGGTCTCTGCGGCCACCCCCAGCTCACCGAGTAAATCGGATCACCAGTGATGGCCCCCCTTCTCCCGAAGTTACGGGGGCATTTTGCCGAGTTCCTTAACCATAGTTCACCCGAACGCCTCGGTATTCTCTACCTGACTACCTGAGTCGGTTTAGGGTACGGGCCGCCATGAAACTCGCTAGAGGCTTTTCTCGACAGCATAGGATCATCCACTTCGCCACAATCGGCTCGGCATCAGGTCTCAGCCTTAACGTGTGACGGATTTGCCTACCACACGGCCTACACCCTTACCCCGGGACAACCACCGCCCGGGCTGGACTACCTTCCTGCGTCACCCCATCGCTTACCTACTACAAGTCTGGTTCATCGGCTCCACCACTACCCTCAACTCCGAAGAGATCGGGCCGGCTTCACGGACTTAGCATCGCCTGATTCAGTACTGGGCGTTTCAAAGCGGGTACCGGAATATCAACCGGTTGTCCATCGACTACGCCTGTCGGCCTCGCCTTAGGTCCCGACTTACCCTGGGCAGATCAGCTTGACCCAGGAACCCTTAGTCAATCGGCGCACACGTTTCTCACGTGTGTATCGCTACTCATGCCTGCATTCTCACTCGTGAACCGTCCACAACTCGCTTCCGCGGCTGCTTCACCCGGCACACGACGCTCCCCTACCCATCCCAGCCCCCGTTGGGGGTATGTGCTGGAATGACACGACTTCGGCGGTACGCTTGAGCCCCGCTACATTGTCGGCGCGGAATCACTTGACCAGTGAGCTATTACGCACTCTTTCAAGGGTGGCTGCTTCTAAGCCAACCTCCTGGTTGTCTCTGCGACTCCACATCCTTTCCCACTTAGCGTACGCTTAGGGGCCTTAGTCGATGCTCTGGGCTGTTTCCCTCTCGACCATGGAGCTTATCCCCCACAGTCTCACTGCCGCGCTCTCACTTACCGGCATTCGGAGTTTGGCTAAGGTCAGTAACCCGTTGGGGCCCATCGCCTATCCAGTGCTCTACCTCCGGCAAGAAACACACGACGCTGCACCTAAATGCATTTCGGGGAGAACCAGCTATCACGGAGTTTGATTGGCCTTTCACCCCTAACCACAGGTCATCCCCCAGGTTTTCAACCCTGGTGGGTTCGGTCCTCCACGAAGTCTTACCTCCGCTTCAACCTGCCCATGGCTAGATCACTCCGCTTCGGGTCTAGAGCGTGCAACTCAATCGCCCTATTCGGACTCGCTTTCGCTACGGCTTCCCCACACGGGTTAACCTCGCTACACACCGCTAACTCGCAGGCTCATTCTTCAAAAGGCACGCAGTCACGACTGCATGTGCAAGCACATACAGCGACGCTCCCACGGCTTGTAGGCACACGGTTTCAGGTACTATTTCACTCCGCTCCCGCGGTACTTTTCACCATTCCCTCACGGTACTATCCGCTATCGGTCACCAGGGAATATTTAGGCTTAGCGGGTGGTCCCGCCAGATTCACACGGGATTTCTCGGGCCCCGTGTTACTTGGGTGTCTCTCAAACGAGCCGTTGATGTTTCAGCTACGGGGGTCTTACCCTCTACGCCGGACCTTTCGCATGTCCTTCGCCTACATCAACGGTTTCTGACTCGTCTCACAGCCGGCAGACTGTGAAAGAGAGATCCCACAACCCCGCATGCGCAACCCCTGCCGGGTATCACACACATACGGTTTGGCCTGATCCAGTTTCGCTCGCCACTACTCCCGGAATCACGGTTGTTTTCTCTTCCTGAGGGTACTGAGATGTTTCACTTCCCCTCGTTCCCTCCACACTGCCTATGTGTTCAGCAGCGGGTGACAGCCCATGACGACTGCCGGGTTTCCCCATTCGGAAACCCCCGGATCAAAGCTAGGTTGACAGCTCCCCGGGGACTATCGTGGCCTCCCACGTCCTTCATCGGTTCCTGGTGCCAAGGCATCCACCGTGCGCCCTTAAAAACTTGGCCACAGATGCTCGCGTCCACTGTGCAGTTCTCAAACAACAACCAGCCACCCATCACCCCGACCTCACGGCCGAGTTCACTGGGACCGGACTGAAGGCAGCCAATCGGCCGTACCCTCAGATACCCAACAACGTGCCCGACACGACCGATCCATCATTACTTTCCACGCCGAAGCAGTACTCGCAACAACCAACCAACCGTGCCGAATAGTCAACGTTCCACCCATGAGCAACCAGCACCGAACATTCGCCGGTGTACTGGCCTCTGACCAAACCGAAGCCTGGTAAGAAATGCTCCTTAGAAAGGAGGTGATCCAGCCGCACCTTCCGGTACGGCTACCTTGTTACGACTTCGTCCCAATCGCCAGTCCCACCTTCGACAGCTCCCTCCCACAAGGGGTTGGGCCACCGGCTTCGGGTGTTACCGACTTTCGTGACGTGACGGGCGGTGTGTACAAGGCCCGGGAACGTATTCACCGCAGCAATGCTGATCTGCGATTACTAGCAACTCCGACTTCATGGGGTCGAGTTGCAGACCCCAATCCGAACTGAGACCGGCTTTTTGAGATTCGCTCCGCCTCGCGGCATCGCAGCTCATTGTACCGGCCATTGTAGCACGTGTGCAGCCCAAGACATAAGGGGCATGATGACTTGACGTCGTCCCCACCTTCCTCCGAGTTGACCCCGGCAGTCTCCTGTGAGTCCCCATCACCCCGAAGGGCATGCTGGCAACACAGAACAAGGGTTGCGCTCGTTGCGGGACTTAACCCAACATCTCACGACACGAGCTGACGACAGCCATGCACCACCTGTATACCGACCACAAGGGGGCACCATCTCTGGCACTTTCCGGTATATGTCAAGCCTTGGTAAGGTTCTTCGCGTTGCGTCGAATTAAGCCACATGCTCCGCTGCTTGTGCGGGCCCCCGTCAATTCCTTTGAGTTTTAGCCTTGCGGCCGTACTCCCCAGGCGGGGAACTTAATGCGTTAGCTGCGGCACCGACGACGTGGAATGTCGCCAACACCTAGTTCCCAACGTTTACGGCGTGGACTACCAGGGTATCTAATCCTGTTCGCTCCCCACGCTTTCGCTCCTCAGCGTCAGTAATGGCCCAGAGATCCGCCTTCGCCACCGGTGTTCCTCCTGATATCTGCGCATTTCACCGCTACACCAGGAATTCCGATCTCCCCTACCACACTCTAGCTAGCCCGTATCGAATGCAGACCCGGGGTTAAGCCCCGGGCTTTCACATCCGACGTGACAAGCCGCCTACGAGCTCTTTACGCCCAATAATTCCGGACAACGCTTGCGCCCTACGTATTACCGCGGCTGCTGGCACGTAGTTAGCCGGCGCTTCTTCTGCAGGTACCGTCACTTTCGCTTCTTCCCTGCTGAAAGAGGTTTACAACCCGAAGGCCGTCATCCCTCACGCGGCGTCGCTGCATCAGGCTTTCGCCCATTGTGCAATATTCCCCACTGCTGCCTCCCGTAGGAGTCTGGGCCGTGTCTCAGTCCCAGTGTGGCCGGTCGCCCTCTCAGGCCGGCTACCCGTCGTCGCCTTGGTAGGCCATTACCCCACCAACAAGCTGATAGGCCGCGGGCTCATCCTTCACCGCCGGAGCTTTTAACCCCGTCCCATGCGGGACAGAGTGTTATCCGGTATTAGACCCCGTTTCCAGGGCTTGTCCCAGAGTGAAGGGCAGATTGCCCACGTGTTACTCACCCGTTCGCCACTAATCCACCCCGAAAGGCTTCATCGTTCGACTTGCATGTGTTAAGCACGCCGCCAGCGTTCGTCCTGAGCCAGGATCAAACTCTCCGTGAATGTTTTCCCGTAATCGGGATCACAACACGAGAGCGGAACGACCAGGTCGGAATATGACCGGTCGTTCACAGCGTCCTCGCTGTTGTTGCCCACCGGACCGTTAAGCACCGGTAGGACTTTTCAAAGGAACCACCAACCTGCCGAAGCAGGCCGGGGTATCAACATATCTGGCGTTGACTTTTGGCACGCTGTTGAGTTCTCAAGGAACGGACGCTTCCTTCGGTCCCGTTTCACCGGGGCCCTCCGGGCGCTTCCCTTCGTTCTTGCGTTTCCGACTCTATCAGACTCTTATCGGTCCGATTCCCGGTCGAAGCGGGTCAAGCGATTTTTGCTTTCCAGTTCTTCGCTTTCGCGTTTCCCTTTCCGGCGAGTACGACTCTATCAGGCATTTCTTTTCCCTCCGACCCGGCCACCGCAGGCATGCGGAAGCCCGATCCGGGCAAGGTTTCGCTGGAGAGTCGCCACCGACCCCAGGACACGAAGTCGCGGCGGGGTCAAGCAGGTTTACGACAGTACAGCCTCGCCGGGAGACGAGGCAAATCGCTCCCGGTGCACTTCTACGTCAGCCAAACGGGACATCTCAGGCAGAACCATGACTTAACATGACCTACTCTGCTGAGGAGTACGCCGCCCTGCGACATGAAGCGGGGGTGGTCGTCGAGCAGGCACACCCCAGCTCCACCTCCCGGAGGCATCCATGACCCACGTGACGTCCCCCCTCAGCGGACAGGCCATCGGACTGGCCGCGGTCCCCGACCCGGTCTTCTCGGGCGCGATGGTGGGACCCGGCACGGCCATCGACCCCGTGCGGGAGCCCGGCGAGGCGGTCTCGCCGGTCGACGGCGTCGTGGTTTCCCTGCACCCGCACGCGTTCGTGGTGGTGGACGGCGAGGGACACGGTGTACTGACGCACCTGGGCATCGACACCGTCCAGCTCAACGGCGAGGGGTTCGAGCTCCTCATCAACAAGGGGGACACCGTCACACGCGGGCAGGCCGTCGTGCGGTGGAATCCGGTCGACGTCGAGGCGGCCGGGAAGTCTCCCATCTGTCCCGTCGTGGCCCTGGAGGCCACGGCCGACTCCCTCTCGGACCTCCTGGAGTCGGGTGAGGTGAAAGCGGGCGGCGCCCTTTTCGGCTGGCAGTGACCCTGCCTTTCCATGACGAGCCAGTCGGACGTACACCGCGGGGGTTCCGCCGCCGCACAACCGAAAGACGGGTGCAATGGAGACAACGCTGCGCGGCGTCGGCGTGAGCCACGGGGTGGCCATCGGCGAAGTCCGGCACATGGGGACGGCGGTGCTGGAGCCGCCGGTCAGGCAGATCCTCCCGGAGGAGACGGAACGGGAGAAGGGGCGCGCCCGCCAGGCCGTGGAGGCTGTCGCGGCCGACCTGGTCGCACGTGGCAATCTCGCCGGCGGCGAGGCGCAGGGGGTACTGGAGGCGCAGGCCATGATGGCGCAGGACCCCGAGCTGATGGCCGACGTCGAACGGCGCATCGCTGAGGGGAGCACGGCTGAGCGCGGTCTGTACGACGCGTTCGCCGCCTACCGCGCGCTGCTGGCCAACGCCGGGGAGTACCTCGCGGGGCGGGTCGCCGACCTCGACGACGTACGCAATCGGATCGTGGCCCGGCTGCTCGGGGTGCCGATGCCGGGGGTGCCGGACAGCGACCATCCTTACGTGCTCATCGCGCGCGATCTGGCTCCGGCCGACACCGCGCTGCTCGATCCGGCGCTGGTGCTCGGTTTCGTCACCGAGGAGGGCGGGCCGACCAGCCACAGCGCCATCCTCGCGCGCGCTCTCGGGGTGCCGGCCGTGGTCGCGCTGCCTGGTGCGGGCGAGCTGGCCGAAGGCGTGGTGGTGGCGGTCGACGGCGGCACCGGAGAGGTCTTCGTCGAACCCAGCACCGAAAAGCGGGCCGCTCTGGAGGGCGCGGAGGCGGCGCGCGAGGCGGCGCTCGCCGCCTCCAGCGGCCCGGGTGCCACCTCGGACGGGCACAAGATGCCGCTGCTGGCCAACATCGGCGGCCCGGGCGACGTACCGGCGGCGGTGGAAGCGGGCGCGGAGGGCGTCGGGCTCTTCCGCACGGAGTTCCTGTTCCTGGACGACAGCGAGCAGGCGCCCTCCGAGGAGAAGCAGATCGCGGCGTACCGCGCGGTGCTGGAGGCGTTTCCCGAGGGCCGGGTCGTCGTCCGGGTGCTCGATGCCGGCGCGGACAAGCCGCTGGCCTTCCTCACCCCGGCCGACGAGCCGAACCCGGCGCTCGGGGTGCGGGGGCTGCGCAGCCTGCTGGACCACCCCGACGTCCTGCGCACCCAGCTGACCGCGCTGTCCAAGGCCGCCGAGGGGCAGTCGGCCCAGCTGGAGGTGATGGCTCCGATGGTCGCCGACCGCACCGACGCGAAGCACTTCGCCGACGCCTGCCGCGAGGCGGGACTGGCGGCGAAGGTCGGGGCGATGGTGGAGATCCCGTCCGCCGCGCTCCGGGCCCGCTCGGTTCTCCAGGAGGTGGAGTTCCTCTCGCTCGGCACCAACGACCTGGCGCAGTACACCTTCGCCGCCGACCGGCAGGTGGGCGCGGTGTCCCGGTTGCAGGACCCGTGGCAGCCGGCGCTCCTGGACCTGGTGGCGCTGTCGGCGGACGGGGCGCGCGCCGAGGGCAGGAGTTGCGGAGTCTGCGGTGAGGCCGCGGCCGATCCACTGCTCGCCTGCGTGCTGACGGGACTCGGGGTCACCTCGTTGTCGATGGGCGCCGCCTCCCTCCCCTACGTACGGGCGACGCTCTCGCAGTACACGTTGGCGCAGTGCGAGCGTGCCGCCGCCGCGGCGCGGGCGGCGGACTCCGCGGAGGATGCGCGGAGCGCTGCCCGGGCGGTGCTGGAGGGCGCGTGACGGCGCCCGGAGGCATGGGCGCATGGGGCTTCCCGCCGCAGTGGCGGGGAGCCCCGTACGTGTGTGGGGGCGGGTCAGTGGTGGGGCCGGGGTTCCTCGGCCCCGATGTCGAATCCCGCGCGGTAGTCCACGTCCGGTTCGGGGCCGACCGGTTCACCGGTCCCCGCGTCGGTGCAGTAGGCGGAGAACACCTCACCGGCGGTCAGCGGGAGGAGGCTGCCGCGGTCGAGCCGCCAGCCGTGCACGCGGTCCGGCGCACCGGGGGTGGTGGTGCGCAGGACGACTCCTCCTGGTGCCTCGAGTGCGACACCCACCGCGAGTACGGTCGCCAGCTCCGTCCCTTCGGCGGGTGAGAGAACTGGCGGGCGTCCGCCGTCCTGCCGGGTGTGGAGGACGGCGAGGAGCCGGTCATCGGTCGAGCGGATGGAGCAGACGATGTGGTGGGTGCCCGGACCGGCCGTCTCCAGCAGCCGGAGCAGCAGGTGCGAGGCGCGGTCGAAGGCGGCCCCGCCGATGTCCTGGCCGCAGTCGGCGCACGCGCCGAGGTCCGCCAGGAGCACGGTGGCGTACTCCCAGGTCGCGCGGCGCACGACGCGGGAGACGAGGAGTGGGAGGAGCCGGTCGAGCGGCTGCCCGGTGTAGGGGATCGTGGCACCGGCGGCCGCGATCTCGGCGGTGAAGCGGGTGCGGGCGTCGGCGCTGTCGGGGTCGAGCCGGTGTTCCGCGCAGAACTCGCCGAACTCGGCCGGGTCGAAGAGCGCGAGGCTGGTGTGGAGTCCCTCGGCCTCGAACCCCTGCAGCAGGCCTTCCACCTCCCGCAGGTAGGCGGCGTGGTCGTCGAACGGGAAGGTCTGGTAGGCGCGCATTGCCGCGAAGTCCTGCGGGTCGACCAGGACGCCGACAGTGCCGGGTACTTCGCGGCGCAGGGCGCGGCGGCCGGCCCGGGGCCGCCGGTCGGGCGGGGCCCCGGTGCGCCGGGTGCGTCGGGTGGTGCCGGCTGCGCGGTCGTCGCGGTCGGTGTGTCCGGTGCGGTTCATGAGCGGTGCTCCCCCTGGGTGCGGTCGAACTGTGCTCACTCAGCGTAACCAAGGGGTCTGACAACGGGTCGTTTCAGTGACGGGTGCGGGCCAGTTCGGCGTAGAAGGCCAGGAGGCCGACGTCGTCGATGGAGCCGGCGTTGACCGCCTTGTCCAGGGGCGTCCCCTGGAGGAGTCGTTTGACCGGGACCTCGATGCGCTTGCCGGTGAGGGTGTGCGGGATGGCGGGTACCTCGATGATCTCGTCGGGCACGTGGCGCGGGGAGAGGTTCTCACGGAGGGTGCACGCGATCGCGGTGCGCAGCCCGTCGTCGAGTTCGGCGCCGTCGGCGAGGTGGACGAAGAGCGGCATCCAGTAGCCGCCGTCGGGCTGTTCGACGCCCACGACGAGGGATTCGCGGATCTGCGGCAGCCGCTCGACGGCTTCGTAGATGTCAGCGGAGCCCATGCGTACGCCCTGGCGGTTGAGGGTGGAGTCGGAGCGGCCGTGGATGATCACGGAGCCGCGTGGGGTGAGGGTGATCCAGTCGCCGTGGCGCCAGACGCCGGGGTAGGTGTCGAAGTAACTGTCGTGGTACCGGCTGCCGTCCGGGTCGTTCCAGAAGCGCAACGGCATGGAGGGCATGGGCGCGGTGACGACGAGTTCGCCGACCTCCCCCAGGTGCGGCTCGCCCTCGGCGTCCCAGGACTGGAGGTCGGTGCCGAGGCAGGGTGCCTGGAGTTCGCCGATGTGGACGGGGAGGGTGGCGACGGCGCCGGCGAAGCAGCTGCAGACGTCGGTGCCGCCGCTGACGGAGGCGATCCAGAGGTCGTCGGTGATCTCTCCGTGCAGCCAGCGGAAACCGTCCGGGGGCAGCGGCGAGCCGGTGGTGGCCACGCACTGGACGCGGCTGAGGTCCAGGTCCCGCCCTGGGTGGGCGCCGGCTTTGCGGCAGGCCATGACGTAGGCGGCCGAGGTGCCGAAGAAGGTGGCTCCGGTCTGTTCGGCGACGCGCCACTGGGCACCGATGTCGGGGTGCCCGGGGCTGCCGTCGTACAGCACGACGGTGGTGCCGGTGAGGAGGCCGGAGACGAGGAAGTTCCACATCATCCAGCCGGTGGAGGTGTACCAGAAGAAGCGGTCCTCGGGGCCGAGGTCGCAGTGGAGTCCGAGCTGCTTGTAGTGCTCCAGCAGGATGCCGCCCTGGGACTGCACGATGGCCTTGGGCAGTCCGGTGGTGCCGGAGGAGTAGAGGACCCAGAGGGGGTGGGCGAAGGGGACCTGTTCGAAGCGGGGTTCGGTGTCGCCTGCGGTGAGGTCGCCCCACGCGAGGGTGCCTTCCGGGGCGGGGGTGCCGAGCAGCGGTACGTGGACGACGGCGCGCAGGGTGGGAAGGTCGCGGCGGAGTTCCGTGACGGTGGCGGTCCGGTCGTGTTCCTTGCCGCCGTAGCGGTAGCCGTCGACGGTGAACAGGACGACGGGTTCGACCTGCTGGAAGCGGTCGAGGACGCCGCGGGCGCCGAAGTCGGGGGCGCAGGAGGTCCAGACCCCGCCGACCGCGGCGGTGGCGAGGAAGGCGACGACGGCCTGCGGGATGTTCGGGAGGTAGCCGCTGACCCGGTCGCCGGGGGTGACGCCGAGGGCGCGCAGTTCCGCGGCGAGGGAGCCGACTTGGCGGCGGAGTTCGGACCAGCTCATCACCGCCTGGGCCTGTGTCTCGTCGACGTGGAAGAGCGCGGGTGCGTCGGCGCGCAGTGGGTCCTCGGCGGTGCGCAGGGCGTGTTCGGCGTAGTTGAGGGTGGCGCCGGGGAACCATTCGGCGCCGGGCATGGAGCGGTCCGCGAGGACGGTCTCGTACGGGGTGGAGAACCGGATGTCGAACCATTCGGCGACGGCCCGCCAGAAGGTGTCGAGTTCCTCGACGGACCAGCGGTGCAGCGTGGGATATCCGCCTTCGGCGGGGGCTCCGTGGTGTTCGGCCGCCCAGCTCTGGAAGCGTGTGACGGCCGCGGCGGCGACGCGTTCGGGGCCGGGCTGCCAGAGGGGGGCTTCGTCGGCTGCTGAGGTCATCGGGAGGCTCCTGGCTGACGGGTGCGCGGGTGGGCGTCCGGCGCTCACGGGCAGGGGGTGGTGTGCGTGAGCGACCGCCCTTGAGGACGATGCCATGTGATCGTCCCCGGCACCAGGGTCGGTCGGGCGGGTTCGGGACGTGGCGTCCCTCCGGCCGGTGCGGCGCCCGGACCGGGGCGTGCGTGTACGTCCGCCGGGCCCCGGGTGAACGGAAGTTGAACGAAACGCTCGCCCGGTTCGACTGGTGGCAAGGTGTGCGCCATGGACGGTCATGACCTGGTGCGCTCGGTGAAGTTGATGGGTTCGGTCGGCGGTGTGCGGACGGCCTGGAGGTCGTGGCGCGGAGATTCCTGGGCGCCGCGGCAGCGGGGTCCGGAGCTGGCCAGGGTGCCCGGACCGCTGCTGGGGGCGGATCCCGGGCCGGGGGGTGGTGTGGTGCGGTTCGCCCGTTCGGAGCTGAGCGTCCGGGTGGCGGCGGGTGGAGCGGTGTTCTGGTCCTGGGACGGGGCCGGCCGGCTTCCGTCGTGCGGTCTGCCGGACACGGAGCCGGCGCCCGATCCGCGCGCGCGGCTGGAGCCGGGCACGGACGGTGGCTGGCAGGTGGTGTCGGAGCGGCTGACGGTGGCGGTGTCGCGCGACGGGGCGGTGGAGCTGCGGACGCCGGGTGGGGTCCGGCTGCGGCGGGAGCTGCCGCCGCGCTGGTGGGAGGCGGCGGGCGGGGGGCCCGTGCGGTGGGTGCAGCGGGCGGAACTCCCCGCGGACGCGAGGTTCTTCGGGCTCGGCGGGCCGCCGTCGGGACCTCGGCTGCGGAGCGGTACCCACTCGCTGGGCGGGGCGGGTACGAGCGGCGCGGGACGGTCCGGCCGGAGGGACGGGGCGGCTGGGCCCCCGTCGGCACCGGTGATGCCGGTGCAGTTCGTGGTCTCGGACGCGGGGACGCATCTGGTGTTCTACGACAGCTCCGGGACGGGCCGGATGACCATCCGTGAGGGTGAGGAGGGCGCGGGCTCGGGGCACGACCGGCCGGGCGGGAGCGAGGTCCGGGTGGACGGCGGGCCGTTGCGGTGCTGGGCGGTGGCGGGGACACCGGCCCGGGTGCTGCGGGGCTGGACGGCGCTCACGGGTGCTCCCGCGCTGCCTCCGCCGTGGGCGCTGGGGACGCAGCTCGCCGTGGCGGAGGGGGCGGGTGAGCGGGAGGTACGGCGGATCGTGGCCGGACACCGCGACCGCGGGCTGCCGCTGAGCGCCCTCCATCTGGTCGGTGGTGAGGCGGACGACGGGCCCGCCCCCGCGGACGGAGCTCCGGCTCCCGGTCCCGCGGGGCCGGCGGAGCGGTTGCGGGCCGACGGGGTGCCTCTGATCGCGTCCGGGCCGGCGCGTCGGGAACCGGTGGACGGCGCCGCACCGGAGGGACGGGCGGGCGGGGGTGCCCGGGAGGACGGTCCGCGGTCCTCGGTGTGGAGCGAAACGGCGGATCCGGTGTCCTCGGTCCCGCGCCCCCGGGAACGGCCCTTCCAGCTCTCCTCGCCCGTCCGGGCGGGGGCGCAGCGGTACGGCGGCGCCGTCGTCGGCGGTGCGGCGGACGGCTGGCCGGGACTGCGCGCGGTGCTGGCCACGGTCGTCGGGCTCGGTCTGTGCGGGGTGCCGTACGCGGGCCCGGACGTGGGCGCGTACGAGGACGCGGACTCGCCCGAGCTGTATCTGCGGTGGCTCCAGCTGGCTGCGCGTCTGCCGCTGTTCCGCGTCCGGGCCGGGTCGTGCGCGGGCGGCGGTGCCATCGGGCGTGAGCCCGGGGAGGAGGTACTGGGGCACGCCCGGGCGGCGTTGCTGGAGCGGGAGCGGCTGGGCCCGTACTTCCTGACGCTGGCGTACGTGGCGCGGCTGACCGGTGCGCCGTACGTACGGCCGGTGTGGTGGGACGCTCCCCGGGACCGGGGGCTGCGGGACTGCGAGGACGCGTTCCTCCTGGGGGACGGGCTGCTGGTGGCGCCGGTGTTCGAGCCGGGCACGGTCCGGCGGACGGTACGGCTGCCGCGCGGGCGCTGGTACGACACGGTGACGGGTCGCTCGTACGAGGGGCCCGGGCGGGTGACGGTGGAGGCGCCGTTGTCGCGGATTCCGGTGCTGGCGCGGGCGGGGGTGGTGATTCCGGTCCGGGGCGACGAGGGCGCCACGGAGCTGGAGGCGTGGGCGCCGCGCCCGGGGCGCCGCGGTGGCGGCGTGCTGGTGCGGAGCGCCGGCACGGGGCGGGGGAAGCCGGTGGTGGAGCGTTTCCGCACACGGTGGGAGGACGGCCTGGTGGTGGAGCGGGACGGCCATGCCGGGGCGGTGCCGTACCCGGTGCGGGTGCGGGGCGTGTGACCGGGGCCGCCGGCCGGGCGCCTCAGCGGTAGCGGCCCGTGAACCAGGCGTGGACGGCCTCGGTGTGCAGGGGGAACGCCAGTTCCCGGGGTGAGCGCAGCACCTCGTATCCGGCGGTCTCGTCGGTCGGGGCGGACGGCGGGAGCAGGCCGAGCGGACGGGCGGGGAGGAGGCCGAAGAGGAGCAGATGGCCGTCCGGTGAGCTGAGCGCGTCGGCGAGGTCCACCTGGTCGGCGGCGGCCTCGATGCCGGTCTCCTCGCGGAGTTCGCGGACCACGGCGTGCCGCCAGTCCTCCCGGTGGTCGACGAACCCGCCGGGCAGGGCGAGTCGGCCGATGCGCGGCTCGATGGTCCGGGTGACGACGACCAGGCCGCCGCCCGCTTCGTCGGTGACGGGCAGCAGGGCGACCGCGACGGGGAGCGGGTTGCGGTAGGCGGTCGTCCCGCAGACGGCGCAGGGGCGGGGCCAGGCGTCCGCGTGGAGTACGGAGGCGGCGTACGGGACTCCGCAGGCGGCGCAGTGGGAGTCGCGGACGGGCGGTGCGGTGGGCTCGGACACGGGCCGGACTGTATCGGATCGCGGGCGAAGGACCTGGACGACCAGGTCATGCAGGAGGAGTTCTACCCCCGGGGGGGCAAGTCCGGGCTGTTACCCGGTGGACATGGGCACGGGCTACGACTGCTCCGGCACGCTCGCGCACACCGAGGATCCGCGTGTCCGGGGCGCCCAGCGGGCCAATCGGCACCTGCTCAAGGGGACGCTCGCCGGTCTCGGGTTCGTCAACCTGGTCGAGGAGTGGTGGCATTGCACCTACACGCCGGAGCTCCTCCCGGACACGTATGTCGACCTCCCGGTGGACCGGCGCTCTCCGGGGGACCGCTGAGAGCGGGGAGGACCGAAGCCGCCCGGCCCGTAGGGCGTTTCCAGGCGGGTCCCGAGCCGTTACCTTGCCCCTATGACGCAACAGACATTCGATTCGTACGAGGAGTTCTGGCCCTACTACGTCGCGATGCACTCCAAGGCCGCGACCCGCTGGGTCCATCTGACCGGGACCCTGACCGGGCTGGCGATCAGCGCCTACGGGCTGGCACGCGGCCGCAAACGGTATGCGGCGGCGCTGCCGCTGATCGGGTACGGAACGGCCTGGCCCGCCCATTTCCTCATCGAGGGGAACAACCCGGCCACCTTCGGCCACCCGGTCTGGTCCCTGCGAGGGGATGCGCAGATGATCCGGACGATGCTCGCCGGGCGGGACGCCGAGCTGGCGGAGACCGCCGCCAAGTGGCTCGCGGAGAACACGGAGGAGCCGTCCGCCGGATGAACCGCACGGGGCGGGGAGCGGGGTGGCGTGCGCGCCGCCTCGTCGGACGGCGCCGCCCTGGCCCCGGTCAGTGGAGCAGGCATTCCCACGGCTCGAGGTCCGGCTGTCCCGGAGGCACCTTCCCGGTGCGGTAGAGGTGGAGCCAGGCTGCCGCTCGGCGCTCGGCATGCTTCTCGTTGACCGGGTCGCCCCGCTCGTCGAGTTCGAGGACGTTGGTGAAGACCGCGAGGCAGATCTCCATCTGGGAGGGCGACTCGCGCAGCTCGTCCCAGTAGTCGATCCCCTCCAGGGCGGGATGGCCCAACGACCCCCGGGCGAGGTGCCCCGCGAAGCGTCGCAACGCTCCCGAGGCCCCGTGGCTGATGTGCGACGTCATGTGAGGAGCGTAGGAACCGTCCACGGTCCCCGGTGATCCGGGTCGGCGTCGGGCGTGGTGCGCCCCGGACCGGATGTACGCGGGCGTTCCCGGCAGAGCTCTCGGAGCGTGGCCGCCCGTGCGTGCGGGCGGGGCGTCCTCAGGTGCCGGCCGGTTCCCTCAGGCGCCCGGTCCGGGCCAGCGCGTGTTCGACGAGTTCGACCAGGACGTCCCGGACCGAAGACCGGTCGCGGGCGTCGCAGAGCAGGACCGGGGTGTCCGGCCCGAGGTCGAGCGCGGCCCGCACGATGCCGGTCGGGAAGGTCTCCGCGCCCTCGAAGCAGTTGACGGCCACCGCGAACGGGATCGCTCGGCGTTCGAAGTAGTCCACGGCGGCGAAGCACTCCTCCAGGCGGCGGGTGTCCGCGAGGACGACGGCACCGAGGGAGCCCTGGGCCAGTTCGTCCCAGAGGAACCAGAAACGTTCCTGCCCGGGGGTGCCGAAGAGGTAGAGCACCAGCTCCTCGCGGAGGGTGATGCGCCCGAAGTCCATCGCCACGGTGGTGGTCCGCTTGGTCTCCACCCCGGACGTGTCGTCGACGGGCCGCCCGGCCTCGGTGAGGTGTTCCTCGGTGCGCAGCGGTCTGATCTCGCTGACCGCGCTCACCATCGTCGTCTTGCCGACGCCGAACCCGCCCGCCACCAGAATCTTCAAGGTGACGGGCGCGACGGCCCGCTTGCGGCGGCTAGAGCGCCCGAAGGCCATTGATCACCTCGCGCAGAAGGTTCACGTCCGGCAGTTCGGCCGGCGGAACGGGTCGGGTCACCTGCACCAGCTCTTCCTCGACGAGATCGGCCACCAGCACCCGCACGACTCCCACGGGGAGGTCCAGGCCGGCGGCGAGTTCGGCGATCGACTGGGGTACGGCGCAGCAGAGTTCGACGATCTCCACGTGTTCCGGGGAGAGGGCGGCGTCCCTGTCCGGGTCGTCGGCGGCGGGTTCGGGAACGACGACCGCTATCAGATCGAGGCGGAGGCGGACCCCGCCTCCGGTGCGTCCGCGGGTCATCGCGTACGGGCGCACGACCGGCCCCGCGTCGGCGTCGAACCAGGGCAGGGGCGGACCGCCGGAGGCGGCGGCCGGCGATCCGGGGTCGGCGTCCCGGGCCGGGTCTGCGCTCATGCCACCCCCTCACCCTCCGGCTGGTGTACCGGGCGTACGGGGTGCGTTGACCAGGTGGGCCCCCACGCGCTTGACCATGAGCGTCATCTCGTACGCCACCTGGCCCACGTCGGAGTCCGCGTCGGCCAGTACGGCCAGACAGCTTCCGTCCCCGGCCGCGGTGACGAAGAGGAACGCCTCGTCGAGCTCCACGACCGTCTGGCGCACCTGCCCGGCGTCGAAATGCCGGCCCACGCCCTTGGCCAGGCTGTGGAACCCGGAGGCCACGGCGGCGAGGTGCTCGCCGTCCTCGCGGCTCAGGTCCCGGGAGGTGCCGGTGGCGAGTCCGTCCCGGGACAGGACCAGGGCCTGCCGGATGCTGGACACACGGTCCACGAGTTCGTCGAGCAGCCAGTTGAGTTCGCCGGACCCCCTGCGTTCGGAGTCGTGTGCGGCGGCGTGCGGTGCGGTCATCGACCGTCCCCTCCCGGTGGTGTTCCTGGGTCCGAGCCGCCGGTGTCGGTCGGCTCGGTCGGCTCGCCCGCGTTCTGCCGGCGTCCGCGCTGCCAGCCCCGCTGGAGCGAGGCCATACGGTCGCGGACCTGTTCGGCCTCGCGCTGGATGTCGTCGCCTTCGGCCGCGGGGGCCTCCTGCCCGGTGCGGCCCTCCGCCTCCTCGCGGAGCTGCGGTACGAGGCTCGCCTGGCGGATGCGCCGGGGCAGGCCTCCGACGGTGTCGAGGACCCGCACCGTCACGGGCTCGGCCTCCGGTTGCGGGGGCCCGGGGGCGGCAGCCGGAGGCTGTGCCGGGGCCGGGGACTGCGCCGGGGCCGGGACCCGCGGTACTGGCACCGGTGTCGGTGCCGGGTCCTCGCCGGCCGGCCGGGGGACCGAGCGGGCCGGGCCGCCGGAGCGGGGTGCGCCGATGCGACGGCCGTGCTCGGCGACGAGCGTCGGGGGCGTACGGCGGGGCAGGGGCGTCGGTCCGTCGAACCGCATCGGGCGCACGGGCGGCACCGGGCCCTCGTGCCCGTCGCCCGCCTGCTGGTGCTGCTCCTGTTCGTCGCCGTGGCGTGACGCCCGGGCGCGGAAGAGGCCGCCGCGTTCGCTGTCGCTGTCCTCCAGATCGCCGAGGCCGCCGAGAACGGGGGCGAGCGCCGGGTCGAGCGCCCGGTCGCGGGCGCGCTCGAAGGCCGCGCGCTCGCGTGGCCCCATCGGGGCCTCCAGCTCGACGGGGCCGTCGATCGGAGGGCTGCCGCCGGATCCGGCGGGGGCCGGGGAGGGCGCGCCGGCCCCCTTCTGCTCGGAGCGCGGGCCGGGCAGGGCGCGTTCGGTCCTGCGGTCGAGCCGGAATCCGGTGCCGTGGGTCTCCGGTGCCTCGGTGAGCAGGTTGGCGGGGATGAAGACGACCGCGGTGGTGCCTCCGTACGGGGACTTCTGCAGGGAGACCCGCACCTTCTGGCGCTGGGCCAGCCGGCTGACGACGAAGAGGCCGAGCCGGTCGGTGTCGGAGAGTTCGAAGTCGGGGGTCTCGGCGAGCCGCAGGTTGGCGTCCAGCAGGATCTCGGGGGTCATGCCGAGTCCGCGGTCGTGGATTTCGAGGGTGAAGCCGTTGGAGACGCGGTCCCCGTGCACCTGTACGCCGGTGTGCGGCGGGGAGAACGCCAGGGCGTTCTCGAGGAGTTCGGCGATGAGGTGGGTCAGGTCGGCGACGGCGGGTCCGCCGACGCCGATGCGGGGGAGTCTGCGGACCTCGATCCGCTCGTAGTCCTCGACCTCCGCGACGGCGGCGCGCACCACGTCCATCAGCTGGACCGGCTTGCGCCACTGGCGGGACGGGGCGGCCCCGGAGAGGATCACCAGGCCCTCGGCGTGCCGGCGCATACGGGTGGTGAGGTGGTCGAGGCGGAAGAGGTCGGCGAGCTCCTCGTCGCTCTCGGTACGTCGTTCCATCGCGTCGAGCAGGGTCAACTGGCGGTGCAGCAGTACCTGGTTGCGGCGGGCGAGGTTGACGAAGACCTCGGAGACGCCGCGCCGCATGTCGGCCTGTTTGACGGCGGCTTCGACGGCGGCCCGCTGGAGGGTGTTGAGCGCCTGGCCCACCTGCCCGATCTCGTCGGGTTCGTAACTCAGGTGCGGGGCCTCGGTCTCCACGTCGATCCGCTCCCCCGCGGCGAGCCGGCGCATGACGCCCGGCAGGCGTACGCCCGAGGCCTCGTGGGCCTCCTTGCGGAGCCGGGAGAGGTCGCGGACCAGCTCGCGGCCGATCCGTACGGAGACGAAGACCGAGACGAGCAGGGCCAGGAAGCCGAGGACGCCCGCGACGCCCGCGAGGGCGAGCACCCGGTAACCGGCGGGTTCGGCGCGGTCCTGGAAGCGGTTGGCCATCTCCGTGTAGTCGTTGGCCAGCCGGTCCAGTACGGGGGGCGCGGCCCGCTGCCAGCGGGCCGTGTCGATGCCCGCGCGGTCGCGTGCCTCGCCGCCCGTGATGAGGGCGTTCTCGGCGGTGCGCAGGGGTTCGGTCTCGGGACTGGCCCAGAACCGTTCGACGCGCAGGCGTTCGTCACCGGGGAGCATGTCGAGGTTGACCTGGTAGAGCAGTTCGCGCTGGGCGACGAGGGCGGCGACCTGGCGCAGATCGGCGTCGGTGAGCCGCGAGGTGAGGAGGCCGGAGGCGACCAACGCGTCCTCGCGGGAGAGCAGTTCGCGGGCCCGGGAGACGCCGACGAGCGCGCGGACCTGCTTGTCCAGCGAGACGTGCTCCATGGTGCGCAGACCGTTGAGGAAGCGGTAGGCGGGGTCCACGAGCCGGTCGTAGAAGTCCATCGCGCGCAGCCTGGTGATACCGCGGTTCTCCACCGACTGGCGGAGCGAGGGGAGGCCGTCGGCCGCGCTGAGCACCGCGTCGAGACGGCCCTGGGAGTCGCTGCTCAGCTCCGCGCGGATGTCGTCGCGGCCCGCGCCGTCGCGGATCGCGTCCACCGTGCGGTCGGTGACGGCCTGCTGGCGGCGCAGCAGCGGCAGCGCGTCGGAGGCCCGGGGGTCGGCGAGGAAGACGAGCGTCTGGCGGCGTTCGTCCTGGAGGGAGCGGACCGCCTGCTCCAGCGGGTGACCGACCTTTTCGACGATGGAACCGGCGTCCATCATCTGGCTCGCCTGGCGTCCGGTCACATAGGTGGCGAACGCCCAGAGCGCGGTGAGGGAGACGAGGGGCACGAGAAGCAGTGCCGCGATCTTCCTGCGGATGGACTTCCCGCGAAAGCGCATGGCCTCCCCCAGCTCGACCCCCGCGCACGGAGGTGTGTCCGTCGGTTCCGCGTCTGGAAACGGCGCGAGCCTACTACTGACACTCTGACAACTCGAAGGATCGTCCGGGCGGTTTTCGGCCTTCCCACGCGGAGTTGACGCGATTCATTCCCGCATTTCCGGACGCGGAACTCGGCGTGCAGCAGAAACGCACATGTCGGACCCCCCTGAATCCGATACCGGACACTGGCCGGAATCACGCGTTTCGTGACCCCCGGTCGGGCGAATCGTTGCCAACTCGCGGGAATCTTCCTACCCATGTATTCGTCCATGCGTACGGGGCAGGAGTCACGCCGGGGGCCGGTGCGGCAGGACCGCTCGATTCGCCGCGCGGGCGTCCCGGCCGATCCGCGTAGAACGGCGGCGAGCCGGGCAGTCACCCTCAAGTCGGTCAGCGGTGGGGAGTTGAAGGTCCTTTGAGCACTCGGGAACACCGGGGCGCCGCGTCGTCGGACGCCATGCCGGTAGGGGACGCGCGTGTGCCCCGTCAGTTGTGGGTGGAGGAGCCGGCGGACCGCAGACGGATGCCCGATCCCGTCCGCACGGCGGCGGTGCGCGCCGTGCTGATCGTGTCGCTGACGCTCATCCAGGCGATGGTGGCCTTCCTCTGCACCCTGGCGGGATCCTGGCTCGCCTTCCCGATGGTGCTCGGCTCGGTGGCCGGCACGGTCGGGGCGACCTGGTCGGTGCTCGATGTCTGGGTGACCCGTCAGGTGTGGAACCAGCGGCACGGTGTGGTGTCGGTGCCGAGCAGCACGGCGCGGCAGGTGCGACGCGAACGCCGGCGGGCCCGCCGCGCGGAGCGCCGGGCCCCGCGCGAAGGCGGTGCGGGCATAGCGGGGCGCAAGCACGGCGCGAGGGGCGGGAGCCGGCTCTCGCGGGTGTGAGACCGGCCCGCGCCCGTGGGCGCCGGAGCCCCGCCGGGGAGGGCGGGGCTCCGGCGCGTACGGGCGCGGGTCAGCCCGTGGGCTGCTCCGTGCTCCGCTTGAACATCCGGGTCGCCGTGATCTCCCCGTGCACGGTCTCGCCCTCCGGGTCCTGCTGGGGCAGGCCCGGCCGCAGGTGCTCCTCGACGCTGATGTACTTCAGCCCGGCCCGCAGGTCCGCGTCGTTGCGGAGCCTGATGACCAGGGGGAACTCGGCGAGCGCCGTGGTGTCGAACAGCCCTGTCGTGTAGAGGAGCTGGACGCCGAGCGCGTCCGACACCGCGCGCTGGAGTTCCAGCAGGTACGTGGCGTTGGCGCGGCCGATGGGGTTGTCCAGGAAGAGCGTGCCGGCGTGCCGGTGCTTGTCACGGCCCCGGTCGTTGCTGCGGAGCGCCGCCATGGTGCAGTACAGCGCGATGGCAGCGGTGAGCAGCTGGCCGCCGGAGAAGACGTCCCCCATCTGCCCGACGGGTACGCGTTCGGCGCGCAGTACCGCGTCGGGCTTGAGGATCTCCACGGCGATGCCCTTGGGCCTCAGCGCCGCCTCGACTCCGCGCAGCAGCAGGGACATGCCGTCGCGGCGCAGGTCGGCGTTCTTCTTCAGGGCGGAGTGGGTCGCCTCGTCGATGACCTCGCCGAGACGCTCGCTCAGCGTGGCCTGGTCGGGTTCCTCGAAGCGGATGCGGAGGAACTCCTGCCCGGACCACTCCCCCAGCCCTTCGGGCAGCCGGGACAGCCGCTGCGCGGAACGCAGGGTGGCGAGGGACGATTCCACCAGGCCGCGCAGCCGGTCGACGATGGAGTCGCGGTTGCGTTCCAGCTGGGCGAGTTCGTCGGTGAGGACGCGGAGCCGGGGGGCGAAGGCGTCGGCCCACTTCTGCGCGTGCTCGGGCAGCGCGGACGCGGGGAGTTCGCGGATCTGCTGGCGGGCGGGGGTGCGTACCTGTTCGTAGCGGGTGGAGTTGGCGTGGCGTACCAGGATGTCGCTCGCCTCCCTGACCGCGGCCTCGGCGGCGGAGAGGTCGGCCGCGCAGCCGCGCAGTGAGCGGCGGGCCTCGGCGGCGGAGGCCCGGGCCTCTTCGAGAGTGCCCGGGTGGGGTTCGGGGCCGTCGTCCTCGTCCTCGGTGCCGTGGTCGCGCAGGAGGTCCCGCAGCAGGGCGGCGGTCTCGTCGAAGCCGCCGGCGGAGTCCTCGGCGGTGCGGTGGGCGTGCAGCAGCTCGGCGTGCGCGGCACGCGCGGTGTCCAGGGACGCGGTGGCGGCGGTGAGTTCGCCGGTGGCGGTACGGAACAGGGTCTGGGCCGCTTCGGCGTCGGCCGGGACGAGCTCCTCGGGCAGTTCGGTGTGGTGCGGCGACTCGTCCTCGGGGGCGAGGCGTTCGGCCTCGCCGCGCAGCCGGCCCAGCTGCTCGCTGGCGGTGGAGGCGCGGGTCTCCAGGAGCTGGACGAGCGATTCGGCGCGGGCCGCCGCCGCCTGCCGGGAGGGGCCGTCGGCGCCGTCGGTTCCTTCGAGGAGCTGGGCCGCGCGGGTGCGCACCTTGTTGCTGAGGCGGTCGAGTTCCAGGAGGGCGGCGCTCTCGTCGCTCTCGGCCCGTGCCTGTTCGGCGCGGAGGTCGGCGCCGACGCCCACCTTCTCGTACAGCTGGGAGGCCGCGCGGTAGGCCTCGCGGAGGGTGGGCAGCGCCTGACGGGCCGTGTGCTCGCCGGGCTCGGGCAGGGTTTCCGGGGCGCCCGCGATCTCGGCGCGTTCGGCGCGCAGCGCGCGGGCGGTGCGGCGGGCGTCGTCGGCAGCGCGCTGGGCGGCCCTGCGGTCCTCGTCGGCGGCGCGGGCGCGGTCCAGCCAGGTCTGTGCGCGGCCCTCCGACTCGGCGGCCTCGTCGACGAGTTCGCGGAGCCGGATCTGCCAGCCGGCGCGTTCGCGGAGCCGGTGGGCGAGGCCGGCCAGGGCGTCGGCGGCACGGCGGGCGCGTTGGGCCGCCTCCTGGCGTTCCTCGCGGACCCGGGCGGTGTCGGCCGCCGCTTCGTCGGCCTCGGCGCGGACCGTACGGGCCTCGGCGAGGGCCTCCTCGGCGGTCTCGGCGACCGTCCGCGCGGTGGCGGCGGCCGCGGCGAGTTCGGCGAGCATGCCGGGCGGGCAGTCGGCGCGCCAGGCGCCGATGCGGGCGGCCAGCGCGCGGTCGCCGGCCAGCCGGGCGGCGAGGACGCGGATGTCCTCGTCCCGGTCGGCGGCCCGGGCGCGCAGGGCCTGGCGCTCCTCGTCGGCGGCGAGTTCGTCGTGCATGGCCGGGTTCGGCGGGACGAGAAACACCTCGTCGGTGGCACTGCCCGCGTCCGGTACCGGGGCGAGCAGCGCGGCTGCGGTACCGACCGCGACGGTCGAACGGGGCAGCAGCGCCGCGCCGCCGAGGACCTCGCGGGCCCGGGTGTGGGCGCCGGGGTCGGTGATGACGACGCCGTCGACGAGTTCGGGGCGGGCGGCGAGAACGGCGGCGTGGTCGGCGGGGTCGACGGCCTGGGCGAGGTAGCGCCAGCCGGGCAGGGCGGGGATGCCGTGTTCGCCGAGGTATTCGACAGTGGCCAGGACGTCGGGTCCGGGCGGCAGCAGTCCGCCGTCGCCGAGCGCGCCGAGGATGCGGGAGTCGTCGGCGGCGGCCGTACGCAGGTCGAAGAGGCGGCGTTCGGCGGTCGCGATGCCCTGGTCGAGCAGTTCGCGCAGTTCGCCGGCGCTCCGGTCGAACTCCTCGGTCGTCAGGGGCCGGGCGGCGGTGCGGCGGTCGGCCAGGGCGACCTGGCGGTCCGTGCCGTGCGGGGCGACGCCGCCCTCGCCGGGGGTGCGGGCACCGCCCGGGGCGGTGCCGTGGGGTTCGTCGGGGCCTGCGCCGCTGCGGGGCTGGGGCACGCCGGTGTTCGAGGGCAGGCCGAGGAGGTCGGCGAGGCGGCCGTCGGAGGCGAGGGCGTCGGCGGCGGCGCGCTCGTCCTCCCAGGACTGTTCGGCGGCCTTGGCGGCGTCGGCGGCACGGGCGGCGGCGAGTTCGGCGCGGCTCTCGGCGGCGGCGGCTTCCCGGGCGTGGTCGGCCGAGGCGCGGGCGGCGTCGCGGGCGGTGTCCCAGGCAGCGACCGCGGCCTGTTCGGCGTCGCTCGCGGCGAGGGCGGCACGGGCCGGGTCGGCGTCGGGGGCGGTGTCGTCGAGCCAGCCGGCCCGGACGGCCTCGGCGGTCTCCTGCTCGACCTCGGCGAGCCGCTGGCGCAGGTGCCCGGCCTCGCTGCGGGCGCGCTGCGCCTCGGTGGCGGCGGTCGTGGCGTCGCGGTGGGCGCGCTCGCCCTCGGCCTGGAGGGTGTCGGAGCGCTCCTCCTCCTCGTTGGCCACCCGTTCGCCGTCCTCGGCCGCGGTGTGCAGGGCGCGTACCAGGTCGCCGGCTGCGGTGGCGCGGGCGGCGAGCGCGGGCGCGGCGTCCCGTTCGGCCTCGCGGATGGCGACGGCGACGCGCGCCGAGCGGTCGGCGGCGGCGCGGTGGCGCAGTACCGCCTCGGCGGCCTGCCAGGCGGAGTGGAGCGTACGGGCGTCGCCGAGCTCGCGGCGCTGGGCGGCGGCGGATTTCTCGGCGGCGGCCAGGGCCAGGGAGGCGTTGCGGTAGGCGAGTTCGGCGGCGACGAGGGAGCGGTGGCCCCGGGTGCGTTCGGCCTCGGTGACGGTGTGGGCGGCGGCGGTGACGTGCTGGGCCAGCTCGGCGGCGCGCCCGCGTTCCCCGGTGGCACGGGCAAAGAGGCGGCGCGCGAGCGTGCGGGTGCGGCGTTCCGCACCGGCGTGGACGTCCCGGCTGCGGGACCGGGCGGCGGTGGCCTCGACGATCCGCCCGAGGAGGTCGGCGGAGCCGGCGGTGAAGTCGCGTTCGGCGGTGAGCTCGGCGCGGCGGCCGAGCTTGTTGCCGAAGCCGCTGACGAGGTCGGCGAGGCCGTCGGTGTCACGGGTGTCGGTCACGGCCCGCAACAGCAGGTCGGTGAAGTCGGAGTCCTTCTTGACCGCGAAGAGTCCGGCGGCTTCGCCCTCGTCGGCGTTCATCTCGCGTTGGTAGCGGAAGAGTTCGGGGTCGAGTCCGAGATCGCCGAGGTGTTCGTTCCACCGGTCGTGGATCTCTTCCCAGTGCACGTCGAGGTGCTGGTAGAACTTTCCGGCGTCGGTGAGGGCGTCGCGGAACCCCTTCATGGTGCGGCGTCGTCCCCGGGCGCCGGAGGTGCCTTCGGCGGTGCGGCCCACGGCGGTGGCCTCGGCGACGGGCAGGTTGTCGAGGCTGAGCCCCGGTCCGGGGCGGAAGGAGTACCAGGCCTCGGCGAACCGGCGCGGGTCGTTGGAGACCTGGTGGCCTCGCCACTCGCTGACCTTGCCGACGACGACGCATTCGCCGGTGAGGGTGTGCTGCCACTCCAGGGCGACGTGCCCGCAGTCGTCGGCGAGCAGGAACTTGCGGAGCACGCCGGAGCTGGCGCCGCCGAGGGTGTTGCGGTGGCCGGGCAGCATCACCGAGAAGATCAGTTTCAGCAGGACGGACTTGCCGCCGCCGTTCTCCAGGAAGAGGACGCCGGCCGGCGCGGGCCTGCGCGGCGGTCCGACCGGTTCGTCTTCGAAGAACTCGGCCTGCGCCGGGGCGGGTTCGGGTACGGGCGCTCCGACGCCGCGCAGATCGAGAACGGTGTCGGCATAGCGCGCACCGGCCGGTCCGATGGAGTAGAGGCGGACCCGGGACAACTCGTACATGGCGGCGGACTCTCGTCGTTCGTGAAGCGGAACGGGCAGAACAGGTGGAACGCGGTGGTGGGGCGTCAGCCGTGGAAGGGGAGGCCGGCGTCGGCGGCGAGCTCCAGGTCGTCGGTGTCGCGCGGTGGCAGCAGGGTCGCGCCGCCGTCGGTGACGGGGACGACCCCGAGCTCCAGCAGTTCGGCCATGGCGGCGCTGCCCGCCATGTCGCGTACCTGGAGCTGGTAGCGCGCGGTGGTGCGGTAGGCGCCGCCCGCGTCGTCGCCGGTGCGCTGGAGGAAGCCGGAATCGGTGAGGAAGGCGACGGCCTTGCCGATGATGCCGGTGGTCGATCCGGCGAGGCGGCGGGCGTCCTTGGTGGCACCGGTCGCGCTGCGGCGGGCGTAGACCCGCCAGCCGGCTTCGAGTCCGGGGGCGTCGCTCGTGGGGTCGGTGTTCTCGCCCTGCTCGGCGGCGCGTTCCTCCAGCCGCAGGCAGGCCTGGCGGACGAACGCGTCGACGCCGTTGACGGTGATGCGGCCGATGTAGGAGTCGTCCGCGAGGTCCTCGGGCCGGGGGAAGGCCATGGCGGCGACGGCGAGGTGGGCGAGGCCGTGCAGGAACCGGTCGGCGGCGTCGGAGGAGGCGCGGCGGGCGTAGTCGCCCATCCGTACGGCGAAGACCGAGTCCTCGTCGGCCGTGACGGCCATGCCGGCGCGGGTGGAGACCTCCAGGACGACCAGGCCGAGGCCGGTGGCGACGGCGTCCGCGAGTCGTCCGAAGGCGGGCTCCTCGCGGTAGCGGCGCAGCAGGTCGGCGTACTCGGCGTCCCGGGCGGGCACCAGTTTGGGCTGGAGTCCGAAGGAGACCAGGCGTGCGGCGTCGGCGGCGTCGGCTGGGGTTACGGACGCCTGCCCCGGGGCGGGAGCGGGTTCCACGGTGTGGGTGACGACGGGTTCGTCCCACGCGTCGGTGTGCTCGGCGCGGTGGTCGCTCACGACTGGGGCTCCTCGGTGCGGAGTTGCTTCGGTACGGACAAGGGGCGCGGGGCGCCGGACGGGAGGCGGGCCGGCGGGGCACTCATGACGCCTCCTTGCGGTCGGCCGCCATGCCGGCCGCGTCGAGAAGCGCGGTGCCGACGACGAGGTCGGCGCCGCCGAACTCGGGGTCGCCCAGCTCGGTGCCGTCGTCCACGGCGAACAGCAGGCGTCGTTCTCCCTGGCGGTAGGCGGTGCCGACCGGTGGGCTGGCCGCGTGGACCGCCAGCAGGGCCACCAGGTAGGGCAGTTCCGGGTCGCCGGTGGCGCGGGCCTCGGCGAGCAGTCCGGAGAGCCGGCGGGGTGCGTCGTACTCCAGGTCGAGCAGGGCCATGGCGCCGGCGAGCTGGTCCTCGCTGAACCGGCTGTCGTCGGGGGTGGCGATCAGGTCGGGTTCGGGCATCTCGACGCCCAGGTGTTCGCGCTCCACGGGCGGCGCGAGCAACAGGTCGACGAGGTCGCCGACCCGTACGGAGGTGGGGGTGCGCAGTCCGGTGCCCCGGGCGAAGAACGCGTCGGTGGCCCGGATGGACTGCTCGACGGGGAGCGGCAGGATCGGGGCGAGGAGCTGCCCGTAGAGGTCGAGTCCGGTGCGCGAGGCGGGGGTGGCGAAGGCCTGCCGGTCCTGTTCGGCGCGGAAGAGGGGACCCGCTTCGAGGAGCCGGGACTGGAGCTGGGTGTGGCGGCGGATGCAGTCCTTGACGATGTCGACGAGTTCGGCGGCGCGGCGCTTGTTCTCGGGTTCCCCGGCCTCGTCGCGCGCCTTGCGGATGTTGGTGAGGATCGCGTTCTCGTGGCGGTAGCGGTCGGCCACGTGGTCGAGGGCCTCGGTGATCATGTCGGGGACGGCGTTCAGCCAGTCGACGGCGCGGACGTTGCGGCGGGTCGCCTCCAGCGTGCGGCGGAGCGTCTCGGCGTACTGCACCGTGCGGTAACGGGCCTGTTCGGCGGCGAGCTGCGCGTCGGCGAGGCGGCCCCGGCTGACCAGCACCTCCAGCTTGACCTCGGCGGCGATCTGCGCGCTGGTGACGTCGGTGTCCAGGGCGCCGACGAGGACGTTGACGGCCTCGTCGGTCGCCCGGAGGAAGACGGTGCCGCCGTGGCCGGGCACCTCCTCGACGAGCTTGAAGTCGTAGTCCCTGCGGACGTACACGCCGTCGGGTCCGAAGGTGCCGTAGACCGCTCGGAACCCGCGGTCGACGCTGCCGACGTTGATGAGGTTCTCCAGCACCCAGCGGGCGACCCGTTCGTGCTCGGCGGCGGGACGGTCGGGGGCCTGGGCGTGGACCCGGGGCAGCAGCCTGGTCACTATCTGTTCGTGGTCGGCGCCGGTGTCGAAGTCCATGTGGAGGGTGACCACGTCGATCGCGGCGAGGGCGACCTCGGCCATGGAGTAGACGGTGTACTCACCCGCGAGGTTCGCCTTGCGCACGTCGAGATCGTGCAGCGGCGCGGTGCAGGCGAGCGCGCGGAGCCGCCGGGCGAGCCCCTCGTCGGCGGCCGGGCCCGGTGCGGGCCGCGGGCCCGCGCTGAGCTGGGGCGCGGCGTTGTCCGTATCGGCAGGCGAAGTCACGCGTCACAGATTAGGTCCTCACCCCGACAACGGTCGAAACGGCGCAGATCCGGCCGCCCCGGCCGACAGGCTTCCTGGCCGGTACGAGGGGGTGCGCAGGCGTCACCGTGCGCCCGAGGGCCGGCGCCGGACGCCGGTCCCGCGGCAGGCGCGGGCCGCCTCGCCGCCGGCTCCGGACCTCTGCCGGGACCATTCACCGGCCGGCTGCCGCCCGCCCTTTCGCCCACGCACGGTGAGCACGCAGGCAGCCGGTGTCCGCGGAAGGTGCGGGTTACCAGGGCGGTGTGGGCCGCGGGGCGTCCGACGCGGTCGGCCCTCGAACCGGCCCTCGAACCACCCCCGGACCGCCGCCCCGGCGGGTGGGCCGCGAACGGCTGCCCGCACGGCGGCCGTTGAAGCGCGGCCGTCGAAGCGTGTTCATGTCCTCCGCGGGGGCCAGAGAGCCCCCGCCGCGGTGAACGCGTCGCCGATGGGCGCGATCAGCGAAGCGAGGCGGCGGGTGCCCGCGTCGCCGATCGGCGCCCACAGGGCGGCGCAGTGCTCGTCCGTCGCCTCTTCGATGCGCTCGCGCGCCGCACGGCCGGCCTCGGTGAGCGTGGCGTGGGAGTCGAGCCAGCCGCGTGCGGTGAGACGAGCCGTGGCCGCGCTCCACTCGCCGTCGGTCCATTGACGGGTCTCCCGTACGAGAGCGGTCGGGAGGCGGCCGGTCGCGGTGTGCAGAACGAGGCAGTCGCACGGCCCGAGACCGTTGTCGGCGAGTACGACGAGATGGGCGTCGCCGCGCCACTCCCGCACCACGGTGATCTGCTGCCAGAGGGCGACCAGAGGATCGGTGGGAAGCGGGACCGATGTGTTCGCGGCGGCCAGCACCTTGCCGGCGTAGTCGGCTCCGGCGACGACCGGGTCGATGAGCGAGCGCGCCTCGGCCAGGTGTTCGTCCGTGAGCCGCACGTCGGCGCGCCGCATCGCGCGTCCGGCGGCGAGGAAGCGGGCGGCCTGCCACCGCTCGGGCGGTGCGGCGTCCCACACGCCCACCATGGCCCGCACGGCCCGCGGGCTGAAGTTGTAGAAGGCCGCGAGGGTGACCTGCCACGGAACCGCGCCCATGGCGGCCGACCGGAAAGCCAGATAGGCCGGACCCCGGTCGGTCACGCCGAGCGCAGCCGCCTCCTCGGCGGTCTCGGGGGCGAGATAGGTGAACAGGTGGGCGGCGCTGACGGCTTGGCTGACGAGCCGCACGGCGTTCAGGTCCGTCGGACCGCGGCCGGTACGGGCGGAGCCGGGAAGGGTGTCCAGGTGCATGACGGTGCTGTCTCCAAGGTCGGGCGTTCCGGCGGTGGCGATCGGCGCCGCGCGGCCGAAGGCGCGACCGGCGACGGCAAGGCCGGGAACGGCGGGCGCGGCGTCGGCCGGGACGTCCGCCGCGGGGATGGCGAGGATGTGCGGCACGGCGAGGGGTCGTGGGCAGGCACGGCGGGGCGTTCGTTTCCGGACGGGGACGCTTTCGGGGACCCTCGATTCCAGGGCCTCAATCGACGGTAACACAAATAATCGATTATCCCAGGAATCGTCTGGTCGGCCGTAGGATGGGCTGATGAGTCAGACGGCACGAGCCTCGACCGCGCCGGGGAAGCAGATGCTCTCCGAGCAGGTCTACGCCCATCTACGGGACGCGATCATGCGTGGGGACCACGCCCCCGGCTCCCCCCTCAAGCCACAGGACCTCGCCAAGGAGCAGGGCGTGAGCCTGGCCGTGGTGCGCGAGGCGCTCGTACGGGTGGTCGGCGACGGGCTGGCCGACCGGCTGCCCAACCGTGGTTTCGCGGTGCCTTCCTTCTCCGACCGCCGCTGGCAGGAGATCGCGGAAGCCCGCCGGACCGTCGAGCCGGTCGTGCTGCGCATGTCCGTCGAGCGTGGCGACGTCGAATGGGAGGCCCGTGTGCGGGCCGCCCACCATCGCCTGGTCCGCACTCCGGCGTACGCGCCGGAGGAGGGCGAGCACTACACCGCCGCTTGGGCCGAGGCGCACAGGGTGTTCCACCGCACGTTGCTGGAGGGGTGTGGAAACCACGCCCTGCTGGAGACCTTCGACCGGTTGTGGACCGCGAGTGAGCTGGCCCGCCGGTGGTCGGCGCGACGTACCCCCGGCCGGGACGGCGTCGAGGAACACCGCGCGTTGGAGGAGGCGGCGTTGGCCCGCGACGCCGACACCGCTGCCGCGGTCCTGGCCCAGCACCTCACTCTGACCGCGGCAGCGCTGACCGGCGATCCGGCTCCGGCCTGATCCGGACAAAGGCGCTCGGGTCGCCCGGGTCCGGTCACCGCCGCGGACGACGCGGCGGCACGGCGAGGCCGGCCGCCGCGCGGTGCTGGTACGGGCGGAGCCCGGGTGCGCCCGAGGGCGCGGGCTTACGGGCATTCAGACGCCCGCGTCCGCGGAGCGGGGCGAGGAACGCGGTGGCTCCAGCTCGGTGGTGGCCGCCGGGTCCGGGGTCGTGGCGCTCGGGGTGGCGGCGCAGCAGGTCGACGCCGAGGGGTGCGCGGGCCACGTGGGTGGCGCCGGTCCGCAGGAACTCACGGGGCGGCCCATTCGGTGGTGCGGACGATCCGTAGCCGCCGCTGCCGGGCAGTACCCGGCCGGGCAGGGTGATCACCCGCCCCGCCGGAACGCGGTAGTCGGCGCCGCGGACGCCGCAGGCGCAGGCGCCGGCGAGGAGTTCCACGTGCTTCTCGGGTGCGAGTCGTCCGACGTACCCGACCAGGCGTTCGCCGTCCGGGGCGAGGGTCCGGCACAGCCGCTCGTCGCGCAGGCCGGGGTGGAACCGTACGGTGTCGACGCCCCGGGGCCAGAGGCGCCCCGCACCGGGCGGCGCTGCGGCGCGCGGCGCGCCCCGGGGAGTACCGTCCCGGGGCGTCACCGCGCCGTTCGACTCCGGGTCAGACGCCGGTCGCCTCGGGCTCGATGCGGCTGCGCACGGCGGTCTGCACCTCGGCCTCCTCGGCGGGGTCGGCGGCGAGGCGTCGCAGCCGCTCGGCGACGCGGACGTCCCCGGTCTCCGCGTGCAGCGCGGCGATCTCGCGGGTGGTCTCCTCGCAGTCCCACAGGCATTCGACGGCGAAGCCGGTCGCGAAGGACGGGTCGGTGGCGGCGAGCGCGCGGGCTGCGCGGCCCCGCAGGTGCGAGGAGGGGGTCTCCCGGTAGACGTGGCGCAGGACGGGTCCGGCACAGGTGATGCCGAGGCGGCCCGCTCCGTCGACCAGCGGCCCCAGCCGCAGGGTGTCGGGCCGGCCCGCGCGCACGGCCTCACGCAGCGCGCCGAGGACGAGCGGGGCGTCGGCCGGTCCGCCCCGGCGGGCGAGGATGCCGGCGGCGGAGACACCGAGCGCGTCGGGCCGGTGCGCCCAGCGGCGGGCCCGTTCGACGGCGGCTTCGCCGGGCATCCGCTCGAAGGCGGCGACGGCGGCCTCGGCGACCGTGCGCGAGGGATCGGCGACGGCGGCGTCGATCAGGTCGAGCACCGCGGGGTCCTCGGCCTCGGCGAGGTAGTGCAGGGCTGCACAGCGGGCGCCCTCGGGTCCGCTGCGGGCCGCTGTCACGATCGCGGGCCGGTCCTCGGTGCCCGCGACGGCGGCGAGGCAGCGTGCGGCGGGCACGTGCAGGGCCTTGCCGCGTTCCAGTGCCTGCTGGGCCCAGTCCAGGACGGCCTGGACGCTCCATCCGGGGCGGGGGCCACCGCCGGGCGACATCTGGCGTTGCCAGCGGTCGAACGAGCCGCGTTCGGTGGCGGTCCGGATGCGGGCGCCGACGGCGGCGCGCGGGTCGTCGGCCCACAACCGCCAGGGGCGCGGTTCGAAGGCGTCGCGTACGGCGGCGGCGAGCCCGGCGGCACCCTCGGGGGTGTCGGCGAACCGGGCGAGGACGGGCAGCGCGAGGGAGCGCAGGCCGGCGTCGTCGTCGCGCAGGGCCAGCTCGTCGAGCGCCCACGCCCAGTTGGCGCCGGTGGCGGCGTACTGCCGCAGCAGTGCGAGGGCGTCGCCGCGTCCGTACGAGGCCAGGTGGCCGAGGACCGCGAGGGCCAGCCCCGTACGGGAGTCGTCGGTGTCGAGGTGGTCCTCGGGATCGGCGAGGTGGCGCTCGATCTCCTGAAGACCGCCGTCGAGGTCGATGTAGAGCCGGGCGTAGTAGAGGGAGCGGTTCTCGACCTGCCAGTCCTGGCGGGGATCGCCCAGAACGCAGGTGTTGAGTGCCGCGAGCGCCTCGGTACGGGATGCGGCGAGCGCGTGGAGCGTGCCGTCGCCGCGGCCCCTCTGCAGCAGGCCGAGCAGGGTGCCGCTCGGCGCTATGAATGGATCGAACATGGAGAAAGCCTCACATCAAGCTGTCGACGCAACCGGGACTGTGCAGTACCTGGGTGGTGTCCGGAGGTACGGAGCCGGGAAGGTCCCGTCCGCGATCCGGAAGAACACCGTCTGGGCCGTGTTGTGAAAGTCCCGCCTGTCCGGCGACGCCTGGCACGCACGCTCGCCGCGTTGTCGGGGTCGCCCCGATACATCCAGTACCGGGGCGACCCTCCGCCTTGCGATCGCACGCACCGGACGCCGCCGGACCCGCCCTCCGGGCGGACAGCGCCACTTTCACCACACGGCCTAGGCCGCGCAGCGACATGATCGGCCGACCGCCGTCTTCTGCCTGGTGTCGAGCATCTTCCTCTGCCTCTCGTCGGTGGTCCTGAGCGGACCCGCGACGTCATGATGACCCAGCCATTTCGCCACCGCGACCACATTTCCGACGGACCGGTCGTCCTGGGCCGCGCCGCCCGCGCGGGCGGCGGTGTCAGCGCGCACCGAACAGTTCCAGCAGGTCGGCCTTGCCGAACATCCGCGCGGTGTCCACGGCGGAGGGCACCCCTGCGGCCGGATCGGCGCCCGCGTCGAGCAGCGCGCCGATGACGGCGGACTCGCCTTTGAAGACGGCCCCGGCGAGCGGGGTCTGGCCCCGGTCGTTCGCGCGGTCGGGGTCGGCGCCGCGGTCCACGAGGGCGGTGACTGCGGGCGCGTGGCCGTGGTAGGCGGCGAGCATCAGCAGCGAGTCGCCCCGGTCGTTGGTGAGGTTGGCGGGCACTCCCGCGTCCACGTAGGCGGCGAGGGCGTCCGTCTCGCCGCGTCGGGCGAGGTCGAAGACCTTCGTGGCCAGTTCGACCAACTCGGGGTCGGGGGTTTCGCTCATCGGACGGACCGCCTTCCTTGACCGCTGTCGTTGCCGTAGTCGTTGCCGTGGTCGTCACCGCTGCCCCGCCGGGGCGTACGGCGCCGGGGCCGTGCGGATGAACCGACAGGGTACTGCCCCGCAACGGCGCGGGTCCGGGACACCTGGAGGGACGTGTCCGGGCGCGGGCGGACCCGGACGGACCGGCGCCACCACGGCCTTCCGGTGCGGTTCCGGCGCGGTTGCGGTGCGGCTTTCCTCACACCCTGGACGACGTTCGGGCGCACCCGGCGCGGGGCCGTGTGACCACCTTTGCTGGACCGGTCGGGTGAAAACACCACCTTCTCACTCCAATGCACCTTTAATCGTATAGATACATCGGGTGAGCCTGGAAGGACTCATGGTGACCGTCCCTCTCAACCAGGAGAACCGCCAATGATCCTTTCCATCTCGGGCGTGGTACTGCTCGGCATCATCGCCTTCCTGTTCTTCAAGAAGGACGGGATGAAGGCGTCCCACGGCCTGATCTGCGCACTGTTCGGCTTCTACCTGGCCGGCACCGCCATCGCACCCAGCATCACGGCGGGCGGGGCGAGCCTCGCCGGCCTGCTGGGCGGGATCAAGTTCTGACCCTCCGCACCCGACTCCACACCCCCCTCCAGGAGACAGACGTGGCCCGGCGACCCCTCCCCCGCATCCTCAAGCGCGGCGGCGCTTCGATCACTCGCGGTCGCGAGGTCGCGCGCACGGCCGCCGACAGCGCCACCGACGTCCTCCACCCGCTGATCGCGATCACCCGTGGTCTGCGGCTGCTGGCCGTCGCAGGACGGCAGAGATGGGCCGCGACGCCCAAGGACCGGCGCGGTTCCAGGCTGTTCCTCGTCGCGGTCTGCCTGACCGCGGTGGCGCTCCTCCCGCACGGGCCGGTCCTGGCCGTGATCGCGGTGATGGGCGCCGCCGCGTGGAAGGGCCGCGACCGCACCCCGGCGAGGACCGGCCCGGACGAGGCCGGGGAAACCCGGCTGCGCACCCTGTACGAAGCGCTGGTCCCCTACTTCTCCGTCGCCGACGACCCCGCGCCGCTCTTCGCGCACGGCGGCGACTGGGAGCGGCCCTTCGGCGACTACGCCTTCGACGGCGACGGCCGCCTCGCCCGGCTCCGGGTGACCTACCCGGCCTGGTTCACCGACGGCGAGAGCGAGGCACGGACCCGGATCGAACAGGTGGTGCACGCCAAGTCCGGCCGGGGCCGCGAGTACCACTTCGTGTGGGACGAGGAGGCCAACCAGCTCGCCATGAGCGTGCTCGGCCCGCTCCCCGCCACGATCGCCGCCCAGCGGTTCGTCACCGCCCCCGGCGAGACCGTCCTCGGCTTCACCGACCCGGGGTCGGTGGGCCGCACCGTACCGGTCCAGGACGGTGACGCGAACCATGACGCCTCCCCCGTCGTCTGGCGGACCGGCCCCCGCTCCTCGGAGCCGCATCTGCTCGCCGTCGGCACGCCCGGCAGCGGTACGACGACCCTGCTGCGCTCCGTCGCGCTGCAGGCCCTCCGCGACGGCGACGTGCTGATCGTCGACGGTGGTGGCAGCGGCGAGTACGGCTCCCTGGCCGGGCGCGAGGGTGTCCTCGCCGTCGAGTGCGGGCTCGCCGGCGCGCTGGCGACGCTGGAGTGGGCGGCGCACGAGACGGAACGGCGGCTCATCGACGCCAACCGCGAACGCCAGGCCGGACGCCCCGCCGCCGGGAAATCCGGGCGCCCGCTCTGGATCCTGCTGGACCGCCCGTCCGTCCTCGGGCACCTGGCGGCGGCGGACGGCCGGCCCGACCCGCAGGACCTCCTCCAGGTGCCGCTGCGGCACGGCCGTGCGGCCGGGGTCACCGTGGTGCTCGCCGACCAGTTCGACGCCGTGGCGGGCCTCCCGGACGCGGTACTGGCCCACACCCCGGCCCGTGTCGTCCTCGGCGCCGCCGCGCGCGAGCAGGTGGCGGCCGTCCTCGGCGCGGAGCCGCACACCACGCCGGTGCCCGGCGTGCCCGCCGGACGCGGTTACGCCCGGCTGGGCGCGGGCGAGGTGCTGAGGCTCCAGGTCCCGGCCACCCCGGACCCGTACGACGAGGCCGCCGGCGAGGCGGACCGCCGGGCCGTGCTCGCCCTGCTTCCGGAGCGCACGGCCGGGCAGCCGGCCCCCGAGGCGGCTTTGGACGACGGGGACGCGTTCGACGAGCGGGACGCGTTCCGCGCACCGGAGCCGGCGGTCGCGGAGAGCTGAGCTGCGGCACGGCGGCCACGGCCGGCGGGACCGGCGGGCAACCAGGGCCGCCCCGGCGGGCGGGCACGGACCGGAGAGTCCGCGCCCGCCCGCCGGGCTCTCCGCCCGTCGTCCGCCCCGCCCCTCCTCCCGGCTCCCTCAGGCCACGAAGGTCCTCGGCGCGTCGACGCCCGCCCCCGCGCCGGCCCGGACCAGGGCCGCCGCCGCGGCCAGCCGCGCCGCCGCCTCGTCCGCCACCGGCCCGCCCACCGTGAACGGCAGCCGGACGTACCCCTCGAACGCCCCGTCCACCCCGAAGCGCGGCCCGGACGGCACCCTGACCCCCACCCGCTCACCCGCCACCGCCAGGCGCGACCCGGAGAGCCCGCCGGTACGCACCCAGAGGGTCAGACCCCCGCGAGGCGTCTGGAACTCCCAGTCCGGAAGCTCCCGGCGCACCGCCGCGACCAGGGCGTCGCGGTTGCTCCGGGCCTGTTCGCGCCGGAGCTCGACCGCGTCGGCCCAGCCGCCGGTACGCAGCAGCCAGTTGATGGCGAGCTGCTCCAGGACGGGCGTCCCCATGTCCGCGTAGGCGCGTGCCGAGACGAGGCTGCGGATGGTGTCGGGCGCCGCCCGGACCCAGCCGATCCGCATCCCGGCCCAGAAGGCCTTGCTGGCCGATCCCACCGTGATCACCGTGCTGCCGGCCGGGTCGAAGGCGCAGACCCGGCGGGGCATCTCCACGTCCTCGTCGAGGGCCAGTTCGTGCATCGTCTCGTCGACGACCAGGACCGTGCCCGCCGAGCGCGCCGCCTCCACCAGGCCGCGTCGCTGCTGCTCGTCGGCGAGGGCGCCGGTGGGGTTGTGGAAGTCGGCGACGACGTAGGCGAGCCGGGGGGCGGAGTCACGCAGGACCTGCCGCCAGCGGTTCAGGTCCCAGCCGCCGAGCCCGTCCCGCATGGCGACGGGCACCAGGCGGGCGCCGGTCTCCCGCATCAGCTGGAGGATGTTGGCGTAGCTCGGCGACTCGACGGCGATGCGTTCGCCGCGCCCGGCGAAGAGGTGGCAGATGGCGTCGATGGCACCCATCGCCCCGGTGGTCACCATGATCTGCTCGGGCATGGTGGGGACGCCGTGCTCGGTGTAGCGGTCCGCGATCATCCGGCGCAGGGCGGGCAGGCCGGCCGGGTAGTCGCCGTGCGTGTGGGCGTACGGCGGTAGCTCCTCCAGCGCTCCCTGGACGGCCCGGGTCAGCCAGGGCTCAGGGGCGGGCAGCGAGGCGCAGCCCAGGTCGATCATCGAGCCGAGCGCCTCGGGTGGCAGCGGTTCCAGGCCCCGGGCGGGCAGCGGGTTGCCCGCGGGGACCGCGGTCCAGCTGCCCGCGCCGCGCCGGGACTCCAGGAAGCCCTCGGTACGCAGCGCCTCGTAGGCCGCGGCGACGGTGGTGCGGCTGACGGCCAGGGCGAGCGCCAGTTCGCGTTCGGCGGGCAGCCGTGCGGCGACCGGTACCCGCCCTTCGAGCACCAGCAGCCGGACCCCGTCGGCGAGGGCGCGGTAGGCCGGGGGCTTCCGGGCGCCGGGGGCGCCGGGGCGGGAGAGCGGCGCCTGGAGCTGGCGCGCGAGCTGGGCGGCCCCGACCGTCGAAGTCCACTGAGCCATGAAATCAGTCCACCTTCCTCGGATTGGCCATGGCTGGCGGCCAATCTCCGGCCACAGAGTGACACGAGCCGGTCCACCACCATCACAGCAGGGGGTACCCCATGTACGCCAACGCCGCTCCGTACCGCTCGTCCGTCGTCCGCCGGCTGGTGCGGCTGTACGCCGGGCTGGTGCTCTACGGGGCGAGTTCGGCGTTGCTGGTCGTCGCCGGGCTGGGGCTGGAGCCCTGGGGCGTACTGCACCAGGGGATCTCGGAGCTCACCGGCATCGCCATCGGGACCGTCTCCATCGGGGTCGGCGCACTCGTGCTGCTGCTGTGGATTCCGCTGCGACAGCGCCCGGGGCTCGGCACGGTCTCCAACGTCTTCGTGGTGGGCCTGGTGATCGACGGCACGCTGGCGGTCGTGCCCGAGGCCCACGGGTGGGCGGCCAGGACCGCGGTGCTGGTGCTGGGGGTCGTACTGAACGGAGCGGCGACCGGGCTCTACATCACGGCCCGGTTCGGCCCCGGGCCGCGCGACGGGCTGATGACCGGCCTGCACCGGGCGACCGGCCGGTCGGTGCGCCTGGCGCGGACGGCGGTCGAGGTCGCCGTCGTGGCGGCCGGGTTCGCGCTCGGCGGCTCGCTCGGCATCGGGACGCTGGTGTACGCGCTGGCCATCGGGCCGCTCGCCCAGTTCTTCCTGCGCCTGTTCGCCATCCCCGGGGCTCCGGGAGCGACCGGGGCCGTCGCCGGACCGTCACCGGTGACCGCCATACTTCGGCGGTGAACTCAGGACGCCACCCGTATCTGGACCATCCGTCGACGATCCCGTTCGCCCACCGCGGCGGTGCGGCCGGTGGGCTGGAGAACACCGCTGCGGCCTTCCGCCGGGCGGCGGCGCAGGGGTACCGCTACTTCGAGACCGACGTGCACACCACCGCTGACGGCCGACTCGTCGCCTTCCACGATCCGACCCTGGACCGGGTCACCGGCACCGGGGGCCGGATAGCGGACCTGCCGTGGAGCGAGGTCCGCCGGGCCCGGGTGGGCGGCCGTGAGCCCTTGCCGCTTTTCGAGGAGCTGCTGGAGGAGTTCCCCGAGGCCCGTTGGAACGTCGACGTGAAGGCCGAGTCCTCGCTCGCCCCCCTCCTCGCGCTGATCCGCCGGACGGACGCCTGGGACCGGGTGTGCGTCGGCTCGTTCTCGGAGGCCCGGGTGGCTCGCGCGCAGCGCCTCGGCGGCTCCCGGCTGGCGACCTCGTACGGCGTGCGGGGCGTACTGGCCCTGCGGCTGCGCTCGCTCGGGATTCCGGCGCCGCTGCGCCGGGGCGCGGTGTGCGCGCAGGTTCCGGTGAGCCAGAACGGCATCCGGGTCGTCGACCGCCGTTTCGTCCGTACGGCGCACGCCCTGGGCCTCCAGGTCCACGTCTGGACGATCGACGAGGCGGCGGAGATGGACGCCCTCCTCGACCTCGGCGTGGATGGCATCATGACCGATCACATCGGAACACTGCGTACGGTGCTGAGCGAGCGCGGGATCTGGTCCTGACGCCGGTCCGGTGGCCGGTGACGAACGGAACAGACCGAGCGGGGGGCGGGGAAGCGTGAGTACAGGGACCACGGGGACGGCGACACCATCGGACCGTCCGGCGGACACACCGGAGACCGTCGCCCGCAGACGGGAACAACGGGGCTGGTACTTCTACGACTTCGCGTGCTCGGTCTACTCCACGAGCGTGCTCACCGTCTTCCTCGGGCCCTACCTGACCTCGGTGGCGAAGGCGGCCTCCGACTCCGAGGGCTTCGTGCACCCCCTCGGCATACCCGTGCGGGCCGGGTCGCTCTTCGCGTACTCGGTCTCGGTTTCGGTGGTCCTCGCGGTCGTGCTCATGCCGCTCGTGGGCGCGGCGGCGGACCGGTCGGGCCGCAAGAAGCCCCTGCTCGCCGCGGCCGCCTACACGGGTGCGGCGGCCACGACCGCGATGTTCTTCCTGGACGGCCACCGCTATCTGCTCGGCGCCTTCCTGCTGATCGTGGCCAACGCGGCGATCTCGGTGTCGATGGTGCTGTACAACTCCTACCTGCCGCAGATCGCGGAGCCCGAGGAGCGGGACGCGGTCTCCTCGCGGGGCTGGGCGTTCGGCTACACCTCGGGCGCGCTCGTCCTCGTCCTCAACCTGGTCGTCTACACCGGGCACGACTCGTTCGGCCTGACCGAGTCGGATTCGGTACGCATCTGCCTGGCTTCCGCCGGACTGTGGTGGGGCGCTTTCACCGTCGTGCCGCTGCGGCGGCTGCGCGACCGCCGGACCGCCCCGGGCGGCGAGGGGGCGGTGGGCTCGGGCTGGCGGCAGTTGCTCGCCACCCTGCGGGACATGCGGCGCCATCCGCTGACGCTCTCGTTCCTGCTGGCGTACCTCATCTACAACGACGGGGTGCAGACCGTCATCTCCCAGGCCTCGGTGTTCGGCTCGGAGGAGCTCGGCCTCGACCAGACGACGCTGATCACCGCCGTCCTGCTGGTGCAGGTCCTCGCCGTGGCCGGCGCGCTCGGGATGGGACGGCTCGCCCGGGTGTACGGCGCGCAGCGCACGATCCTGGCGTCGCTGGTGGTCTGGACGCTGATCCTGGTGGCGGCCTACTTCCTGCCGGCCGACGCGCCCGTCTTCTTCTACGTTCTGGCGGCGGCGATCGGACTCGTCCTCGGAGGCAGCCAGGCCCTCTCCCGCTCCCTTTTCTCGCATCTGGTCCCGCGCGGCAAGGAAGCCGAGTATTTTTCCGCGTACGAGATGAGCGACCGCGGACTCAGCTGGCTGGGGCCCCTGGTCTTCGGCCTGGCGTACCAGCTGACCGGCAGCTACCGGCAGGCGATCATCTCCTTGGTGGTGTTCTTCGTCATCGGCTCCGTGCTGCTCGCGAGGGTGCCTGTGCGGGCCGCCGCGGCCGCCGCGGGCAATCCCGTACCGGGGCGGATTTAGACGTTGAAGTAAAAGGCCGGTAGTGTACGCCTTTGGCCTGCCCGGAAAGACCGTTACTGCGCGTGGATGACGTCAAGCTGTTGGGTGACAAATCCATTCAAAAGTGACAAACCGGGCAGCGATGGGGAATCACCCCTGACACAGCAGCGGCAAGACGGGCGACGCATGGCCGGCAACGGGAATCTTTACCGCCGAGCGGACGTTGACCGGATGACGACGACAGCGACACCTGTCCTGTGGGCGACAAGCCCGGGAGGCACGATTCATGAGTGAGCGAGCTCTCCGCGGCACGCGACTCGTGGTTACCAGCTACGAGACGGACCGCGGCATCGATCTGGCCCCGCGCCAGGCGGTGGAGTACGCATGCCAGAACGGGCATCGATTTGAGATGCCCTTCTCGGTAGAGGCGGAAATTCCGCCGGAGTGGGAGTGCAAGGCGTGCGGCGCCATGGCACTCCTGGTGGACGGGGATGGCCCCGAGGAGAAGAAGGGCAAGCCCGCGCGTACGCACTGGGACATGCTCATGGAGCGGCGCACCCGCGAGGAGCTGGAGGAAGTGCTGGCCGAGAGGCTGGCGGTCCTCCGCTCCGGAGCCATGAACATCGCCGTGCATCCGCGGGACAGCAGGAAGTCCGCCTGATCCGCGCAAGCACCGAACGGACGGCCGCACCGCATGCGGCCACTACAGCCTCGGGCCGTGACACAGCTTCTGTGTCACGGCCCGAGGCTTTGTGCGTGGACCGGGCGGAGTACGTGTCCCGCACTCCGCCCGGCCTCAGAGAGTGAGCTCCTCGGGGGGCGAGCTTCTCAGGGGGTCAGCGGAGGCCGGGGGCCCTGCGGTCCGTCGTCGCCGCGCCGGGGCGGCTGCGTGCCGTCCTCACGGATCACCTCGCCCTGGACCACCTTCCCGTCCGGACGGTGCATCCGCGCCTGCTGGAAGGCTCCGGAGAGGCTTCCGGGTGAGGCGGCGCGCATCCGGCGCTCCAGCGCCCGTTCGGTGAGTCCGCTGAGCGCCTTGCGGACGGGCGGGACCAGGAGCAGGAGGCCGGCCACGTCCGAGAGCATGCCGGGGATCATGAGCAGGATCCCGCCGAGCATGAGGAAGCCGTTCCCCCGGGCCGTCGGCTGCGGCTCCGTCCGCACTTCCTCCGGACCGGGCTGACCGGGTGCCTGCCGGAGGGTCTCGGTGAGGTTGGAGAAGGCGCGGCGTCCGGCCTTCTTGACCACCGCCGCGCCGCACACGAAGCCCGCCACCAGAAGCAGCAGGACGGTGAAGCCGCCGGCCGCGCCGGCCACCAGGATCAGCAGCCAGATCTCCAGCACCAGCCAGGCGACGATGCCCAGCGGCAGGAATCTGCGGACGCGCGAGCGCCGGGGACGGTTCGGGGGCGGTGTGCCGGTCGTCATGCCCCCAGTGTGCCTGTACGGCGGTACGAGCGGCACGGGCGGGGTGGGCCCGTGCGGGGGTTCCCGTCCCGGGAGTCCGGGCCGGGTCGCCGGGACGGCGACGAAGGACCCTATTCGGCCTTCGGAGGAGTGTCGGCCGGGGAAACGGGTGCGTGATCGGCACCGGCGTCCGGAGCGGTCTCGACCGGGGCCGGTGGAGCCGTGTCGGCCGGGGCGTCCGTGGTGGTCTCCGCCGGGGCCGCGGCGGTGGTCTCCGCCGGGGCGTCCGCCGGGCCCTGGCCAGGAGCGTCCGGCGTGTCGCGGGCGGTGCCGGACCGAGGGGCGGGCTTGCGACCCAGCACCTTGTCGGTGACCTTGTTGGTCCGGGCGGTGATGCCCCAACCGGTGACCCGGAACAGCGCCTCGACGAGGATGTCGCGGCTCATCTTGGAGTCGCCGACCTCCCGGTCCACGAAGGTGATCGGCACCTCCACCACGTGGAATCCGGCCTCCACCGCGCGGCGGGCCAGATCGACCTGGAAGCAGTATCCCTGGGAGGCGACCTCGTCCAGGCCGAGCCCCTTGAGGGTGTCGGTACGGAACGCCCGGTAGCCGCCGGTCACGTCGCGGACGTCCAGGCCGAGCGCGAGCCTCGAGTAGAGGCTGCCGCCCCGGGAGATCACCTCCCGGCTCTTGGGCCAGTTCACCACCCGGCCGCCCGGCACCCAGCGCGAGCCGAGAACGAGGTCGGCGCCCTTGAGGGCGGTGAGCAGGCGGGGCAGTTCCTCCGGCTGGTGGGAGCCGTCCGCGTCCATCTCCACGAGAACGCCGTAGCCGTGCTCCGCGCCCCAGTCGAAACCGGCCAGGTAGGCGGCGCCCAGCCCTTCCTTGCCCTTGCGGTGCAGCACGTGCACCCGGGTGTCCTCGGCGGCGATCTCGTCGACGATCTTGCCGGTTCCGTCGGGGCTGTTGTCGTCGGCGACCAGGATGTCGGCCTCGGGGACGGCGGAACGCACCCGGTCGACGATCGGCTTGATGTTCTCGGCCTCGTTGTAGGTCGGGATGATCACCAGGACTCTGCCGAGCGGGTCGTACCGCCGCTGACCGCCGTCGTTCACTAACTGCCCCTTAAAGATCCGTGCACAAGGTGCACACCATATCGACCGCGCGGCACCCTCCGGGCGCCCCGGCCACGCGAAGCGGCACGAGCTGCCGGACAGAACCACGGAAGTGGGGACAGATCAGCGGCGGACGGGCGACGGTTCCCCGGCGCGCGGTCCGAGAATGCCGCGAGCGGGGTCCCCGCCCGCGCCGCACAGGTCTGCGGATCGGGGCCCGGCGCCCTTCGGGCCGACCTGGCGCCCGCTGGCTGCGGGTCGACCGAAAGCCGTTGTCTACTGAACGTCCGGGCCCCACCCGGGTCGCACCCGTCGACCGGCGAAACCTTCCCTCGCCCCCGAGGCGCGGGCGCTGAACCTGGCTGTCAGTGGCAGTGGGCCGGTACGGCTCACCACCCCGTGACCCAGCGGCGTTCGACGACTGCATGGAGGTTCGACCGGTGGACGTCCTGTGGTGGACCCGGCCGAACCTACCGGCCGACAGCCGCTTTCTGTCAACAACGGCCTGACCTGCGAAGTTGTCTCATATCGCCTGGTCAGCGCCGAAGATCCGCAGGTCGCGTACGAGCACTCCCCCATCGATCGGCGGTACGGAAAACCGCCTCGTCACTCGTTCGGGCGTACGTAGACACTCCGTCCGCCCACGACGGTGCGCAGGCAGACCGGGAGATCGGCCTCCGGAGAGAGATCGGGCAGGCCAGGGGTGCCGGAGCGGGGGTCGGTCGACCACCGGGCGACCCGGTCGTCGGGTGCCTGGACGACCAGTTCGGAGGTACGCCAGATCGCGTAGTCGGCCGGCGCTCCGGGCACCAGGATTCCGGCGTCGTCGCGGCCCGCCGCGCGCCAGCCGCCCCGGGTGTGGGCGGTGAATCCGGCGCGCACGGAGATCCGGTGCTCCGGGTTGCGGTGAAAGGCGGCCGCCCGCACGGTGCCCCACGGGTCGAGCGGGGTGACCGGGCTGTCCGAGCCGAAGGCGAGGGGCACGCCCGCACGCAGCAGCGCCGCGTAGGGGTTGAGCGTGGCGGCCCGCTCCGCGCCCAGGCGCCGGGCGTACATGCCGTCCTCGCCGCCCCAGGCCGCGTCGAAGGCGGGCTGCACGGAGGCGGTCAGGCCGAGTTCCGCGAAGGCGGCGATCGTCTCGGGGGTGAGCATCTCCGCGTGCTCCACACGGTGGCGAGCGGCACGGACACGGGCCAGGCCGACCCGCTCGGCGGCGGCCCGGATGCCGTCCACGACGGCGGTGAGCGCGGCGTCGCCGATGGCGTGGAAGCCGGCCTGGAGGCCCGCTTCGGTGCAGGCCGTGACATGGGTGGCGATCCGTGCGGCGTCCAGGTGCGCGGAGCCGGTGTGCGGGGCGTCGGCGTACGCCTCGTGCAGGCAGGCGGTGTGCGAACCCAGCGAACCGTCCGCGAAGAGGTCCCCCGCGGCGCCGAGCGCGCCGAGTTCACGGATGCGTGCGGCGCCCTTCTCGTTCTCGACGTGCTCGGCCCAGAGTCCGATGACCCGGGGGCCGGGTTCGGCGCCGGCCAGCGCCAGCAGGGAGGTGAAGTCGTCCTCGTCGGAGATCTCGGGCCCGCCGCACTCGTGGACCGTTCCGATGCCGAGCGAGGCGGCGTGGCGCAGGGCGGCGCGCTGGGCGTCGGCGCGCTGGCGCACGGTGACGGTGGCGTGCGCGGCGGCGCGTACCGCGTGGTGGGCGTCGCCGGTCAGCGGGGCGTCGGGGCGGTACCCGTCCATCGCGGTGACCCCGGGGACGCGGTCCAGGAGGGCCGTGGTGACGACCGCGGAGTGCACGTCGACGCGGGTCAGGTAGAGGGCCCTGCCGCCGGCCGCCTCGTCCAGCTCGCGGCGCGACGGGGGCCGGTGCCCGGGCCAGCGGGCGGCGTCCCAGCCGTGGCCGAGCAGCACGGCGTCGGCGGGCCGGCCGTCGGCGAAGGCACGGACGAGGTCCAGCGCCTCTGCCAGGCTCCGGGCGCCCGACAGGTCGAGCCCGGTGAGCGCGAGTCCGGTGGAGGTGGTGTGCACGTGGGCGTCGGTGAAGGCGGGGGTGACCAGGGCGCCTTCCAGGTCGACGATCTCGTCGGCTCCGCCCGCGAACGCGTCGGCGGCACCCTCGGAGCCCACCCAGGCGACGTGCCCGCGTTCGACGACCATCGCGGTGGCGAACGGGTCGGCGGGGCTGTGGACGTCTCCACCGCGCAGCAGCACGGTGCGGTGTTCGGGGTCGCTCTGGGGGGCGGTGCTCTCGGTCATGGGACCAGTCTCCCGCGTGCCCCGGCGACGGTGGTCCGCGCCCCTCCCGAAAAGCGCGCGGCGCACCCCGGCGCGCACTCCCGGGCGACCTGGTCAGACGCGCGGGGGCCGCGCCTCGTACGGGGTGGACAGGACGACGGTGGTCCGGGTGGAGACGCCGGCCAGCGAGCGGATGCGGGTGAGCAGGTGTTCCAGCTCCAGCGGGGTGGCCACCCGCACCTTGAGGATGTAGTTCTCGTCCCCGGCGACGCTGTGGCAGGCCTCCAGTTCGGGCACGCCGGCGAGCCGCTCGGCGATGTCGTCGGGAGCGCTGGGGTCGAACGGTTTCACCGAGATGAACGCGGTGAGGGGCAGGCCGACGGCTTCGGGGTCGACGACCGCGGCGTAGCCCCGGATCACCCCGCGCTGCTCCAGCCTGCGGACACGCTGATGAACGGCCGAGGTGGACAGGCCCGTGGCCTTGCCCAGGTCGGTGTAGCTCATCCGCCCGTCCTTGACGAGCAACTCCACGATCTGACGGTCCAGCTCCTCCATGCGGTCAACCTATTGCCCCGGGTCCGGTCCGCAAAGTCCCGGGGCACGCCCGGCGGGCCCCGCACACGGCGGCCGGAGCGGGGGACCGCGGGGCGGACAAGCCCGTCCCGCACCGGACACACCTGGATGATTGCGCCGAAGTGGCGCATGGGCGTGCCGGGTTTCGCGGGCCGGAGAAGACTTCGCGGCCCCTTCCCGGACTCTTCGGAGAGCGGTCCGGGAAGGCCGGGCAGGGCACCTGCGAGTGGCATGTGACCAAGGCCACATGTTTACCGCCTGTTGTCTACCCGGGTAGCGGTTACAGCGGAGTCACGGCGGGAAGTGCTTGGTGTGGTCGGGGCCACCGCGCCTCACCGGCCCACTGAGGGGGGACTTCCCATGCAGAGCCTGAAGCTCACCGGTCACAGCGAACCGGAGCCCGTCGATACGGACGAGGACAGCCTGTCCGACGCGTACGACACCTTTGAGATGTACCGGGTCTTCTGCCCGGACTGCGAGCAGCCGATCGCGCTCCTCGCCGACGAGGACGTGTTCCCGGAGCACGCGCTCTGCCCCACCCCCTGGAACCCGTTCGTGCTGACCGTCTGCGCCGGTACGGGCCGTGACGCCGCCGAGGCCGAGCCCGCCGACGAGACGCTGGAGGTGCAGGAGCAGGAGACCGCGCTGCTGCTGACGCTCCCCCAGGGACTCGACTGGCGGATGCAGCCGTTCTCGCACGCCGGGGGCCCCGGCTCGCGCCCGATGCGGATGCCGCAGATGCGTCGCGCCGCCTGAGTCCGAAGACCCGTGCCCCGCGCACCGCGACGGCGCCGCCGACGTGGTGCGGGTCCCGGCGGAGGACCCGTCTCGAACATCCGCCCGCATCGCTCGTACAGTGACCCGACGGCGCCCCGGGCGTTGGTCCGGTATGACCCTCCCGGACACCACGGCGGGCTCCGGTCGTCGCCGTCTCGTCGCCCCGCCCTTCGAAGAATCGGTTCCCCGGCCCACGGCACCGCTCCGTCGAGAACCGGAACCCCGCGTCGCCACGGCAGCCCCCGGTGCGGGTATTCCGCACGCGGGGGCGGCAGGCAGGGCCTTACCGTCCGCCGCGCACCCCCCGTCGGCGACACCGCCCTCCGAATCCCCCATCTATGTCGCGCTGCTCCGCGACTGGGAGGGATCGGGGCGCACCTTGCCGGGCCGTCACGACCAGGAGTGGACCCGGATCGTGACGGCGCCGGTGTGGGTGACGCTGCCGCAGCGGATCAGTGCGATTCGGGGCCGGCGAGGTGGCGGGCGATGACCATCCGCTGGATCTGGTTGGTGCCCTCCACGATCTGGAGCACCTTGGCCTCCCGCATCAGGCGTTCGACGGGGAAGTCCCGGGTGTAGCCGTAACCGCCCAGCACCTGCACGGCGTCGATGGTGACGCGCATGGCCGCGTCCGTGCAGAACAGCTTCGCCATGGCGGCCTGGCGGGAGAAGGGCTGCCCGGCGTCGCGGAGCCGGGCGGCCTCCAGGTACAGCGCCCGGCCGGCCTCGATCTGGGTGGCCATGTCCGCGAGCAGGAAGCGCAGCCCCTGGAAGTCCGCGATCGGGCGCCCGAACTGCCGCCGGTCCGTGGCGTATCCGACGGCTTCGTCCAGCGCGGCCTGGGCGACGCCGACCGCGCAGGCCGCGATGCCCAGGCGGCCGGAGTCGAGCGCGGAGAGCGCGATGGCGAAGCCCTGCCCTTCCTCGCCGATCCGGCGGCCGTCCGGCACGCGTACGCCGTCGAAGTTGAGCTGGGCGGTGGGCGAGCCCTTCATGCCCATCTTCCGTTCGGGGGCAGCCGCGTTGAGCCCTTCGGCGTCGCCGGGGACCAGGAAGGCGGTGATGCCCCGAGGGCCGTCCGCGCCGGTGCGGGCGAGCACCGTGCAGAAGTCGGCGATGCCACCGTGGGTGATCCACGCCTTGGTGCCGGTGAGCACCCAGTCGTCGCCGTCCCGTACCGCCCTGGTGTGCAGCGAGGCCGCGTCGGAACCGGACGCGGGCTCGGAGAGGCAGTAGGCGCCCAGGAGTCCGCCGGAGAGCATCGCGGGCAGATGCGCCTTCTTCTGCTCCTCGGTGCCGTAGTTGGCGAGGGCGTGGCAGGCCAGGGAGTGCACGCTGACGCCGAGTCCCACGGTCAGCCGGGCGGCGGCCAGTTCCTCCAGGACCTGGAGGTAGACCTCGTACGACTGGTCCCCGCCGCCGAAACCGGAGTCGTAGGCCAGGCCCAGCAGGCCCGATGCGGAGAGGAGGGTGAAGAGTTCACGCGGGAAGTGGCCCGCCTCCTCCTCGTCGGCCGCCCGGGGCGCGATCTCGTTCGCGACGATGTCGCGGACCAGCGTGAGCAGTTGCCGGGATTCCTCGGTGGGCAGACGGCGTTCCACCGATTGCGGGGCTCGGTCGGGCATGACGGCGCTCTCCTCCCTGTCGGGCGTGACGGCGTACGGGCCCGGGGTGGGGAGCCGCGTCGCCGAGTGGTCCGGGCCGGGCCCGGAACAGTCGTACGTGCCCAACCGATCCTGCCCTTCCGGATCGCGGAAGGTGCCGGTCAGCGGCTGTGGCGCGTCGAGTATGCCCGATCGGGGCGCCCCCGTCACCAGGTACGCGAGCATGTGATCGGCTGCCGGGAGGCCGCTCGGGCGCCCCGCCGCGCGGGTCACATGAGTCCGGCCCGGGTGACGAAGAGAGCGAGCACGAGGACGAGGGTCCAGCCGAGGACGTGTTCGAGGACCTTCGGTCCCCTCTCCCCCGGGCCACCGGTGCGGGCGCGAGGTGCGCGGCGGGAGGGGTGGAGGCGTTCGGCGGCGGCGGTGGTCGCGGTCATGGCATCTCGCTCGGTCGTACGGCAGTGGAGGTCCCCCGACCGCACCACAGTGCCCGACGAACGACGTCCGGCGGAGGAGATCCTCGTCACCGTGCTCCGGCCCGCCGCCGCCCCCGGACGGTGGCCGGACCAGCGGGCCCAAGGGACCGGGTGCGGGACGACGGCCGAGGCGGGGGCGGGCGCTGTGCCGGACGCCACACACGGCGGGACGTACCCGGACACGCGCGAAAAACGCTCCGGGGAGCGCCGGAAGGGAGCGCCGGAGCGTCAGTCGGTGGCGGGAGTGGCGTCGCCGCCGGGGTGCGTGAGTGCGGCGGCCCCCCGGTTCAGCAGGGCGAAAGCGTGGTCCGCGTCCGCGACGGCCTCGGGGCGGACGTCCCCGGCCGATCTGCCGTCCACGATGCGCTGCCAGTTCGTCGAGGCCAGGATGCGCTGGGTGGCGACCAGTTGTCCCGCCAGCAGCCGGGGCGTGACCTCCCGGGACTCCTCGCCGAGGGTGTCGGCGAGGGCGCGGGCGAGTTCTTCCTCGGCGCGTGCGAGGTACTGGGCGGAGCGGGCCACGAGGCCGGGGGTGGAGTGGACGAGGCGGTGGAAGGCGAGGACGCCCTCGTGGTCGCTGAGCCCCGTGATGGGGTCGCCGGCTTCCAGCCCGTCCAGGAAGTGCCGGTGGAGGGCGTCGACCGGGCTCACCCCGGCCGGACGGTTCCGCACCACCTCGGCACTCTCGCCCTGGTGGTCGGCGAACCGCTGGACGACCAGGTCCTCTTTGGTGGGGAAGTACCGGAAGAGCGTCGGCTTGGAGACCTCGGCGGCGGCGGCGACGTCGGCGACGGAGACCCGGTCGAATCCGTGCTCCAGGAAGAGCGCGATCGCGACCTCTGAGATGGTCTCCCGCGTCCGCAGCTTCTTGCGTTCTCGCAACCCCATCGACCGGTCCACCCGCCAAGTCTACGGGCGCCCCCCGCCGAGGGGATCGAACGGCCTGGTCGGGGGGTCGCTGTGGAACGTGCCCCGGTGCGGCGGTCCGGAGTGGGCCGCGGCGCCGCCCGGGGGTGTCCCCACCACGACCACCTGGTCCCCCGGGCTCCACACGCGCCGCTCCGCCTTGGGCGGGTTGAGCCGGACGCCGTGGTCCGTGCCGGGGGCGGAGCGGTCGTGGCAGCGGTAGCCGATCGCGCAGTCGCCCCGGTCACGGGCGGCGGCGACGACGGTGGCGAAGGTGGCTTCGGCGCCCGGGCGGACGTACGTGGCGGCGGGGCGGAGCAGGACGTTCGCGCCGTCGCCGGAGAACAACTCGTCGAACACCGGGGCCAGGTGCCGGTTCTGGGTGATCTGGGCCATCAGCAACCCGGTCAGCTTCCCGCTGACGATGACGTCGGAGCCGTGGTTGACGGGAGCCAGCGGCCGGTTGCTGTCGTCGGTGAGTTCGGTGACGACACGCAGTTCGCGTCCGGCGCGCTCCTCCTGCAGCCGCAGCGCCAGCAGGGTGACCAGCGTCCAGTCGTCGGGGCGGTCCGGGCTCTCACCCGGATCGGGGCCTAGCACGACCAGCCCGTCGTACGGGGTGAGGTCGAGCCCGAGCAGGGCTTCGGGCCGCGACAGCGCGGCCGACCGGAAGCGTACGGACGCGGCCTCGGGCGTCCCGTTCGCGGACCCGCGCGGTGCCGGTGCGCCCCCCTCCGGCTCCCTCGGGCCGGGGACGGTGCTGTCGGTGATCACGTCGAGGACGGAGCCGGGGCGGGCCGTCTCCAACAACTGGCCGACGACGAGCGGGGCGCGGCGGTTCCAGCCGAGGACCAGCAGGCGCGTCGGGTCGTCGGGAGGGGAGCCGTCCGCGGCGATCGCGGTGGGGTCGACCAGATGCCGGCAGTCCTCCACCCGGGTGCTGTCGTCGTCCAGGGCCAGCACGATCAGGTGGCCTCCCGGCTCGACCGGGGTGCGGGCCGGCGGGTTGAGCAGCGTGCGGCCCTCCGGGGTGAGCAGGCCGACCACGCAGGAGTTCGGGTGCCCCAGCAGGGCGGTGCCGAAGGTCTCCCCGTGGAAGGCGGTGGCGTCGGCGAGGTGGAACTCGTCGCCCGCGAAGTCGAGGAGGTCACGGAGCACGAGGGAGAGCCCCGGCCTGCCGACGCACTGGGCGATCAGCCGGGCGGTGACGGTGTCGGTCTCCAGCACCGTGCCGCGCGGCCCGGCGGCGAGGCGCGCGGGGGCGCGGTACCGGTCGTCCCGCACCGCGGCGAGCACCGGCGGCCCGTCCGTGTCCTCGCCGAGCACCGCGCGCAGCGACAGCAGGACCCGCAGCACCTCGGCGTCGGCGGACGGCTCCCCCGAGGGCAGCACCAGGACGGTGCTGGCGGTGCGCGGGCTGACGAGGGCGAGCACCGCGGGGTCGCTGGCGGGTCCGCTGCGGCAGACGATCCGCGCCCGGGCGGCCGGCGGGAGGTGTGCGGCGAGCGCGCGTTCCATCTCCGCCTTGTCCCGGTCGGCGAGCACGACGACGGCCCGCGGCCGGTTCGGTACCTGGGCCGCCACCAGTTCGCTCACCACGGTGGTCGCCTGGTCGGACCAACCGAGCACGACGACGTGGCCGTGTTCCAGCACTCTGGACCGCCCCCGGCTCAGCTCCGTCATGCGGTCGGCGAGGCCGGTGGTGACGACCCCGACCAGGGTCGACACGCCGAGCAGGGCGACCAGCCCGAGCAGGGCGGACAGGGCCAGCCTGAGCGGGGCCCCCGTGGCGGTGCCCAGTCGGAGCGTCTCCGCGCTGGTCCGCCACACCGCGATCAGCCGTTCCGGCAGCGACCGGGGCGCGCCCGGGTCCGTCCACACCAGCACCGCGCTGACCGGGACCACGACGGCCAGGCAGGTGAGGACCAGCCAGCCCATCAGGGTGCCGGTGGAGCGGGCCAGCGTCCGGTCGAACCGGTAGCGCGCACGGTCCCGCAGCGGTGCCGGCGGCCTCCCCTTGACTGGTTTCACGGTCACTCCCCTCACGCCCGCTGCCGCGCCCCGCGCGGAGGTGACGGCCCCACCCGCCTCTTCCGCACCATGGCGCCTGCGATGTCGGGACACGCCGCATTCGGGGGCAAGTTCACCCTTTCGGGCGGACGCGGGTGGCTGGGGCGCCCCGGGGAACGTCGAGGGCGGGTGAATGCCGTGGCATCCACCCGCCCTCCCTGCGTCATCGTCGCGGACCCGGTCGGCTCATCCGCGGGTCCGTGACGACACCGCTCACGCGCCCGCGCGGTAGACCGAGATCTCGGTCAGGCTCGGGGTGTACTGCTCCGTGGCGATCTGGCCGGTGAGGGCCACCCGCAGCTTGGAGCTGGTGACGCTGCCGAAGCCCGTCACCGTGAGGTCGTGCCCGACACCCGCGTCACGGGTGGCGAAGGTGACCCAGCCGCCGGTGGCCGCGTCCCAGCGCTGGAGCTCGAAGGACTGGACCCGGGGGTTGGTGCCCGAGTCCGTGTACTCGTCCAGGTAGACCTGGTCGAACGTGGTGTCCGCGCCGAAGTCGACGTCGAGCGTGATCGGGTAGGACGCGTCGTCGGCCGCGGCCCAGCGGGTCGACAGGTTGCCGTCGGTCAGCTTCTCCGCGCCGAGCGAGCCGTTCGCCCCGGGGTGGGTCGAGCTGGCGGTGACGGACTTGCCGAGGGCGAGGTTCACCCTGTTGTCCGCCTCCTCCTCGATGGGGTTCGCGTCGACCGGGTGGGCCACCTTGCGGCCGCGCTTGGACTCGGCGATGCCGATGTCCGGGGCGTCGCCGTAGTAGAGGTGCGTACCGAGGAAGTCCTCGGTGCCCATGTGGGCGTTGTACCGGCCCGCGTCGATCAGCGGCGAGTCCTTGCGCAGCGCGAAGGGCGCGGCGGCCTTGCGGATCTTGTCGACGCCCGCACCGGTGACGTAGTGGGCGGGGTCACCGGTGAACTTCGGGTCGGCCCGCAGCCCGTCCGGGTCGGCCGGCTCCTGCGCGGAGTGCGTGCCGGACGCCTCGTAGTAGTCGTTGTGGGAGAACACGGCCTGGCGCAGGGCGCCGGTCCGGCGGTACCACGGGGTCGGGGTGGTCTCGGAGGTGTTGTAGAAGATGTTGTTGAGGAAGTAGACGCGGCTCAGGAACGTCTCGTCGTGGACGGTGTTCAGGTCGGCGCCGTCGTAGACGAAGGTGTTGTTGGTGAAATAGGTCGGCGCGTAGTTCGTCGACAGCATGTTCTTCACGAGCACGCCGTTGTCGTTGACGCTGAGGTTGTAACGCGCCACCGAGTTCGAGCTGTTGCCCATGTAGGCCATCCAGCCCGCGGCGTTGTCGTGCGAGTAGTTGTACTGGTAAGTGACGTTGAAGTTGGTGTACTCCAGGTCCCAGGGGGTGCCGTCGTACTCGTTGTCGGGGCCGCCGTAGACCTCGTTGTACTGCATGGTGGAGTCGGCGCCGGCCCACAGGTAGAGCCCGCAGGAGACCGCGTTGTAGCGCTCCAGGAAGCCGTTGACCTCGTTGTACTCGACTGTCATGCGCTGGGAGTCGGCGAGCTGGAAGGCGCCCTGGCCGATGCTCTTGGCGTAGTTGTGGCCGATGTAGACGTCACGGCTGTACAGGTCGCGGGTGCGCACCCACAGCTGCTCCCAGCCCTCGTGCCACTTGCCGGCCTCGTCGTACTGGCCCGAGTCGGCGCTGTCGGCGGCGAACCAGTTGAACGCGAACTGTACGGCGTGGAGTTCGACGTTCTCGAAGGTGTTGTTCTCGATCCGGACGTCGCTGAAGTGGTATCCGCCGGCCGGGTACGCCTTGTAGCTCTTGCTGCCGAAGACCTGGAAGTCGACCGCACCGTAGTGGATCTTCTGCCAGCTGCTCGGGCCGTCGAGGTTGTGGACGTAGATATCCGATATGCGGAAGTGGTCCATGACCGTGTCCGCGCCGTCCGGGAAGAGGTCGGCGTTGATCGAGACCATGATGCCGTCGCGGACGTAGGTGCCCTTGGTGATGTCCGTGGCGAAGTCGTCGTCGTTGGACAGCTCGACGTTGTCGATGTCCCAGTACTGCTGGTTCCGCAGCACGATGGCGCCGGTCAGACCGACGGTCTGCGGGTTCTTCGTGCCGTCCGCGTTGAACGGGCTGGGCACTTGGCCGTTCGTGGCGATGTAGGGGCGGCCGGCTCGCTTGTCGCCGTACGCGGAGATGGTGATCGGCTTGCCCGCGCTGCCGGAGCCCTTCGGCCACAGCTGCTCGTTCTGCCACTGCTCGCCGGCCTTGAGCAGGATGCGGTCGCCGGGCAGAAACGTCGTCGCGTTCGCCTTGGCCAGGCTGGCCCAGGCGTTCTTCGGCGAGGTGCCGGCCGCGGTGTCGTGGCCGTGCGTGGCGTCGATGTAGTAGTCCTTGCCGCCCGTGGCGTTGTGCTTGTTGCCGGGCCAGGACTTGGCGGCGGCGGAGGCTGCGGGGGCGGCGGGTCCCTTCGGTCCGGCTGCGGCGTGCGCGGCCGGGGCGAGCGACCCCACGAGCAGTGCGGCGAGCACGGAGGCGAGGCCGGTGCGAACCGTCCGTGTGGTGAGCCACGGGCGCTTCACCGGCGCCTCGTCGGCGGGCGGGCCGATGTCGGCAGGTCTCATTGCTGCACGTCCTTCGCGTTGATGGCGGCCACCGCCGAGCTGTCGACGTGCATCGAGGCGTCGTCGGCCCGGCGCTGGAGGTAGGTGGCGTACTTCTTCTCGACGAGCGACTGGCGGATCCGCTGGGAGTACTCGGTGAACGCCTTGTCCTGGTCGGTCTTCACGCTGTCGAGCTGGTAGTACGTGATCTGGCCGGTGCCCTTGACGGGCGCCGAGACCTGTCCCCGGTCGAGCTCTCCGAGCACGGAGGCGAGGTCCTGGTCGTGGGTGCTGAGCCCGGTGGTGCCACTCCCGCCGTAGGTGGCGGTGGTGAGCTTCGCGTCCGCCACCTCGGTGACGTCGGCCAGGTGCCCCGCGGCCTTCACCCGGCGCTGGAGGGCGGCGGCGAAGCCGGCGGGGGCGCCGTCCGGCACCTGGACCACGAGTTGCGTGTACGCGTACGTGGTCGCGTTGGCGCTCCAGGAGTCCGGGTCCGCGTCGAACGCCTTGCGGACCTCCGCGTCGGTGACGTGGAGCGGGCTCGCGGCGTCCTTGCTGAGCAGGTCCTTGAGGCTGGTGGCGAGTTCGGTCAGCCGGTGGGTGTAGTACTCCTCGGGGGAGAAGTCCGTGACCCCGTAGACCGTCCGGCCGGCCTGGACGGCCTGGGCGCGGGCCTCGTTCTCCTCGGTGCGCTCTGCGGTGAGGTCCGCGAAGTCCACGGAGTCGACGAGCCCTTGGCCCTGTGCGAGGACGAGGGTCGCCCTGTCCTCGCGGATCTCGTCCAGGGCGCTCGCCTCCAGGCGCTGGAGCGCGCTCTTGGCTCCCGTCTTCGCGTTCCAGCTGAACGGGGATGCCAGATGGTAGGTGGTGGTCAGCTCGTTCTGCACGGTGGGGGCGAGCCGCCCCATGTGGAAGAGCAGTTCCTCGCGGGTGACCGGGCGCCCGTCCAGGGTGGCGACGTCGTCTCCCCGGTGGCCGCCGGACATCGTCACCGTCGCGACGACCACCGCGACGACGGCGAGTACGGCACCGGTCACCGCGGCGAGGGTCCGCCGCGACGGACGCCGGGAGGCCGCCGCCGTGCGGGTCGCCGCACCGGTGCCGCGTACGGCGGCCGGCTTGCGGGAGCCGGGCCTGCCGGAACCGGGCTTGCGGGTCCCCGCCGGTGGGCGCGGCACCCGTGTGCGGGACGCCGCGCCCTTCACGAACCCGCCCCGATCGCCGCCACCCGGGCGACGACGGGGGTGTCCCGGGTAGCGGTGATCTCGAAGACGACCGTGTCGGCCTCGGCGGCCGGGAAGGTGAGGATGCGCTGGTAGCCCACCGCGTTCGTCTCGGCGAGCGTGGTCCACTCGCCGGCCAGCGAGCCCCGGACGACGACGTGCTCGACGCGCTGGCCCTCGGTGATGTCCTCGCCCAGCACGACCGCCTCGATCCTGCGGGGCCCGTCGAACGTGAGGGTCACGGCGGGGCGGGCGTCGGTGCCGTCGGGGCGCCAGGCGGTGTCCGCCGCGCCGGGCCAGGCGGTGGCCACGTCTCCCGGGGTGCCGGAGGTGACCGTCGCGGTCGCCTCGACCCTGCGGGAGCGGAACTCCTCGATGCGCCGGCCGAGACCGCCGAGCGCCGCCACGTCGGCGTCCCGCAGACGGCCGTCGGCGGCCGGGGGGACGTTGAGCAGGAAGCAGGAGTTGCCGCCGACCGCACGCTGGTAGATGGCGAACAGCTCGTCCACCGGGCGGACTTGGCTGTCCTCCGCGGTGTGGTGGAACCAGCCGGGGCGGATCGAGGTGTTGACCTCGGCCGGGTACCAGACCAGATCCGACTCGTGGCCGGCGAGCGCGGCCCGGCTGCCCAGGTCGCGGTCGTCGCTGCGGACCAGGCGGGAGAAGACGCCGTCGTCCGCCTGCTGCGAGACGGACGCGGTCCGCTCGGCGTCCTGGAGGGCGCGCGGCACCACGCTCCACTCGTCGGGGCGGGTCTCGCCGGCCTCATTGCCGCACCAGCGGACGTCGGGGCCGCACACGTTGATCACCGCGTCGGGCTGGAGCTCGCGCACCACCGCGTAGTAGCGCTCCCAGTCGTAGGTCTGGCGCTTGCCGTTGGGTCCCTCGCCGTTCGCGCCGTCGAGCCACACGGAGAACACCGGCCCGTAGCGGGTGAGCAGTTCGGTGAGCTGGGCGACGTAGAAGTCGTCGTACGCGCCGCCGGAGCCGTAGGACGCCTCGGTGCGGTCCCACGGGGAGAGGTAGACACCGAACTTCAGGCCGTGCCGGCGGGCGGCGTCGGCGACCTCGGCGACCACGTCACCCGAGCCGCCGCGCCACGGCGAGGAGGCGACCGAGTAGTCCGTCGCGTCGCTCGGCCACATGCAGAAGCCGTCGTGGTGCTTGCAGGTGAGGATGACGCCGGTCATCCCCGCGCTCTTGAGCGAGGCCACCCACTGGTCGGCGTCGAGGTCGGACGGGTCGAAGAGGGCCGGAGCGTCGTGCCCCTCGCCCCACTCCCGGTCCGTCATCGTGTTCATCCCGAAGTGGATGAAGCCGTAGAACTCCATCTCCTGCCAGGCGAGTTGCCGCGCGCTGGGCCTGATCTCGGAGAGCGCCCGTGCGGGCGTGGCCGCGGCTGTCACTGGTACCTCCGGTTGTACGAGGCGAGCAGGGCCATCAGCCCGGCGAGCGCGAGAAGCATGATGCCGAGGTGTCCCCAGCCGATCGTCCTGCGCTCCACCACGACGAGCGCCACGCAGGCCGCCGCGACGAGCGTGCGCACGCCGACGAGCAGGGCCGTCCGCGTCGAGTCCTTCATGTCCGTTTTCCTTCCGCTGGGGCTGTGGGTCGTGGGGCGTGGGCTGTGGTGCCGAGCCCGTCAGCCCTTGACGCCGCCGGATGCCATGCCCTCGATGAGCCGCTTCTGGATGAAGGCGTAGACGATCAGGACCGGGACGATGACGATGACCATGCCTGCGTACAGGCGTCCGTAGTCCGCCGCCGCCTTCTGCGCCGTGAACAGGTTGAGCAGGCCGACCTGGACGGTCTTTCCCTCGCCGGGAAGCAGGGTCAGCGAGATGATGAAGTCGTTCCAGTAGGCGAGGAAGTTGAACAGGATCACGGTGGTGATCGCGGGCCGGGCCATCGGCAGCATGATCCGGGTCATGATCCGGAACCGGGACGCCCCGTCGATCGACGCGGCCTCCTCGTAGGCGACGGGGATGGACCGGAAATACGCGGTGAGCAGGTAGATCGTGAACGGGATCGACGTGGCCGCGTAGACGAGGGAGAGGACCGAGGGGTTGTCGAGGAAGAACCCGCCGGGGAAGACGTCGACGAGCGCCTTGTCCCAGTCGACCAGCATCAGGAAGATCGGCACGACGATGTAGTTGACGTTGACGAAGAGCCCGCCGAGCAGGAGGAGTTCGACGAAGCCCTTGCCCTTGAACTCGTACCGGGCGATGACGTACGCCGCCGGCACGGAGACCGCGAGGACGAGGACCAGGCCGAGCACGGTGACGAACACCGAGGTCGCGAAGTACTGGCCCATGTGCGCGTCGGTGAACGCGTCGACGTAGTTCTGCAGGCGCAGCCCCTCGGGCAGCGTCCAGGGGCTGCCGAAGAACTCGCTCTTCTCCTTGAGCGAGGCGAGCAGGACCCAGGCGACCGGCACCGCGATGGCGAGCGCGAGGGCGATGACGAGTACGTACGTGAGTACGCGGCCGATCCGCGAGCGGGTGGCGGGAGGGCGGGGGGTGTTGATCACGGTCATGGTGTCCGTCCTCAGAACTGAAGGGGTTCGCGCTTGGTCGCCCGGCTCATCAGGAGCGACACGAGGAAGGAGAACGCGAAGATGACGACACCGATGGCCATGCCGTAGCCGTACGAGGAGTTCGTGTACGCCTGCTTGTACATGTAGCTCAGCAGGACCTCGGAGGAGCTGTCGGGACCGCCGCCGGTCATCGCGCGGACCAGCACGAAGCTGAGGTTGACCGCGCTCATGATGAAGAAGGTCAGCGAGGTCCGCAGGTTCTGCCAGATGAGCGGCATCGTGAGGGAGAAGAACTGCCGGGAGGCGGAGGCGCCGTCGAGCCCGCTGGCCTCGTACAGCTCCTCGGGGATGCTCGACATGCTCGACATGTAGAGGACCATGTAGTAGCCCAGGGACTGCCAGACCATCGCGATGCCGACGGAGTAGAGCACGACCTTCTGATCGCCGAGCCAGACCTGCTGCCAGCTGTCGAGGGAGACCAGGCGCAGCATGCTGTTGAGCAGACCGTTGTTCTGGTCGTAGATGGCGGAGAAGACCGCCGCGATCACGACCACGGAGAGCACGTTCGGGATGTAGAGGACGAACCGGAGGAAGTTGCGGCTCCGCAGCTTCTGCCGCGTCATGATCGCGGCGAGGAAGAGGCCCATCCCCATCGTCACCACGGTGACCACGACCAGCAGTGTCACCGTGTTCTGGAACGCCCGCACGAACTGGTCGTCGTCGACGAGGTGACGGAAGTTGTCCAGCCCCACGAACTTCATGTCGGGGGAGAAGCCGCTCCAGGTGTAGAGCGACATCCGGAACACGTTCACGGTCGGGTAGACCATGAACACCGCGAAAAGCACCAGCGCCGGAAGCAGGCAGGCGAGCACGAAGCGGGTGTGACCGGACCGGCGCGCCGGGGACGCCTTGCCGCGCCGGGAGTCACCGGCGGACTTCCGTGCTTTCGATACGGGATCCGCTGAGTCTTGGGGTGGGGTGGAGAGGGTCGTCACCGTGCCGGTCCTTCGGTCGTACGAGGCGGTCCTGGGGGGCCGAGAGGGTCTCTCGGGTGGTGGAGGCGCCGGCGGCGACCCGGGGAGGGCCGGGTCGCCGCCGGGCACGTCAGTTGCCCGCCTGGCGCAGCTTCTCGCTGGCCTCGTTCAGCGCGGACTGCCACTTCGCTTCGGTGGTGTCGCCGCTGATGATGCTGTTGGCGGTGTCGAAGAGCGTGGCCTTGATGTCGACGCCCTCGACCGGCGAGGTGCTCGCGAAGCCACCGACGAGCGCGGAGACCGACGGGTCCTCGTAGAGCTTGTAGAACGAGGCGCTCTCACCGGTCAGGCTGTCGGCGATGCCCTGGATCGGCTGGATCGCGTTCGACTTGGCGAAGATCTTCGCGGCCTCGTCGGAGTAGAGGTAGGCGACGAAGTCCTTCGCGGCGTCCTTGTGCTGGGCGGCGCTGGGGACCCAGACCGATTCGACCGAGGTCGTCAGGTAGCGCTTGGCGCCCGCGGTGACGGCCGGCAGCGGGGTCAGGCCCCAGGTGAAGCCGTCGGCGCGCGGGGCGTCGGCCATCTCACCGGTGATCCAGGTGCCGTTCGGCATGAACAGCGCCTTGTTGTCCAGGATCGACTGCTGGTTCTTGGTGAAGTCCTGCTCGTTGGCGTAGCCGACGGTGGTCGGCGCGGCGTAACCGAGCAGCTTGGTGGTGATGTCGAGCGCCTTCTTGGCGTTCGCCGACTTCCAGACGTCCTTCTTGTACGTCATGACGTCGGTGTAGAACTGCTCCCCGCCGACGTCGGCGAGCAGCGCGAAGAAGTACGAGTCGAGGTAACCGGCGGTCGGGTAGGTGAAGAGGGGTATGCCCGCCTTCTTCGCCTTGTCGCCGAGCGCGAACATCTCGTCCCAGGTGGCCGGGGTCTTCCAGCCGTTCTTCTCGAACAGGCCCTGGTTGTAGAACAGCCCGGTCGGCGCGTAGTACATCGGCATCAGGTACGTCTTGTCCGTGCCGTACGGGTTGGTGTTCAGGTTGCCGACGATGCCCTCGGTGAGCTTGTCGCCGACCGTCTTGTCCTCGCCGGGGACCTTCGTCTTGAGGACCGGGGTGAGGTCCTCCACGGCCTTGTCCTTGACCAAGGTCTCGGTGAGGGCGGCCTTGCGGCCCTGCCCGAGCACCACGACGTCCGGGTACTTGCCGGCCTTCATGTTCGGGGTGATCTCGTCCTCGATGCTCTTCGAGATCTGGAGCTGGACGTCCACGTCCGGGTGGGTCGCCTCGTAGGCCTTGATGACCTGGGCGTACATGTCCCGGCCGTAGCCGCCTTCGAGGGCGGCGACCTTGAGGGTCGTCTTGCCGGAGTCCGCGCTGTCCCCGCCTCCCGAACATCCGGTGGCGAGCAGCCCGAGCACCGTCACAGCGGTGCCCGCGAAGGCGAGCGACTTCCTCATTTGGGGGGTCCTTCCCGTGGACAACTGCCCACCTGACTGCGAGTGGCAGAGCGGGCGCGGCGGGCCCCCGTCGAGGGTCCGGTCACCGCGCGCCGCGCCACCGCAGTGCCGGATTTGGATCTTCGTTGATCCGGCGTTGTTACGGTGGCACCGATAACATGGTGCGTACGATGGCATCGATCACATGACGGCGCAAGGGGTCAGATGAGGTCGATTCGCCGAACCGGGCGCACCGGAACCGATCCGCACGTCACGGCGGACCGGGGCGCGGCCCGGGGCGGGGGCACTCACGGAGCGCGATCGGACGCCAGTACTCCATGCGCACAAGGGAGTTCCGGCGTCACGGCCGGAACGCGCGGAGGCGTTCACACACGCCGCGGACCGCCACGGAGCGGTCCATAACTTTTTCGCAAGGACTCTGTCGAATCCCGCACGGATCCGGCACCGAACCGCCGCGAACCGCGCGCGAGCGGGACGAAAGGGCGCGCCCGGGCCGGGAGTCGGACGGGGCGAACCCGGGTGATCGTCACGAGTGGGCCAACTCGGGTGTCACGTGACAACAGGGTCGGACCGGCCCACACGGGCGACCGTGACGGCAGGTGACGACCCGGCGGGACGGGGCGGGAACCCAGCCCCGGTCGGGCGGCGCGCGGAACCCCGGCCCCAGCCCGGCGGGCGGCGCGCGGAACCCCGGCCCCACCTCCCGGCGCGGCGCGCGGAACCCCGGCCACAGCCCGGCGGGGCGGCGCCGCCCCGCCTCCGGCACGTGAGGAGCCCCGCCCTCAGCCCCTGCGGGGCGGTGCGGTGGAGCCGCGCACCGACAGGGAGGCGGTGACGACCGACTCCTCGACGGCGGCCTCCCCCCGGAGCAGCAGCGTGACCGCCGCCGCGCCGTAGCCGTAGAAGTCCTGCCGGACGGTCGTCAGGGGCGGCGCGCAGTAGGCCGCCAGCGCGATGTCGTCGACGCTCACGATGGAGACGTCGTCGGGCACCGACCGGCCGCGCTCGCGCAGGGCCCTGATCACCCCGAACGCCATCTCGTCGCTCGCGACGAAGACCGCGGTGATCTCCGGGATCATCGCGACGATCTGCCCCTGCCGGTACCCGGAGTCGGGCGACCAGTCCCCCTCCAGAGGGGTCGGTGCCTCGATCCCGGCGGCGTCCAGGCACTCCTGCCAGCCTTGGCGCCGTTGGCGCGCCTCGATCCACTCGTCCGGCCCGGCGATGTGCCAGATCTGTCGATGGCCCAGGTCGAGCAGGTGCTGCGTGGCCAGGCGCCCCGCCTCGGCCTGGTCGATCCCGAGCACCCGGGCCCCCTGCGTCCGCGACCCGTCGAGGGTGACGGTCGGGATCTCGCGGGTGAGGTCCTCTATCTTCTGCGTCACCGAGATGAGCGGCACGGCGATCACCAGACCGTCGACACCCTGGTCGGCGAGCTTGGCGAGGGACCGCTCCATCAGGCCGGCGTCGAGCCCGGCGATGGTCGCGATGCTGACCGCGTACCCGGCCGCGCCCGCCGCCGACTCGACACCGGCGGTCACCGCCGAGCGCGAGTAGTACCCGCCGGACTCCAGGAGGACGAGCCCGATGGTGTGGCTGCGTCCGGAAGACAGCGCCCTGGCGGCGCTGTTGAACCGGTAGCCGGCCTGCTCCACGGCCGCGAGCACGCGCCGGTTGGTGTCGGGGGTGACGTTCGGCGAACCGCGCAGCGCCCGTGACACCGTCTGCGCCGAAACACCGGCGATGCGGGCCACGTCGGCCATGCTCGGCTGCCTCGGCCTCGCGATGTCCTCGTTCAAGTCGCTCCATCCTCCGGGATCGGCTGCTGGACTCTACCAAGCTTGTTATACATGTCATCGATAACATACGCTCGCGCCGTGACTGAGCCGCCCACGACACACATCCCCCCGGCACGCCCCACGGACGCTGCGACGGCGGGCCCCGCCACCGCAGCACTGTCCTGGCGCGATGGCCGCATGTACCGCAACGGCCTTCCGCATCGGATTCTGTCGGGAGCGCTGCACTACTTCCGGGTGCATCCCGACCTCTGGCGGGACCGCATCCGCCGGATCGCCGATCTCGGGCTCAACACCGTCGACACGTACGTGGCATGGAACTTCCACCAGCCCCGTGAGGACCGGCCGGCGGACTTCGACGGCTGGCGCGACCTCGAACGGTTCATCCGCATGGTGGGAGAGGAGGGCCTCGACGTCATCGTCAGGCCCGGCCCCTACATCTGCGCGGAATGGTCCAACGGCGGTCTGCCGGCCTGGATCACCGGACGCGACCTCGCCCCGCGCAGCTCCGACCCGGCGTTCACCTCCGCCCTCGGCACCTGGTTCGACGAGCTGATCCCCCGCATCGCGGCCCTCCAGACGACCCGCGGCGGACCGGTCGTCGCGGTGCAGGTGGAGAACGAGTTCGGCAGCTACGGCGACGACCACGCCTACATGCGCTGGAGCCGCGACGCCCTGACCGAACGGGGTATCGAGGAGCTGCTGTTCACGGCGGACGGCCCCACCGAACTGATGCTGGACGGCGGCTCCCTGCCGGGCACGCTGATGGCCGCCACTCTGGGTTCCAAGCCCGAGGCCGCCCGGAGACTCCTCGCCGGCAGGCGCCCCGAAGAGCCCTTCCTGGTGGCCGAGTTCTGGAGCGGCTGGTTCGACCACTGGGGCAAGAAGCACCACGTACGCGGAGTGGAGAGCGCCGTGCACACCCTGCGCGGCATCGTCGCGGACGGTGGCGGCGTGAGCATCTACATGGCGCACGGCGGCACCAACTTCGGCCTGTGGGCGGGTGCCAACGAGACGGACGGCCGGCTGGAACCCGTGGTGACCAGCTACGACTCCGACGCGCCGATCGCCGAGGACGGCTCGCTCACGCCCAAGTTCTTCGCCATGCGCGAGGTGTTCGGCGCCGAGGGCCCCCTCCGGTCGCCCGAGCGGATGCCGGTGCTGCCGCCCGCCCGCGTACCGCTCGCACGCCATGCCGGCCTCCTCGCCGGGCTGCGCGCCGTGCCGCCCGCGAACACCCGCACCGCTCCGCGCCCCGCCACGTTCGAACAGCTCGGCCTGGACGCGGGCATGGTCCTGTACACCGCGCACCCGCGCATCCCGGCGGGCACGCACCAGCTGACCCTGAGCGACGTACGCGACCGGGCCCTCGTCTTCGCCGACGGCACCTTCCTCGGCATCGCCGACGCCGACTCCCGGGAACTTCCGCTGGAGGGAACGGGCGAGGTGGTGACACTGGAGATCCTGGTCGAGAACCTCGGCCGGATCAACTACGGACCGACCGTCGGCGGACACAAGGGCCTGCTCGGCCCCGTCCTGGTCGACCGGCGCACGGTGCAGGGCTGGGAGAGCTCACCGGTCGCGCTCCAGGAGTGGTCCGACGCGGAACTGTCCCAGGCGCTCGCCGCGGACACGGAGCCGCCCGGGGTGCACGCCGCGGGGCCGTCGGGTTCGCTCGCCGCCGAGGCCACCGGATTCGCCGTCGCCGAGCTCCACGTCGACACTCCGGCGGGCACCTTCCTGGCACTGCCGGGGTCACGCCGCGGCTTCGTCTGGGTCAACGGGTTCCTGCTCGGCCGCTACCGGGAGACCGGGCCCCAGGTCACCCTCTACTGCCCGGCGCCGCTGCTGCGGTCCGGCTCCAACACCATCACGGTTCTCGAACTGGAGAAGCTCGGCGAGGAAGTCGACTTCCGGGAGCGTCCCGAACTCGGTCCGCCGGAGGAGTACATCGAAGAGTTCGACTGACCGGGCCCCACGGTTCCGGTGGGGGTGTCCGGCCGATCGTGCGCCGGACACCCTCGGGGGTACGACGGGCGAGCGCCGAGCCCGTGCGGACAGCGGCCGGTCCGCCCGCCGGCCCGTGCCGTCAGGCGCGTACGGGCCTACCTCCGCGCCTGGATCAGCGCGTGCGTGCCGCTCGTCCGCCACGCGGCCCCGGACCGTTCGAGTGTGTCGAGCACTCCCGGCTCCAGACCGACGACGACGTCGGACTTCAGGGTCCGGAGCGCCGCGACGGCCCCCGGGAAGTGGGCGGTGAGCCCGGCGAACGAGTCGGTCGCGCCCCACCGCCGGTCGCCCACCAGGCGACGGTAGTTGAGGTCCCCCTTCAAGATGGTGAGGGCGGCCCCCTCGAACTCCTTCCGCAGGTCGTCGGGCATCTCCTCGTACGGGAGGGGCGCGCAGAAGAACGGGTGGGTGCGGACCTCCACCGCTCCGGCGGCCATCGCCGTCCAGAGCCGCTCCCCGGTCCGGCCCGCCTCGCCGGGTGCCTCGACGAGGCGGCGGAGGCAGTCGACCACGTCGGCGGTCATCGCGTCGGAGACGAAGTACGGGGACGGCTTGACGTACAGCACGACCCGCTCGGCATGCCCGTGTCCGAGGAGGTGGTCGACGAGGACGAGATCGGGAATCAGCTCACGTCCGGCGTTGTCGGCCACCACCGCGACCGTGGCCGGGCTCCCGGCGGGCAGGAGCTGCCAGAGCGTGGCGCTGTCGTCGGCGACCAGTGCCGGGACGGCGACGCCGCTCTTCGCCGGCCCTCCCGCCGAGATCCGGAAGCCGAGGTCCGCGCGGTTGCCCCAGAGCGAGGCGTGCAGGAGCGCCGCGCCCCGCCGGCCGGCCGGAGCGCCGGCGAGCGCGTCCAGCGCCCGCAGCTCCCCTTCCACCGCCTCGCCCCGCAGCTCGGCCCGCTTGAACGGCGCGAAGGGATCGACTCCACGCCACGGGCCCGTACCGAAGTACCCGACGGCGCCGAGGAGCCTGCGGTAGAAGTAGTTCTCCGCCCACAGGAACGGGGCCTCGTACCAGGAGCCCCCGATGTACTCCTGTCCCCAGGCAGCCCACTGCTCGTGGTCGTCGTCGGCGGGGGTGAGCGGCCCGACGACGTCGTCGGCGATCTCGGCCAGCAGCGTGTCGAGGGCCTCGTGCTGGCGGCGGCCGTACGGGAAGGCGTCCCCTACCTGCCGGACGAGGGCGGGGTGGCGCCCGGCCAGCACACCCCGGGCGAACGAGCCGGGCTCGTCGCTCCGGACGACCGGAGCACGGACCGGGCCGGTGCCGCGAGCGGGCTCTTCGCCCCTCGCACGGTGGATCTTCTCTGTCATGCTCCCTCAGCCCTTCGCGTGTCGCTCACGCGACCATGATCCCAACAGGATCCTCGCGTCCGCTGCGGCCTGCCGGGTGACTCCGGGGCGGGCGAGGACGTCCGGGCGCCGACCCGCACCCTGGCCGAGACCACCGGACGCCCTCCTGGTGGATCGGCGCGCGGCGTCGGTCGCGGTGCATCGCGAGGCGGAGGGGCGTGCGCACACCGCATGGAGCGGGATGTTCCGACAACGCGGCGAAGTGCCGCGGCTGTCGTCGCGCACCCGCCGGGAGTTGCCGGACAGTCCTGAGCCCCGGTGGACGTGCTACGTTTTCGGACCAGACCAATTGGCCTGCCGCGCAAGGGAGTTCGGGAGTTCGGAGCGGGACCAGCGCTCTCGTTCCCGTGGAATGTCCGGTGCCGTCGGTGCGCGGGGCCCGGCCGCGTCATGGCCGAGCCGATGACCGGGGAGATCGGCCCGCGCGAGAGGAGCATCCGCCCTGCGCGGGAGTCCGACCTCGTCGTCGCCGGCACCAGCATCGCCGCGTACCCACGCTCACCGACCGGGCAGAACTCCCGCGGGAGCCGTGCCCGTCGATACGTCGACCACCGGAGCCCCCATGTGCGCGCAGGACGACAGGACCGACCCGGCCGGTGGGGCGGAGCTCGGCACCGGGAGCACGGGCCGTGACCGGCTGCAGCGGCGCACGGTGCGCACTCTGGCACTCACCCAGACGGTGGCGGGCGTCGGGGTCGCGACCGGCTTCGGTGTCGCCACGCTGTTGGCGGCGGATCTGGCCGGTTCCCCGGAGCTGGTCGGACTGGAACTGACCGCCTCGACGCTGGGGTCCGCCGCCGCCGCGGCGGTACTGGCGGCCGTCGCCCATCAGCACGGCCGTCGACGCGCACTGATGTCCGGGTACCTGGTGGGCGCGGTGGGAGCGCTGGTGTGCGTGGCCGCCGCGCTGTCTTCGAGCTTCTGGCTGTTCGTCCTGGGCATGGTTCTCTACGGATCGGCCCAGGTAGCCGGATTGCAGGCCCGGTTCGCCGCCGGGGACCTGGCCACGGAGAAGGACCGGGGCCGCGCGGTCTCCTTCGTGCTCTGGGCCTCGACGATCGGCTCGATCACCGGACCGAACCTGTCCGGCGCGGCAGCGGCCGTCGACCGCGCCCTGGACATGCCCGATCTCTCGGGCAACTTCCTGTTCGCCCTGGTCGGATTCCTGACAGCCGTCGGCATGATCGGAATCTGGTTGCGGCCCGATCCCCTCCTGCACTCCCGGCAGGGACTGAGACCGTCCGGCGAGCGGACCGAGCCCCGCCGCCTCGCCCCCCTCAGCACCTACGCCGCCCCCGACGCCAGGCTGAGCCTGGTGGCCCTGTCCACCAGTCACCTCGTGATGGTGTCCCTGATGGCGATGACGATGCTGCACATCAGCCACTCGGGCATGTCGATGGGCTGGGTCGGATTCGCTTTCAGCCTGCACCTGGCCGGCATGTCGGGGTTCTCTCCGGTCTTCGGCCGGCTGGCCGACCGCATCGGACGCCCCACCACCCTGGTGGTCGGGCTGCTGCTCAGCCTGACCTCGTTCCTGACGCTCGGCACCTCCCCGGCGACCGTGTCCTGGGGATCCGCGCTGGGCCTGTTCCTGCTCGGTCTCGGCTGGTCGTGCGTCATGGTCACCGGCTCCGTACTCCTGTCGGAGTCCGTGACCGCCGAACACCGCCTGCTCGCCCAGGGAGGATCCGACACCCTGATGCTGCTGTGCGGAGCTCTGGGCAGCGCGTGCTCCGGCGTCGTCGTCGGCCACTACGGCTTCCCCGCGCTCACCGTCGCCGCGGCGGTCACCGTGCTGCCCGCCCTGCTGCTCGCCCTGTCATCGGTCAGGAGCTCCCGGCGGAGCGGCGACGGAGAGGGAGCGGCAGTGGAGGGACCCGCCGCCTGAGGGCTCGCGGGGCCGGGGCCCGGGGGTTTCTCCGCCACCTCCGCCGCCGCCGGGGATGCACGGCTCCCGGGCGGGCGGTCGTACGCGAAGAGCACGCGCCGGGGGGCGAAGCCGGTGAGCCGCTCCAGCCATGACCGACGGTGCGGCGGAGGGCGGAGGCTCGCCGCCGTCAGCTTTGTTGTCGCAAACCCCGAGGGCGCCGCCAGGGGCCGGGCCGGCGTTGCGCCGGGCGTGAGCGTGGCCGCCCGTGGGATCTCCCCGGAGACCGACGCCGACCCCGATGCCCCGACGCCGACCCCGATGCGCCGGTGCGCCGGTGCGCCGGTGCGCCCATGCGCCGAGCACAGGACCACCGTCCGCAGGCACCGCACCGATCCCGCCACGCCGTACCGAACAGGGGATTTTCGCCGAGGAGCGGCATCCGGTACGGGCTCCCGGCGCGCCGGCCGGAAGGGCCCTTCGGGACGTACTCGCGCTTCCGGCCGGTCCGCACGCGGGGAGAACGGGACGCGCGCGGGTGTCCGGGAGCACGCCCCTTCCGGTCGAGTGGCGCCCAACCGGCTTCGAACCACGCCGACTTCGCAACGGTGAACGCCGTTCCCGACACCCCGGAAGCGCAGTCCGGCATCTCCCGCACCGCTGGAGGGAACCGGCTCCGCACGTCGCGGCCACAGGCATGACGCGGCTCCGGCCGCGCGCGGTCGAGCGGCGGTGCGTCCGCGTCCGAGGACCACGGCGGCGTTCGTCCTGCGGTCGGGAGGGCGTGACCACCCGACCGGGGTTTCGCCACCACGGCCGCAGGGCACACCCTGTGGCCGGTCGCCAACCGGGTCCGAGTGAGCGCCCGTTCAACGTGTGGTCGCGTTAACGCGCCTGTAAGGCAATTGTGATTCAGGTCTTGACAGGTGCGCATCACCACGCCACTTTGGGAGCGCTCCCACACCCAAGAAACCGCACAGTCCACCCCACCCCCTTCTCCCCCGGCACCGGGCGGAGAAAGGGCGTGCCGGGGCGCCGAGGCGCTCCCCGTCACGCTCCACACTGCCCGGCAGAGGAAGGCGTTTGCCATGAGCTCGGTGATGCGCTGCGGACACGGACGTACCAGAGGGCTCCCCGCCCTCCTGGTCGGAGCCCTCACTCTCGCGTTCGCCCTGACGGGTGGGCCGGCCACCGCGGCCCAGCAGGACACACTGCACGAACTCGCCGCGGCGCAGGGCAAGTACTTCGGCTCCGCCACGGACAACCCGGAACTCTCCGATGCCGCCTACGCGGCCACCCTGGGCTCCGAGTTCGGACAGATCACCCCCGGCAACTCGATGAAGTGGGACACCACCGAGCCCGTCCAGGGCCAGTTCGACTTCACCAAGGGCGACGTGATCACCGCCTTCGCGGCGCAGCACGACCAGACCGTACGGGGTCACACCCTCGTCTGGCACAGCCAGTTGCCGAGCTGGGTCGGCAACCTGCCGCCGGCGCAGGTCGAGGCGGCGATGACCCGTCACATCACCGAGGAGGCCACGCACTACCGCGGCGCGGTCACCGCGTGGGACGTGGTGAACGAGCCGTTCAACGAGGACGGGACTTTCCGCACGAGCCCCTTCTACACCGCCATGGGCACCGACTACGTCGCCACCGCCCTGCGCGCCGCCCATGCCGCGGACCCGGACGCCAAGCTGTACCTCAACGACTACAACATCGAGGGACTCGGCGCGAAGAGCGACGCCATGTACGCCCTGGTGAGCGAACTGCTCGACGAGGGCGTACCGCTCGACGGAGTCGGGATGCAGGCACACCTGGCCGTCCAGTACGGCTTCCCGTACCAGATGCAGGCGAACATGCGACGGTTCGCCGACCTCGGCCTCGACGTGGCCGTCACGGAACTCGACGTCCGTATGCAACTGCCGTCCGATACCGCAAAGTCCGACACCCAGGCCGCGTACTACCGGCAAGTGGTCGAGGCCTGCCTGGCGGTCGAGCGCTGCGTCGGCATCACGGTCTGGGACTACACGGACAAGTACTCGTGGGTCCCGAGCACGTTCCCCGGCCAGGGCGCGGCCAATCTGTACGACGAGAACCTGCTGCCGAAGCCCGCCCACGGGGCCGTACGCACGGCCCTGGGCGCCGGGGACGACGGCGGACAGGGCGGCGAACCGGGGGCGTTCAAGGCGCAGTACCGCAACACTGACGCGTCGGTGGGTGACAACCAGATCAAGCCCGGTCTCCAACTGGTGAACACCGGCGGCACGGCGGGCGACCTCTCGGACGTGACGCTCCGGTACTGGTTCACCGCAGGCAACGGAGCTGCCACGTACAGCAGTTGGTGCGACTGGTCGCCGATCGGCTGCTCCCACGTGACCCACCGGGTGGTCGCCATGGACACCCCGGAAGCCGGCGCCGACCACTACCTCGAAGTGGGCTTCACCGGCGGCAGCCTCGCCCCGGGCGCCTCCACGGGCGAGATCCAGCTGCGACTGAACAAGACGGACTGGTCCGCCTTCGACGAGTCGGACGACTACAGCCGGGGCAGCGGCACCTCGTACGCGGACGCCCCGAAGATCGCCGTCTACGCGGGTGACGAGTTGGTCTGGGGCATCGAGCCCTGACCTCCGGCCACTCCGGCCGCACCGCCTCGCACCCCCATGGCGGCCCCCCATTCGATCCCCGAGCCCCTCCCTTCCCCCCCCTTCCCCCCTAACGACACCCGCCAGCGGAGGATTTGTGTCGATTTCACGTAGAACATTCAGTGGCGCCCTGGGTGGCAGCGTCCTCGCCCTCGGTATGGCGCAGGGCATCGCCATCGCCAAGCCCACGTCCCAGGCGGCCGACGCCGGCACCGGCGCCCTCGCGGCCACGACCGCAGCCGACGACCCGTACACCCAGGCGTTCCTGACCCAGTACGGCAAGATCAAGGCGTCCGCCAACGGCTACTTCAGCCCGGACGGCCTGCCGTACCACTCCGTCGAGACCCTGATGGTCGAGGCCCCCGACCACGGTCACCAGACCACGTCGGAGGCCGTCAGCTTCTGGATGTGGCTGGAGGCCGCGTACGGCAGGGTGACCGGGAACTGGGCGCCCTTCAACGCGGCCTGGGCGGTGGCGGAGAAGACCATCATCCCGCAGCACGCGGACCAGTCGACCGCCGACTCCTACAACCCGTCGTCCCCCGCGACCTACGCTCCGGAACACCCGCTGCCGAGCGCCTATCCCTCCGCCCTGAACGGCACGGTCAAGTCCGGCGCGGACCCGCTCGCCACCGAACTCGCCGCGTCCTACGGGACGATGGACGTCTACGGCATGCACTGGCTGATGGACCTGGACAACGTCTACGGCTACGGCAACAAGCCGGGCACCGGCGGCGAGGCAGGGCCGGGTGCCGGAGCCTCCTTCATCAACACCTACCAGCGCGGTGCGCAGGAGTCGGTGTGGGAGACGGTCCCCCAGCCCACCACCGACCTGTTCAAGTACGGCGGCCCCAACGGATATCTCGACCTCTTCGTGGGTGACTCCAGCTACGCCAAGCAGTGGAAGTACACCAACGCGCCGGACGCCGACGCCCGCGCGGTGCAGGCTGCCTACTGGGCGTACCGCTGGGCCACCGCCCAGGGCAAGGGGAGCGACGTCGCGGGCTCGCTCGCGAAGGCCGCCAAGATGGGCGACTACCTCCGCTACGCCATGTTCGACAAGTACTTCAAGCGGGTCGGCGACTGCACCGACCCGGCTTCCTGCCCGGCCGGCTCCGGCCGTGACTCCCAGCACTACCTGCTGTCCTGGTACTACGCCTGGGGCGGCGCCGCGGCGGGCAGCGGCGGCGGATGGGCCTGGCGCATCGGTGACAGCGCCTCGCACCAGGGCTACCAGAACCCGCTGGCGGCCTGGGCGCTGTCCAACGTACCGGCCCTGACCCCCAAGTCGGCAACGGCCAGGGGGGACTGGTCCAAGAGCCTGACCCGACAGCTGGAGTTCCTGACCTGGCTCCAGTCGAGCGAGGGAGCGTTCGCGGGCGGCTGCACCAACAGCTGGGAGGGGAGTTACAGCAAGCCGCCGACCGGTACGCCGACCTTCTACGGCATGGCCTACGACTGGCAGCCGGTCTACCACGACCCGGCGAGCAACAACTGGTTCGGCTTCCAGGCCTGGGGCATGGAGCGCCTCGCGGCGTACTACCACGAGACGGGCAACGCGTCCGCGAAGGCCATTCTGTCCAAGTGGGTCGCCTGGGCCTCGTCCGAGACGACGGTGGGCTCCGACGGCAGCTTCCGCTTCCCCTCCACTCTCAACTGGTCGGGCCAGCCGGACACCTGGAACGCGGCGTCCCCCGGGACCAACGCGGGTCTGCACGTCACGGTGCTGGACTACGCCAACGACGTCGGTGTGGGCGCCGCGTACGTCAAGACCCTCACCTACTACGCCGCCAAGTCGGGTGACCAGAACGCGGCGGCGCTCGCCAAGGCGCTGCTGGACGCGATGGCGCTGAACGCCACCACCAAGGGCATCTCGGTGCCGGAGACCCGGCGCGACTACAACCGGTTCGACGACGAGGTGTACATCCCCGCCGGCTGGTCGGGCAAGATGCCGAACGGCGACCCGGTCAAGCCGGGTTCGACCTTCATCTCCATCCGCAGCTGGTACAAGAACGACCCGGACTGGCCGAAGGTGCAGGCCTACCTGGACGGCGGCGCCGCCCCCACGTTCACCTACCACCGGTTCTGGGCGCAGGCCGCGCTCGCGCTGGCCTTCGCGATCTACGCGGAGCTTCTGGTCCAGGGCGGCACGCCGAGCGGGGACACCCAGGCGCCGACCGTCCCGGCCGGTCTCACCGTGACGGCGACGACCGCCAACAGTGTCTCGCTCTCCTGGTCCGCGGCCACCGACAACACCGCCGTGACCGGCTACGACGTGTACCGCAACGGGGTGCTGGCGGGGAACGCCACCACCACGGCGTTCACGGACTCGGGTCTCGCCGCGGCCACCGCGTACAGCTACGCGGTCGCGGCCCGGGACGCGGCCGGCAACACCTCGGCGCTGTCGGCGGCGCTCGCCGCCACCACGATGTCGGGCGGCTCGACCGGCACCGGCGCGGTGAAGGTCCAGTACAAGAACACGGACTCCTCCGCCACCGACAACCAGATCAGGCTTGCTCTCCAGGTGGTCAACACGGGCAGCGCCCCGATCGACCTGTCGACGGTGAAGCTGCGGTACTGGTTCTCCTCCGACGGCGGGTCGAGCACCTTCGGCACGTACTGCGACTACGCCGCGCTCGGCTCGTCCAACATCACGCACTCGGTGGTCGCGGTCTCCAGTCCGAAGACGGGCGCCGACCGCTACCTGGAGGTCGGCTTCACCGGCGGCGCGGGCACCCTGGCCGCCGGCGCCTCGACGGGCGAGCTCCAGCTGCGGCTCAACAAGAGCGACTGGTCCAACTTCAGCGAGAGCGACGACTACAGCCGCGGCACCAACACGGCGTACGCCGACTCCGCGAAGGTCGGGGCCTACGTCGCCGGCGTCCTCGCCTGGGGCACCGCGCCGTGACCCGCCGCACCGCGAACCGCCGCACCGTGACCGGCCGCTGACCACGCCGGCCACCCCACCCACTCCCGATGGCGGGTCACCCACGCCCCGCGGAACCCGCCATCGGGCAGCACCACCCGTCCCCCACGACACCACCGTCCCCCACGACGCACGGCAGGACCCGCCACTGGACGGTGGCGGCCTGACGGGAGCGAGGGAGCCCTGACCCGGCCACCCGCTCCCGGTCGCACCCCCCGAAACCGCCCGCGGCAAAGATCCGCCGGGCGCACGAAAGGAACACGGAGCCGCAATGAGTACCAGAGGCACCATCATGCGCGGGCTGCGCCGGAGACTGGCCGCAGTCTCCGCCCTGGCCATGGGCGCGGCACTGGCCGTCGCCCTCCCCGCCCCCGCCTCGGCAGCAGCCGCCGCGGCGCGGGTCGACAACCCCTACGTGGGTGCGACGGCGTACGTGAACCCGGACTGGTCCGCCAAGGCGGCGGCCGAGCCGGGCGGCGCCGCCATCGCCAACACGCCCGCCTTCGTCTGGATGGACCGCATCGCGGCCATCACGGGCTCCTCCGAGGCGAGGGGCCTGCGGGCGCACCTCGACACGGCGCTGGCCCAGGGCGCGAACCTGTTCCAGGTCGTCATCTACGACCTGCCGGGACGCGACTGCGCCGCGCTGGCGTCCAACGGTGAGCTCGGCCCCACCGAGCTCGGCCGGTACGAGAGCGAGTACATCGACCCGATCGCCGCCATCCTGGCGGACCCGGCGTACGCGAACCTGCGCATCGTCACGATCATCGAGCCCGACTCGCTGCCCAACATCGTCACCAACGCGGGCGGCACGGCCGGTTCGACCGACGCCTGCGCGACGATGAAGGCGAACGGCAACTACGAGAAGGGCGTCGGCTACGCGCTGCACACCCTGGGCGCCATCCCGAACGTCTACAACTACATCGACGCCGCGCACCACGGCTGGCTCGGCTGGGACAGCAACATGAGCCCCGCCGCGGCGGAGTTCAAGAAGGCCGCCACGTCCGAGGGCGCCACGGTCAACGACGTCACGGGCTTCATCGTGAACACGGCCAACTACTCGGCTCTCAAGGAGCCGAACATCAAGGTCACCGACTCGGTGAACGGCACCACGGTGCGCCAGTCCAAGTGGGTCGACTGGAACTACTACGTCGACGAGCTGTCGTTCGCCCAGGCGCTGCGCACCCTGCTGGTGAGCCAGGGCTTCAACTCCAACATCGGAATGCTGATCGACACGGCCCGCAACGGCTGGGGCGGCTCCGCGCGGCCCACCGCCGCCGGTCCGACGACCAGCGTCGACGCCTACGTGGACGGCGGCCGGGTCGACCGCCGCATCCACGCGGGCAACTGGTGCAACCAGAGCGGCGCCGGCATCGGCGAGCGTCCCACCGCCGCCCCGGAGACCGGGATCGACGCGTACGTCTGGGCCAAGCCCCCGGGCGAGTCGGACGGCAACAGCGCCCCCGTCGCGAACGACGAGGGCAAGGGCTTCGACCGGATGTGCGACCCCACGTACACCGGTAACGGCCGCAACGGCAACAGCATGACCGGTGCCCTGGCGAACTCCCCGCTCGCGGGCCACTGGTTCTCCGCGCAGTTCCAGGAGCTCGTCCGCAACGCCTACCCGCCGATCACCGGCGGCGGCACCGGCACCGACACCACCGCTCCCACCGCCCCGGCCGGCCTGACGTCCACGGCGAAGACCAGCAGCAGCGTCTCGCTCTCCTGGACCGCGTCCACCGACAACACCGCCGTGACCGGCTACGACATCTTCCGCGCCGGGGTGAAGGTGGGCTCCTCCACCACCACCTCGTACACCGACACCGGCCTGACCGCCTCGACCGCCTACAGCTACACCGTCAAGGCCAAGGACGCCGCCGGCAACCTCTCGTCGGCCTCCAGCGCCCTCTCCGTCACCACCTCGGCGGCCAGTGGCGGCACCGACACCACGGCGCCGACCGCCCCGACCGGCCTGACGTCCACGGCGAAGACCAGCAGCAGCGTCTCGCTCTCCTGGACCGCGTCCACCGACAACACCGCCGTGACCGGCTACGACATCTTCCGCGCCGGGGTGAAGGTGGGCTCCTCCACCACCACCTCGTACACCGACACCGGCCTGACCGCCTCGACCGCCTACAGCTACACGGTCAAGGCCAAGGACGCCGCCGGCAACGTCTCGTCGGCCTCCAGCGCCCTTTCCGTCACCACGTCCGCGAGCGGCGGCACCGGAACGGGCACGGTCAAGGTCCAGTACAAGAGCACCGACTCCTCCGCCACCGACAACCAGATCCGGATGTCCCTCCAGCTGGTCAACACCGGTAGCACCGCGGTGAACCTGTCCACGGTGAAGCTGCGCTACTGGTTCACCCCCGAGGCCGGTGCCTCCACCTTCGGTACCGCGTGCGACTACGCGGTCGTCGGCTGCGGAGCCGTGACCCTCGGTGTGACGGGCGGCGGTTCGGCGACCGGCGCCAGCCACTACCTGGAGGTCGGCTTCGGCAGCGGCACCCTGGCAGCGGGCGCCTCCACCGGTGAGATCCAGCTCCGGATCAACAAGAGCGACTGGTCCAACTTCAGCGAGGCGGACGACTACAGCCGTTCGACCAACACGTCCTTCGCGGACGCGTCGAAGATCGGCGCGTACGTGGGCGGCGCCCTCGCCTGGGGCACCGCTCCCTGATCCCGCGGCCCACTCCCCCACCGCTCTTCTGACGCGGTGACGGGACCCGGGCCCGGGACCGATCCCCTGCGCACCGCCCCCTGCCGGACGACCGGCAGGGGGCGGTGTCGTGTTCCGCGCGGAAGCGGTACCGGGCGGCTCCGGCGGTACCCCGAACGGCGCCGGGCACCCGCGCGAGGTGTCGTGCGGGGTCCACGAAGTGCCCCTGAAAGCGTGGCCGCCCCGGGGGCAGCGATTAGGGCGTTGCCCCGGGAAGCCGCTCGCAGTTGCCGGTGAACCCACTGAGGAGGGTCTCGCCAAAAGGAGTACCGTCCTGCCACACGATCGCGCCGTTCCCGGATCGACTTTCGAGGACCCGGAACGTCCCCGGTCCAAGTGCCTGGGTGCCATCGTCGAATTCACCTCCGCTCGCGCGGAGAAGACATGCTGAGCAGGAGGAAGAACCACCCGGCGATCGGTTCACCTCCGCTCGCGCGGAGAAGACGCCAGAACGTGACGGCGCGCAGACGGCTGTAGCGGTTCACCTCCGCTCGCGCGGAGAAGACTCTGGACGATGGCCTTGACCATGGTCAACGCGCGGTTCACCTCCGCTCGCGCGGAGAAGACACGTGGGTTTCGTACTTGGCGTACGTCGTCCTCGGTTCACCTCCGCTCGCGCGGAGAAGACGCGCCGTTCTCGTCTTCGTAGGCGAGCAGCCACGGTTCACCTCCGCTCGCGCGGAGAAGACACGGCCTTCGTCAGGATTTCCTGGTGGGTCATCGGTTCACCTCCGCTCGCGCGGAGAAGACGCAAGCTCGGACGAGACCTGAGCAGCTTCACGCGGTTCACCTCCGCTCGCGCGGAGAAGACTCGGCAAGCGGGACCATGTGGTCGATGTCGAGCGGTTCACCTCCGCTCGCGCGGAGAAGACTTCGAGCCGGAGTTCCCGCGCCAGGCTGTAGATGGTTCACCTCCGCTCGCGCGGAGAAGACGACACTCCGGAGTTCCTGCCGTCCGTGGTCGCGGGTTCACCTCCGCTCGCGCGGAGAAGACCCTTCGCGACCTGCCCTTATCCGACTGCTTTGCAGTTTCTTTGCCGAGCTTCGCCTTGCATGCTTCCCGTCCCTTCGCCGTCGCGGAGCGAGTGTAAGGCTCACCCCTCACGTCGGTGCCTGATTTCCCTATCTGAGGCTGTTGTCAGTCGGTGGTGCTATCTCTGTGGTCATGTTGAAGCACGACGGGGCGGGGGCCTCGGGGGAATGTGTTCTGGATGTTCGGCTGTGGGGCAAGGAGCACGGGCTGCCCCGGCCGTATCCGGTGATGTGCCATCTCCTCGATACCGGTGCGGTGTTCCAGGAGTTGTGGAACACCGTGCTGGCCGAGGAGACCCAGGCTGCCATCGCCACCGCGCTCGGTCTGGACGCCACGGAGGCACGTACGGTCGTGTCGTTCTGGGCCGGGCTGCACGACCTCGGCAAGATCACTCCGCCGTTCCAGGCGCAGGTTCCCGCCTGCTACGGGCCAGTTCGCGACGATCCCGCGTACGCCAGCACGCCGGGTGCTGAGGCCGAGAAGCGCTTTCGCCACGAGATCGCGTCCCACTGGGCTCTGAACGAGCTCTTCCAGGAGGCGTCCTACCCCAGCGAGGGGCGTCTGCTCCGCACGTCGGTGAGTCACCAGATCGCCCAACTGCTGGGTGGCCATCACGGTCTCCTCGGCGGTGTGCTGAAGGCGAAGGAGGCGGCACAGGCCGGTGCGTACAACGCCGGTCTGGGGGGCCAGGGTTGGTCTGACCAGCGACGGGCGCACTTCAACGAGTTGCGGCGGGCCATGGGCGCTTTCGCGGTTCCTCGGGGCGGGTTACCGGCCGGGCCGGCTGTGGTGGTGTCCGGGTTGGTCGTGGTGGCGGACTGGCTCGCGAGTCAGACTTCCGCCATCGAGGCACGCATGCCCGCCCCCGGCTGGTCGGGTACGCCGGCGGAGGTGGATGCCCACTGGCAGGGTGCGGTGGAGGTGGCTCCCAGGCTGGTGCGGGCGGCGCGGCTGGGCCGGGCCCGGTTCTCCGCCGGGGAGTTCGGTGAGATGTTCCCGTTCGCGCCCAACAGCTTGCAGCGGGATCTCGTGGAGCGTCTTCCCGGGCTGGTCGGGGAGCACGGTTCCGGGCTGGTGCTGGTGACGGCTCCGACGGGTGACGGGAAGACGGAGGCCGCACTGTTCGCGGCTTCGTTACTGGGGCGGGCGGCGGGGGCCCGGGGGGTGTATTTCGCTTTGCCGACGATGGGTACGGCGGACGCGATGCTGCCCCGCGTGGAGGCCTTCGCTTCCCGCGCGTTGTCCGGGGAGCGCGCCCTGATGTTGCTCCACTCCATGGCCTGGCTGAGTTCCCCCGGCAGCACGGACGGAGCGGCCACGCTCGACACCGCGCTGTACGACGGGGCGCTGAGCGCGGAGAAGAACACCGTGGTGGAGGCGGACGCGTGGTTGCGAGGCCCGAAGCGGGGCCTGCTCGCTCCCCTGGGCGTGGGAACGATCGACCAGGCGTTGAGTGCGGTGCTGCCGTTGCGGTACAACGCGTTGCGGCTGTTCGGCCTGTCGGACAAGGTGTTCGTGGTCGATGAGGCGCACGCCTACGGCCCGTGGATGCATCAGCTCCTGGTGCGGCTGCTGGAGTGGCTGGGGGCGATGGGCGCCCCGGTCGTCCTGCTGTCGGCCACCCTGACGGGCCGTTCGGCCGGATCGCTGGTGGACGCGTACCGGCGCGGTGGCGGGTTCCGCGAGCCGTCGCAGGTGGTGCCGAGATATCCGGGCTGGCTGTTCGCGAGCGGCACTTCGGGAGAGGTGTCCCCGGCGCGGAGCACCGCGAGCAACCGGGCCCGGACACTGAAGGTGTCGCACCGGCCAGTGGTGTGGGACACCGCGGAGCCGACTGGTTCACCGGTACGGGAGGGCGGTCGGCGGGCGGCGCTGCGGGAGGTCCTGGCGCCGGTCGCCACGGAGGGCGGTACGGCGCTGGTGTGCTGCACGACGGTGGCCGAGGCGCAGCGGACGTACCGGGACGTGTGCGCGGCGTTTCCCGGGCTCGCGTCGCAGCCCGGCGGGGTCGGGTTGCTGCATTCGCGTTACCCGGCGGATGTGCGGGCGGCGATCACGGCGGAGTGTGAGGCGGCGTACGGGAAGCCGGGCGAGGGGCCGGTCTCGGTGCGGCCGGGGTCGGTGCTGGTGGCGACGCAGGTGGTGGAGCAGTCGCTGGACTTCGATTTCGACCTGGTGGTGAGTGATCTGGCGCCGCTGGCACAGTTGTTGCAGCGTGCCGGGCGCGCCCGGCGGCACCGGCGCGGGCCTCTTGGCCGGCCGGGGTGGGCTGTCGCGGAGGACGAGCCGGAGTTGGTGGTGCTCGATCCGCAGGTCGTGTCCGAGATGGCTCCGCCCCGCTCGTGGGGATCGGTCTACGACACCGGGCTGCTCGTGCGTACGTCACGGATCCTGGAGAAGTGCGCGTCGGCCGGTGTCGCGGTGCCCGGTGACGTGCAGCGGCTGGTGGACGAGGTGTACGAGGAAGACTTCGTCGACGAGCTCCAGGAGGCGGTTCGTGCGGAGTTGGCGCGCCTGGACGAGGAGCGATTGGCGGACGAGGCGGCCGAGCGGCATCTGGCGACGTGGACGAGCATCTGCGCCCCGGCGGACGTGAAGGGTGATCTCAGCAAGCTGTCGGTGCGGGAGGCGGGGGTGACGGAGGAGCTGCTGACCACACGCCTCGGTGCGGACACCGGCCGGGTGCTCTGCCTCTACGAGCAGGCGGACGGGATGGCGACTCTCGACCCCGAGGGCAGGACTCCGGTTCCCGCGGGTGGTCCGTTCGGCCTCACGGCGAAGGAGTTGGCGGGGGTCGCGCGACGGGTGGCGCCGGTGCCGGGACGGTGGCTGCGGGGCGGCGAGCCCGAGGTGACGGTTCCGGTGAAATGGGGCACGCATCCTTCGCTCCGCGACCTGGTCGTGCTGCGCATGAGCCCTGCCGTGGACGGGACGTGGGCCTGCCGCCACGGACGTTTCGGCATCTCGATATCCGAGGTCGGCCTCGAAGCTGAGTGATCTTCACATTTTGATCACTCCAGCCTCACATTTCCGCTACTTTTCAAGTGCGGTTCTCCCGTGCCGCGTTGACGACATCCCCTTGCCGTCGTGCAAGCGGAGGCCCTCACCGGCCCTCTCCTCCAGCGCCGCCTGAATGACGACAGGACATCTCCATGCCGACCGGCACGTTCGACCTGATCGACCAACCCTGCGTCCCCGTACGCTGGAAACCCGGCAGCACGGCCAGTGCCACGGCCAGCCTCCGGGATCTGGTGGGGTTACGCGAACTCCTGCTGCACAGCCACGACATCGAGTCCCTGGCCGTCGCCGACGCGCCCGCGCACGCGGCGCTGCTGCGGATCCTCTACGCCCTCACCGCACGAGTGGCCGACCTGACCGAACAGGGCTCCGACGGCGACTGGGACGAACGCCGCTTGGACGTCCTCGATACCGGCCGGCTCTCACCCGACGGAATCACGGCGTACTTCGAGGAGTTCCGTGACCGGTTCTTCCTGTTCGGGCCGGGCGGGCGTCCGTGGATGCAGGATCCCCGGCTGGCGGAGCAGTGCGACGCCTCGAACACCGCCGGGGTCAACAAGCTCATCGTCACCCGTCCCTCGGGCAACAACCACTCCTGGTTCCGGCACGACACCGACACCGCCCCCGAGCCGCCCACCGCGTCGGAGGCCTTTCTGAGCCTGCTGGTGTGGCACTACTACGGGCCGTCCGGGCGCTGTTCGTCCCGTGAGGTGAACGGGGTGAAGACCGCGAGCGCCACCGCCGGTCCGCTGCGGACCGCCCTGTCCTACCACCCCGAGGGCACCTCGCTCTTCGAGACGCTGCTCGCCGGGCTCGTACCGCCGGAGGACACCGTGAACGGCGCGGAGGACCTGTGCCCGTGGGAGCGGGACGACCTGCCGGACCCGGACCACCCGGTGAGGGAGTCGCGGGGGCCGCGTTCGCGGCACACCGGCCGCTCGCAGCACGCCCTGCTCCTGCTGCCGGACGAGGACGGCACCCACGTGCGGGACGCGTTCATCACCTGGGCGTACCGGGGTGAGCGGATGCCGCGCGAGGACGACTACCTGATCTGGCAGACCAGCCAGCAGGGCAACCGCTACCCGCGCCCGGCCGATGCGGGGCGGGCGCTGTGGCGGGACCTGGACGCGCTGCTGCTCCAGCATCCGCCGGCCGGCAGTGCGTACCCGCAGCAGCCCCGGGTGTTCCGTTCGGCGGTCGAAGTCTCGGAGGACCTGCGGGTGCGGGCGCTCGGCTTCGACCAGGAGGGGCAGGCCAAGGACACGCAGTTCGTCGACGCGAGCACCCCGGCCGTCCTCGGATACGCCGAGGACAACGACCCCCGCACCGTCCCGGCCGTCGGCCGCCTGCGCCAGTTCGGCGAACTGTACGGACGCCGTCTCGACCGGGCCGTCAAACGTGCCTGGGCCGCGTACGTCAGGGACGCGAAGGCGGACGGCGCTGCGTGGGGGGCGGAGGCGGGTGCACGGTACTGGCCACGCGCCGAGGCGGAGTTCTGGGCGCGCTTCCGTCTCCTGGACCGTACCGGTGAGGTGGCCGACGGCGGCTTTGACCCGGCGGCCACCCGGCGGGCGTTCCTGCGCCTGGCCGAGGAGGCGTACGACACGGTGACCCGGCCCGTCACCCGTACGCTGCGCGGCGCGAAGGCCGTGTCGGAGGCCCGTATCGACCTCTACGGCGGCACCCCGAAGAACCGGGCGCCGTCCGTGCCCGGCCCCCGAACGAAAGCCAAGGAGCCCTCCGCGTGACGACCACTCCCCCACCAGCCGCACTCGGCCCGTCGGCAGAGGCCAAGGACATCCCGCAGCGGAAGAGCACCTGGCGGGCGCGTGACTCGCACGCCTTCACCGACTGGGTCGCCGAGGTCAGCCGCGAGGACCCAGGTGCCCGCAGCGCGCTGCGCAGCGGGCTGCGCAAGGACCTGGACTCGGTGCGACGGATGCACCGCCTGGTCGCACCGTGGCTGCCGGAAGGACGTTCCGAGGACGTGGAGCGGGCGTACTACGCGGTCGCCGCGATGATCGCCTCCCAAGCCCGTGGCGCCCTGGCCGCACCGGACGCGGAGAAGAGCACGGACGACGATCCGGTACACGATGGCCGGAAGCCGCCCGGAAAACCAGGGCGGCGTCGGGTCAGTCTCGGCACGGCGTTCGCGACCGCGGTCGCCGAGGGGCCGGGCCGGGAGAAGGAGATGCGGGCGGGGACGGCGGAGAGCCGACTCAACCTCCTCACCCGCCAGAGCGTCAACGGCCTGCACCGGCACCTGCCCGCCTCCGTCGGATACCTGCGCTCGCTGGACGTCGACGTCGACTGGACGCAACTCCTCGACGACCTCTCCAACTGGCGCAGGAACTCGGGACGCATCTCGCGCACCTGGCTCCAGGACTTCTACCGGCTGCGGGCCAAGGACATCGCGCGGCAGGCCGACGAAGCGGACGAGAAGGAACTCGCAGCAGACTCGCCCGCCGCCCCTGCCTCCGTCTGATCTCTGCCAAGCCGACCGCACACACAACCGTACGAAGGAGTTACCCCGCCATGCCCAACCCCGCCCCGCTCGACGCCGCCCGCTTCATCGACATCCACGTCATCCAGAGCGTCCCGTTCGCCAATCTGAACCGGGACGACACGAACTCCGTCAAGACGGTCCAGTACGGGCACGTGCTGCGCACCCGCGTCAGCAGTCAGTCCTGGAAGCGGGCCGCCCGGGGTGAGTTCGAGGCCCGCCTCGGCCAAGTGGCGCTGCGTACCCGCCGGATCGGCGAGCGCGTCACCCGCCACCTCAGCGAGGTCCGGGGATGGCCGGAGCCGCTCGCGGAGAAGGCAGGGGCGCACGCGGCGGCGGCCAGCAGCATCAAGTTCGAACTCGCCAAGGACCCGAAGGACCTCAAGCAGACCGTTCCGAACAAGGTCCTGACCAACGCGATGGTCTACGTCCCCGAGACCGCGGTGGGCGAACTCGCCGACCTGGCCGAGGAGTACCGCGAGGGACTGGAAGCGGCGAAGGACATCAAGAAGCCCGCCGACAGAAGCGTCCTGCCCGCCGATCGGGTCGAAGCGGTCCTGCGTTCCCGCAACGGGGTCATCAACCTCTTCGGCCGCATGCTCGCCGAGGTCGACAACGCCGGCGTCGACGGCGCCGTCCAGGTCGCGCACGCTCTGACCACGCACGAGACCGACGTCGAACTCGACTACTTCTCCGCCGTCGACGACGTCACCGACACGTGGGGCGACCAGACCGGCAGCGGCCACATGGGCCACACCGAGTTCAGCGCCGGTACCTTCTACCGGTACGCCACCATCGATCTGCGCGACCTCGCCCGCAACATCGGCGGGGACCCCGCCGAACTCCGCGAGCTCACCGCCGCGTTCCTCAGCGCGTTCATCCTCTCCCTGCCGCAGGCGAAGAAGAACTCCACCGCACCCCACACCATCCCCGACCTCGTGCACATCTCCGTACGCACCGACCGGCCGCTGTCCTACGCCGCCGCGTTCGAGAGCCCTGTCGCCGCGGCCGGGCAGGGCGGCTTCTCCGCCCCCTCCCGCGCCACTCTGTCCGACTACGCCGCAGCCGCGAACCGGCTCATCGGCACCAGCGGCATCCTCACCTCCGGCTGGGCCGGCGTCGACGCCAAGGACCTCGACGCACTCGGCACCCACCACACCGGCTTCGACGCCCTCATCGACGCGGCCCTCGACGAGGCCCTGCGCACCGGGGACGAAGCGTGAGTCTGCCGCTCCCCGAACCGGAGCCGGGTCTGCTGCTCCGCCTGACCGGCCCCCTGCAGTCCTGGGGCCTGCACAGCCACTTCAACGAACGCGACACCGCCGCCTTCCCCACCCGCTCCGGCGTCCTCGGCATGCTCGCCTCCGCCCTGGGACGCCACCGCGACCAGCCCATCCACGACCTCACCACGCTGCGGCTCACCGTGCGAACCGACCGGCCCGGGGTCCTGCTGCGCGATCTGCACACCGTCGGCGGCGGCCTGTCCGGGAGAGAGACGGTGACCACCGCCGAGGGCAAGAAGCGCCCCGGCGACACCGGCACGCTCCTCACCCACCGCCACTACCTCGCCGACGCCGCGTTCACCGTCGCCCTCACCACCCCCCAGGCCACCGCCGAGGACCACGGGCTACTCGAACGGTGCGCACAGGCCCTGCACGCCCCGCGGTGGTCCCTGCACCTCGGCCGCCGCTCCTGCCCACCCGAGGGCCCCGTACTGATCGGGCAGAGCGACGACGCCCTGCACCACCTCATCCACCTGCCGCTCGCGGCCCGCCCGGCCCGGAACCGGGACCGGGACCGGGACCGGGACCAAGAACCGGAACAGGAGGGCGTGGCGGTGGAGTTCCTGGCCGACCGCCCGCTGACCCACCTGCCTGCCCCGGCCCACATGGTCAGTACCACCCACGAGGACGGCACCCGCCCCTCCTCGGAGCTCAACGACCAGCCCGTCAGCTACCACCCCAGCCGACGCGGCTACCGCGCCCGGCCCCTCTACCGGCGCACTCTGCTCCTGCCGCACGCCCAGTTCGCCGGACTCGGTGCACGTCAGCTCGACGCCTTGGGGCAGTACTGCGAGACCCTGCTCCACACTTCTGAAGGGAGCCGGCGATGACGCTCTGGCTCACCCGCCTCGTCCCCGACACCCGCTCCCCGGAGGCCCGTCGCGACCTCGGCGACCCCGTCGGCATGCACCGCCGCATCATGAGCCTCTTCCCCTCCGACGCGGGCCCCGACCCCCGTGCCCGGTTCGGCGTCCTCTTCCGTACCGAGGACACCCCCACCGGGCCGCACCTGCTCCTCCAGTCCGCCCACGAACCCGACACCGGCCGGCTCCCCGCCGGATACGGCACCACCCTCACCCGCCCCCTCGACGCGCTGATCGACGCGATCAGGCCCGGGCTCACCGTCCGCTACCGGTGCGCGGCCAGCCCCGTCCGCAAACCCGGGGCCACCACCCGCGCCCTCTACAACCTCCCGCCCGTCGTCCCCCTCACCGGCACGGCAGCCGACGAATGGTGGCTGCGCCAGGCCGACCAGAGCGGCCTCAAACCCCTCACCCACCACGCCCAGCCCCTGGACACCGTCCGAGGCGAACGCCGCCCCGCCGCTGGCACACCCCAGCGCATCCGCCACGCCCGCACCCAGTTCGACGGCACCGCAGCCATCATCGACACCGGCCTGCTCCGTGCCGCGATCCTGGGCGGCATCGGGCGCGGCAAGTCGTACGGCTGCGGGCTCCTCAGCATCGCCCCCGCGAGGCAGCCCCAGTGACCCCACGCCCCGCCCCCAAACCGCTCACCGGGTCCAGCGCCCGGCGCAAACTCGCCGCCCCCACCGTCGCGATGCTCCCCCGGGTCGCCGACTCCCTGTCCTTCCTCTACCTCGACATCGTCCGCATCCACCAGGACGACACCGGAGTCTGCGCCGAAGTCACCAGCGAGCAGCACGGCACCGACACCGTCTACCTCCCCACCGCCGCGCTCTCCTGCGTCCTGCTCGGCCCCGGCACCTCCATCACCTCCCGTGCGCTGGCGACCTTCGCCCGCAACGGCACCACCGTCGTCACCACCGGGTCAGGAGGGGTGCGCTGCTACTCCGCGGCCGTCCCCGAATCCCTCACCACCCTCTGGCTCGAACGCCAGACCCGCGCCTGGACCGACGACACCCGCCGCCTCGCCATCGCCCAGGCCATGTACGAGCTCCGCTTCGGCGACGGCACCGCGACCGAGGGCACCAACCTCGACAAACTCCGCGGCATGGAAGGCCAACGCGTCAAAACCCTCTACCAACTCCTCGCCCGCCAGTACAAGATCGGCCGCTTCCGCCGCTCCTACGACCCCGACTCCTGGGACAGCCAGGACCCCGTCAACCTCGCCCTGTCCTCCGCCAACACCTGCCTCTACGGCATCGTCCACGCCGCCATCACCGCCCTCGGCTGCTCCCCCGCCCTCGGCTTCGTCCACAACGGCAACCAACAGGCGTTCGTCTACGACATCGCCGACCTCTACAAAGCCGAACTCACCATCCCCCTCGCCTTCTCCCTCCACGCCTCCACCAACCCCGAAGCCGAGGCCCGCCGCTCCTTCCGCCACGAGCTGCGCCTCTTCCAGCTCCTCCCCCGCATCGTCACCGACATCCAGCAACTCCTCGACCCCGACCACACCTACGAATGCCCCGACCCCGAGGAGCAGCTCGTCGACCTGTGGGACCCCGTGGTCGGCTCCGTACCCGCCGGCATCAACCACGGCAAAAACCTGTGACCCGCACACCCGAAGGGCACAGCCACCCATGTCCTCGATGATCGTCATCTCGGCCACCGCCGTCCCCGACCACCTACGCGGCGCCCTCACCCGCTGGCTCCTCGAAGTCACCCCCGAGCTCTACGTCGGCACCGTCTCCGCCAAAGTCCGCGACGAACTCTGGGCCGCCGTCGCCGCCAGCACCGACGACGGCATCGCCGTCCTCGCCCACCCCGCCGACAACGAACAAGGCTTCCAACTCAGGACCGCAGGCACCCGCCGCCGCGAACCCGTCGACTTCGACGGGCTCACCCTCATCGCCTGCTGCAGAGAGAGTCAAGAAATGGCAAACCCCCTCTAACGTCGCAGGTCAAAAAGGTCCTCTCCGCGCGAGCGGAGGTGAGCCGCCGGGGGGCTTTCTGCGCAAGCCACTCCGGGTGTCCTCTCCGCGCGAGCGGAGGTGAGCCGTAGAGGCGTCGGTCGTGCGGCCGGATCTCCCCGTCCTCTCCGCGCGAGCGGAGGTGAGCCGTAGAGGCGTCGGTCGTGCGGCCGGATCTCCCCGTCCTCTCCGCGCGAGCGGAGGTGAGCCGGTCTTTGCCTTCCACCGCTTCGACCACGGTCAGTCCTCTCCGCGCGAGCGGAGGTGAGCCGGCGTTCAAGGGCTGTGGCTTCCGGCTGACCGCGTCCTCTCCGCGCGAGCGGAGGTGAGCCGTTCGGCGTGACGCAGGAGAAGGCGTACATGACGTCCTCTCCGCGCGAGCGGAGGTGAGCCGACCAAGTAGCGGCCCCCGTACGGCGGGCCTGAGTCCTCTCCGCGCGAGCGGAGGTGAGCCGTACGTCCTACCGAGCGTCGAGCGGCTCATCGAGTCCTCTCCGCGCGAGCGGAGGTGAGCCGGCGCGCGCGGCGGCGGCGGAGCCCGACTACCGGTCCTCTCCGCGCGAGCGGAGGTGAGCCGGCGCGCGCGGCGGCGGCGGAGCCCGACTACCGGTCCTCTCCGCGCGAGCGGAGGTGAGCCGTCTCGGCCCGTCACGGCGTCAGCAATTCGGGAGTCCTCTCCGCGCGAGCGGAGGTGAGCCGTGGCGCTGTTCCACCAACACGCGGATTTCGTCGTCCTCTCCGCGCGAGCGGAGGTGAGCCGGGCTACCCGCTCGGCGTGTGGGCGCACACTCTGTCCTCTCCGCGCGAGCGGAGGTGAGCCGATGCTTACCTCCGGGCCCGCGGCCGAGGACGTGTCCTCTCCGCGCGAGCGGAGGTGAGCCGTACGAGCTGCAACCCGAGTCGGACCAGCAACCGTCCTCTCCGCGCGAGCGGAGGTGAGCCGCAGTTCGAGCGAGGCACGCTGTTCGATCTGCGGTCCTCTCCGCGCGAGCGGAGGTGAGCCGTTCCGCGACGCGCACCGCGCCGCCAACGCGGAGTCCTCTCCGCGCGAGCGGAGGTGAGCCGGTAAATCGCCACGTGGCCCGCCCGCTGTCCCGGTCCTCTCCGCGCGAGCGGAGGGGAGCCGACCTACGCGACCCTCGCGGACACCCCCTGCAAGTCCTCTCCGCGCGAGCGGAGGTGAGCCGGGCTGACCATGACCGAGACCCGTTTCCCGTTGGTCCTCTCCGCGCGAGCGGAGGTGAGCCGCAGCAGTTGGGGCGTTCGTTGCCCCCGGTCCGGTCCTCTCCGCGCGAGCGGAGGTGAGCCGTCACCCTGCTGGCTCGCGTCGACCGAGGCGGCGTCCTCTCCGCGCGAGCGGAGGTGAGCCGCCCCGCCCGGCACTTGGCCGAACAGGGCGATTGTCCTCTCCGCGCGAGCGGAGGTGAACCGGGCGGTCTCGGGAAGGGTCATATCGAGTCTCCGTCCTCTCCGCGCGATCAACCGACGTGGACTCCCGACTGCAATCCACGCGGCCTCCGGCACACATGGTCCGCCGTCACCTTGACGAGCGGTGTCCCCCTTCACGAGGTGTCCCGATGGCTCGGGCACCGCTCGGCCAAGGTGACGGCGGATCAGTGAGGCCACCTCACGCGGGACGGATGCGAACGCTGCCGTCACGCCCTCACGCCGTCACGCCGTCACGCCGTCACGCCGTCGAAGCATCCGTGCGACCTCCCACACTCACACCAGTCCGAGCGACCTCAGCACTCCGTGCTGCGCCGCGGTCGGTGTGGTCGGCCAGTAGAGGTAGCAGACCCCGCCCGTACCGCCGCGCACGTTGCCGCTCGCGTCGTACCGCTTGGTCCGCAGCCAGATCTGCTCCCACTCCGCGCGCGCGTAGACGCGGCGCACCGCGTCGTCGTCCTTCGAGGCGGGGTCGTTGGCGATGACGTCGCCGCCCTCGGTGAAGCCGATCACCGTCATCAGGTGGCCCGAGGTGCCGTACCCGGCTCCCGTCAGCTCCTCCTTGAGGAAGGACTGCGAGGTGATGACCGGGATACCGGCCCGGACGAGGGTCTCCACGTCGGTGAGGGAGCCGAGCCGGGTCACGGTGGAGGACATGTCCCGGTAGGTGGCGGCGTAGGCGGCGTTGAAGGGCCAGTTGCCGCAGCCTTCGTACTGGTAGTCGAAGGTGTAACGCGCCGCGTGGCAGACCTGGGGGTCGGGGAGGCCGGGCTTGACCCAGGCGAGCTGCTCGGCCGTGGGCTTGCGGCCCCAGTACTCGATGATCATCTGCGAGGAGGTGGGGCTGCACCACGCCTCGCCGCCGTTGTCGTACTCGGGGTACTGCCCCGCGTGGAGGTTCTGCGAGTAGCGCGGCACCGCGAGTTCGTGGCCCCGGCCCTCGCCGGGGGTGCTCGCGGGGACGGTGAAGCGGTCCGGGATGTCGGAGGCCATCGCGCCGACGCGCCACACCGTCGGGGTGAGGCGGGTACCGGGCTTGCGGTGGAGGGTGAGGCGGAGCCGGTAGTGCGTCAGGCGCAGGCCGCTCGCCGCGTCGTCGACGGAGAAGGTGTCGGTCCAGATGGAGCTCTTCCCGTCGCTCTGGTCGTCCACCGAGGTGCGGCGGATGTCCTGGTCGCCCGCGGCCCAGCGGCCCATCACGTACCAGGGGGTGTCGGTGCCGTCCGAGTAGCGGCCCAGCAGTTCGATCTGGATCCAGGTGCCGGCCGGGGTGTCGGCGTTCCAGGAGGCGATGACCTCGGTGGCCGGTACGGCACTGCGGTGGACCGGGGAGGTCCAGGTGGCGTACTCCCACGCGGCGCTCGTTCCGGTGTGCGGGTCGGTGTAATCGGCAGTTCCGGCGGGGACGGCGATGACCAGGCCGGGCCTGCGGCCGGCGACCGCCCGCGTTCCGGTGGCGGAGCCGGAGCGCCAGTCCGTGTACGTCGTCCAGAAGTGGTTGTCCACAGCGGTGTCCGGGGCCTTGAAGGGGACCGCTGGGCGGCGCGACGGGGTGGGGGTGGCGGAGGCGGGTCCGGTGGAGGCCACCGCGGAGGCGGCGGCGACGGCCGCGAGGGCGGCGAGAACGGCCCTGCGGTTGTGCGGTCCGGTCGTGGAGGTGGGCGGTCCGGTCACGGGGTCGTGCGGTCCGGTCAGGGGGTTGTGCGGTCCGGCGGTCATGGGGGCTCCCGAGTCGTTGGCGGACGAGGGTGTACAGCGGGTGCGGAGCGCGTGTACGGCGTGCGTGTTCGACGTCGATCAGTGGCCAACTATCGCGGTTCCCGACCTCCCCGGGCCAGTGCTTCACCCCGCGCGGACGGAGCAACATTGGACTGGTCCGCCGGCACACCCCAGGACCGCTACCGCCCCGCCCGAGCCGCCGGTACACGCGTGACCCGCGGCGCACCGGCAGGGCCCGGTACGCGCGTGACCTGCGGCGGACCGGGAGGGCCCGGTACGCGGGCCGTACCCTGGAGCCATGAACGACCTGGCCGGACGTGCCCGTGGCCTCCTCTCCCTCTCCCCCTCCCTCGGCCCGGTGCGTCTCGTGGCGATCGACGGGCACGCGGGCTCGGGGAAGAGCACTCTGGCGACCCGGCTCGCCGCCGCCCTGGGCGGCGCCCCGCTGCTCCGGCTGGACGATCTGGCCACCCACGAGGAACTGTTCGCCTGGACGGGCCGGCTCCACGAGCAGGTACTGCTGCCGCTGTCGCGCGGGCAGCGGGCGCGCTACACCCCGTACGACTGGACCGCGCGGTCTTTCGGGCCGGAGCGGACTCTGGACCCCGCACCGGTGGTGCTGGTCGAGGGGGTGGGGGCCGGACGCCGGTTCCTGCGGCCCCGATTGGCGGCGCTGTGGTGGATGGAGCTGGACCGCGAGCTCTCCTGGGAGCGGGGCCGGCGACGGGACGGGCCGGCGCTCTCGGGGTTCTGGGACGGCTGGACGTCCGCGGAGGACGAACATTTCGCCGAGGACCCCTCCCGGCCGTACGCGGATGCGCTGGTACGCCAGTTGTCCGATGGTTACGAGTGGCTGAGGGGCCCTCACGGGACCTCGGCATGGGGGTGCGGCATTACGGAGGGTGAAGGCGCCAGGTCATCCGGTTGAGCCGCCGGAAATCGCCAGGCGCATGTTCCAACTCGGCTTGACCGGCGGGGCTTACAGGTCTTACGTTCTCAATGTGCGGCTTTTCGGAGCCCATCCAGGACGCGAGGCCCCCGGTTGTTCCCCCGTGATCGGGGGCTTCGTTCTGCCCTTAGCGTCTCTCCGCGCACACCACACGACCCCTCCCCTTCACCGTCCGTCACGAGTGACACCGTTCCGGTGGTTTTCCGGCATGGGTACGATGCCTGAGGGCTCGGTCAATTCCCGCCCGCGAAACGGTGATTCGGAACGCATCCGTGGGCATGCTGTGCGGGCGGGACATCCTGGGGCACAGTCGTGTGGGGGACCTGATGGACATCGGCACGCAGGGCGCGCACGCCCCTGCCGAACTGGCCTGGCTGCGGGGCGTGGACGCCTACACCATGGGCGCGTACCCGCACGCCGAGGAGGAATTCCGGACCGCGGTGCGGCTGGATCCCGGCATGGCGGACGCCTGGCTGGGCCTCCACGCGCTGCGGATCGACACCACCACCGCCCTGCTGAGCATGTACCGGCACCGCGACCGCTTCGGCGAGCAGCGTACCCGGCACAAACGCACACTCAACTCCTGGTACTGGCTCGGCTGGTGGGTGCAGCCGGTGCTGGAGTCGCCGCGCGATCTGCTGCTGGCGCACGCCTCGCACTGGCTGGACGGCCGCCATGTGCCGGAGCTGGACCGCGCGTTGGCGGGTCTCCCCCCGGTGGACACCGACGCGCAGGTGCGATTCCTGCACGCGTGCCGGGCCTATCTCGCCAAGGACTGGGAGCAGCTGGTCCGTTACACCGAGCGGCTCGTCGACGACCCGCTGCTCGGGATCGAGGCGCGGCTCTTCGGCGGGATGGCCCGGGTCCGGCTGGAGATGTACGGGCAGGCCGAACCCCTGCTCTCCGCGGCGCTGATGCGCTGTCGCAGCGAGCAGCCGCAGCGCAAGGAGCTGCGGTACTGGCTGGCGCGGGCGCACGAGGGGACGGGGCGCAGCGCCGCGGCGCTGCCTCTCTACCGTGCGGTGCACCGGGTGGACCCCTCGTTCATGGACACCTCGGCCAGGCTCGCGGCCATCACCGATCACGACGGGTTCGACGATCCCGGCGGGCTCGCCACGGCCGCCCTGAGCGGCTACGGCGCGGACGAGGCGGGCGCCGGGTCCCAGCCGGACGGTGACGCGCTGCTCGGCACGGATCTGGTGGACGGCCGCGACCCGTGGCTGGGCGGCGATCCGCTCGGCCCGGCCGCCCCCGTGGTCACGACCGCCCCGGAGGGCGCGCGCGTCAAGCGGGCCGGGTCCGGACGTGCGGGGCGTCCGGTGCTGCCCGCCGGTCCGAGCGATCCCGCGCTGTTGGCCGAGGCGCTCGCCGAGCTGGAGCGGATGGTCGGGCTCGATCCGGTCAAGCGGCAGGTCAAAGCGCTCTCCGCGCAGCTGAACATGGCGCGGCTCCGGGCCGAGCAGGGGCTTCCCGTCCAGCCGCCCAAGCGGCACTTCGTGTTCTCCGGCCCCTCGGGCACCGGGAAGACGACGGTCGCCCGCATCCTGGGCCGGGTCTTCTACGCCCTGGGCCTCCTCGGCGGCGATCACCTGGTGGAGGCCCAACGCTCTGATCTGGTGGGCGAGTTCCTCGGCCAGACCGCCGTCAAGGCGAATGAGCTGATCGACTCGGCGCTGGGCGGTGTGCTCTTCGTCGACGAGGCGTACAGCCTCGCCAACTCCGGTTACAGCAAGGGCGACGCGTACGGTGACGAGGCGCTCCAGGTCCTGCTGAAGCGGGCGGAGGACAACCGGGACCATCTGGTGGTCATCCTCGCCGGCTATCCGGAGGGCATGGACCGGCTGCTGGCCACCAACCCGGGCCTCTCCTCGCGTTTCACCAGCCGGGTCGACTTCCCGAGCTACCGTCCGCTCGAACTCACCGCGATCGGCGGGGTGCTGGCCGCCGCCAACGGTGACCTCTGGGACGAGGAGGCCCTGGACGAACTCCGCAGCATCAGCGGTCATGTGGTCGACCAGGGGTGGATCGACGAGCTGGGCAACGGCCGCTTCCTGCGCACGCTGTACGAGAAGAGCTGCGCCTACCGGGACCTGCGGCTCTCCGGATACGCGACGCCGCCGGGGCGTGCCGACCTGGCGACGCTGCGGCTGGCGGACCTGATGCAGGCGTACGGCGAGGTGCTCTCCGGCCGGGGGCCGGTGGGTCGCGGCCAGACGGAGGCACCCGGCGCCTGAAGGCCGCCCGGTACGCACGCGCGGGCCCGCCCGGCAGTCGCCGGACGGGCCCGTGCGTGGCGGAAGGGCCGTCCTCAGCCGATGTCGGCCATGGCCTTCGGCTCGTGCGGGTGGTGCTCCGGGGGGACGTCGACCGTCCGGCGCGGCACCGAGACGCGGTGGGCGGGGTCGCGGACCTCGCCGACCAGCGTTTCCAGCACGTCCTCCAGGGCGACGAGTCCGAGGACCTTGCCCTGGGCGTCGGCGACCTGCGCCAGGTGGGTCGCGGCCCGGCGCATCACGGTGAGGGCGTCGTCCAGCGGGAGTTCGGCCCGTACGGTCGCCATCGGGCGCCAGACGTGCTGGGGGACGGCACGCTCGCCGTCCTCCAGGTCGAGGACGTCCTTGACGTGCAGGTAGCCCATGAACGGGCCACCGCGCTCGGCACGGACCGGGAAACGTGAGAATCCGGTCCGTACGGTGAGTTCCTCGACCCGGCGCGGGGTGACGGACGGGTCGACCGTCACCAGCGAACCGTTCTCCAGGAGCACGTCGGTGACGGGCCTGCTGCCGAGTTCGAGTGCGTCCTCCAGGCGTTCCTGTGCCTCGGGCTCCAGGAGCCCGGCCTGGCCGGAGTCCTCCACGAGCCGGTTCAGCTGCTCGCTGGTGAAGACGGCTTCGACCTCGTCCTTGGGCTCGACCCGGAAGAGCTTCAGCACCAGCTTGGCGCAGGCGCCGAGCGCGGCGGTGACCGGGCGGAAGAGCCGGGCGAAGCCCACCAGGGCGGGGCTGAGCCAGAGGGCCGTCTTCTCCGGGGCGGCCATCGCCAGGTTCTTCGGGACCATCTCACCGATGACGAGGTGGAGGACGACCACGGAGACGAGGGCGAGGGCGTAGCCGAGCGGGTGGACGAACCCTTCGGGCACGTGGGCCGCGTGGAAGACGGGTTCCAGGAGGTGGGCGACGGTCGGTTCGGCGACGGCGCCCAGGGTGAGCGAGCAGACGGTGATGCCGAACTGTGCGGCGGCCATCATCTGCGGGAGGTTCTCCAGGCCGTACAGCACCTGACGGGCGCGGGCCGATCCGCTCGCGGCGAGCGGTTCGACCTGGCTGCGGCGGACCGAGACGAGTGCGAACTCGGCGCCGACGAAGAAGCCGTTCGCGAGGACGAGGAGTCCGGCGAAGAACAGCTGGACCAGGCTCATCGGGAGGCCTCCTGCAAGGTGCGGCCCGGGGCCGTGGGGCGGGCGCCGTCCAGGGCGTCATCCGGACGGTCCGTGCCGCCCGGCTGTCCGGACACGTCCGAGGTGCGGACGAAGCGGACCTGCTCGGCCCGGTAGTGGCCGACCTGGCGGACGGAGATCCGCCAGCCGGGCAGTTGGGTGCGGTCACCGGGGGCGGGGATGCGCCCGAGGAGGTCGGCGACGAGTCCGGCGACGGTCTCGTACGGGCCGTCGGGTACGTCGAGGCCTATCCGGCGGAGGCTGAGGACTCGGCAGCTGCCGTCCGCGTCCCAGGCGGGACGGCCGTCCTCGCCGGTGACGGGGACCAGCTCGGGCCGGTCGGCGCCTTCGGCGTCGTGCTCGTCGCGGACCTCGCCGACGAGTTCCTCGATGATGTCCTCCAGCGTGACGACACCGGCGGTACCGCCGTACTCGTCGACGACGACGGCTATCGGCTGCTCGTTGCGGAGCCGCTGGAGCAGTTGTTCGACGGGCAGGGACTCGGGGACCAGCAGCGGCGGGACGGCGATCCGGCCGGCCGGGGTGCGCAGCCGGTCGGCGGCCGGGACCGCGAGGGCGTCCTTGAGGTGGACCATGCCGACGACCTCGTCGATGCGTTCCCGGTAGACCGGGAAGCGGGAGAGGCCGGTGGCGCGGGTCAGGTTGAGGACGTCGGCCGCGGTGGCGGTGGACTGGAGGGCGCTGACCCGGACCCGGGGGGTCATGACGTGCTGGGCGGTGAGACCGCCGAGCGACAGGGTCCGTACGAAGAGGTCGGCGGTGTCCTGTTCCAGGGTGCCGGCCTCCGCGGAGTGCCGGGCCAGCGAGACCAGCTCGCCCGGGGTGCGGGCGGAGGCGAGTTCGTCGGTGGGCTCGACGCCCAGCAGCCGGACCAGCCGGTTGGCGAGCGTGTTCAGCGCCGTGATCACCGGGCGGAACGCCATGGTGAAGCGGTGCTGGGGTCCGGCGACGAACCGGGCCACCTGGAGGGGCTTGGAGACGGCCCAGTTCTTGGGCACCAGCTCGCCGATGACCATCTGCACGGCGGAGGCGAGCAGCATGCCGATCACCACGCTGATGGTGGGTACGGCCCCGGAGGGCAGGCCGGTGGCGGTGAGCGGTCCGGTGAAGAGCTGGGCGAGCGCGGGTTCGGCGAGCATGCCGACGACCAGCGAGGTGATGGTGATGCCCAGCTGGGTGCCGGACAGCTGGAAGGAGAGTTCGCGCAGCGCGTCGACGACCGTGCGCGCGCGCCGGTCACCTTCCTCGGCGGCGCGTTCGGCCTCGGGCCTCTCGACGGTGACGAGGCCGAATTCGGCCGCCACGAAGAAGCCGTTGGCCAGGATGAGAAGGAATGCCGCGATGAGCAGCAGCAGGGGGGTGGTCATGCCGCCGCCTCCGGGGAAGGGGCGGCGCAGGTACTACCGGACGATCCGTCCATTGCTGGAAGGAGTCACTCCTCGGGTCGCAGGAAAAGCCCCGCCGGTCTGCGGACCGTCTGGGCGGGGCGGGGCGCCACTCGGCGCCGCCGAACCCCAGAGTAGTCAAGAATCGGTGTGTCCGGGCAGGGGCTCACGGCCATCGGCCGGGCGCCCCCGCGCCGGCCCGTGCGCGCGGGCCTGGATTCCCGCCGGGCCACGGGCCGTCAGTCGGCTTCGACGCCGCTGGAGCGTGCCGCGACGAGCCGGCGCAGTTCTCCGGCGTCCCGTACGGCCCTCTGCTTGGAGAGACCGGGCTGGATACCGAGAGCGGGCAGGCTGGTGCCGTCGCTGAGGCCGAGGAAGAGCCAGGGATCGCCGACCCTCAGGTTGACCTGGAGGACCTGCTCCCAGGCGAGCCGCCGGGTCCGGGTGACATTGACGACAGTCAGCCCGTCCTCGTCGGCGACGATCTTCGGCCGGGCGAGCAGGACCAGCACCCCGGCGAAGAGCGCCGCGCAGAGGATGAAGGTGACCCGGTCCCCCGGACCGAGGCTCTCCAGCATCAGCGCCACGGCGGTGATGACGGCGAAGAGCGCCAGGGCGATGGTGAGCAGGACCAGCCGGGTGAGTCCCGGCCGGAACGTGACCGGGAGAACGGGGGCTTCGGTCCGGGGAGCTGGGGCGGACATCAGGTGCTTCGGTCCTCTACTGGGGGGTGCGGTCCCGTCAGAGCCGGCAGGCGTGGATCGCCGTGGTCAGGATGGCGCGGGCGCCGAGCTCGTACAGGTCGTCCATGATCCGCTGCGCCTCGCGGGAGGCGACCATCGAGCGGACGGCGACCCAGCCCTCGTGGTGCAGCGGGGAGACGGTCGGAGATTCCAGGCCCGGGGTGAGGGCGACCGCGCGCTCCAGGTGCTCGACGCGGCAGTCGTAGTCCATCATCACGTACGTCCGGGCGACCAGGACGCCCTGGAGACGGCGGAGGAACTGCTGGACCTTGGGCTCCTCGGCGTCGGCTCCGGTGCGGCGGATGACGACGGCCTCGGACTTCATGATCGGCTCGCCGATCACCTCCAGCCCGGCGTTGCGCAGGCTGGTGCCGGTCTCCACGACGTCGGCGATGATCTGGGCGACCCCGAGTTCGATGGCGGTCTCGACCGCCCCGTCGAGGTGGACGACGGAGGCGCTGACGCCGTTGTCGGCGAGGTGCTTGGCGACGATGCCCTCGTAGGAGGTGGCGATCGTCATGCCGTCGAAGTCCTTCGGGCCCTCGGCGGTACCGGGCCTGGTGGCGTACCGGAAGGTCGAGCGGGCGAAGCCGAGCTGGAGGATCTCCTCGGCGTCGGCCCCGGAGTCGAGCAGCAGGTCGCGGCCGGTGATGCCGATGTCGAGACGGCCGGAGCTCACGTAGATCGCGATGTCCCGGGGACGCAGGTAGAAGAACTCGACCTCGTTGACGGGGTCGACGAGAACGAGTTCCTTCGACTCCTTGCGCTGCTGGTATCCGGCCTCATGGAGCATCGCCATCGCAGGCCCGGAGAGTGAACCCTTGTTGGGGATGGCGATGCGCAGCATGAGCTCGGGTTTCCTTTGTGCGGAGGAGCGTGCGGACGTGCGGGGCTTCAGCGGGGGCGCGGAGGGGCTGCTCAGAGGTGGGAGTAGACGTCGTCGAGGGAGATCCCGCGAGCGACCATCATCACCTGGACGTGGTAGAGCAGCTGCGAGATCTCCTCGGCCGCTGCTTCCTTGCCCTCGTACTCGGCGGCCATCCAGACCTCGGCGGCCTCCTCGACGACCTTCTTGCCGATGGCATGGACCCCCTTGCCCACCAGTTCGGCGGTGCGCGAGGTGGAGGGGTCGCCGTCCGCGGCCTTGAGCGTCAGCTCGGCGAAGAGTTCTTCGAAGGTTTTGTTGGCCATGATGGTCCTTAGAATACGGGGTCGCCGCCCGCCCTCAGCGCCAGGGTTCGCTGACGGTTCGCAGCGTGGTGGCGGTGGCGACGGCGGCGGTGACCGCTTCGTGGCCCTTGTCCTCGGAAGATCCTTCCAGGCCGGCCCGGTCCAGCGCCTGCTCCTCGGTGTCGCAGGTGAGGACGCCGAATCCGACGGGGACGCCGGTGTCGACGGTGACCTGGGTGAGTCCGGCGGTGACCCCCTGGGAGACGTACTCGAAGTGCGGGGTGCCGCCGCGGATGATCACGCCGAGGGCGACGACCGCGTCGTAGCCGCGTCCGGCGAGGACCTTCGCGACGACCGGCAGTTCGAAGCTGCCCGGGACGCGGAGCAGGGTGGGTTCCTGGATGCCGAGTTCGCCGAGCGCGCGCAGGGCGCCGTCGACGAGTCCGTCCATGACCTTCTCGTGCCACTGTGCGGCGACGACCGCCACACGGAGGTCCTCGCAGTTGCTCACGGACAGTTCGGGTGCGCCCTTGCCGCTCATGTTCTCTCCTACCGTTCTTGTCGCTGTGTCGGTCTGTCGGGGGTCTGACGGGTCACTGGTTGCCGCAGGTCGAGGCGGGTACGCCGTCGAGCCACGGCAGGTCGTGCCCCATCCGGTCGCGCTTGGTGCGCAGGTAGCGCAGGTTGTGCTCGCCGGCCTGGACGGGCATCGGCTCGCGGCCGTTGACGACGAGGCCGTGCCGGACGACGGCGGCGGTCTTGTCGGGGTTGTTGGTCATCAGCCGGAGGCTGTGCACCCCGAGGTCCCGCAGTATCCGGGCGCCGGCGGCGTAGTCGCGGGCGTCGGCGGGCAGGCCGAGCTCCAGGTTGGCGTCGAGGGTGTCGGAGCCGCGCTCCTGGAGTTCGTACGCGCGCAGCTTCTGGAGCAGGCCGATGCCCCGGCCCTCGTGGCCGCGGAGGTAGACGACGACGCCCCGGCCCTCGCCGGTCACCCGCTCCATGGATGCCTGGAGCTGGGGGCCGCAGTCGCAGCGCTGGGACTGGAAGATGTCGCCGGTCAGGCACTCGGAGTGGATGCGGACGAGGACGTCCTCGCCGTCGCCGATGTCCCCGTGCACCAGGGCGACGTGTTCGACGCCGTCGGTCACGGAGCGGTAGCCGTACGCGGTGAAGTCGCCGAAGGCGGTCGGCAGCCGTACCTCGGCCTCGCGCCGGACGGTCGGTTCCGCGCTGCGGCGGTAGGCGATCAGGTCCTCGATGGAGATGATCGTGAGGCCGTGCTTGCGGGCGAACGGGACGAGTTCGGGCAGTCGCAGCATGACACCGTCCTCGCCCGCGATCTCGACGATCGCGCCGGCCGGGCGCAGCCCGGCGAGCCGGGCGAGGTCGACGGCGGCCTCGGTGTGGCCGTTGCGGACGAGTACGCCGCCGGCGCGGGCGCGCAGCGGGAAGACGTGGCCGGGCCGGACGAAGTCGCCGGGGCCGGCCGTGCCGCCCGCGAGCATCCGCAGGGTGGTGGCCCGGTCGGCGGCGGAGATGCCGGTGGTGACGCCGTACGCGGCGGAGGCGTCCACCGAGACCGTGAAGGCGGTCCTCATCGACTCGGTGTTGTGCTGGACCATCTGCGGGAGTTCGAGCCGGTCGAGCTCGTCGGCCTCCATGGGAGCGCAGATCAGGCCGCGGCACTCGCTCATCATGAACGCGATGACTTCGGGCGTGGCCTTCTCGGCGGCGATGACGAGGTCGCCCTCGTTCTCGCGGTCCTCGTCGTCGACGACCACAACGGGGCGGCCGGCGGCGATGTCACGGATCGCCTGCTCGACGGGGTCGAGCGCGAGTTCACGGTCGTGGGGCGTCGGGGTGGGGGGCTGGGCTGTCATGCCGTGGCTCCTTCCAGACCGGGGGTGCGGGTACGCAGCCACCAGTCGCGCATGCCCCACAGGACCAGGGCGCCGTAGATGACGTAGACGAAGCCGGAGAAGGCGAAGCCGTTGGCGAAGTTCAGCGGGACGCCGACCAGGTCGACCAGCAGCCAGGCGAACCAGAACTCGACCATGCCGCGCGCCTGGGCGTACATCGCGACGACGGTGCCGACGAAGACGTACGCGTCCGGCCACGGGTCCCAGGAGAGTTCGGGGAAGGCGGTGAACAGGCCGCCGACGGCGAGGGTACCGACGACCGCGCCCGCGAGCAGTACGCCGCGTTCGCGCCAGGTGGCGAACCGTACGGCTATGGAGCCGTCCTGCGCCTGCTGCCTGCCGCGGGTCCAGGAGTACCAGCCGAGCAGGGAGACGACGATGACCACGACCTGCTTGCCCGCGCTGCCCGACAGGTGGGCGGAGGCGAAGGCGAAGAGCAGGATGGCGCCGGACAGGAGCTGCGCGGGCCAGGTCAGCACGGACCGCTTCCAGCCGAGGGCCAGGGCTATCAGACCGATCGTGTTGCCGATCATGTCCGACCACTTGATGTGCTGGTCGAGGACGGTGAACGCCTCGGAGTTGAGCCAGTCGGCCACGTTCACTTCGCGCTCTCCTCGTCGGTGTCGCTCTGGTTGCGGAGGTAGGTGTCGCCCGGGTTGGCGGTGCGGTCGCCGAGCAGCCGCTCGACGTACTTGGCGATGACGTCCACCTCCAGGTTGACCGGGTCGCCGGGCTGCTTGAGGCCGAGCGTGGTCAGCGCGAGGGTGGTGGGGATGAGGCTGATGGTGAAGTGGTCCCTGCCCGCGTCGACGACGGTGAGGCTCACTCCGTCGACGGTGATCGAGCCCTTCTCCACCACGTACCGGGTCAGTTCGGCGGGCAGCGAGACCTTGACGATCTCCCAGTTCTCCGAGGGGGTGCGGGAGACGATGTGTCCGGTGCCGTCCACGTGCCCCTGCACGATGTGGCCGCCGAGCCGGCCGCCGAGCGCCATCGGCCGCTCCAGGTTGACCCGGGAGCCGGCGGTGAGGGCTCCGAGGCTGGAGCGCTTCAGCGTCTCGGCCATGACGTCGGCGGTGAACTCGTTCTCACCGGTCTCCACGACCGTCAGGCACACGCCGTTGACGGCGATCGAATCGCCGTGCTTGGCGCCCTCGGTGACGACGGGGCCGCGCAGCCGGAAGCGGGAGGCGTCGTCGAGTACCTCGACGGCGGTGACCTCACCCAGTTCTTCGACAATTCCGGTGAACACTAGTTTCCCTTCCGAGCGGTGGAGTTGGCGGCGGCGGTGGGTACGGCGGTGATGCGGAAATCGGGGCCGATGTGCGCGGTCTCGGTCACATCGAGCCGCAACGCCCGCGCGATCGTGGAGATTCCGGCGTCGCCGAGCGCGGCGGGGCCGGCGCCGAGAAGGACCGGAGCGAGGTAGCCGACGACCCGGTCGACGGCCCCGGCGGCGACGAAGGCACCCGCCAGGGTGGGGCCGCCTTCGAGGAGTACGGAGCGCACGGACCGCTCGTGGAGGGCCGCGAGGAGGGCGGTGACGTCCAGGCCGGTGCCGGTGGTGGAGCGGGGCAGCCGGAGCACCTTCTCCTCGGGCAAATGGTGGGCGTCTGCGTCCTCGGCGACCGCGACCAGGGTCGGCGCGGTGGCGTCGAGGACCCGGGCGCCGGGGCGTACGGCGGTGGCCGTGGTGTCCACGACGACGCGGAGCGGCTGAGTGGCCCCCTCGACGCCCCGGGCGCCGAGCTGCGGGTCGTCGGTGCGGGCGGTGCCGGAGCCGACGATCACGGCGTCGGCCTCGGCGCGCAGCCGGTGCACGTCGGCGCGGGACTCGGGCGAGGTGATCCAGCGGCTGGTGCCGTCGGCGGCGGCGATCCGGCCGTCGAGGGTGGCGGCGTACTTCCAGAGGACGTACGGGCGTCCGCGGCGCACCGAGGTGAGCCAGGCGGTGTTGCCGGCCTCGGCCTCGGCGGCGAGGAGCCCGCTCCCGACCTGGACCCCGGCGGCGCGCAGGGTCTCGGCACCTCCGGTGGCCTGGGGGTTCGGGTCGCCGACGGCGTGGACGACGCGGGCGACGCCCGCGTCGATCAGCGCCTGTGCGCAGGGACCGGTGCGTCCCGTGTGGTTGCAGGGTTCGAGGGTGACGTAGGCGGTGCCGCCACGAGCCCGTTCCCCGGCCTCGCGCAGGGCGTGGATCTCGGCGTGCGGGCCGCCTGCCCGCTGGTGGAAGCCTTCACCGGCCGGGGCTCCGGCGGCGTCGGTGATCACGCATCCGACGACCGGGTTGGGGCTGGTGGAGCCGAGTCCGCGTGCGGCGAGTGCGATCGCTCGGCGCATGGCGGTGATGTCGGCTGCGGTTGCCACCGGGTCCTCCTGCCTCTTCGGGCACGGACTCCGGGGCCTGTCGATGACGACAGAGGAAGCGGAACGCACAGGGGTCGGCGCCGGGACCGCGGGAAAACCGGACGCGCTGCCCGGAACTCTCCGGAACACGCGTCCGCCCACGGCGGCGTACCCATGACGGCCCGCCGCGCACTGCCTCCCATCCGGACTTTCACCGTCGGTCCAGGAATCTCACCTGGTCAACCGGCCGCTGGATGCGGACGGGTCGCGGACTATAACCGCCGGTTCGGAATTACACCGACCCCGGAGTGCGCTGCTGCTGGTACCCCAACAGTCTGCCACGAGTTGCTTCCGGCCAGCAGGGGGGTAGCTGTGCGCTGGCTCACAGCGCACGTTCCGTGACGAGGCGCGATGCACCGCACGAGGCCCGTCCGGCGCCGCCTCGCGTCAGGGGGCAGCCGGGGCGAAGAGCGCGTCCTGGGCCGCTTCCCGGGCGGTGAAGAGCGCGCCGCGCAGGATCGCGGTGCCGCCCAGTTCGCCCGCCCGGACCTCGGTGCGCAGCGGCGACATCAGGGCGAGCCGCTCCTCGACCAGGGCCGCGAGTCCGGTCCCCCCGGCGTGGCCCACTTCGCCGGCGAGCACCAGGCAGCCGGGGTCCAGGACCGAGACGACGGAGGCGGCACCGAGGGCGACGCGGTGGGCGAGGGCACCGAGGAACGCCTCGCCGCCCGCCGCTCCGGCGAGGGCCTCGCGGACGTACTCGGCGGCGGCGTACCCCTGCTCGGCGCCGGAGACCGCGCACGGGGGTTCCCCGCCGTCAGCGTCGGGGCGGGTCCGCGGGGGCTCCATGCCGTGGGAGGCGGCGAGCGCGCAGATGGCCTCGGAGCCGACGAGCGAGTGGAAGCCGCCTTCGCAGGTGTCGGCCGAGAGGGCGCCGACCGCGCCGGGTACGGGCATGAAGCCGATCTCCCCCGCGCCGCCGGAGGCGCCCCGGCGCAGGGTCCCGTCGAGCATGAGGGCGGCGCCGATGGCGTGGCCGAGCCAGAAGAGGGCGAAGGTCGGCCGGTCGCGGGCGGCTCCGACGCGGTGTTCGGCGACGGCGGCGAGGTTGGTCTCGTTCTCCACGAGGACCCTGGCGGGCAGCCGTCGCTGGAGGGAGGTCACCAACTCCCGGTGCCAGGCGGGCAGTCCGATGGTGACGCGGAGTTCGCCGGTGGCGGGGTCGATCAGCCCGGGGGCTCCGATGCCGACGCTGTGCAGCGGGGCGTCGCCCGCCTCACGGGCGGTGCGTTCCAGCAGGGCGACCGCCCGCTCGACGGCGGGCGCGGTGCCGGTGTCGCTGCCGATCGGCACGCTGGCCTCGGCGAGCGTCCGGCCGAGGAGGTCGGCGACGATCACGGAGACGCTGCCGGTACGGACGTCGAGCGCCGCGAGGTGGGCGCGGTCCGCGACGATTCCGTACAACCGGGCGTTCGGGCCCCGGCGTTCGGCGCCGGCTTCGCCGACGACCTCGATGAGACCGGCTTCCTGCAGCCGTTCGACCAGGTCGGCGACGGTCGGGCGGGAGAGCCCGGTCGACGTTTTGAGCTGGGTGGCCGTCAAGGGGCCGTCCTGCTGGAGGAGACGCAGGGCGAGCCGGTCGTTGATGGCCCGGGCGGTGCTCGGTGAGGCGGGCATGCCGGAATCCTTCCAGATCACCGCCGCGCATTCCGACGCGGGCTTTTTATCAGGCAAGGTTCCTGATAGTTTACGTCCCGATCCTGGGACAGGAGCACCGGCCGCTCTGCGGACGCCATATGGGGAGGGAACCTCGCAATGTCATCGGACTCGACCGCGATCGTCTTCGGCACCGCGCAGGTGAAACGCGCCAGATACGCGATCGCCGCGGTGTTCACCGTGCACGGCGCCGTCACCGGCAGCTTCGCCACCCGGGTCCCCTGGATCCAGGAGCACGCCGGGGTCAGCGCCGGGCAGTTGGGCCTCGCCCTGGCCTTCCCGGCGATCGGCGCCTCGCTCACGATGCCGCTGGCCGGCCGGATCAGCCACCGGTTCGGCGCCCGGAACGCGCTGCGCGGGCTGCTCGCGCTGTGGACGCTGGCGCTGGTCCTGCCCTCGCTGGCCCCCAACCTTCTGACGCTCTGCGCGGGCCTCTTCGTCTACGGCGCCTCGGCCGGTATGTCCGACGTGGCGATGAACGCGCTCGGCGTGGAGGTCGAGAACCGCCTCGACCGGTCGATCATGTCCGGTCTGCACGGCATGTGGAGCGCCGGTGCGCTGATCGGCTCGGCAGCGGGCACGGTGGCGGCCCACATCGGCGCCGACGCGCGCCTCCACCACCTCCTGGCCGCGCTGGCCCTGACCGCGCTCGGTCTCCTCGCCTGCCAGGGGGTACTGGATCTGCGCAGCGAGGCGGACGAGGAGCCGCCGCCGCGCTTCACCCTCCCGCCCAAGTCGGCGCTGGTGATCGGCGCGATCGGCTTCTGCGCCGTCTTCGCCGAGGGCGCGAGCATGGACTGGTCGGCCGTCTATCTGCGGGACGTCATCGACTCCTCCGCGGGTCTCGCGGCGGCCTCCACCACGGCCTTCGCGCTGATGATGACGGTGGCGCGGCTCGCCGGGGACCGCATCGTGGACCGCTTCGGTGCGGTCAGGTCGGTCCGGGCGGGTGGAGTGCTCGCCACGGCGGGCGGGGTTCTGGTGGTCCTCTCCCCCGGAGTGGTGGGCGTCCTGTGCGGCTTCGGGCTGATCGGCCTCGGGGTGGCGGTCGTCGTCCCGCTGGCCTTCGCGGCGGCCGGGCGCAGCGGTCCGAACCCGAGCCAGGCCATCGCCGGTGTCGCCACCATCACCTACACCTCGGGGCTGATCGCCCCGTCCGCGATCGGTTCGCTCGCGGAGGCGACCTCGCTGGTCGTGTCGTTCGGCCTGGTGACGGTGCTCGCCTTCGGCCTGGTGCTCGGGGCCGGTGTGCTGCGGGGAGCCGACCGCAAGGTCGCCGGCTCGGTGCCCGTACCGGGTGGTGTGGTGGCGAAGAGCCCTTCGGAGGGCTGACCGAGGAAGCCGCCGGGGCGTCCGGAACCGTCAGACCAGGTGCAGGCGGGCCTCGTCGGCGCCTCGTGCGGCGGCCACCACCCCGGCCTCCGCCTCCAGGGCCCGGCGCACCGGGGCGGTGAGCGGGGCGAACGGCGCGACGGTGATCGCGACCGCGCGTCCCGCCGCCTTGGCCCGCCAGGTCCCCGCGGGCTCGGCGCCGACCAGCAGCACGCCCGCCCCGCCGATCGCCCGCCAGACCTCCTTGCGACGGCCCTCGTCGGGGACGAGGAGCTCCCGGTCACGGCCCTGGAGGAACGGGTCGCCCGGCGGCAGCAGCCGTACCGTCGTGCCGGGGCCGGGCTCGGGCGGGCCGGTGTCCGGACCGGCCAGCCAGGCGGTACGCCCCCCGCCGCCCTCGCCGGTCACCTCGACCTCCAGCAGACCTTCGGGCCAGACCGCCCGGACGACCGGGGTGCGCACACCGAGGTACTTCGCCACCTCGGCCGGGCCGGCCGGGCCGTGCAGGTGCAGGTAGGCGCGGACCAGGGCGTCGGTACCGTGTGCGGCCTCCGGGAGCGCGAACCCCGGTTCCAGCGGGGAGAGCGTCGTACCGCCCCCGGAGGTGACGCGCACCCCGCCGAAGAGCCCGGCCTGCTGGAAGAGGAGGCCGGAGACGTGCCGTGACCCGCAGGTGGCGCAGTCGAAGGTGAGCGAGGGGTCCACCAGCGCGCTCACCTCCCCGCTGACCACCCCTTTGGGCTTCGGCCCGGTCACCACGGTCCGGAGTGCCTCGGCGGTGGTCCGGAAGGCGCGCAGCCCGAGCTTCGCGCCCTCCTTGATGGCCGTCGTACGGATGCGGGCCTCCGCGTCGGCGTCGTCCAGCGGCCAGAGCGCGGCGGCCAGCGCGGGCAGCGCGTCCGCCCGGTGCAGGTGCGGGGCACCCCGGAACGTCCAGACCCGCTCCAGACCGTCGGGCGGGACCCCGCGCGCGGCCAGGGCGAGCCGCGCCGATCCTGCCGGGGTGTCCTGCACCCCGAGCACACCCAGTTCGCCGAGGTCGGGCGTGCCGGAGGAACGGTCCAGTCCGTGGGCGGCGAAGCGACGGGCGAGGATCTTCGCCCTGTCCATGCCGATCGCGGGCCCGGAATGCCCGGTCGCCGGTGATCCGCTCTTCCCGGTCATGACTCCGCCGTCCGCCGTTCTGTCGTGGTGGGGTCCATCATCGTCCGTAGCGGTGAGCCCCGCAGGCGTTCGGGGACGACGCGCCCGGCGCCTTCCTCGGGTGAGCCCGGCGAAAGGGGACTCGATGTCCGCCGGCCACTTCTCCCGCTTCTCCCGGGACACGGACCTCACGCTCGGCAAGCTGCTCCACTGGATGCGCTTGATGCCGATCTTCTTGAACCCCCCGGTGAGGAAGGCCTTCTTGACGGCGTTGCCGAAGTCGAAGCGGCAGATCGCCTGCGGAACCGTCATGGCTTCCCGCACCGTCGCGCAGCAGCTGCCCTCAGCTGCCCTCATAGGGGTGAGTCCCGTTCCGCGCGCGTCCGCCCGGAGCGCCCGTCGCCGACTCCAGGCCCGGACCACGAGGGTGCCCTCATGACGGCCACGCCCCCGCCGGCACACCGGCCACCCCGGTGCGAGCCCGAGCCACCGGCGACAGCCGCAAGGAACGGGCGGCCCGCACCGTGACCGCGCTCAAGGAGGCGGCCCGCCAGATCTTCACGGAAAAGGGTTTCCTGGGCGCGAGGATCAGCGACATCCCGGCGGGGGCCGGCCGCGCGGCGGGGTCGTGCTGCCACCACTTCCCGAGCAAGGAGGCCGTGCTGGAGGCCCCCTCGGTGCTCCGTGACCACCTGCACGAGATGGAGCGCGCGGGGAGGGTCCCGCCGGGCAGGGGACCTGGTGGCCACGGCCATGAGGGGAATGCTCGACGCGTTCTCGCGGAACGCGCTTCTGGCGGAGGACGTTTCCCGGCGCCCGGACGCCGGAAGACGACGAGGCGATCGACATGCTCACCGCATTCGTCCTGCACGGCATCGCGGGGGCCGGGCACCGCCTGACGGGCGTTCACCCCGGCCTCAGCCCCGGTCGTACCCCGGGTTCTCCGGCTCCCGCAGGGGAGGTTCGCCGGTCATGTGGGCGGGTGCCAGGGCCCGCAGGGCGTGGTAGCCGAGGACCACGACCAAGGTCCCCAGCGCGATGCCGCTCAGCTCGAAGTTGTCCGTGAAGGTCAGGCTGACGCCGCCGATCCCGATGATGACTCCGGCCGCCACCGGCACGAGGTGCAGCGGGTTGGCCAGGTCGACGCCGGAGCGGACCCAGATCTGGGCGCCCAGCAGGCCGATCATGCCGTAGAGGATGACGGTGATGCCGCCGAGGACCCCGCCGGGGATCGCCGCGACGAAGGCGCCGAACTTGGGGCAGAGCCCGAAGAGGATCGCGAAGCCGGCCGCGCACCAGTAGGCGGCGGTGGAGTAGACGCGGGTCGCCGCCATCACCCCGATGTTCTCGGCGTACGTGGTGGTGGCGGGACCGCCCACCGAGGTCGCGACCATGGTCGCCGCGCCGTCCGCCATGATCGCCGTGCCGAGCTGGTCGTCCAGCGGGTCGCCGGTCATCTCGCCGACGGCCTTGACGTGTCCCGCGTTCTCCGCGATGAGGGCGATGACCACGGGCAGGGCGACCAGGATCGCCGATCCGGAGAAGCTCGGGGCGTGGAGGTCCGGCAGACCGATCCAGCTCGCGTCGCCGACCCCGGACAGGTCGAGGCGCCAGTGGTCCACGGACTCGGTACCGCCCGCCGGGGAGTGGATGCGGCCGAAGATCCGGTCGAGCACCCAGGAGAGGACGTAGCCGAAGGCGAGCCCGAGGAAGATCGCGATGCGGGACCAGAATCCGCGCAGGACGACCAGGGCGAACCCGGTGAAGGCCATGGTGGCGAGCGCGGTCCACTGGTCCTGGGGCCAGTAGGTGCCGGCCGTCACCGGGGCGAGGTTGAAGCCGATGAGCATGACCACCGCGCCGGTGACCACCGGCGGCAGCACCATGTGGATGATCCGCGCGCCGAGTGCGCGCACCACCGCCCCGCAGAGGAAGAGCACGGCTCCGACCACCAGCAGCGCGCCGGTGAGGGTCGAGGCGTCGCCGCCCTGCGTCGCGATCACGGCGGCGACGCCGACGAACGACAGGCTGCTCCCCAGGTAGCTGGGGATACGGCCCCGGGTGACGAGCAGGAACAGGATGGTGGCGACACCGGACGCCATGACGGCGAGGTTGGCGTCCAGGCCCATCAGGACCGGCGCGACGAAGCACGCGCCGATCATGGAGACCACGTGCTGGGCCCCGAGCCCGACCGTCCGGCCCCAGGTCAGCCGCTCACCGGGCTTCACGACCTCCCCCGGCCGCAGATGCTTCCCGTCGCCGTGCAGCTTCCAGCCGAAGCCCGCCATGATCACTCCTCAGCTCGTGTCACGGCTCCGCGCGGTGACGGGCTCGTGCCCGTGCCTTCGCCGGGCACCGCCGCACACCCGTCGCCCGTCGGCGCCCTCGGCGGGCGTACGCGCGCACCCCCGCGGAACGATGACGCAAAAGGACCTTTCTAGCCGAATCAATCCCCGTTGGCCAAAACGTTCATCCTCGCGTACGGGTGACTGACCTGCGGGAAACGGTCCTGACCCTGCGTCGGCGGTGTCGCGCCGGGCCGGCTTCAGCCCGTCGCGAGTGCGTACGCGTACTCCGGGCTGAACTCCCCCGCCTCCGCCGAACAGCCGTCGGACTCCCCCGGCGGTTTCACCCACAGGTACGCGTCGATCCGGGACTCGCCCGTACGCGTCGTCGGGGCGCTGCCGAGGGCCCGGCCCGGCGGGTCGCACCAGGCGCCGTCCGCCGGGGGGCCGTTGCCGTTGCGGCTGGTGTCGATGACGGCGCCCATGCCGGGCGGTCCGCCGAGGGCGTCCAGCACCCTGCGCGCGTAGGCGGTCTCGTCGGCGGTGCGGCGGAAGTTCGAGACGTTGGTGAAGATCCCGTCGCCGTACCGGGCGGCACCCGCCGCCCGGAGCAGGGCCGCCTGCTCGGCCACGCCGTTCCAGGCGGAGTGACCGCCGTCGTAGTAGACCCTGGCCCGCGGGTTCGCGGCGTGCAGGGTCCGGCCCGCCCGTGCCAGCGAGGCGAAGCGAGCGGCGCGGGCGTCCGCCGTGAGGCAGTCGGAGTCCGCCACGGCGTCGGGTTCGAGGACCACGATCACCGGTCCGCCGCCGAGCCCCGCCGCGAAGGCGCGCATCCAGTCGTCGTACGCGCCCAGGTCCGGCGCCCCGCCCCCGGACGCGCCGCCGCAGTCGCGGTCCGCGATGGCGTACGGCACCAGGACGGGGGTGCGACCGGCCGCCGAGGCGGCCCGGGTGACGGCCGCCACCCGGCCGGTGATCGTGGCCGGGTCGTACGAGGCGAACCAGACGGCGGTCGGCCGGTTCGCCATCCGGGACTCCAGCACCGGGCGGAGCGGATCCTCCCGGTGTCCGGCCGTCCACTCCAGGAGCTGGGAGTCCGGGTACCGGTAGAGCGCGGGCAGCCGGGCCGCCCCGCCGGTCGCGGGCGTCGGCGACGGGGACCGGGGAGCCGCCGCCGGGGACGGGCTCGCCGCCGTCCCCGCCACGGGCCCGCCCGGCCGGCGTGCCGGGGACGGGGAGGGTGGCGGTGGCGGAGCGGTGGTGGGGCCGCCCGGCAGAGGCGCGTCGAGGGCGGACGGGCCGGGCAGCGCAGTGGCGCGCTCGTCGCCGCCCGCCCCGGTGGTCAGCACGGCGGCGGCGGCCACGGCGGCGACGAGGGCCGCGGCGGCGCTCATGAGCGCGTGCCGGCGGGCGGCACGGCGTTCCGTACGGGCGGCGCCCCGGCGCCCCGCGGGGAACTTCCCCGGACGCCGCGGGACTTCGCGGACACGGTCCGGCACTCCACACCATCCTTCCGGGGCACCGGGGTTCGTCCGATCCGATGAACTCCGGCCCGGTCGCCGCCGCGTCGAGACTACGGCTGGGACGCTGCGGTCATGGCGCAGTTGGAACAGATCGCGGACGAGGCCCCGCCGGGCCCGGGCCCGGCCGTGGAGACGGCACCCACCAGCATCGCGGACGTCATCGCACGCATGCGCGACCTCGGGGCGCTGTGCCCCGAGGGGGACGGCGTAGGGGCCTTCAACCAGGTCTATCTGGCGGTCACCGAAGCCATCGGCGGTGAGCTCGACGCGGGCGGCTTCACCGACCGAGCGGCCACGTCGGTGCTGGACGTCCGGTTCGCGGAGCGCTACCTGACCGCGATCGGCACCGCGGAGCGGGGCGGCCCTGCGCCGGAGTGCTGGCGCCCGCTCCTGCAGTTCCGGCGTCACCCGGGGGTACGCCCGATTCAGTTCGCCCTCGCGGGCATCAACGCGCACATCGGCCACGATCTCGCACTGGCGGTGGTGGACACCTGCCGTACGCTCGGCTGCGCTCCACCGGACCTGGAGGATGAGTTCGAGCGCGTGGGCGATCTCCTCGTGCTGCTGGAGGAGCGGATCCGCGAGGAACTGATGCCCGGACCGGATCTGCTGGAGGTCGCCGACCCGCTGACCCATCTGCTGACGTCCTGGAGCCTCCAGCGGGCCCGGGACGGCGCCTGGTCGGCGGCGAAGGTGCTCTGGCGGCTGCGGGCGGTCCCGCCGCTCGCCGAGGAGTTCCGGCAGCGTACGGACGCGGCGGTCGGCCTGGTCGGACGTTTCCTGCTGACCCCCTGCCGCTGAACCGCCGCCCGCCGCCGCCCGGGTGGACCGGGAGGCGGCGGGCGGGTGTCAGTCCTCCGGGAGTTCCACCGGGGCTATCTCGTCGAAGAGGTCGCCGGGGCCCGGGTTGGTGGGGTCGGTCGAGCCGCCGAACTGGTTCATCACGCCCCAGACGGCGTTCAGCGCGGTCTGCACGGCGCCCTCGGCCCAGCCCGCCGTCCAGGAGATGTCGTCACCGGCCAGGAAGATGCCCCGCTTGTCGGCGGGCAGCCGGTCCTGCATGAAATGGGTGAACAGCCGCCGCTGGTAGCGGTAGTGGCCGGGCAGGTTCGCCTTGAACGCCCCCATGAAATAGGGCTCGTTCTCCCAGGAGACGGTCACCGGGTTGCCGATCACGTGCTTGCGGATGTCGACGTTCGGGTAGATCTCGCCGAGCGACTTCAGCATGACGTCCATGCGCTCGTTCGGGGTGAGCGGCAGCCACTTCAGGCTGTCGTCGCACCAGGTGTACGAGAGGCAGATGACAGCGGGCTCGTCAGGTCCGTCGTCCAGCAGGTAGGTGCCCCGGGTCATCCGGTCGGTCAGCGTCATCGACATGGTGTCGCGGCCGGTGACCTCGTCCTTGTCCAGCCAGAAGGGGCGGTCGACGGGCACGAACAGCTTGGACGACTCCATGTAGTGGGTGCGCTCCATCGCCGTCCAGTGGTCGATCGGGAAGAGCTCGTCGTCGCAGGCGATCTTGGAAAGCAGCAGCCAGGACTGCCCGGTGAAGACGACGGCGCGGTAGGTGCGGATGTCGCCGTCGGCGTCCGTGACGGTGACGCGGTTGCCCGCGGTGCGGTCGAGCCGGGTGACGGCGGGCCGGGGGTCGCCGCCGTGCAGGGAGGAGAGCGAGGTGCCGGACGGCCAGTGGACCATCTTCACCGGTTCGCGCTCCCACAGGCGCAGCGGGAGCTGCTGGCTCCCTCCGACGATCCCCCGGTGGTGGTCGTCCGCCTCGGTGTAGACGACCCGCAGGATCTCCAGGATGGAGTTGGGGAAGTCGGTGTCCCAGCCGCCGGTGCCGAAGCCGACCTGGCCGAAGATCTCGCGGTGGCGGAAGGACTTGAAGGATGTGGACGCGCACAGGAAGCCGTAGAAGGTCTGGTTGTCGAGCTGCTCCACGAGCCGCGCCCAGATCTCACGGATGCGCGGGACGTCCCGCTCGCGCAGGGCCCGGTTCATGTCGGAGAAGTCGGCGCCCTCCTCCAGGCAGGCGTTCCACGCGTCCATCACGTCGCGGTAGACCTGGGGCAGGTCGTCGATGGTGCGCGCGTAGTGCGACTCGCCCTTGAGGTCCACGACGGTCGAGGGGGTCGTCGGGGAGAGCGGGTTGGGGAACGGCCGGGTCTCCAGGTCCACCAGGTCGATGTAGTGCTGGAGCGCGGTGGACGAGGGCGGGAACCGCATCGCGCCCATCTCGGCGGTGAGCGACGGGTCGCAGCCGTCGAAGCCCACGGTGCGCAGCCGCCCGCCGATCCGGTCGGCCTCGTAGAGGACCGGGCGCAGGCCCATCTTCATCAGCTCGTAGGCGGTGATGATGCCGGAGAGACCGCCGCCGACGACCGCGACCTCCTGCCCGTGCTCGGTGGCGGGGATCTGGCCGAGCCCCGCGGGGTGGGCGAGGAAGTCGTCGTACGCGTACGGGAAGTCCGGGCCGAACATGGTGATCGGCGGGGCGGTGTCGGCGTGCGGGACGGCGTTGGGCACCGTGGACGTCATGGGGTGCGGACTCCTTGCGAGGACGGGCGGGGCGGACGACGGAAGCGGGCCGGCCCTCACACGGGGCCTACGGGCGGGGCGGCCCTCAGGCGGGGCGGGCGAGCGGGCCGTACAGCTCGGGGCGCCGGTCGGCGAGGTACGGGTTGGTGGCACGCGAGGCGGCGAGGAGGGCGGTGTCCACGTCCCCGGTGACGAGTTCCTCGCCGCGTCCGGCCCGGGCGCGCACCGCGCCGTCGGGCCCGGCCAGGCAGCTCAGCCCGACGAACTCGAACTCGCCTTCCCGCCCGGCCCTGTTGACGTAGGCGATGTACATCTGGCTCTCGAAGGCGCGTACCGGTACGACGGACTCGGCGACGAACTGGAAGGGGTGCATCTGCGCCGTGGGCACGGCCAGGAAGTCGGTGCCGGCGAGGGCGTGGGCCCGGACGTTCTCCGGGAACTCGACGTCGTAGCAGATCAGCAGCCCGACGCGGACACCGTCGAGTTCGGCCTGGACGACGGTCTGCTCGCCGGGGGTGAACCAGGTGTGCTCGAAGTCGCCGAAGAGGTGGGTCTTGCGGTAGTCGGCGAGGGCGGTGCCGTCGGGGCCGACGAGTCGGGTGGCGTTGTGGATCAGCTCGCCCGCGCGCTCCGGGTAGCCGTACAGGACGGCGATCCGGTGCCGGGCGGCGAGGGCGGCGACGGCCCGTGCGCCGGGGCCGTCCGAGGGCTCGGCCAGGCGGGGCACGGCATCGCCGATCGCGTAGCCGGTGAGGTACATCTCGGAGGTCACCAGCAGCCGGGCCCCACCGGCGGCGGCGCGCGCGGCCGCGCGGTCGAGGGCTTCGAGATTCGCCGTCACGTCGTGAGGGGTGCCGGAGCTCTGGAACAGGGCGGTACGCAACGGCGGCATGGCTGACCTCGGGAGGGGCGGCGGGGGGCTATCCGAAGGTACGTTTCGCGCCCCGCCGTCGACAAGGCGCGAGCGTTGCGCACCGACCGTCGATCCGTTGCGTCCGACGACCCTTCTGCGGCGATTCGTTGCGTACGCTGTCGTCGCAGGTCAGAAGGGTGATCCAGGTCTCAGCGCGGAGGGCCGGGGCGGGTTTCTCCCACTCGGCCGGTGCGCCTCAGACGTAGCGGCGGACCAGCGGGGAGAGCACCAGGACGGACTTCGTCCGCTCCACGTAGGGCTCGCTCGCGATGCGTTCGAGTACCTGCTCGAAGTGGCGCATGTCCGCCGCGAAGACCTGGACGACGGCGTCCGCCTCGCCGGTGACGGTGGAGGCGGACGCGATCTCCGGGTAGCGCGAGAGCCCGTTCCTGATCGAATCCGGAGAGGTGTTGCGGCTGCAGAAGATCTCGATGAAGCCCTCGGTCTCCCAGCCCAGCGCCGAGGGATCGACCCGCACGGTGAACGCCGTGATCGCCCCCTGTTCGCGGAGCCGGTCGACGCGGCGTTTCACGGCGGGCGCGGACAGGCCGACGAGGGCGCCGATGTCGGCGTAGGACCGTCGGGCGTCTTCGGCGAGGGCGTGGACGATGCGTTCGTCGAGTTCGTTCAGGCGCACGTCGGGCGGTTCACTTCTCTGCGAGGGGGCGGTGCGGGGGCGGTGGTGCCGCCCCCGCAGTAGACCACGGGCGCCCCTCGCCGGGGTGCCCACCGCGTGGCGGGACGAGTCTCGCGGAACGGTCCCCTGCGGCGATGCCGCGAAACGGCTCAGAAGGGGAACCGCGTGCGGCCCCGCTGGATCGAGATCCACTTCTGGGTGGTGAAGGAGTCGATCGTCGACTCGCCGTTGAGGCGGCCGAGGCCCGAGTTCTTCACGCCGCCGAACGGGACGATGGGCTCGTCGTTCACGGTGCCGTCGTTGATGTGGATCATGCCGGTGTGGATGCGCTGCCCGACCCGGACGCCGCGCTCGATGTCCCCGGTGTGCACGGCGCCGCTGAGGCCGTACGGGGTGTCGTTGGCGATCCGGACGGCCTCGTCCTCGCCGTCGAAGGGCACGATCAGCGCGACGGGACCGAAGATCTCCTGCTGGAGCACGGGAGAGTCGGCGGAGAGGCCGGTGAGCACGGACGGGCTGACCAGGTTGCCGTCCGTGGTGCCCCGCAGCAGCGCGGTGGCACCGCCGGCGACGGTCTGCTCCACCAGCTTGGTGACGGCCTCGGCCTGGGTGGAGTTGATCAGCGGCCCGATCTGGGTGGCCGGGTCGGCCGGGTCGCCTACGGTCAGGGAGGCGACCTTGGCGACGAACTTCGCGGTGAACTCGGCCTCGACGGAACGGTCGACCAGGATGCGGTTGGCGGCCATGCAGACCTGGCCCTGGTGGACGAAGCGGCTGAAGACCGCGGCGTCGACGGCGTAGTCGACGTCCGCGTCGTCCAGGACGATGAGCGCGCTGTTGCCGCCGAGCTCCAGGACGACCCGCTTGAGGTGGGCGGCACCGACGGTCGCCACGTGCCGGCCGACCTTGTCGGAGCCGGTGAAGGAGATGACCCCGGGGACCGGGTGCTCCAGCAGGGCGTCGCCGATCTCGGCGATGTCGGTGACGACGACGTTCAGCAGCCCGGCCGGGAGGCCGGCGTCCTCGAAGATCTTGGCGATGAGTGTGCCGCCGACGATCGGGGTGTTCTGGTGCGGCTTGAGGACGACCGCGTTGCCGAGCGCGAGCGCGGGCGCGACCGACTTCAGGGAGAGCAGGAAGGGGAAGTTGAACGGGCTGATGACGCCCACCACGCCGACCGGCTCGCGGTAGACGCGGTTCTCCTTGCCCTCGACCGGCGAGGGCAGCAGCTGGCCGGTGGGGCGCAGCGCGATCTGGATCGCCTCGCGGAGGAACTCCTTGGCGAGGTGCAGTTCGAAGGCGGCCTTGAGGCGGGTGCCGCCGAGCTCGGCGACGATCGCGTCACCGATCTCGGGCTCGCGCTCCTCCACGATCCGCAGCGCCTTCTCCAGCACCCCGCGCCGGGCGTACGCGTTGGTCTCGGCCCACGTCCGCTGGGCGCGCTCCGCGGCCCGGTAGGCCTCATCCACCTCTTCGGCCGTGGCGACCGGGATGGAAGCGAGCTTCTCCCCGTCGAACGGGTTGAAGTCGATGATGTCCCAGGAGCCCTTGCCGGGCCGCCACTCGCCGTCGATGTACTGGTGGGCCAGGTCAGTGAAGAAGGACATGAGATCCCTTACCGCAGAGTGGGCGGGTGACTGAACGGAACTCATATTACTTACGTCGCAGCGGAGTTGAAGCAACAGACCGGCCCACGAAGGAGCTCGACCGGAGGACGGGCGTACGACTGTGCCCCCCGCGGTCGGACACCGCGGGGGGCACAGGAGTCGTTCAGGTCCAAAGCGACCGGCGGGATCAACTCCAGCTGGCGTGGAGGGGCTTGCCCTCGGCGTATCCGGCGGCGCTCTGCACGCCGACGACCGCCTTCTCCGCGAACTCCTCCAGGGAGGCGGCGCCGGCGTAGGTGCAGGACGAGCGGACGCCCGCGATGATCGAGTCGATCAGGTCCTCGACGCCGGGCCGCGTCGGGTCCAGGAACATCCGCGAGGTGGAGATGCCCTCCTCGAAGAGCGCCTTGCGGGCCCGGTCGTAGGCCGACTCGTCGGACGTGCGGTTCTTCACCGCGCGGGCCGAGGCCATGCCGAACGACTCCTTGTAGTACCGGCCGTCGGCCGACTGCTGGAGGTCGCCGGGCGACTCGTACGTACCGGCGAACCAGGAGCCGATCATCACGTTGGACGCACCGGCCGCGAGGGCCATGGCCACGTCGCGCGGGTGGCGGACGCCGCCGTCCGCCCAGACGTGCTTGCCGTACTTCTTCGCCTCGGCGGCGCACTCCAGGACCGCGGAGAACTGCGGCCGGCCCACTCCGGTCATCATCCGGGTGGTGCACATGGCACCGGGGCCGACACCGACCTTGATGATGTCGGCGCCCGCCTCGATGAGGTCGCGCACGCCTTCGGCGGCGACGATGTTGCCCGCGACGATCGGGACCTTCGGGTCGAGGGCACGGACCGCGCGGACCGCGCTGATCATCGATTCCTGGTGGCCGTGGGCGGTGTCCACCACGAGGGTGTCCACGCCGGCGTCCAGGAGCTGCTTGGCCTTGCCCGCGACGTCTCCGTTGATGCCGACGGCGGCGGCGACACGCAGCCGGCCCTCGGCGTCGGTGGCGGGGGTGTACAGGGTGGCGCGGAGAGCGGCCTTGCGCGTGAGGATGCCGACCAGCCGCCCCTGAGCGTCGACGGCGGGAGCGAGCTTGCGGTGGGCCGTGTCGAGCCGGTTGAAGGCCTCGCGGGGGTCGATGTCCGCGTCCAGCACGACCAGATCCCTGGACATGACCTCGGAGAGCTGCGTGAAGCGGTCCACACCGGTCAGGTCGTGGTCGGTGACGACGCCGACCGGCTTCCCGTCCTCGTCCACCACGACACCCGCGCCGTGCGCGCGCTTGGGCAGCAGCGAGAGGGCGTCCGCGACGGTCTGGCCGGGAGCCAGCACGATCGGGGTGTCGAGGACGAGGTGGCGCGTCTTGACCCAGGAGACGACCTCGGTGACGACCTCGATCGGGATGTCCTGCGGGATGACGACGAGACCGCCGCGACGGGCGACGGTTTCGGCCATCCGCCGACCGGCGATGGCGGTCATGTTGGCGACCACCAGCGGGATGGTCGTCCCCGTGCCGTCGGGCGCGGAAAGATCCACTCCTTGGCGCGATCCGACCGCCGAACGCCCCGGAACCATGAAGACGTCGTCGTACGTGAGGTCGTACGGGACGGACGGGGTGTCTGAGTAACGGCCGGTGCCAGGTTCGAGAAAACGCATGACACCCATGGTTCCACGGGAATCGCCGCAGGTCGTCCCGGAAAAGGCACAGCAATGGCCACCATCGCTCGTAGGTTCCTACAGGAGCGCACGGCGGCGGACCGCCGGACCACATCCCGACCGGCGGAACCTACCCCGATCCGATGGCGCGTACACACCACCTCCAGACAATCGAACAAGATTCGAATGCGTGGCGGTCTTCCTTGCTGGACCAGGTGACAAGCAGTCAGGTAGTTTCACCATCCGCAGGTCTTGGAGGCACCCCGGGGCACCGATGGAACGTCCCCGGCCGCCCGTCACGCGAATGACCGGAGAGGACCCGGATCCGCCCGTGGAAAGTGAACTGCCGGACATTTACTGCCCGTTCCCTCAGCGCACGAATCCGCACGTCGGGCACACCCGAGAGCACCTCGACAGCTGGACGCGCAGCACCGGGCTGGTGCACCGCGAGTCCGCGCGCGAGCGGTTCGAACAAGCCGACTTCGCGGCGTTCGTCGGCATGGTCCACCCCACGGCGGATCCCGGTCAGCTGGACCTGGTGGCCGACTGGTTCGTCTGGCTGTTCCTCGTCGACGACCAGCTCGACGACGGCCATCTCGGCCGCGACCCCGAGCGGGTGCGGCACGTCGTCGCCCGGATGCGTGCCGTGGTGGACGGCACCGCCCCGGACCCGGAGCCCGGCGAGGACCTGCCCAGAGCCGTCGTGGCTCTGACCGATCTGTGGGAACGCACGGTTCCGGACGTGCCTCCGCACTGGCGGACCCGGTTCGCCTTCCACCTGGTGGCCTACCTCACCACGGCCACGACCTGGGAGGCGGGGAACCGCGCGGACGGCGTCGTCCCGTCCGAGGAGACCTACATCGCCAAGCGCCGTCACACCGGCGCGATACACGTCTGCATGGACCTCATAGAGATCGTCGCCGGGATCGAGGCCCCCGCGTCGATCCACAACGACCCCCGGTTCATCACCGCGCTCGAAGCCGCGTGCAACGTGGTGTGCTGGGCGAACGACGTCTACTCCTACGAGAAGGAGCAGGTCCTCGGCGAGATCCACAACCTCGTCCACCTGGTCCGCCACCACCGCGGGCTCGGCGAACAGGAGGCGCTGGACCTGGTCGCGGAGCGGATAGCCACGGAGACGGAGCGGTTCCTGACCGCGGAGGACGAACTCCTGGAGCTGTACCCCCAGCTCTCCGGCCTGCTGGTGCCCTATCTGGACGGCATGCGCAGCTGGATGCGCGGCAACCTCGACTGGTCCATGCGGACGCCCCGGTACAACCCCGCCGACGTCAGCCAGTACGAGGAGCCCGGGCAGTACCTGGAGGAAGCGGTGCTCGGCATCGCGGCCGACCGAGCCGGCCACGCGCGGGGCTGAGAGCCCCGTCCGGAACGGCGAAGAGGCCGGCACCCCGTCGCGGGGTGCCGGCCTCTTCGCTTCTCGGGTACGGAGATCCGTCAGTGGCCGTCCGGGTCGGCCCGCTCCAGGGCCGGCCTGATTCCGGCGGCCGACTCGGTCAGCAGGTAGTCGGCGGCGGCGGTGTCCGTCACCAGGCTGGTCACCAGGCCGGAGCGGAGCACCGCTCCGATCGCCGCGGCCTTGCGCTGGCCGCCCGCGATGGCCACGACCTCGGGGATGCGGCGGAGCCGGTCGGCCTCCACGGTGATGCAGCGCTCGCCGAGATCCCGGCCGACCCGGCGCCCGTCGGCGTCGAAGAGGTGGGCGGACATCTCGGCCGCCACGCCGAGGGAGGCGTAGTGGGCGCGCTCTTCGTCCGACAGCATGTCGTGGACGGTGGAGATGCCCGGCTCCCAGGAGCCGATGGAGACCGCCGCGACGGTGACCTTGTCGAAGTAGTCGAAGGCGCGCGCGATCCCCGTCTGATTGCGGAGCGCGGCGGCGGTGGCCGGGTCCGGGAGCAGCATCGGGGCGTAGATGGGGTGTGCCTCGCCGCCGGAGACCTGGGCGGCCCTGCGGACCGCTTCCACCGATCCGCGCTCGGCCGTGCCCGCGTCGTACACGCCGGTCAGCTGGACCACCGTGCACGGCGGGAGCTGGTCGAGCGCCGCCGCCATGTGGATGGTGGACCGTCCCCACGCCAGTCCGAGGACATCGCCCTCGGTCACCAGTTCGCCGAGCAGATCGGCCGCGACCTCGCCCAGGTTCTCCGGGTCGGGGGCGTCGTCCTGCTCGTCCGCCGGGGACTCCACGACGACCGCGTGGCGCAGCCCGTACCGGGACCGCAGCGCGTCGGAGCGCTCCGCGTCCAGCTCGGCCGGCACCCGGATCTCGATGCGCACGAGATCACGTTCGAGGGCCGTCTCCAGGACCCGGGCCACCTTGAAGCGGCTGACGCCGAACTCCTCGGCGATCTGGATCTTGGACTTCCCCTCCAGATAGAACCGCCGAGCCATGGCCGCCGCCTGCACGAGCTCCGCGGGGCCCATCCGCATGGCTGACCGACCCGCCGAGATGCCAGACACCGCGATCTCCTCACTGCTGTTCACACGCCCGTTACGCCGTTCATCCTGTCAGATCCGGCGAACTTGATCGGCCTCGTCGGGCCGCGTTCATCTGCCCTTGGCTCAGTGGCCGCATGCCCAGGGCGCGGCGGCCGTCGCCGCCTGTGCCTTGGCCCGCAGCGCGCGCACCGCCTCGGCCGGGTCCGACGCCCCGTACACCGCCGAACCCGCGACGAACACGTCGGCGCCCGCCTCGGCACAGCGCTCGATGGTCTCCGCGGAGACCCCGCCGTCGATCTGCAGCCACAGGTCGAGGCCGTGCTGGGAGATCAGGTCCCGGGTACGGCGGATCTTCGGCAGCATGATGTCGAGGAACGCCTGCCCGCCGAAGCCCGGCTCCACGGTCATGATCAGCAGCATGTCGAGCTCGGGGAGCAGGTCCTCGTACGGCTCGATGGGCGTCGCCGGCTTGAGCGCCATCGACGCCCGGGCGCCCTTGGCGCGGATCTCCCGTGCGAGCCGGACCGGGGCCGCCGCCGCCTCCACGTGGAAGGTGACGGAGCCGGCGCCGACCTCGACGTACTGCGGCGCCCAGCGGTCCGGGTCCTCGATCATGAGGTGGCAGTCGAGCGGGGTGTCGGTGGCCCGGCTCAGCGACTCCACGATGGGCACACCGAGAGTCAGGTTGGGCACGAAGTGGTTGTCCATCACGTCGACGTGGAGCCAGTCGGCACCCTGCACCGCCTTCGCCTCATCGGCGAGACGGGCGAAGTCGGCGGAGAGAATGCTGGGGTTGATCTGGGCCATGCCCCAAGCCTGCCATGCTCCGGACCGCTTCCCCGCCACAGGGAGCCCCAAAGCCTCACGGGGTGGTCACGGTTCGGGCAACGCACGCCGTACGTGCTCCCGTACGCCGGGAGGAAGGGGCTCGGACGGATCGCGTCCGGCCGCGGACGCGCCCCGCCGCCCGGGACGCGTCCGCGGCCGGACGGTCAGCCCGTGCGCCGCAGCAGCGCGAGGTACATCGCGTCGGTGCCGTGCAGGTGGGGCCAGAGCTGGACGTCGGGGCCGTCGCCCAGGGCGGGGACACCCGGCATCAGGGGGCGGGCGTCCACCCACTCGGCTTCGACCGGGTCGCCGCCACGCCCCTTCAGGACGTCCTCCACCACGGTCCGGGTCTCGGCGAGGTGGGGCGAGCAGGTCGCGTAGCCGACGACCCCGCCGACCCGTACCGCCTTGAGTGCCTCGCGCAGCAGTCCGCGCTGGAGCGGGGCGAAACCCTCCAGGTCCTCGGGGCGGCGACGCCAGCGCGCTTCGGGGCGGCGGCGCAGCGCACCCAGACCGGAGCACGGCACGTCCATCAGGATGCGGTCGAAGCTGCCGGGCAGCCACGGCGGGCGGGTGCCGTCGGCGGTGATCACCTGGTACGGGCCCGGGTTGCCGGCCAGTGCCCGCTCCACGAGCCGCGCACGGTGCGGCTGCTTCTCGGCGGCGAGCAGAGCGGCGCCCCGCCCGGCGGCGAGCGCGGCCAGCAGGGCGGCCTTTCCGCCGGGACCGGCGCAGCCGTCGAGCCAGCGGGTGTCGTCGCCCTCCAGCGGGGCGTTGGCGAGGGCGGCGGCGACGAGCTGGCTGCCCTCGTCCTGCACACCGGCGCTGCCGTCCCGTACGGCGGCCAGCGCGCCGGGCTCGCCGCCCTCGGCCATGCGTACGGCATAGGGCGACCAGCGGCCGGGGAGCGACTGCTCCTCCCCCAGGGCGTCCGCGAGTTCAGCGGTGGTGGACCGGCCGGGGCGGGCGACCAGGGTGACCTCGGGGCGCTCGTTGTCGGCTTCGAGGAGGTCCTCGATCCCGGCCCGGCCGCCGCCGAGGGAGTCCCACAGGGCGGATACCACCCAGCGCGGATGCGAATGGACCACGGCGAGGTGGGCTTCGGCGTCCTCGTCGAAGGGCGGCGCGACCTGGTCGAGCCAGGCGTCCAGGTCCTTCGCGGTGACCTTGCGCAGCACCGCGTTGACGAACTTGGCCCGCCCCTCCCCCAGCACCACGCGCGCCAGCTCGACGCTGGCGGAGACGGCGGCATGGGTGGGGATGCGGGTGCCCAGCAGCTGGTGCACGCCCATGTTGAGTACGTCGAGCACCGGCGGGTCGACCTCGCGCAGCGGCCGGTCGATGCAGGCCGCGACGATCGCGTCGTACGTGCCCTGCCGGCGCAGCGTCCCGTAGACCAGCTCCGTCGCCAGCGCCGCGTCGCGGCTGTCGAAGTCACCCTTGGCGCGGGCCTTCTTCAGCAGCGGGGGAAGCACGAGGTTGGCGTAGGCGTCGCGCTCGTCGACCGCCCGCAGTGCCTCGAAGGCCAGGAACCGCACCGGGTCCTTCTTCGGGCGGCGGTGGGGCTGGGCGGGACGGCGACGCGGCTGGTCGTTCACGTGAAAGGTGCTCCGCTGATGGTGAGGGGGCGAACCCACCCAGCCTACGTCGCCGCCGCGCGGGCCGCGGAACCAGTGCCGGGCGCGGACGCCGGTGCCGCACCCGGCAAGCTCCGCTCCGTCCCGGCGCTGGAGTCCGAGTCGCGGCGCTGGAGTCCGAGTCGCGGCCCTAAGGGCTGTCCCGCAATTCGTGGTGGATCAGTGCGCGGCGTCAGATGCGGTGCATCGCAAGGCGGAGGGGCGTCCGCATACTGGATGTATGTGGACGTTCCGACAACGCGGCGAGGTGCCGTAGCTGTCGTCGCGCACCCGCCAGGAATTGCGGGACAGCCCTTAGAGTCCGAGCAGCTCGCCGGGGGCGAGGCGGACACCGCGCGCCCAGTCGGCGGCCTGCATGGGCTTCTTGCCCTGCGGCTGCACCCAGAGCAGCTCGACGGCGTGCGAGCCGGTGCCCACGTACACGTTCTTCTTGGTGGCCGAGATCTCGCCCGGGGCCAGGTCGTGGCGGTCGATCACGGGAGTGGCCTGGACGAGCTTGAGCCGCTCGCCGCGGAAGAGCGTCCAGGCGCCGGGGGCGGGGGTGCAGCCGCGCACGATCCGGTCGACCCGCAGGGCGGGCGCCGACCACCGCACCTGGGCGTCCTCGACGGTGATCTTCGGGGCGAGGGTGACTCCGTCGGCCGGCTGGGGGACGGCGTGCAGGGTGCCGTCCTCGATGCCGTCCATCGTCGCGGCGAGCAGCCCCGACCCGGCGAAGGCGAGCCGGGTCAGCAGGTCACCGCTGGTGTCGGTGGGACGGACCTCCTCGGTCAGGACTCCGTAGACGGGCCCGGAGTCGAGCCCCTCCTCGATCAGGAAGGTCGAGGCTCCGGTGACCTCGTCCCCCGCCATCACGGAGTGCTGCACGGGGGCGGCGCCGCGCCAGGCGGGAAGCAGCGAGAAGTGCAGGTTGACCCAGCCCCGGGCGGGGATCTCCAGAGCCGCCTTCGGCAGCAGCGCGCCGTAGGCGACGACCGGGCAGCAGTCCGGGGCGATCTCCCGGAGCCGCGCCAGGAAGCCCTCGTCGCGCGGCCGGACCGGCTTGAGGACCTCGATCCCGGCCTCCTCGGCGCGCTCGGCGACCGGGCTGGCGACCAGCCGCCGCCCCCGGCCCGCCGGTGCGTCGGGACGCGTGACGACGGCGGCCACCTCGTGGCGGCCGGAGGCGATGAGTGCGTCCAGGGCGGGGACTGCGACCTCGGGGGTGCCTGCGAAGACGAGCTTCATGGGTGGCTGACTGCCTCTCGGGCGGGCGTACGGTGACGAGCGACGCACCAGTCTAAAGCGCAAGGCCGTGAAGTTAAGACGTGGGCGTTGGCGTCAAGATCTTGATGTTGAGGGTGGCTGTGTGGGTGTGCCGGTCGACTCTGAGGCTTTTGTATGCGTATCGGGATAGGGGTCGTTTCACCGCTCGGGGGCTGACGCGGAGGCGGCGGGCGGGCATGAGCTGGTCCAGGACGGCTCGGCCGATCGTTCCGACGAGGTCGATCGCGGTGTCGGCGATGATGCCTGCGGCTCGGACGATCTGATCGCGGGCGCATCGTAGTGCGACGCTGAAACTTCCCCGGTCGGGGTCGGCTCCGGGTGTGGTCCCGGTGGCGTCGGCGATCGCGATCCGCAGGGCCTGGTAGGCGCTCAGGAGGGCGTAGACCTCCTGGGAGATGCCTGCACAGGTCTGGGAGCGCAGGACTCGTCGGCCCAGCATCGACTTCTTGATCGCGAAGTAGGCAGACTCCACTTCCCATCGCTCGTGATAGAGGCTGACCAGGTCGGATGCCGGGTATCGGTGGTGGTCGAGGAGGCTGGTGGCCATTCGGTAGAGGCCGGTCGTGCGGCCCTGGCTGGTGATGATGGTGATCTCGCATTCGATGATGCGGACTTCGAGGCCGCCGAAGCGGGAGAGGTGGGAGCCGTCCTCGAAACGCTCCAGGACCGGAGGTCTGCGGGCGGCCGAGATACGGGCCAGGAAGGCGGCCTCGGTGCCGGCGACGGCGGTCAGGAACGGATTGCCGGAGAAGCCCCGGTCGAGAAGGACGATCATTCCCGCGTGCAGGGAACGGGTCAGTCGTGTGCCGTAGACGGTTTCGCCGCTGGTGCGGGGGCCGAAGGCGGCGTCCAGGACCGCGCGGGTGCCGCAGGCCACCAGCGCGGTCAGGCAGATCTGCGGGTAGCCGGAGGTCCCGTACTGGTTGGTGATCCCGCCCAGACGGGCCCGGTGCAGCGGGCTGTCGGGGACGTCGAGGCAGGTACCGTCGATCGCGACGGTCAGCAGGCCCTTGAAATGGGCGCCGGCGGTACGGATCGCCGTGGCCGGCCCGCGCAACAGGTCGAACAGGGCCTGCATGGGACGCGCCCCCAGGCGTGTCCGGGCGTGCCAGAGCGCCGTGCCGGTCACGTTCGCGACCGGTATCGCCTCCAGTGAGGCAGTGAGCTTGCGCCAGACCGCCAGGTAGCCGCAGTCGTCGAAAAGGGCCGCGGCCAGCAGCAGGTAGACCACCACCCGGGCAGGGATCTTCCGCAGCCGCTGCTGGACCGCACCTGTTTCGGCAAGGGCCGCGTCGACCATCTCGAACGGGACGATCCGGGTGAGTTCCCCCAGATGCCCGGGAGCGAACAGGCCCTTGGCTACCGTGATTTCACTCGTGATGACACACTGATCGGACAGCGGAGCCTCCGGTGCTGTGAACGGCTGTCTTGGTCGACTGCCAGTTCTACCGGGGCTCCGCTTCTCACGTCCCGGATCGCACCAGATCAACCCACACGCCAACCCGTCCCCCGAGCCGTAACTTCACGGCCTTGGTCTAAAGCGTGTCGCGAAAGTAGCGCCGTCCGCCCGGAGGGCGGGTCCGGCGGCGCCTGGCACGCATGAGCGTGCCGCGCCGGCCGTGGACGCCCTCCGGGGAGCGGTCTCCGGTACGTGCGGCCGCGAGGCGGACCGAGGTCCTCCCTGCCCCGCCGCGGTGTTCGGAGAGCCCCTAGCTAGCCCTGGCAGCTCCGCCGCGCGTGCCGCCGGGAACACCGGTGCGCCCGCCGCGCCAGGCGCCGCCGCCGCCCCGGCCTGAAGGGACATCGGTGCGGCGCCGACCAGGGGGCGCACACGCGGCGTACGCCCGGCGCACATGCGGAAACGGCCGGAGAGCGTGACCACAAGGGCGGTCGGGCGTTGGTCAAAGGAGATTGACCGAAGCGAGTCGCCGCGCTGCGGCGGCCCGATCCCTTTCAACGCCGGTTCGAGAGGCTTCTTCATGGCCGACCACGCAACGCACGACGCCCAAGCGCGGGCCAGTCTGCATCTCCTGGTGCGGGACATCGAGCGGGTCAGGCGGCAGGTGGACGCGCTGCGCACCCTCACCGCGCAGCTGGGCAACGTCTACCGTCCGCGCCGCTCGGGCCCCTCCGCGGGCTTCGTGGTCTACGGGCGGGCCCCCGCCCCCACGGTCCGTCTGGCCCAGGAGCTGCGGGACAGCGTCGAGACGCTCGTCACCGCGGCGGTCGACTTCGACCGTTCGCTGGGCTTCTCCTGGGACGCGGTGGGTTCGGCCCTGGGCGTCACCAAGCAGGCGGTCCACCGCCGTTACGGCGCGCGCCGTAACGCGTCGCAGCCCGCCGGGGAGGGCACCGAGGCCGCCGCCGGGCGTTCCGGACCCGCCACCACCGAACCGGGACCCCCGCACGGCACGGGTACGCCGATGCCGTCGGTGCCCGCGGCCCGGTCGATGCCTCCGCAGCCCGCGCCGGGCGCTCCGCTCCGCGGGGACGTGCGGCCGGGCGCCTTCCCCGGCCCGCGCAACGGCTGAGGCCACGGCTGACGCGACGGCTGAGGCACCACGGGCCACCGCTCGCGGGCCGGCCGGCCACCGACGGGCCTGTCGGCCATCGGACCCCGTGATCCGCCCGGGAGCATCCGGCGTCAGCCGATGTCGGGCGGATCGATCCTGATGTGTACGGGCTCCGCTCCGCCCTTGGCCGTCCGCGCGGCCTGAGCCGTCTTCAGCGCGGCGGCGAGCGCGGCACCGCGCCCGGGGACCACCCGGATCAGCAGCCGCTCCCAGGTCTCGCCCTGCGGCGCGTCCCCGGTCCGGCGCGGTCGCCCCGGTCCGGCCGAGGGCACTGGTACGGGCCCCAGGATCTCCGCCTCCGGCGGCAGGCTCGCGCTCTGGAGGAACGCGGTGAGCGCCCCGGGCGAGCCCGTCACCGAGGCCATCCGGGATACGGGCGGGAAGCCGAGCTCGGCACGCTCGGCCAGCTCCCGGCGGGCGAACCCGGCGGGGTCCCACCGCACCAGGGCCTGGACGGGGCCGAGCGTCGGTTCGGCGACGACGACCACCGCGCCGCCCTCCTCCTGGCCCCGGACCAGCGAGGCGGCGGCGATCCAGCGCCGCAGCGCCTCCTCGCCCGCCCGGAGGTCGGGCCGGCCGAGCATGGCCCAGCCGTCGAGCAGCAGGGCCGCCGCGTATCCGCCCTCGGCGACGGGTTCGGCGCCGGGGGTGCTCACCACGAGGGCGGGCTCGCCCGGCACCACGTCCAGGACGTGGTCGCGGCCCGAGGTGCGGACCGGCACCTTGGGGAAGGCGCGGCCGAGCTCGTCCGCCGTCCGCCGTGCCCCGACGATCCGCGCACGCAGCCGGGTGGCTCCGCACTCGGCGCAGTGCCAGGCGTGTTCGGGCCGCCCGCACCAGGCGCAGTCGAGTTCCCGCTGGTCCTGGGCCTGGAGCGGTCCGGCACAGTGCCGGCAGCGGGCCGGGGTGCGGCAGCGGTCGCAGGCGAGCCGGGGGGCGTATCCCCGGCGCGGGACCTGTACCAGAACCGGGCCGTCGCGCAGCCCGTCGCGCGCGGTCTGCCAGGCCAGGCTGGGCAGCCGGGCGGTACGCGCGGCGCTGTCCCGGGCCAGCTGCTCGTCGCCGATCGTGCGGATCAGGGGGGCGGCGCGCCGTACGTGGTCGCGGGGGGCGGTCAGCGGCAGGGCCCAGCCGGTCTCGACCAGCTGGGCGGCCTCCACCGTGCAGCCGGTGGCGCCGAGGAGGAACCCGCACCGCCCGTGGGCGGCCCGGAGCTCCAGTACCTCCCGGACGTGGGGGAAGGGGGCGTTGTCGTCACTGTGGCTGGAGTCCCCGTCGTCCCAGACCACCACGAGCCCCAGGTCCGCGACGGGCGCGAACATCGCCGCCCGGGTCCCGACCACCGCCCGCACCGAGCCGCGCCGGACGGCGAGCCACTGGCGGTACCGCTTCTCCGGACCGGACTCCGCGGTGAGCAGGGCGTGCAGGCCGGGGCCGAGCAGAGCGGTCAGAGCCGCGTCGACCCGCCCGGCCGCCCGGCCGTCCGGGACCACGACGAGGGCGCCGCGTCCCGAGGCGAGGGTGGCCGCGACGGCGCGGGCGATCTCGTGCGGCCAGTGCGGGCCGGGCAGGGCGGTCCACACGGCCCGGGGTGCGCCGCCCTCGGCGAGCGCGCGCAGGAAGCCGGCCCCCTGGGCGTACCGCTCCCAGGTGCCGGGCGCGGGGGGCGGGGGCGGGGGCAGCGGCCGGGGGGAGGGACTGCTCTCGGCGCGGCTGTTGCGCGGTGGCACCGCCAGCTGGAGCACGTCGGCGAGGCTGCCGGCGTACCGGTCGGCGACCGCGCGCGCGAGGCCCAGCAGCTCGGGCCCGAGGACCGGCTCCGGCGAGACGACGTAGGCGAGCGCGGCCAGGGTGCCCTGGTAGTCGGACTCGGCCCGCCGCTCGATCAGAAAGCCGTCGATCAGCCCGCCGCCCTCGCGCCGGCCGCCCCGGACCTGGCGTCCGCCGGCGCCGAAGCGGACCCGCACCCGGACGCCGGGCTGCGCCTCGGCGTCGAGCTCCTCGGGCACCGCGTAGTCGAAGTACTGGTCGAGGTGGAGCACGCCCTTGTTCACCAGGACCCGGGCGACGGGCAGTTCGGCGGCGAGCGGCGCTCCGCGCCAGGTACGCGGTTTGGCGCGCGGCACCTTCGCCCGGCGCACGGTCTCCCGGATGAGCGCAAGCTGCTCCGGCATGCCGTCCCCGGGCTCGTCCGCCCGCTCGTCCTCGCTGCTCACAGCCACATTCCTACCAGAGAGGACCGACAGCGCACGGTGCGCGGGGAAAGGCCGGGGCCCGGACACCGTCATGGTGTCCGGGCCCCGGCCCTCGTCACGTGTGCGGGTCCGCCGCCGGCGGACCGGCCGTGGTCAGAGACCGGCGGCCGCGCGCAGCGCGTCGACCCGGTCGGTGCGCTCCCAGGTGAAGTCGGGGAGCTCACGGCCGAAGTGGCCGTACGCCGCCGTCTGGGCGTAGATCGGGCGGAGCAGGTCCAGGTCGCGGATGATCGCGGCCGGACGGAGGTCGAAGACCTCGCCGATGGCGTGCTCGATCTTGTCGGTGTCGACCGCGGCGGTGCCGAAGGTCTCGACGAACAGACCGACCGGCTCGGCCTTGCCGATCGCGTAGGCGACCTGGACCTCGCAGCGGGCGGCGAGGCCGGCCGCGACGACGTTCTTGGCCACCCAGCGCATGGCGTACGCGGCCGAACGGTCCACCTTCGACGGGTCCTTGCCCGAGAAGGCGCCGCCGCCGTGGCGGGCCATGCCGCCGTAGGTGTCGATGATGATCTTGCGACCGGTGAGGCCGGCGTCGCCCATCGGGCCACCGATCTCGAAACGGCCGGTCGGGTTGACCAGGAGGCGGTAGCCCTCGGTGTCGAGCTTGATGCCGTCCTCGATGAGCTGCGCCAGGACGTGCTCCACGACGAACTCGCGGATGTCGGGGGCGAGCAGCGAGTCGAGGTCGATGTCCGAGGCGTGCTGCGAGGACACCACGACCGTGTCGAGGCGCACGGCCTTGTCGCCGTCGTACTCGATGGTGACCTGCGTCTTGCCGTCGGGGCGCAGGTAGGGGATGGTGCCGTTCTTGCGGACGTCGGAGAGCCGGCGGGAGAGCCGGTGCGCCACGTAGATCGGGAGCGGCATCAGCTCGGGCGTCTCGTCGCAGGCGTAACCGAACATCAGGCCCTGGTCGCCGGCGCCCTGCTTGTCGAGCTCGTCGTCCTCGACGGCCGCCGCACCCAGCACCCGCTTCTCGTAAGCGGTGTCGACACCCTGGGCGATGTCCGGCGACTGCGCTCCGATGGACACCGAGACGCCGCAGGAGGCGCCGTCGAAGCCCTTCTTGGAGGAGTCGTAGCCGATCTCCAGGATCTTGTTGCGCACGAGGTTGGGGATGTCGGCGTAGGCCTTGGTCGTGACCTCACCCGCGACATGCACCAGACCAGTGGTGATCAAGGTCTCGACGGCGACGCGCGAGGTGGGGTCCTCGCGCAGGAGCGCGTCGAGAATCGTGTCGCTGATCTGGTCAGCGATCTTGTCGGGGTGACCCTCGGTGACGGATTCCGAGGTGAAGAGGCGGCGGGACACATCGCTCCCTGGGGTTGCAGCGGCTGCTGGCTGATCATGGGTGGAACGACCGGGAGCTGCGCCCGGCACGTTCCGCGACCAGTTTATCGGTCGCTTCCGGCGGTTGGACCACACGTCTCGCCCCTTGGGAGCGCTGTGACGTGCGGCACTGGCGAATTCGGGGGTCCGGCCCGCCCGCGGAAGCACTGTGGAGACCTATTTTCTCCCGAGTCGCCCACGCGGGTGCGGCGGGGGTGAATCTACCCCGGGAAGCGGGCGGCTACCAGGCCCCACAAGGTGTCGGCGAGGCCCTCCTTGGGCCCGTACGGCACGGCCGTCTCGCCGCCGTCCGCGGCCAGGACCACCGCTTCGTTCTCCTCGGAGCCGAAGGTCTTGCGCTCCCCCACCTCGTTCACGACGAGAAGGTCACACCCCTTGCGGCGGAGCTTCTCGCGCCCGTTGGCGAGTACGTCGTCGGTCTCCGCGGCGAAGCCCACGACCACCTGACCGGGTGCGGCCCGTTCGGTGGAGAGCTCGGCGAGGATGTCCGGATTACGTACGAGTTCAATGACCGGATCCGCCCGGTCGTCGCGCTTCTTGATCTTGCCGGTGGCGTACGCGGCGGGCCGGAAGTCGGCGACGGCGGCGGCCATCACCACCGCGTCCGCGCCGGCCGCCGCCTTCAGCACGGCCTCCCGCAGCTGGATCGCGGTTCCCACGTGGACCACGTCGGCGCCGGCCGGGTCCGGCAGTCCGGTGTTCGCCTCGATCAGGGTGACCCGGGCACCCCGGGCGACGGCCGTGCGCGCGAGTGCGTACCCCTGCTTGCCGGAGGACCGGTTGCCCAGGTAGCGGACCGGGTCGAGCGGCTCGCGGGTGCCTCCGGCGCTGATCACGACGTGACGGCCCGCGAGGTCGGGTGCCGTGACGCCCCGGGACAGCACCCGGCGGCAGACCTCGAAGATCTCGGCGGGGTCGGGGAGCCGTCCCTTGCCGGTGTCGACCCCGGTGAGCCGGCCGACGGCCGGCTCGATGACCACGGCGCCCCGGCGGCGCAGAGTGGCGACGTTCTCCTGGGTGGCCGGGTGCTCCCACATCTCGGTGTGCATGGCGGGCGCGAACACGACCGGACAGCGGGCCGTGAGCAGGGTGTTGGTGAGCAGGTCGTCGGCGAGCCCGTGGGCGGCCTTCGCGAGCATGTCGGCGGTGGCCGGGGCGACCACGACGAGGTCGGCTGCCTGCCCGGTGCGCACGTGGGGTACCTCGTGGACGTCGTTCCAGACCTCGGTGGAGACCGGATGCCCGGAGAGCGCGGACCAGGTGGCGGCGCCGACGAAGTGCAGTGAGGCCGCGGTGGGCACCACGGTCACGTCGTGCCCGGACTCGGTCAGCCGGCGCAGCAGTTCGCACGCCTTGTACGCGGCGATGCCTCCGCTGACCCCCAGAACGACCTTCGGCTTCTCCACTGCGTCTCCCCGCACTCGGCTCGGTGTCCTTCCATGCTGCCCCACCCCCGCCGCCCGTCGTCCGGCGGCCCCGGACACACCCCGGGCCCGGCGGATGATCCGCCGGGCCCGGGGTGAAGGTGCGTTCTTCCCGCCCGCGGCGGGAGATGAGGCTGCTTACTGCGCGGGGCCCTCGATGGCCTCGGAGGTCAGCAGGCCGGCGTTGATCTCGCGGAGCGCGATCGACAGCGGCTTCTCGTGGACGTGGGTGTCGACGAGCGGACCGACGTACTCGAGGAGGCCTTCACCGAGCTGCGAGTAGTACGCGTTGATCTGGCGCGCGCGCTTGGCGGCGTAGATCACGAGGCTGTACTTCGAGTCGGTGGCCTCGAGGAGCTCATCAATCGGCGGGTTGATGATGCCCTCGGGCGTGGTGATGGAAGAGGACACTCTCTGCCTTCCGAAGGGGGTGTAGATCAAAGAGATCTTTGATGCTGCGGCTGCCGGCCGGCGGTGATCCGTGGGGTGCGGCTGACACTCGGCGTCGGCCGTGAGGCCGTTCGCGTCGGTTCGTCAGTCGCTCGTGGCACGGTGGTCGGAAGCCTGAAGCATCAAGGCTAGCAGCTCGCGTGCCACGTCCTCGACGGAGGTGTTGACGAGAGTGGTGTCGAACTCGGCCTCGGCGGCCAGTTCGACCTTGGCGGCGGCGAGCCTGCGCTCGATCACCTCGGGCGGTTCGGTGCCCCGGCCGGTGAGCCGGCGGACCAGCTCGTCCCAGCTCGGCGGGGCCAGGAAGACGAGCCGCGCGTCGGACATCGACTCGCGGACCAGCCGGGCGCCCTGGAGGTCGATCTCCAGCAGCACCGGCTCGCCGTTCTCCAGCCGGTCGAGGACGGCCCTGCGGGGGGTGCCGTAGCGGTTGCCCGCGAACTCCGCCCATTCGAGCAGCTCGCCGTTGGCGATCAGCTTGTCGAACTCCTGGTCGTCCACGAAGAAGTAGTGGACGCCGTTGCTCTCACCGGGGCGGGGCTTGCGGGTCGTCGCCGACACCGAGAGCCATACCTCGGGGTGGACCTTGCGCATATGCGCGACGACCGTGCTCTTGCCGACCCCTGAGGGGCCGGAGAGCACGGTCAGCCGCGGACGTACGTCCGGGGGTACGGGGGACGTCCCCCGGGATGTTGCAGCCATGCAGCGATTATCCAGGTTCTCAGGGGTGCCTGAGAACGTCAGGCGGCTGAGCCGCCGAACTCTCGCTCCAAGGATGCGATCTGGTTGGAGCCGAGACCCCGGACTCTGCGGCTCTCGGAGATCCCGAGACGCTCCATGATCTGCTTGGCGCGGACCTTGCCCACGCCCGGCAGGGACTCAAGGAGTGCGGAGACCTTCATCTTGCCGATGACGTCGTTCTCCCGACCCTGCTTGATGACCTCGTGGAGCGAGGCGCCGGAGTGCTTGAGTCGATTCTTTACCTCGGCCCGCTCCCGGCGAGCCGCGGCGGCCTTTTCGAGCGCGGCTGCGCGCTGTTCAGGGGTAAGGGGCGGAAGAGCCACGCCTACGTCACCTCGGATGTCGATCTGTCGGATACGGACCGGTGAGGACCCTTTCGCCCCACACCTGGCGAGCCACGAACAACAACCTGTGCTCGTTGGCTCTCGACGGAGACTAGCGGCCAACCGCTCCGGAGTCAGCGAGAACGAACGAAAAGTCCTGGTCAGCCTTGGCCGACCAGGACATTTACCGCATAAAGCCCGGTATTTTGCTCAGGAATTCGTCAACGCGCTGTTATGTGTCGCATTCAACTATCCGTGAACGGCCGTACGGACCTCGTCGGCGAAGCGTGTCGCGGCCTCGCGCAGACCCGCGACGTCCGGACCGTGACGCAGAACACCCCGGCTCACGCTCGGCACCACATTGCCCACCGATTCGCCGAACACGGCCGGCAGATCGGCCGGGGTGGCGCCCTGGGCACCGATCCCGGGAGCGAGCAGCGGACCGTTGATCGCCAGATTCACCCCGGCGTCCCCGAGCGTCGCGCCGACCACCGCGCCGACCGAACCCAGCGGCTCGGCTCCGGCGTTCTCGGCGGCCATGTGGTCGAGCATCAGCTGGGCGAGCGAGCGGCCGTCGGCCGCGGTCGAGCGCTGCACCTCGGCGCCCTCCGGGTTGGAGGTGAGCGCCAGCACGAAGACGCCCGCGCCGGAGACCGCGGCGGCGTCGAGCGCCGGGCGCAGCGAGCCGAAGCCGAGGTACGGCGAGACGGTGACCGCGTCCGAGAACAGCGGCGAGTCCTTGTCCAGGTAGGTGGCCGCGTAGGCGCCCATGGTGGAGCCGATGTCGCCGCGCTTGGCGTCCATCAGCACGAGCGCGCCGGCCGAGCGGGCCTCGGCGACGGCGGTCTCCAGAACGGCGACGCCGCGCGAGCCGAAGCGCTCGAAGAACGCGGACTGCGGCTTGAGGACGGCGACCCGGTCGGCGAGCGCCTCGACGACCGTACGGGTGAAGCGCTCCAGGCCCGCGATGTCGTCGGACAGGCCCCATGAGGCGAGCAGCGAGGCGTGCGGGTCGATGCCGACGCAGAGCGGTCCGCGGGTGTCCATGGCGTGGCGCAGCCGGGCGCCGAACGGTTCGGGGGTCTGGGGGGTCACTGTGCGGCCTTCCGGGTGGCGGCGCCGACGGCTTCGGCGAGGGTGGCGTACGGGGATGCGGCAAGCCGGGCGGCGAGCCCCTTGTGGATCGCGCGGGCGTAGAACGGGCCCTCGTAGATGAAGGCGCTGTAGCCCTGGACGAGCGTGGCACCGGCCAGGATGCGCTGCCAGGCGTCCTCGGCGTTCTCGATGCCGCCGACGCCCACCAGGGTGATCCGGTCGCCCACGCGCGCGTAGAGCCTCGTGAGGACCTCCAGGGAGCGTGCCTTGAGCGGGGCGCCGGAGAGCCCGCCGGTCTCCCCGGTGAGGGAAGCGGGCGAGCGCAGGCCGAGGCCTTCGCGGGCGATGGTGGTGTTGGTGGCGATGATGCCGTCGAGGCCGAGCTCCACGGCGAGGTCGGCGACGGCGTCGACGTCCTCGTCCGCGAGGTCGGGGGCGATCTTGACCAGCAGCGGGACGCGGCGCTCGGTCGCGGTGCGGTCGGCGGCCTCGCGCACGGCGGTCAGCAGCGGGCGCAGCGCCTCGGTGGCCTGGAGGTTGCGCAGGCCGGGGGTGTTGGGCGAGGAGACGTTGACCACGAGGTAGTCGGCGTGCGCGGCGAGGCGCTCGGTGGACTTCACGTAGTCGGCGGCGGCGTCGGCCTCCTCCACCACCTTGGTCTTGCCGATGTTGACGCCGACGGTGGTGCGGAAGACGGGCTCGCGGGCGCCGAGGCGGGCGGCGACGGCCGCGGAGCCCTCGTTGTTGAAGCCCATGCGGTTGATCAGGGCACGGTCGGCGACGAGGCGGAAGAGCCGCTTCTTGGGGTTGCCGGGCTGCGGCTCTCCGGTCACGGTGCCGATCTCGACGTGGTCGAAGCCGAGCATCGCCATGCCGTCGATCGCGACGGCGTTCTTGTCGAAGCCTGCGGCGAGACCGAAGGGGCCGTGCATCCGCAGGCCGAACGCCTCGGTGCGCAGGCTCTCGTACCGGGGTGCCAGGACGGCCGCCACGTACGTCCGCAGGACGGGGGTGCGGGCGGCGAGACGGATCCACCGGAAGGCCAGGTAGTGGGCCTGCTCGGGGTCCATCCGCTTGAAGACCAGCTGGAAGAAGAACTTGTACATCGAAGGTGTCCTCACGAAGAGGGGGACACCGCAGACCGGTGTCCCCCTTGCCTGACCGGCCCGGGACCGCGTGGTCCCGGGCCGGCCCGATTGCCGGTGCCGCGACTAGTCGCGGGCCGCCGTCAGGTGCTCGGCGTGCTCCTGGAGGGACCGTACGCCGACGTCCCCGTGCTTGAGCGCGTCGATGCCCTGGACCGCGGCGGCGAGCGCCTGGACGGTCGTGAGGCACGGCACCGAGCGGGCCACCGCGGCGGTCCGGATCTCGTAGCCGTCGAGCCGGCCGCCGGTGCCGTACGGCGTGTTGACGATGAGGTCGACCTGGCCGTCGTGGATGAGCTGGACGATGGTCTTCTCGCCGTTCGGGCCTTCGCCCTCGGACTGCTTGCGCACGACGGTGGCGTTGATGCCGTTGCGCTTGAGGACCTCGGCGGTGCCGGAGGTCGCCATCAGCTCGAAGCCGTGGGCGACGAGTTCCCGGGCGGGGAAGATCATCGAGCGCTTGTCGCGGTTGGCCACCGAGATGAACGCGCGGCCCTCGACGGGCAGCGGGCCGTAGGCGCCGGCCTGGGACTTGGCGTAGGCCGTCCCGAAGGCCGAGTCGATGCCCATGACCTCACCCGTCGAACGCATCTCCGGACCGAGGACGGTGTCCACGCCGCGGCCGTGGATGTCGCGGAAGCGCGACCACGGCATGACGGCCTCCTTGACGGAGATCGGCGCGTCGAGCGGCAGGGTGCCGCCGTCGCCGTGGGCCGGCAGCAGGCCCTCGGCGCGCAGCTCGGCGATGGTGGCGCCGAGTGAGATCCGGGCGGCGGCCTTGGCGAGCGGGACGGCGGTCGCCTTCGAGGTGAAGGGGACGGTCCGGGAGGCGCGGGGGTTGGCCTCCAGGACGTAGAGGATGTCCCCGGAGAGCGCGAACTGGATGTTGATCAGTCCGCGGACGCCGACGCCCTTGGCGATGCCCTCGGTGGAGACCCGCAGGCGCTTGATGTCGTGGCCGCCGAGGGTGATCGGGGGCAGCGCGCAGGCGGAGTCGCCGGAGTGGATGCCGGCCTCCTCGATGTGCTCCATGACGCCGCCGAGGTAGAGCTCGGTGCCGTCGTAGAGCGCGTCGACGTCGATCTCGATCGCGTCGTCGAGGAAGCGGTCGACCAGGACCGGCCGGGTGGGGCTGATCTCGGTGGACTCGGCGATGTACGAGGACAGGCGGGTCTCGTCGTAGACGATCTCCATGCCGCGTCCGCCGAGGACGTACGACGGGCGGACGAGGACCGGGTAGCCGATCTCGTCGGCGATGGCCTTGGCCTCGTCGAAGGTGGTGGCGGTGCCGTGCTTGGGCGCGGGGAGACCGGCCTCGGCGAGCACCCGGCCGAAGGCGCCGCGGTCCTCGGCGGCGTGGATCGCCTCGGGGGACGTGCCGACGACGGGCACGCCGTTGTCCTTGAGCGCCTGCGACAGGCCCAGCGGGGTCTGTCCGCCGAGCTGGACGATGACGCCCGCGACGGGACCGGCCAGCGTCTCCGCGTGGACGATCTCCAGGACGTCCTCCAGGGTGAGCGGCTCGAAGTAGAGCCGGTCGGAGGTGTCGTAGTCGGTGGAGACGGTCTCCGGGTTGCAGTTGACCATCACGGTCTCGTAGCCCGCGTCGCTGAGCGCGAAGGAGGCGTGGACGCAGGAGTAGTCGAACTCGATGCCCTGGCCGATGCGGTTGGGACCCGAGCCGAGGATGATCACCGCCGGCTTGGTGCGGGGCGCGACCTCGCTCTCCTCGTCGTACGAGGAGTAGAAGTACGGCGTCTTCGCGGCGAACTCGGCGGCGCAGGTGTCGACCGTCTTGTAGACCGGACGGATGCCGAGCGCGTGGCGGACCTCACGGACGACGTCCTCGCCCAGACCGCGGATCTCGGCGATCTGCGCGTCGGAGAAGCCGTGGCGCTTGGCCTCGGCGATCACGCCGGCGTCGAGGCGCTCGGCCGAGGCCAGCTCGTCGGCGATCTCCTTGATCAGGAAGAGCTGGTCCACGAACCACGGGTCGATCTTCGTCGCGTCGAAGACCTCCTCGGGGGTGGCGCCGGCCCGGATCGCCTGCATGACGGTGTTGATGCGGCCGTCGGTGGGGCGGACCGCGTCGGCGAGCAGGGCGGTCTTGTCGCCGGGCTCTCCGGTGAAGGAGAACTGCGAGCCCTTCTTCTCCAGCGAGCGGAGCGCCTTCTGCAGCGCCTCGGCGAAGTTGCGGCCGATCGCCATGGCCTCGCCCACCGACTTCATGGTGGTGGTGAGGGTGGAGTCGGCGGAGGGGAACTTCTCGAAGGCGAAGCGCGGGGCCTTGACCACGACGTAGTCGAGCGAGGGCTCGAAGGACGCCGGGGTCTTCTCCGTGATGTCGTTCGGGATCTCGTCCAGCGTGTAGCCGATGGCCAGCTTGGCGGCGATCTTGGCGATCGGGAAGCCGGTGGCCTTGGAGGCCAGCGCCGAGGACCGGGAGACGCGCGGGTTCATCTCGATGACGATGATCCGGCCGTCGGTGGGGTCGATGGCGAACTGGATGTTGCAGCCGCCGGTGTCGACGCCGACCTCGCGGATGATCGCGATGCCGAGGTCGCGCAGCCGCTGGTACTCGCGGTCGGTGAGCGTCATCGACGGGGCGACGGTGATGGAGTCGCCGGTGTGGACGCCCATCGGGTCGAAGTTCTCGATGGAGCAGACGACCACGACGTTGTCGTTCCTGTCGCGCATCAGCTCCAGCTCGTACTCCTTCCAGCCGAGGATGGACTCCTCCAGGAGCACCTCGGTGGTCGGCGAGAGGGTGAGGCCCTGTCCGGCGATGCGGCGCAGCTCCTCCTCGTCGTGGGCGAAGCCGGAGCCGGCGCCGCCCATGGTGAAGGAGGGGCGGACGACCACGGGGTAGCCGCCGAGGGTGTCGACCCCCTGGATGACGTCGTCCATCGAGTGGCAGATGACCGAGCGGGCGGACTCGCCGTGGCCGATCTTCTCGCGGACGGCTTCGACGACGCCCTTGAAGAGGTCGCGGTCCTCGCCCTTGTTGATCGCCTCGACGTTGGCGCCGATCAGCTCGACGCCGTACTTCTCCAGCACGCCGTTGTCGTGCATGGAGATGGCGGTGTTGAGCGCGGTCTGGCCGCCCAGCGTCGGCAGGAGGGCGTCGGGGCGCTCCTTGGCGATGATCTTCTCGACGAACTCGGGGGTGATCGGCTCGACGTAGGTGGCGTCGGCGATCTCCGGGTCGGTCATGATCGTGGCCGGGTTGGAGTTGACCAGGATGACGCGCAGGCCCTCGGCCTTGAGCACGCGGCACGCCTGGGTACCGGAGTAGTCGAACTCGGCGGCCTGGCCGATGACGATCGGGCCGGAGCCGATGACCAGGACGGACTGGATATCGGAGCGCTTAGGCACGCTGGCCCTCCATCAGGGTGACGAAACGGTCGAAGAGGTACGCGGCGTCGTGCGGGCCGGCGGCTGCTTCGGGGTGGTACTGGACACTGAACGCGGGCTGGTCGAGGAGGTGGAGCCCTTCGACGACCTGGTCGTTCAGGCAGACGTGGGAGACCTCGGCGCGGCCGAACTCGGTGTCCGAGATCTTGTCCAGGGGCGCGTCGACGGCGAAGCCGTGGTTGTGCGCGGTGACCTCGACCTTGCCGGTCGTGCGGTCCTGGACGGGCTGGTTGATGCCCCGGTGGCCGTACTTCAGCTTGTACGTGCCGAAGCCGAGGGCGCGGCCGAGGATCTGGTTGCCGAAGCAGATGCCGAAGAGCGGCGTCTTGCGCTCCAGCACGGCGCGCATCAGCGCGACCGGGCCGTCGGCGGTGGCGGGGTCACCGGGCCCGTTGGAGAAGAACACCCCGTCGGGGGCGACGGCGTAGACGTCCTCGACGGTCGCGGTCGCGGGGAGCACGTGCACCTCGATGCCACGCTCGGCCATCCGGCGCGGGGTCATGCCCTTGATGCCGAGGTCGATCGCGGCGACGGTGAACTTCTTCTCGCCGATCGCCGCGACGGTGTAGGCCTCCTTGGTGGCGACCTCCTCGTACAGGCTGGCGCCCTTCATCTGCGGCTGGGCCCGGACGCGGGCGAGGAGCTCGGCGTCGGGGGCGAGTACCTCGCCGGAGAAGACGCCGGAGCGCATCGCGCCGCGCTCGCGCAGGTGGCGGGTGAGCGCGCGGGTGTCGATGCCGCTGATGCCGACGACGCCCTGCTTGCTCAGCTCCTCGTCCAGGGAGCGGCGCGAGCGCCAGTTGGACGGGATGCGGGCGGGGTCGCGGACGACGTAGCCCGAGACCCAGATGCGGGCGGACTCGTCGTCCTCGTCGTTCCAGCCGGTGTTGCCGATCTGCGGCGCGGTGGCGACGACGATCTGGCGGTCGTAGGAGGGGTCGGTCAGCGTCTCCTGGTAGCCGGTCATGCCGGTGGAGAAAACGGCCTCGCCGAAGGTCTCCCCCACGGCCCCGTAGGCGCGGCCGCGGAAGATGCGGCCGTCCTCCAGGACGAGTACGGCGGGAGCTTGTGCGGCTCCCCGGGTGGAGATCGTCATCGTGCGGTGCCTTCCGTAGTGCTGGTGAGAGGGGTGAGGGTGTCGATCCAGGTCTGGTGCTCGTCCGCCCGGTCGGAGCGGAACCCGGAGTCGATCAGCTTGTCGCCGTGGGCCCAGGTGATGACCAGCAGGCCGCCCTCGGGGAGGACCTTGCCCGCGATGGCCCGTTCGTGCCGGGCCTCGCGCAGCGCCTCGGCCGGTACGAAGAACCCGGTCGCTCCGGGACGTACGACGTCCAGGCCCTGGTCCGTGAGGATGAGCTCGACCCGGCTGCGGGTGCCGAGGCCGTGGGCGACGATGCGGTCGAGCCACTGCCCCGCGGTGGTCGAGCCGTGGTACCGGCCGGTGAGCGTCAGGATCGGGGGCTCGTCCCCGAATCCCGCGGGGGTGGCGGGGAGCTCCGGCAGGTCGGACTGGAGGCTGCCGCGCCATTTCCATCCCTGGCGCATCAGCCAGTAGACGAAGGCGACGAAGACCAGTATTGCGACGACCCAGCTGATCCGGGCGGACCAGTCGGTCACGTCGGCCGACTTCTGCTCGGCGGCCAACTGGTACAGGGGGATCAGATTTGTCACGTGAGCTTCCCGTCGACGACCGTGGCACGGCCCCGCAGGAAGGTGTGGGTGACCCGTCCCGGCAGCTCGCGGCCCTCGTAGGGGGTGTTGCGGCTGCGGGACGCGAAGCCCGCGGGGTCCACGACACCACGGTATGCCGGATCGACCAGCACGAGGTTGGCGGGCTCACCGGCCGAGACGGGCCTGCCGTGTCCGTCGAGGCGTCCGATCGCCGCCGGGCGGAAGGACATGCGGTCGGCGACGCCCGCCCAGTCGAGCAGACCGGTCTCGACCATCGTCTGCTGGACGACGGAGAGCGCGGTCTCCAGGCCCACCATGCCCATCGCCGCCGCGGCCCACTCGCAGTCCTTGTCCTCGTGCGGGTGCGGGGCGTGGTCGGTGGCGACGCAGTCGATCGTGCCGTCGGCGAGGGCCTCGCGCAGGGCCATGACGTCGGCCTCGGTGCGCAGCGGCGGGTTCACCTTGTAGACGGGGTTGTACGAGCGCACCAGCTCGTCGGTGAGGAGCAGGTGGTGCGGGGTGACCTCGGCGGTGACCTTCCAGCCCTTGGACTTGGCCCAGCGGACGATCTCGACCGAGCCGGCGGTCGACAGGTGGCAGATGTGCACCCGGGAGTCGACGTGGGCGGCGAGCAGCACGTCGCGCGCGATGATCGACTCCTCGGCGACGGCGGGCCAGCCGCCGAGGCCCAGCTCGGAGGAGACGATGCCCTCGTTCATCTGGGCGCCCTCGGTGAGGCGGGGCTCCTGGGCGTGCTGGGCGACGACTCCGTCGAAGGCCTTCACGTACTCCAGGGCGCGGCGCATGATCACGGCGTCGTCCACGCACTTGCCGTCGTCGGAGAAGACCCTCACTCCGGCGGCCGAGTCGTGCATGGCGCCGAGTTCGGCGAGCTGCTTGCCCTCCAGGCCGACGGTGACGGCGCCGATCGGCTGGACGTCGCAGTAGCCGGACTCCTTGCCGAGCCGCCAGACCTGCTCGACCACGCCGGCGGTGTCGGCGACGGGGAAGGTGTTGGCCATGGCGTGCACGGCGGTGAAGCCGCCGACGGCCGCGGCCTTGGTGCCGGTCAGGACGGTCTCGGAGTCCTCGCGGCCGGGCTCGCGCAGGTGGGTGTGGAGGTCGACCAGGCCGGGCAGCAGGATCCGGCCCGCCGCCTCGACGACGGTGGCGTCCGCCGCCTCGATGCCGGTGCCGGTCTCGGCGATGGTCTCGCCGTCGATCAGGACGTCCTGGACGTCGCCACCGAGAATCTGCGCGCCACGGATAAGGATCTTGCTCATGGTTACTTGTTCCCCTCGGGACGGGCGGTGGTGGCGGGTTCGGAGCCGCCGAGCAGCAGGTAGAGCACGGCCATCCGGACGGAGACGCCGTTGGCGACCTGTTCGACGGCGGTGCAGCGGTCGGAGTCGGCGACCTCGGCCGTGATCTCCATACCGCGGTTCATCGGGCCGGGGTGCATGACGATGCTGTGCTCGGGCATCTTCGCCATGCGGTCCCCGTCGAGGCCGTAGCGGCGGGAGTACTCGCGCTCGGTGGGGAAGTACGCGGCGTTCATCCGCTCACGCTGCACACGCAGCATCATCACCGCGTCGGACTTCGGGAGCACCTCGTCCAGGCCGTAGCTGACGTCGCAGGGCCACTGTTCCACGCCGACCGGCAGCAGGGTGGGCGGGGCCACCAGGGTGACGTGGGCGCCGAGCGTGGTCAGCAGGTGGACGTTGGAGCGGGCCACCCGGCTGTGCAGGACGTCACCGACGATGGTGATCCGGCGGCCTTCGAGGTCGCGGCCGAGTCCCTGGCCGGCGCCGACCAGCCTGCGGCGCATGGTGAAGGCGTCCAGCAGGGCCTGGGTGGGGTGCTCGTGGGTGCCGTCGCCGGCGTTGACCACCGCGCCGTCGATCCAGCCGGAGGTGGCGAGCCGGTACGGGGCGCCCGAGGCGTGGTGCCGGATGACGACCGCGTCGGCACCCATCGCCTCCAGGGTCAGGGCGGTGTCCTTGAGGGATTCGCCCTTGGACACGGACGAGCCCTTCGCCGAGAAGTTGATGACGTCGGCGGAGAGGCGCTTGGCGGCGGCCTCGAAGGAGATGCGGGTCCGCGTCGAGTCCTCGAAGAAGAGGTTGACGACGGTACGGCCGCGCAGGGTGGGAAGCTTCTTGATCGGCCGGTCGGCGACCCGGGCCATCTCTTCGGCGGTGTCGAGGATGAGGACGGCGTCGTCGTGGGTGAGGTCGGCGGCCGAGATGAGGTGGTGCTTCATCTGGGTGTTCTCCGGGGTGCTGGAGTTTCGGGCGTGCGGGCGTGCTGCGGCGTCCGTACGGGACCGGTGACGGGTCGCACGGAGGTGCCGTTCGGGTAGCGGTGGCGGCGCTAGCGCCCGGCCGCCGGGGCGGTCCGCCGCGCTCCGAGCAGCACGGCGTCGCGGCCGTCCTCCTCGGCGAGCTGGACCGTGACCGTCTCCCGGTGCGACGTCGGGAGGTTCTTGCCGACGTAGTCGGCGCGGATCGGGAGTTCGCGGTGGCCGCGGTCCACCAGGACCGCGAGCTGTACGGCGCGGGGGCGGCCGATGTCGCCGAGGGCGTCGAGGGCGGCCCGGATCGTACGGCCGGAGAAGAGCACGTCGTCCACGAGGATCACGAGGCGTTCGTCGACGCCGTCGCCGGGGATGTCGGTGTGTCCCAGGGCGCGCGCGGGACGCATCCGGAGGTCGTCGCGGTGCATCGTGATGTCGAGCGATCCGACCGGCATCGCGCGGCCGGTGATCTCTTCGAGCTTCCCGGCCAGCCTGCGGGCCAGGTGGACACCGCGGGTGGGGATTCCGAGGAGTACCACGTCGTCGGCACCCTTGGCGCGTTCGACGACCTCGTGGGCGATCCTGGTCAGGGCCCGGGCGATGTCGGGGGCTTCCAGAACGGGCCGTGCCGCGTTGCCGGTGCCTTCGTGCTGTGCGTCCATTGAGAAACGGACCTCCTTCTCCGCCTCACGGGACGGAACTTAAAGGACGTCGAAAATTACGTGTTCCACGGTACCAGGGCCCCTCCGGCGCCCTGGTACCGGCCCCGGGAGGAGCCGCCCGGGACCTCCCGGCTTGACGCATCCAAGTAACGCTGCGTAACCTCACAGTGAGTCACCAGCCACGCGGCGGCGCCGCATCATGTTCGAGCGTCCGGGGAGCCTTATGTCCAGCGAATACGCAAAACAGCTCGGGGCCAAGCTCCGCGCCATCCGCACCCAGCAGGGCCTCTCCCTCCACGGCGTGGAGGAGAAGTCGCAGGGCCGTTGGAAGGCCGTCGTCGTCGGCTCGTACGAGCGCGGCGACCGTGCGGTGACCGTCCAGCGTCTCGCGGAGCTCGCCGACTTCTACGGCGTGCCCGTCCAGGAGCTGCTGCCGGGTACGACCCCCGGCGGCGCGGCCGAGCCGCCGCCGAAGCTCGTCCTGGACCTGGAGCGCCTCGCCCACGTCCCGCCGGAGAAGGCCGGACCGCTGCAGCGTTACGCCGCGACGATCCAGAGCCAGCGCGGCGACTACAACGGCAAGGTCCTCTCGATCCGCCAGGACGACCTGCGCACCCTCGCGGTGATCTACGACCAGTCGCCTTCCGTGCTGACGGAGCAACTGATCAACTGGGGCGTGCTGGACGCGGACGCGCGCCGGGCCGTCTCCCACGAAGAGGGCTGAGACCCCGACGCGGGGCCCTGGGCCGCGCGTCTCACGCACACCTGTCGCCGGGCCGGCGGGAGGACCCGAGAGGGTCTCCCGCCGGCCCGGCGTCGTGTGTCCGGACGCACTCGCGCCCTCTCGCGAGCCCTCAGGGGCGCACGGGAGACGGCCTCCGGGCATGCCGAAGGCCCGCGGCCGGAATGACCGCGGGCCTTCGTCGGCTGAACGCCCGGCGCCTCGGAGCTACTGCTCGCGGCGCAGGTTCGGCTTGAGGTCCTTGAAACGGGCCAGCATGCCGTTCACGAACGACGGGGAGTCGTCCGTGGAGAACTCCTTGGCGAGCTGGACCGCCTCGTCGATGACGACGGCGTCCGGCGTCTCGTCCATCCAGATCAGCTCGTACGCGCCGAGCCGGAGGATGCTGCGGTCGACGACCGGCATACGGTCGATCTCCCAGTCCACGGCGTAGGTCACGATGAGGTCGTCGATGCGGTCCGCGTAGCGCGCGTACCCCTCCACGAGCTCCATCGTGAATTCGCCGACCGGGGGCTGACGGTCGTCGGTCCGCGAGTGCCGGACCCAGTCCGCGAGGACCGTCTGCACGGACTCACCGCGCTGGTCGGCCTCGAAGAGGATCTGGAAGGCGCGCTTGCGGGCCTTGTTCCGGGCAGCCACGGTTAGCTGTTCACCCGGCCGAGGTAGTCGCCCGTACGGGTGTCGACCTTGATCTTCTCGCCGGTGCTGATGAAGAGCGGCACGCCGATCTCGTAACCGGTCTCCAGCGTGGCGGGCTTGGTGCCGCCGGTGGAGCGGTCGCCCTGGACGCCCGGGTCGGTGTGCTGGATGGTCAGCTCGACGGCGGCGGGCAGCTCCACGTAGAGCACCTCGCCCTCGTGCTGCGCGACCGAGGCGGTGAAGCCCTCGATGAGGAAGTTGGCGGTGTCGCCGACGGACTTGCGGTCGACCATCAGCTGGTCGTACGTGCTCATGTCCATGAAGACGAAGTACTCGCCGTCCATGTACGAGAACTGCATGTCACGGCGGTCGATGGTGGCCGTTTCGACCTTCACGCCGGCGTTGAACGTCTTGTCGACGACCTTGCCGGAGAGCACGTTCTTGAGCTTGGTGCGCACGAAGGCCGGGCCCTTGCCGGGCTTGACGTGCTGGAACTCGACGACGGACCAGAGCTGGCCTCCGTCGAGCTTGAGCACCAGGCCGTTCTTGAGGTCGTTCGTGGAAGCCACGGTTGCGGAATCTCCTGGACTGAAAGCAGTGGACGGCCAAGAACGCGCGCTAGAGCGCGAGCAGCTCCTTGGTCGTAATGGTGAGTAGCTCGGGTCCGCCGTCCGCCTCGGGGCGCACGACGAGCGTGTCATCGATCCGGACACCGCCCCGGCCCGGGAGGTGGACCCCCGGTCCGACGGTGACCGGCACGCAAGCGTCCAGTTTACCCATGGCTGTCGGTGCCAACTGCGGGTCCTCGTCGATTTCGAGTCCGACCCCGTGCCCGGTGCGCGGCATGAGCGCCTCGCCGTGCCCCGCGGAGTCCAGCGGATGACGAGCCGCGTGGTCCACCTCACGGTAGGTGGCGTCCGGCAGCAGAGCCTCCCGGCCACCGCGCTGAGCGGCGAAAACGAGGTCGTACAGCTCGATCTGCCAGTCCGCCGGGGCAGTGCCGATGACGAAGGTGCGGGCGATCTCGCAGCGGTATCCGCGGTAGCTCGCGCCGAGGCAGACGCTGAGGAAATCGCCTTCCTCGACCCTGCGGTCGGTGGGCCGGTGACGTCCCTGGCCGGAGTTGGGCCCGGTGGCCACGGAGGTCGCGAAGGCGGGCCCCTCGGCACCGTGGTCGACCAGCCGGCGTTCCAGCTCCAGGGAGAGATGGCGTTCGGTGCGGCCGACGAGGATCGATTCGAGGAGCTCGCCCAGCGCCTGGTCGGTGATCTCCGCCGCGATGCGCAGGCAGGCGATCTCCTCCTCGTCCTTCACCACCCGCAACTGCTCCACGGTGGTCCCGAGGTCCCCGAGGCGGAGCCGGGGGGCAGCGGTGGTCATGGCCCGGTGGCGGGCCACCGTGAGATCGTGCTCCTCCACCGCCAGGCGCTCCGTGCCGTGCGTGGCGGCCAGGCTCGCGGCGGCGACCGCCGCGTCCCCGCGCCCACCGCCCAGCACCGACACCCGCAGCGACTCGTCCGTGCGCCCGTGCGCCGGATCGCCGCCCGGGGCGCGGGGGCAGAGCAGGACGTCCTCTCCGGCGCCGAGCAGCAGGACGGCGCCGGGGGGCGCCCCGCCGGCGAGATAACGGACGTTGGCGGGGCGGGAGACCAGGGCGGCGGCCGATCCGGCGGCGGCGCACCGGTCGCGGACCAGCCCGCGGCGGACGGCGTACACCTCTGACATGCCCCGAGCGTACGAGCGCATCCGCCGCCCCGCCCGTCAGCGCTGTCCGACCGGGGGCGGCCGGGACTGCGCGGGCAGGGGCCTGCTACCAGGAGGGCGGGCTGGCCAGTGCGCGGGCGAGGACGTCGTCCAGGACCCGGGCCGTGGTCTCGACGTCGTACGTCGAGTTGTCGATGATCGGCAGTCCGGAGCCGTACCACCCGGCCATCCGGCCGTGGATGCGGGCGACCTCCTCGTCGGAGAGGCGGCGGTTGCCGCTCCGGGCGGCGTTGCGCTCCAGGACGATCTCCAGGCCGGGCAGGAGGACCACGGGGAGCAGGCCGGGCCCGACGTGGCGCTTCCAGCCGCCGAGGCCGATGACGGGCCGGTCGGGGAAGACGGCGTCGTCGAGGATGCAGGAGATGCCGTTGGCGAGGAAGTTGCGGGCGGCGAAGCCGCAGGTGCGGCGGGCCAGCCGGTACTGGGCCTCGGACTGGTCGTTCCAGCCGGCCTGCGGGTCGGCGAACCCGGACCGTACCCACTCGCGTACGTCGTCCAGCGAGACGTGCGCGGTGGGCACCCGGCGGCGGGCGGCCCACAGCTTGGCGACGGTGGTCTTGCCCGCGCCCGCCGGGCCGATCAGGAGGACGGCGAGGGTCGCGGTTCCGGTGCCGGGTTCGACGGGCTGCGCGGGCACCGGCACGAGGCCTCCCGGCGGCAGCCGGAAGTGGCCGGTGACTTCGCGGGAGGGCGGTGCGGGTTGCTGGTCGGGGCCGGGCGCGGCCCATCCCTGAGCCGGATGGGCCGGGGGCGTCCGAGGGCCCGGGGGTGCCGGGGGTATCGGGGGCGGCGGCACGGGGCCGCCCGGCTGCGGGGCGTGGTGCGGGCCGCCGACGGGGCCGTGTCCGGGCCGGTGGGGAGGCGGCAACGGAGCCCCCACTGCGTGCTGCATCCGGTGCCACTCCGTCTCGTGCGGTCAACTGGCGCTGGTCGGACGGCTACCGTACCGCCCCGGGCCTTCACCGGGTGAACGGCCCGGGGCGGTACCCGCCCGGCGAGAGGACCGGACGCGGGCCGGGTGCCCGGAGACGGGCACCCGGCCGGACGGTGACGCCGGGTCAGTCCGTCAGCACCTCGGCCAGCGCGCGCAGCGCCAGCCGGTAGGAGCCGATACCGAATCCGGCGACGGTCCCGGTGGCGATCGGCGCGACCACGGAGGTGTGCCGGAACTCCTCGCGCGCGTACGGGTTGGAGATGTGCACCTCGATGAGGGGTGCGGTGCGCTGCGAGGCCGCGTCCCTCATCCCGTACGAGTAGTGGGTGAACGCACCGGGGTTGATGACCACCGGGACCGAACCGTCCGCGGCCTCGTGGAGCCAGCGGATCATCTGGCCCTCGTCGTTGGTCTCGCGGACCTCGACGTCGAAGCCGAGTTCCTTGCCGAGCGACTGGCAGGTCTCGACGAGTCCGGCGTACGAGGTGGCCCCGTAGACGTCGGGTTCGCGGGAGCCCAGGCGGCCGAGGTTCGGGCCGTTCAGCACGAGCACTCTGCGGGTCACGCGGAGACCTCTCCGTAGGCGGCGAGCAGGACGGCCGGGTCCGGGCCCTCCAGGACGGTGGGCTTGCCGAGCGCGTCGAGGACGATGAAGCGCAGCAGGTCGCCGCGGGACTTCTTGTCGAGCTTCATGTTCTCCAGCAGGCGCGGCCACTGGTCGCCGCGGTAGGTGAGCGGGAGACCGACCGACGCGAGGACGGTGCGGTGCCGGTCGGCGGTGGCGTCGTCGAGCCGGCCGGCGAGCCGGCCCAGCTCGGCGGCGAAGACCAGGCCGATCGAGACGGCCGCGCCGTGACGCCACTTGTAGCGCTCGTTCTTCTCGATCGCGTGGCCGAGGGTGTGGCCGTAGTTGAGGATCTCGCGGAGTCCGGACTCCTTGAGGTCGCTGGAGACGACCTCGGCCTTGACCCGGATGGAGCGCTCGATCAGCTCGGCGGTGTGCGGTCCGGCGGGCGTACGGGCACCCTCGGGGTCGGACTCGACGAGGTCGAGGATCACCGGGTCGGCGATGAAGCCGGCCTTGATGATCTCGGCCATCCCGGAGACGTAGTCGTGCACCGGGAGCGAGTCCAGGGCGGCCAGGTCGCAGAGCACCCCGGCCGGCGGGTGGAAGGCGCCGACGAGGTTCTTGCCCTCGGCGGTGTTGATGCCCGTCTTGCCACCGACGGCCGCGTCGACCATGCCGAGGACCGTGGTGGGGACCGCGATCCAGCGCACCCCGCGCAGCCAGCTCGCCGCGACGAACCCCGCGACGTCGGTGGTGGCTCCGCCCCCGACACCGACGATGACGTCGCTGCGGGTGAAACCGGTCTGGCCGAGCGCCTTCCAGCAGTAGGCCGCGACCTCGACGGTCTTGGCCTCCTCGGCGTTCGGCAGCTGGATCGCGATGGCCTCGTACCCCTGGGAGGCGAGGTCCTCGCGGACCGCCTCGCCGGTCTCGGCGAGTGCCTCGGGGTGCAGCACCGCGACGCGCTTGGCGCGGTCGCCGATGAGCCTCGGCAGTTCGCCGAGGAGCTGCCGGCCGACCAGCACTTCGTAGGGGGCGCTGCCCTCGGTGCCGGCGACCTGGATACGGGTGGGGGCCTGCTCGGTCATTGCTGTCTTCTCCCGGCCGGGCGTGGTGTCGCGTTCCGGCAGTTCCAGTGCGTCGACGATCTCGCGGGCGATCTCGTCGGGGGTGCGGTCGTCGGTGGCGACGGTCACCCGCGCCACCTCTTCGTACAGGTGACGGCGGATTTCCATCATCTCGCGCCACTGGCGGCGCGGGTTGACGGCCAGCAGCGGCCGGGCGGTGCCCAGGCCGACCCGCTTGACCGCCTCTTCCACGTCCATGGAGAGGTAGACGACGGCGTGCCCCGCGAGCAGTGCGCGGGTGCCCTCGTCGAGCACCGCGCCACCGCCGAGCGCGAGCACGCCGGTGTGCCCGGCGACGGCCTCGCGCACGGCGTGGCGCTCCAGTTCGCGGAAGCGCTCCTCGCCCTCGTCGAAGAAGATCTCCGAGATGGGCTTGCCCGCGGTCGCCACCACGTCGGCGTCGGTGTCGCGGTACGGGGCTCCGAGCCGCTCGGCGAGCAGCTCACCGATCGTGGACTTGCCGACCCCCATGGGGCCGACGAGGACGACCAACGGCGCGCTCATCGGATCCGCAGGTTGTCGAGGTACCCCCGCACGTTCCGCCGCGTCTCCTCGACGCTGTCCCCGCCGAACTTCTCCGCGACGGCGTCGGCGAGCACCAGGGCGACCATGGCCTCGGCGACGATCCCGGCGGCCGGTACGGCGCAGACGTCGGAGCGCTGGTGGTGGGCCTTGGCGGGCTCGCCGGTCACCACGTCCACGGTGGCGAGTGCGCGCGGCACGGTGGCGATCGGCTTCATCGCGGCGCGGACCCGCAGCAGTTCACCGGTGGTCAGACCACCCTCGGTACCGCCGGCCCGGCCGGAGGCGCGCTTGATGCCGTCCTCGGTGACCAGGATCTCGTCGTGGGCCTTGGATCCGGGCACCCGGGCCAGGTCGAAGCCGTCGCCGACCTCCACGCCCTTGATCGCCTGGATGCCCATGAGGGCGGAGGCGAGCCGGGCGTCGAGGCGACGGTCCCAGTGCACGTGCGAGCCGAGTCCGACCGGCACGCCGTAGGCCAGCACCTCGACGACTCCGCCGAGGGTGTCGCCGTCCTTGTGGGCCTGGTCGATCTCGGCGACCATCGCCTTCGACGCGTCCTGGTCGAGGCATCGGACCGGGTCGGCGTCGAGCGCGGGCACGTCGGCCGGGGTCGGCAGCACGCCGTACGGCGCCTTGGCGGCGGCCAGTTCGACGACGTGGCTGACGATCTCGATGCCCGCGGTCTCCTTGAGGTAGGAGCGGGCGACGGCGCCGAGCGCCACGCGGGCGGCGGTCTCCCGGGCGCTGGCGCGCTCCAGGATCGGCCGGGCCTCGTCGAATCCGTACTTCTGCATGCCCGCAAGGTCGGCGTGGCCGGGCCGGGGGCGCGTCAGCGGGGCGTTGCGGGCCAGCGCGGCCAGCTCCTCCTCGGGGACCGGGTCGGCGGACATGACCTGGTCCCACTTGGGCCACTCGGTGTTGCCGACCATGACGGCGACCGGGGACCCCATGGTGAGGCCGTGGCGTACGCCGCCGAGGAAGGTGACTTCGTCCTGCTCGAACTTCATCCGGGCACCGCGCCCGTAACCGAGCCGCCTCCGGGCGAGGGCGTCGGCCACCATCTCCGTGGTGACGGGGACGCCGGCGGGAAGACCCTCCAGCGTCGCCACGAGTGCGGGGCCGTGCGACTCCCCCGCGGTCAGCCAGCGCAACCTGCTCAACGGTGCTCCTCATGCTCGCGCGCTCAAACTGCGACGGCACGGCCGGGTGCGCGGCCCTGGCCCGCCGCCCCCGATCCTCCCACGACCTGAGGGCCGGGCCGGCCCCGGTCCAGCAGACGGACGTTCCGTGCGGGTCCGGACGGCTTTCACAGCGACCGCACGGTCGCCGAGGACCGGGACGCCCGGCGGGGCATGTTGCTCGCCGATCAGCAACCGGCCGACCCGCCGGAGCGGGGGCCGTAGTGCGCAGAGTGGTTCGTGGCGCACGCCGTCCGGATCGACCTGGCCGCACCGAAGGAGGCGGAGTGGCGAGGAGTCGCGGACGAATGAGGACCGTCCCGTCGTCGGCGCCGTACGCCGGCCCCCGCGAGGTCGTGCTCCGGTGATCCCGCGGCCGGGCGCGGCGCCCTTCAGCGTGCCGCGAGCGCTGCCTCTCCCGCCGCTCTCATCGCGGCCAGCGGCGCCGGCGAGCGGCCCGTCATCTGCTCGACCTGGAGGACCGCCTGGTGGACCAGCAGGTCGACGCCGCCGACCACGGCCCCGCCCCGGTCCGCCCACGCGGTGGCCAGCGCGGTGGGCCAGGGCTCGTACAGCACGTCGAAGAGGGTGCCGGGGACCCCGGGGACGGCCGCGGCGAGGGCGTCCGTGGTGCCGGCCGGAGTGGTGGCGACGACGAGCGGGGCGGCGAAGGCCTCGGCGGCGTCGGCCCAGTCGGCGACAAAGACGTCGACGCCGAGGCGCTCGCCCCAGCCCCGCATCTCGTCGGCCCGGGCACGGCTGCGCACATAGGTGGTGACCGGTCCCGCGCAGATCTGGGAGAGCGCGGCGAGCGCGGAGGAGGCGGTCGCGCCCGCGCCGAGGACGGCGGCCGACTCCACCTTGTCGACGCCTCGCTCGCGCAGTGCCGCGACCATCCCGGGGATGTCGGTGTTGTCCCCGACCCGCCGGCCGTCCTTCGTGAACACGACCGTGTTGACGGCTTCGACGGAGGCCGCGGTGTCGCTGATCCCGTCGAGCAGCGGGATGACCGCCCGCTTGAGCGGCATGGTCAGCGACAGCCCGGCCCAGGTCGCGTCCAGGCCGGCGAAGAAGCCGGGGAGTCCCGCCTCGTCCACGTCGAAGCGGTCGTACGACCAGTGGTCGAGGCCGAGTTCGGCGTACGCGGCCCGGTGCAGGACCGGGGAGAGCGAGTGCGCGATCGGGGAGCCGAGGACCGCGGCGCGGCGGGGTCCCTCACTGAAGGCCATGGAGTTCCTTGAACTTCTCGTTGAGCGCTTCGTGCTCCTCCACCGTCTTGGTGAAGTCGGTCTTCTTTCCGTCGAGCGAGATGAAGAACATCCATCCGTCGGCGGTCGGGTGGAGGGTCGCGCTGATCGCCTCGTCCCCCGGGTTGCTGATCGGACCCGGCGGCAGGCCCGTGTGGTAGTAGGTGTTGTAGAGGTCCGGGTTGGTACGGATCTCGCTCGACCTGATCGTGATCTTGCTCTGGTTCTTCAGGTAGTTGAACGCAGAGTCGAATTCGAGCTTGCGGTTGGTGATCGTGTTGTCCGGCTGCAAGCGGTTGTAGACCACTTCGGCCATCTTGCGGAAGTCGTCGTGGGAGATGCCCTCCGCCTGGACGAGGCTGGCCACGGTCAGCACCTGCCAGGGGCCGTCCAGGTCGTACTTCTTGGCGGCGCCCGCGAGGTCGAGCTTGTCGTACTCCTCGTTGGCGCGGTCGACCATCCGCTTCAGCGCGTCCTCGGGCTTGGATCCCTTGGCCACCGGATAGGCCGCGGGGAAGAGGAAGCCCTCCAGCGGGTCCTTGAGATCAGGGTGGTTCGTCGCCCAGTCCGGCAGACCGAGGTCGGCGATCTTCTCCCGCGCGACCTTCTTGGTGGTGCCCTCGTCCACACCGATCCGCTGGTCGATCATTTCGTAGATCTTGGCGTTCCGCGTGCCCTCCGGGATCACCAGGGCGTTCTGGCTCTTCGGGTCGAGCATCATCTTGACCGCGTTGGCCGCCGACATCTCCTTGTTGAGGAGGTAGACGCCCGCCTGGATCGAGTTGCCCTTGGGGTTGGAGTTCTGCGCGGAGACGAAGGCGTCGACGGACTTGATGACGCCTTGCTTCTTCAGCTTGTTGGCGATGTCGTAGCCGAGCGCGTTCTTGGGGATCTCGACCTCGACCTGCGGGCCGGTGCCCATCCCCTCGTAGTCCTCGGGGGCGCCGAACTGCTGCTTCCAGTAGCTGTACCCGAAGTAGGACACACCGCCGAGGCCGCCGACGAGGACCAGCGACACGACGAGGCAGGCGCAGCCGTTGCGGCTCTTCTTCTTGCCCTTGGGCCGGCCGCCGCGCCGGCCGGAGCGCGGGTCGTCGTCGTACTCGGAGTCCGCGCCGTCGTCCGGGTCGGAGTCCCGGTCCGTCTCGTCGGAGGGGTTCTTGCCGCGTCCGCCGCGGCTCCGGCGCTCCTCCGGTGTGTCGGAGCCGGTGAAGAAGGGGTGCGTCTCCTCCACCGGCTCGTCCGGGTCCCAGTCCGTCTGCGACGGGGGCTGGGCCTCGGGTTCCGGCGCGGTGCGGCGGCCGGGCGGCTGCGGCGGCGGGAAGGCCTCCGCGGTGGCGTACTGGTCACCGGGGGCGCCGTAGTTCTCCGCCGGGTAGCCGTACGGGTCGTGGGGCTGGGCGCCGTACGGCATGGCGGGCTGCTGACCGGTGTCCCAGCCCTGGTCGTAGCCGGGCTGCTGCCCGTACTGCTGCTGTCCGTAGGGCTGCTGCTGCTCGTACTGCTGCTGCTCGTAGCCGCCCTGGGGCTGCTGGTACTGCTGCTGGTGCTGTTGTTGCTGCTGCTGGTGCTGCTGGTGTTGCTGCTGATGTCCGTAGGGGTCCTGGGGATTGCCGTAACCCTGCTGCGGGTAGGACTGCTGCTGGGCATACGGGTCCTGGGCGTTGCCGTAGCCCTGCTGGTGCTGGGCGTACGGGTCCTGCGGGTAGGGCTGCTGCTGATGCTGCGGGGCGTAGGGATCCTGCGGATGGCCACCGTAGGAATTCGGGTCCTGCGACGCTTCCTGGGCGGCCCAGCCTTGGTCCCCCTGAAGGGGATCCTCGGGATGCCACGGTTCGGGGCCTGCGCCCCGGCCATACTCAGTCATCGATCCCCTAGAGCCGCGAGACGCGCGTTGCCGTCTCTTCGCTTCGCCGTGCGGGCTGTTCGAACACCGCAGCATCGCGCGGAACGTTACCGTATCGCGATCACAGCACCACTTCGACGCCCTCGCCAGGTGCACGCCCTGACGCCCGTTCGGACTCCAGCGCGTTCTGCAGGATCACCACGGCGGCGGCCTGGTCGATGACGGACCGCCCCTTCTTGGACCGGACGCCCGAGGCGCGCAGCCCCTGGGTCGCCGTCACCGTGCTCATCCGCTCGTCCACCAGCCGCACCGGCAGCGGGTGCACCGCACGGGCGAACACCTGGGCGAAGGCGCGGATCTTCGCGGCGGCGGGACCCTCACCGCCGCCCAGGGACCGGGGGAGGCCGATGACGACCTCGATCGGCTCGTACTCCTCGACGATCTGGCCGAGCCGCCGGTGGGCGGCCGGGACGTCACGTCCCGGCACGGTCTCCACCGGCGTCGCCAGGATGCCGTCGGGGTCGCACGAGGCGACCCCGATCCGGGCGTCCCCGACGTCGATCGCGAGCCTGCGTCCGCGACGCATCGGGGCACTCTCCTCGGTCATGCGGTCTCGGTGACCAGGCGCTCGACCGCGGCGACGGCGTCACCGATGGCGTCGGGGTTCTGGCCGCCGCCCTGGGCGACGTCCGGCTTGCCGCCGCCACCGCCACCGAGGGTCTTGGCAGCCGTGCGCACCAGGTCGCCGGCCTTGAGACCGCGCTCGCGGGCGGCCTCGTTGGTGGCGATGACCGTCAGCGGGCGTCCGTTGGCCGTGGTGAAGAGGGCCACCACGGCGGCCCGGCCGCCCTGGATGCGACCGCGCACGTCGAGCACCAGACGGCGCAGGTCGTCGGCGGAGGTGCCGTCCGGCACCTGACCGGTGACCAGGGCCACACCGCGTACGTCCTTGGCGGACTCGACCAGCCCGGCGGCGGCCTGGAGGACCTTCTCCGCGCGGAACTTCTCGATCTCCTTCTCGGCGTCCTTCAACTTGCCGAGCATGGCGGAGATCTTCTCCGGCAGCTCCTCGGAACGGCCCTTGACCAGCTCCTGGAGCTGGGCGACGACCGTGTGCTCCTTGGCGAGGAAGTTGTACGCGTCCACGCCCACCAGGGCCTCGATGCGACGCACGCCGGACCCGATGGAGGACTCGCCGAGCAGCTTCACCAGGCCCAGCTGGGAGGTGTTGTGGACGTGGGTGCCGCCGCACAGCTCCTTGGAGAAGTCGCCGATGGTGACGACCCGGACCCGCTCGCCGTACTTCTCGCCGAACTCGGCGATGGCACCCTGCTTCTTGGCCTCGTCGATGGACATGACCTCGGCCTGGACGTCGAGTTCCCGGGAGAGGACCTCGTTGATCTTCTGCTCGACGTCGGTGAGGACCGTGCCGGGAACGGCGGCGGGCGAACCGAAGTCGAAGCGGAAGCGGCCCGGGGAGTTCTCCGAACCGGCCTGGGCGGCCGTCGGGCCGAGCGCGTCGCGCAGCGCCTGGTGGGTGAGGTGGGTGGCGGAGTGGGCGCGGGCGATGGCCCGGCGGCGGGTGATGTCGATGGTGGCGTACGCGGAGGAGCCCACGGTCACCTCGCCGACCTGGACGACGCCCTTGTGCACGCTGACACCGGGGACCGGCTTCTGGACGTCGCGGACCTCCACGACGGCACCGCTGTCGAGGCGGATGCGGCCGGTGTCGGCGAGCTGACCGCCGCCCTCGGCGTAGAACGGGGTGCGGTCCAGGACGACCTCCACCTCGTCGCCTTCGGTCGCGGCGGGCGAGGGCACGCCGTTGACGAGGAGGCCGACGACGGTGGACTCGCCCGTGGTGGTGGTGTAGCCGGTGAACTCCGTGGCGCCGGCGGTGTCGGCCACCTCGCGGTAGGCGGAGAGGTCGGCGTGGCCGGTCTTCTTGGCGCGGGCGTCGGCCTTGGCCTTGTCGCGCTGCTCCTGCATGAGGCGGCGGAAGCCGTCCTCGTCGACGGCCAGGCCCTGCTCGGCGGCCATCTCCAGGGTCAGGTCGATCGGGAAGCCCCAGGTGTCGTGGAGCAGGAACGCCTTGTCGCCGGCGAGGACCCGGCCGCCGGCGGCCTTGGTCTCGGTGACGGCGGTCTCCAGGATGTTGGTGCCGCCCTTGAGGGCCTTCAGGAAGGCGGTCTCCTCGGCGAGCGCGACCGTCTCGATGCGCTTGCGGTCCGTCAGGAGCTCCGGGTACTGCTGCCCCATCGTGTCGATGACGACGTCGATGAGCTTCTGCACCACGGCGCCCGAGGCACCCATGAGGCGCATGTTGCGGATGGCGCGGCGCATGATGCGGCGCAACACGTAGCCGCGGCCCTCGTTGCCCGGGGTGACGCCGTCGCCGATGAGCATGACGGAGGTGCGCATGTGGTCGGCGACCACGCGCATGGAGACGTCCGTGGTGTGCGCGGCACCGTAGCGGACGCCGGTGAGCTCGGTGGCCCTGTCCATGACGACGCGCAGGGTGTCGGTCTCGTACATGTTCTGCACGCCCTGCAGGATCATCGCGAGGCGTTCGAGGCCGAGACCGGTGTCGATGTTCTTGGACGGCAGGTCTCCCAGGATCGGGAAGTCCTCCTTGCCGTCGCCGGCGCCGCGCTCGTACTGCATGAAGACCAGGTTCCAGATCTCCACGTAGCGCTCGTCGTTGACGGCCGGGCCGCCCTCGACACCGAACTCGGGGCCGCGGTCGTAGTTGATCTCGGAGCAGGGTCCGCAGGGTCCGGGGACGCCCATGGACCAGAAGTTGTCCTTCTTGCCGAGGCGCTGGATGCGCTCGGAGGGCACGCCGATCACGTCGCGCCAGATCGTCTCCGCCTCGTCGTCGTCGAGGTAGACGGTGATCCAGAGCTTCTCCGGCTCCAGGCCGAAGCCGCCGTCCGCCAGGGAGCCGGTGAGCAGCTCCCAGGCGTGCTTGATGGCGCCTTCCTTGAAGTAGTCGCCGAAGGAGAAGTTGCCGCACATCTGGAAGAACGTGCCGTGGCGGGTGGTCTTGCCGACCTCTTCGATGTCCGGGGTACGGACACACTTCTGCACGCTGGTGGCGCGGGGGGCGGGCGGCTTGGCCTCACCGAGGAAGTACGGCTTGAAGGGCACCATGCCCGCGTTGACCAGCAGCAGAGTCGGGTCGTCCGCGATGAGCGACGCCGAGGGGACGACGGTGTGACCGCGCTCCTCGAAGAAGCTCAGCCAGCGACGGCGAATTTCGGCCGACTCCATCAGTGGTCCTCATTCCGGTTGTTCGAGTTGTAGGGGAGGGTGCGGTACAGGGGGGCCTCGTCCGCGCGGTGCTCGGGTCCGGCCGCTTCGACGGCCCGGTGGCGCCGTACGGGGAGCTCCGGGTCGACCGGTGCGTCCAGGCCCAGCGCTCCGCCGAGTTCGGCCTCGCGCCGGACCATGCCCTCACGCACGTCGAGGGCGAAGTCCTTGAGCCGGTGACCGGTCTCGATCGCCTTGTCCGCGGCCTGCGCCGCGAGGCTCTCGGGGCTGAGCCGCTTGATCTTGCGGTTCACCTTGGTGGTGGCCCACACGCCGGCGGCCGCGCCGGCGGTGAACCAGAAGGTTCGGCGGAACATCGCTGGTTCAGTCCTTCTGTCCGCGGGAGCTGCGCCCGCTCCGCTTCTTGCGGGCGGACGGCACGGTTCGTCCGACGACCACCGTACGGCGGGGGGCCCGGCTTTCCCGCGCGGGCTCCGGTGCGCTCCTGCGGCCGAGGGCCTGACGGACGCCGTAGCCGAAGGCCGCGACCTTCACCAGGGGGCCGCCGAAGGTCGACGCGACGGTGGTGGAGAGGGCGGAGGCGTTGGAGGTGACCTCCTGGACGTCCGACGCGATGGCGTCGACCTTGTCCAGCTGGGTCTGCGCGGAGCGCACGGTCGCGGAGGCGTCGGCGAGCAGCGGTACCGCCTGCTCGGTCACGTCCGCCACGAGCTTGGTGGTCGCCCTGAGCGTCTGGGCCAGCCTCACCAGCACCACGGCGAGGAACGAGACCAGGATCGCCCAGAAGACGGCCACCAGGATCCCGGCCACCTCTCCACCGGACACTGTGCACCGCTCCCTGCTTGTCGCTCGCCCCAGGGGGGCCTGTCACCGTCCGGACCGGCCGCGGCGCCCGGGCACGAGCCCGCCGCCCCGCCAGTCGTCGTATCGACGAGCCTATCGCGCCGGGCGTCACGCCCTGTACCGCATTACCCCGTGGCCGGGGCAGGTCGTCGGAGAAGTTTGTACGCAGCGCTTCCGGGTCAGTACTCTGCGTGTTTCATGCGACGCCTTCCGGGCAGGTCCCCCGAACCCGACGATCAGGGCTCCGGGCACGCCCCTTGCCGCAGCGGGCTGCCCGCGGAGCTGAACACCTTCGTCGGACGCCACGACGATCTCGCCGCTCTCGAAGTGCTGCTGGAGGAGAACCGGCTGGTCACCGTCGTCGGTGTGGCCGGTGTCGGGAAGACCCGCTGCGCGGTGCGCCTCGCCTCGCTTCTGGAGAAACGGTACTGCCATGGGGTCGGGGTCGCCGACCTCGCCGGCCTCGGCGATCCCGACCTGCTGGTGCACGCGGTGGTCGACGCGCTGGGGCTGACCGACCACACCCGCAGACCGCCCAGGACGATCCTGCTGGAGCATCTCGCCGACCGTGAGGTGCTGCTGGTGCTCGACGGGTACGAACAGCATGTCGAGGCATGCGCGGACCTGGTCCAGGAGCTGCTGCGCCGGGCGCCGCGGCTGCGGGTCCTGGCGGCGGGCCGGCTCCCCTTGTGGGTGGACGGCGAGCGGCTCCACCCGCTCGCGCCGATGGGCGACGAGGACGCCCTGGAGCTGTTCGCCGCCCGGGCGGGGGCGGTACGGCCCGGCTTCGCGCTCACCGGCGCGGTCCGGGAGACCGTCCGGGAGCTGTGCCGGCGCCTCGACGGGATTCCGCTCGCCCTGGAGCTCGCCGCCGGACGGATGCGCGCGCTCGCGCCGGAACAGATCCTCCAGCGACTGGACGACCGGTTCGGGCTCCTGACGGGTGGCAACCGGAGCGCCCCGCCACGCCACCAGACGCTGCGGACGGCGATCGGCTGGAGCCATGAACTGTGCGCGCCCGCGGAGCGGCTGCTCTGGGCGCGGCTCTCGGTCTTCGCCGGACAGTTCGACCTGGAGGCCGCGGAGTACATCTGCGGCGGTCCGGACCTGCCGGCCGACACCGTGCTGGACGTGCTGGACGCGCTCCTCGCCCAGTCCGTGGTACTGCGCGAGGACTCCCCCGCGGGCACCCGCTACCGGCTGCTGGACACGATCCGCGAGTACGGGTCCCAGTGGCTGTCGGCCACCGGGGACGCGGAGCGCCTGCGGCGGCGGCACCGGGACTGGTTCCTGGGGCTCGCCACCTGGTGCGAGTTGGACTGGTTCTCCCCCCGGCAGGAGGTGGTGGCGGTCCGTGTCGAGTGCGAACTCCCCAATCTCCGCAGGGCGATGGAGTGCTCGATGGAGTCTTCGGACGAGGTCCACCTCGCGCAGTACCTGGCGGGAACCCTCTGGTACTTCTGGGTCGGCTGCGGGCGGCTGGCCGAAGGCCGGTACTGGCTGGAGCACGTGCTCGACGAGGAGACCACCCACGATCCGTCGCGGCTGAAGGCGCAGTGGGTGCTCGGGTACGTGGCGGTGCTCCAGGGAGACGCCGTCGGCGCGATCTCCGCGCTCCAGGAATGCCGGGAGGGGGCGGAGCAGTCCGGGGACGACGCGGCGGCCGCGTACGCGGTGCACCGGACGGGCTGTCTGGCCCTCGTCACCGACGACGTGGTGCGCGCGGAGGAGTTGCTGCGGGACGCGCTCGCACGCTACCGGGAGGTGGGCGAGCTCAACAGCAACGTGCTGATGGCCCAGGTGGAACTGGGCATGTCGCGGGTGTTCCAGGGAGACCTGGAGGGCGCCGCGGCGAACTGCCGCGAGGTCGAGGAGATCTGCGACGACCACGGGGAGCGCTGGGTCCGGGCGTACGCGCTGTACGTCCTGGCCTTCGTGGCGCTGCGGCAGGACCGCACCGGGCCCTGCCGCCGGATGCTCCTGGAGGCCCTGGCCACCGGCCACCGCTTCCACGATCCGCTGGGCGGCGTGCTCTGTTTGGAGTTGCTGGCGCTGCTGACCGTCGTGGAGGGCGACGCGACGGAGGCCGCCGTGCTCCAGGGGGCCGCTTCGGCGATCTGGCCGTCCGTGGGGGTGCCGGTCTTCGGCTCGGTCCACTACGGCGCCCCGCGGGCGGAGTGCGCCGAGCGGGCGCGCGCGGAGCTGGGGGAGGCCGCCTACGGGGCCGCCCTGCGGGCCGGGACCCTGCTGGACCTCGACACCGTGGTCCGGCGTGCGCTCGCCGACGGGAACCCGGGCCACGCGGACGGTTCCCCTCCGCCGGAGGGCCACTTCTCGGCGGGTCTCCCGACGCCGGGGGGAACGCGAAGGCCCGCCGCCTCCCGGATGACCGAGAGGGGCGGGCCCGAGCTCTGATGCGAGCGCTGCGCCTGGATCAGCGGGCGTAGTACTCGACGACGAGCTGCTCGTCGCAGATGACCGGGATTTCCTTGCGGTTCGGGTCCCGGTCCAGGCGGAAGGCCAGGGCCTTCAGGTTCACCTGGAGGTAGCGCGGGGTCTCACCGTCGGTGTCGTAACCACCCTCGCGGGCCACCTGGAAGGGGACCTTGGAGCGGCTGCGCTCGCGGACCTGGACGACGTCGTCGGGGCGCACGCGGAACGACGGCTTGTCGACCTTGCCACCGTTGACCTCGATGTGGCCGTGGACGACCATCTGACGGGCCTGGTAGATGGTGCGGGCGATGCCCGAACGCAGGACCAGGGCGTCGAGGCGGCGCTCCAGCTCGACGACCAGCGCCTCGCCGGTCTTGCCTTCGGCCTTCTTGGCGCGGTCGTAGGCACGCGCCATCTGGCGCTCGCTGATGTCGTACTGCGCACGCAGGCGCTGCTTCTCCAGCAGACGGACCTTGTAGTCCGAGTTCTGCTTGCGGCCACGGCCGTGCTCGCCCGGCGGGTACGGACGCGCTTCGAAGTACTTGACAGCCTTGGGCGTCAGAGCGATGCCGAGGGCACGCGACTTCTTGACCTTGGGACGCGACTGGTTAGGCACGTTCTCCAGACCTCCGTTGTAGGGGTTTACCTCAGTGGGGAGATCGCGTGTCTCACCCTGGGAACACCACACACATCACGGACGTCACGAAGCAGCGACGGCACGCACGAAGGGTGCCGTAAGCGACGGAAGGCCGATCTGATCGTGGTCAGCCGCGTCCCAGCGGGCTTGAAGATCGTCGGGATGCCGTCAGCAACCCGAACGCACACGAACTCGTCTACAGACTACCTGCTCCGCGGAGCTCCTCGTACCGGGGGCGGGTGTGACCCCTGTCCGCGGGCGGCCTCGCGCGCGCGAGGGACCCCCGCGCGTCAGCGCTCGCGCGCCCCGGCGTCGCCGTCCGTGCGGCCGAGGCGCTCGCGGACCCGGTCCGCCACGTCGGCGTACCGGGCCTCGGCGCCGTACCGGGTGGGGGTGTAGTACCGGCGCCCCCGGACCGCCTCGGGGGCGTACTCCTGGGCGGCGATGCCGCCGGGGACGTCGTGCGGGTAGACGTATCCCTGGGCGTGCCCCAGCTTGGCGGCGCCCGCGTAGTGGCCGTCGCGCAGATGCGCCGGGACCGGGCCGGCCAGGCCCTTGCGGACGTCTTCACGGGCGGCCGTGATCGCCAGGGTCGCCGCGTTCGACTTGGGGGCGAGGGCCAGGGCGATGGTGGCGTGGCTGAGGGTGAGGGCCGCTTCGGGGAAGCCGATCAGGGCGACGGCCTGGGCGGCGGCGACCGCCGTCGGCAGGGCGGTCGGGTCGGCGAGACCGATGTCCTCGCTGGCCGAGATCATCAGCCGGCGGGCGATGAACCGGGGGTCCTCCCCCGCCTCGATCATGCGCGCCAGATAGTGCAGCGCCGCGTCCACGTCCGAGCCCCGGATCGACTTGATCAGAGCGCTCGCCACGTCGTAGTGCTGGTCGCCGTCCCGGTCGTACCGCACGGCGGCCCGGTCGACCGTCTCCTCGACGGTCGAGAGGGTGATCTCCGCCTCGTGCTTCGCCAGGGCGGCCCCGGCGGCGGCCTCCAGCGCGGTGAGCGCGCGGCGGGCGTCACCCCCCGCGATGCGCAGCAGATGGTCCTCCGCGTCCTCGGGAAGCGTCACCGCACCGCCGAGACCACGTTCGTCGGTGAGAGAACGGCGCAGCAGGGCGCGCACGTCGTCCTCGGTGAGGGATTCCAGGGTGAGCAGCAGGGAGCGCGACAGCAGCGGCGAGATGATGGAGAAATGGGGGTTCTCGGTGGTCGCCGCGATCAGCGTGACCCAGCGGTTCTCGACGGCGGGGAGCAGGGAGTCCTGCTGGGCCTTGGAGAAGCGGTGGATCTCGTCGAGGAAGAGGACGGTCTCCTTGCCGAAGCCGCCGGACGCCCGGCGGGCACCGTCGATGACGGCCCGGACCTCCTTGACGCCGGCGGTGATCGCCGAGAGTTCGACGAACCGCTTGTTGGTGGCCTTGCTGACCACGTACGCGAGGGTGGTCTTGCCGGTGCCGGGAGGGCCCCAGAGGATCACCGAGGACGGGCCGGCCGGACCGCCACCGGCCTCGCCGACGAGCCGGCGGAGCGGGGAGCCCTGCTTCAGCAGGTGCTGCTGGCCGAGGACCTCGTCCAGGACCCGGGGGCGCATCCGGACAGCGAGGGGGCTGCTGGACGGGTCCTTCTCCTGGCGTTCTTCGGCGGCTGCGGTAAAAAGATCGGGCTCCACGTCAGGAAGCCTAAGCGACCGCACCGACAGGGCGGCGGGACCGGTGGCCCGGAGCACTCTCCCCCGGGCCACCCATGCCCCCGCGCGCAGCCCGTGCGGGCGCCGGTCAGCTGGTCCAGAAGTCCCACCAGCGGGTCAGGATCAGCATGCCGATGATGCCGATCCAGAGCACGGGGAGCGCCCAGTGGAACTCGGTGAGGGCGCTGCGCAGCCAGGACGGCGCGGGCAGGATGCGGTGCTTCACGTTGTGGATGGTGACGTAGCAGAACATGAAGATCGTGGCGACCCAGGCCAGGCAGCACCAGAGGCAGAGCGAGTTGATGTTGTACAGCGACTGGTACTGGAGCCAGGTGCAGAAGCCGACGCCGAAGAGCATGCCCGCGTTGAGGCCGAGCCAGTACCAGGAGCGGAACCGGGCTCCGGCGAGCAGGGCCATGCCGATGCCGATCACGATCGGGTAGGCGACGAGCCCCATCATCGGGTTCGGGAACCCGAAGGCGGCGGCCTGCTCGCTCTTCATGACGTTGCCGCAGGCCACCACCGGGTTCAGGCTGCAGCCGGGGGTGAAGCTGGGGTCTTCCAGGAGCTTGAACTTGTCGATGGTGATGACCCAGGCGGCCAGCAGTCCGGCCGCTCCCGTGATCACCAGCAGCAGCGCGAGAGCACGCCCGCTGCCGATGGTGCGTGTACCGCCGTCCCCGGCCTGCGTCGAGGAGTGGTGATCTACCGCTGCAGTCGTCATATCGCCGTTCCATCGCTGAGTGTCCGACCGGGCACGGTCATTCTGCCGTACCACCGTTCGGGTCTTCCGTTCGATACGCATAAGGACGTGCGACGGCCGGGCGCCCTTTCCCGTGGTTAAGGGCGGGGTTCGCGGCTCTGGCGTGGCGGAACGTGTCCACGGGGGCGGATCGGAACGTCACCCCCCTCCCCGAATACGCGGACCGGTATCGCCCTGGGGGATGACGGGCGAGGCGGGACGTTGACCTTTGGCGGCGTCGGGGCGTGGACACGCCGAAGGGCGGCACGGTCCGGCCGTGCCGCCCTTCGCGCACCCGCGGGGTTCCGCCGCCTCGCTCAGGCGAGGCGCGCGCGCACCGCTTCGGCGATCTTGTCCAGCGGCACCGCCGTCTGCTCGCCCGACTCCATGTCCTTGAGCTGGACCGCGCCCTCGGCGAGGTCGCGTTCACCGGCGACGATCGTGTACCGCGCCCCCGAGCGGTTGGCGCTCTTCATCGCGCCCTTGAGGCCGCGGCCGCCGAAAGCGAAGTCGGCGGCGATCCCGTCCTTGCGCAGGGCGGTCACCACGCCGAAGAGCACCCTGCGGGCCTCCTCGCCGAGCGGCACCGCGTACACGCTGGTGACCGCGGGGATGTCCAGCTCGATGCCTTCGGCCTCCAGCGCCAGCACCGTGCGGTCCACGCCCAGCGCCCAGCCGACGGACGGCAGCGCGGGGCCGCCGATCATCTCGGAGAGGCCGTCGTACCGGCCGCCGCCGCCCACGGCCGACTGCGAGCCGAGACCGTCGTGGACGAACTCGAAGGTGGTGCGGGTGTAGTAGTCGAGGCCGCGGACGAGCTTCTCGTCGTCCTCGTACAGGACCCCGGCGGCGGTCAGCAGGCCGCGCACCTCCTCGTGGTACGCCTTGCAGGCGTCGCAGAGGTGGTCGCCGAGCTTCGGGGCTCCGACGAGCTGCTTCTGCACCTCGGGCCGCTTGTCGTCGAGCACCCGCAGCGGGTTGATCTCGATGCGGCGGCGGGTCTCCTCGTCCAGGTCGAGATCGCGCAGGAAGTCCTGGAGCGCCTCACGGAAGACGGGACGGCACTCCTTGTCGCCGAGCGAGTTCAGCAGGATGCGGAACCCTGTCAGCCCCAGAGAGCGGTACGCCTGGTCGGCCAGGATGATCAACTCGGCGTCGAGCACCGGGTCCTCGGCGCCGATGGCCTCGGCCCCGACCTGCGAGAAGTGGCGGTAGCGGCCCTTCTGCGGACGTTCGTAGCGGTAGTACGACCCGGAGTACCAGAGCTTGACCGGCAGGTTCCCGGCCTTGTGGAGGTTGGCCTCCAGCGCGGCGCGCAGCACGGAGGCGGTGCCCTCGGGGCGCAGCGCGAGCTCGTCGCCGCCCTTGGTGGTGAGGGTGTACATCTCCTTGGTGACGATGTCGGTGGACTCACCGACGCCGCGGGCGAAGAGGTTGACGTCCTCGAAGCCCGGGGTCTCGACGTAGCCGTAGCCGGAGCTGCGCAGCGGGGCGGAGATGGCCTCTCGGACCGCCAGGAACTTCGCGGAGTCCGGCGGGATGAGGTCGTAGGTGCCCTTGGGGGCCTGGAAAGTACTCACAGGAAGAGGTCTCTCGTCACATTCCTCGGCGCGGCGCGTCCAGCCCGTTCAGGAACGGGTTGGCGGCGCGCTCGCGGCCGATGGTGGTCTGGGGGCCGTGGCCGGACAGCACCACGGTCGAGTCGTCGAGCGGCAGGCACACGCGGGCCAGCGACTCGAGCAGCTCGGCGTGGTCGCCGCCGGGCAGGTCGGTGCGTCCGACGGAGCCGGCGAAGAGCAGGTCGCCCGAGAAGAGGACCGGCGGTACGTCGCCGGCCTCGGGCATCCTGAACGTCACCGACCCCTTCGTATGGCCGGGTGCGTGCGCGACGCCGAACTCCAGCCCGGCCAGCTCCAGACGCGCGCCGTCGGTGAGTTCCTTCACGTCGTCCGGCTCGCCGATGGTGAGCTCGCCCATGAGCGGCATCCCGATGGAGCGGCCGAGGGCCTTCTCCGGGTCGCTCATCATGTAGCGGTCCCGGGGGTGGATCCAGGCGGGCACGTCGTGGGAGCCGCAGAGCGGGACGACCGAGGCGACGTGGTCGATGTGTCCGTGGGTGAGCACGACCGCGACGGGCTTGAGCCGATGCTTCCTGAGCGCGTCCTCGACTCCCTGGGTGGCCTGGTGGCCGGGGTCGATGATCACGCACTCCTCACCGGCGGCGGGGGCGACCAGGTAGCAGTTGGTCCCCCAGGCCCCGGCGGGGAACCCGGCAATGAGCACGATCGTCCTTCGTTCAGTACGGCGGGAAAGGGGCCGCGACAGCCTGCGCGGCAGACCAGAGCCTACCGGCGCTCCTCATTCCACAGCTAACCCATATACGGTACGGGCAGCCCAGGCCCCACCCATACGAACGTACAAGGAGACCATCCGGTGGTCAGCAGCGATCAGCGGCGGCGGCAGCTCGCCCGGGAGAAGTACGAGCGGCAGCAGCAGCGGCGGGAGGAAGCGCGCCGGCGCACCCGGCGGCTCACCGCGATAATCTCCTCCGCGGTTGCCGTGGTCGCCGTCATAGGCGTGGTCACCTACGTGACCGTCGGGAACGACGACGACAGCGGCAAGAAGTCCGAGGCCGCGGCGAGCTCGTCCCCGTCCGCCGACGCGTCGCCCTCCGCGAGCGAGAGCGCGGAGCCCGAGCCCGCGGTCACGATCGACAAGACGGCGAAGTACGCGATGTCCGTGAAGACGAGCCAGGGCGACCTGAAGTTCACCATGGACGCGTCGAAGACCCCGCACACGACGAACTCGTTCAAGTACCTCGCCGACAAGGGGTTCTTCGACGGTACGAAGTGCCACCGCCTGGTGACGGAAGGCATATTCGTCCTTCAGTGCGGTGACCCCAACGGCGACGGCACCGGCGGTCCCGGCTACACCATCCCGGACGAGAACCTCACCGCCCTCGGCAAGGCGGGCGCCGACGGCACGGTGACGTTCCCAGCGGGCACGGTCGCCATGGCCAACACCGGCCAGGAACACACCGGCGGCAGCCAGTACTTCCTCGTGTACAAGGACTCCAAGCTGCCCCCGACGTACACCCCGTTCGGCACGATGGACGCGGCCTCGCTGAAGGCGGTGCAGGCGATCGGCGCGGCCGGCGTCGACGGCGGCGCCACCGACGGTGCGCCGAAGAAGGCAGTGGACGTGTCGAAGGTGACCGTCGAGAAGCAGTGAGCCACCCCGCTCCACGGAGCCCCGGCGGCCGGTCGCCCCGGCCGCCGGGGCTCCGTGTTGTCGAAAATGCCCGGTACGAACGCCCGAACCGGCCTGGACCGGCCCGGACCGGAGAAATCCAGCCGTGCTGAGTGCGGACAGCCGGGCCGCCGGTCGCCTAGATTGGCGGGGTGCAGGGCGGGCGCTGCCCGCCCCAGGAAACTGTGGACGATGCCCGGGGGGCCCACCCCCTCGCAGGCATCAGGTGGAGGAGGCGCTGTGAGCAGCGACCCGTGGGGCCGTGTCGACGAGACGGGCACCGTGTACGTGCGTACTGCCGAGGGCGAGCAGGTCGTCGGATCGTGGCAGGCCGGTACGCCCGAGGAGGCGCTGGCTTATTTCGAGCGCAAGTACGAGGGCTTGGTGGTCGAGATCGGCCTCCTCGAAAAGCGGGTGAAGACCACCGATCTCTCGTCCAAGGACGCGACGGCGGCGATCGACCACCTGCGGACGCAGGTCGACGAGCACCATGCGGTGGGCGACCTCGAAGCACTGCGCACCCGGCTGGACGCGCTCGTCGCGACGGTCGACTCGCGGCGCGAGGAGCGCAAGGTCCAGAAGGCGAAGCAGACCGACGAGGCCAAGCAGGCCAAGGAGAAGCTGGTCGCCGAGGCCGAGGAGCTGGCGCAGAGCGAGCAGTGGCGCTCCGCCGGTGAGCGGCTGCGGGCTCTCGTCGACATCTGGAAGGGCCTGCCGAGGCTCGACCGCAAGTCGGACGACGAGCTGTGGCACCGCTTCTCGCACGCCCGGTCCGCGTTCTCCAAGCGACGCAAGGCCCACTTCGCCTCGCTGGACGCCCAGCGCGAGGAGGCCCGCAAGGTCAAGGAGAAGCTGGTCGCCGAGGCCGAGTCGCTCTCCGGGTCGAAGGACTGGGGCGACACCGCGGCCCGGTACCGCGACCTGATGACGGAGTGGAAGGCTGCGGGCCGCGCCCAGCGCGAGGCCGAGGACGAGCTGTGGAACCGTTTCCGCGGCGCGCAGGACGTCTTCTTCGCCGCCCGGGGCGAGACCTTCGCCGAGCGGGACGCGGAACAGGGCGAGAACCTCAAGCTCAAGGAGGAGCTCGCCACCGAGGCCGAGAAGCTGGTGCCGGTGCGGGACCTCAAGGCGGCGCGCGCCGCCTTCCGGTCCATCAACGAGCGGTGGGAGGCCATCGGCCACGTGCCGCGCGACGCCCGGCCGAAGGTGGAGGGCCGGGTGCACGCCGTGGAGCGTGCGCTCCAGGAGGCCGAGGAGTCGGAGTGGCGCCGGACCAACCCGGAGGCGCGTGCGCGTGCCGCGGGGCTGACCGGCCAGCTCCAGGCCGCCGTGGACAAGCTGCGCGGCCAGATCGACACCGCCCGTGCCTCGGGCAACAACGCCCGTGCCGACAAGCTCTCCCGCGAGCTCGAAGGCCGCCAGGCGCTGCTCGACCAGGCGCTGAAGGGCCTGGAGGAGTTCGGCGGCTGACGGCCCGGTAGGCAACAGGAAGGGGCTCCCGTACGCGTCTCGCGTACGGGAGCCCCTTCCTGTTGCGCGCTCGGGCGTCTACGGCCGCCGGGCCGAGGTGACGCGGTAGACGTCGTAGACGCCCTCCACGCCGCGTACGGCCTTCAGGACGTGACCCAGGTGCTTGGGGTCGCCCATCTCGAAGGTGAACCGGGAGGTGGCCACCCGGTCGCGGGAGGTCTGCACGGCCGCCGACAGGATGTTGACGTGCTGGTCGGACAGGACGCGGGTGACGTCCGAGAGGAGCCGCGAGCGGTCCAGCGCCTCGACCTGGATGGCGACCAGGAAGACGGAGGACTGGGTCGCCGCCCACTCGACTTCGAGGATGCGCTCCGGCTGCTGCGACAACGACTCGACGTTCACGCAGTCCGCGCGGTGCACCGAGACACCGCTGCCCCGGGTGACGAACCCGATGATGGGGTCGCCGGGTACGGGGGTGCAACAGCGGGCCAGCTTGACCCAGACGTCGTCGACGCCCTTGACGACGACCCCGGGATCGTTGTTCGCCCGTCGCTTGCTGCGGCCGCGCGAGGGCGGCGCGCTCTCGGCGAGGTCCTCGTTCGCGGCGTCCTCGCCACCGAGGGCCTGCACCAGCTTCTGCACGACACCGGCGGCGGTGACATGGCCCTCGCCGATCGCCGCGTACAACGACGAGATGTCGGGGTAACGCATCTCGTGCGCCAGGGTGACCAGGGAGTCGCCGGTCAGGATGCGCTGGATCGGCAGGTTCTGCTTGCGCATCGCGCGGGCGATCGAGTCCTTGCCCTGCTCGATGGCCTCGTCGCGGCGCTCCTTGGAGAACCAGGCACGGATCTTGTTCCTGGCCCGGGGCGACTTGACGAAGCCGAGCCAGTCGCGCGAAGGCCCGGCACCGGCCGCCTTGGAGGTGAAGATCTCCACCAGATCGCCGTTGTCGAGCGTCGATTCGAGCGGTACGAGCCGCCCGTTGACGCGCGCTCCTATCGTGCGGTAGCCGACCTCGGTGTGGACGGCGAAGGCGAAGTCGACCGGTGTCGCACCGGCCGGCAGCGCTATCACGTCGCCCTTGGGCGTGAAGACGAAGACCTCGTTGCGAGAGAGGTCGAAGCGCAGCGACTCCAGGAACTCGCTCGGGTCCTCGGTCTCCTTCTGCCAGTCGAGGAGCTGGCGCAGCCACGCCATGTCGTTGACGGTGTCCTGGCTCCGCCCGCCGCTGGTGCTCTTGGGCACGTCGGTGCGGACCTTGGACGCCCCGGCGACAGCCTCCTGCTTGTACTTCCAGTGCGCGGCGATGCCGTACTCGGCACGGCGGTGCATGTCGAACGTACGGATCTGGAGTTCGACGGGCTTGCCGCTGGGACCGATGACCGTGGTGTGCAGGGACTGGTACATGTTGAACTTGGGCATCGCGATGTAGTCCTTGAACCGGCCGGGGACCGGGTTCCATCGCGCGTGCACGGTGCCGAGCGCCGCGTAGCAGTCGCGGACGGTGTCCACGAGGACACGGATGCCCACCAGGTCGTAGATCTCGGCGAAGTCGCGGCCTCGCACGATCATCTTCTGGTACACGCTGTAGTAGTGCTTCGGCCGCCCGGTGACGGTGGCCTTGATGCGCGCGGCCCGCAGGTCGGACTGGACCTCGTCGGTCACTATCGCGAGGTACTCGTCGCGCTTGGGCGCGCGCTCGGCGACGAGCCGGACGATCTCGTCGTACATCTTGGGGTAGAGGATCGCGAAGGCGAGGTCCTCCAGCTCCCACTTGATGGTGTTCATGCCCAGGCGGTGGGCGAGCGGAGCGTAGATCTCCAGCGTCTCGCGGGCCTTCTTCTCCTGCTTCTCCCGCTTGAGGTACCGCATGGTGCGCATGTTGTGCAGCCGGTCGGCGAGCTTGATGACGAGGACGCGGGGGTCCTTGGCCATCGCGACGACCATCTTGCGGACGGTCTCGGCCTGGGCGGCCTCGCCGAACTTCACCTTGTCCAGCTTGGTCACGCCGTCGACGAGCAGCGCGACCTGGTCGCCGAAGTCACGGCGCAGGGTGTCCAGGCCGTACTCGGTGTCCTCGACGGTGTCGTGCAGCAGGCCCGCCATCAGGGTGGCCGGATCCATGCCCAGCTCGGCGAGGATCGTGGTGACCGCGAGCGGGTGCGTGATGTAGGGGTCGCCGCTCTTGCGCTTCTGCCCCCGGTGCCAGCGCTCGGCTACCTGGTAGGCCCGCTCGATCTGCCGGAGCGTGGCCGTCTCGATCTTGGGGTCGTTCTGGCGCACGGTGCGCAGCAGCGGTTCCAAGACCGGGTTGTACGGGCTGGAACGCTGTACGCCCAGTCGGGCGAGGCGGGCACGCACCCGGTTGGAGGAGCCGCCGGTACGGGCGGTCTGGCCCGCCGGCGTGGCCGGCTTCACGGGCCTGGCCGGATTCTTCGAGGCGGGCGGCGCCGGAAGGGCGGGAGCGGGCGATTTCCCGGGCCCGGTGGCGTCCGGCGCGGCGGGCGGCGTCCCGGAGCCCTCGGGGGTCCCGCCCGCGGGAGAGGGCGTGGCGGACCCCGCCGCGGGCTTCTCCGGCTGCGGCGCTCCGGCTGCGTTGGCCTCGTCTGGCAAGGGCACTCCTCGTGCGTATCCGGACTACCCGGAAGGCCATGGTATCGAGCCACCGACGGCTCCTCGTCCGGGGACCGTGGAAGCTCGCACAACGCGCGTGGGCACCCGGTTGTTCCCCGGATGCCCACGCGTGCTCGTACCAACCGCTCGGACGGTGATCAGACGGTGATCAGTGCCTCCAGCGGGGCCCCTTGGAGGGCGGGCTCCAGACGGCCGCGGCCGTCGAGGAAGCCGAGCTCCATGAGGACCGCGACGCCCGCGACCTTGGCGCCGGCCCGCCGGATGAGTTCCAGCGAGGCTTCGGCGGTGCCGCCGGTGGCGAGGACGTCGTCGATGACCATGATCCGGTCGTCGGCGGTGATGTCCTCGGCGTGCACCTCGATCTCGGCGGTGCCGTACTCGAGGTCGTAGGCCTGGCGGAGCGTCGCTCCGGGCAGCTTTCCGGCCTTGCGCACGGGGATGAAGCCCAGTCCGGCCCGGACGGCGACGGGCGCGGCGAGGATGAAGCCGCGCGCCTCCAGTCCGACGACCCGGGTGGCACCGTGCTCGACGCACAGCTCCGCGAGGACGTCGGTCAGCGCCGAGAAGGCGACCGGGTCCGCAAGGAGCGGGGTGATGTCTTTGAAGAGGACACCCGGCTTGGGGTAGTCGGGTACGTCGCGGATGCGGCTGAGCAGCAGCTCCCGGACGGATTCGGTGCTGGTCATCGACGCTTCCCCTGACCGCGACCGGTGCTGCCACCGGGCTCGCGACGCTGGCCGATCACCGAGGAGCCGGCTGCGGCGCCCGCGTACCCGGCGTCCTGCTGCTCGTCGTCCTCCTCGGACTCGCCCTTGGCCGCGGCCGAGGCGCGCTTGGCGAGAATCCGCTTGGTGAGGGCCTTCATCTGCGGCTCGCGCTCCTTGAGATCGGAGACGAGCGGCGTGGCGATGAAGATCGAGGAGTACGCACCGGCCGCGAGGCCGACGAAGAGCGACAGCGAGATGTCGTTCAGCATGCCGGCGCCGAGGACGCCGCCACCGATGAAGAGCAGACCGGCGACGGGGAGGAGCGCGACCACGGTGGTGTTGATGGAACGCACCAGCGTGCCGTTGATCGACTTGTTGGCGATCTCGCTGTACGTGTACCGGGTCTGCTTGGTGATCCCCTTCTGGCCCTCCTTGAGGGAGTCGAAGACGACGACCGTGTCGTAGAGGGAGTAACCGAGGATGGTGAGCAGACCGATCACGGTGCCCGGGGTGACCTCGAAGCCGACCAGGGCGTAGACACCGACCGTGATGGTGATGTCGTGGATCAGCGCCACGAGGGCGGCGACGGCCATCCGCCACTCGAAGGCGATGGCCAGGTAGACCACCACGAGGACCATGAAGATCCCGAGGCCGGTCCACGCCTTGTTGGCGATCTGCTCGCCCCAGCTCGGGCCGACCAGATCGGCGTTGATCTTCGAGGCGGGGACGCCGAGGTCCTTCGAGAGCTGGGTCTTGATGCCGTCGGCCTTGGCGGTGTCGACCTCGGTGATCTGGATGCGCAGACCGCCGTTGCCGAGCTCCTGCACGATCGCCTCGTGGCCGGAGGCAGCCACGGCCGCTTCCTGGGCCTGCGAGGTGGAGATCTTGGCCTTGGTGTCGGTCGTGAAGACCGCGCCGCCCTTGAACTCGATGCCCATGTTCAGGCCGCCGACCGCCAGGCCGAGGATGGCCGTGATGGTGATCAGGATCGAGACGCCGTACCAGATCTTGCGCTTACCGATGAAGTCGTAGCCGAGCTCGCCTCGGTAGAGCCGGGCGCCGATGTTGCCGAGTCGCGACATCTCACGCCTCCTTCGGGTCGGTGGAGGAGTTGACGCGGCGCGAGCGGCGCAGCGGCGGCTTGGCGCCGAGCCGCTTCGGGTCCAGCCCGGACCAGGGGTGGCCGCTGGAGAAGAACTTCGTCCGGCCCATCAGTGTCATGACCGGCTTGGTGAAGAAGAACACCACGACGACGTCGAGCACGGTGGTCAGGCCGAGCGTGAACGCGAAGCCCTGGACCTTGCCGACGGTGACCACGAAGAGCACGGCGGCGGCGAGGAACGACACGAAGTCGGAGACCAGGATGGTGCGCCGGGCACGCGGCCAGGCACGCTCGATGGCCGGCCGGAGGGTGCGGCCCTCGCGGATCTCGTCTCTCACTCGTTCGAAGTACACGATGAACGAGTCGGCGGTGATACCGATGGCCACGATGGCACCGCAGACCGCCGGCAGGTTCAGCGCGAAGCCGATGGCCGGGCCGAGCAGGGCCATGATCGTGTACGTGAGGACGCCGGAGGCCAGGAGGCTCAGCAGGGCGATGCTCGCCAGGCCGCGGTAGTACGCCACCAGGTAGATGACGACCAGCGCGAGACCGATGGCACCGGCGATCAGGCCGGCCTGGAGCTGCTCTCCACCGAGGGCGGCGGTCACCGTGGTGACGCTCGCCTCCTTGAAGGTCAGCGGCAGGGCACCGTAGGACAGGATGTTGCCGAGGTCCTGGGCCGACTGCTGGGTGAAGTTGCCCGAGATCTGGGCGTTGGCGCTCAGCGCGCTGGCGACCGAGGGCGCGGAGACCACTTCGCCGTCGAGGACGATGGCGAACTGGTTCATCGGCGAGGTCTGCTGCGCCAGCGTCGACGTGATCTTGTTGAACTTCTTCGCGCCCTTGGAGTTGAACTCCATCGTCACGATCCACTCACCGGTGGACTGGTCGATGGCGCCCTGGGCGTTGTCCACGTCGCTGCCGGAGACCTCGGCCGGGCCGAGGACGTACTTCTCGTAGCTGCCCGGGGTGTTGGAGCCGCAGGCGACGATGGTGTCGGTGGCCTTGGCGTCCTGGCCGGCCTCGGCGCGCTGCTTCGGGTCGGAGCAGTCGAGCGCGGCGAACTCGGCCTGGAGCTTGGCGGTGGCCGGGTCGACGGAGGCGCTCGGCGAGGCGTCGGCCGCGGCGGCGTCGTCCGTGGCGGCGGTGTCACCGGTCGCGGAGGCCGTGGCGCTCGGGGTGGGGTCGTCCTTGGTCAGCGCCGAGGTGACGGCGCGGCCCTGGGTGGTGGCGCTCGCCGAGGGCGTGGCCGAGGAGTCGGCCTTGTCGCCGTCCGTGGCCGTCTCGCCGTCGGTGGCCTTCGCGGAGGCGGAAGCCGACGCGGAGGGGGTCGCCGAGGCGCTGCCGGAGGGAGTGGCGGTGGCCGAAGGGGTGGCGTCGGAGCCACTGGCCTCGACGGTCAGAACGGGCCGGAAGTAGAGCTGGGCGGTCGTACCGACCTGCTCACGGGCCTGCTCGGAGTTGGTCCCCTTCGGGATGTTCACGATGATGTTGCTGGAGCCCTGGGTCTGAACCTCGGCCTCGGACACACCGAGACCGTTGACACGGCGCTCGATGATGTTGACCGCCGTGTTCATGTTGGTCTCGTTGATCGCGTCCGGCTTGCCGGGCTGGCTCTTGGCCTGGAGCGTGATCGACGTACCACCGGCCAGGTCGATGCCCAGTCTCGGAGTGGTGTGGCCGGACAGGAACATCCCGCCAGCGAGCGCGACCATGACGATCAGGATGAGAGCCAGGGAACGCCCCGGCTTCCCCTGACCGCCACCGGCCGGCCCTCGGCCCTTCTTCGGTGCTGCCACCTTTTCGTTTCTCCCTGTCCAACCGCTCCGCGCCGGGTACGCGCCCGAGCGGCCACGAAGTGTTGTGGGGACCCGCCCCCGCAGAAGACCGAACGGTCCGGGAAGACCGCTCGCCGGTTGGGCGTGCGGTGTCCCCGGTGTCGTACGACTACTTCGCGCCGGTGTCGCCGTCGTTCTTGGCGTCCTTGGCCTCGACGTCCTTCGCCGGGGTCTCCTCGGCGTCGGCGTCTGCTGCCGTGAACTTCTTGTCCAGGTCGATCTTCTCGTCACCGGCGGCGTGGCCGTCGGTCAGCGAGGAGGCGTCGTCCGGGACGACCGGGGAGTCGGGCTCCTCGGTGTCGCCGTGGACGATGCGGTTGTACTCCGCGTCGTCCAGGACGGCACCGATGGCGTTCTTCGCGTAGACCGCGTGGACGCCGGGAGCGACCTCCAGGAGGACGGTGTCCTCCTGGATCTCCTTGACCGTGGCGTACATGCCACCGATCGTGCGGACGCCGGTCCCCGGCTGCATCTCGTTGCGCATCTGGGACGCGGCCTCCTGCTTCTTCTTTTGGGACCGGGTCATCATGAACATGACGCCGAAGATCAGGATCACGGGGAGAAGAAGTTGGAGACTCACAGGACGCATTTCCTTCGCACGACCGCGCTGAAACAGCGGCCTGTATCTACGGGGGTGGGTACACCGACCTTTAAGGGCGGCATCGGCGGAGTCTAAGCGAGTCCGCATCGATGGAACAACGCCCAGCATGGCACCCCGGTTCCGCAAATGGTCAAGCTGTGACGCATCACGCCCCGAACAGGCCTGCTTGTCCCTTTACGCCGTGCTGCGGCGGAACCAGTCCCAGATGGGCCCAGGCGGCCGGTGTGGCCACCCTTCCGCGCGGAGTCCTCGCGAGCAGTCCCTCGCGTACGAGGAAGGGCTCGGCGACCTCCTCCACCGTCTCCCTCTCCTCCCCCACCGCGACGGCGAGGGTCGAGAGGCCGACCGGACCGCCGCCGAAGAGCTTCAGCAGGGCACCGAGGACGGCCCGGTCGAGCCGGTCGAGCCCGCGGGCGTCGACCTCGTACACCTTGAGGGCCGCGGCGGCGATCTCCCGGTCGATCACACCGTCCGCCTTGACCTGGGCGTAGTCGCGGACCCGGCGCAGCAGGCGGTTGGCGATGCGGGGGGTGCCCCGGGAGCGGCCGGCGATCTCGGCGGCGCCCGCCGTGTCGATGGCCACGTCGAGGAGTCCGGCGGAGCGGTGGACGACACGCTCCAGCTCGGCGGGGGCGTAGAACTCCATGTGGCCGGTGAAGCCGAAACGGTCCCTCAGCGGGGGTGGCAGCAGGCCGGCCCGGGTGGTCGCGCCGACCAGGGTGAAGGGCGGGAGCTCCAGGGGGATGGCGGTGGCGCCGGGGCCCTTGCCGACGATGACGTCGACGCGGAAGTCCTCCATCGCCATGTAGAGCATCTCCTCGGCGGGCCGGGACATGCGGTGGATCTCGTCCAGGAAGAGGACCTCGCCCTCCTGTAGGGAGGAGAGGATCGCGGCGAGGTCGCCCGCGTGCTGGATGGCGGGCCCGGAGGTGATCCGGATGGGCGCGTTCATCTCCGCGGCGATGATCATCGAAAGAGTGGTCTTGCCGAGGCCGGGGGCCCCCGAGAGAAGCACGTGGTCGGCGGTGGCGCCCCGGGCGCGTGCGGCCTTGAGGACGAGGTCGAGCTGTTCGCGGACCTTCTCCTGGCCCACGAACTCGTCGAGGTCCTTGGGCCGCAGCGCGGCTTCGACCGCGGTGTCCTCGCCGTCCGCGTCGCCGGTGACCAGCCGGTCGTCGTACGCCGCCGCCGCGTCGGCAGCCCGCTCGTCGGTGTCGGGTCCGGTCTCGTCCCAGTTCATCGGGTCAGTCCTGCCTCGGGGTTCGGCGCCGGTCAGCGGGTGCGGTTGAGGGTCTGGAGGGCGGCGCGCAACAGCTGCGGCACGGGGGGCCGGACACCCTCCGCGAGGGCCGCCTCGGCCTGGGGGGCGACGGCGGACACCGCTTCCTCGGCCTCTCTGGCGGCGTAACCGAGGCCGATCAGCGCTGCCTGGAGCTGCTCGCGCCAGTCGGGGGCCGCGGCGGCTCCGGGCGTCTGCCGGCCGATGTGGGCGCCCAGCGGGGCTCCGAGCCGGTCCTTGAGCTCCAGCAGGAGTTTCTGGGCGCCCTTCTTGCCGATGCCGGAGACGGCCATCAGGGCCTTCTCGTCTCCGGTGGAGACGGCCTGGCGCAGCGCGTCCGGGCTGTGGGTGGCGAGCATGGCCTGGGCGAGCCGGGGGCCGACGCCGCTGGCGGTCTGGAGCAGCTCGAAGACCTGGCGTTCGTCGTCGTCGGCGAAGCCGTAGAGCGTGAGGGAGTCCTCGCGCACGACGAGGGAGGTGGCGAGTCTGGCCTGCCGGCCGACCCGGAGATCGGCGAGGGTGCGCGGCGCGCACTGGACGGCCATGCCGATGCCGCCGACCTCGATGACGGCCGTGGCCGGGGAGAGGGCGGCCACCGGGCCGGAGAGGAAGGCGATCATGCGGTGCGGCCTTTCAGCGTGCGATGGGCGGCGACGGCCTGCTGGAGCCGGTTCTGCGCGGGGGCCCGCCAGATGTGGCAGATCGCGAGCGCGAGGGCGTCGGCGGCGTCGGCGGGCTTGGGCGGGGCGTCGAGCCGGAGCAGCCGGGTGACCATGGCACCGACCTGCGCCTTGTCGGCGCGCCCCGATCCGGTCACGGCCGCCTTCACCTCGCTGGGAGTGTGCAGGGCGACCGGGATGCCACGTCGGGCGGCGCAGAGCATGGCGACCGCGCTGGCCTGGGCGGTGCCCATGACCGTACGGACGTTGTGCTGGCTGAACACGCGCTCCACGGCGACGAATCCGGGACGGTGTTCGTCGAGCCACTGCTCGATGCCGCGCTCGATGGCGACCAGGCGGTCGCCGAGCTCGGCCTCGGGCGGGGTACGCACCACACCGACCCCGATCATGGTCAGCGGGCGGCCCGCGACGCCCTCGACGACGCCGACACCGCACCGGGTCAGCCCCGGGTCCACGCCGAGTACGCGCACGGAGCGCCCCCTGTCCTCACCGCTCGGTCAACTGTTCTGGCAGGTTAGCGGGCGACTCCGACAACGCGACGGGCCGACGGGGGTGTGTCCCCGTCGGCCCGTGCCGCGTACAGCCGCCAGATCGCCGGGATCAGGCGGCGTCGAGCTTCTCCATGACCTCGTCCGAGACGTCGAAGTTGGCGAAGACGTTCTGCACGTCGTCGCTGTCCTCCAGCGCGTCGATGAGCTTGAAGATCTTGCGTGCGCCCTCTTCGTCGAGCTCGACCTGCATGGTGGGCAGGAAGTTGGCGTCGGCGGAGTCGTAGTCGATGCCCGCCTCCTGGAGCGCGGTGCGGACCGCGACCATGTCGGTGGCCTCGCTGACGACCTCGAAGGTGTCGCCGAGGTCGTTGACCTCCTCGGCGCCCGCGTCGAGCACGGCGCCCAGCACGTCGTCCTCGGTCAGCTCGCCCTTGGGCAGGTTGATGACGCCCTTGCGGTTGAACAGGTACGAGACGGAGCCCGGGTCGGCCATCGAGCCGCCGTTGCGGGTCATCGCCACGCGCACGTCGGAGGCGGCGCGGTTGCGGTTGTCGGTGAGGCACTCGATGAGCACCGCGACACCGTTGGGGCCGTAGCCCTCGTACATGATCGTCTCGTAGTCGGCGCCGCCCGCTTCGAGACCGCCGCCGCGCTTGACCGCGGAGTCGATGTTCTTGTTCGGGACGGAGCTCTTCTTCGCCTTCTGGATGGCGTCGACGAGCGTCGGGTTGCCGTCGGGGTCCACGCCGCCGGAGCGGGCCGCGACCTCGATGTTCTTGATCAGCTTCGCGAAGAGCTTGCCGCGCTTGGCGTCAACCACGGCCTTCTTGTGCTTCGTCGTAGCCCATTTAGAGTGGCCGGACATCTGCCTTCTCCTTCGCGTCACCAAAATCGATCCGAACCCGAGAGATCCTACCGGGATCGTTCAGAGCACCGCGCGCACCATCTCGACGAAGAAGGCGTGGACACGGTGGTCGCCGGTCAGTTCCGGGTGGAAAGAGGTCGCCAGGGCGTTTTTCTGGCGCACGGCGACCATATGACCGCGATGTTCGGCGAGAACTTCCACCGAGGCGCCCACCGATTCCACCCAGGGGGCCCGGATGAATACGCCTTCCACCGGTCCTTCCGTGTCTTCCTCGATACCCCGTACGGTGACGGATGCCTCGAAGGACTCGTTCTGGCGGCCGAAGGCGTTGCGGCGCACGATCATGTCGATCCCGCCGACGGTCTCCTGGCCCGAGCGGGGATCCAGGATCTTGTCGGCGAGCATGATCATGCCCGCGCAGGTGCCGTAGACCGGCATGCCCGCCCGCACCCGCTCGCGCAGCGGCTCCATCATGCCGAAGAGCACGGCGAGTTTGGACATGGTGGTGGATTCGCCGCCGGGGATGACGAGACCGTCGACCCCGGCGAGCTCCTCGGGGCGCCGGACCGGCCTGGCCAGGGCGTCCGCCGAGGCCAGGGCGATCAGGTGTTCGCGTACGTCGCCCTGGAGGGCCAGTACCCCGATCACGGGAGTATCGGTCATCGGGGGTTACCAGCCGCGGTTGGCGTAGCGCTCGGTCTCGGGCAGCGTGTCGCAGTTGATGCCGACCATGGCCTCGCCGAGGTTCCGGGAGGCGTCCGCGATGACCTTCGGGTCGTCGTAGAAGGTGGTGGCCTTCACGATGGCGGCGGCACGCTTGGCCGGGTCGCCCGACTTGAAGATGCCGGAGCCGACGAAGACGCCCTCGGCGCCGAGCTGGCGCATGAGCGCGGCGTCGGCGGGGGTGGCGACGCCGCCGGCGGAGAAGAGCACCACGGGGAGCTTGCCCAGCTCGGCGACCTCCTTGACCAGCTCGTACGGGGCGCGCAGCTCCTTGGCGGCGGCGTACAGCTCGTTGTTGTCGCAGCCGCGCAGCCGGGCGATCTCGTGTTTGATCTGGCGCAGGTGGCGGACGGCCTCCACGACGTTGCCGGTGCCGGCCTCGCCCTTGGAGCGGATCATCGCAGCGCCCTCGGCGATGCGGCGCAGGGCCTCGCCCAGGTTGGTGGCGCCGCAGACGAACGGGGTGGTGAAGGCGAACTTGTCGCTGTGGTTGACCTCGTCGGCCGGGGTGAGGACCTCGGACTCGTCGATGTAGTCGACGCCGAGGGACTGCAGGACCTGGGCCTCCACGAAGTGCCCGATGCGGGACTTGGCCATGACGGGGATCGAGACGGCCCCGATGATCTCCTCGATCATGTTGGGGTCGGACATCCGGGCCACGCCGCCGTCCTTGCGGATGTCGGCCGGCACCCGCTCCAGGGCCATCACGGCCACCGCGCCCGCGTCCTCGGCGATCTTCGCCTGCTCGGCGTCGACGACGTCCATGATCACGCCGCCCTTGAGCTGTTCGGCCATGCCGCGCTTGACGCGGGCGGTGCCGGTGGCGGAAGAACCGTCGGACACGGCGGACTGCGGGGTGCTGGGAAGCGTGGACACGGGACCTCACTCGGTGAAAAGGGCTGGTTTCCTGCACCGCCGAGCAAACGCCCCCGGACCAGTCCACAGCAAGGGCCAATGGGAAGGCGGTGGATCGTTTTGGCCCCTGCCCGCGGCCCTGCGTCCCCCACCCGCCCGGGGCGGTGGTGCCCCCTGGCGCCGTGGCCCCGGCCGCGCCGGGCCAGGCCCTGCCGGTCTCAGGTGCCCGGGCGGTCGGCGAGCGCGGCCGGCGGGGTGTCGTCCATCTCGAAGGCGAGCGGGAAGGGGGCGTGTCCCGCCAGCCGGAACCAGCGCACCGTGCGGTGGGTGCGCAGGGCCCGCGCGGCGCGCACCGCGTCGTTGTGGAACCGTCTGGCCATCGGCACCCGGCGAACGGCGGCGGCGAGTTCGTCCGCCGCCTCCTCGCCGCCGCGGGCCTCCCGTACGGCTTCCACCTGGGCGCTCTCGCCGAATACCGCGCGCAGAGCGGTGCTCAGCTCGCTCTCCGCGACCTCGCGGTGGTCCTCCTCGGCCTGGCGGGAGGCGTGCGCGGCCTCGTAGAGGACGAGGGAGGCGGCGGGGTCCAGCAGGCCGGAGGTGGCCAGTTCCTGGGTGACCGAGGCGCGGCGCAGCAACTGCGCGTCCAGGGCGGCCCGGGCGGCGTCGATCCGCGCGTGGAGCCGGTCCAGGCGTCCGGCGGTCCAGCTGAGGTACAGGCCGATCGCGACGAGCGCGACGACGGTCCAGATCAAGGTTGCGGTCACGGGCGCAAAGGCTACCGCCGCCCGGCGACCACCCCGACCGGCCGGCAGCGGTCCGGGGCCGGGCGCTCCCGGACCGCTGCCGGACCGGGCCGGGCCCCGGTGGTCAGTCCCCGGCCGGCCCGAACGGCTGGGAGGCGTCGCGGTCCCTGGGCTGTGCCGCCTCCCGGTCCCGGACCAGCCCGAAGCGGGCCCGCAGGCCGGTGGCGCGCTCGTCGGCCGCCACCGAGGCGGCGCCGTCCGCCACCGTCTCGTACACCGCGAGGATGTCGGCGCCGACGGTCGACCAGTCGAAGCGCCGTACGTGCGCGCTCCCCCGCTCGCTGAGCCCCGCCCGGCGCTCGGGATCGCCCAGCAGCCGGATCGCCGCGGCTGCCAGCGCCTCCGCGTCCTCATTGGCGAAGAGGTCGCCGGCGGCGCCGTGGTCCAGTACCTGGGCGAACGCGTCGAGGTCGCTGGCGAGCACCGCGGCACCCGCCGACAGCGCCTCCACGAGGATGATCCCGAAGCTCTCGCCACCGGTGTTCGGGGCGACGTACACGTCGACGCTGGCCAGCAGCCGGGCCTTGTCCTCGTCACTGACCATGCCGAGGAACTCGACGCGGGAGCGCAGCTCCTCGGGGAGTGAGGCGACGGCCTCCTCCTCGTCGCCCCGGCCGGCCACCAGCAGCCGTGTGTCGGGGCGGGCGGCGAGGATCGCCGGGAGCGCCTTCATGAGGACCGGCAGGCCCTTGCGCGGCTCGTCGATGCGGCCGACGAAGCCGAGGGTGGAGCCCTGCCACTCGGGCTTCGGCTCCACGTCGGCGAAGAAACCGACGTCGACGCCGTTGGGGATGACCACGGCGTCGCCGCCGAGGTGTTCGACCAGGGTCCGGCGGGCGTACTCGCTCACCGCGATGCGGGCGCTGATCTTCTCCAGCGCGGGCTGGAGGATCGGGTACGCGGCGATCATCGCGCGGGAACGCGGGTTCGAGGTGTGGAAGGTCGCGACGATCGGCCCCTGCGCCGCCCAGCAGGCGAGCAGGCCCAGCGAGGGCGAGGCCGGCTCGTGGATGTGGATGACGTCGAAGGTGCCGTCGTGCAGCCAGCGGCGCACCCGGGCCGCCGAGAGGAAGCCGAAGTTGAGACGGGCCACCGAGCCGTTGTACGGAACCGGTACGGCCCGGCCCGCCGAGACGACGAACGGCGGCAGCGGGGTGTCGTCGTCGGCCGGGGCGAGTACGGAGACCTCGTGGCCGAGCCGGATCAGGTGGTCGGCGAGGTCCCTGATGTGGAACTGGACACCACCGGGGACGTCCCAGGAGTACGGGCAGACGATGCCGATCTTCACGGAGTCTTCCTCCCGGCCGAACCGCCCGCGGGATCGAGGTCGTCGAGCCAGAGCCGTTGCAGCATGTGCCAGTCCTCCGGGTGGGCGGCGATGCCTTCCGCGAAGGCGTCGGCGAGGGCCTGGGTCATGGCGGCGGTCCGCTCGGCTCTCGTGCCCTCCTCGGGCACCGCGACGGGCGGGTGGACCCGCGCCCGCATGACGGGTGTGTCGTCGAAGCCGAGGGTGACGGGGAGCAGCAGCGCCCCGGTCTGCAGGGCGAGCAGCGCCGGGCCCGCGGGCATCCGGGCGCGGGCGCCGAAGAAGTCGACCTCCACCCCGGAGGCGGACAGGTCGCGGTCGGCGACCAGGCAGACCAGACCGCCCGCGCGCAGCCGGCGGGCCAGAGTGCCGAAAGCGGCGCCGCCGCTGTGCGGCAGCACCTCCATGCCGAGGCTCTCGCGGTAGGCGACGAAGCGGTCGTAGAGGGTCTCGGGCTTGAGGCGTTCGGCGACCGTGGTGAAGGGGACCTTGAGGTCGGTGGTGACCCAGGCTCCGGCCAGGTCCCAGTTGCCGAGGTGCGGCAGGGCGAGGACGACTCCGCGTCCGGCGTCCAGGCCCTCGGTGAGGAAGTGGGCGTCGGTGACGTCGATGCGTTCCTTGATCTGCTCCGGGCTCCAGGCGGGCAGCCGGAACGACTCCATCCAGTAGCGCATGTACGAGCGCATGCCGGCCCGGGAGAGCTCGGCGAGCCGGGCCTCGGAGGCGTCGGGCACGACGCGGGCGAGGTTCGACTCCAGCCGCAGCACGCTCTTGCCCCGCCGCTTCCACACCTGGTCGGCGAGGGTGCGGAAGAGGGCGCGGGCGAACGGTTCGGGCAGCTTCTTCACCGCGCCCCAGCCGAGCCCGTAGAGCCCGTCGGTCAGCCGGTCCCTGAGGTCGGTGCCTGGCTTGGTCACCGGCCGCCCTCGGTCCCCCGACCCGCCGGGCCCGCTTCAGCGGCTGCCGCGGCGACCGCGTCGGCCTCGGCGGACTCCCGGCGCACGGTGACCACACGCTGGACGAGGGTCACCAGGCTGCCCGCGGCGACGATCCACAGCGCGATCGGCAGCAGGATCTGGATACCGGGGACGCCGAAGCCGTGCAGTCCCGCGAGGCCGGCGGCGACCAGCGAGATCACCAGGCGCTCGGCGCGCTCCACCAGGCCGTTGACGGCGACGGGCAGGCCGATCGACTCGCCGCGTGCCTTGGTGTACGAGACGACCTGGCCGCTGGCGAGGCAGAAGATCGCCACGGCGCAGAGGATGTTGTCGTCGCCGTTGCCCGCGTACCAGAGGGCGAAGCCGCCGAAGATGGCGCCGTCGGCGACCCGGTCGAGCGTCGAGTCGAGGAACGCGCCCCAGCGGCTGGAGATCCCGGCCTGCCGTGCCATGTTCCCGTCGACGAGGTCCGAGAACACGAAGACGGTGATGACGATGGTGCCCCAGAAGAACTCCCCCATGGGGAAGAAGACGAGCGCACCGGCCATCACTCCGGCCGTGCCGATCAGGGTGACCGCGTCGGGGCTTACCCCGAGTCGGAGCAGCAGAGCGGCGAACGGCGTGAGGACACGCGTGAAAAACGCACGCGCGTACTTGTTCAGCATGGCCTTCCCTGAGGGGTCGGTGGGCCGTGCGACCCCTTCGGCCACCGGCTGGCCCATCGTAGTCACCACGCGGCCGGTCCACCGGACGGGCACCCGTCCCGCTGTTTCTGCGCGTCGCGGGGGCGCTCGGACGGCGCGTTGTCGCAATCACTGTCGGCAGCGCTCCGGTGACGGGCGGTGGGGGCGTTCGGGCGCTACGCTGTGGGCGCAGCTCAGAAGGTATGCCGCGTACGGTAGTTGGGCACACCCGCAGGAGCAGACCATGCGGCGAGTGGGGGCGAACAAGTGGCCAGCGACGGATTCGACTTTTCTCCCGGGGCGCAGATCCCGATCCAGGGTGCGAGCGCCGGGGCGGTGGCGACGAACGCCCTGGCCTCGGCGGCGTACCGGGACAGCCCGGTGGAGGAGATCCTCAAAGCGGACAACGAGTGGCACAAGTCCTCGGTGTCGGAGGGTTCCTCGAAGTTCTTCAAGGCCAACTACTTCAAGCCCAATCTGGGTGAGGCCTTCTCGCGCGCGGTGCAGGAGCGCACGCTGGGCGGGGCGCGCGGCGCGCTGATCCAGTCCTTCGGGATGGACCCGCAGACGGTCGTGGAGCACTGCCTTTCGGCGTCCCGGCTGCGCAAGGAGCGCGACACCCGGCTGACGCTGGTGACGCTGGTGTGCGGGGTGCTGTTCCTGCCCGGTCTGCTGCTGTGGATCATCGCTTTCCGGCTGCGGGACGCCCTCGACAAGTCCAAGGACACCGCGTTCAAGGCGCTGGGCACGGTGGTGCTGGTCATCATCGGCGGCCTGGCGGTGGTGGCGCTGATCGCGCTGCCGGTCGGCGGCCTGCTGGGGCTCTACCTGCGCGGGGCCATCGTCGCCCCGGTGGTCGGCTGGCTGATCGCCAAGCGGATCGCGGAGACCTCCGCGAAGGACATGCGGGTCCGCTGGGAGGGCTTGCTCTCGGGCGGCGGGGTCAGCGCGAAGATCCCGGACGCGGTGCCGAAGAACCCGAACGAGACCGCCCGCGAGGCGCTGCGGCAGTCACTGGAGAAGCTCGCGGCGGAGCAGCGGTCGAACTCGGTGTTCTACGCGGGCCCCAAGGGCATTCTCGGCATGGGTACCCGCTGGGGCAGCTGGCAGTTGGCGGAGGAGTTGGTCTCGGCCGATCCCTCCAAGGAGTTCCACCAGTTCCGCAGCTGGGACGTGATCCGGGCGATCCACGACCAGTTGCAGATGCTGGAGCGCGGGCCGCTGAACACCGGTGGTTTCCCGAAGCCTTCGGTGAAGCACTGGATCGTCTCCCCGGTGGGCGAGAACGCGGACTCGGTCTCCCGCCCTGCCGGTGAGGACGTGGCGACCTTCCAGGTCAAGCCGCACGAGATACAGCGCATCTGCAACCACCAGCAGTTCGGCAGCGGTGCCCGGCACTACCTGGGTGTGCAGTTCACGCTCTGGGACGGCCAGTTGGTGCTGACGATGATGATCACGGTGACGGTGCTGCACGAGACGCTGCGCATCGAGGTCACCGGGCACGCGCTGGGTCCGGTCCACTCGCTCTTCTTCTCCAAGCCCGCCGCGAAGACGAAGACGGTCAACAAGACCGTCCGCTTCTGGGAGACCCGCAAGATCAATCTGCCCCTGGTGGAACCGGAGGAGGTGGTCCGCCTCGCGCTGCGCGCCCCGCTGACCTGGTATCCGCCGCTGTTGGACTACCTCGGCGGCAAGATCTCGTTGCCGGAGCCGTTCGGGATGCGGCACGCCTGGGCCTCGCAGCCGTGGAACCACCGCTTCATGGCGGACGACGCGCTGCGCGCCGCCGCTCCGGTGCTGCGGGTGGTCCATTCGGCGGCGCTGCGGGTGCTGAAGGAGAACGGCGTGGACACGGAGCGCTTCAGCAGTCGCTCGATGTCGCTGAGCGGCGCGGTCCAGGACGCGGCGCCGAAGAAGGCCGACTCCTACGACGCCTGAGCCCTGGGCGTACGGAGAGGAGGGGCGCCCGACCGGGGCGCCCCTCCTCTCCGTACGCGGTGCGTCAGGCGGCCGGCCAGGCGTCGGCCAGCATCGCGCGGGTGTCGCCGAGGAGTTGCGGGAGCACCTTGGTGTGGCCCACCACGGGCATGAAGTTGGTGTCGCCGCCCCAGCGCGGGACGAGGTGCTGGTGCAGGTGCGCGGCGATGCCGGCGCCCGCGACGGCTCCCTGGTTCATGCCGATGTTGAAGCCGTGCGCTCCGGAGGCCGTCCGGAGCGCGGCCATGGCCTTCTTGGTGAAGTCGGCGAGTTCGAGCGTCTCCGGGCCGTCCAGCTCGGTGTAGTCGGCGACGTGCCGGTAGGGCACGACCATGAGGTGGCCGCCGGTGTACGGGTAGAGGTTGAGCACGGCGTAGACGTGTGTGCCGCGTGCGACGACGAGCCCGTCCACGTCCGATTTGGACGGGATGGTACAGAACGGACAGCCGTCGTCGGCGCCGGGACCGCTCGGCTTGTTCTCACCCTGGATGTAGGCCATCCGGTGGGGGGTCCACAGGCGCTGGAACGCGTCGGGCGTCCCCACTCCGATCTGCTGCTCGGGCTCACTCGTCATGCCGTTCAGCATATGGCGTCACCCCTGGCGTGCGTGTCGCCGGGGCCCGGACCCGGGCGGCGGCGGGATGCTTGCGGCCATGAGCGACCGCCACGATCCCCCGAGCGACCGCCACGCCCCCGCCGCCCCGCCGACCAGGCTCGGACGGTGGGAGAACAACACGGAGGTGCCCCTCGCGGTCGCCTCGCTGGTCTTCCTCGCGGGGTACGCGATCCACGTGCTGGCCGGCCGGGACCGCGCCCCCTGGCCGGACGTGGGGCTGGGCCTGGTGTACGGGACGTGGGCGCTCTTCGTCGTGGACTACGCCGTCCGCCTGCGGCTCAGCGGTCAGGGCCACCGCTTCGTGCGGACGCACTGGCTGGACACCGTGGTGCTGGTGATGCCGCTGCTGCGGCCGTTGCGGGTGGTGAAGGTGTACACGGCGGTCCAGCAGCGCCGCCCCGCACCCAGGCTGAGCCTGTACGCCCGGGTGATGTCGTACGCCGGGCTCGCCGCGGTCCTGCTCGGCCTGTCCGCCGCGCTCACCGTCTACCACGTGGAGCACACCGCGCCGGGTGCCGACATCCGTACCTTCGGCGACGCGGTCTGGTGGGCGTGCGCGACCCTGACGACGGTGGGGTACGGGGACGCGGTGCCGGTCACCCCGGAGGGCAGGATCGTCGCGACGGGGCTGATGGTCTGCGGGCTGGCACTGCTGGGTGCGGTGACGGGCTCCTTCTCGTCGTGGCTGCTCCAGGTGTTCCGGCGGGAGGACGAGGAACGGCCCCCGGCGGGCTGACGCCGCGCCGGGGGCCGTACTCGTGCCGTGCCGGGATCAGACCTGGACGCGGTCCTCGACGGCCTTGGCGATCTTGGCGATGGCCTCGTCGACCGGGATGCCGTTCTCCTGCGAACCGTCGCGGTAGCGGAAGGAGACGGCGCCGTTGGCCATGTCCTCGTCGCCCGCGATGATCATGAAGGGGACCTTGGCCTTCTGCTGGTTGCGGATCTTCTTCTGCATCCGGTCCGAGGAGGCGTCCACGTCGACCCGCAGCCCCTGCTTGCGCGCCGTGGCGGCGAACTCCTGGAGGTACGGGATGTGGGCGTCGCCGATCGGGATGCCGACCGCCTGGACGGGCGCGAGCCAGACCGGGAAGGCGCCCGCGTAGTGCTCCAGGAGCACCGCGAAGAAGCGCTCGATGGAACCGAACAGGGCGCGGTGGATCATGACCGGGCGCTGCTTGGTGCCCTCCGGGCCGGTGTACTCCAGCTCGAAGCGCTCCGGCAGGTTGAAGTCGAGCTGCACGGTCGACATCTGCCAGGTGCGGCCGATGGCGTCCTTGCACTGCACGGAGATCTTAGGGCCGTAGAAGGCGGCGCCGCCCGGGTCCGGGACGAGCGGGAGGCCCTGCTTCTCGGCGACCTGGCGCAGCGTCTCGGTGGCCTCTTCCCAGATCTCGTCGGAGCCGACGAACTTCTCCGGGTCCTTGGTGGAGAGCTCCAGGTAGAAGTCGTTCAGGCCGTAGTCGCGGAGCAGGTTCAGCACGAAGGTGAGCGTGCGGTCCAGCTCCTCCGCCATCTGCTCCTTGGTGCAGTAGATGTGCGCGTCGTCCTGGGTGAATCCGCGCGAGCGGGTCAGGCCGTGCACCACGCCGGACTTCTCGTAACGGTAGACCGTGCCGAACTCGAAGAGGCGCAGCGGGAGTTCACGGTAGGAACGGCCGCGTGCGTCGAAGATCAGGTTGTGCATCGGGCAGTTCATCGGCTTGAGGTAGTAGTCCACCCCGTCGTCGAGCTGCATGGGGGGGTACATGCCGTCGGCGTACCAGTCCAGGTGGCCGGACTTCTCGAAGAGCTTGCCCTTGGTGGCGTGCGGGCTGTAGACGAACTCGTAGCCCTCCTCCTCGTGGCGGCGCCGCGAGTAGTCCTCCATGGCCCGGCGGATGACGCCGCCCTTGGGGTGGAAGACGGCGAGGCCGGGGCCGATCTCGTCGGGGAAGGAGAAGAGGTCGAGCTCGTTGCCGAGCTTGCGGTGGTCGCGCTTGGCGGCCTCCTCCAGGAACTCCAGGTGCGCCTTGAGCTCTTCCTTGGTGGGCCACGCGGTGCCGTAGATGCGCTGGAGCATCGGGTTCTTCTCGCTGCCGCGCCAGTACGCGGCGGCGTTGCGCATCAGCTTGAAGGCCGGGATGAACCGGGTGGTCGGCAGGTGCGGACCGCGGCAGAGGTCCTTCCAGCACAGGTCGCCGGTCTTGGCGTCCAGGTTGTCGTAGATGGTCAGCTCGCCGCCGCCCACCTCGACGTCGGCGCCGTCGTCGGACGAGGCCGAGCCCTTGATGCCGATGAGCTCCAGCTTGTACGGCTCGGCGGCCAGCTCCTCGCGGGCCGCCTCGTCGGTGACGACACGGCGGGAGAACCGCTGGCCACGCTTCTGGATCTCCTGCATCTTCTTCTCGATGGCCTTGAGATCCTCGGGCGTGAACGGCTTCTCGACGTCGAAGTCGTAGTAGAAGCCGTCCTTGACCGGCGGGCCGATGCCGAGCTTGGCCTCGGGGAAGAGCTCCTGGACGGCCTGGGCCATCACGTGCGCGGTGGAGTGGCGCAGGATGTTGAGGCCGTCCTCGGAGGAGATCTCCACGGGCTGGACGGTCGCACCGTCCGTGAGGACGTGCGCGAGGTCGCGCAGCTCGCCGTCGACGCGGGCGGCCACGACCGAGCGCTGACCGGGGAAGAGCTCGGCGGCCGTCGTGCCCGTCGTCACCACGTGCTCTTCCCGCTCGGAATCGCGATGGATGATCACACGGACGTCTGACACCGGTCTCTCCTGACTCAGGGGGCGCACCGCATTGCTTGCGCGTGCACCAAGGATCGTACCGAGCCGGGCAGCCTAATTCACATTGCGTTCTTCACGGGTGACCGGCGAGGGCCCCGCGCTCCGCGGCTGCGGCCGGTCCGCAAGCTACTCCTCGTCGCCCGCGCACGCCTCTTCGAACCAGTCCAGGTTCTCCTGGAGCGCCTTCATCAGCCGGTCGCGCTCCGCCTCGTCGACCTGGACGGGAGCGACCTGGGTGGCGCCGGTGAGCCGCCGGAAACCGCCCCGGCTCTCCAGCAGGCCCTCCACCCGGAGCGGCAGTCCGACGAGATGGGCGTGGCCGGCGATGCGGTACGCCTCCTCGTCCAGCTCGACCCGTACGTGCGCGACCTCGGCGCCCGCGAGGACGCGCAACCGTACGCTTCCGGGGCCGCGCGGCCCCGAGCGGCGCATCCGCACGACGGCGCCGGTGATCCGGACCGGGACGGACGGCTCCTCCCGGCGGTAGCGGGTGCCGGCCAGCCGGAGCGCGGGGAGATCGCCGGGGGAGAAGTCGACGGGTTCGGGGCGGTCCGGGCAGTTGCCGGGCGCGCCGCACGAGGGCGCCCAGTCGACGGTGATCCTGGCGCCCTCCGAGCCCCGGACCAGGGCGACCAGGGCCTCGGTCAGTTCGCGGCTGACACCGGCGGGGACCGCGGCGTCGAAGGCCTCCATACCGCCGGTGGCGCGCTGGTAGTCGACGGCCTCGCGAGCGGCGTGCAGCGCCCGGTAGAGCCGGCCGACGACGGCGCGGCCGGAGGCGACCGGGAGGAAGGCGGTGAGCCGGCGTCCGCCCGGGGCCGGGCCGATCAACACGTCGTCCAGCGCCGCCCGGGCCCGTCTGCGGTGGCGGGCGCCGTGATGGCCCGCGGGGCCGCGTACGGCGAGGGAGCCGGCCAGCAGGACGCGCAGGGCCGCCGAGCGCAGCGCCTCCGCCTCGCCCCAGCCCACCGCGCCGGCGGCCCCGGCGGCGGCCGCGGTCTCCTCGGGGACCTCGCGCCACCAGCGGACCTCGTCGCTGGGCACGGCGAGGGCGACGAGGACGTCCCGTGCGGAGGGTTCCGCGCTGCGGGCGAGGGCCGCGAGCGCCTCCGCGAGCAGGTCCTCGGTGTCGGAGAAGGCCGCGGTGGCGGGCACCAGCAGGCTGGCGGGCCCGCCGGCCGGTCCGGGCGGGGTCCACCGGGTGTAGCGCCCGGCGGCCCCTCCGCGCAGGCACCACCCGTGGCGGGCGAGGAGCGCGCCGAGGACTGCGGGGTCCACGGCCGCGGGGTCCGGCAGGGCGTCGGACGCGCCCCGGTCCGGGGCCGTCCGCCTCGCCCGTGCCGCTCGCGGGTCCGGCTCCGGGACCTCGGCCGGATGGGCCCGGGTGTCCGGCTCCGCTCCCCCGCCGACGGGTTCGTCCATCGACCGGTGCATCAGGGTCTCCCTCCCGCCCCGACCCGGGCCATGATCTCGCAGAGCGCCCGGTCGTCGAAGATCCGGGAGGTCGGGATGCGCACGGTTGTCCTGAGCCGGCCGGTCACCGGGTGGCCGGCCAGGTTGATCCAGTAGCAGCAGTGCCGCAGGTCGAGCCGGTCGTGTCCGGCCCGCAGCCAGTCGTCCTGGGCGCGCGGCACGATCATCACGACCAGGATCCGGTGCACGGACACGGGTGTCCGGGCGAGTTTCACGAGGTGGGCGTTGTCGAGGGTGAAGGGGAACGTCCCGCCCCGGGGGTGCGGCGGGAGCTGGTAGGTGGACTTGAGCTGCACCTTGACGGTCACTTCGTCGTCGACGGTGTGGGCCGGTGCGCCGTGGCTGAGGTGCCAGTCGACGCCGTTGTCGGGAAACGGCTGGGAGAGGGAACAGCCGGCCGCGGCCGCCACGGCGTGGAGATACCCCACCTGGAGGGTCTCCATGCAGGCGGTGGTGGCGAGGGTGCCCCGCAGGGGCGCGGTCCGCCGGGCCGGCAGACCTTCTCCGCGGTCCGCGGCGCGTGCGGTGCTCCCCGGGTCGGGCTGCGCGAGCGCCATGGCTCCGTAACGCCTTCCGGGCTGTGCGGTTCTCGGGTCGTTGACGTGGATCGACGGGCGCACGGCTGCTGTCCGGTCAACTCCCGCGCCTGTCAGAAGTGTTGTCACCGAAGGAGACGGCCCGCAAACGGCGTATCAGGCAAACAGCGCGGGTATCACCGATATCGGGCAGGGGAATCACGCCATCTGCCGTGCGGGTGCGAGGAGTTCGGGGATGATGCACTGGTTCGAGGGGCCGCTGGCCGCGTTCGACACGGAGACGACGGGGGTCGACGTCGAGGAGGACCGGATCGTCTCGGCCGCCCTGGTCGTCCAGGACACCGCCGGCGGGCGGGCCCGGGTGACCCGCTGGCTGATCAATCCGGGGATTCCGGTGCCGCCGGAGGCGACGGGAATCCATGGCCTCACCGACGACCACCTCCAGCGCAACGGCCGGTGGCCCGCTCCGGTGGTGGAGGAGATAGCACGGTCGCTCGCGGAGCAGTGCGCGACCGGCCGCCCGCTGGTCGTCATGAACGCGCCCTTCGACCTGACCCTGCTGGACCGCGAGTTGAAGCGGCACCGGGCGTCCTCGCTCGCGGGTTACCTGGAGCACGTACCCCTGTGCGTGATCGACCCCCGGGTGCTCGACAAGCACCTGGACCGCTACCGCAAGGGCCGCCGTACCCTGACCGACCTCTGCGAGCTGTACGGGGTGGTGCTGGACGGTGCCCACGACGCGGCGGCGGACGCGGCCGCCTCGATGGAGCTGGTACGCGCCGTGGGCAGGCGGTTCACCGCGCGGCTGGAGCGGCTGAGCCCGTCGGAGCTGCACACGCTCCAGGTGGCCTGGCACGCGGCGCAGGCCCGTGGGCTGGAGGCCTGGTTCGCCCGGAGCGGCACTCCCGAGCCGGTCGATCCCGCGTGGCCGCTGCGTCCGCGCCCGGAGGTGGCCGCCGCCGCGTGAACGGTACGGCGCGCGGACCAGGGTAGGCCCGCGCCCCACGACGCGGCCTCGGACGCACGAAAGCCGGTCCGTCAAGGGTGCTGACGGACCGGCTTTCCCCGGTGGGCGATACTGGGTTCGAACCAGTGACCTCTTCGGTGTGAACGAAGCGCTCTCCCACTGAGCTAATCGCCCGGGAACGGGTTGAACACTACAGGGCCGGGCGGGCTTCGTTCAAATGGCGCCGAGCCGGGCGATGAGCCCGCGCCGTGCGGCGCGCATCATCAGAGCGTGGTTCGCCCGGAAGACCGGCCGGGCGACCGGCGCCAGCAGCCGCATCAGCCGCTTGCGGACCTCGACTTCCTGCTCGTACCGCACGTGGCTGCCGTCGCCCCTCCCGGTGACGGTCCAGCGGGCCCAGCCCTCCAGATCGCCGGTCATGGACACTTCGAGGGCCCCGGCCGCCGGATCGCGGCGCGCCCGGTGCACGGAGACGACCAGGTCGTACGGCAGGACGGAACGGAAGCGCGCCCGTCCCGTGGTCGCGTCCACCTGGACCACCTCGCGGACCTGCGGCCACCAGAGCGGGTACTCCTCGCCCTTCTCCAGCACCGCGAGGACGGCGGCGGGCGGCGCGGAGAGGTTCCACGAGCTCGTGAACCGGTAGTGGTTCGGATTCATGGGGCCAGTCTGCTCGCTCCGGGGGCCGGTCACCCCAGGTACTCACTCCGAGAAGTGAGTACCTGAACACATGTACGCGCCCGCCCCCGGACCCGACACTCCGGACATGGAACATGTCCCGCCGCCCGACAGGGAATTGGCGCTCCTCGACTCCGAACTGGCCCGTCTGGACGCCCGCCGGGCGCAGTTGCTCCACCGCCGCGCCTGGCTGGTGGAGGTCCTGCGCGCCCAGGCCCGCACCGGTTTCGCGCGCGCGGACACCGCCTTCGCTCCCCCGCCGCCGGCGTTCGGCCCGCACGTCCCGCCCCGGGCGCCGTCCGGACACGGCGCGCAGAACGTCCTCCTCGCCCTCGGCGGGCTGCTTCTCGCGGTCGCCGCCATCGCCTTCACGCTGTTCAGCTGGGGCGCGATGGGCATCGGCGGCCGTTCGGCGGTGCTGGCCACCGTGACGGCGGCCGCCCTCGCCGTCCCCCTCGTGCTGCGGCGGCGCGGACTGCGGGCCACGGCCGAGGCACTGGGCGCCTTCGGACTCGTCCTGACCCTCCTCGACGCCTACGCCCTCCACGCGGTGGCTCTCCCCGGCACCGACGGCACGGCCTTCGCCGCCGTGGCCTCGGCCGCCCTGGCCACGCTCTGGGCGGTCTACGGCCTGACGCCCGGCCGGCCGGTCCTGCCGCTCCCGGCGGCGGTGGTGGCGGGGCAGCTGCCGTTGGTCCTCGCCTGTTCGGCCACCGGCGCCCCGGCCCTCACCTTCGGCTGGGCGCTGCTGGTCACGGCGGTGCTGGACGGGGTGGTCTCGGTCCGGGCGGCCCGGTCGGGCCGGACCGGGGTGCGGATCACCGCCCTGGTCTGCCTGGCGGCAACCGGCTCGGGCGCGCTGCTGGCGGCCCTGGCGCTCTCGTTGGCGGCCGGCGGCCCGGCCGGAGCGCTCGCCCCGGGGGCGCTGCTGGTGGTCGCGGGGGCCGCCGCGCTGCTCGCCGCACGGTGGGCGCCGGCCGGGCTCGCGACGGCCTGCGGACTCGTCGGCGGGCTCGCCGGGGTGGCGGGCGCCGGCGGGGTGGTGCGGTCCGCGCTGCCGCAGGAGTGGGCCGTGGTGGCGTACCTGCTCGCGGGGATCGCGCTCCTGACGGTGGTGCGGATCCTGTCGGTCCGCACGGCGGCCGGACGAGGGGTGGCCGCGTCGGTGGCGGTCGTGGTCGCGGGGTCGCTGCTCTGGGCGGCGCCCTGGGTGGCCGTGGCCCTGGCCGCTCCGCTGTCGGCGGGTACGCGGGTGTGGCAGGGCGCTCCGGAGGGCTTGCGGGCCGCGCTCGGCGGGCCGGCCGACTGGCCGTGGACGCTGGCCGCGCCGGTGGTCCTGGCGGTGGTGGCCGCGCTGGGAGCGGCGGCCCGCCGGTGGGCGGTGGAGCTCGCCGGGGGCGGGGACACGGAGGGCCCGGCCGGTGCGCGGGCGGCGGGGGTCTGGTGGCGCGGCGTGGCCCCGGTGGCCGTGCCTGCGCTGACGGGCGGCGCGCTGCTGGTCACGGCGGCGGTCGCGGACGTCCCGTACGCGGCCGGAGCGGTCCTGGAGACCCTGCTGGTCGCCGGTGCGCTGGAGCTGCGGGTGCGCTCCTCGCGGCGATCGGCCCGGTCGGCCGCCGGTTCCGCCGCGCTGGGCTGCGCGCTGGCGGGGGCGGTGAGCGTGACAGCGCTGTCGCTGGCTTCCCAGGTGGCGACGTACGCCGTGGTCGCGGCGCTCACCGTGCTGTTCGCCGCGACGGCGATCAGGCTGCCGGACCGCCCGGCGCGCTCGGTGGCCGCCTCCGCCGCCGTCCTGGGCGGGATCGGGCTGACCGTCGCGGCGGTCGGGTCACTGGGACTCTCCGCCCCGCGCGGGGCGCCGTTGCTGCTGGTCGGCCCGGCGGTCACGGTGCTGCTCGGCGGGGTGCTCCGGCGCCGTCCGGTGGCGGTGCCGGTGGAGCTGACCGGGGCCTTCGGCGCGCTGGTGGCGGTGGGCCTGGCGGTCACGGATCCCGCGTCGCTCGCCCTGGTGCTGGGGCTGTCCGGGGTGCTGGCGGCCGGTGCGGCGGTGCGGCCGGAGCGCCGGAAGGCGGCGGGCGCGCTCGCGCCGGCGCTGTTCGTGCTGGCGACCTGGGTACGGCTGGCGGCCTCGGAGGTGACCGCCCCCGAGGCGTACACCCTGCCGATGACGGTGCCGGCCCTGGTGGTCGGGGTGCTGCGGCGGCGCCGCGACCCCGCGGCCTCCTCCTGGACGGCGTACGGGCCGGGGCTCGCGGTCACGCTGGTGCCGAGCCTGGTGGCGGCCTGGGGAGACCCGGGGTGGACGCGTCCGCTGCTGCTGGGGCTCGCGGCCCTCGCGGTCACGCTGGCCGGGGCCCGGGGGCGGCTGCGGGCTCCGCTGTTCCTCGGCGGCTCGGTGCTGGCCCTGCTCGGCCTGCACGAACTCGCCCCGTACGTGGTGCAGGTGGTGGGGGCCCTGCCGAGGTGGCTGGTGCCTGCGGGGGCCGGGGCGCTCCTGCTCGCGGTGGGTGCGACGTACGAGAAGCGGCTGCGGGACGCCCGGCGGGTACGGGAGGCGCTGGGCCGGATGAGGTGAGAATCCCCGGTCCCGCCCTGCCCGCCCCGGCCACGGGAGGGGCAGGGCGGGCGGGGCAAAGCGGGCGGTCAGCCGGGCAGGCGGTCGCCGACGAGGGCCAGGTTCTCGATGGCGGCGAGCCCGTAGAGGGCGGTGTCGTTGGTGGACACCCAGGCGGCCTCGGTGCCCGCGACGGTGGCGAGGGGCCCGCTCACCTCCTCGGTCTTCCAGGGCGCGGACTCCTTGTATCCGTCGCCCCGCAGGAACTTCTCCCAGGCGCGGGCGGCGAACTTCGCGTCGCCGGTCCGCACGGCGGCGTAGGCGTCCATGCGGGAGTGGCCCTGGAAGAGGCTGATGCTGCCGAAGTCGGAGCCGTAACGGGCGGCCTGCTCCGCCTTGGTGGCGTTGAAGTACCGGCAGTAGTCGAGGTACGCCTCCTCGAACGCCGGCATGTCGACCAGCGCGATGAGTTCGGCGCAGAGTTCGCCCAGCCCGAAGACGCCCGACAGGTGGGAGACGCTCACGACCGGCTGCGCGGCGATCGCGAACCGGCCGGTGTCGAGGTCGTAGAGTCCGCTGCCCTGGACGAAGCCGTTGGGCTGGGCGGCGATCGTCTCCATGGTGCCGAGGACCCGGTCCTTGGCCTTCGCCGCCTGCGGGCCGCCGCGCTCCCACTCGGTGAGCCAGGCGGAGACGAGCCCGCTCCAGTCGGTGCCGAAGCCGATGGAGAGCGCGTGCCGGTCGGGGGTGTACACGTCGGTGCGGACCTTGCGCTGCGGATCGAGCACGAGGAAGGTCTCGTCGGAGTCGACGTTGGCGCGCATCAGGTCGCCGACCCGCTCGTCGGCGGTGAGGAAGTAGTAGAAGCGCCGGTAGGTGGTGTTGGCGATGCGCTGCTGCTTGGCGCTGTCCGCGTAGTGCTGGATGCCGTGGCGGGTGCCGAGCCCGGCCCACTGGCCGAGGTGGTAGACGTCGACCTCGCCGGTGTGGCGGGTCATCGTCTCGGCGAAGCGGAAGATGTCGGCGCGGCCGGAGCGCAGATAGGCGTACCAGAGCCAGAGGTCGGTGGAGAGTTCGGAGTTGTCCCAGGCGTAGCCGCCGACGTCGTACCGCCACTGGTGCCGGGAAGGGTCGTACGTGTGCATGACGTCGCCGTAGTCCCAGAAGCCGTACCAGCGCCGCATCTCGACCTGGTCCCGGTAGTACGAGAAGAGGAAGTCGAGGTGGTCCTCGATGCCTGCCTTCGCCGGGGTGGAGCGGTCCGGCTCGGCGAAGAGCCCGCCGAAGACGCCCGCGCCGATGAGCTGGGAGGGCGGGGCGACCAGTTGGGGGAGGGTGCGGACGGCCGCGGCCTGCCGGGCCAGCGTCTCGGCGCCGGGGGTGGAGTCGTGCACCCAGAAGAGGAGTTCGCTGGTGCGGGCGATGCCGTACGGGGTGCCGAAGCCGCTCTCGTAGTCCTCGTAGGTGATCTCCAGCCCGTCCAGTTGCTCGGTGTACGTGTCCATGCCGAGGCCGTCGTGATAGAAGCGCAGGTCCATGGGCTGTGCCTCGGGCGACCAGAGCCAGACGGTCACCTCCGCCTCGTCCGTGTCGGCGCCCCTGATGTCGAGCTGGGCGGGGAACTTCTCCCAGAAGTCCCGCAGCCCGAAGGCGAGTCCGCCGCTCGCGCCGCCCACGTAACCGAAGCCGGAGGCACGGCGTCCGCCGCCGGCCGCGATCCAGCCGTGCCCCTTCGCGGTGCGCTTGCGCACGGTGAACCCGTCCGCCGAGAGCTGGCCGAGGGTGTAGTCGCCCCAGGTGGGGATCAGGTGGAGGCGGCTGGTGACCCGCTGGTCCCAGGTGGCGGGGTCGGGGAGGCGTACCCCCTCGAACTGGGCGGCCCGGACGGCGGCTCCGGGGTCGCGGCGCAGTCCGGTGATGCCCTTGACGGCCTCGCGGAGCATGCCGGTGCCCTCGCCGCCGAGCCGGACGTGGCGGTCGTAGGCCTCGTCGCGCATAGGGACGGTGAAGCGGATGCCGAGGCCCCGGACGAAGTCGCCACTGGCCTTTCCGGGTTCCTGCGTGCCGTCGAAGGTGATGGTGTGGACCATGCGGAACGACTCGGCGCCCGCGTGGAAGTAGAACCGGACGGAGAAAGGCATCCAGGAGCGCGAGCCGCGCCGGTGCTTGCCGTCGACGCGGACGACGGCGCGCAGCGGGCCCGCCTGTTCGACCTCGGCCGCGGCGACGGCGCTCTCGAAGCGTTCGTACGTCTCCCTGCCCTGGTCGCCGTCCTCGATCTCGCCCTGGCGGATCAGGACCAGCCTGCCGTCCTTGGCGATCTCGGTGCCGCCGCGCACCAGTGACTTCACCAGCGAGGAGCCGGTCTTCCCGATCTTCGCCGTGACGACGCCGGTCGAGACGGTGATGACGCCACCGGAACTGCTGACGGTGACCCTCGCCCCGGGGTCGGTGGGCTCTCCGGCGGAGAGGGCGAACCTCCTGGCGCCGGCCGCCTCCGGTCCGACGGCGTGGGCGCTCCACTTGAGGGAGCCGTCCGGCCAGGTGGCGGTGGTCCAGCTCTGCACGGGGACACCCTTGCCCTCCGCGGTGGCGAGCGCGAACTTCTGGTCGGCCGGGTACCGCCCCTTCGGCCAGGGCACCCCGAACGTCGTGCCGGGGGCCGCGCCGAGCCCGCCCTCCTCCAGCCAGCCGATCTCGACCGGCTCCCCGCCCTCCCCGGCGGCGGGCGTGGCCGCTTCGGCCCGTGGCGCGCCGGTGAGCACGGCCGAGGGCAGTGAGGTGGCGGCACCGACGACGGCTGCGGCCTTGAGCATGGTGCGACGGGGGATCGGGGACATCACGACTCCAGTTCTCGTGGGGGGACTCGGTTCGTGTGCGCTTGTGCCGGTGCAAAACGGGCAGGGCGGATCGCCCCGGGGCACGCGCCGCGCCCCGGGGGTGTGGACGGGGGATCAGCGGCGGCGGTCGGTGACGACCGCCGCGGCGGCGAGTGCGCCCAGGGCGGGTACGGCTAGCGGGGGCAGCTGCCAGGCGGTGAGGGCGACGGCGGCGAACCCGCCCACGAGGAGCAGGGAGCCGGCGGGGTCGGTCGCGGTACGGCGGACCGCCGCGCGCAGGAGTGGGACCCAGCGCGCGCCGGGCCGCCAGGCAGCGGCAGTGCGCAGCACCGCGACGGCCAGGGCGAGGGCGCAAAGGGCGCTCACCGCCGCGAGGAGGCGACCGCCGGGCAGCAGCCCCGACCGGGCGATCCGCAGGTCGAGGGCGAGCAGGACGAGGGCCGCCCCCGTCAGCGGGGAGACCAGCGGCCCGGTACGTACCGCCTCCCGCAGATCGCCGGTGAACTCCCTGAGTCCGCCGCGCCTGTCCTCGGTCTGCCGCCGCAGGTGGGCGCAGCCCGCCGCGAAGGCGGGCACGAGGGTGACCAGGGGCAGTGCGGCGAGGGCGATCCAGACCCCGGTGAGCAGGCATTCGGCGAAGAGCGCGAAGCGGGCGAGCCGCTCGGTGCGGCGGCGCACGGCTGCGGGGCGGGTGCGCGCGCGGACGCGGGTGGTGGCGGGTGCGCTCATGGCCCGGTCAGCCCTTCAGCCCGGAGGTGGCCGCGCCTTCGACCAGGTACCGCTGGAAGGCGAGGAAGAAGGCGAGTACGGGCAGCAGGGCGAGGACCGACATGGCGACCATTCCGCCGTAGTCCGCCGCGCTGTCCTGGTCGATGAACATCTTCAGCCCCATGGAGACGGGGTACTTGTCCGGCTCGTTGAGGTAGAGGAGCGGGCCCAGGAAGTCGTTCCAGGACCAGATGAAGGTGAAGATCGAGCTGGTGATGAGGGCGGGCCGGCAGAGCGGCAGCATGATGTGCCAGTAGATCCGGGGGTGCCCGCAGCCGTCGAGTCTGGCCGCCTCGTCGAGTTCGCGGGGCAGGTTCCGCATGAACTGCATCATCAGGAAGACGAAGAACGCGTCGGTCGCCAGGTACTTCCCCAGCAGCAACGGCACGTAGGTGTTGATGAGTTCCATCTTCTGGAAGAGCACGTACTGCGGAATGATCAGTACGTGGTACGGCAGCAGGAGGGTGCCGATCATCAGCGAGAAGAGCAGGTTGCGGCCCCGGAAGTCGATGCGGGCGAAGGCGTAGGCGGCGAGCGAGCAGGAGAACAGCACTCCGGCCACCGAACCGAAGGCCAGTACCAGCGAGTTGACGAAGAAGGTCGACACGGGGATGTCGGCGATGCCGTCCATCAGTTTCCGGTAGTGCTCGAACACCGGCTGGGTGGGGAAGAGTTCGAGTCCGCCGACGATGTCCTCGTTGGGTTTCAGCGAGCTGCCGAGCACCCAGAACAGCGGGTAGAGCACGAGCGCGAGGACCACCAGCGCGCCGACGTGCCAGAGCACCGAGCGCGCCGAGCGGCGCCGCGCCGGGTGGATGAGCGCGCTCATCGGACGTCCTCCTCGTAGTGGACCCAGCGCCGCTGGGACCAGAACAGCACGGCCGTGACCAGGCCGACCGAGACGAGCAGCATCCAGGCCATGGCGGAGGCGTAGCCCATCCGGAGATTGGTCCAGCCCTGTTCGTACAGGTAGCAGGTGTAGACGAGTCCGGCGTCGGCCGGACCGCACTTGCTGTTGGTGACGACGTACGCCGAGGCGAAGATCTGGAAGGAGTGGATGGTCTCCAGCAGCAGGTTGAAGAAGAGCACCGGGGAGATCATCGGCAGGGTGATGGAACAGAACCGCCGCCAGGCGCTCGCTCCGTCCATCTGCGCCGCCTCGTACAGCTCGCGCGGCACCTGCTGGAGACCGGCCAGGAAGATGACCATGGGGGCGCCGAACTGCCACACGGTGAGCGCCACCAGGGCGTAGATCACCATGTCCGGGTCGCCGATCCAGCCACCGAGGTGCACGCCGAAGACCTGGAGCGAACGGTCCACGACGGCGTCGTCGGAGAAGAGCGCGCGCCACACGATGGCGACGGAGACGCTCGCGCCGACGAGCGAGGGCGCGTAGAACGCGGCCCGGTAGAAGCCCTGGCCGCGCCGCTCCTTGTTGAGCAGCAGGGCGACCGCGAGCGCCGCCGCCAGTTTCAGCGGGGTGCCCACCAGGACGTAGGAGGTGGTGACCTCGACCGACTTGCGCCAGCGGGGGTCCGAGAACATCTCGGTGAAGTTCTCGAACCCGACGAAACGGGGGCTGTCGAAGAGGTTGTAGTCGGTGAACGCCAGATAGAGCGAGGCGAGCATGGGGCCCGCGGTCAGCAGCAGGAAGCCGACGATCCACGGGGACATGAACAGGTAGCCGGCGAGGTTCTCCCCGCGGGCCCGCCGCCGCGCGGGGGCGGCGGGGGCCTTGCGGGGCGCGGAGCCCCCGTCGGGCGGTGACGGCGCGGGGGCGGTTCGGATGTCGGTCATCGCCGTTCCCCTCAGGAGCCGAGCGCGGTCTTCGCCTCGGAGAAGAACTGCTTCGTACCGTCGTCCACCGAGGTCGTGCCGAGGAACACGTCGGCGCCGATGCGCAGGAAGGCGGCTTCGACGATGTCGGCGCCCGCCGGATGCGGGGTGATCGGCTCGACGTTGTCGGCGATCTGCTTCTCGTACGCGGCGATCTGCGCGGAGACACCGGTGGGCTCGTAGGCGTCGAACTGCTCCTCGGTGGCGAGGACGCCCCGGTCGTAGCCCATGATCTTGCCGACCTCGGGGTCGTGGACCATGAAGTCGATGAAGGTGGCCACCTCCTTGGGGTGCTTGGTGCGGGCGGAGCCACTGAGCATCAGCGAGGAGATGTACTGCCCGGTGCGCTTGCCGTCGGTCGTGGGCACGGGCGCGATGGCCAGCGGGGTCTTGGTCTCGGAGGTGTAGCGGACCAGGAAGTTGTCCCAGGTGAACTCGCCGGCGGAGAGGTCCTTCGACAGCCCCGAGGTGGGCTTGGCCTGCTCGATCTTCTTCGGATCGGTCAGGACGCCGGCCTTCGTACGGGCGTAGTTCTTGTTCCACCAGTCCCTGAGGTCGGACTCGGTGAAGCCGAGCTTCGCGTCCTCGGTGAAGAACGCCTTGTCGTGCTGACGCAGGACCAGGTCGTAGAGGTACATGATCCCGCCGCCGCCGCTGTCCCCGGGCAGACCGCCCTTGCTGATCTTCTCGGTGGCCGCCTCGTACTCGTCCCAGGTCCATCCCTCGGCGGGGGTGACCCCTATCTTCTTGTACTCGGCGGGGTTGTAGATCAGGGCGAAGGTGTTGCCGCCGACCGGGACACCGACGAGCTTCCCGTCGATCTCACCGGCCTTCTCCAGCCCGGCCCGGAAGTGCTCCATACTGAGGTTCCCGGCCTCGACCTGCGCATGGAGGTCGAGCAGCACCCGCTTGTCGTCGTACTTGCGGAGGAATGCCACGGAGTTCTGGAAGACGTCGGGGGCGTTGCCGGCGGAGGCCTGCGTATTGAACTTCTTCCAGAAGTTCTCGTAGTCCTGGAAGTCGGTCTTCACCTCGATGTCCGGGTACTTCTTCTCGAACAGGGCGATCGTCTTGTTGATCAGGGTGGCCCGCTCCTGACCGCCCCACCAGGAGTAGCGGATCTCCACCTTGCCGCCGGCCCCCGCTCCGCCGTCGCCCCCGCAGCCGGTGGCGAGAAGCCCCAGCGCCACCACGGACACGCCTGCCTCACGCAGTCCCCGGGCACTTCGCCAAGACGTCATGACACACCCCATCCCGGACAGGCCGCACCCCTGCCTCGGTAGATTGAATCGTTCAAGAAAGCGCTTGCCGACAAATTATGGAGTGAACACGACAACGTCAACGGTTGTGACAGGATCAGTCGAAGCGCTTCACCGGCGGGTGGCGGAACACCCGGACGGGCCGGACTCCCCGGGAAGCGGACAGGGGTGGGGCACGGAACCGGAGGCCGCACGGGGGGCGGATCCCCGAAGCACCACGACGACGGCAGGAACCACGCGGCCGGGGCGGTGAGGCGCCACGACGCGGAAGGCCCGAGAGACCTTGCGGTCTCTCGGGCCTTCCGTCCGGGTGGGCGATACTGGGTTCGAACCAGTGACCTCTTCGGTGTGAACGAAGCGCTCTCCCACTGAGCTAATCGCCCGGGCGCACCGCAAACATTACCGCATGTCAGCGGTGCTCCTGGACCACCCCGCCCTCACTCGCTGACGTTCCACGGCAGGCTGAGGCCGAACCGCCAGAGGTAGACCGCCCCCAGTACCGCGACGATCACCAGGCCGGCCGCGGTCAGGAGGATGTTGCGGCGGCGCACCTTGGGATCGAGCGCCTTCTGCGCCGCCTCGGTGACCTTCCGCCGGGTCCAGCGGAGCACGAGCTGCGCCCAGACGAACTCGGTCGCCCAGATCGCCATGCCTCCGAAGATCACGAACCACCCGGGTCCGGGCAGTACCAGCATCGCGACTCCCGCCGCCACGACGGCGAGGCCCACGGCGAAGACGCCCACCTGCCAGCTCACGTGGAGAGGCTTCGACGCCTTGATGAACGCCGGGGCCCGTGACCCCAGCTCACGCTCCGGACCCGCCCCGTCCCCCGTCACGGAATCCGGCTCCGCGACCCGCGCGACCCCGCCCCGCTCGTCACTCTGCGCATTCATGGAGCTCAACCTACCCGACCGCTCTCCGTCACTGGAATGGGTGCATGACGGAAAGTTACACACCGCTGTACGAGGGACCCAAAGAATCACAAAACGGTCAGAGGGGTTTACAACGCCACCGTAGGTGGCATGTCGATTTCGCCGACGTGCGAATCCCCGAGCGCACACTGAGCGAAAGGCCCTGGCGCTTATGAACACCACGGTCAGCTGCGAGCTGCACCTGCGCCTCGTTGTGTCGAGCGAGTCCTCACTGCCTGTACCCGCGGGCCTGCGGTATGACACGGCCGATCCCTATGCCGTGCACGCCACCTTCCACACCGGAGCGGAGGAGACGGTCGAGTGGGTTTTCGCCCGTGACCTCCTTGCCGAGGGGCTGCACCGGCCCACCGGCACCGGAGACGTCCGCGTCTGGCCATCTCGTAGTCACGGCCAAGGCGTCGTCTGCATCGCACTGAGCTCTCCGGAGGGAGAGGCCCTGCTCGAAGCCCCGGCGCGGGCCCTGGAGTCGTTCCTGAAGAGGACCGACGCCGCGGTTCCGCCGGGCACCGAGCATCGTCACTTCGACCTCGACACCGAGCTCTCACACATCCTGGCCGAGAGCTGAGCCAGGCAACGAACTGCGGGGCGCCGTCCGACTCGGGGAGACGGCGTCGCGCGGACAACCTCATAGGGCGGACACCGGCGCCGTCACCGCGGAACCCACCGCGGTGGCGGCGCCGGTGCGTCTGCCCGCCGCGGACGGCGCGCCGGCGGGTGTCCGCGTACGGATCACGGCCCCGGGTCCCCTCCCCGGCGCGCCGGCTCCGGGCTCCGGGCTCCGGGCTTCCGGGCTTCCGGGCTTCCGGGCTTCCGGGCTTCCGGGCTTCCGGGCTTCCGGGCTTCCGGGGGCGGTGTCGGCCACCGCGGCGGTCCCGGCCCCTGTGCGGGCGGTGCGAGCCAGTAGAGTCTGCCCGCATCTGCGGGCGCGGCGCCCGCCGGAGGCCAGGGAGCCAAGCGTGCTGATCCCACACGACACCCGCATCGCCCTCGACACGGTGGTCGATCTGGTGAACACCGCCCCGGAGAGCGGGGCGCCCGACGGCGGCCCCTCGGACAAGATCGCCGGGACGACGGAGCTCCACACCTTCGCGGCGCACCATCGCGTCAGCGGAGTCGACCGGCTCGGCGAGAAGGACCTGCGGGCGGTGTGGGACGTACGCGCGAAGTTCGCGGCGGTCTTCGCGGCCACGGACGCCCGGGGCGCGGCCGATCTCGTCAACCAGCTGGTCGCCGCCGCGGGCACCACTCCGCAGCTGACCGACCACGACGGGTACGACTGGCACATCCACTACTTCGCGCCGGGTGCCTCGATCGCCGACCACCTGGCGGCCGACTGCGGCATGGCGCTGGCGTTCATCGTGGTCACGGGTGAGCAGGAACGGCTGCGCCGCTGCGAGGCCCCGGACTGCGGCCGGGCGTTCGTCGACCTCTCGCGCAACCGCTCGCGCCGCTACTGCTCCAGCCGCACCTGCGGCAACCGCCTCCATGTCGCCGCGTACCGGGCCCGGCGCAAGGAAGCGACCGGCTGAGCGGGCCCGCGGGCGTGGCCCGTCGCCGGTCCGGGTGCCGGCGCCGGACGCGGCGGGCGGTCCGCTCCCGGCGCTCCGGCCCGCCGGGAGCGGACATACCAGGGGCAGGGGTGCGCGCACCCCCGGCCCACCGGGCGTCGCGGTCCGTGGGGCGTCACCGGTTCACAGCAGGAAGAGATCGTGCAGTGCGGCCATGAGGATCAGGCCGCCGACCACCGTGAGGAAGATCATCAGCGGCGGCTGGGAGAGAGCGAAGAGGCAGCCACGCGGCTCTTCGGCGGTCTGTGCGGGGGCTTCGCCCCGGGATGTGTCCAACATTTCGTAGCGATCATGACCCAGCCGGGGCCACCGTGGTGATCAACCCAGCTTTTGGGGCCGGGAGTTCACCTCGAAGAAGCGCAAAAATCGCTCACGAAGACGACTTTCCGCCGGGTGTTCGCCGGGCCCGTGCGTCGGAAGCGGCGTCGAGTGCGGGCCGGGTCAGCGATGGGCGGCGCTGGAGGCGCGGACGACGAGTTCGGGCTGGAGGAGTACGTTCCGGTGCTCGTGGGTGCCGGAGTCGTCGTCCGCTTCCTCCAGCAGCAGCTCCGCCGCGAGCTGTCCCATCCGGACGGCGGGCTGCCGTACGGAGGTGAGCGGGACGGCCGCCGCCGCGGCGAACTCGATGTCGTCGTACCCGACGATGGCGACGTCCTCCGGCACGCGCACCCCGGCCGCGTAGAGCGCTTGCAGGAGCCCGAGGGCGAGCAGGTCGTTGGCGCAGAAGACGGCGGTGGGACGGGGCACCAGACCGAGCAGCCGGGCGCCGGCATCGCGGCCGGCCGCGACGTCGAGCCGGTCGGAGGAGATTTCGACGAGCGCCTCGGGGGGCAGACCCGCCCCGGCGAGGGCCGCGAGGGCCCCCACCCGGCGGTCGCGGATCTGGTGGAGATCACCGAGACCGCTGACGTACGCGACGCTCCGGTGGCCGGCCCGGAGGAGGTGGCCCACGGCCAGCGCCCCGCCGCGTACGTCGTCCACGGAGACGGAACAGGAGTCCGGGCCGGACGCCACCCGGTCGACCAGGACGAACGGAATCCGGTGGCGGCCGAACGACTCCAGATTGCGTCCGCTCGCGTCCGCCGGAGTCACCAGGACGCCGCAGACCCGCTGTTCGGCGAAGAGGCCGAGGTATTCGGCCTCTTCGGCCGGGTTCTGGTCGCTGTTGCAGACCATGACCCCGAGGCCGGCCTTCCGTGCGGCACGCTCGGCGCCCCGGGCCACGTCCACGAAGAACGGGTTGCCCATGTCGAGGACGAGCAGCGCCATGATGCGGCTGCGGCCCGCCCTGAGCTGGCGGGCGGACTCGCTCCGTACGTAACCCAGCTCCTCGATGGCGGCGACGACGCGGGCGCGCGTCTCCGGGAGCACCGCGTCGGGCCGGTTGATGACGTTGGAGACCGTGCCCACCGAGACCCCGGCCAGCCGGGCCACATCCTTGATCCCTGCCACACGCGCCACTTGTCCTGCCCCACTGATGCCCACTGCTGCCCCTCGGCCGCCGTACCCGGTCGGCGGATTCTCCCCATCGTACGGAGCGCCTCCGCCGGTCCGGGAGCCGGGCGGACTCATGAAATGATTCAATCCGCTGCGGACGCCCGCTCCCCGGCATCGGGCCGTTACGGCCTCCCACCCTCGTGGCACCGGGCCGCACGCCGCTCTCCCCACGCAGGCTGAATCAATTCAGCCCGACGCGGACGCCGGGCGCGGGGCCGACGGGCGGCCGGGCGCGGGGCCGACGGGCGGCCGGGCGCGGGGCCGTGGACGGGCTCAGAGACCGTGCTTCTTCAGGATGGCCTCGATGTCGCTGAAGTCGTCCCCCGGCTCCGCCTTCCCCGTCTCGCCGGGCTTCGCCCCGGGACGGGCGCCGGGGCGTTGTCCGGTGGCAGCCGGACGGGGCGCGGAGGCGGCCGGGGCGATCCTGTCGTTCTCCCCGCCCCTGCGCGCGGCCTTGCGCTCCTCGCGGGTCAGCCCGCGGCGGCGCTCCACCGCCCGGGTGGTGACGAAGAGCAGCCAGGCGGCGCCGAGCAGCACGAAGCCGACCCACACGCTCGGCTCGAACGCGATCCCCGCCACCCATTCCACGACGCCCGTCAGGACGAGACCGATCGGGACGAGCGAGTACGCGGCGATCCGGGCCGCCGCGAGGAACCTCTTGCGGTACGCCGTCACCGCGGCGATGCCCAGGCCCGCCGCCGAAGCCGCGGAACACATGGTCTCGGCAATCATCGAAGCCTCCAGCAGCAGGAACGGACGTCCCTTCCATCGTGCACCGCCCGCCGCGGACCGGGCCATGGCGTCGGCCGATCGTCAGGGACTTTTCGGGGTCCGACTCCTCCTGAGGCCTGAGGGGTGTCCCGCAACTCCTTGTGGGACGGTCCTTCGAGGAGGGGCCGGTCCCGGCAGGTCGCCGATTGGGTGGTCTCCCCGCCTGCTGGAAGACTGGCCGCATGAGCGATTCCACCCCCGCAAGCCCCGTCGTCGTCGATCTCTGGTGCGAGCTCGAATGCCCCGACTGCCACCGCGCCCTCACCGATGTGCACGCCCTGCGCGCCCGGTACGGCGACCGCGTCGAAATCCGGCTGCGGCATTTCCCGCTGGAGAAGCACAAGCACGCGTACGCGGCGGCCCAGGCCGCCGAGGAGGCCGCGGCCCAGGGCAAGGACTGGCCGTACATCGAGGCGGTACTGGGGCGGACCGCCGAGCTCTCCCGTGCGGGCGAACCGTTGCTGCTGGAGATCGCCGGTGAACTCGGCCTGGACGCCGAGGAGTTCGACACCGCCCTGATCGACGGCCGGCATCTGCTGATCGTCGACGCCGACCAGGCCGAGGGGAAGGCGATCGGGGTGACCGGCACCCCGACCTACGTCGTCGGCGACGAGCGTCTGGACGGCGGGAAGAGCCAGGACGGGCTGCGCGAGCGGATCGAGTCCCTCGTCGACCGGCTGCTCACGGCCCGGGGCTGACCGGCCCGGACAGGCTCCCGGGCGGCGAGGTCGGGACGCCGGGAGCCGCCGTGCAGCCCGGCGGCTCCCGGCCCGCACGGCCGGGCCCGGAGCGCCTACAGCGCCTTCACCAGGTTGTACGAGGTGGGCTCGTACCCCAGCGACTCGTAGAGCCTGCGGGCCGGCGTGTTCGACGTGAAGACGTGCAGCCCGATCCGGTCGAAGCCCGCGCTCCGCGCCATGTCGTCGGCGAGTCCCATGAGGGCGCGGCCGTACCCCCGCCCCCGGAACTCCGGGTCCACCTCGACGTAGAAGACGTGCCCGACGGACCCGCCGGGCCCGGTGGGGCGGCCGGAGACCCAGACGTGGCCCGCGGGCCGGCCGTCCTCCTCACGTTCCAGGACGTCGATGTACGCGCCCGGAGTGGCCAGGCCCAGCGGGAGGAGCCGCGCGTGGTCGGTCTCCGACTTGTGGCGGGCCTGCTCCTCGGGGACGCCCCGCTCGGTCCACTCCCGTGCGTACTCCTCGTGGCGGGTGGCCAGCCACGGTACGAACTCCGCGGGCCGCATCGGGCGCCCTGCCAGACCGGGCGGGAGCGTGGCGGCCGTCACGGCGGTCGCCTTCTCCATGTTCCGGCTGCGTTCGGTGTAGCCGAGCACGGCGGCGAGCCCCAGCGCCGCTTCGTTCCCCGCCGGGATCTCGGCGCGCACCTCCACGCACCCCCAGTCCCGCAGCACCTCCTCGGCGGCGAGCGAGGCGATGATCGCCCGCCCCCGGCGGCGGCGGTGCTCCTCGACGCGGAGACCTTCGAGGACGCCGGTGGCCGGGCCGAAGGCCGGGTCCGTGGAGAGGGTCACGGTACCGACGGGCCGCCCGTTGTCGCACACGTCGTACGTACGGCTCCGCGCGCCGTCGGCGCTCTGCTGGGTCGGCCCGGTCGGCCGCAGGGTCGTGGTCACCGGACCCGTTCTACCGGCCCGGGGGCCTCCCGGTCACCCCGTCGGCAGAAGGCACCCGGCCCGCGGCGGGTCTTCAGCAGGAGGGGAGGGCTCCGGACGCCACGGCCAGCAGCCGGGAAGCCTTCAGCTCGGTCTCGTCCCACTCCCGCGCGGGGTCGGAGCCCCAGGTGATGCCCGCCCCGGTGCCGAAGCGCACGCACGGCACGGGGCCGGTGCGGTCGATCCAGAAGGTGCGTATGCCGACCGCCAGCTCCGCCGTCGACCGGTCGGCGTCGACCCAGCCGACCGCGCCGCAGTAGGGACCACGGGGCGCGGTCTCCAGTTCCCCGATGATCCGCAGCGCGCTGGACTTGGGAGCCCCGCTCACCGAACCGGGCGGGAAGGCGGCGCCGAACAGCTCGGGCCAGCCCGCCCCGTCGCCGAGCTCCCCGCGCACGGTGGAGACGAGATGGACCAGGCCGGGGTGTTTCTCCACCACGCAGAGATCGGGGACGCGCACCGTGCCGGTGGCGCAGACACGGCCCAGATCGTTGCGGACCAGGTCGACGATCATCACGTTCTCCGCGTGGTCCTTCTCCAGCAGGTCCGCCTCGGTGCGCCCGGTCCCCTTGATGGGCCCGGACTCGACGGTCCGCCCGTCGCGCGAGAGGAACAGCTCCGGGGACGCCGTCGCGATCTCGATCCCGTGGCCGGGAAGCCGGAGCGTGCCGGCGTAGGGGGCGGGGTTCCCGCGCGCGAGGAGGGCCGTCAGCGCGTCCACGTCGGCGCGGTCGGGATCGGGCAGCGGAGCGGAGAGGACCCTGCAGAGGTTCGCCTGGTAGACCCCGCCGGTCGCGATGTGCGCGCGGATGCGGCGTACGGCGTCCTGGTAGGTCTCGCGGTCCATCGAGGAGGTCCACTCCCCCGGGCCGGGGCCGCGCCAGGCTCCGGGGACGGGCGGGGGCACCGGTTCCTCGCGTACGGAGGAGAAGCGCGCGCACACGACACGCCCCTCGAAGTCCGCGGAGACGGCCCAGAAGCCGGCGGAGTCGAGGGCCGCCGGATCGCTGGTCACGTCCCGGAGACCGAAGGCTACGAGGCCGCCGAAGCGGGCCATGGGGGCAATGTCGGACACGCGGTCGAGTGTAGGTCGCGGCCTCCTCGGACCGGGGTGGTGCGAGGGGGCCGCAGCACGCTGCGCAAACGCGTTTTTGTGCTGGCCCAGGAATCCGCTAGAGTTCAACACGTCGCCGGGACGCGCAAGCGGAACGGGAAAGACAAGCGGACGTAGCTCAGTTGGTAGAGCGCAACCTTGCCAAGGTTGAGGTCGCCAGTTCGAACCTGGTCGTCCGCTCGCAGGAAAAAGGGGGATCTTCCCGGAACCCCCGATTCTGGTGGAGTGGCCGAGAGGCGAGGCAACGGCCTGCAAAGCCGTCTACACGGGTTCAAATCCCGTCTCCACCTCCAAGGACGATTAGCTCAGCGGGAGAGCGCTTCCCTGACACGGAAGAGGTCACTGGTTCAATCCCAGTATCGTCCACTGATCCGCAAGGATCTTCCCGCGCGATTAGCTCAGCGGGAGAGCGCTTCCCTGACACGGAAGAGGTCACTGGTTCAATCCCAGTATCGCGCACGCAGTACACGCAGGTTCACCCTGCGCGATTAGCTCAGCGGGAGAGCGCTTCCCTGACACGGAAGAGGTCACTGGTTCAATCCCAGTATCGCGCACCACGGAAAACCCCGGTCGTCTCCACGACCGGGGTTTTCGCTTTGCCCGGGTCGCGTCCCGGGTCGCTTCGGGAGGTCCGGAGGTGCCGCCCGGCGTGCGTGACCGGCGGGCGGCTGTGCCGGCTCAGGAGGAGAAGAGCATCCGGCCGAAGCTCTTCTGGCGGTGGTGGTGGTCGTAGTGGCCGCCGCCGTGGTGCTGCGGGGCGCCCCACGCGGGGCCGGCGGCGGGATAGGCCTGCGGGGCCGGCGGCGCGGGCGGCGCCTGCTGTGTCCACTGCGACTCCAGCCGCGTCAGGGCCTCCAGCTCACCGAAGTCCAGGAATATCCCCCGGCAGCCGCTGCACTGCTCGATCTGGACACCATTGCGGTTGTACGTGTGCATCTGCGCGTGGCACTTCGGACACTGCATCATCGGCTCGGCTCCTCGCCGTTCGGTGGTCCGCCACCGGAATTCCTGCCCGATGACGGTCGGTTCACCCTACGACGTGCGGCCGGCCGCCAACTCGGGCGGGAGCGAGGCGATACGGGCGCACGCGTCGGTCATCATCCGCTCGACCTCGTCGGGCTCCCGGCCCTGCTCCGCCGCTTTGGCGAGGGCGAGGGCGGCGGTCTGCACCGTGAGGGCCCGGGCGGGCACGTCGAGTTCGGGCCACGGGTCGCCCGCAGGCGGGACGGCCGGACCACCCACCGCCCGGTAGGCGTCCAGGAACCGCGTCCAGACCGTCCCGGGCAGCAGACCGGCGGCGTACCAGGCGGCGGGCCTGGCGAGGTCCCAGGCGGGATCGCCCGTCCCCGCGTCGTCGATGTCGATCAGCAGCCAGGAGCCGTGCGGGGCCGGGTGGCGGACAAGTTGGCCGAGGTGGAGGTCGCCGTGGCAGAGGAATCCCGCACGGCCCGCCGGAACCGGCGCCTCGGCGCGGGCCCATGCCGGCAGCGCCGCCCAGGCGGTGAGGACCGCGTCGCGGGCCGGGTCGGCGGAGCGGGCCGCCCGCATCCGGGCGACGGCGAGCGCCACCTTGGCGGGCCCCCGCATCGGCGGGAGCGGCGCCGGGGGCGCGGTGCGGTGGAGGCGGCCGAGGAGGCCGGCGGCCTCCTCCCAGGGAGCCGCCTCGTGGTCCCCGGGGTCGACGGGGTCTCCGTACGGCCAGAGGGTGACGGGGCGTCCGTCCGCGCGCGGGAGCGGGTGCGGTGCGGGGAGCGGCGGCAGCAGTACGCCGCGGAGCGCCGGCGCGGCGGCGAGGGCGAGGCGGGCGGCGAAGTCCGGGCCGCCGGTACCGGGTGCGTGGGCCTTCGCGACGACTCCGCCGCTGCGGACGACGGTTCCGTCCGGCCGGTCGGCGAGCACCGTGGGCGGCGGGCAGGGACACGGAGCGCCGGACGCCGGGTGGGCGGCGGCATGGGCCAGCCCGCCCAGTGTGCGTACGACCTCGGCGCTGCTCACGGGTCCCCCGGCGAGAGTGGTGGCAAAGCCCCAGGTTAGCGGGGCGGGCTCCGCGGTCCGGAGAGCGCGTGGGTCCCCCTGACCCGCTCTTCGGACCTGCGGCGGTCCGTCGTCCGCGCGGGTCCCCGACGCGCGGTCCGCACGCCGCGGCGGTCCCGGAGAGCGCGTTGTCCGGCCGGCTCCCCAGCCGGCCGGACAAACGCTGCCGTCCGCCGTACCCCCGTCCCCACGGGGCTGTTGGGCGGATGTCCGGTCCGGACCGCTCTTCCGAACCGGGAGGCGCCAGTCAGCGCCCCATCATCGCGCCCACGGACGACGCCTGTGCGACCACTGATTCCCAGCCGCCGAAGACGACCACCAGCAGTGCCGCCAGGGGAAGGACCATGGCCACCGCCACGAGGGGGTGACGGGTACCGGACGGACGCCCGCCGAACGCTTCGTACGCCTTGCGTCCCTGCGCGCGGAGCGTGCTCCGCGTGGCCGTGTCCGGCATGGTTCCTCTCCTGACCGAGGTGAACGTCGGCGGCCGGTCCCGGCTGGGAGGGTTCCGCCCTCGTTCGTTTTCCAGCGTAGGGAGAGCGGGCCGGACGGGCGTCATGCCCGCGTACCGATCGACGGGCCTCCAGGAGGATGAGCCGTGGACGGCCGGAGTACTCCCCTGGGTGGAGACGGGGTGTACACGGGTGGAGACGGGCCGGAGCCGCCCGGGCGGGGAAACCTTCCGGCCGCGGGCGGTGTCCGTTCCGGGAACACGGCACGACGGGTGACATCACTCACGCCGCCTCCTTCGGGCACCCGGCTCCCACGACGGTGAGGAAGCGGGGCGGCGGGGCTCACGGGACGCGGTCCGGGCGGCCCGGGGGACGGTGGCCGGGCCGCCCGGATCGGCGGCGGGGCACCAATCCCCGCACACCGACGCCCCTTTGGACCCGGCCGGGGAGGGAATCGCCCGGATCGGCCTACTGCTGACCGTTCTTCACGCGTCCCGTGCGGCACGGACAATCGAATCCCCGGTGAAGGCGCGGCCTCTGAGCGCGCCGGGCGCCGGGTACGTAAGCTGTGCCTCGTCAGGCGGACCAGGCAGCGGGGATGGGCAGACGATGGCGATGATGCGGCTCCGGCGCGAGGACCCGCGTCTCGTCGGCTCGTTCCGGCTGCACCGGCGGCTCGGGGCCGGCGGGATGGGTGTCGTCTATCTGGGTTCGGACCGGCGGGGACAGCGGGTCGCCCTGAAGGTGATCCGGCCCGATCTGGCGGAGGATCAGGAGTTCCGGTCCCGGTTCGCGCGCGAGGTATCCGCCGCGCGGCGCATCCGCGGCGGCTGTACCGCCCGGCTGGTGGCCGCGGACCTGGACGCCGAACGGCCCTGGTTCGCCACGCAGTACGTACCGGGCCCCTCGCTGCACGACAAGGTCGCCGAGGAGGGGCCGCTGTCCGCCTCGGAAGTGGCCTCGATCGGGGCCGCGCTCTCGGAGGGCCTGGTCGCGGTCCACGAGGCCGGGGTGGTGCACCGGGACCTCAAGCCGTCGAACATCCTCCTCTCCCCCAAGGGCCCGCGGATCATCGACTTCGGCATCGCCTGGGCGACCGGGGCGAGCACCCTCACCCATGTCGGTACGGCGGTCGGCTCCCCCGGGTTCCTCGCACCGGAACAGGTGCGAGGGGCGGCGGTGACGCCCGCGACGGACGTCTTCTCGCTGGGCGCCACCCTCGCGTACGCGGCGACGGCGGACTCCCCCTTCGGGCACGGCAGTTCCGAGGTGATGCTGTACCGGGTGGTGCACGAGGAGCCGCACCTCTCCGAGGTCCACGACGCACTCGCTCCGCTGGTGCGGGCGTGTCTGGCGAAGGACCCGGAGGAGCGGCCCAGCACCCTGCAGCTGTCGATGCGGCTCAAGGAGATCGCGGCGCGCGAGGCGCAGGGGCTGCACGAGAGCCGTCCGCCCGTCCAGCGTTCGGCGCACGAGGCCGACCGGCCCACCGGCCGACTCGACGGCCCGTACACCGAGCAGCAGACACGCAGGCACGAGGGACCGTCGACCGGGCGTTCGCCGCAGGGCCGTCGTCCCGCGCCGGCCCCGGCGGGTCCGGGGACGTCCGGGAGCACGTCCTCGGCTTCGGTGTCCGCTTCCCGACCGGGTCCGGGGGCGTCCCGTCCGGGTGCCGTACGTCCGCCCCGGACGGGACGCGGCGCGGTCCGCCCGGGCAAGCGGCCCGGCCCCGCCAACGGCACGAACGGCACCAACGGCAGGCCGGGCACCCGTCCCGGGGCCAGGCCGACCGGGACCGGGCGGCGTCCGGCGAACCCACGGTTGCTGCGGCAGCGCCTGTTCGTCTTCGTGGTGGTGACGCTGCTGGTGGCGCTCGGTATCGCGGCCGCGCAGGGCTGCCAGGGACCGGCGCGCGGCCTCGGCGGGCCGGCCTCGCAGTTTTCGCCGGACGGACGGCCGGGGCACGCTCCCCCGGCCGGCACGCCACGGGGTGCCGGTCAGGCCTGACGCGGCCGGGTCGCGTAGAACGCGACGGCGGAGGCCGCTGCCACGTTGAGCGAGTCGACTCCGGCGTCCATCGGGATGCGGACGTGGTCGTCGACCGCGGCGAGCGTCTTCGGGGCGAGGCCCGCCCCTTCCGTACCGAAGACGAGGGCGAGCCGTTCGTCCTCGCGCGCGGCGAGCTCGTCCAGGGTGACCGCCCGTTCGCTGAGGCAGAGCGCGGCGACCGTGAAACCCGCCGCGTGCAGCACCCCGACGCCCTCGGGCCAGGACTCCAGGCGGGTCCACGGCACCTGGAAGACGCCGCCCATGGAGACCTTCACCGCCCGCCGGTAGAAGGGGTCGGCGCAGCGCGGGGTGAGCAGGACGGTGTCGACGCCGAGGGCCGCCGCGTTGCGGAAGGCGGCCCCGATGTTGGCGTGGTCGACGATGTCCTCGAAGACGGCGACCCGGCGGGCACCGGCCAGCAGACCGGCCGCGTCGGGCAGCGGTTCGCGCCGCATCGAGGCGAGGGCACCGCGGTGGACGTGGTACCCGGTGACCCGCTCGGCGAGCTCGGGGGTGACCACGTACACCGGGGACTCGGCCGCCTCGATGACGTCGCCCATCACCTCGGTCCACTTGGGGGTGAGGAGCATGGAGCGCATCGCGTACCCGGCGTGCCCGGCGCGGCGGATCACCTTCTCGCCCTCGGCGATGAAGAGGCCCTCCTCGGGTTCGCGTCTGCGGCGCAGTTCGACGTCGGTGAGGCCCGTGTAGTCGTGCAGGCGCGGGTCGTCGGGGTCCTCGACGGTGATGATCTCTGCCACAGGAGTGCTGCCTTGTCCGGGGTGGGGGCGACGGCCGGGGCCGCCGGTCTTACGCGATGGCGTCGGGGCCGCCGGTCTTACGCGGTGGCGTCGGGGCCGCCGGTCTTACGCGGTGGCGTCGGGGCCGCCGGTCTTACGCGGTGGGGGTCGCGGTGGCGTCGGGGCCGACGGCGACGACCTCGCCGATGACGATGACGGCCGGCGGACGTACGTCCTCGGCCACGGCCCGCTCGCCGACGGTGGCGAGGGTCGCGTCGACGCGTCGCTGCGCCGCGGTGGTGCCCTCCTGGACGAGGGCGACCGGGGTGGCGGGGTCCTTGCCGTGGGCGACGAGGGCCTTCGCGATGGCCCCGATCTTGTCGACGGCCATCAGGAGGACGAGGGTGCCGCGCAGTCGGGCCAGGGCCTCCCAGTCGACCAGCGAGCGGGGGTCCTCGGGGGCGACGTGGCCGCTGACGACGGTGAACTCGTGGGCGACGCCCCGGTGGGTGACGGGGATTCCGGCGGCACCGGGCACGGAGATGGAGCTGGAGATGCCGGGGACGACGGTGCAGGGGATGCCCTCGGCGGCCAGCGCCTGGGCCTCCTCCATGCCTCGGCCGAAGACGAACGGGTCGCCGCCCTTGAGGCGGACGACGGCCTTGCCCGCCTTCGCGTGTTCTATGAGGGCCCGGTTGATGGCCTCCTGGGCCATGAAGCGGCCGTAGGGGATCTTCGCGGCGTCGATGACCTCGACGTGCGGGGGCAGCTCGTCCAGCAGGTCGCGGGGGCCGAGCCGGTCGGCGATGACGACGTCGGCCGCGGCGAGCAGCCGGCGGCCCCGCACGGTGATCAGGTCGGGGTCGCCGGGGCCGCCGCCGACGAGCCAGACGCCCGGGGTGTGGGTGCGGTGGTGCGGGGCGGCGAGGGTGCCGTCGCGGAGTCCTTCGACGATGGCATCGCGCACGGCGGCGGAGTGGCGGGGGTCGCGGCCCCGGGAGGTGGTGGTGAGCACGGCGACCGTGACGTTCTCGCTGCGGCCGGTGGCGGGGGTCCAGGCGGTGGCCGCCTCCGCGTCGTCGCTGCGGACGCACCAGGTCCGGGTGCGCTCGGCCTCGGCGGAGGCGGCGGCGTTGGCCTCGGGGTCGCTGCTGGCGACGAGCGCGTACCAGGTGTCGGCGAGGTCGCCGTCCGTGTACCGGCGGCGTTCCCAGCGGATCTCCCCGGCGTCGGCCATCGCCTCCACGGAGGGGGTGGCGGAGGGCGAGACGAGGGTGATGTCGGCCCCGGTCGCGATGAGCGCGGGGAGGCGGCGCTGCGCGACCTGGCCGCCGCCGACGACGACGACGCGGCGCCCGCTCAGGCGCAGTCCGACGGGGTACGCGGGGTGATCGACGTGCTCGGCCATGGCGGTGCTGGCTCCTCGGCAGGGAACGGTGCGTACGGCGCGGTGCGGCGCCGCACGGGGAGTCCGTCCGGTCCGGCGTACGGGACGCGGCGGCGGTCGGGACTGCCGCTGCGGCTCTGGAGCGGCTGTGACGTGCGGGTTCGGCAGGTGGGGCGGGGACCACCTTACGGGGTGGGGCCGCCGGAGGGCAGGGCCGTACCCGGGGACGGCCCCGGGTACGGGGACGTGTTTCAGAAAGGGGCGCGGTCCGCCGGGAGGGCGGAAGGCGGGACCTTCGGAACACGCCCTACTTCTCCGTGACGCCCGCCGAGTCGAACGTCGCGACCTCGTGCATGGCGCGCGCGGCGCTCTGCACGATCGGGAGCGCGAGCAGGGCGCCCGTGCCCTCTCCGAGCCGCAGGTCGAGGTCGATCAGCGGACGCAGGCCCAGCTTGTTGAGCGCGGCCACGTGGCCGGGCTCCGCGCTGCGGTGACCCGCGATGCAGGCGGCCAGCGCCTCGGGGGCGATGGCACGGGCGACCAGGGCGGCGGCACCGGCGCTCACGCCGTCCAGGATGACCGGGGTGCGCAGCGAGGCGCCGCCCAGGAGGTAGCCGGCCATGGCCGCGTGCTCCAGGCCGCCGACGGCCGCGAGCACGCCGATCGGGTCGGACGGGTCGGGCTGGTGCAGTTCCAGGGCGCGGCGCACCACGTCGACCTTGCGGGCGTGCATCTCGTCGTTGATGCCGGTGCCCCGCCCGGTGACCTCGGAGGGGTCGGCCCCGGTGTAGACGCAGATGAGGGCGGCCGACGCCGTGGTGTTGGCGATGCCCATCTCGCCGATGAGCAGACCCTTGTTACCGGCGGCGACGAGGTCGCGGGCGGTCTCGATGCCGACCTCGATCGCGGCGAGGACGTCCTCGCGGCTCATCGCGGGACCGGTGGTGAAGTCCGCCGTGCCGGGCCGCACCTTGCGGGGCAACAGGCCGGGGGTGGCGGGGAGTTCGGTGGCGACACCGACGTCCACGACGCAGACCTCGGCACCGACCTGGCTCGCGAAGGCGTTGCAGACGGCGCCGCCGGCCAGGAAGTTGGCCACCATCTGGCCGGTGACCTCCTGGGGCCAGGAGGTCACCCCCTGGGCGTGCACGCCGTGGTCACCGGCGAAGATCGCGACGGCCGCGGGCTCCGGGATCGGCGGCGGGCAGGTCCGGGAGAGTCCGGCGAGCTGCGCGGAGATGATCTCCAGCATGCCGAGCGCGCCGGCGGGCGTGGTCATCCGCTTCTGTCGCTCCCACGCCTCTCCGAGCGCCTTGGCGTCCAGCGGGCGGATGTTGGCGATGGTCTCCTGGAGCAGGTCGTGCGGCTCCTCGCCGGGCAGCGCCCGGCGGCCGTACGTCTCCTCGTGGACCACCCAGGAGAGCGGGCGGCGCTTGGACCAGCCCGCCTGCATCAGTTCGGGCTCATCGGGGAACTCGTCGACGTACCCGACACAGAGGTACGCGACGATTTCGAGGTGCTCGGGCAGACCGAGGGCGCGGACCATCTCGCGCTCGTCGAAGAAGCTGACCCAGCCGACGCCGAGTCCCTCGGCACGGGCGGCGAGCCAGAGGTTCTCCACGGCGAGTGCGGAGGAGTACGGGGCCATCTGCGGCTGGGTGTGACGGCCCAGGGTGTGGCGTCCGCCGCGGGTGGGGTCGGCGGTGACGACGATGTTCACGGGGGTATCGAGGATGGCCTCGATCTTCATCTCCCGGAACTGCTTGGCCCGGCCCTTGGGAAGCGACTTCGCGTAGGCGTCGCGCTGACGCTGGGCGAGCTCGTGCATGGAACGCCGGGTCTCCGCCGAGCGGATGACGACGAAGTCCCAGGGCTGCGAGTGGCCGACGCTGGGCGCGGTGTGCGCGGCCTCCAGCACGCGGAGCAGGACCTCGTGCGGGATGGGGTCGCTGCGGAAGCCGTTGCGGATGTCACGGCGCTCGCGCATGACGCGCAGCACGGCCTCGCGCTCGGCGTCGTCGTAGCCGGGGGCCGGGTCGGTCGCCGGCTCCTCGGGGGCGGCGGCGTACTCGGTCTCCGGCTCCTCGGCGGCGGCGTACTCGGTCTCCGGCTCCTCGGCGGCGGGCGCTTCGGCGGCCTCGGCGGGGGCGGTCAGGACGGCGTCCGCCGCGGGTCCGGCCGGTGCTGCCGGTTCGGCCGGTACGGCCTCGAAGACCGGGGTTTCGGGAGCCTCGGCGGGGTGGAGCTGTTCCTGTCGCACGTTCTGGTGTTCCGGTTCCGTGTACTGCGGCCCGCCGTCCTGTCCGGCGACGGGGGGCTCGACGGCCCAGGGCGCTCCGGCGGCCTGCGGCGCGGCGAACTCCTGGGCGCTGTCGGCCACTGCGGGGGGCTCCGGGAGAACGGCGGCAAGGGCGGCGTCGAAGGCGACGGGCTCGGCCCGGAGCGGCTCGGCATCCTGGATCGGCTCGGCGGCCGGCTCCGCGGCGGCGGGCTCGGCGACGGTCTGCTCGGCGGGCGCCCGGTACTCCTGCGGCTGGTGGTCCCGGACCTGCTCGGGCAGCCCGAGCGCGGCGAACCCGGTGTCGGGCACCGAGCCCTGTGCGGGGAAGTACGGCTCCTGGGCGCCCTCGGGCGCGAAGACCGGCGCGGGGGCCTCGGGGACGACCGTTTCTGCCGGGCCGGCCACCGGAACCACCGCCGGGGCTTCCGCCGCGATCTCCGCGGGCGCCTCGGCGAGGGCGTCGACCGGCGCGGGCTCCCGGGCGGAGGCGGCCGTCTCGAAGCCCGGTACCGCCTCGGGCGCGGGCTCGAATTCCGGTGCGGACCCCGGGAGCGCCTGGGCCGGTACGAAGTCCGCGGGGACGGTCCCCGTCGGCTCCGCGGCGACGGGAACGGTCCCGGTGTACGGGGCCTCCACGGGCGCGGCTTCGGCGGGCTCGGGCAGGGGGGCCTCCTCCGCCGGGTCCGCGTCCGCGACGGGCCGCCCGTCCGCGGCGGGGACCGGCTCGGGCGCACCCCACGGGGCGGCCCCCTGGAGCGGGATCTCGCCCAGCTGCGGGCCCGGGAGAGCGAACGCCTGCGCGGCGGGATCCTCGGCGGGCGCGGGAACCTCGGCGGGCGCCGGGACTTCGGCCTGTACGGGCGCTTCCGCCCGCACCGGGGCTTCGGCCCGCACGGCCTCGGCGGGCGCGGGAACCTCGGCGGGTGCCGGGTACTCGGGCGCCACGGGGGCCGGGGGCACCGTACGCGCCGGAGCCGGAGGCTGCGGGGACCCGGCCGGGCCGCGGTCGGCCAGCGAGCGCACGACTCCGCTCTGCCCGCCGTAGGAGGGACCGTCGACCGAGGGGCCGCGGTGCAGCGGACGGCGGGACGGCGCGGAGGCCATCGCGTGCGCGGCGACGGGTGCGGGCGCCTGGGTCCGCACCGCGCCGAGGTCGTAGGCCCCCGAATCGTGGCCCGCGGGCCCCTGGGCCACGGGCTCCTGGGACGGGTGCGTGCTCTGCTGCGGGAACTGCTGATAGGCGTCCGCGGCGGGAGCCGGGACGACCTGCGGATCGCTCCACGAGCCCTGGGCGGCGGGCATCAACAGCACGTCGTCTTCGTAGGGCGCCTGCTCGGAGGGATCGAGGTAGGTGTAGGCATCCGGGGCGAGGACGCCCGGCTGCTCCACCATGCCTGCGTTCTCCGGCTGTCCCTCGCCCGGGATCTGGCCGGTGTCAGTCATGCGTACCCCTCGCCCATCGTCAGTGCTCCTTCGGCCCATCGCCCGGGACGCCCGCGTCACGGCACGCCGGTGCTCGCCAACTAGAACGAGCGGGCTCGCCGCGCGGCACGAAACGCCCGCGGACCTCTACATATTCTCGCGGCCGTTCGCCACGGCGACAGGTTTGTCGCGCCGCGGTTCGCTGTGGACTGCGCCACTTCACGCCGTCCCGGTTGTGCCGTACCACAGGGAGAAACAAAATGGCTCCCTTTTCCGGACATTGACGCACGAAGCGACGAACGACCGGGTTCGGTACAACAATCCGCCAGCCTACCTTCCGCGCTGTAGCGACCTGGTCACGGGGCAAGGTCCGAACGCACCGCGCAGAGCAGGAACGCGACGGACCGTTCGCGTTCCTCCCAGGCCGAGGTGTCCAGGTCCACGGACTGGAGGAGCACGCATTCCACCGTGTAACCGCCGCCGGAGAGCGCGGTGACGAGGGCTTCCGCCTGGTCCCGGGTGGACGCGTGGGTGACGATCCGCTCGGGGCGCCGGTCGGCGACGGCGAGGGCCACCCGAACGCCGCCGCCCCCGATGCGTACGACATCGGGTTCGGGAAGTCGTTCGAGCACGTGGGGGGCGAGGCCCTGGACGACCTGGACGGCCACGCCGAAGGAGCGGGCCGCGGCGGTCGCCCGGGCGCAGGCGGCCGGGTCCCGGTCGACGGCGATGACGGCCGCGCCGAAGCGGGCCGCTTCGACGGCCAGCGCACCGGTGCCCGAACCGATGTCCCAGACCAGGTCGCCCGTACGCGGGCCGAGCCGGGCCAGTTGGGCGGCGCGCATCCCGGCGGACTCGCCCTCGGCGCTCTGCTCCGGTCGCGCCCGGTCGTCTCCGGCGTGGTCGCGCCCGGCGGCCCCGCTCGCGGCCCGGCGGTGTGCGTCCTCGGGCAGCCCCCAGCCCCGTACGCCGTCGGGGCGGGCGGGATCACGGCCGCCGATCCAGCCGGCGGCGGCCGTGGTGGGGCCGCTGCCGACGACGATGACGACGTTCGGGTCGCGCCAGGCGTGGTCGGCGGCCTTGTCGGAGGTGAGGACGGTGACGCGCTCGCGGGCGGTGCCGAGTTCCTCGCAGATCACGAAGGTGCGGTGGACGCCGTCGAGCAGCAGGGCCAGTTCGGCCGGGCCGGCGCCGGGCGAGGTGAGGACGGCGACCTTGTGGTGGGCCCGGCAGACGTTGACGGCCCGTCGCAGGGTCTTCGGGTGGGCGACGACGACCTGGGCGTCGTCCCAGGGCATCCCCGCACGGGCGAAGGCGGTGGCGACGGAGGAGACCGCGGGCACGACCTCGACCTCCAGGCCGTGTTCGGGCGCGCGCAGGGTGCGTACGACTCCGAAGAAGCCGGGGTCGCCGTCCGCGAGGACGACGGCGCTCCCCCGGTGTCCGGCGATGCGCCGGGCGGCGAGGTCCACGCTGCCGAGGCGGATGCGTTCGGCGCCCCGCGGTACTTCGGCGAGCGCGAGGTGGTGCGCGGCGCCGGCGACGAGCGTGGCGGCGGAGAGTGCTGCGGTGGCCGCTCTGGTCAGCGGTGAGCCGTCCCAGCCGATCACCGTGACGCGGTCGGCCATCGTCGTCCGTCTCCTGGAGATGTGGGGGGCGTGAGCGGGTGTCCTCCGCCGGGGGTGCCCGCGCGAAGGAGCCGGGTAGAGGTTATCGGGTCGCTCCCGGGGCCGGACCGCAGGGGAGGCGGGCGGCGGTCCCCGTCAGTTCCAGTCGTCGTAGGTGCCGTAGCCGCCCGCGTCCGCGAGCTGCTCGGCGACGCCGTCGAGGTCCTCCGGCAGGAGTCCCCAGACGATCAGGTCGGTGCGGAAGTCGGCCCAGCCGCCGTCCTCCGTCTGCGTCCGCGCTATCCGGGCGTTGCGCAGGACGCCCTCGCTGATGCAGCCGAGTTTCTGCGCGACCTGCTGGGAGGCGGTGTTGTCGGCCTGGGTGCGCAACTCGATCCGCTCGAAGGCCTGGTCGCGGAAGAGCCACTCGGCGAGCGCCAGTACGGACTCGGTGGCGTATCCCTCGCCGCGCGCCCAGTGGGCGGTGACGTAGACGACTTCGGTGGAGCGGGTGCGCCAGTCGGTGTTGAGCAGCCGTACGGAGCCCACGAGTCGCTGGGTGAGGAACTCGTGGACGGCGAAGACGATGCCGTGGCCCTGGGTGCGCTCGCCCGGGGCGATCCGCCGGATCCAGCGTTCGGCGTCGATCCGGGTGTACGGCTGCGGGCCGTCCGTCCAGGCGGTGACGGCCTCGTCGTTCATCATGTCGGTCAGCGCCGGGAGGTCCGACATGTCGTAGGGGCGCAGCACCAGTCGGTCCGTGCTGATCGAGATCGACGGAAAGGTGGTAGTCATGCGCAGCTCCATGCCGAAGACCGGTAAAGGCACAGCATGCAGTATCGGGCGCGCGCCGCGCATGGGCGGGTCCGCGCGGCGGAGCCCCGCACCTCCTCGGCGGGAGGTGCGGGGCTCCGTGGGCGTGCGGGGTGGGTCAGGAAGAGACCGGGGTACCGAAGGCGGGGATGACCGAGCCCTTGTAGGTGTCCTCGATGAACTTCTTGACCTCGTCGCTGTTGAGGAGCTTGGCGAGCTTCTCGACGCGGGGGTCCTTCTCGCCGCCCTTCTTGACGACCAGGATGTTGGCGTAGGGGTTGCCCTCCGCCTTCTCGATGGCGAGCGCGTCCTTCGACGGCGTGAGCTTGGCCTCGATCGCGTAGTTGCCGTTGATGACGGCGGCGTCGACGTCGTCCAGGGCGCGGGGCACGGTGGCGGCCTCCAGCTCCTTGAACTTCAGGCCCTTGGCGTCGGTGATGTCGCTCAGCTTGGCGTCGGTGCCGACACCGGACTTGAGCGTGATCAGGCCCTCGTCGGCGAGGAGCAGGAGCGCGCGGCCCTCGTTGGTGGTGTCGTTGGGCACCGCGATCGTCTGGCCGGCCTTGATGTCGCCGACCGCCCCGACCTTCTTGGAGTAGAGGCCGAGCGGCTCCAGGTGGACGTTGACGACCGGCACGAGGTGGGTGCCGTTCTTCTTGTTGAAGTCGTCCAGGTAGGGCTTGTGCTGGAAGAAGTTGGCGTCGATCTGGCCGTTCTCGGTGGCGGTGTTCGGCAGGACGTAGTCCGTGAACTCCTTGACCTCCAGCTTGAGGCCGGCCTTCGCGGCGAGGTTCTTCTTCACGAAGTCGAGGATGTCGGCGTGCGGCGTCGGGGACGCGCCCACGACGAGCGCCTTGGAGGTGTCGGCGCTCGCGCCGGTGCCGCCGGCGGACGGGTCGGAGTCCGTGCCGCAGGCGCTCAGGCCGAGGGCGAGGGCGGCGGTGGCGGCGGCTGCCGCGGAGAGCTTGATGGTCTTGCGCACGAAAAGTGCCTCTTTCAGGTGGGTGATGTGGGCCGTCCCGTCATCCGCGGTGGTTCGGTGCGCGGCGTCGGACGCGGTGCGTCGCAAGGCCGAGGAGTGTCCGGACACTGGGTGTGTCCGGATGTTGCGACAACGCGGCGAGGTGCCGTAGCTGTCGTCGCGCACCCGCCGGGGGTTACGGGGCAGCCCTCTTGCCCGGACAAGGAGTGCGGGCTTACCGCCGTGCTCGTACGGACGGTGCCGGTACGCGCGGGACGGAGGTCTGTGGGTCGGCGCCGGGAAGGCGCGTCAGGCGGTGCGGCCCCGGCGGGCCAGCAGGCGTCCGGCGAGGTCACCGACGAGCTGCACGACGGTCACGATGACGATGAGCAGCACGACGGTGACGATCATGAACTGGTTGTCGAAGCGCTGGAATCCGTAGGTGACGGCCTTGGAGCCGAGTCCCTCGCCGCCCACGGCGCCGGCCATCGCGGAGTAGCCGATGAGCACGATCACCGTGGTGGTGATGCCGGAGATCAGGGAGGGCAGGGCCTGCGGGAGCAGGACCTTGCGGACGATGGTGGGGATGGAGCCGCCCATCGACTGGACCGCCTCGACGAGTCCGTGGTCGACCTCGCGGACGGCGGTCTCCACCAGGCGCGCGAAGAAGGGGATGGCGCCGACGGCCAGCGGGACGATCATCGCGGTCGGGCCGATGAAGGTGCCGACCACCCAGGTCGTGAAGGGGATCAGCGCGATCAGCAGGATGATGAAGGGCAGCGAGCGGCCGATGTTGACGACCACGCCGACGATCCTGTTCACCACGGTGTTCTGGAGCAGCCCGCCCTTGTCGGTGAGGACCAGCAGCACTCCGAGCGGCAGGCCGACGGCGACGGTGACGACCGCGGACCACAGGACCATGTAGAGGGTGTCGACGGTGCCCTGGGTCAGCAGGGGCTGCATTTCGGACCAGGTCACTTCGCGGCCTCCTTGGTGAGCGGGGCGGTGGTCTGCGCGGGGATCACGGTGGCGGCGGCCTCGTCCACGACGTCCACCCGCAGCCCCTGCTCGCGCAGGAAGCCGATGGGCACGACGTTCTCCTCGAAGCGGCCGGGCAGCTCGATGCGCATCCGGCCGATCTGCTTGCCGCCCACGGTGTCCATGGCCGCGCCGAGGATCGAGATGTCGATGTCGTAGGTACGGGAGAGCTGGGAGATCACCGGACGGCCGGTGGACTCACCGTGGAAGGTGACGTCGACCACCGTGCGGCCGGGGGCCGGGGCGCCGCCGCCGACGGGGAAGAGTTCGTGGGCCAGTTCGGAGCCGGGGGTGGCGAGGAGTTCGCCGAGTGTGCCGGACTCGACGACGCGGCCCCGGCGCATCAGCGCGGCGGAGTCGCAGATCGTCTTGACGACGTCCATCTCGTGGGTGATGAGCAGCACGGTCAGGCCGAGCTGCTGGTTGAGGTCGCGCAGCAGCTGGAGGATGGACCGGGTGGTCTCGGGGTCCAGGGCCGAGGTCGCCTCGTCCGAGAGCAGCACCTTCGGGTCGCCGGCCAGGGCGCGGGCGATGCCGACGCGCTGCTTCTGGCCCCCGGAGAGCTGCCCGGGGTACGCCTTCGCCTTGTCGCCGAGGCCGACCAGGTCGAGCAGTTCGAGTGCCTTGCGGGAGCGGTCGCGGCCGGGCACGCCGAGGATCTCCAGCGGGAGTTCCACGTTGCCCTGGACGGTGCGCGAGGCCAGCAGGTTGAAGTGCTGGAAGACCATGCCGATGCGGCTGCGCGCCTCGCGCAGTTCCTTGCCCGCCCGGCGGCCCCGGCCGGCGAGGGCGGTGAGGTCCTGGCCCGCGACGGTCACGGTGCCGGAGGTGGGCCGCTCCAGGAGGTTCACGCAGCGGATGAGGGAGGACTTGCCGGCGCCGCTCTGGCCGATGACGCCGAAGACCTCGCCCTCCTCGACGTGCAGGTCGACTCCGTCGAGTGCGGTGACCTCACGGTCGCGCGACTGGTAGACCTTCGTGAGGCCCGAAGTGGTGATCACAGGGTTTCCGTCACTGTCGAGTGCTCGCGGCGTGGTGGTGCGCCGGGCACGGGGCATTCGTCCGAGGGAGACTCACCGGCCCTCGTCGGCCGGGATCTCGGCACGGCCGCGGCACGGGAGTGCCGGTCGAGGCCGGAGCGTTCCTGCCGGGGGGACCGGGAGGCAACGGCGTCGGCGCGGTCTCGCTTCGGGGCGCGAGACGCTGGCGTGGACCCTCAGATGGCGCACATTCGACACATGCGACGAGCACCGGGCGTACTGATCGCCTCGGTCGCAAGGGTGCGGCTGCTCGTCGTGGTCATGCCCCAAGTAAAACAGACGTGAGGGAGAGCGGAACCGGCGCGTCCGGATGGCGGACGCCCCGACGCGGACCGCCGCCTCTGCCGCCCCCTCCTCACGCACCCCTTCCGACCTGCACAGACGTGGCCGTTCAGCGGTTCGTACCGGCCGGGGACCGCGCCGCCGTCCGGCCGGGGCACCTGTGGCGGACGCCACGGCCACCCCCTCGCGGACCCCGTGTCCGCCGTCGCCGGAGGGCCGGTCCACCGCTTCCGAGCAGGACCAGCGGGAGGCGGGGCCGGACGCGGGCACGGGGCGCGGCCGTAATACCCTCGGCTCATGCTCGACGCCCTGACGGTCACGCTCGCCGTGGCCGCGCTCGCCCTCGCCGCCTGGTGCGGATTCGCCGCCTACCGGGACCAGCCGACCAAGGACTGGCACTTCATCGGTATGGCGGTCGTCACACTGCTGGCGCTCGCCCAGCTGGTGGTGGGCATCGTGCAGCTGACGCGCGGTGAGCGCCCGGAGCAGGGCATGACGATCTTCATCTGCTATCTCATCGGCTGCTTCGCGGCCGTGCCCGCGGCCGGCTTCCTGTCACTGACCGAGCGGACCCGCTGGGGTTCGGCGACGGTGGCCGCCGGGGCGGTGGTGCTGGCCGTGCTGGAAGTGCGGCTCTACGACATCTGGGGAAACTGACGTGACCGACACCGATCGCACCGGGACCCCGGCGCCGTCCGGAGCGGCTCAGCCGAAGCCGTCGTTCGACTTGGGGACCGGCCCCGGCCGCGTACTCGTCTGGTTCTACGGGGTGTTCACCGTCGCCGCCGCCTCGCGGGCGATCGTCCAGATCGTCCTGGACTTCGGCAAGGCGCCGCTGGCGTACGTACTGTCGGCCGTCGCCGCCCTGGTGTACGGGTTCATCACGTACTCCCTGGTGCGCGGCGGGGAGAAGGCCCGCCGGGCCGCTCTGGTGTGCTGCGCCGCCGAGCTGACGGGCGTTCTGATCGTGGGCACCTGGACGATGGTGGAGCCCTCCGCCTTCGCGGACGCCACCGTCTGGTCGGACTTCGGCATGGGATACGTCTTCATTCCGGTGATCCTCCCGGTCACCGGACTGCTCTGGCTGCGCCGGGCGAAGCAGGCCTGAGGCGCGACCCGTTCCCGCCCCCGGGCCACGCGGCGAGCGGGGCGGTCCCGCGGCGACGTGCGGTGAGCACGCGGTCCCGCCCGCGCGTTCCGTGCGGGCGGGACTTCGCGTTCCTGCCGGGCGGGGAGCCGTTACGCGCTCGCCAGGTACTCCTGGGCCGCCGGGGCTTCCTTCTCCAGCAGGATCAGGCGTACTCCGTCCTCACCTGTCTCGGCGCCGACCTGCGCGTATCCGGCACGACGGTAGAGGCGCAGGTTGCCCTCGCTGCGGTGTCCGGTGTGCAGCCGGAAGCGGGTGGCGGCACGCTCGGCCGCGAGTCCCGTCTCCGCCGCGCGCAGCAGCCGGGCGCCGAGGCCGTGGCCCTGGAGCCGGGGGTGGACGCAGAGTTTGCCGATCCGGCCGGTGCCGTCCTCCGCGGTGAACCCCCGCACCGCGCCGACGACCTCGTCGCCGAGCCGGGCCACGAAGAGCAGGTCGGTGGCGAGTTCGTCCCGGACGGACTCCAGGGTCTGGACGAGCGGGTCGATCCGGTAGTTCCCGTAGAGCTCCGCCTCGCTCTGGAAACAGAGGTACTGGAGCCTGAAGAGCTGCTCGGCGTCGTCCTGGTCCGCCGCCGAGATGATCACGCTCATGCCCATGTGTGCATGCCTCCCGCTCACCTGATAAGCCAGTTGTTCACCGCACCATTCCCCGCGTTCCGGGAGCGGCAACCTCCGCCGCGAGCATTCTGCGGAGACATCCCAGACATCTGGAGCGAATCGGCCCCAAACTCCCCTGTGACATACCCAACTCCTCCGCGATCTCGCGGTAGGTGCGGTCGCCCGGGTCGAGCAGGGCGTTCAGCAGTCCGGCGCAGCGACCGGGCAGCCGGGCGACGGCCGCGCGCAGCGCCCGGCGTTCGTCGGCACCGAGAGCGGCGCGCTCGGGACAGCTGCCGGGGCCCGCGGCGGGTCCGTCGTCGGCATGCGGGTGTTCGCGCAGAACGGCGCGGCGGGAGCGGCGGACCTCGGCGCGTACGGTCTCGCGCACCCAGCGGGCCGGGTCGGGTGACGGAGCGCCGGAGGCGAGGCGCTCCAGCAGCCGCAGCCAGACGGTCTGTTCGAGGTCGGCCGGGTCCGTGCCGGCCGCCGGGGCCTCGGCCGTCACCTCGGCGCGGACCAGCGGGTGCAGGGCCGTCAGCACCACGACGGTGGACGTGGTGGGAGCGGCCGGAGCGCGGGGAACGGCGTCCGGCGCGCGGTCGGCGAGGGTCGTTGCACGGTCGACGGGGATCACGCCCGCTCAACGCGTCCCGCGCGCGGGCGGTTGCCGTACGCGGGAAGTGCCACCCGACCGGGGCACGACGGGTCCGGCGCTGACGCGGACCGGCCCTGCCCCGGTGGGTGGACGGAGCCGTCAGGCGCGGCGCGCGTCGGCCGCCGCGAGCCGGGCGGTGTCTGCGTTGTCGGAGAAGATGCCGTCGATGCCCGTGGCGAAGTACGCGCGGAAGGCGCCGAAGGCGTCCCCGTACGCGTTGGGGTCGGTGCCCCGGCGGAACTCGGTGGGCAGGAAGGTGTTCTCGTTGCGCATCGTGTACGGGTGGAGGACCAGCCCCCGCGCGTGCGCGTCCCGGACCAGGGTGGTCGGAGCGGCGAGGCGACCGTCGGAATCTCTCGGGATCACCAGGTCGAGGGTGGGGCCGATGCCCTGGGCGAAGGAGGCGATCCACTTCAGGCCGGCCGGGGTGACGAGGTCGGCGACGGTGCGCGGGTCGCCCGCCGCGGTGAAGTCCCAGGGGCGCGAGGACGCGCCGGCGAGCAGCACGATGCGCGGGGTGGAGACCAGGGTGGAGAGCCGCCGCACGGAGTCGGGCTCGAAGGACTGGAGGATGAGGGCCGCGTCCGCGCGGTCGCGTCCATAACGGCGGAGCAGCTTGGCGAGCGGCTCTTCCAGGCCGAGTCCGAGCCCCCGGAAGTACGAGGGGTGCTTGGTCTCGGTGTAGAGCCAGACCGGCTTGCCGCGCTTGCGGCCCTCGGCGTCGGCCCAGCGCAGGACCTCCTCGAAGGTGGGGATCTCCCAGCGGCCGTCGTAGAGGGTGTTCTTCTGACGGGTGCCCGGGATGCGCTCGACGGCCCGCAGGGTCTTCAGTTCGGCGAGGGTGAAGTCCTCGGTGAACCAGCCGGTCAGCTGGACCCCGTCGACCGTCTTGGTGGTCCTGCGGCCGGCGAACTCGGGGTGGGAGGCGACGTCGGTGGTGCCGGTGATGTCGTTCTCGTGGCGGCAGACGAGGTGGCCGTCCTTGGTCGGGACGAGGTCCTGCTCGACGATGTCCGCGCCGAGGTCCAGGGCGAGCTGGTAGGAGCCCAGGGTGTGCTCGGGCCGGTAGCCGCTGGCTCCCCGGTGGCCGACGACGGTGGGGACGGGCAGGTCGCGCAGGCGACGCCCGGCGCCACTCCCCTTGGCCTCGCGGTCGTCGTGGCCCCGGTCGTCGGCCGCGGCGGTGCCGGCGGCCGAGAGGCCGAGAGTGGTCGTTCCGAGCACCGCGGCTCCGAGCAGGGCCCGGCGGCCGGGGCTCTTGCGCGTACGCTCTGTCATGGACGCTCCTCGCGTGTGATGTTCGGCGACGACACCGGCTTCGGCGCGGCCCCGAGCGTAGGCAGGGGGGCCGTCCTCCAGGGGTCGGGCGGGCCAACACACCGCTAACACAAGTCAACACCGCGTATCCGTCGCGTGAACCCGATGTGCGGTCGGCGGGTCGCCGCGAGTATCGTCCTCACCTGCACAGACCATCGCGTCACCGCCCCGGCCGGCCCGGCCACGACACCGGAGGAACCGTTGTCCCGACTCACGGTCATCAAGGCAGTGCTCGGCCCGATCCTGCGCCTGATGTTCCGCCCTCGGATCGAGGGCGCCGAGAACATCCCCGGAGACGGTCCGGTGATCCTCGCGGGCAACCACCTCACCTTCATCGACTCGCTGATCATGCCGATCTGCTGCGACCGGCCGGTGTACTACATCGGCAAGGACGAGTACGTCACCGGCAAGGGCGTCAAGGGCCGCATGATGGCCTGGTTCTTCACCGGCAGCGGCATGATCCCGGTGGACCGCGACGGCGGACGGGGCGGGGTCGCCGCACTCATGACGGGCCGCAGGGTGCTGGACGAGGGCGGCGCCTTCGCCATCTACCCGGAGGGCACGCGCTCCCCCGACGGCCGGCTCTACCGGGGTCGTACGGGCATCGCCCGCCTCACCCTGATGACGGGCGCGCCGGTGGTCCCGTTCGCGATGATCGGCACCGACAAGCTGCAGCCGGGCGGCGCCGGGATTCCCCGTCCGGGCAAGGTCACGGTCCGCTTCGGCGAGCCGATGGAGTTCTCCCGGTACGAGGGCATGGACCGCGACCGCTACGTGCTGCGCGCGGTGACGGACTCGGTGATGTCCGAGGTCATGCGTCTCTCCGGCCAGGAGTACGTGGACATGTACGCGACGAAGGCCAAGGCCGCCTGAAACGCCGTCCGGCCCGCCGCCCCCGAGAGGTCCTCTCCCCGGGCCGGCGGGCCCTTCGCGTGTCCGGACGCGCGCGAACACCGTAATTCGCGGGCGCTACGGGCGGCCGGACGGTACGGTCCCGGGCGTGACCGACAAGGAAGACTTCTTCCAAGAGCGGATCGCGGCGACGTACGACGATCCCTCGGACGGCATGTTCGCGGCGGATCTGGTGGGGACGACCGCGGACTTCCTGGCGGAGCTCGCGGGCGGCGGCCGGGCACTCGAACTCGGCATCGGGACCGGGCGGATCGCGCTGCCGCTGGCGCGGCGCGGGGTGCCGGTGCACGGCATCGACCTGTCCCGGGCGATGGTGGAGCGGCTGCGCGCCAAACCGGGCGGCGAGGCGGTCGGGGTGACGATCGGGGACTTCACCGGGACGAGGGTGGACGGCACCTTCGCCCTCGCCTACCTGGTCTTCAACACGATCATGAACCTGACGACCCAGGCGGACCAGGTCGCCTGTTTCCGCAACGTCGCGGACCATCTCGCGCCGGGCGGCACCTTCGTGATCGAGGTGATGGTCCCGGAACTGCGCAAACTGCCCGCCGGGCAGCGGATCGTGCCTTTCCACACGAGTGCGACGCGCTGGGCGTACGACGACTACGACGTCGCCACCCAGTCGGTGAGTTCGAACTACGTGGACCTCGCCGACGGCCGGGGCGAGTACCGCTCGATCCCGTTCCGCTACGTGTGGCCCGCCGAGCTCGACCTGATGGCTCAGCTCGCGGGGATGCGGCTGCGGGAGCGCTTCGAGGACTGGGACCGGAGCCCGTTCGGCAACGAGAGCGGACGGCACGTCTCGGTGTGGGAGAAGCCCGCGGGCTGACGGCCGGCCAGGGGTTCACCCGTGTCCGGCGCCCTCCTCCAGCCGCTGCCCGCGCAGCAGGGACCAGGCGGCGACCGCCGTCGCCACCAGCACGACGGCGCCGGTCCCGGCGGCGGCCCGCAGCCCGTCGGTGAACGCGTCCTGCGCGGCGGCGATCAGCTGACCGGCCTCGGCGGCGGGCAGTGTCCGGGCCGCCTCCACGGCTCCGCCGAGCGACTCGTGGGCGGCGGCCGTGGTGCCCGGCGGAACCCCCGCCGGGGTGGGAAATCCCTGGTAGACGCTGGTCACGATGGAGCCGAGCAGAGCGATGCCGAGGGCGGCGCCGAGTTCGTACGCGGTCTCGGAGACTCCGGAGGCGGCGCCGGCCTGCTCCTTGGGAACGCTGGAGAGGATCACGTCCGCGGTCACGGTGAAGGAGAATCCCGCGCCGACGCCGAGGACGAGCAGGATCGCGCCCAGCGGCGGATACGCGGTGTCCTGGCCGATCAGGGTCACCGCGGCCAGTGCCAGGCCCACGGCGGCGAGCCCGCCGGAGACGACGGCCCGCACCGAGAACCGGCGGGCCGCCCTGCCCGCCAGCAGACCCGCCACCACCGATCCCACGGCGGCGGGCAACTCCGCGAGGCCGGCCTCCAGCGGGCTGCGGCCCTGGACCAGCTGGAGGAACTGGGAGAGGAAGAAGACGAGTCCGGACAGGCCGAGGATGGTGAGCAGATCGGCGAGGACGGCCCCCGAGAATCCACGGTGGTGGAAGAGATGGACGTCGATCAGGGGGGCCGTCAGGAGCAGTTGCCTGCGGACGAACCACACCAGCGCGGCGGCGCCGATCACGGCGGCGAGCGCGACGCCCGGGCCGAATCCGTGTGCGGCGGCCTCCTTGACCGCGTAGACCACCCCGATGATGCCGACGAGCGAGAGGGCGACGCTGGGCAGGTCCCAGGGACCGGGAGCCGGGTCCTTCGATTCGGGGATCAGCCGGGCGCCCACCACCACGAGGACGGCCATCACCGGCAGGTTGATGAGGAAGACGGAACCCCACCAGAAGTGTTCGAGGAGGAATCCGCCGACCACGGGCCCGACCGCCGCGCCGGCCGAGGCGGCCGCGCCCCAGATGCCGATGGCGAGACTGCGCTCGCGGGGGTCGTGGAAGATGTTGCGGATCAGGGCCAGCGTGGACGGCATCAGGGTCGCTCCCGCGACGCCGAGCAGCGCGCGGGCCGCGATCATCGCCTCGGCGCTGTCGGCGTACGCGTTCAGGACGGAGATCGCCCCGAACGCGGTGGCGCCCGTCAGAAGGAGCTTCTTGCGGCCGACCCGGTCGCCGAGGCTGCCCATGGAGACGAGGAACCCGGCGATCACGAAGGAGTAGACGTCGCCGATCCAGAGCAACTGGGTGCCGGTCGGTTCGAGGTCCTCGGTGAGGAACGGGGTCGCGAGGCCGAGGACGGTGGCGTCCACCGCGACCAGCAGGACGGCGAGGACGAGGACCGTCAGCGCGATCCAGCGGCCCGGGCGGCGGGTCTCTCCGGTGCCGGTCCCCCGGTCGGCTGTGCTCACCGCTCCACGCTCCGGCCCCCGCCGCCGGGCGGCAACCCGGCGATCCGCGGATGGCCCTGCCGGGACCCCGCGGCCGAATCTCGTTACCGCTCCGGCCCGCCGGGCGGCACCATGGGGGCATGGGCACCGAACCGCTGCTGCTGATCGACATCGACGGTCCGCTCAACCCGTACATGGCACTGTCCCGGCGGCGGGATCCGCAGGGGTACCGCCGCCACCGGATGCGCCCGACGGGGTGGGAGACCGGGCAGGCTCTGCCGGTACTGCTCAACGCGGCGCACGGCGCGGAGCTGCTGGCGCTGTCCGACCGGTACGAACTGGTCTGGGCCACCACCTGGAAGAACGAGGCCAACGAGTGGGTCGGCCCGCATCTGGGGCTGCCGCCGCTGCCGTTCGTCGACTGGCCCGTGGTGGGCGAGGGCACGGGCGACTGGACCTTCTGGAAGACGCGGCACGTCGTGGCGTACGCGGCCGGCCGGGCGTTCGCCTGGATCGACGACGAGATCGGCGAGCAGGACCGGGCGTGGGTGGCGGCCCACCACCCCGGCCCGGCGCTGCTGCGGCAGATCGATCCGGCCGTCGGCCTGGAGCGGGCGGACTTCGACGCGCTGGCCGCCTGGGCGACCTGAGGCACGCCGGGCCGGACGGGGATCGATGGGGGCGGGGTGCGTCAGCTCCAGGGCAGGGCGGCCCGGTACCGCCAGTACGCCTCCGGGTCCTCCACGAGGGTGTCGAACCGGGCCTGTTCCTCCTCGTCGAGGTCGAGGGTGACGGCGTGCAGGTTCCCGGAGAGCTGGAGAGCCGTGGCGGCGCCGGAGAGGACGACACCGGCCCACGGCTGGCGGAGCACATGCGCGAGGGCCACCGCGTCGCTGCCGAGTTCCCGGTCCCGGGCGATCTCCCGGATCAGCGCCGGGGCCTCGGTACCGGCCAGCCGTCCGTTCGCCATGCCCTCCTTGACGATCACCGTCAGTCCCGCCCCGTGGGCCTCGGCGAGCGCGGGGCCCGCCGAGGTCTCCAGGGCGTTGAAGGTGGCCTGGACGGTACGGAAGAGGGGTTCGCCGTCGACCGTGACGGCGAGGGCCGCCAGGATGGCGTCCTTCTGGCCGGGGCCGCTGGTGGAAAGGCCGATCGTGACGCCTTCGGCGGCCAGGTCGGCGAGCCGGGCGTGGAGTTCCTTGTCGGTGAGGGCCGGGCTGTCGGGGGTCACCGAGTGGATCTGGTAGAGGTCGAGCCGGTCGCCGAGCAGCGCGCGGGTCTCGGTGCGCTGGCGGTCGAAGGTGGCCGCGCCGTGGTCCTTGACCTCGTGCGCCTCGGCCTCCACGGACCAGTCGGCGGTGTAGGTGTAGCCCCATTTGCTGCCGACCACGACGTCGTCGAGGGCGGGTCGGGCGGTCAGCCACTCGGCGAGGAACGCCTCGGAGCGTCCGTAGGAGCGGGCCACGTCGATGTAGCGGACGCCCTGGGCGTAGGCGGCGTCCAGGAGTTCGTGGGTGCGCTCGCGCAGGGCGTCGGGGGTGCGGTCCCCGGGCAGGTCGAGGTCGCGGTGGAGGTTGATGTAGCCGGGCCTGCCGACTGCGGCGAGGCCGAGCCCGATGTGGGCGGTCGAGGCGGTGGCCGCGGTCAGGCGGTCGAATGGCATCGCGGGCTCCTCGTGGTCCGGGGTCGGTTCTTCACCCTTCCCCGTCAACGTAGCCCGCGTCGCCGTCCGTACACCTCGCACCCGGCCGCCGCGCGCGTCCGGACCGCGCGTGCGGGCACGGTCCGGACGCCAGGACCTACTTCCGGGCGGCCGCCCAGGCGTGCTGGACCGCGAGGTCCTGCTTGATCTCGGCGAGCTGGATCGCGACGGCGGACGGGGCGGTACCTCCGCGGCCGTCGCGCGAAGCGAGCGCGCCGGGCACGTCGAGGACGGTACGGACCTCGGGGGTGAGGTGCTCGGAGATCTTCTCGAACTGCTCGTCGGTCAGCTCGTCGAGCTCGATGCCCTGCTGCTCGCACTCCTTGACGCATTCGCCCGCGACCTCGTGCGCGACCCGGAAGGGCACGCCCTGCTTGACGAGCCACTCGGCGATGTCGGTGGCGAGCGAGAAGCCGGCCGGGGCCAGTTCCTCCATGCGCTCCCGGTTGACGGTGAGCGTGGCCATCATGCCGGTGAAGGCGGGGAGCAGGACCTCCAGCTGGTCGCAGGAGTCGAAGACGGGCTCCTTGTCCTCCTGGAGGTCGCGGTTGTACGCGAGCGGGAGCGCCTTGAGGGTCGCCATCAGGCCGGTCAGGTTGCCGATGAGCCGCCCCGACTTGCCGCGCGCCAGCTCGGCGATGTCCGGGTTCTTCTTCTGCGGCATGATCGAGGAGCCGGTGGAGAACGCGTCGTGCAGGGTGACGAAGGAGAACTCCTTCGTGTTCCAGATGATGATCTCCTCGGCGATCCGGGAGAGGTTGATCCCGGTCATCGCGGTGATGAAGGCGAACTCGGCGACGAAGTCGCGCGAGGCCGTGCCGTCGATGGAGTTGGCGACGGAGCCGCGCTCGAAGCCGAGATCGGCGGCGACCGCCTCCGGGTCGAGCCCGAGGGAGGAGCCGGCCAGCGCGCCGGAGCCGTACGGCGAGACGGCGGTGCGCTCGTCCCACTGGCGCAGCCGCTCGGCGTCCCGGGAGAGGGCCTGCACGTGGGCGAGGACGTGGTGGGCGAAGAGCACCGGCTGGGCGTGCTGGAGGTGGGTGCGGCCGGGCATCGCGACGTCCGGGTGGGTCTCGGCGAGGCCGACCAGCGCGTCCTGGAGCTCGGCGATCAGCCCGCCGATGATCCGGGCGTGGTCGCGCAGGTACATCCGGAACAGCGTGGCGACCTGGTCGTTGCGGGACCGGCCGGCGCGGAGCTTGCCGCCGAGGTCCTTGCCGAGGCGTTCCAGCAGACCGCGCTCCAGCGCGGTGTGGACGTCCTCGTCGGCGATGGTGCCGGTGAACGAGCCGTCCGCGACATCGGCTTCGAGCTGGTCGAGTCCGGCGGTCATGCGGGTGAGTTCTTCGTCGGTGAGCAGCCCCGCCTTGTTCAGGACACGCGCGTGGGCGCGGGAGCCGGCGATGTCGTAGGGCGCCAGCCGCCAGTCGAAGTGGACGGAGGCGGACAGCTTGGCCAGCGCCTCGGCCGGTCCGTCGGCGAAACGTCCGCCCCAGAGGCGTACGTCGCTGTTGCCGTTGGCGTGGGCGTTGCTCACTGCGTGCTCCTCGAAGAACAAGGGGGTGGATGTGCGACCGCCTCCCCGCCGCTGACGGTCGAGGAGGCCGGTTCTGTACGCGTGGTGCGGGCGTGGCACGCGCTGTCGGGCGGAGTCACACCGGGCGGCGGCCCTCGCGGAGGAGGCCGGAGGACTCTCCACGGTGCACCCACCGTTGGCATAACTATGCAATCCTCCGTATGTTTTGTCAAAGGGGCCGGTGGCGGCGCCCGCGGCACGGGTCGCGTACGGCGGCCCGCTCCCGCCGTACGTCTGCGGGGGCGGGACGGAGCGCGCTCCGGCTGCCCATAGGCTGCGCCCCATGCGGAAGCCGACCCACCCGTCCCCCAGGCGCCCACGCGCGGCGCACGAGCGCCTGCTGAGGGGCAGCCCCCTGGACTCCGTCCTGGACACCGCCGATCCCGAGGCCTGGATCGACCTCGACCGGCGCGTCCGCGCGGGGTCCGCGAGCACACCGCCCGCCGGCGCCTCCCCGGGCCCCGGCACCGACCACGGCGGAGACCCGGGGCAGCCGTTCGACCCGCAGTGGGACGAGCGCGCCCGGGACGTGACGTGGACGGACTTCCCGCCCTCCGAGCCGGAGACCGCCCTCACCCTGTGCCACCGCCGGTGGCAGGTGCGCGAGGCCGCGCTGCCCTTCGCCGCCGGGCGCCCCGCCCTGCTCCCGCTGCTGGTCCTGCGGTGCGCGGACGGCCGCGCCCCCGTACGGGACCGGGCCCGCCGGACGCTCGCCGCCGCACTGGACGGGCCTGCGGCGGCCGGACGCGCGGCCGCCCTGGTCCCGCTGGCCGTACAGCTGGCGCTCCGCCCGCACGGCGGGCCCGCTCTCGCGCTGGTCCTCACCGCCGCCCCCGCGCTTTCGCCTTCGCTGCCCGCGCTGCTGCTGGCGAGCCCCCGGCCGAGGGCACGGTTGCTCGGCATCGGACTCTGCCTGGAACGGGGTCTCCTCGCGACCGCCCGGCTCACGGAGTTGATCCTGACCGCCGAGGACCGGGCCGTCCGCAGGCTCTGCACCGACGTGCTCCTCACCCGGGTCAGGACCGGCGATCCGGAGCGCCTCCTCGATCCGCTGCTCACCGCTTCCTCGGCGGCGACCCGCTCTTCGGCGGTGGCCGCGCTGCACCGGGCGGGGCGGGGCGCGGAGGCGTCCGGCCACCTCGCCGACCCTTCGGCCCGGGTGCGTTCCGCCGCGCGGCTGGTGCTGCGGCTGGAGGGCGCGGACCCGTGGGCGTTCTACCGGGAGCGGTGCGCGGACTCGGCCGCGCCCGGCCTGCCCCCGGGCGCGGTCTTCGGGCTGGCCGAATCCGGATCACCCGACGCGGCCGGCCCGCTGCGGGCCCTGACGCGCCATCCGGAGGGCCGGGTACGCGCGGCGGCACTGGCCGGTCTGCGCATGCTGGACGCGGTCTCCCCCGACGAGCTGATGGCGGCCATGGCCGACCCCCATCCGCCGGTGGTGCGCACCGCCCGCAAGGCCCTCACCCCGTACGTGCTGCTCGTCCCGGAGGAGTGGCTGGCCGCGCTGGTGGCCCCCGCCCGGCCCCCGCACGTACGCCGGGCCGGGCTCCGTCTGCTCGGCGCGCACAGCCTCGGGCTGCGCAAGCGGGTGCTGGCGGGGATGGAGGAGGACGAGGACGCGGAGGTCGCCCACGAGGCGCAGCGCGCCCGGTACGAGCCGCTTCCGGACACGCACTGATCCGCTGCCACCCGTGGCGTCCGGGCTGCTGCCGGCAGCCCGGAACGGAGCGGTCCCTCGCGATCTACGACGGCCGAAAATCGACGGGCCCGGAGCTCCCCGGCGGCCGATAATCCGCGCATGGGAAAGACGCACGAGCACATAGCCGGACGGTTGCGCACCTTCATCGAGGAACAGCCGCTCTTCTTCACCGCGACCGCTCCCCTGGACGGCGACGGCACGGTCAACCTCTCCCCCAAGGGCGTCCGCGGCTCGCTCGTGGTGGTCGACGGGACGACGGTGGCGTACCTCGACTTCGCCGGGAGCAACGCGGAGACCATCGCCCACCTGCGGGAGAACGGTCGCATCACGCTCATGTGGTGTGCGTTCCAGGGGCCGCCCGACATCGTGCGGGTGCACGGCCGGGGCGAACCCGTCTTCCGCGACGACCCGCGCTTCCCCGGGTTGCTGGCCCTCTTCGACCAGGTCGACCACACGTCCCACGGGCTGCGCGCGATCATCGTCGTGACGGCCGAACTGATCCGCGACACCTGCGGATTCGCCGTGCCGTTCCTCGCGTACGAGCAAGATCGGCCGCTGCACGCGGACCGGTTCGCCCGCGAGGACGACGAGAGTCTGAGCGCGTACTTCGAGAAGAAGCCCGACATCGCGACCAGCGTCGACGGCCTGCCCGGTCTGCCGCTTCCGCTGCCACCGATGCCCGCCCCGTCCGGCGGCTGAGGGACGCCCGCTCGCCGAGGGGCGCGTCCGTGGACCGTACGGAGCATCCCGGTGGAGCCGTGCCCCCGTCGCCCGTACGGTCCGGAGCATGCGCGGATACCTGATGACCGTCCTGGTGACTCTGTCCGTCCTGGTGGCACCGGCGGGCGCGGCGGCGCCCGCCGGTGCCGGCGGGACGGCTCCCGGGTTGCTGGCCGACACGGGCGGCGGCCGGCAGCTGATCGTCGCCGAGGCCCCGGATGCCGGGTCCACCACCGGCACGGTCACCTGGTGGGAGCTGCGGCGGGGGCGGTGGGCCCGGGCGGGCTCCGCGCCGGCCCGGTTCGGAGCGGCGGGCCTGGCCGAGGGGCGTACCCGGCGCCAGGGCACGAACACCACTCCGACCGGCTTGTACGACCTCCCGTACGCCTTCGGTCTCCGGGAGGCTCCGGCCGCGACCGCGTACCCGTACCGCAGGGTGACGGAGGGTTCGTGGTGGTGCCAGGACAACGGGGCGCGCGACTACAACCGGTGGGTGGAGCCGCTGCCGTCCGACTGCCGGGCCGCGGAGGCCGAGCACCTGATCACGTACCCGGCGCAGTACGCCCGGGCGATGGTGATCGGCTTCAACTACGCGAAGCCGGTACGGGGCAGGGGCGCGGGCATCTTCCTGCACGTCGACGGCGAAGGGGCGACGGCGGGGTGCGTCTCGGTGGCGGCCGGGGTGATGGACCGCGTCCTGGCCTGGGCCGACCCGGCGAAGCACCCGCACATCGTCATCGGCACCTCGGCCGGGGAGCTGGCGGTGACCGGCTACTGACACCGCCACGTCGCGGAGGAGCCCGGTCCGTGGGTGACGGACCGGGCTCCTCCGCGTGCGGGGCAGGCGTCAGCGTTCGTTCTGCGCGAGACGCAGGAGGTGGTCGGCGAGGGCCTGGCCACCGGCCGCGTCACGGCTGATGAGCATCAGCGTGTCGTCCCCGGCGATGGTGCCGAGGACGTCGTGGAGCTCGGCCTGGTCGATGGCCGAGGCGAGGAACTGCGCGGCGCCCGGGGGCGTGCGCAGGACGACGAGATTGGCCGAGGCCTCCGCGGAGATGAGCAGCTCCGACGAGAGGCGCCGCATCCGCTCCTCCTTGGCGGAGCCGCCCAGCGGTGCCTGCGGGGTGCGGAAACCACCCTCGCTCGGCACGGCGTAGATGAGCTCGCCACCGGTGTTGCGGATCTTGACCGCGCCCAGCTCGTCGAGGTCGCGGGAGAGCGTCGCCTGGGTGACGCTCAGCCCGTCGTCGGCGAGGAGCTTGGCCAGCTGGCTCTGCGAGCGCACCGGCTGCCGGTTCAGGATGTCCACGATCCGGCGGTGGCGTGCCGTGCGGGTCTGCGGCACGGCAGGGCCGCCGTGGTCGTTGTCCTGCGCCTCGGTCATCGTCGTCGCCTCATTCTCCGGGTGGTCATGCTCCGGGTTCTCCGTCGCCCCTGCCCGGGTCCACCGTGTCCAGCGCGCCCCGCAGTACGGCCAGGAACGCGTCCACCTCCGCGTCGCCGATGATCAGCGGCGGCATCAGCCGTACGACATCGGGCGCGGGGGCGTTGACCAGGAGGCCCGCTTCCTGGGCCGCCTGCTGCACCTGCGATGCGTGGGGTCCCGTGAGCACGATACCCAGCAGCAGGCCGGAGCCGCGGACGTGGGAGACGAGGGGGTGTCCGAACCCTTCGACCTCTTCGCGGATGCGCTCGCCGAGCCGCTTGACGTGGTCGAGGGCGCCGTCCGCCGCCAGGGTGTCCAGCACGGCGAGGCCGGCCGCGCAGGCGATGGGGTTGCCGCCGAAGGTGGTGCCGTGTTGGCCCGGCTTCAGCAGGTCGGCCGCGGCGCCGAAGGCGACGGTGACACCGAGCGGCAGTCCGCCGCCGATGCCCTTGGCGAGGGTGACGACGTCGGGTTCGACGTCCTCGTGGGCCTGGTATTCGAACCAGGTGCCGCACCGGCCGACACCGGTCTGCACCTCGTCGAGGACGAGCAGGGTACCGGTGGCCCGGGTGATCTCGCGGGCGGCGGAGAGGTAGCCCTTGGGCGGGACGACCACGCCCTTCTCGCCCTGGATGGGCTCGATGATCACGAGCGCGGTGTCCGTGGTGACGGCGGCCCGGAGCGCTTCCACGTCCCCGTACGGCACGTGGGTGACCTCGGCGGGCAGCGGGAGGAACGGGTCCCGCTTCTTCGCCTGCCCGGTGAGGGCCAGCGCGCCCATGGTCCGGCCGTGGAAGCCGCCGGTGGTGGCCACCATGCCGGTCCGGCCGGTGAGCCGGCCGATCTTGAAGGCGGCTTCGTTGGCCTCGGCGCCGGAGTTGGCGAAGTAGACCCGTCCGCTCCGGCCGAAGAGCTGGAGCAGCCGTTCGGCGAGCGCGACGGGCGGCTCGGCGATGAAGAGGTTGGAGACGTGTCCCAGGGAGGCGATCTGGGTGGAGACGGCCTCGACGACCGCGGGGTGGGCGTGGCCCAGCGCGTTCACCGCGATACCGCCGACGAAGTCGAGGTACTCCTTGCCGTCGGCGTCCCAGACGCGCGCGCCCTCGCCGCGGACGAGGGGGATCTGCGGCGTGCCGTAGTTGTCCATCAGCGAGTCGCTCCACCGCTGACCGAGTTCCGCGTTCGTCATGCTGTCCCCTCCGTGACCGGCTCTGCCGCCGTGTCCCTGTCGGGCACGACCATCGTGCCGACGCCTTCGTCCGTGAAGATCTCCAGCAGGATCGCGTGCTGGACCCGGCCGTCGATGACCCTGGCGGTCTCGACGCCGTTGCGTACCGCGTACAGGCAGCCCTGCATCTTCGGGACCATGCCGCTGGACAGCTCGGGCAGCAGCTTCTCCAGCTCGGTCGCCGTGATGCGGCTGATCACGTCGTCGCTGTTCGGCCAGTCCTCGTAGAGGCCCTCGACGTCGGTGAGGACCATCAGCGTCTCGGCGTTCAGCGCGGCGGCCAGGGCGGCGGCGGCGGTGTCGGCGTTGACGTTGTAGACGTGGTTGTCGTCGGCGGAGCGCGCGATCGAGGAGATGACCGGGATGCGGCCGTCCGCAAGGAGTGCCTCTATGGCCCCGGTGTCGATCTCGGTGATCTCGCCGACCCGGCCGATGTCGATGAGCTCGCCGTCGATGGTCGGGCGGTGCTGGACGGCGGTCATGGTCCGGGCGTCCTCGCCGGTCATGCCGACGGCGAGCGGCCCGTGCTGGTTGAGCAGGCCGACGAGTTCGCGCTGGACCTGTCCGGCCAGGACCATCCGTACGACGTCCATCGCCTCGGGCGTGGTGACCCGCAGTCCGGCCTTGAACTCGCTGACCAGGCCCTGCTTGTCGAGCTGGGCGTTGATCTGCGGGCCGCCGCCGTGCACGACGACGGGCTTGAGGCCGGCCTGCCGCAGGAACACGACGTCCTGGGCGAAGGCCGCCTTCAGCTCGTCGTCGATCATGGCGTTGCCGCCGAACTTGATGACCACGGTCCGGCCGTTGTGCCGGGTCAGCCAGGGCAGCGCTTCGATGAGGATCTGCGCCTTCGGGAGGGCGGTGTGCTTCCGGGCCGTGCTGTTCTCGGCGCCCGTGTTCTTCTCGGCGCCCGTGTTCTCCGTGTCGCTCATGAGCTGTACGCGCTGTTCTCGTGGACGTACTCCGCGGTGAGGTCGTTCGCCCAGATGACGGCCGACTCGGTGCCCGCGGAGAGGTCGGCGGTGATCTTGACCTCGCGGTAGCGCATGTCGACCAGGTCGCGGTCGTCGCCGACGCTGCCGTCCCTGCACACCCAGACGTCGTTGATGGCGACGTTCAGCCGGTCGGGGTCGAAGGCGGCCCGGGTGGTGCCGATCGCGGAGAGCACGCGGCCCCAGTTGGGGTCCTCGCCGTGGATGGCGCACTTGAGGAGGTTGTTGCGGGCGATGGAGCGGCCCACCTCGACGGCGTCGTCCTCGGTCGCGGCTCCGACGACCTCGATCCGGATGTCCTTGGAGGCGCCCTCGGCGTCGCCGATGAGCTGACGGGCCAGATCGGCGCAGACGGCCTGTACGGCGGCGGAGAACGCTTCCTGCTCCGGGGTGACGCCGCTGGCGCCGGAGGCGAGGAGCAGCACGGTGTCGTTGGTCGACATGCAGCCGTCCGAGTCGACCCGGTCGAAGGTGGTGCGGGTGGCGTCGCGCAGGGCGGCGTCCAGCGCGGGCGCCTCGACGTCGGCGTCGGTGGTGAGGACGACGAGCATGGTGGCCAGCCCGGGGGCGAGCATGCCCGCGCCCTTGGCCATGCCGCCGACGGTCCAGCCCTCTCCGGCGGCCACGGCGGTCTTGTGGACCGTGTCGGTGGTCTTGATCGCGATGGCGGCGTCCGTGCCGCCTTCCTCGCTGAGGGCGCCCGCGGCCTTGTCGATGCCGGCGAGCAGCTTCTCCATAGGGAGCAGGGTGCCGATGAGCCCGGTGGAGCAGACGGCGATCTCGCCGGCGCTGTGGCCCTTGAGGACCTCGGCCGCCTTCTCGGCGGTGGCGTGCGTGTCCTGGAAGCCCTTGGGGCCCGTACAGGCGTTTGCGCCACCGGAGTTGAGGACGACGGCGGAGACCTCGCCGCCCTTGAGGACCTGCTGGGACCAGAGGACGGGCGCGGCCTTGACGCGGTTGGAGGTGAAGACTCCCGCGGCGGCGCGGCGCGGCCCGAGGTTGACCACGAGGGCCAGGTCCGGGTTGCCGCTCTCCTTGATCCCGGCGGCGATGCCCGCCGCCGAGAATCCCTGTGCTGCCGTGACGCTCACTGCATCTCCTCGTTCGCTTCTCCGCCCGCGCGGTGCGGCGCTGCGGCGGTTTCCGTGGTGGTCCGGGGCCGGGCGTCCGTACGCCCGGCGCCCGGGGTGGGTGCGGCCGGGCGCGGGTCGGTCACGGTGCCACGCCGGTCGTGGTCAGACCGGTGTCCTCGGGCAGCCCGAGGGCGATGTTCGTGCTCTGCAGGGCACCCCCGGCGGTGCCCTTGGCGAGGTTGTCGATGGCGCTGATCACGATGATCCGGCCGGCGGCGGGGTCGTACGCCACCTGGATCTGCACGGCGTTGGAGCCGTACACGGCCGCGGTGGCGGGCCACTGGCCCTCGGGGAGGAGGTCGACGAACGGCTCGTCGGCGTACGCCTTCTCGTAGGCGGCGCGAAGCGCTTCGCCGTCCACGCCGGGCTTCGCCTTGGCGCTGCAGGTGGCGAGGATGCCCCGGGGCATGGGGGCGAGGGTCGGGGTGAAGGAGACCGTGACGCGTTCTCCGGCGACGGCGCTGAGGTTCTGGGTGATCTCCGGCGTGTGCCGGTGTCCCCCGCCGACTCCGTACGGGGTCATGTTGCCCATCACCTCGGAGCCGAGGAGGTGCGGCTTGGCCGCCTTGCCGGCGCCGGAGGTACCGGACGCGGCGACGACGACCGCCTCGGGTTCGGCGAGCCCGGCGGCGTACGCCGGGAAGAGCGCGAGCGACACGGCGGTCGGGTAGCAGCCGGGTACGGCGATCCGCTGGGTCCCGGCGAGCGCGGCGCGGGCACCGGGCAGCTCGGGCAGCCCGTAGGGCCAGGTACCGGCGTGCGGCGAACCGTAGAACTTCTCCCAGTCCGCGGCGTCGGCCAGCCGGAAGTCGGCCCCCATGTCGACGACCAGCACCTCGTCGCCGAGCTGCTCGGCGACGGCGGCGGACTGCCCGTGCGGCAGGGCGAGGAAGACCACGTCGTGCCCGGCGAGCACCTCGGCGGTGGTGGGCTCCAGCACCCGGTCGGCCAGCGGCCGCAGGTGCGGCTGGAGCGCGCCGAGCTTCTGCCCGGCGTTGGAGTGGCCCGTCAGGGCGCCGATCTCGATCTCGGGGTGGGCCAGCAACAGGCGCAGCAGCTCACCGCCGGCGTATCCGCTCGCCCCTGCCACCGCTGCACGTACCACCATCGGAATCCTCCTCATCGATGGCATGACTATACGCAGTGATGCACTTTTATGCAAAGGTCGGAGGGGTAGGTCCGCGCGGGCGGCGGGACCGCACACACCGGCCGGCTGGGCCGCCGGTCCGCGGTGACGGTGACGGTTCCCGTCCGCCCCGAGGAGCGAGGAGCGCCGAGGAGCAGCGAAGAGCGCCGAGGAGCAGCGAAGAGCGCCGAGGGGTGCCCAGGAGCACCGGGCACCACTCTGTCAGGTGCGCCGATCAGGGGAAGCGGCGCGGCGCGGGACGTGTCGTCCGCCGGATCCGGTGGTGCGCTCGCCACGCTGGACGGCCTTTGGCCGTTCACGAGCAGGAGTGAAATCGATGGACTCATCTCGCGGAATCAGCAGACGTGCGGTATTGGCGGCGGCGCCCGCCCTGATGTCCGGCGCACTGCAGGCGCCCCGCGCGTCCGCGGCGGCGGCGCCCATCGGCCGGCCCGCGCTGATCCGGTCGGCGAACGGAATCCTGTCCACCACGTTGCGGGTCGCGTTCACCCGGGGAACGCTCGCCGGTGTCGGCGACGTCGATCTCCGGCTCTACAACGGGTCCATGAACGGGCCGACGCTGCGCGTGCGTCCGGGCGATCTGCTCGACATCGAACACATCAACGATCTGCCGCCCAACCCCGATCAGGTCGCGCACGGCGACCACAACGTGCCGCACGGCTTCAACACGGTGAATCTGCACACCCATGGGCTCCATGTGTCCCCGAGCGGGGACGCGGACAACGTCTTCCGGGAGTTCACGCCCTACGATCCGGCCAACGGGCTGACCGTCAGCAGCTACCGCAGCCGTATCGAGGTTCCCGCCGACCACCCGGACGGCACGTTCTGGTACCACTCGCACGTGCACGGGTCGACCGCCGTCCAACTGGCCGGCGGCCTGCTGGGAGCGCTCGTGGTGGAAGGCGAGACCGACAGGGTCCCGGAGATCGCGGCGGCGAGCGACGTGGTGATGTGCATCGGTGAACTCAAGCTCTCCGACGGCCAAGTGCCCGAGCTGCGCGCCGAGAACGACCTCAACAGGGTGGCGTCGACGTTCGTCGTCAACGGCGCCTACCGACCGGTGATCCGGTTGCGGGAGGGCGAGGTGCAGCGCTGGCGCCTGATCAACGCGTCGGCGTTCACCGTCCTGCCGGTACGGGTGGAAGGACACGCGCTGCACCAGATCGCCGTGGACGGCGTCACCCTCACCCGGACCGTCGAGCGTGACGGGGTCACCCTGTCGATGGGCAACCGCTCCGACGTCATGATCAGAGCGCAGAGTCCGGGCGACTACCGCATCACGGCGGGCGGCGTCCTGCTGGCGACGATGACCGTGGCTGCGGGCTCCGGCGCGCCCATGGAGCTGCCCACCGATCTGCCGGGGCCCGCGCCGTACATCGACCCGCGGGAAGTGATCCGCCGCCGTTCCCTGACGTTCCACAGCGACATGAACGCCTTTCCCGGCAAGCCCTTCCCCCACGCGTTCCGCATCACCGGCGACGGAGCGACCCCGCCGGCCCGCGACCCGGCCGACCCGACGGATCCGGCCTACGGACGGTTCGATCCGGCCCGCGTCAACCACACCCTCCGGCTCGGCGAGACCGAGGAGTGGACGATCCGCAACAATTCGAGAACCCACCCCAACCACTCGTTCCACCTGCACACCAACCGCTTCCTGGTCACCGCCGTCGACGGCAGCCCTCTGGACACCCCGGTGTGGCAGGACACCATCGGCGTCAGAAGGGGCGGCTCGGTGACCTTGCGCGTCCGCTTCACGGACTTCACCGGCCGGGCCCTCATCCACTGTCACGAGCTCCAGCACGAGGACCAGGGGATGATGCAGCTCGTCGAATACGTCGAGTGAAGCGTTCCGGTACGCCGGGTGACGCGTTCCGGTAGGTCGAGTGACGGATACCGCCACGTCGAGGGACGCGTTCCGGCGGTGGCGCAGGCAGCGGGCTCGGCCGTCGAGGAGACCGGAGCGGGCGGGCGCGGCACGGGTGGGCCTCCCGGCGCGGGCGGCGGCCCGTACGCGTGGTTCTACTCTGGCCGGATGACGTACGAGGGGGGATTCCGGGTCGGTGACGTGCTGTCGGTCACCTGCCCCTTCGCGGAGACCGTGGTCGAGTCGGGCGTGACGTGGGACTACCTGCCGGTGCGCTGGCCATGGTGGTCCATCGACACGGACAGCGACCTCTTCCACTGGAACGGGGTCGTGGCCCTGGGTCTCGGGAACGAGGGCCCTTCCCCGGGGAACCCGTCGGAGCTGTTCCGTACCGACCCGCCGCCGCACCGCCTGACGACGGGTGATCCCTGCCGGATCGGGATTCCTCCGACGCCGGTGCACGTCACTTCCGTCGACCGTCACGATCCGCCGCTGGAGACCGGCTGGTTGCCGCGCCCGGTGCTGACCGTGACCGTGCTGCCGCGGGGCATGTCCTACCGGGAGTATCCGGACGGCAGCCATCTCGACGGCTTCGGCCACGGGCTCCATCCGGGCGACGGAACGCCGTACGCCTTCGAGCTGCTGATGCGTCCGTACGCGTGTCTCCGGGCGGGTGACGAGGTGGCCGACGCCGACGGCAGGGCCTGGCTCTTCCGGGGGCCCTGGGACTGGGACGCCTTCGACGGCGGGAACAGCGGACCGGGCCCCGCGTGGCCTCTGACGCTCCTGACCCGCTCCGGGCTTCCCCGGTCCGCCGCGGACGCGGAAACGGTGGCCACGGGTTCGGCGACCGGCTCGCACCAGGACACCGTCCGGCGGTGGATGTCCCTCACCGGGGCTTCTCCCACACCCTGATCGACCCGGGACGGTCGCCTCCCGGAGCCGAGCCGGTCCACGCGGGCCCGGACGGGTCCGCGTGGACGCGGTCGCGGGCCGGGACGGTCGCTGCCCCGGACCGGGTCAGCGCGGTTCGTCCGGTTCGAAGCTCGCGAAGTAGGCGGCGGCCATGTCCTCGTGGCCGTGCCCCTGAGCGGCCGCGCGGGCGAAACGGTCCGCGCTCGCGGCGGCTACGTCGAGACGGACGCCGTACCGCTGCCCGGCCTCCACGATCAGTCGGGCGTCCTTCTCGGCCGTGGTCACCGCGAAACTGGCCGGATCGAGACCGCCGTCGAGGACGAGGGCCGACTTGGCGCGCAGATAGCCCATGTCGAGTGGGCCACCGGCGATGGCGTCGAAGAAGTCCTGCGGGTTCACTCCGAGCCCCTTGGCGAGTGCCAGGGTCTCTCCGGTGGCGGTGGTGGCCGCGATGACCCAGCTGTTGGCGACGAGCTTGAGGCGGGTGGCGCCGCCGTCCGCCCCGTTCTCGCCCGTCCAGACGGTCCGGGCCCCGACCGCGTCCAGTACGGGGGCGACGGCCGCGCGGCTTTCGGCCGGGCCCGCCGCGAGGATGAGCAGCTGCCCCGACTCGGCGGGCTGCCGGGTGCCGAGCACCGGCGCGTCGAAGAAGACGAGGCCGTGTTCCCCGGCGAGGGCGGCGAGCGCCTCGACCGCGTCCACGCCCACGGTGGTCGACTGCACCCAAGCGGTGCCGGGACGGAGTGCCGGGGCGGCCTGCCGCACGACCTCCTCCACCGCCGGCCCGTCGTGCAGCATCGTCAGGATCACATCGGCGCCCTCGACGGCCTTTGCGGGGGTGTCGGCGATCCGCGCGCCGTCCTCGGCCAGCGGTTCGGCCTTGGCCCGCGTGCGGTTCCAGACCTGTACGGAATGCCCGGCGCGGGCGAGGTTGCGGGCCATGGCGGCACCCATGATTCCGGTGCCCAGAACGCTGACGGTGAGTGTGTCGGTCATGGTCGGTCGTCGGCCTCTCTGCCGTGAGGGGGGAACGGCGGGCGCGGCAGCGCGTTTCGACGGGCGACAGCGCCCCCACCCGCACGTTACGTCGTGTCACCGGGTCCTGGGCGGCCGGGCTGTGGGAGGAGCCGGGCCATCTCGCCGGCCGGCAGGGCGGGGTGGGCGGCCACCAGGGCGGGCCCGCAGGGCGCGCCGGGTCGACGTCGGCCACCGTGAGCACCAGCGCACAGTCCTCGTGCGCGGAGACCAGGCGCTTCGCCTGTTCGCGGCTCAGATCGGAGCGGTCCGCGAGGGTCCGGGCGAGCTCGCAGGAGAGAGGGAGGCAGACGTCCTCGTACGCGAGGAACCGGTCGATCAGGTCGGGAGGCGGCGAAGGGTCGGCGGCGGGCCCGAGCAGGAGGTGACGCACGGCGTGCATCCTGTCGCGCGGGGCCCGGAGGGGGCCACCGGTTCATCCGTCGTCAGGTCATCCGCTTCAGGCCCTCAGGGCCGTACGGCTTCGGGCCGCCGGGTCGGTACGGTCCGCGCGGCCGGGCGGGTACGGCTCCGCCCGGCCGCGCGAGGTGTGTCTGCGGCCGGGCGGGGGGTGTGCGGTCCGGATCAGGAGCCGGCCTTGTCGGCCTTCGCGGCACGCTCCGCGTTCCGCTCCTTGATGCGGACGGTCTCCTTGCGTACGTCGGCCTGGGTGGCGCGCTCGGCGCTCAGCCATTCCGGCATCTCGTTCTTGAGGGCGTCGATCTGCTCGGTGGTGAGCGGCTCGGTGACACCACCGCGGGCGAGGCCGGAGATGGAGACGCCCAGCTTCGCGGCGACGACCGGTCGGGGGTGCGGGCCGTTGCGGCGCAGCTCCTCCAGCCAGGCCGGCGGTTCGGCCTGCAGCGCGTTGAACTCGCTGCGCGAGACCACACCCTCCTGGAACTCGGCGGGGGTGGCTTCGAGGTACACGCCCAGCTTCTTCGCCGCGGTGGCGGGCTTCATCGTCTGGGGTGTCTGGTGCGAGGTCATGTGTCAAGAGTAGCGAGCGTGTGCGAGGCCGCCGACCACACCGGTCGCGCCGGGCGGTCGCGGCGGTGTCCCGGCCACGGTCCCGGTCATGATCCGCCGGGCGTTCCCCCGGGGTGGGGCCGGTAACCTGGCGGGGTGACTGGCTCCGACGCATCCCCCTCGTTCCGCCTCGCCTACGTACCGGGCGTGACGCCTTCCAAGTGGGTGCGCATCTGGAAAGAGCGCTTCCCCCGCATCCCGCTGGAGCTGGTCTCCGTACCCACCGGCGAGGCCCCCGGACTGCTGCTGGAAGGCGGTGCCGACGCGGGTTTCGTACGCCTGCCGGTCGGGCGGGAAGAGCTCAGCGCGATCCCCCTGTACACCGAGACCACGGTGGTGGTGATCCCCAAGGACCACCTGCTCGCGGCCGCGGAGGAGGTCACCGCCGAGGACCTCGCGGAGGACATCGTGCTGCATCCGCTCGACGACACGCTCGGCTGGGAGCGCCCGCCGGGGCTGCCCGCGTTCGAGCGGCCGGAGACGACGGAGGACGCCGTGGCGCTGGTCGCGGCGGGGATCGGTCTGCTGGTCGTGCCGCAGTCGCTCGCCCGGCTCCACCACCGCAAGGACCTCACCTACCGCACGATGACGGATGTCCCGGAGTCGCGCATCGCGCTCTCGTGGCCGGAGGAGAAGACGACCGAGATGGTCGAGGACTTCATCGGCATCGTCCGGGGCCGCACGGTGAACAGCTCACGCGGGCGTACCCCCACTCCCCCGCAGCCGAAGCAGGAGAAGCGGCCGGCCGCGGGTGGGCAGCGTCGCGCCGCCGCGGGCAAGCCGTCGTCCCGCAACCCGCGGGGCGGGTCGGGCGGCGGGGCCAAGGGGGCGAAGAGCGCGGGGGGCGCCAAGCGCGGAAAGCCGCGCGGCCGGTAGCCGTCGGCGCCCTGCCGCCCCGGGCCCCCGCTCGCTACCCTCGCCCCCATGGGTGCGCTCCTGCCGTTGCTGATCGTCGCCGGATGCCTGGCCGCCGTCATGGGCCTCCTCGGCGCGCTCGCGGCCCGGGTGCGGCGCCGGGGGACGGCCGGGGCGGCGATCGGTGCGGCTCTGGCCTCGTACGAGGAGGCGTTCCGGACCACCTCGTACGCCGCTCACCAGGAGACCCGCGCCCAGGCCGACCGGCAGGCTCCGCTGCCGTCCCCGGACGGCGACCGGCGGCCCGCCGCGCCGGAATACGGGCCCCGTGGCCCGGTCGCGCGGCCCGTACGGCGGCGCCCCTGGCCGGGGTGGAGGTCCCGGGCGGGGCGGCGGGCTTCCGTCCGTGGTCCGGGCAGCCCGCGAGGACGGGGCGACGACGGGCGCTGAAAGGTTTTTCCGGCTTTCGCCGACCCGCCGGACCGCGCTGGGACCCCCCTCCGCACGAGGTCCGGCCCGAGAAGTGTCAGGATGGTTCTATGACCATCCAGACTTACTTCGACATCACCATCAACGACGAGCCCGCCGGGCGGATCACGTTCAACCTGTTCGACGACGTCGTCCCGAAGACCGTGGAGAACTTCCGCGCGCTCTGCACCGGTGAGCAGGGCTTCGGCTACGCCGGCTCCTCCTTCCACCGTGTCATCCCGGAGTTCATGCTCCAGGGCGGCGACTTCACCCGCGGTGACGGCACGGGCGGCAAGAGCATCTACGGCGAGAAGTTCGCCGACGAGAACTTCACGCTCAAGCACACCAAGCCGGGCCTGCTCTCGATGGCCAACGCCGGCCGGAACACCAACGGCTCGCAGTTCTTCATCACCACCATCGTGACCTCGTGGCTCGACGGCAAGCACGTCGTCTTCGGTGAGGTCGCGGACGAGAAGAGCCTGGAGCTCGTCAAGAAGATCGAGTCCCTCGGCTCCCAGAGCGGCCGCACCTCGGCGAAGATCACCATCGCGTCGAGCGGCGTCCTCTAAGGATTCCCGACCACCCGCCGCCTCCCGCGACGGACCTCGCACGAGGCGGCGGTGGGAACGCGCGGGCCCGACAGAATCCGTCGGCCCGCGCGTTCTCGTCTCCGGGGGCGTTCCCGACCGGGTCAGAGTGACGAGTAGACCGCCTCGACCAGTGCCGTCTTGCGCGGGTCGTCGGCGAGCCCGACTCCCATCCGGTTCATGACGTAACCGAGCGCCACCCCCGACTCCGGGTCGGCGAGTCCGCAGGAGCCGCCCGCCCCGTCGTGGCCGACCGCTCGCGGGTTGGGGCCGTAGGAGGCGTTCGGCCCGCTCAGCCAGACGCCGAGGGCGATCTCCGTCTCGTGCGCGAACCCCGCCCCCAGCACCAGATCGCGGCAGCTCCCCTGGCCCTCCCGTACCCGCTCGGCGGCGTCCTCGGACAGCACGCACCGACCGGACAGCGTGCCCCGCCCGGCGAGGATGCCGTAGAGGGCGGCGACCGCGCGGGCGGTGCCGTGTCCGTTCGCGGCCGGGATCTCGGCCGCCCGCCACGCGGCGGTGTTGGCCACTGCCGCTCCGGTGACGGGGTTGGCGAGGGAGGCGACGACCACCGGGGGCAGGCTCGCGAAGAACGCGGCTTGGGCGGGCGAGGCCCTCGTCGTAACGAGTTCGGCGACCCGGTCCGCCTCCTTCTCCGGCAGCCCCACGGTGAAGTCGATGCCGAGGGGACCGGTGACCTCGCGCCGGAGGAACTCCCCGGGCAGGTCCCCGCTGATCCGCCGGACCACCTCGCCGACCAGGAATCCGTACGTCAGCGCGTGGTAGCCGGAGCGGGTGCCGGGTTCCCACCACGGCTCGGTCGCGGCCAACCGGGACGTGGTGAGTTCCCAGTCGTAGAGGTCGGCGAGCGAGTGCGGCTCGCGCAGCCCGGCGAGACCGGCCCGGTGCGAGAGCAGATCGCGCACCTTGACGTTCTGCTTGCCCGCCGCGGCGAACTCGGGCCAGTACGAGGCCACGGGGGCGTCAAGGTCCAGCAGGCCCCGGTCGGCCAGAATGTGGGCGCAGAGCGCGGTCGGGCCCTTGGTGGTGGACCAGACGTTGACGAGGGTGTCCCGCTCCCACGGGCGGGTCCGCGCGCGGTCCGCCCATCCGCCCCAGAGGTCGACGACCGGCTCGCCGTCCACCAGGACCGTGACGGCCGCGCCCAGTTCGTCGCGCAGGGCGAAGTTCTCCTCGAACGCGGTACGCACGCGGGCGAAGCGTTCGTCGCAGCGGCCTCGGACCTGTGCCACGGTGGCCTCCTCCTCCTGGGGGCCCAGGGCGCCGGGACCCGCGTCGTCCTCCAGCGGCCGAACGGGCTCCGGGCGTCACGGGGTTACGGGCCAGGCGCTCGACGCCACCGGGGGTCCCGGGCCGTCCGGCCCGCGACCCCCGCAACATACCGACCGGTCCGACGGACGGGAAGGTGTCGTGCCGGTCCGGCCGGGGTCTGTACCGGGTTCGCGGGCCCGGCCCTGGACTCGATGCGGGCCCGAGGCCGTGTCCGACCATGCGCGTCGGATCAGCGGGCGGTGTCCGGTGCGGTGCGTCGCGAGGCGGAGGACCGCCCGAGCACGGGATGTATCCGGGCTGTCCGACAACGCCGCGAGATGCGGTGCCGGGCGCCGCCCGCCCGGCGGGAATGGTCAGACCCGGCCTAAAGCCCCACGGCGCCGTCGATCCCCTGGCGCAGCAGGTCGGCGTGGCCGTTGTGGCGCGCATACTCCTCCACCATGTGCAGCAGGACCCATCGGAGCGAGATCCGCCCCTGCCAGGGGTCGTTCGCGGACACGTCGAGATCGGGGCCTCGGCGACGAACCGTTCCGCGAAGTCGACCTCTTCCCGCCAGACCCGCCAGGCTTCCGCGGTGCGCGCGGCTCCGGGGACCGCACGGTCGAACGCTCCGTCCGGCTCGTCCGCCGTGGAGAAGGGCGCCGGACCCTCCTGGCCGGCCAACCGCTGCCTGAACCAACGGTGTTCCACGTCGGCGAGGTGCCGGACGAGTCCCAGCAGGGACAGGCCGGAGAAGTCCACGGACCGCATGGCCATGGCTTCGGGGTCGAGCCCGGAGCACTTCAGGACCAGGGTGTCCCGCTGGCGGCGCAGGGAGGCGACGAGCATGGTCCGTTCGTCGCTCTGCGTCGGGACCTCGACCCGTGGGTCGCTGCCGGGATCGGTGAACATCTCCGCAAACCGTTGCATGTCCGGGATTGTGACCGATCTCCACCCCGGTCGCACCGGTTTTCACCCTTCCGGCGAGAGCTCGGTACGTCAGCGGGCCGGCGGTTCCAAGGAGAGGCTCCAGCGGCCCGGTTGCCCGACCAGAGTGACCGCCGAGAGAGGGCGCACGTCGATGTTCCAGTACGTCGAGGGCGGGGCCTTCAGCGCGTAGACGAGGATCGCGCGGACCACCGCGGGTTCGGCCACCGCGACGATGGAACCGCCGTCACAGGGACGGGTGTCGAGCCAGTGGCCGATGCGCGTGATGAAGCCGAGCAGCGGCTCGCCGCCGTGCGGCGCGGAGCGGGGATCGGCCAGCCACGCGTCGACGGCGGCGGGTTCGCGGGCCGCGACCTCCGCCAGGGTCATGCCCCGCCAGCGCCCCATGTCGCAGTCCCGCAGGTCGGGTTGGGCCATGGGGGCGTAGCCGAGGGCGTCGCCGGTGGCCCGGCTGCGGGGGCTCGGCGCGCAGTAGCGGAGGTCGGCAGCGCCGAGCGGGACCAGGGCGTGGGCGACGAGTTGCACCTCGTGCCATCCGGCGTGGTCGAGCGGACGGTCGTCGTCGAAGCGCTCGGCGAGCAGGGACGAGCTTCGCGCTGCCGCCACGAGGGAAACCCGAACACTCATGGCCGCGATGGTGGGGCCGACAGCTCACCGGGTCAAGAGGGCGCACGGGCAAGGAAGTTGGCAATCCCGCGACGGGCCTCTCACGGTCCGCCCCGTCGCGGGCGGCCCCTGCCGGAGGGGCGTTATCCGTTGGTCAGAGCCATCCACTGGCCGGGCTTCTCCAGCCCGCGGAAACCGGCCTTCGCGTACACCTCGTGGGCGTCGCCCGTGGAAAGCAGGATCCTGCGGACACCGGCCGGGGCGAGGTGATCGCGTACCGCCTCGGCCAGCCGTACGCCGAGTCCGCGCCCGCGGGCCACCGGGTCGACGTAGACGTCGCAGAGCCAGGCGAAGGTGACATGGTCGGTCACCACGCGTGCGTATCCGACCTGGGTGCCGGAATTCCTCTCGTACACACCGAAGTTGAGCGAGGCCGCGATGGCCGCGTCCTGCTCGGCGCGGCTCCGGCCCAGCGCCCAGTAGGCATCGGTGGAGAGCCAGTGGTGGATACGGGCCGGGTCGAGCCGGGAGGGATCGGTCGAGATGTCGTAGCCCTGCTTGATCGCATCTGTCATCGGAACAGGCTACGACTCCGGAACTCCGGCCACAGTCAGGATTTCATGCCTGAGTGGCCGGCCACCGGGAACGACCCGGCCCGGCCCTCGCGCGCCACGTGCCGGCGGCCGGGCACTGTGCCGCGGCCTGCCTGCGTCCGGGCGTCCCCGGGCAGTCGTCCTCGGGCAGGAGGCATCGGGCCGGCGGCATCGGGCCGGCGGAGGAAGAACCGCCTCCCCGGTGCCGTGCCCGATCACGTCCGGACGGCCGTTTCCGGCCGTTTGCCCCCTTCGCGTCTATCCGTCGGGATCTCACCACCGGAATCACGGACTACGGCACGGGGGCGTGAACCGGTAGTCGACCCCGGCCCGGTCACGTCCCCTTCGCGTCCTCACCCGCGAGGAACGGACGCAGCAGCGAGAGCAGGGCGTGCGGCCGGTGCAGCGGGATGATGTGGCCGCAGTCTTCGAGGAGGTGTCCGGTGAGATCGTCGGCGATCGGGCGGAGTTGGTGTTCCAGTGCGGCACCGACGGGCCGGGCGCCCACCACCATCGTCGGCACCGTCAGCCGGGCGGTGGCGACCGCCTGTTCGATCTGTACCGCGCTCTCGGGCAGCGCCCGGTAGTACGAGAACGCCCGGCTCAGCGCCTGGTGGCCGGTGTACGCGCGGACGAAGGCGTCCCGGAGGGCGGGGCGCACTCCGTCACCGAGCGTGCCGGCGCTCAGGAACCAGTCGACGTAGGCGGCCTCGTGGCCCTCCAGTACGGTCTCGGCGAGGCTCGGCGCGGCGGAATGGAAGCCGAACCACCACGGTGGCCCGTCGGCGAGGAAGTCCTCGGCGCCGGGCAGCCCGCCCAGGACGGACTCCATGACGGCCAGGCGCCGGACGAGACCGGGGCGGCGCAGGGCGAGGAGGAAGGCCACCGCCGTGCCCGCGTCGATGCCCACCACCGCGGCGGAGGACACGCCGAGGGCCGTGAGAAGCGCGGCGGCGTCCTCGGCCAGGGTGCCCGCGTCGTAGCCGGAGCCGGTCCTGCCGTCCGCGCCGGTCCCGGAGGCGGTCCCGCTGCTCGCGCCGAACCCACGCAGGTCCGGCGCGATGACGCGGTAGCCGCCGGACAGGCCGGCGATGACGTCCGTCCACAGCTCCCAGGTGTGCGGGAAACCGTGCAGCAGCAGAACGGCCGGGCCCGACCCGGCGAGGGCGACGTTCAGTTCGACACCGTTGACGGGGACGCGCCGCAACTCGGGCATGGAGGGGCTCCAGAGGTGGTGAGGATGAGTGACCACATCACGCTAAGGAACTAGGCTGGCTGCTCCAAGAAGGCACTTTCCCCTCAGGTGGTGAGCCCGGAGTGACCGCATCGCGGCCCGGTGAACCCGGTCGGCGGCCCGGCGAGCGGGGCGATGTGATGGATCCGCTCTGTCCGACCCGCCAGTTGCTCGACCGTATCGGCACCAAGTGGACATCGATGGCGGTCAAGGTGCTGGCCGAGGAGGCACCGGACGAGCTCCGTTTCGCGGAACTGCGGCGCCGTATCCCCGGCATCTCCCAGAAGATGCTGTCCGTCACCCTGCAGACTCTCGTCCGGGACGGCCTGGCCGCGCGCCGGGTGGAACCCACCGTGCCGCCCGCCGTCCACTACCGGCTCACCGCACTCGGCCTGTCCCTCGAAGGGCCGCTCTCCGCCCTGCGGGTCTGGGCCGAGACACACATGCCGGAGATCGACCGCAGCAACCAGCTCGCCGACGGGCCTGCCGGGTGTACTGACCGGCAGCCCTGTTCCCACGGCTGACCGGCGGCCGGACCCGCGAGGGCGGCGCGGGTGACTGGTGCGAGGGCGTTGCCGGGCGGGCGGAGCGCTCTCGCCCCGCCCTGGGACGCCCTCGTGGACCTGCCCGTCCACTTCCCGCCCGCCCGCGCCACCGCCTCCGGTCACGCCCCGCAGGCTCCGAGGGTGTCGTACGCGAGGCGCAGGCGCCGGACCCCCTCCGCGATCTCGCCCGCGCCGGAGGCCGCCGCGAAGCTGATCCGGACCTGCGCGGAGGGTGGTTCGGCGCAGAAGTACGGGCGTCCCGGGGCCACGGCGACCCCGGCGCGCAGGGCGCCGGAAACGAACGCGGCCTCCTCGGCGCCGCTGCCGCCGTGGCCGGGGACGCGCAGCCAGAGGCTGCCGCCGCCGGACGGTACGTGCGGCAGGTCGAGTCCGGGCAGCGAGCGGCGGAGCTCTCCGGTGAGCAGGGTGCGGCGCCGGGCCAACTCGGCTGCCACGGAACGCAGGTGGGTACCCCAGGAGGGGGCTCCGACCAGTTCGAGGGCAGCCTCCTGGAGCGGTCGGGGCACGAAGAAGCTGTCCACGACCTGGATCGCCCGCAGCCGCTCCAGCACCGGGCCGCGCGCGGCGAGCGCGCCGACGCGCATGCTGGGCGAGGTGACCTTGGTGAGTGAGCAGACGTGCACGACCACCCCGTCCGGATCGTCGGCGACCAGCGGCGGCGGCAGCGGGCCGGCGTCCTCGTGGGCGAGGCGGCGGGCGAAGTCGTCCTCGACGACGAACGCGCCGGCCGCCCGCGCGATCCGCAGCACGTCGGCCCTTCGTCCGGGGGCGAGGACGGTGCCGGTCGGGTTCTGGAAGAGCGGCTGACAGACGAACACCCGGGCGCCGGTGGCGCGGAACGCGGCGTCCAGCAGCTCGGGTCGCACTCCGTCGGCGTCCACCGGTACGGGGACGGGCCGCAGCCCGGCGGCACGGGCGACGGCCAGCATGCCGGGGTAGGTCGGCGACTCGACGAGCACCGGAGCGCCGGGCGGAGCGAGCGCGCGCAGCGCGGCGGCCAGCGCGCTCTGGCCGCCCGCCGTGATGAGGACGTCGGCCGCGTCGACGCCGGGCCCGATCTCCCGGGCGAACCAGGCGCGCAACTCGGGCAGGCCGTCCACCGGCGGCCGGTCCCAGGCACCGGGGCGGCGGCCGGCCCGCGCGAGGGCGGATGCCAGGGCCCGTTCGGGCTGGAGGGAGGGGTGGAGGTAACCGCCGTTGAACTCGATGACGCCCGGTGGGGGCGCGGCGAGGGTGACGAGGACCCCCGAGGCGTCGACGGTACGGGGTACCACCTCGGGTCCGCCGTCACCGCTGAGCGAGACCTCCTGCCAGGACGTGTCGCCCCGGGCCGGTGCGGTGGTACGCGCCCGGGCGCGGAAGGCCCCGGCGCCGGGGCGGGTGACGACCAGCCCCTCGGCGGCCAGCCGGGCGAGGGCCCGGGTGACGGTGACCGGGCTGACCCGGAAGCGTTCGACGAGTACGCGGCTCGACGGCAGCTTTCCACCGGGTGAGTAGCGGTTGAGCTCCTCACGCAGGGATTCCGCCAACTCCCCCACACTGCTACGCTCGTTCATGAGAGATGACAATAGCGCTACCCACGCCAGGGCGATAGCGCTCGCACCCGGCACCACCCCTGCCGCCGCTCCGGCAGCCTCCGGCGCCCCCGTCGCTTCTTCCGCTTCCCTTGCTCCCCTCTCCGCGGCCGCTTCCGCCGCCCCGGCCTCCGAACGGTCCGGTTTCGTCCTCGCCTCCCTCGGCGTGGTCGCCTTCTCCCTGACCTTCCCCGCCACCGTGTGGGGGCTGGAGAGTTTCGGGCCCTGGTCGCTGGTGGCGCTGCGCAGTGTGCTCGCCGCGCTGATCGCGGGCACGGTCCTGCTCGCGGCCCGCAGTCCGTGGCCGGGCCGCCGCCACCTGGGCGGGCTGCTGATCGTGGCGGGCGGGGTGGTGGCGGGGTACCCGCTGCTGACCACGCTCGCGCTGAGGACGACGACCTCCTCGCACGCGGCCGTCGTGGTGGGGCTGTTGCCGCTGACCACGGCGGTGTTCTCGTCCCTGCGCACGGGCTCCCGCCCGCCGCGCGCGTTCTGGATCGCGGCGCTCGCGGGGGCCGCCGTGGTGCTCGCGTTCACGATCCGGCAGAGCGGCGGCGCGCTCTCGGCCGGTGACCTGTACCTGTTCGGTGGGCTGGTGGTGTGCGCGGCCGGGTACGCGGAGGGCGGCAGACTGGCGCGGGTGATGCCCGGCCGGCAGGTAATCGGCTGGGCACTGGTCCTCTCGCTCCCGGTAGCGGTCGCGGGCAGCGCGGTGGCGCTGGCGTACGAGCCGGTGCACCTGACCGGGCACGGGATCGCCGGCCTGGTCTGGGCGGCGGCCGGGTCCACGTTCGTCGGGCTGTACATCTGGTACCGGGGCATGGCGGAGATCGGCGCCCCCCGCGCCAGTCAACTGCAACTGGCCCAGCCGCTGTTGACGCTCGTCTGGTCGTTCCTGCTGCTCGGCGAGGAACTCGATCCCGCCGCCCCGCTCGCGGCGGTGGCCGTGCTCGTCTGCATCGCGGCGACCCAGCGGACCGGCGCCCGGCGCCCACGAGAAAGCCGGGCCGCACGGTCATAGACTTGTCGACACAGGGACCGCCGTCCAGGAGGAGGTCGTTTCCCGTGGAGGCACGCACCGGCGACCGGTTGCTGACCCACGGCAGAACCGTGGGCCGCCCCGACCGGGTCGCCGAGATCGTCGAAGTGAGGGGCCCGCGCGGCACCCCGCCGTACCGGCTGCGCTACGCGGACGGCCACGAGTCACTGGCGTATCCGGGGCCGGACAGCGTCGTAGAGCACACGGGCCGGCGGGAGGACCCCGGAACGGGCTGACTCTCCGCGGCAGGGGCCGCCCCGGAGAGACCTCTCAAGGCCGGCCCTCCCCGCGCCCTCCGGCACCTTCCCGACCAGGGCCCGACCCGGCCGCTTCCGCTCAGCCGAGCCGGTGGCCGATCCACTTCCGGCCCGCCTCCGACGCACGGCCCCGGTACGCGCCCAGCGCACCGCCGGGGCCGTGCGCGTGGTGCCAGGTCCAGTAGCCGGTGAGGGCCACCGCGAACGCGCTCGCCGTCTCGGAATCCACCGCGCGCCAGGCCGGAACCCGGGCGGCGAGAGCGACCTCCGCGCCCGCCGGACTGTGACCGGCGAGGATCAGCTGCGGGACGAAGAACGCCGCGTCCACCCACGCGGCGCCCCGCGCCCCCCACGACCAGTCCAGGATTCGGACCCGCCCGGTGCCGGTCTCGGTCAGCATGTTGTCCGCGCGCAGGTCGCAGTGGACCAGCGTGTCCCCGGCGGACGGTTCGACCAGCCGCTCCGCTCTGTCCAGGTCTTCCAGCCGGGCACGCTGCGAGGCGGTCCACAGGCCCTGCCCCGCCCACTCGGCCGGCCCGGCCGCGAGCCGCGCCCAGTGTCCTGCCAACGCCGCCAGGGTCTCCCCGACCGCACCGGCCTCCGGCACCGGACACGGCGTCAGCTCCCGTTCCAGCCCACCGACCGCGTCCAGCGCGCCGATCAGATCCGCCGACCCGGGCCACAGGCCGGGTTCCCTGCCCCGCACGGACTCGAAGGCGTTGACGACCCAGCCGCCCGCCTCCAGCGACCACAGGAACTCCGGAGCGATCGCAGTCGGCAGATGCGCCCCGACCACCGCCTCGGCCCTGTAGTGCGACGCCATCCGCGCACCGAGCGGCGAAGCCTTGAGGAACACCTCGCCGCCCCCCGGCACACCTCACCCGCGCGGCGAGCCCCCGGGTGAAACCGCCTCCCGGGTGGACGACGTCCACCACCGGCGAACCGAGCCGCTCCCGCACCGCTTCCCGCACCTCGCCCGGCAGGTCCTCCCACCGCGCCCGTGCCGAGCCTGCGCTCACCGATCAGTCCTTCCCCGGGCCGGCGTTCACCATGAGGCACGCGCCGAGCCCGGTGAGTGCCTCGCTGGTCGAGTGTTGCGCACCGGTCGTCGCCGCACACGCGGGCGTGCCCCTCCGCCTGCGGGACCGGGAGCACCGGCTCGCGCGGCCCGCGCACCGGAGCCCACCCGACCCCGCCTCACCCCACCCCGTAGTGGTCCGCCGCCACCCGGGACATGGCGCCGATCGGGTCCGCCTTGACGCTCTTCGCGGAGAAGAAGGCGTGACCGCCGACGGCCGGGTAGTCCTCGGCGAAGGTGAGGTGGCGGGAGAGTTCGGACGTGCTCTGCCAGGCGGAGTTCTGGGCCGGGTCGCCGGCCTTGTAGAGCGCCTCGCCGATGTAGAGGTCGACGTCCGTGCCGTCCACCACCTCCGCCCACCACGGGACCAGTTCGGCGTAGTCGGCGCCCGACTGGCCGATGCTCCAGTACAGCTGGGGGCAGATGTAATCGATCCACCCCTCCTTGATCCACTTGCGGGTGTCCGCGTACAGGTCGTCGTACGTCTGCACCCCGGCGGAGGTCGGCGAGCCGAGCGGGTCGGTCGTCTTGTTGCGCCAGACGCCGAAGGGGCTGATGCCGAAGCGGACGTGCGGCTTGATCTCCTTGATCCGGTCGGAGGTCTCCTTGACCAGCCGGTCGATGTTGTCCCGGCGCCAGGCCGCCTTGCTGCTGAAGCCGCCTCCGTGTGCGGCGTAGGTGTCGGCGTCGTCGAAGGTCTGACCGGAGACGGGGTACGGGTAGAAGTAGTCGTCCCAGTGGACCGCGTCGATGTCGTACCGGCTGACCGCGTCCAGCATGGCGTCCTGGACGAACGCGCGGACCTCCGGCAGCCCGGGGTCGTAGTAGAGCTTCCCGCCGTACGGAACGACCCAGTCCGGGTGGACCCGGGCGGGATGGGTGGCGACGAGCTTCTTCGGGTCGGTCTGGTTGGAGACCCGGTACGGGTTGAACCAGGCGTGCAGTTCGAGGCCGCGGGCGTGGGCCTCGGTCACGGCCGTGCCGAGCGGGTCCCAGCCTGGGTCCTTGCCCTGGGTGCCGGTCAGGTACTGCGACCAGGGCTCGTGGGGCGAGGGCCAGAGGGCGTCGGCGCTGGGCCGGACCTGGAAGATGACCGCGTTCAGGCCGAACCGGCCGGCCCGGTCCAGGTGGGCGGTCAGCTCGCTGCGCTGGGTGGCCGCCGACAGGCCCGTGGCGGAGGGCCAGTCGACGTTGGCCACGGTGGCGATCCACATGCCGCGCAGTCCGGTCGCCACGCGGTGACGTCGGTCACCGGACACGGGCCCCGCCGCCCCCGCCGGACCCGGTGCGGCCAGGGCCGCCACCACCCCGGCCGCGCCCAGCATGAATGCCCTCCGGCCCATGCGCCGCATACGCTCCACCTTCCGCTCGCGCTCCGCCGTGCCGCACCGGCCGGCTGCGTGACGCAGATCATGCCTTCTCGGACCGTTGATGACCCGCAGGTAACTTGGGCCGCGTCGCCGGGTACCGTCTGGAGGTCGAAGCGGGTACCGCCACCCCCGGGCCCCGCGATACGGAGATCAGGGAGAGGCACGAGGTGACGGACACTGTGGCCGACATTGCACGCGTCGGAGTGGTCGGCTGTGGCCAGATGGGCGCAGGTATCGCGGAGGTCTGCGCGCGCAGCGGCCTTGAGGTGATGGTCGCGGAGACCACCGGTGAGGCCCTGGAGATAGGGCGTACCCGGCTCCAGAACTCCCTGTCGAAGGCCGCCGAGCGCGGCAAGATCACCGAGGCCGAGCGCGACGAGACCCTCGGCCGCCTGAGCTTCACCACCGACCTGGGCGAGTTCGCCGACCGCGATCTGGTCATCGAGGCCGTCGTGGAGAACGAGCAGGTCAAGACGGAGATCTTCCGGGTGCTCGACCAGGTGATGACCCGGACGGACGCGATCCTGGCGTCCAACACCTCGTCCATCCCGCTGGTGAAGCTCGCCGTGGCCACGTCCCGTCCCGACCAGGTCATCGGCATCCACTTCTTCAACCCGGCACCGGTGCAGAAGCTCGTCGAACTGATTCCCGCCCTGACGACGTCCGAGCAGACCGTGCTGCGGGCGGAGGCGCTCGTACGGGAGGTCCTGGGCAAGCACCCCATCCGGGCGCAGGACCGGTCCGGGTTCGTGGTGAACGCCCTGCTGATCCCGTACCTGCTCTCCGCCATCCGGATGTTCGAGTCGGGCATCGCCAGCCGCGAGGACATCGACAACGGCATGGAGATGGGCTGCGCCCACCCGATGGGTCCGCTGAAGCTCGCGGACCTGATCGGCCTGGACACGGTGGCCTCCGTCGCCGACTCGATGTACGCGGAGTACAAGGAGCCCCTGTACGCCGCTCCCCCGCTGCTCCAGCGCATGGTGGACGCGGGCCGGCTCGGCCGGAAGTCGGGGGCGGGGTTCTACCCGTACTGACCTGCTGATGACAGGCCCGGGGCCTGCTGATGACAGGCCCGGGGCCTGCTGGCGCAGGGCCTGCGGGGGCGCGTGTCCCTCAGGTTTGCCCCGTCCGTCCAGGGACCGGGCCGATTCGGTCCACCCCCGAGCCGCTCACCACGACCGCGCGGTCCAGGACTTCCTCAGCCCCGCCCCCAGGAGACACCGGCATGACCGCCACCGCCGCACAGCTGCCGCCCGCCGCGGCCGCGCCCGCCGAGCGGCGCTCCGCGCGCCTGGTCACCGAAGTGCTGGCCCCGCCCCATCTCGTGGTCCTCGTCCTGATCGTCATCGGCGTGCACTCCACCGGTTCCCTCGGGGGCGCCGGCTGGGGTCTGCTCGCCGGGGTCTTCTGCGGTGGTCTGCCCATCGCGTACGTCGTCGCCGGGGTCCGCCGGGGCCGGTGGTCCGACAAGCACCTCAAGATCCGCGAACAGCGGTGGACACCGCTGTTCGTCACCCTCGCTTCGGTCCTCGCCGGCACCGGCCTGCTCCTGGCTCTCGACGCTCCCCGCGAGGTCGTCGCGCTGGTCGCCGCCATGATCGCCGGGCTGCTGCTGACCATGGCCGTCACCGTCTGGTGGAAGGTGAGCGTCCACACCGCCGTCGCCTCCGGCATCGCCGTCGTCGTCACCGTGGCGTACGGGTGGTGGGCCGCGCTGCTCTTCCTCGGCGTCGCGGCCGTCGGGTGGTCCCGGGTCTCGCTGCGGGACCACACGACGGCGCAGGTCGTCGCGGGGGCCGTCCTGGGCGGTACGGCCGCTGCCGCGGTGTTCGCCGGACTGCGCTGAGCCCGGCGGCGCGTGGGCGGCCATGCGCGCGACGGAAAAGAGCTCCCCACAGGGGCGGCCGGGCCCCCGGCCGCCCCTGTGGGGAGTCGCGCGGGCCCCTCACCCCAGCCTGAGGTGCGTCACCCCAGCCGGAGGTGGCGCAGCATCAGCAGCCCGGCCGCCATGTTGGCCGCGGGTACCTGGCCCCTCGCGATGAGGTCGGGTACGGACTTGAGGGGGATCCACTCCCGGCGCGAGGACTCGAATCCGTCGCTGGGCGGTCCGGTGTAGTGCGCCTCCTGTGCCCAGTAGAGGTGGTGGCGGGCGTCGGTGAGTCCGTTGGAGGGTTCCACCGTCATCAGCGGGCGCAGCGCGCCGGGGCGCCATCCGGTCTCCTCCTCCATCTCCCGGGCGGCGGCGACGGCGATGTCCTCGCCGTCCTCGACCACTCCGGCGGCGAGCTCCCAGCCCCAGCTGTCAGTGATGAAGCGGTGCCGCCAGAGGAGCAGGACCTCGTCGGCGTCGTTGACGACGGTGGCGGCGGCGACGGGGCGCAGCCGGATGACGTAGTGGTCGAGGTGCCTGCCGTCGGGGAGTTCGACGTCCGCGAGGTTCACCCGGAACCACCGGTTCTCGTACACGGATTGTTCGTTCAAGTTCGCCCACTGCAAGGTTCTGCCACCTTTCGGTCGATCGGTGGCAACATCGCAGCAGGGGCGGCAGGGTGAGGGAACGTGCGCTTCCGAATGCGCCGGGGCTCACAGGGGCACGCGCAGCGCTCCTTGGATCACCTCCGCCGCCCGCGCGGCCTCGGCGCTTCCGCTGGCCGCCAGGTCGTCGCGGACCGCGCCCATCCGCTCGCGCAGCCGGCGCGACTCGACCCCGCGCGCCCGTTCCGCCATCTCCGTGGCCGTACACGCCGCCCGGTCGGCCTCCCCCAGGCGCAGTTCCACCTGGGTCAGCATCGCGAGCCGGTGCACGCGCCCCCGGTCGTGCGCCGGGGCGCGCACCGCCAGGGCCGCGTGCTCCCGCGCGGCCTTGAGGTCGCCCAGGCCGAGCAGGGCCTCGGCGACCTGTACGTCCACCAGTCCCGGCTGGACGTACGCCGTCTCCTCCGGCTCCGCACCGGGCAGGATGCGGGCCGCCAGGGTCTCGGCGCGGCCGATGCGTTCGCGGGCGCACCGCCCGTCCCCGAGCCGGGCGTACGCCTTGGCCTGCATGGCGTGGAGGTCGGCGGCGAGCGCGGGGGTGACGCGGTCTCCGGCGGCCCGTATCGCCGCCTCGGCGAAGGCCACCGCGCGGCGGAACTCGCCCAGGTGCAGGGACTGGTTGACCAGCAGCGCGATCACGTAGCCGCCGAGCGCCCGGTCGCCGCTCGCCTTGGCGAGGCGCAGCGCCTGGTGGAAGTAGCGCTGGGCCAGTCCGTGGGCGTCGGAGTCGTAGGCGCAGATGCCCGCGAGCGAGACGAGTCCGGCCGTCGCGCGGTGCAGCCTGCGGCCCGTCGCGTCGTCGTGGCCGGCGTGCAGCAGCGGCGCGACCCCGGCGTTGAGGAAGCCCACCACCCTGCCTCTCGTCGCGATGCCGCCGGCCTTGCGGTAGAGGTGCTCGTAGTGGCTGCGGGCGGCGCGCAGGATCTCCAGGTCGGCCGGGCCGATGCGGGACGGGCCGGGGCGGGAGACGTCGATGTCCTCGGGCGGGTTCTCCCACTCCCACACGGGCATCACGGCGGCCGTACCGGTGACGGCGGGTACGCCCGTCAGCCGCGGGCTGTGCTGCCCGTCCGCGCGCCAGAGCGCGGTGGCCCGCTCGACGAACCCGGCGAGCGGGGTGCCGGGGGACGGCGCGGCGGGTGCGCCGGGCGCGCCCATGCCGATGTCGTCCAGGGTGACCGGCCGCCCCAGGCGCCGGCCGAGGACCTCGCAGATCAGGTCCGGTACCTCGCCGCGCGGGCGCTGGCCTTTCAACCAGCGCGAGACGGCCGTGTGTTCGTACCGCAGCCGCAGCCCTCGCGCCTGGCCGGCCCGGTTCACGTGTCCGGCGAGCCCCGCCCGCGAGACCCCCGCCTCTTCCACGAGGGACTCCAGCAGGATGTTGGGTTCCACGCGCCCCTCCCCCCTTCCGTGCCGCGCCTTCGCGCACCGGCCCGAGCAGGTGGGTCGGAACCGTGCCGGACGCGTGCGCCGCATGGTTCCAGCCAAGCACCGATTCACACGGGGTGTGAACGGAATGCCCGAACCGTCCCCCTGTGCGCCCTCCCGCACCGCGGGCGGCGTGGGTTGACTGGGCGTCTCGCCGGAAAGCGGCCGGGTCGTCGCGGCTCCCCCTCGTACAGCTCCGACGGCCCTCGTCCGCACCGCCCGCCCTGCCGGCCTGCCCGACACACCACGGCAGGGCGGGCGGTGCCGGACCGCACGGTCCCACTGCCCGAACGAACAGGAGGGTGGCCACGGGACGGAGGCCGGGGCCGAAACGCTTCCGGTCCCGGCTCCGAACCCGGGTGCGGTCCCACCGCGGACGGCGAGACGGCGGAGGGGCGTGTCCGGTCACCGGACACGCCCCTCCTCACCGTGCCAGGGCCTCGGAGCCCGGACCCTGACGGGTCGTCACGCTCCGCGCAGCACCGCACCGTTGCGCTCGGCGGCGAGAGCCACCGCGGCGTCGCGGGCGGCCGACGCCTCGTCGACCGTCAGCGTGCGGTCCGGGGCGCGGAAGCGCAGCGCGTACGCGAGCGACTTGCGGCCCTCACCGATCTGATCGCCGGTGAACACGTCGAACAGCCGGAGCGACTCGAGGAGTTCGCCCGCGCCCTCGCGGAGCGTCGCCTCGACCTCGGCCGCGGGGACGTCGGCGGGAACGATGAGCGCGATGTCCTGGGTCGCCACCGGGAAGGTGGAGATCCGGGGGGCGCGGAGCGCGCCTTCGGCGGCCCGCTCCAGCACGTCGATCTCGATCTCCATGGCGCTGGTGCGCTCGGGGAGGTGCAGCTCCTTGACGACGCGCGGGTGGAGTTCGCCCGCGTGTCCGAGGAGGGTCTCCTCGCCGTTCACCGTGACGTACAGCGCGGCGCAGCGGCCGGGGTGCCACGGGGCGTGGCGGTCTGCGCGGACCGTCACCTCGACGCCCGCCTCGCGGGCGAGCGTGCGTGCCGCCTCGACGGAGTCCGCCCAGGTGGCCGGGTGGCCCTTGCCCCACCAGCCGGCCTGCTCGCGGGCGCCCGCGAGGACGACGGCGGCGTGGCGCGGCTGACGCGGCAGGGAGGTGTTGAGCGCGGCGATCTCCTCTTCCGAGGGGCGCCGGTCCACCGGGAGCCGGACGGCCTGCTTCTCGTGACCGGTCGGCCGGAAGACCAGCCCGGTCTCGAAGAGCGCGAGGTCGTGGGAGCCCCGGCCGTCGTTGCGCCGCAGTGCCCCGAGGAGGCCCGGCAGCAGCGTGGTGCGCAGCGCCGGCTCCTCGTCGGAGAGCGGGTTGGCGAGGAGGACCGTGCGGCGCCGGGCGTCGTCGGTGTCCAGGCCGAGCTGGTCGAGTACGGCGTTCCCGATGAACGGGTAGTTCAGCACCTCGACGTAACCGGCGCCGGCCAGGGCGCGGCCCACGCGGCGGTTCAGCCGCTGACGGTCGGTGAGACCGCGCCCCGAGGGCGGGGTCGGCAGGGTGGACGGGAGGTTCTCGTAACCCTCCAGCCGGATGACCTCTTCGGCGAGGTCGTTCGGCTCGCTCAGGTCGGGGCGCCAGGACGGCACGGTGACCAGGAGCTCGTCCTGCCCGTAGACGTCGCAGCCGACCTCCTGGAGGCGTCGGACGACGATCTCGCGGCCGTAGTCGACCCCGGCCACCCGGCTGGGGTGGTTCGCGGGCATCGCGATGGTGCGGGGCGCGGAGGGGGCGGTGATCTCGGTGACGCCCGCCTCGGCGGTGCCACCGGCGAGCAGCACCAGCAGGTCGACCGTGCGCTGCGCGGCGGCGGCGGCGGCCTGCGGGTCCACGCCGCGCTCGAAGCGCCTGGACGCCTCGGAGGACAGCTTGTGCCGGCGCGAGGTACGGGCGATCGAGAGCGCGTCGAAGTTCGCGGCCTCGATGACGACCTCGGTGGTGGCGGCTGACTCGGTGCCGTTGTCCGCGATCTCCGTGTGGGCGCCGCCCATGACGCCGGCCAGGCCGATGGGGCCCCGGTCGTCGGTGATGACGAGGTCCTCGGCGTCCAGGACGCGCACGACACCGTCGAGGGTGGTGAGCTTCTCGCCCTGCTGGGCGCGGCGGACGCCGATGGGACCTTCGACGCGGGTGCGGTCGTAGGCGTGCAGCGGCTGGCCGAGCTCCAGCATCACGTAGTTGGTGATGTCGACGGCGAGCGAGACCGCGCGCATGCCGGCCTTCTGCAGCCGGCGCGTCATCCAGATCGGCGAGCGGGCCTCGGGGTCGAGACCGGTGACGGTGCGCGCGGTGAAGCGCGGGCAGCCGAACGGGTCGGTGATCCGGACCGGGTAGCCGTACGCGTTCGGCGCGGGTACGTCGATCAGCGCCGGGTCGCGCAGCGGCAGGCCGTACGCGATGGCGGCCTCGCGGGCGATGCCGCGCATCGAGAGGGCGTAGCCGCGGTCCGGGGTGACGGCGATGTCGAGGACCTCGTCGACGAGCTGGAGCAGCTCGATCGCGTCGGTGCCCACCTCGGTCTCCGGCGACAGCACGATGATGCCGTGGGTGCCGTCGTCGCCCATGCCGAGCTCGTCGGTGGAGCAGATCATGCCGTGCGAGGTCTTGCCGTACGTCTTGCGGGCGGCGATGGCGAAGTCGCCGGGCAGGACGGCGCCGGGGAGGACCACGACGACCTTGTCGCCGACGGCGAAGTTGCGGGCGCCGCAGACGATCTCCTGCGGTTCGCCGGTGCCGTTGGCGGCGCCGACGTCGACGGTGCAGAAGCGGATGGGCTTCTTGAAGCCCTCCAGCTCCTCGATGGTCAGTACCTGTCCGACGACCAGCGGGCCGGTGAGGCCGGCGCCGGTCTGCTCGACGGCCTCGACCTCGAAGCCGGCGTCGACGAGCTTGGCCTGCACGTCACGGCCGGTCTCGGAAGCCGGCAGGTCGACGTATTCCCGCAGCCAGGAAAGCGGGACGCGCATCAGATCTCCATCCCGAACGGTCGGGTGAACCGGATGTCACCCTCGACCAGGTCTCGCATGTCTTCGACGTTGTGGCGGAACATCAGCATCCGTTCGATGCCGAACCCGAAGGCGAATCCGCTGTACTTCTCGGGGTCGACACCGCAGGCGACGAGCACCTTCGGGTTGACCATGCCGCAGCCGCCCAGCTCGATCCAGCCCTCGCTGCCGCAGGTGCGGCAGGGGCGGTCGGGGTTGCCCACGGATTCGCCGCGGCAGACGAAACAGACCATGTCCATCTCGGCGGACGGCTCGGTGAACGGGAAGTAGTTCGGCCGCAGCCGGGTCTTCATGTCCGCACCGAAGAGCGCCTGCACCATGTGGTCCAGGGTGCCCTTGAGGTCGGCCATGGTGAGGCCCTCGTCGATCGCGAGCAGCTCGATCTGGTGGAAGACCGGGGTGTGCGTGGCGTCGAGCTCGTCGGTGCGGTAGACCCGGCCGGGGCAGACCACGTAGACGGGGGGCTTGCGGCTGAGCAGCGAGCGCGCCTGGACGGGCGAGGTGTGGGTACGCAGCACCACGCCGGACTCGTCGCCCTCGGTGGGACGGCCGTCGGCCGTCGTGCCGCGGACGAAGAAGGTGTCCTGCATCTGGCGCGCCGGGTGGTCGGGCACGAAGTTGAGGGCGTCGAAGTTGAACCACTCCGCCTCGACCTCGGGGCCCTCCGCGATCTCGTAGCCCATGGCCACGAAGACGTCCGCGACGCGCTCCATGAGGGTCGTCAGCGGGTGGCGGGCGCCGGCCGGGGTGCGGTCGTAGGGCAGCGTGACGTCCACGGCCTCCTCGACGAGCACCCGGGCGTCGCGCTCGGCCTCCAGCTCGGCCTGGCGCGCGGCCAGGGCCTTGGAGACGGCGCCGCGGGCCTGGCCCACGCGCTTGCCCGCCTCGGCCTTGGCCTGCGGCGGCAGGGCTCCGATCTCGCGGTTGGCGAGCGACAGCGGCGAGGTACCCCCGGTGTGCGCGGTCTTCGCCTGGGCGAGCGCGTCGAGGTCGCCCGCGGCGGCGAAGGCGGCGAACGCCTCGTCCCGCATGCGCTCGATCTCTTCCGGTTTCAGTGCCTCGACCTCGACTGGGTCGTACGACTTGTTCGGTGCCGACATCTCTTCCCGTGCTTCCGATTGGCTGATACTGCCCGTATCGGGGGACACCCCGAGACCCCCGTGGCCCTGCTCGACGGCAGGAGGACGCAAAGGTGCCAAAGGTCGAGTCTAAAGGCCGTGGGGGTGGTACGAAGCCCGTGGGCTGCTCGGAGGCCTTCCACCGCGCGGTGCGAAGGCGCCCGATCCCTCCGCGCGATCCTGATCAGCGCAGGTACGCGGGGGTGCTCACGGGCAGGATAAATCGAAACTCCGCGCCCCCGCCGGGCGCCCGGTCGACGGTGATGGTGCCGCCGTGGGCGGCGACGATGCCCTTGACGATGTAGAGGCCCAGGCCGGTGCCGCCGCGCTTGCTGCCGCGCCAGAAACGGGTGAAGACGCGGGCCATCGACTCCTCGGGGATGCCGGGCCCTTCGTCGCTCACGGTGACCGCCGTTCCTGTCTCGTCGTTGTCCGCCGGGGCGGGTGCGATGTCGATCGTGACAGTTCCCTCGCCGTGGCGCACCGCGTTTTCCAGCAGGTTGCCCAGCACCTGGTCGATCTTGTCGGGGTCGGCCCAGAGATCGGGCAGGGGCTGCTCGGTACGGACGAGGAAGCGGTCGGGCGACTGGCCGCTGGCGACGAGGGCCTGGACGTGGCGGGCGACGGCGGCGCGGATGTCCACGGGCTGGCGGCGCAGCTCCAGCCGTCCGGAGTCGATCCGGGAGATGTCGAGCAGTTCGGCGATGAGCCGGGTGATGCGGCCGGCGTCGGCGTCGACCGTCTCCAGCATGAGCCGCTTCTGGTCGTCGGAGAAACGTTCCCACTTGGCGAGCAGCGTGGCGGTGAACCCCTTGACCGAGGTCAGCGGGGAGCGCAGTTCGTGGGCGACGGTGGCGATGAGGTCGGAGTGGCTGCGCTCGGTACGGCGGCGGGCCTCGGTCGAGCGCAGCTGGACGACCACCCGGCGGACGGGCCCGGTGGGGCGGTCGCGGACGTACCGCGCGGAGACGAGGACCTCGCGCCCGCCGGGTAGCAGCAGGTTGCGCTCGGGCTGGCCGACGCGGGTGGAGAGGCCGCCGTACGGGTCGGTCAGGGTCCACCAGCGGCGGCCCTTGAGGTCTTCGAGGGGCAGCGCGTGTTCCAGGTGGCGGCCGAGGGCGGCTTCCCGCGCGACGGAGGTGATCCGGACCGCGGCGGCGTTGAAGCACACGATGCGCCCGGTGCGGTCGGCGACGACCAGTCCGTCCGGCAGGTCGTCCGGCTCGACACCGAGGAGGACGTCCGAGGGAGCGGAAGCGTCCGCTCCGTACTCGTCCGCCCCGGGGCGGACGACGGCGGTCCCCGTCCGACGCGGCCTGCTCATGCCGACAGCCATTTTCCCGTACCCCACCTCTCGAACCGGTGCAGTGGGCCCCGAGTCCGTCACCCTACTAGGGCGTGTGTCGAAAGTGGCGCCGTCCGTCCAAAGGGCGGGTCCGGCGGCGTCCGGTGCGTGCGATCGCACGGCGGAGGGTCGCCCCGACACTGGGCGTATCGGGGTGATCCCGACAATGCGGCGAGCGTGCGTGCCGGGCGTCGCCGGACAGGCGGGACGTGCGACGCACCGACACCCGGCCTAGACGGTCCCGGGCGCGGCCGGGACCTGCCGAAACCGTTCCGCTCGGGGGCGCACGGCGGGGACCGGCCGTGCCCCGAGGAGCGCGGGAACGACTGCTCACGCCGGGTCGCACGCGGGCTCACGGCGCGTCCCGCCCGTACCGCGGTACCCGCGCGCCCCGGCCTCACGGGCCGGTGCATCCGGGCCGGGAGGGGTCAGGAGGTCGTACGGGGGCGCTGCGCGCGGGCGGAGGCGTAGAGGCAGACGGCGGCGGCCGTGGCGAGGTTGAGGCTCTCCGCCTTGCCGTGGATGGGCACCCGGACCACCGCGTCGGCGAGGGCGCGGGTCTCCTCGGGGAGGCCCCAGGCCTCGTTGCCGAAGACCCAGGCGGTGGGGCCGCCCATGGTGCCGGCGTCGAGTTCGTCGTCGAGGTCGGCGGTGCCGGCCCCGTCCGCGGCCAGCACCCGCGCTCCGGCATCCCGCAACCCCTGCACGGCCAGCTCCACCGGTACGCCGATCGCGACCGGCAGGTGGAAGTGCGAGCCGACCGACGCGCGCACCGACTTGGGGTTGTACAGGTCCACCGAGGCGTCGGTGAGGACCACGGCGTCCGCGCCCGCCGCGTCGGCGCAGCGCAGCACCGTACCGGCGTTGCCGGGGTCGCGGACGTTCGCCAGTACAGCCACCAGGCGGGGCTTCGCGGCGAGGATCTCCTCGAACGGCGAGTCCAGGAAACGGCAGACGCCGATGAGTCCCTGGGGGGTGACGGTCTGGGAGACGTCGGCCAGCACGTCCGCGTCGGCGAGGTGCACCCGGGCACCGGCCGCGTGGGCGGCGTCGATGATCTCCGTGTACCGCTCGGCTGCTTCGACGGTGGCGAACAGCTCGATCAGGGTCGGCTCGCCGTCGACGCCCCGGTGCACGGCGGCCTCGCGCACGGCCTGCGGCCCCTCGGCGATGAACCGGCGCTCCTTGACGCGGAAGTTCCGCTTGGCCAGCCTCCGGGCCGCGGCGACGCGGGGCGAACGCGGGGAGATCAGTTCGGGGATGCCCATGGTCGGCGGCGGCCTCTCTGCGTGCGGCGGGACTCGGGTGTCCGGCGGGACTCGGGGTGTTCGGCGGGGTCCCGGGTGTCCGGCGGATCGGTGTCACGCGCCGCGGGAGGGCGTGCGACGCACCGGACCCGCAGGCGACGAGCGCCTGCGGGTCCGGGTCAAGCACCTTCAAGTACGCCTGGGTCAGGCGGCCTTGGGGGCGTTCACGTCGGCCGGAAGGGCCTTCTTCGCGACCTCGATGAGGGCGGCGAACGCGTTGGCGTCGTTGACCGCGAGCTCGGCGAGGATCTTGCGGTCCACCTCGATGTTGGCGGCCTTCAGACCCTGGATGAGGCGGTTGTACGTCATGCCGTTCTGGCGGGCAGCGGCGTTGATGCGCTGGATCCAGAGCTGACGGAAGTCGCCCTTGCGCTTCTTGCGGTCGTTGTAGTTGTAGACCAGGGAGTGGGTGACCTGCTCCTTGGCCTTGCGGTACAGGCGCGAACGCTGACCGCGGTAACCGCTGGCGGCCTCGAGGATCGCCCGGCGCTTCTTGTGGGCGTTTACTGCCCGCTTGACGCGTGCCACTTTTAACTCCTTGCAGCGGGGCTGGTGGTTACGGTTTCGACGCACCCAGCCCGGAAACGAATTGGTCCCGGTTTGATCGAGGTCGGCCTCCCGGATTCACCGGGGGCCTGACCTCACTTGCCGAGAAGCTTCTTGATCTTCTTGGCGTCGGCCGGAGCCACGACGACCGTGCCGGTCAGCGAGCGGGTCTTCTTGGACGACTTGTGCTCCAGGAGGTGGCGCTTGCCCGCCTTCTCGCGGAGCACCTTGCCGGAGCCGGTGATCTTGAAGCGCTTGCTGGTACCGCTGTGCGTCTTGTTCTTCGGCATCGCGCCGTTATCTCCTCGTCAGTGGCGCCCCTCACGGTGCGGGCACCGCGTGATCAGGGGCGTCAGATCTCTGTGGAATCCGGGAGGACCGGGGGCCACCTGGATGGCGGCCCCGAGGTCACGACTCGGAAGGTGTCTCGGCCGAAGCCTCGACGGGTGCCTCGGCCTGCGCCTCGGACGCGTCCTCGGACTCGACGTCCTGAGTGCTTCCCTGGCGCTCGGCCTTGCGGGCGGCCTGCGCCTCGCGGGCCTCCGCCATGGCTTCGGTCTTCTTCTTGTGCGGGCCCAGAACCATGATCATGTTCCGGCCGTCCTGCTTGGGGTTGGACTCGATGAAGCCGAGTTCCTCGACGTCCGAAGCAAGACGCTGGAGCAGGCGGAAACCGAGCTCCGGGCGGGACTGCTCACGACCACGGAACATGATCGTGATCTTGACCTTGTCGCCCTGCTTCAGGAACCGGACGACGTGACCCTTCTTGGTGTCATAGTCGTGCGGGTCGATCTTCGGCCGGAGCTTCATCTCCTTGATGACCGTGTGCGCCTGGTTCTTGCGCGCCTCACGGGCCTTCATGGCCGACTCGTACTTGAACTTCCCGTAGTCCATGAGCTTGCACACGGGCGGGCGGGCGGTCGCCGCCACCTCGACCAGGTCGAGGTCGTACTCCTGTGCGAGCTCCAGGGCCTTGGCAAGCGGAACAATCCCGACCTGCTCGCCGCTGGGTCCGACAAGTCGCACCTCGGGAACGCGAATCCTGTCGTTGATGCGGGGCTCGGCGCTGATGGATCCTCCTAGGTAGCACCACGCGACTGCCTGGCAGACAGCCACGTAACGTCTGTTTTCGAGAGACCAACCGCGCCGGGACACGAAAAATGCCCCGGACGGGACACAGGCGGGGCTCCTGGAAATACCGGAACACCGCCGCGTGAAATCCGCGGGGCGCATCGGACGGCTCCATCGTCCGTACGGAACGATGGTGGCCGCCTGACCGGTGACCCGCCGCCCTGAGGGCGACCGGGTGGGAGATCGGAGCCTCCACTTGTGGGCCGAGCACATAGGTGTCCGGCCGGTCGTTACACAAGGTTAGCAGCCGCCGGTCGAAAACGTAAACCGGATGCCGCACCGCCCCCCGGCCGCCCGGACCGCGCTCCCACGCGCGGGAACGTGTGGGACCCGCCGTATCGTGTGGGACATGAGTGACGCCCCCAGCACTGAGAACCCCGGCTTCGACGACATGGCCCGCGACATCGCGGAGGTTCCGGCCGTCGAGGTGATCGTGACCGTCGCGGTCAACCTGATGAGCGCCGCCGCCGTGAAGCTCGGCCTGACCGAGGAAGGCGAAGAGCACAAGGACCTCGACGAGGCCCGCAAGCTCGTGCACGCCCTCGCCGGCCTGCTGGACGCCAGCACGACCGAGATCAGCACCTTCCACGCCTCGCCGCTGCGGGACGGGCTGAAGTCGCTCCAGCTCGCCTTCCGCGAGGCCTCGCTCGTCCCGGACGAGCCGGGCACCGGCCCGGGCGAGAAGTACACCGGTCCCGTCTACGGCTGAAGCCTGTCGCGAAAGTCCCGACTGCCCGGCGACACCTGACACACACGCGCGCCGCGTTGTCGGGATCGCCCCGACACATCCAGTAACGGGGCGACCCTCCGCCGTACGATCACCCGCACCGGAAACCGCCGGACCCGCCCTCCGGACGGACGGCGCTACTTTCGGAACAGCCCTTGGGCAGCTGCCGGAACCACGTCGCGGAGCCCGCCTCCCCTCCGGGGACGGCGGGCTCCGTGCTGTCCGGCGCCCGGTCACTCCGGGCCGCTCACCACTCCCTGTACGCGGTCAGCGGGTGCACCGCGTCGCCCCAGCGCGCGAGGATCAGCAGCCCTCTGTACATGTACACGTCGGCGAGCTCGTTGCTGTCGTCGTCCACGTCCTCGCGGAACGAACGGTCGTCCTTCTCGTCGCCGGTCCTCGCGTCGAAGACGTGCAGGTCGTCGTCGGAGGTGCCCTTCTCGTTGGGGTCGGAGACCGCGGTGACCCGGCCGTCCCCCACGTACAGTCCGGAGAAATCGCGCTTCCCCGGCTTCGCGCGCCACACCTCGTCGCCGCTCTTCAGGTCGAAGGCGACCAGCTGGTCGTAGGTGAAGCTCTTGTACGGGTACGCGGCGACCGCGAAGAGCCTGCCGTCACTCACCGCGACCTTCGCGCGCGACGCGTCCGCGGATATCTCGCCGTAGGCTCCGTCGAACTCGATCCGCCCTCGCGGCGCACCCTCCGCCGTGAAGGAGAGGAAGGCGTGCACCCCGCGGTCCGTCCGCTCCGCGACCTGCACGACCGGGGGGTCCGCGGAGAGGACGGACACCTCCGCGTCGACGGCGACACTGCGCCGCGCGTCGAGCGGCACCCGCCAGCGCAGCGCACCGTCCGCCGGGCCGAAGGCGGCCAGTTCCAGGTCCGTCCGGTCGCAGGCCAGTACGGCGAGGACCTGGGTGTCCGACGCCGAAGCGCGGTACGGCACGCAGCCCTCGGGCACGGCCGCCTTCCACCGCGCCGCGCCGGTACGGGCGTCGACGGCCCGCAACGCCTCGTCGCCCGCCAGCCGCTCCCCCGGGTCGTTGTACACGTCGTCGGGGTACGTCCAGTGCGGGTCGCCGTCGCGCAGTACGGCGAGTCCGCCACCCACCGCGACCAGGTCCGGCTGCTCCTGGAGGACGTCCGCGTCCGCGGCGACCGGGGTGTGCCACAGTTCGTCCCCGGTCCGCAGGTCGATCGCGGCCGCGGTGACGCAGCCGCCGCCCTTCTCCAGGTCACCGTCCTCGCCGTAGGCGATCAGACCGACCCCGTCCGCCGCGGTGGTACTGACGGCGCATATCTCGGCACGGCCGGGTACGACGTACTCCCAGCGCTGCTTGCCGTCGGCCGCGCCGAAGCCGGTCACCGCGTCGAAGCGGGTACGGATCACGGTGTCGCCCACCAGCCATCCGCCGTTGCCGTGGTCAGCGGCGTTCAGATCCCGCGGGGCCTCCCAACTGCGGACCATCGCGCCACCCGGCAGATAGCCCTCCGAATCCAGGAGGGCGGCCACCAGGGCGACGACGCCCGCGACGATGCCCACCGGGATCGCCACGATGCCCACTCGGCGGAGCAGACTGCGCGGCCTCCCGCCGTCCGGCGCCGGATTGTCCGAGTTCAAGGTTCCCCCCTGATGAAGCGTCACACTGAGCCCCAGCAGGGTCCCACATGCCCCAGGCGCCCCAACACAGCGGTCAGCGGGTGAAGAGTGCCTCGCCCGGGGTGGGCGCGTCGGCCGGCAGCAGGGCGAGGTCGAGGCCGCGTACGAGCCGGGCGCGCAGCACCTCGCTGGCGGACAGCGCGGAGACCACCCGTCGTGCCGCCTCCGCGGGGACCGCTCCCGGGGCGAGGACGAGCGCGAGGGTGCCGTCGGCTTTCCCGGGGCCCAGGTGGGCGCGGAGCACGGCGGGCTCGGCCGCGACGACGTCCCGTACGGCCGTGACGACGGCGGGGTCGTCCAGCGGGCCGGCACCGGTCCGGCCCTCGGCGAGGGCGCGCAGGGCGGAGCCGGACAGCTCGAAGGCGACGGGACCGGCGAGGTCCAGCACGATCGTGTCCGCCTTCTCGTGCGCGGCTGCCTGCAGCGCCTGGTGCAGGGGTACGGCGACGGGGCGGGCCTGCGGGTCCCAGAGGGCCAGGGAGGCGGTGGAGGTGAAGGCGGGCAGCGCGCGCCGGTTCCCCGCCGTGAGGGTGGGGACGGCCATGTCGCTGGTCTTCTCGCGGCGCAGCCCGTTCTCGTCCTCCTCGACCTCGCCGAGGACGGCGACGACGGGCACCAGGAGCCGGGCGTCGCGGAGGGCGGCGAGCACCGGTCCGACGGCCGACCTGTCCTCGGACCACGCGGTGAGCGCCGCCGTCAGCTCGGGGGCGGCGGTGCCGTCGTCGTCGGAGAAACCGGGGTCCGGGATGTTCTTGAGCTCCACGGGACGAGCGTAGTGGGTCCGTTTTCTCACCGGGACGACAGGTTCGCCACAGGCTCCTCTCAGTCGCGCTTCCTAGCGTGCGGCCATGCCCCGTCTGAGAATACGCAGGTCAGTGATGTCCGCCTCGGTGACCGCGATCGTCGTGCTGGCCGGTACGGCTGCGGGCGGCGCGTATCTGACGAGCCACGCGGCGGACGGCGCGGACGCCCCAGCGGCATCGGTAGCCTCGGCCTCGTCGCGGGAGCCGTCCACCGGGGCCGGTACACCTTCCGCGACGGCGAGCGAGGAGCTCGAAGTGGACTACGACGCGACTGTGGCGGCGGCCGTCCGGCCGGTGGCCGGGGACGCGCGGCTCTCGGTGGCCGTGCTCGACACGGAGAGCGGTGCGGGCGGGGCGTACGAGAGCGCCGCCGGGCAGACCTTCGACACCGCCAGCATCGTGAAGGTGGACATCCTGGCCGCTCTGCTGCTGACCGCGCAGGACGAGGGGCGGGAACTGACCGCGAGCGAGCGGGCCGCGGCGGCCACCATGATCGAGAACAGCGACAACGCCTCGGCTACGCGGCTCCTCCAGGTGGTCGGCGGCGAGAGCGCGCTCGACGCGGCGAACGAACGGCTGGGGCTGACCGGTACCACCGCTTCTCACGCGTGGGGACTGAGCCAGACCACCGCGGCCGACCAGGTGCGGCTGCTGGAGTCGGTCTTCGCCGAGGGCTCCGACGAGAGCGGCGCGCTGTCGGCGGACTCGCGGGCGTACGTCCAGGAGCTGATGGGCCAGGTGGAGGCCGACCAGCGGTGGGGCGTGTCCGCCGCGGGCACCGACGCGCTGCTGAAGAACGGCTGGATGCCCCGGACCACCACCGGGTTGTGGGACATCAACAGCGTGGGGCGGGTCGAGTCGGGCGGCAGGACGTATCTGGTGGCCGTGCTCAGCGACGGGCACGCCACCCAGCAGGCGGGCATCACCCTGGTCGAGGCGGCGGCGAAGGCCGCGGTGGAGGCCGTCGCCGCGGCGGGCTGACCGGGCAAGCCGCGCGGCTCCCGGCGGCCTTGCGGCCCGGCGGCTCCGGGCCGCCCCGCGGTCTGACGGCTCCGGGCGGGCGCGGTCAGCCGAACCGGGGCGCCGGGCGGCTCCTGCCGCGCCACAGCACGACGGCGCCCACCAGGAACAGGACGCCCGCCGCACCGGCGGCGGGGGCGGTCCAGGCGGCCGGTCCGCCGTCGCCCGACTCGGGGTCGGGACCGGCGCCGAAGTACTTCTTGCCGTAGCCGGCGGAAGCGGCCTTGTTGTCCGCCAGTGCGGCGCCCTTGCCCGCCGCGACAGCCGCCGCCGGATCGACGATGCCGTAGCCGTAGGCGTCGTCCCGGCCACCGGCCGGCGCGTCGCGGGCCGTCTTCGCGAGGAGCGTCTTGATCTGCGCCGGGGTGAGGTCCGGGTGGGCGGCCCGAACCAGGGCCACGGCGCCGGAGACGAAGGCCGCGGCGGCCGAGGTGCCCCACTCGATGTAGTAGTGCCGGTCCGGGTTGGCGACGACGATGTCGAAGCCGGGCGCGCTGACGGTGGCGTACCAGCGCCGGGTGGAGAAGGAGGCGTGGGTGCCGTACTTGTCGACGGCGGCGACGGCGATGACGCCGGGGTAGGCCGCCGGGTAGGAGGTGCTGTCCCCCTTCTCCCCGCTGTTGCCCGCCGAGGCGACGACGGAGACGCCCTTGGCGAGGGCGTACTGGATGGCGTTGTCCTCGGAGGCGTCCGCGTGGGCGGACTTGCTGTCGTCGCCCAGTGACAGGTTGATGACGTCGGCGCCGTGGTCGGCGGCCCAGCGGATGCCGTCGGCCAGGGCGGTGCCCCGGGACGTGCGCGCCTTCGACCGGGAGGTGTCGGCGGATTCGAGGATCACCCGGACCGGCAGGATCTTCGCCCCGGGCGCGACGCCGAGGACGCCGTCGCTCTGGCCGGGGCCGTTGCCGTGTCCGGCGATGATGCCGGCCATGGCGGTGCCGTGCAGGGCCCAGGCCTTGTCGCCGGGGCCCGCCCCGAACCCGATGAGGTCCTTGCCGGGGAGCACCCCGCCGGCCAGGTCGGGGTGGGTGTCGTCGACACCCGTGTCGAGCACCGCGACGGTGATGCCCTCGCCCTTGGTCGTCCGCCAGGCCTGGTCGGTGTGGAGAGCGGCGAGGGCCCACTGCTGGTCGCGGATGGCGTCTGCCCGTGCGGGGGTGGCGGGCAGCAGCGCGAGCAGCCCTGCCGCGCACACGGCGGCGAGGGCCCGGGCGGCCCCGGACCGGGCGGCGGGGACACGGGCGCCGGGGAAACGGGTGCTCATCGCGGCTTCTCCTCCGTCAGGTCGGCGAGCGTCACGCGCAGAGCGCGTTCCACCCCGTCGGCCACGCCCTCGGCGTCGTTGCCCAGGCCCGCCTCCGCGACGGCGGTGGTGGCGCCCCGGGCCATGGCCGCGGCGGCGGGCTGCGGGTCGTGGACGGCCCGTCCGTCCGCGAATCCGGAGACCGCGTACACGAGTACGGGCTCCTCGGTGAGGACGTGCGTCGTCCAGCTGGCACGCTGCGCGGCCCCGAACCCCTCGGCGACGGTGCCCGCGACGGGGTAGGTACGGGGCATCAGATCCTTGCGCCCGCCGAGCTTCTGGTCGGCGAACCTGGTGCCGAGCGCCCGCATCGCTTCGGCGTCCGCCTCGGTGAAGACCATGCCGACGGTGACGACGCCGGACCGCGTCGCGTCGGTGTAGGTGGCGCGGACCACGCGTGCGCAGCCGACCGGGCCGAGGGCGCGTACCAGCAACGGGTCGAGCGCCTCGGCGCAGTCGCCGTCGGCGGCCACCCCGAGCCGGGTCCAGACCCGGTCGGCGCCGCCCGGTCCGGTCCCCCTGCCCTGGAGGGTCCGGGGGAAGAGCGTGTCGACGGGGAGGCTGTGCCAGGCGCTGCGGGCGGTGGACCACGAGGTGTCCCCGCCGGACGATGCCGAGGCGTCGTCGGTGAGCCAGGACCCGGCCACCGCGCCGCCGATCAGCCCCAGCCCGAGCACGACGCAGGCGGCCGCTGCTGCGGTCCTGGCCCGTTGCCGGGGCTCCGGCTTGATCGGCCGCAGCCGGGTCGTCGTCTCCATCGGCGTCTCGGGGAAGCCGTAGCGCGGCGGTACGGGGTACGCGCCGGGCGGCCGAACGCCGTACGGGGCCGGCGGCCCGCCGTACGGGGCGCCCGGCGGCGGGGTGAGGTCGACCGCTCCGACGGTCCTGCGCCGGGCGGCGGGCTGCGGCGGAACGGGGGGCGGCGGAACGGGGCGCGGGGCGGCGGAAGGCGGAGAGACGGAGGGCCGGGCGGGAGCGGCCGGGGGCGGGGACGGCGGGGCGTGCGGCGCGGGACGCGGAGGACCGGCCGGGACGGGCCTCAACCGGGTGGTCGTCTCGGCCGCGGTCGCCGCGGGTGCGACCGGCGGAGCAGCGGCGAACGGCGGAGCAGCGGCGAACGGCGGCGCGGAGGCGGCCGGCGCCGCCGAGGACGCGGGGCGGGCCGGGCGCAGGCGCCTGGTGGTCTCGGACGGGACCTGCCCGGCCGGCGCGGCGGGCGCGGAACCCTGCGCGGGCACGGTAGGGCCGGGGGCGGCTTGCCCGGAAGGAGTGGTGGGAGGTGCGGTCGGTACAGCAGGGGGCGCGGCCGGCGCGGAGGGGGGCGCGTTCGGGGCGGGTGGAGCGGGTGGGGTCGCGGGCGCGGCGGGTACGGACGGCTCGGGAGCCGCGGGCGCGCCCGGAGCGGCGGAGCCGCCGGGCGGGGCGGGGGCGCCGGGCGGGGCCGGTGGGCGGGGCGGCACGGGAGCGTGCTGCGCCTCGGTACTCATCCGTCCCCCTGGTTCACCTCGCGTACCGCTCGCGGAACACGCACCCGGGCACGCCCGTCGGTCGCCGCGTGCCGGTCACTCTACGGGCTGCGGGCGAGCCGCGGGGAACGAGTCCGTCCGGGCGCCGCGTCCGCGCCGGCCGGTCCCGGGGCGGGACGGAAGGGCCGGGTCCGACGCGACGAGACGTCCCGGAGCAGCTATTCTCCCGCAGCCCCTTACCGATGGGTAAGACTCTCTGGCAAGCTGCCGACATGACTGTGCGCGCCACCGACAGGACCCGTTACGACCGGGCCACCGCCCATCTCGACGCACCGATCGCGGTGGTCGACCTGGAGGCTTTCGACGCCAACGCGGACGACCTCGTCGCCCGCGCCGGCGGGAAGCCGGTCAGGGTGGCGAGCAAGTCCGTCCGCTGCCGGGCCCTGCTGGAACGGGTTCTCGCCCGGCCCGGGTTCGCGGGGATCATGTCCTTCACCATGGCGGAGTCGCTCTGGCTGGCCCGGGCGGGCTTCGACGACGTGCTGCTCGCCTACCCCTCCGCCGACCGTTCGGCCTTCGCCGAGCTGGCGGCGGATCCGAAGCTCGCCGCCGCGGTGACGGTGATGGTGGACGACCCGGCGCAGCTGGAGCTGATCGACGCGTCGCGCGCGGGCGGCACCGAGGAGATCCGCGTCGCTCTGGAGCTGGACACCTCGCTGCGCCTGCTGGGTGGCCGGGTCAGGGTGGGCGCGCTGCGCTCGCCGCTGCGCTCCCCCGCTCAACTCGCCGATCTCGCGCGGTCGGTGGCGCGGCGTCCGGGCTTCCGCCTGGTGGGCCTGATGGCGTACGAGGGACACATCGCGGGGGTCGGGGACGCGGTCTCCGGGCGTCCGCTGCGGTCCCGGGCGATCCGGCTGATGCAGGCGACGGCCCGCAGGGAACTGGTGGTGCGCCGCGCCGAGGTGGTCCGCGCGGTGCGTGCGGTGGTGCCGGATCTGGAGTTCGTGAACGGTGGTGGCACCGGCAGTGTGCAGCACACCGCCGCCGAGTCCGCGGTGACGGAGATCGCGGCGGGTTCGGGGCTGTACGTCCCCCGGCTCTTCGACAACTACACGTCGTTCTCCGGCCGTCCGGCGGCGCTCTTCGCGCAGCCCGTCGTCCGCAGGCCGGGGGTGGGCGTGGTGACGGTGCTCGGCGGTGGCTATCCGGCGTCGGGCGCGGCGGGCACGGACCGGCTCCCCGTCCCGTACTTGCCGCACGGGCTGCGCTACGACCCGCAGGAGGGGCCGGGTGAGGTCCAGACGCCGCTGCTGGGGTCGGTCGCCGACGATCTGCTGATCGGCGACAAGGTGTGGTTCCGGCACGCGAAGGCGGGCGAACTGTGCGAGCGGTTCGACGCGTTGCAGCTGATCGAGGGTGACCGGATCACCGCCACCGTACCGACGTACCGGGGCGAGGGGCAGACGTTCCTCTGAGCGCCGCCCGCCCGCGTCCGCCCGGCTGTGGCAGGCTCGGGATCTCGACCGCGGCGGTGAAGGAGTGCGGCCATGCCCCAGTACACGGCGTCCGTAGGGGTGGCCGGTTTCCGGTTCGACGGGTTGCGGGAGTTGCTCGGGCGAGCCGGTCCGGCGCGTTCGGGGGACGAGCTGGCGGGGGTCGCCGCGCGGAGCGACACGGAGCGGACGGCGGCCCGGATCGCGCTGGCCGAGGTGGAGCTGCGGACCTTCCTCGAAGACCCGGTGGTGCCCTACGAGGACGACGAGGTCACCCGGCTGATCGTCGACACCCACGGCTCCGGGGCCTTCGCGCCGGTCGCCGGGATGACGGTCGGCGAGTTCCGCGACTGGCTGCTCTCCTACCGGGCGACCCCAGAGGTCCTGGCCGCGCTGGCGCCGGGGATCACCCCGGAGATGGCCGCGGCGGTGAGCAAGCTGATGCGCAACCAGGACCTGATCCAGGTCGCCCGGGCGTGCACGGTCGTCACCCGGTTCCGGAACACGATCGGGCTGCCGGGGCGGCTCTCGGTGCGCCTCCAGCCCAACCACCCCACGGACGATCCCCGGGGCGTCGCCGCCTCGGTGCTCGACGGGCTGCTGTACGGCTGCGGGGACGCGGTCATCGGCATCAACCCGGCCTCCGATTCCCTGGCCTCGGTGACGGATCTGCTGAGGCTGACGGACGAGATCCGGCAGCGGTACGCGATCCCGACGCAGACCTGCGTACTCACCCATGTCACCCGCACGCTCCGGGCGATCGAGCGGGGCGCGCCGGTGGATCTGGTCTTCCAGTCCGTCGCCGGGACCGAGGCCGCCAACCGTGCCTTCGGCGTCGATCTGGCCCTGCTCGCGGAGGCGCACGACGCGGGGCTCTCGCTGGGCCGGGGCGAACTGGGCGACAACGTCATGTACTTCGAGACCGGCCAGGGCAGCGCGCTCTCCGCCGACGCCCATCACGGCGTCGACCAGCAGACGTTGGAGGCCCGCGCGTACGCGGTGGCGCGCCGGTTCCGTCCGCTGCTGGTCAACACGGTGGTCGGCTTCATCGGCCCGGAGTACCTCTACGACGGTAAGCAGATCGTCCGGGCGGGCCTGGAGGACCACTTCTGCGGCAAGCTGCTCGGTCTGCCGATGGGCGTCGACGTCTGCTACACCAACCACGCCGAGGCCGACCAGGACGACATGGACAGCCTGCTGACGCTGCTCGGCGTGGCGGGCTGCACCTTCGTGATGGGGGTCCCCGGCTCGGACGACGTGATGCTGAACTACCAGTCCACCTCCTTCCACGACGCGTTGTACGTGAGGTCGGTGCTGGGACTGCGTCCCGCGCCGGAGTTCGAGGCGTGGCTGGGGCGGATGGGGATGTACGACTCCGAGGGCCGGGTGGTGGCGCCGGTCGCGCACAGCCCGCTGGTCTCCGGACTCGCCGCGATGATCGGGGAAGCGTGACGGGCCCGGAGGAGAGCCGGAGCCCCGATCCCTGGGAGCCGCTGCGGCTCCACACCCCGGCCCGGGTGGGGCTCGGGCGGACGGGCCACGGGCTGCCGGTCCGGCATCTGCTGGAGTTCCAGGCGGCGCACGCCCAAGCGCGGGACGCGGTGCATCAGGCGGTGGACTTCGCGGCTCTGCGGCCGGGTCTCACGGGCCATCCGGTCGCCGAGGTGCGCAGCGCCGCCCCGGACCGTGCGGCCTATCTGCGCCGCCCGGACCTGGGGCGGCGGCTGCACCGGGAGGACGGGCCGCGCCTGGCGGGGCTGCCCGGCGGTGGAACGCTGGTGGTGATCGCGGACGGGCTCTCGGCCACCGCGGTCCGGCGCCACGCGCTGCCGCTGCTGGACGAGCTGGTGCCGCTGCTCACCGGCGGGAGCGGCGAGCGCGGCGGGGGCCGCGAGTCGGTCCCGGTGGTCCTCGCCTCCCAGGCGCGGGTGGCACTCGGGGACGAGATCGGGGAACGGGTGGGCGCCCGGCTGGTGCTCGTACTGATCGGCGAACGCCCCGGGCTCAGCGCCGCCGACAGCCTCGGCGTCTATCTGACGTACGCGCCCCGGACCGGGCGGCGGGACGCGGAGCGCAACTGCGTCTCCAACATCCACCCTCCCGCCGGGCTCGGCTACCGGGCGGCCGCGCACACGATCGCCTCGCTCGCCGAGGGTGCGCAGCGGCTCGGGCTCTCGGGGGTGGCGCTGGTCGGGGAGGAGCCGGGCGGCCCGGCGGCGCTGCCTTCCCCCGGCCCGGGCCCGTGAGGGACGACGCCGCGAGGTGCGGCGCCGGGGCACGCGAGCCCGGCACGGCCGGAGCGAGAGACCCCTAAGGGTTGACGGTCACCAGTTCCGCCTCGTAGGCGAGGATGACGAGTTGCACTCGGTCGCGGGCACCGAGCTTGGAGAGCAGGCGGGTCACGTACGTCTTGGCGGTGGCGCCGCTGATGCACAGCTTCTCGGCGATCTCGGCGTTGGTCAGGCCGCTGCCGATGAGGGTGAGTACCTCACGCTCGCGGTCGGTGATGCCGGTGAGGCGGCGCGGCGGGGCGGGCGTCGTCGCCGTGGGCGGACGTCGGTCGGCGAACTCGGCGATCAGGCGGCGGGTGACGCCGGGCGCGATGAGGCTGTCGCCGGCGGCGACGACGCGGACGGCGGCAAGGATGTCGTCGAGGGCCATGTCCTTGACGATGAAGCCGGAAGCGCCCGCGCGCAGGGCGCCGTAGACGTACTCGTCGTCGTCGAAGGTGGTCAGCATCAGCACGCGGGTGCCGCTCGGGCCTGCGGTGATGCGCCTGGTGGCCTCGATGCCGTCGGTGCCGGGCATGCGGATGTCCATGACGACGACGTCGGGGGTCAGCGTCTCGGCGAGCGCGGCGGCTTCGGCGCCGTCGCCCGCCTCGCCGACCACTTCCAGGTCCGGGGCGTCGGTGATGACCATCTGCAGGGCGGTTCGGACCAGCGGCTGGTCGTCGGCGAGCAGAACGCGGACGGTCACGGTGCCGCCACCTCCGTCCGGTCGTGGTGCCTGGGCACCGGAAGGGGAAGCCGGGCCGCCACGTGGAAGCCGCCCCCGGGACGCGGCCCCGCGGTGAACTCACCGTGCAGCAGGGCGACACGCTCGCGCATACCGGCGAGGCCGTAGCCGGCCGTGGACGCGTTGCCCGGGCCGCGGCCACCGTCGGTGATCTCAAGGACGATCTCCGCCTCCCGGGAGTCGATGCGCACCAGGCAGGAGCGGGCGTCGGCGTGCCGGACGACGTTGGTGACCGACTCCTGGACGATGCGGTACGCGGACAGGTCGAGGTCCGGTGGCAGCGGCCGCCGCTCCCCCTTCCACTCCACTACCACCCGTACCCCCGCGGCCGTGGTGGCCGCGGCCAGTCGGTCGAGGTCGTCCAGGCCGGGTGCTTCGCGCGGCGGGATCTGCGCGGAGTCCGCCGCACGCAGCGCGCCGAGCATCCGCCGCAACCCCGACAGGGTCTCCCGGCTCGCCTTCTCCACCTCACCGAGCGCCTCCCGGGCCCGTAGCGGCTGGCTGTCGATGACCCGGCGGGCCGCGCCGGACTGCAGGGCGACGATGCCGAGGGTGTGCGCGACGATGTCGTGCAGCTCTCGGGCGATGCGCAGCCGTTCCTCGGTCACGGCCTGAGTGGCTGCCTGGGCTCTGACCTGCTCGGTGTGGAGCCGGGACTGGTGGGCGGAGTCGCCGAGCAGCCAGGCGACCAGCACCGTGAGGGCCACGGCGAGTTGCCCGGCGGTATTGATGGTGCCGCCCCCGTACAACCGCACCGTCAGCGGGATCACCAGGACCACGAACGCCATTCCCGCCGCGCGGGCCGAGCCGCGGCGGGGTGTGGCGGCTGCGATGAAGTACAGGGCGACGTCCGGTGCCAGAAACTGCACCAGCGGGAACTCGGCCGCCTGGCCCAGCAGCGCCGCCCCGAGGGCCGAGCCGAGCAGCAGCAGGGCGTAGGACGTCAGCGGCCGGCGCTCCATCAGCCGACAGGAAACCGGCACCAGGGCTACGGCGGCCAGCAGAATCGGCCAGCTCACGAGCGTCGGGGCGAAGGCGGAGGCGGCCTTGTCGTCGCGGGCGCTGTCGCCCGGCAGGACGAGGAACTCGTCGACGAACGCGAAGCCCATCGCCCCGGCCCAGACGAGTGCCGTCCAGCGGCCGGGCGACAAGCGCTTGAGCAGCGGCGGTTGGCCGGGGTGCGCTGACATGCGGCGATCCTAAGGGCCGCGGTGGGCCAGGTCATCGGGCCATGGTCGTACAACCACGGGTGACACCCCCGCGACCGTGGCTGACATCCGCGGCGCACGATTGTCGACCGGGAGCGGATGCCCCCTCTCGGCCCCGGCCGCCATCGTTGACGCCATGATCGAAGCCAGCGAACTCACCAAGAGATACGGCGGGAAGACCGCCGTGGACACTCTGACCTTCACCGTCCGACCGGGCCGTGTCACCGGGTTCCTCGGTCCGAACGGCGCCGGGAAGTCCACCACCCTGAGACTCGCCCTGGGCCTGCACGAGCCGACCTCCGGCACCGTCACCGTCGGCGGCGTGCGCTTCCGCGACCGCCCGCGAGGCCTCCGTCACGTCGGCGCCCTGCTCGACGCGAACGACGTCCACGGCGGCCGTACCGGCCGGGCACACCTCGCCGCCCTGGCGCGCGGCAACCGCATCCCGCGCAGCCGGGTCGATCAGGTCCTGGCGGAGGTCGGCCTGACCGACGCCGCCCGGCGCCGTGTCGGCGGCTATTCGCTCGGCATGAGGCAGCGCCTCGGCATCGCCACCGCTCTCCTCGGCGACCCGCCGGTGCTGCTCTTCGACGAGCCGCTCAACGGCCTCGACCCCGAGGGCGTGAAGTGGGTTCGCGGGCTGTTCCGGCGGCTGGCGGCGGAAGGGCGCACCGTCTTCGTCTCCAGCCACCTGATGTCGGAGATGGAACACACCGCCGACGAACTCGTCGTCGTCGGCCGGGGCGCGCTCATCGCCGCACAGAGCCTGGCGGACTTCGCCGCCCGCGCCGGCGGCGACTCCGTCACCGTACGGGCCTCGGACGCCGCGGCGCTGACTCCGCTGCTGACGGCCGAGGGCGCGACCGTACGCGCCGACGGCGGCCTGCTCGTCGTCACCGGCCTGCCCGCGCCCCGGATCGGCGAACTGGCCTTCCGGCACCGGGTGCTGCTGCACGAACTGACCACGCGCCGCCCGTCCCTGGAGGAAGCCTTCATGGAACTCACCGCCGACAGCGTCGAGTACGCCGCCAAGGACTCCCGATGAACGCCGTACGCTTCTGCGACCTGATCGCCGCCGAGTGGCTGAAGACGTGGTCGCTGCGCTCGGCCCCGTGGGTGTACCTGGTGACCGCGCTGGCGGCCATCGGCTTCAACGTGGGCCAGGCGTACGACACTTACCACTACTGGAACGAACAGAACGCCGGCAGCCACGCGCGGGAGTTCGTCCGGGACGGCATCCCCGTGCAGAGCGTCTTCACCGACGACGCGAGTATCGTCTTCGCCCTCGCGACCCTTGCCATCGGCGCCGTCGCGATCGCCGGCGAGTACAGCACGGGCCAGATCCGCACCACTTTCACCGCGGTCCCCGCACGGCGGTCGGTGATGGCGGCGAAGCTCGCGGTCACGGCGGGGGTCATGACCGTGTTCGGTGCCGTGGTCGCGCTCGTCTCCTTCTGCACGACCCAGGCGATCCTGGGCCTGAGGGACGTGGGCGTCTCCATCGACCACCCGGGGGCCCTTCGCGCCGTCCTCGCGTCGGCCCTGCTCGCACCCGTCTGCGCCGTGGTCGGCATGGGGATCGGCGCCGTGCTGCGGCACGCCGGAACGTCGATCGTCGCAGGCGTCGTCGTCCTGCTGCTGGCACCCTTCCTCTTCAGCGAGGACCACCACTGGTCGGCCGTCCTCAACCACGCCCTCCCGATGAGCGCGTGGCACCGGCTGATGGAGATCCCCTTCACCCCACCGGTCCCCTACCCGTGGACGTCCACCGGCGCCTGGATCGTCTACGCCGCCTGGGCTCTGGGGGCGGTGGCCCTCGCCGGCACGGTCGTACACCGGCGGGATCAGTAGAGCGACCGGCCCGCCGGGCGTTCAGCCCGTCCGTGCCGTCAGCGAGAGCAGGTCGCGGGCGGGGCCGGCGGGGCGGTGTCCGGTGGGCCAGACGGCCCGCAGCTGGCGCCGGAGGCGTACGCCGGTGAGCGGGACGGGGACGAGCCGGCGGGCGGAGAGTTCCTCGCCGAGGGCCAGTTCGCTCAGGACGCACGGTCCGGCGCCGCTCTCGGCCGCGCTCTTCACGGCGGTCGTGGAGGAGAGTTCGAGGAGCGGCTGGGCCAGACCGCCGTGGCCGGCGAGGGCCGCGTCCAGGACCTGGCGGGTACCGGAGCCCCGCTCGCGGAGGATCAGCGGGGTCGCGGCGAGTTCCTGCGGGGTCAGCAGGGTACGGCGGCGGGCCCAGGGGTGGACGGGGGCGACGACGACCACCAGGCGGTCGTGGGCGACGACCGTGCCGTCGAGCCCCTCCGGAGTGGTGAGGCCCTCCACGAACCCGAGGTCGGCCTCACCGAGAAGGAGCCGGCGGGCCACCTGTACGGAGTTCCCCGCGAGCAGCGAGACGGCGGTGCCGGGGCGTTCGGCGCGCAGCGCGATCAGCCAGCCCGGCAGGAGGTACTCGGCGATCGTCATGCTGGCCGCGACCCGCAGCCGGGAGTCCCGCCGGTCCCGGAGCGCTTGGGCGCCCGCGTCGAAGGCCTCGGCCGCCTCGACGATCCGGCGGGCCCAGTCGGTGACCAGGGCGCCGGCGTCGGTGAGTGTGGAGCCGCGGGGCGATCGGTCGAGCAGGGCGACTCCGAGTTGCCGTTCCATCGTGCGGACCCGGCCCGAGGCGGCGGGCTGGCTGATGCCGAGCTCCTTGGCGGCGCGGCCAAGGCTGCCGTGGCGGGCGACGGAGAGCAGCAGTTCCAGCGCCCCGAGGTCGGGGACGCGATGGGACAGGGGTATGCGGGCGGGGTCGTCGTCGAGGCGGGGCATAACGTCAGCTTATGACCTCATAGACACGAAGTGTCTGGTGGGGTGGAGTACGCGGGAGATAATCATGTAATGGCCATCCATGAGCGGACCCTGACCCGGCCGCCGATCACGCGTCCCGGCCTCCCGGGTTCTGACGCCGCGCACTCCGATGCCCCACGCATGCCGTCGCTGCGCCACTTCGGCCCGAACTGGTACGCGACGGTGATGGGCACCGCGATCCTGGCGAGCGCCGGTGAGGCGCTCCCGGTGGACGTTCCCGGGCTGCGCGGCGCGTGCACCGTCGTCTGGGCGTTCTCCGCCGTCCTGCTGGTGGCCGTGCTCACCGCCCGTACCGGGCACTGGCTCCACCACCGTGACCAGGCCCGGACCCATCTGCTGGACCCGGCGGTCGCCCCGTTCCTCGGCTGTCTGCCGATGGCGCTGCTCTCGGTGGGCGGCGCGACGATGGTCGCCGGGACGCCGGTGCTGGGCGAGCGGGTCGCGCTCGTGGCCGACGTGGTGCTGTACACGGCGGGCTCGGTGCTGGGGCTCGCCGTCGCGGTGACCGTGCCGTACCTGATGGTGGTGCGCCACCGCATCGACGTCGGCAGCGCCGCCCCCGCGTGGCTGCTGCCGCTGGTCCCGCCCCTGGTCTCCGCCTCGCTCGGCCCGCTGCTGATCCGGCACCTCCCGGCCGGCCAGGGGCGTGAGGCACTGCTCCTCGGCTGTTACGCGATGTTCGGGCTGACACTGCTGGCGACCCTCGCCGTGCTCCCCCTGGTCCTGGCGCGGCTGCTGCACCACGGCCCGCTTCCCCTCGCGCTGACACCGACGCTCTTCCTGGTGCTGGGGCCGCTCGGCCAGTCGACCACCGCCGTGAACCAGCTGGCCGACGTGGCGCCGGGCACGGTGGGCGCCCCGTACGCGACCGGGCTCGGGGCACTCGCGGTGCTCTACGGGGTGCCGGTCATGGGATTCGCGCTGCTCTGGCTGGCCCTCTCGACGGCCCTCACCGTGCGCGCCCTGCGGGCCGGGATGAGCTTCGCGATGACGTGGTGGGGCTTCACCTTCCCGCTCGGCACCTGCGTGACCGGGGCGGCGGGTCTGGCCCGCCACACCGGGCTGCACGCCTTCGGCTGGCTGGCCGAGGCGCTCTTCGTCTGCCTGGTGGCCGCGTGGGCGGTGGCCGGGGCGCGTACCGTACGGGGCCTGCGCGGTGGCGCGCTGCTCGCGCCGCCCGTAGCGGCACGCCCCGTCGTGACGGGCTGAGCGCCGGCCGGCGTCCGGCTGCCCGGAGCGGGGCCGGGTGCCCGGGTCGTGCCCCGGGCCCCTCAGCGGCGGGAGTCGTAGGTGGCGTCGATGTGCTCGGCCACCGCGACGACCAGCAGCCGGGTGCCGGGAAGGGTGGCCCGCCAGCGGTGGCGCACCCCGCCGGAGAGGAAGAGCGTGTCGCCGCGGTCCAGGCGGTAGGCCTGGCCCTCCGCCTCCACCTCGACGGCGCCCTCGACGACGTACATGAGCTCGTCGTTGCGGTGCTGGAACTCGCGGCCGAGGTCCTGCTCCCCGATGAACTCCAGGGCGCTGAGCTGGTGGCGTCCGCGCACCACCCGGCGGGCACCGTCCTCGTCGCCGCCGCGCACCACGTCCACGGCGCGCGCCGAGTCGGCGGCCTCGCGCAACTTGGCGGTGGTGGTCTCCAGCGCCCCGGCGACCCGGGTGAGCGACTGGGCGCTGGGCCGGGCCCGCTCGTTCTCGATCTGGCTGAGGAAGGGCACCGAGAGGCCGCTGCGCGCGGCCACGGCGGCCAGCGTGAGCCCCAGGCTTCTTCGGCGCCGGCGCACGGCGGCGCCCACCCGCAGTGCTTCCTTCTCGTCCTTCTCGCCCATGTCCGCTCCCTCCCGCCCGGCCATCCTCCCGGCTGCCAGCACCTTACGCACATGGTTGCGCGATTCCCTCACCGAGGAGAAGTTCCGGCAACGCGCGGGGGGTGGCCCCCGCCTTTCGGCGTTGACCACCCCTGACCTGCGCGGACGAGCTTCGGGCCGCTACTGCGGCGCCATCGCGTCCACGATTCCCGGATGGGCGCCCATCCAGGACTTCACGGCTTCCTCCTCGTGACCGGTACCGGCCTTGGCGATGCCGTTCTCCAGTCCGGCGAGCTGGTCCTCGCTCAGCTTGAAGTCCTTGAACCACTTCGTGAGCTGCGGGTAGTTCTCCGGGAACTCCTTGCTCGCGACCGTGTGCAGCCGGTCACCGGTGCCGAAGCCCTTCTTCGGGTCCGCCAGCTTGGTGAGGTCGTACTGGTCGTACGCCCAGTGCGGGGTCCAGAGCACGACGGCGATCGGCTCCTTCTTCGCGTACGCCCGCTTCAGCTCGGCGAGCATGCCGGGGGTGGAGGAGTCGACGACCTTGTACTCCTTGTCCAGCCCGTAGGCCGGCAGCACGTTGTTCTTCAGGTTCTCCATGGTGGCGGTGCCGGGCTCGATGCCGACGATGCGCCCCTTGAACTGCGAGGACTTGCCCTTGAGATCGGCGAGCGTCTTCACGTCCTTGACGTAGGAGGGCACCGCGATCTCGATGGAGGTGGGGCCGTACCAGGAACCGACGTCGGTCAGGTCGTTCTTGTACTTCTTCCAGTAGTTCGCCTGCGTGTAGGGCAGCCAGCCGTCGAACTGGACGTCGATCTGGCCGCGCGACATCGCCGCGTACATCGGTCCGACCTCGAACTGCTTGAGGTTGATGGTGTAGCCGCGCTGCTCCAGGACCGCCTTCCACAGGTAGGTGGCGGCGATGTCCTCCTCCCACGGGAACCAGGCGACGTTCAGCGCGCGGGCGCGCTCGTCCTTGCCGTCGGCGGCCTTGGACGCCTTCGCCGACGGGGTCCACTTGGCGGCGGCGTCGGGGTTGGCCTTCAGCCAGGTGCGGACGGCGTCCTGCTCCTTGCCCGCGCCGGCCTTCTGGATCTCGGCCTCCAGGCTGGTGAGCTGCTTCTCACTCATCGTGAAGTTCTTCAGCCAGGACGCGGCCTCGGGGTTGTCGGCGGCGAAGCCCTTGCGGGAGAGGGTGTGGATGCCGTCGCCCTTGCCCCAGAGGTTCTTGGTGTCCTTGAGCTTCGTCAGGTCGTAATCGTCGTAGGCCCAGTGCGGCGACCAGAGCGGAACCACGATCGGTTCCTTCTTGGCGTACGCGCGCTTCAGCTCGGCCAGCATCGAGGGCGTGGAGCCGTCGACCACCTTGTACTCGCCGTCCAGGCCGTACCCCGGCAGGATCTTGTCCTTCAGCAGGGCCGACTCGCCGGCGCTCGGCTCGATGCCGACGATCCGGTTCTTGAACGAGGCGCCCTTGCCCTTGAGGTCGTCGAGGGTCTTGACGTCCTTGACGTAGGAGGGGACGGCCAGCTCCAGCGAGGTGGGGCCGTACCAGGAACCCAGGTCGTCCAGGCGGTCCTTGTACTTCTTCCAGTAGCTGGCGTGGGTGACGGGGAGCCAGGAGTCGGTCTCGAAGTCGATCTGACCGTTGGCCATGCCGGTGTACAGCGCCCCGGCCTCGTACTGCTTGACGTCGACCTCGAAGCCCTGGCGCTCCAGCAGCTCCTTCCACAGGTACGTGGAGGCGATGCCCTCGTCCCAGGGGATGTACCCCATGCTGATCTTCTTGCCCGCGCCGACGGACGAGGAGGACGCGGCGGTGGCGGAGGACCCGCCGCCGCCGAAGACGCCCATGCCGCCGGCGACGAGCGCGAGGATCACCACGCCGGTGAGCGCGACGGCGCCCTGCGGGCGGTAGTTCCAGAACTTCGGGCCACCGGCAAGGGCCTGGGCCTTGGCGAGCGCCCGGCGGCCCAGCGGGGAGACCTCGCGCCCCAGCGCGCCCGTCATCCGGTCCAGGTACATGGCGAGGATGACGATGGAGACGCCCGCCTCGAAGCCGAGGCCCACGTCGACGTTGCCGATGGCGCGGTAGACCGAGCCGCCGAGGCCGCCGCCGCCGACCATGCCGGCGATGACCACCATGGACAGGCCCAGCATGATGACCTGGTTGATGCCCGCCATGATCGTGGGCAGCGCCAGCGGGAGCTGCACGCGCAGCAGGGTGTTGCGGGAGGTGGTGCCGAACGCCTCGGCCGCCTCGACGAGTTCGCCGTCGACCTGGCGGATGCCGAGTTCGGTCATCCGGACACCCGGAGGCAGCGCGAAGATGATGGTGGCGATGATGCCGGGGACGACACCGACGCCGAAGAAGATCACGCCGGGGATCAGGTAGACCATGGCGGGCATGGTCTGCATGAAGTCGAGCACCGGCCGGGTCACCGCGCTGACGTTCTTGGACCGGGAGGCCCAGATGCCGAGCGGGACCGCCAGGACCAGCGTGACGATGGTGGCGACGAGCACCAGGGTGAGGGTGTCCATCGCCTCGTCCCACAGCTCGACGGAGTCGATGAGGGCGAATCCCACGAACGCCAGGACGCCTGCGGGCAGTCCGCGCAGCCACCAGGCGATGACGGCGACGATGCCCGCGAAGAGCAGCGGGGCGGGGGCGGAAAGGACGGCCGCGATGCCGTCGAACATGCCGCTGACGATCGAGCTGATGGCGTCGAAGAGCCAGGCGAGGTGGGTCTGCAGCCAGTCGACCGCGGAGTTGACCCATTCGCCGAGAGGGAGCCTAAACACGGGCCACCCTCTTCGCGGTGAGGCCGTCGGCGTCGTCCGCTCCGGCGGGCGCGGTGTCCTCTGCGGCGGGCATCGGAGCGGCGGGCTTCATCGGCTCGCCCAGGACGGCGAGGAGCCGCTCGCGCGGGACCACCCCGGTGAGCCTGCCCCGCTCGTCGGTCACGGCGACCGGGGTGCCGCTCGACGCGCACGGGGTGAAGAGCTCGATGATGGGCGTGGACTCGGCGACGGTGGCCGGGGCCGCGTCCAGCACGTCCTGCGGGGTGCGCAGTTCGGTGCCGTCCTCGGTCGTGGAGCCCATGACGGTGTGCGGTTCGGCCATGATGGCGCCGGCGGTCAGTACCCGGGCGCGGTCGACGTCCTGGGTGAAGGAGGCGACGTAGTCGTTGGCCGGGGTGACGAGGATGTCCTCGGCGGTGCCGAGCTGGACTATCTCGCCGTTGCGCATCACCGCGATGCTGTCGCCGAGGCGCATGGCCTCGTTGAGGTCGTGGGTGATGAAGACGATGGTCTTCTTCAGTCGCTTCTGGAGTTCCAGGAGCTGGTCCTGCATGTCGCGGCGGATCAGCGGGTCCAGCGCGCTGAAGGACTCGTCCATCAGCAGCAGGTCGGCGTCGGTGGCCAGCGCGCGGGCCAGTCCGACGCGCTGCTGCATACCGCCCGACAGCTCGTCGGGCCAGGAGTCCTCCCAGCCGCCGAGCCCGGTCAGTTCCAGTGCCTCGGCGGCGCGCTTCTCACGCTCGGCCTTGGCCACGCCCTGCACTTCCAGTCCGTACGCGGCGTTCTCCAGCACACTGCGGTGCGGGAAGAGCGCGAAGTGCTGGAAGACCATGCTGATCCTGGACGAGCGGACGTGACGGAGCTCGCGCGGAGTCAGCGACGTCAGGTCCTGGCCGTCGAACAGCACCCTTCCGGCTGTGGGGTCCAGCAGTCCGTTGAGCATCCGCAGAAGTGTGGACTTGCCCGAGCCCGAGAGACCCATCACGACGAAGATCTGCCCCGGTTCCACGGTGAACGACGCGTCGATCACCGCTGCGGTCGTTCCGTCGGCGCGCAGCTCGTCACGGCTCGCGCCTGCTTCGAGTTTCTCCACGGCCTGATCGGGTCGTCTGCCGAACACCTTGTACAGGTGTTCGGCCTGCAGCCTTGACACATACACCTCGCGGGTTGAACCGGAAACGGACCGCCACCCCCGTCGGCGGACCGTGGAGCGGCACGGAATCTGCCCGCATGGCACATACACAAGTTGAAATTTGGACGTGCTCCGCTCCGGTGCCGCGTCTGCCCGCACTTATGGGGAGCAAACACGAATGTGACCCGGGTCACTCACCCGGCCCGGAACCAGGCAGGTCCGGTGGACGTCGGCCCGGGCCGGTGTCGGTGCCGTGGGGCATGATCGGGGGGTGACGCGACGCCTGATGCTCCTCGACACCGCTTCCCTGTACTACCGCGCCTACTTCGGCGTGCCGGACTCGGTGCGCGCACCGGACGGCACCCCGGTCAACGCGGTGCGCGGGCTGCTGGACTTCATCGGCCGGCTGGTCCAGGACCACCACCCCGACGACCTGGTGGCCTGCATGGACGCGGACTGGCGGCCGGCCTGGCGGGTCGAGCTGATCCCCACGTACAAGGCGCACCGGGTGGCGGTGGAGACCCCGGCCGGACAGGCCGACGTGGAGGAGACCCCGGACACCCTCGCCCCGCAGGTCCCGATGATCGAGGCGGTGCTGGACGCGGTGGGCATCGCCCGCGTGGGCGTCGCCCCGTACGAGGCGGACGACGTCATCGGCACGCTCACCGGCCTGGCGAAGGGGCCGGTGGACATCGTGACCGGTGACCGGGACCTCTATCAGCTGGTGGACGACGAGCGTGGAGTCCGGGTGCTGTACCCGCTCAAGGGCGTCGGGACGCTCCAGGTGACCGACGAGGCGGTGCTGCGCGAGAAGTACGGCGTGGACGGCCGGGGTTACGTCGACCTGGCGCTGCTGCGCGGCGACCCCAGCGACGGCCTCCCCGGCGTCCCCGGCATCGGCGAGAAGACGGCCGCGAAGCTGCTGGACGCCTACGGGGACCTGGCCGGCATCATGGCCGCCGTGGACGACCCTGCCGCGAAGCTGACCCCCTCGCAGCGCCGGCGGCTGGACGAGGCCCGGGATTACGTCGCCCTCGCGCCGAAGGTGGTGCGGGTCGCCGGGGACGTACCGCTGCCGGCGTTCGACCCGGTGCTGCCCCGCGAGGCACGCGACCCGGTGGCCCTCTCGGAGCTGGCCGAGCGGTGGGGGCTGCGCGGGGCGCTGCAACGGCTCCTGTCGGCGCTGCACTCCTGAGGACCGCCGCCGCACCCCGCCGCCGCACCCCGCCGCGGCGGCCGCCCAGGGCCGGAAACCACCCGCCGACCCCGTCCGCCCACAGGAAGCCGTGGTTCCCTGGACGGAGGGCGCGACGGGGTGTGCGACCGCCCGGGGGACGCACCGCGCACGCATTGCTTACGGGACCACCCGTGCCCCGGCCACCGGAGCGGTGCTAGCTTAGGTAGACCTAAGTCCTTCGGGTCCCCGGGTGCCGAATCCCCGCCTTCCGGGTCCCGCACGTTCCAGTACAGGGAGATCCACGTGGCACGTCCGACGCGGCAACCGCCCAAGGGCAAGGGTGCGCAGGTCGTGCGCACCGAACAGATCACCCCTCACATGGTGCGGGTGGTCCTGGGCGGCGAAGGGCTCGCCTCCTTCCGGACCGAGGGCTTCGCCGACCATTACGTGAAGCTCTGCTTCGCACCCGAGGGCGCCGACTACACGCACCCGTTCGACATGGCGGCGATCCGCGAGTCGTACCCGCGCGAGCTGTGGCCGACCACGCGTACGTACACCGTGCGCTCCTGGGACCCGGCCGCCCGTGAACTCGCGATCGACTTCGTGGTGCACGGCGACGAGGGTCTGGCCGGCCCGTGGGCCGCGAACGCCTCCGTCGGCGACTGGATGACACTCCTCGGTCCGGGCGGCGGCTACGCCCCGCAGGAGACGGCCGGCTGGCACCTGCTGGTGGGCGACGAGAGTGCGATTCCGGCCATCGCCGTGGCGCTGGAGCAGATGCCCGCCGACGCCCGGGGTCACGTCTTCGTCGAGGTCTCCGACGCTTCGGAGCAGCAGAAGGTGACCGTCCCCTCCGGGGTGTCGGTGAGCTGGCTGCACCGGGGCGAGCGCCCGGTCGGCGAGCTGGTGACCGCCGCCGTGCTGGGGCTGGACTTCCCGGAGGGCGAAGTGCAGGCGTTCGTCCACGGCGAGGCGGGCTTCGTCAAGGAGATCCGCCGGTACCTGCGGGTGGAGCGCCAGATCCCGCTGGACCAGCTGTCGATCTCCGGTTACTGGCGCCTCGGCCAGAACGACGACGCCTGGCGCGCCGTCAAGCGCGAGTGGAACGAGCAGGTCGAGCGCGAGCAGGAGAGCGGCACCGCCTCCGACTGACGCCGACTGCCCACCGGGCCCCGGCCACCGTCCCCGGACGGGCGGCCGGGGCTTTCGCGTGTCCGGATTTCGCCGTGCCGGACAATCCGTACCCATCCGTACGGCCACCGGCTCCGAATGAAGGTGGTACTCCATGAACCTCCTGTGAGGAAGCCGCGTTGAAAGAAGCCGTGTACATCGGCCCCGTGCCCTCGGCCGGTCCCGATCTGCAGGACCTGCTGGTCCAGGTCGCCCGGGGTGATCAGGACGCCTTCGCCCAGGTCCACGACGCGATCTGCGGACCCGTCCTCGGTCTGGTCCGTACCGTGCTGCGGGACCCGGCCCAGTCCGAGGAGGTCACGCAGGAGGTGCTGGTGGAGGTGTGGCGGACCGCTCCCCGCTTCCAGCCGTCCCGGGGCAGCGCCATGAACTGGGTGCTGACGCTCGCCCACCACCGTGCGGTGGACCGGGTCCGCTCCGCCGAGGCGTCCGCCGCGCGGGAGCACCGGGCAGCGCTGCTCGACCGCACTCCGGCGTTCGACGAGGTCACCGAGCAGGTCGAGACCAGGCTGGAGCGCGAACAGGTCCGCCGCTGCCTGCGCACCCTCTCCGAACTCCAGCGCGAGTCGGTGACCCTGGCCTACTACCGGGGTCTGACCTACCGCGAGGTCGCCGAACTCCTCTCCGTACCGCTGGGGACCGTCAAGACACGGCTGCGCGACGGGCTGATCCGGATGCGCGACTGCCTGGGGGTGAGCGCGTGAGCACTGCCGAACTGCACACGCTGACCGGGGCGTACGCACTGCACGCCCTCCCCGAGGACGAGCGCCGCGCCTTCGAGCGCCACCTGACCGAGTGCCGGGCGTGCGCGCAGGAGGTGTCGGAGCTCTCCGCCACGGCGGCCCGCCTCGCCCTCGCGGTCGCCGCCGCTCCCCCGCGCGGCATGCGCGAGGAGGTGCTGCGCAGGATCGCGACGGTCCGTCAGGAGGGTCCGGGCCACGGCACCCCCGGCCGCGCGGCGAGGGCGTCCGGCGTCCCCGGACGCTGGTCCCGTTACGCGCTGGCCGCCTGCCTCGCCGCCGCGGCGGCCTTGGGCGGGATCGCCGTGTGGCAGAGCCAGCTCGCCCGGGGCGCCCAGCAGCAGGCCGACCGCGCCCACCGGCAGAGCGAATTGCTGGCCAGGGTGCTCTCCGCGCCGGACGCCAGGACCGTCTCGGGCCGCCCCGGGGCCGGCGCGCGCGGCACGGTCGTGGTCTCCGCGAGCGTGAACCGGGCGGTGTTCCTCGCCTCCGGCCTGGCACGCCCGCCCCGCGGCGAGGTCTACCAACTCTGGTTCGCCGACGGCGGAGCGATGCGCCCGGCCGGGCTGATGGACCCGGACGCGACGGACGCGTCCGTGCTCCTGGACGGGCCGGTGGACCGGGCGACGGGCATCGGCATCACGGTCGAGCCTGCGGGCGGATCGGCCCGGCCGACGTCGGAGCCGCTGGCACTGATGGACTTCCCGCCGGCCTGATCGGGGGTGTCGTCGGGGAGGACGGGCCCGGGGCCTCTTCACGGAGGCCGCGGGCCCGCGTACGCCTGCGGGACGGTGTTGTCCGTGCCGCCCGGCCCCGCCCCTGCGCCGCAGCCTGTCCGTACGTCAACGGCACTCCGTACGTGGCACGTTCGGGTGAACGACCAATCCGCCGGCCGGTCCGCCCCGAATCCCTGGTGTGACAGCAGACCGGAACGACGCGCGACCGCACAGGCCCTCCGGGGGCCGGCGGTCCCGCTGGGCGCGCGCCGCACTGGCCGCCCTCAGCGGGCTGATCGCCGCGTTCTGCGCCCTGTGCGTCGCGGAGCTCACCGCGGCCCTGGTCCGTCCCGAGGCGGGGCCGGTCACCGCGGTGGGCGGGGCGGTCGTCGACCGCACTCCCCCGGCCGTGAAGGACTTCGCCGTACGGAACTTCGGCACGGACGACAAGCTGGTGCTGCGACTCGGCATCCTCGTCCTGCTGGCGCTCTTCGCGCTGGCGGTGGGAGTTCTGGCGGCGCGGCACCGACGGCTCGGCGCCTCGGCCGTTCTGGTCTTCGGGCTGGTCGGGGCGGTCGCGGCGGTCGGGCGGCCCGAGGGCGCGCCCTCTGACGCGCTGCCCTCGGTGGTGGGCGCGGTGATCGCGGCGGGAGTGCTGTATCTCCTGGCCGGACGGCTGCCTCCGCCCCGGCTCGGGCCGCCGTCCCCCGCGGTCCCGCCCCCGGCCTCCGCGACTCCCGCGTCCCCGTCTCCCGCGGCTGGGGAGACGGGGACCGGGCCGGCCCCCGCCCCGGAGCCGCGGGCAGCGGAGTCGGCTCCGCCGCCCGCCTTCGACCGGCGCGGTTTCGTGATCGCCGCCACCGCCGCGGCGGCGGCCTCTGCCGGGGCGGGGTACGTGGGGCGACGCCTCACGGCCTCCGTCCAGGCAGGGGCGTCGGCCTCGCGCGCCGACATCAGGCTGCCGGTACCCGACTCGTCCGCCCCCGCCGTGCCCCCGGGCACGGACCTGGGGGTGCGCGGCATCAGCTCGTTCGTCACCCCGAACAAGAGCTTCTACCGCGTCGACACCGCGCTGGTGGTACCCCGCGTGGACGCCGGCCGCTGGCGGCTGCGCGTCCACGGCAAGGGCGTCACCCGCCCGCTGACCCTCGGGTACCAGGACCTGCTGCGGCGGACGACCGTCGAGCGCGACATCACCCTGGCCTGCGTGTCCAACGAGGTCGGCGGGCCGTACATCGGCAACGCCCGGTGGATCGGGGTACGCCTGGCGGACGTGCTGCGCGAGGCAGGGGTGGAGGCCCCGTCGAAGGGGGGTCCGGCCGATCAGCTGGTCTCACGCTCGGTCGACGGAATGACCATCGGCACACCCGTCGAGACCGTCATGGACGGCCGCGACGCGATGCTCGCCCTCGGCATGAACGGCGAACCGCTGCCGTTCGAGCACGGCTTCCCGGTGCGGATGCTCGTCCCGGGTCTCTACGGCTATGTCTCGGCCTGCAAGTGGATCGAGGACATCGAGCTGACCACCTTCGACGCGTACGACGCCTACTGGGTCGAGCGCGACTGGGCCCGACAGGCGCCCGTCAAGACGGAGTCGAGGATCGACACCCCGCGCCCCTTCGCCTCGCCGAAGGCCGGCACCGTGCCGGTCGGCGGTGTCGCCTGGGCCCAGCACCGGGGCATCTCCCGGGTCGAGGTCCGGGTGGACGGCGGCGAGTGGCACACCGCGCGGCTGGGCGCGGCGGACGGCCGGGACACCTGGCGCCAGTGGGTGTGGGAGTGGCCGGCCACCTCCGGCCACCACACCCTCGAAGTCCGCGCGACCGACGGCACCGGCGCCACCCAGACCTCCCGCCGCGTCGGGACCGTCCCCGACGGCGCGACCGGCTGGCATTCGGTGGTGGTCGACGTGTCCTGAGCCCCTGTCACCACCGCGGCAGTTCCACCTTCCCGTTCCACGACCGAACCGTCCGGGCCGCTCGACAGCCCGGACAGGCACCAACATCCGAACCAGGAGAACACCATGAACGCCCTGCACCTCCGTCGTATCGCCGTCGCCGTCTCGGCCGCCGCCCTGCTGCCCCTCGCCATGACGGCCTGCTCCTCTTCCGACACCAAGGACTCGGCCTCCGGCTCCGGCGCCGACAAGGCGTCCTCGGCGAGTGCGTCGGCGAGTGCCGCCATGCCCGCCGACGAGCCGTTCGGCCCGGCCTGTTCGTCCGTGCCGAAGAACGGCGCGGGTTCCTTCGACGGCATGGCGCAGGACCCGGTCGCCACCGCCGCCTCGAACAACCCGGAGCTCGCCACCCTGGTCACCGCCGTCAAGGCGGCGGGGCTGGTCGACACCCTGAACAGCGCGGAGAACATCACGGTGTTCGCTCCGACCAACGAGGCGTTCGCCAAGGTCCCGAAGGCCGACCTGGAGAAGCTGCTCGCCAACAAGGAGGAGCTGACCAAGGTCCTCACCTACCACGTGGTCGGCCAGAAGATCGCCCCGAAGCAGCTGTCGAACGGCTCCTTCGACACCCTGGAGAAGAGCGAGCTGACGACGTCCGGCTCGGACACGACGTACACCGTGAACGACAGCGCGAAGATCGTCTGCGGCAACGTCCGGACGGCCAACGCCACGGTCTACATCGTCGACTCGGTCCTGATGCCGCCCCAGTAGCCTGCGGACCCCGATGAGGGCCGGATCACCATGAGGGGGTTGCCGGGTGGCGCACCACCACCACCCGGCAACCCCCTTTCGCGCGGGCCCGGTTGACCGCCCCGGTGAACGGGCCGTGCTTTACGCGGTCAACCGCCTCCGGTCCCGGCGCATAAATGGGAGATAAGCGCACCATGGGGGAAAGAGGCACCGCTCGCGCCCCGGGCTTTCGCACCGGATCAGGTCGGCGGCGGGCGGACCCACGGGACCGCAAAGGAGACGACTCATGTCCGACCTCTCACACACCCGTGCCCACACCCGCGCGGACGCGCATGCCGACATGGCGGACCACCCGGACCTCCCGGAGATGCGCGAGCGGTACAACCGCACGCTCGGCGGCCGCGACGTCGCCCTCGTGGACGCGCCGGTGTTCCTGCTCGGTCTGTACTGCGCGGTGTCGCCCTGGGTGCTCCACTTCACGTCGAGCCAGCCCGCGCTGGTGCAGCACAACCTGATCATCGGTATCGCTCTCGCGGTACTGGGCCTCGGCATCACCGCGTCCCCGTCCCGGATGTACGGCCTGAGCTGGGCGATCTGCGCGATGGGCGCCTGGATGATCGTCGCACCGTGGATCGTGGGCAGCGGCCCCGATCTCGGGGTCGTCCTGAACAACGTCATCATCGGCGGACTCGCCGTGGTCCTGGGGCTGATCTGCGCGGCCGCCTCGATGAAGAGCGGCGGTTCGGCAGGCGGCAAGGCCGGGACGAAGGCCACGGGAGGACGAGGAACACCGGGTTCCCGGGGCTGACGGCCCCGACAGCCCGGACGCGCGGGCCGTACGGTGCACCCCTGGGGCGGGGTGACAGGCAGGACCGTGTGGTGGGCGCCGTCGTCGGCTCGTCGGTCGGGGAGCGCTGGGAGCACCCTTCGAGTTCGGGCCGGCCGGAATCTGGTCGGCCCGCTTCCCGGACGGCACCGGCACGATGTGCGGGGGCGGCGGCTGGGACCCGGGCGAGGCGACCGACGACACGCAGATGGCCGCACTCGTCGCCGAGTCCCTGCTGGACCGGGACGGACTCGACCTCCCCGACGTCTTCGACCGGTTTCGCCGGTGGGCCGCCGGAGACCCCAAGGACATCGGCATCCAGACGGAGACCGTCCTGCTCGGCGGTGACCCCTGGGACCTGGCGGCCGCCCTCCACTTCCAGGTGGAGGGCGGCGCGGCGGGCAACGGCTCACTGATGCGGGCGGCCGGATCGGCCGTCCGCTTCGCCCGTACGGCAGGACGCGGCCCCGGCGACGAGGCCGGGGCCCGCGCCGCCACGATGGACGCCGCACGGCGGACCGCGGCCCTGACGCACGGCGATCCGGCAGCCTGGGAGGGCACGGCGGTCCTCCACGAGCTGATCCGGGTGGCCCTGGACGGCGGCGACCCGGCCGCCGCCCGCCCAGCGCCCTCGCCCCGCGCCTGGACGAGCGCGGGGACGCACCCGCGCCCGCTGAGCCCCGCCGCGCCCACCTTGACCACCGCTCGGACACCCCGTTGACGCCGCACCGATCCGGCTGATCCACTGGACGGATGCGTCCTCAGCTGCGGTTGGTCACCCGCGACCACATCGACTTCGGTCGGGTGTGGTCGGCGTCCTGTCGTCCCTGACTGCTTCTCCGTCAGCACGACGACAGCACGACGGCAGGGCGGCCCCCGCACCGCCCGGCCGGTGCCACCGCCACCCCACCGCAGCAGAAGATGAGGCTTCGCCATGCCCGTAGAGTTCCTCGGCATCGCCGCGACCAACGAGGGTTCCGAGGTGACGCCCCGCTCGGGAGCGTCCTTCGACAAGGAGTACACGCTCAAGCTGGCCCGCGCCCACGAGGACCACGGCTGGGACCGGGTGCTCTTCGCCTACGGTTCCGGCTCCCCCGACCCGTCCCCGGCAGCCGCGTTCATCGCCGCGCGTACGGACCGGCTCCAGATCCTCGTGGCGCACCGGCCCAACGTCTCGTACCCGACGTTCGCCGCGAAGACCTTCGCCACGCTGGACCGGATCAGCGACGGCCGGCTCGCCGTCCACTTCATCACCGGCGGCAACGACCACGAGCAGCAGCGCGAGGGCGACTTCCTCACCAAGGACGAGCGGTACGCCCGCACCCGTGAGGCGATCCAGATCATCAAGAGGGCGTGGACCTCGCACGAACCCTTCGACCACGAGGGCACGCACTACCGCTTCAACGACTTCGTGAGCGACACCTTCCCCGTGCAGCAGCCGCACCCGCAGGTCTCGTTCGGCGGTTCCTCCCCGGCGGCGTACGCGGCAGGGGGCGCCGAGGCCGACATCTTCTGCCTCTGGGGCGAGCCCCTGGCCGAGACCGCCGAGCAGATCGCGTCGGTGAAAGCGGCGGCGAAGGCGGCGGGGCGCACCGACGTACCGAGGATCCAGGTGGCGTTCCGCCCGATCATCGCCCCCACCGAGGAACTCGCCTGGGAGAAGGCGCATCGGACGCTCGACCGGATCAAGGCCCGCAAGGCGGGTGCTCCCTCGAGTCGCCGTCACCCGCTGACCGATCCGCAGAACGCGGGTTCGCAGCGGCTGCTGGCCGTCGCGGGACGGGGGGAGCGCCACGACCGCGCGCTGTGGACGCCGACTTCGGGGGAGACCGGCGGTGCGGGCAACTCCACGGCTCTGGTGGGTACTCCGGAGACGGTCGCCCAGGCCCTCCTCGACTACCACGACCTGGGGGTCGAGATCCTGTCCGCCCGGGGCTACGACCTGCTCGACGACGCGATCGACTTCGGCCGCCACGTGATCCCGATCGTGCGGGAGGAAGTCGCCAAGCGGGACGCCGCGAGGACGTCGGCCGCCTGAACCGGTTTCGGGCCCGTCCACCGGTGCCACGGCCGGAAAGCACACTTACGATGATCATTCGGCGTGACGGCCGGGTGCGTCGGACCGACGGTTGCCCCCGCCCACGCCACCGGGGCGGGGGTCTTCCCGTCTCCCTGCGCGCAGAGAGTCTTGGGGTCATCCGCGGTGTCGTTCCTGGTCCTGGTGGCAGTCGTCTGCCTGTTCTGGTTCTTCCTCCTCCCGCTGAGGTGGCAGACCCGCCAACTGGCGGGTCCGGATCCCGCGTTGCGGAAGGCCGCCGCCGCGGCGCGGCGGCGGAAGTGGGAGCCGGCGGCGCGGCTCCTGGCCGAGACCGGCGAGGACTGGGAGCGTCGCGCCCTGTACAGCGACGTCCTGGGCCGGGTCGCGGCCCGCAACGGGGACGGGTGGCTGCTGGCATGGGAGGCCGCCCGGCCCTACGACCCGGACGCGGCGGTGGTCCGTGCGCGCACCCGGATCGCGTACGCGTGGAGGCTCCGGGGCAAGCTGGGGGCGAGCGCGACGTCCAGGGCGAAGTTCGCGCGCTTCCACCAGGCGCTGTGGGACTCCCGCGACGACCTGGTACGGGCCGCCCGGCTCAACCCGGCGGACCCGACGCCCCACGTCGCCGAGGTCTGGATGGCGATGGGGCTCAGCTATCCGAACCGTGACATGCATCTTCTGTGGCGGGAGATCACGGAGCGCGCCCCGCACCACTTCGACGCGCACCTCAGCGCCTTGCAGTACTGGTGCGCCAAGTGGCACGGCTCCAAGCAGATCGCTCGAGACTTCGCGGAGAAGGCCGCCGACGACGCTCCCGAGGGGAGCCTGCTGGCGGCTCTCCCGTTGATCGCGTGGTTCGAGAACAGCGACATGGCACCGCCCGCCGCGTCCTTCGGTTCACCGCGGGTGCGCGCCATGGTCGACGCCGCGCTGGTGGACATCGCCGCCGCACCCGACGATCATGCCCGGTTGCCGTACGTGCGCCACCTCGTGGGCTACGTCCTCGTCCACCAGGGGCGGTACCGCGAGGCCGTGGTGCAGTTCCGCCACGTCGACGGCCATCTGAACGGCCTGCCCTGGCGCTACTACCCCGAGCCGTTCGACGCCCTCCGCTACCGGGCTCTGCGCACCCGGGCGGCCCGGCGCTCCCTGTTCGAGAAGCGGGAGAAGCCCGAGAAGCGCCGCCGCTGAGCGGGACGGCACGGCGCGACGCGCTGCGAATCTCCCGCGTGCGACCACACCAGCCCCTGTTCTCCCTCCCGTATGTCTCCCCCGCGTCCCCGGCGGAATCCGCCCGGTTCTTCGGCAACTCTTCGAAAAGCGGGTGCAACCTTCCGTGCCCTTCGGCGGTCACATCAAGTGGGAGCAAAACGCTCTTGAAGTGACAAGGGGGAAATTATGGGATTCGCGCGTATTGCCGCGACTGCCGGGGCGTTGACCGCGCTGGTGGTGGGGACCACGGCGGCGTTCGGCGCCGCCGCCCAGGCCGCGCCCAACGTCACGCCGCAGGGGGTCTGCGGCAGTGCCTACCAGACCGTGGGCTCGGCGCCCGTCGGATCGCTGGGCACCGTCTACCTCACGTACAACTCCGCGAACGGCAACAACTGCGTCGCGACCATCCGCTCCAACCCGGGCACCGTGAAGTACATGTCCGCGTACATATACGTGCCGGACACCGACGCCTGGGCCGAGGACTACGGCAACTACACCTCGTACGCGGGCCCGGGGCGGGTCTACGGCAAGGGCCACTGCGTCAGCTGGGGCGGCAACATCGACAACATCCACGTGTCGGTGGAGAACTCCAACTGCGCCGCCCTGAGGGAGCAGCGGGTCACCACCATCGGCTGACCCCGCGCCGCCGCGCCGCAGGAGGCGGTATTCCGGACGGTGTACGGCGGGCCCGGGGCATCACGCCCCGGGCCCGTTCCGTCGTCCGTGCGGCCTCAGCCCACCGAGCTGTACGCCACCACTCCGCGCAGCACCTCGTCGACGGCCTTGCGGGCGTTCTTCGCCACCGTGCTGCCCTCGCGCGGGGCGGCCGCGGCCACCTGTCCGAGGACGTCGATGACCTGCTTGCACCAGCGGACGAAGTCGCCGGCGGGCATCTCGGCCTCGCGCAGCACCTCGTCCAGGGAGCGGCCGGAGGCCCACATGTAGACCGCCCAGGCGAAGCCGAGGTCGGGCTCGCGCTGGCCGACCCCCTCGGTCTGCCTGATCTTGAAGTCCTCCTCCAGGGCGTCGAGCCGTCCCCAGATGCGGACCATCTCGGCCATGGCGGTCTTCGCCGGGCCGGACGGCAGCTTGGGCGCCACCGCGTCGTCCGCCTGCCGCGCCTCGAAGACCAGCGCCGAGACGCAGGCCGCGAGTTCGGCCGGGTTGAGCCCTTCCCAGACGCCGTCCCGCAGACATTCGCTCGCCAGCAGGTCGAGCTCGCCGTAGAGCCTGGCCAGCCGGCGGCCGTGCTCGGTGACCTCGTTGGCGCGGAGGTAGTCCAACTCGGTCAGCAGGGCCACGATCCGGTCGAAGGTGCGGGCGATGGTGTTCGTCCGTCCCTCGATGCGGTTCTCCAACTGCCGGGTGTCGCGCTTGAGGCGGTGGTACCGCTCCGCCCAGCGCGCGTGGTCCTCGCGCTCGTCGCAGCCGTGGCACGGGTGGGCCCGCAGCTCGGTGCGCAGGCGCGCGATCTCCCGGTCGTCGGCCGCCGCCGCGCGTCCCTTGCGGTGGCGGTCCGGCACGATGTGCCCGGCCTTGGTCCGCAGGGCGGAGGCGAGATCGCGGCGGGACTGGGGCGAGCGCGGGTTGAACGTCTTGGGTACCCGCATCCGCTCGACGGCCTCCACCGGGACCGGGAAGTCGATCGACGCCAGCCGCTTCACCTGGCGCTCGGCGGTGAGCACCAGCGGGCGCGGACCGTCGTGCTGCTCGAAGCCGCGGTGTCCGTTGGTCCGCCCGGCGGGCACTCCGGGGTCCAGCACCAGTGCGAGGCCGGCGAACTTGCCGGTCGGCACGTGGATGATGTCGCCGGGCTTCAGCTTCTCCAGCGAGGAGGCCGCCGCGGCACGGCGCTGCGAAGCGCCCTGCTTGGCCAGATCGGTCTCGCGGTCCTTGAGGTCCCGCCGCAGCCGGGCGTACTCCTCGAAGTCCCCGAGGTGGCAGGTCATGCCCTCGCGGTACCCCTCCAGGCCCTCTTCGTTCCGCTGGACCTGGCGGGAGATCCCGACGACCGAGCGGTCCGCCTGGAACTGCGCGAAGGAGGTCTCCAGCAGCTCGCGCGAGCGGTGCCGCCCGAACTGCTGCACCAGGTTGACCGCCATGTTGTACGAGGGACGGAAGCTGGAGCGCAGCGGGTAGGTGCGCGTTCCCGCGAGCCCGGCCAGCCCCGCCGGGTCCAGGCCCCGCTGCCACAGCACCACGGCGTGGCCCTCGACGTCGATGCCGCGGCGCCCCGCGCGGCCGGTGAGCTGGGTGTACTCGCCGGGCGTGATGTCCGCGTGCTGCTCGCCGTTCCACTTGACGAGCTTCTCCAGCACCACCGAGCGCGCCGGCATGTTGATGCCGAGCGCGAGGGTCTCGGTGGCGAAGACGGCCTTGACGAGACCGCGGACGAAGAGCTCCTCCACGACCTCCTTGAAGGTCGGCAGCATGCCGGCGTGGTGCGCGGCGATGCCCCGCTCCAGCCCTTCGAGCCATTCGTAGTAGCCGAGGACGTGCAGGTCCTCGGTGGGGATGGAGGCGGTCCGCTCCTCGACGATCTCCCGCACGAGACGTCGCTTGTCCTCGTCGTTGAGCCGCAGCCCGGCGGCGAGGCACTGCTGCACGGCCGCCTCGCAGCCGGCCCGGCTGAAGATGAAGGTGATGGCGGGCAGCAGTCCTTCGGCGTCCAGCCGGTCGATCACCTCGGGGCGGGACGGCGTCCAGATCCGGCTGCGCTGACGGCGCTCGCGCTCGCGGTCCGCCTCGCGCACCATCTTGCCGCGCCGGCGGTCGCGCGGGTTGTACCCGGCCTGGCTCTCCATGCGGGCGAGCCTGATCAGGTCGGGGTTGGTCTCGCGGCGCGCCGAACCACGGCCGCCGTGGTCGGTCTCCTCCTCGAAGAGGTCGTACATCCGACGTCCGGCCAGCACGTGCTGCCAGAGCGGAACGGGCCGCTCCTCGGAGACGATGACCTCGGTGTCCCCGCGCACGGTGTCCAGCCAGTCGCCGAACTCCTCCGCGTTGGAGACGGTCGCCGAGAGGGAGACCAGCGTCACGGATTCGGGCAGGTGGATGATCACTTCCTCCCAGACCGCGCCCCGGAAGCGGTCGGAGAGGTAGTGCACCTCGTCCATCACGACGTACCCGAGACCGGTGAGGGCCTGGGAGCCCGCGTACAGCATGTTCCGCAGCACCTCGGTGGTCATCACGACCACCGGCGCGTCGGAGTTGACGCTGTTGTCACCGGTGAGCAGGCCGACCTTGTCGGCGCCGTAGCGCTTGACCAGGTCGGCGAACTTCTGGTTGGAGAGCGCCTTGATCGGCGTGGTGTAGAAGCACTTGCGCCCCTGTTCCAGGGCGAGGTGCACCGCGAATTCGCCGACGATCGTCTTGCCCGAACCGGTCGGGGCCGCGACCAGCACGCCCTTGCCCGCTTCCAGCGCCTTGCAGGCCTCGATCTGGAAGGGGTCGAGTTCGAACTCGTACATCTCGCGGAAAGGCCACAGCGCCGTGGCCATCTCGGCCTGGCGGAGGCGGGAGGCGTGGTAGCGCTCGGCTGGGGAGAGGTCCTCTGTCATCTTGCTGTCGAGCCTACCCGCCACCTCCGACAGTCCATGCGCCCTTTTTCCGCCCGCGCACCCGGCCCGCCCCGGCCCCGGGCCGGGCTCAGCCGGTGAGGACCCGTACCGCTCCGGGGACGCACACCGCCGTCACCGGGAGCGCTCCCAGGGATTCACCGTCGGCGTACGCGGTGGTGGAGGCCGCGGCCAGTTCGACGGAGGCGGCCCGGTGGACGGTGACCACGGGGTGGGAGAGGTGGGTGCCCCGGTAGACCTGGGGGAAGACCTTCAGCAGGGTGGTCCGGCCGCAGTCGCCGACGACGGTCACGTCGAAGAGGCCGTCGTCCATGACGGCGTCCGCGCAGATCCGCATGCCACCGCCGTAGGAGGTCCCGTTGCCGACCGCGACCAGGGTCGCCTCGACCTCCATGACGGCCCCGCCGTCCAGCCGTATCCGGTACGGGACCGGCCGGAAGGAGGCGAGTTCGGCGAGGATCGCCAGGTCGTACTTGAAGCGGCCGGGGACCAGGCGCATCCGATTGCCCCGGTCGTTGACCCGGGAGTCGAAGCCGGAGGCCAGCACCGTGCCGAACCACCGGTCCCCGGCCCGTCCGAGGTCGAGGGTGCGTATGCCGTCCCGCTTCAGGGCGTCGGCGGCCAGCCGGCCGGCCGCGGCCGGGTCGCGCACCGGCAGGCCGAGGGTCCGGGCGAAGTCGTTGCCGGTGCCCGCGGCCACCACCCCCAGCGGGGTCCGCGTCCCGGCCACCGCCTGGAGCGCGAGGGAGACCATGCCGTCCCCGCCCACCGCGATCAGCGCGCCCGTACCGCCGGCCACGGCGTCCCGCGCCCGGCGCAGGGCGTCGTCCGCGTTCTCGCCGAGCACGGTCCGCACGGAGAAGCCGGCGTCCCGCAACGCGGAAGCGGCCGGCTGCGCGGCGTGCGCGCCCCGGCCGCTTCCCGCGGTGGGATTGACGAAGAGAGTGATCTCGCTGGTCACCCGCCGGACCCTACAAGGTCAGGTGATGTCGTCGTAACCGCCCGGAGATTGCGATCCGGCACCGTCCTGCTCGCCCGACGCCTGGCCGGGCACGGTGGCACGGGCCGCGGACACGCTCTCCACCCCGCCGATCGGCTGGGGGGTGAGGTCGAGCTCGGACGCCTCGTCGTCGTCGAGCTCGGCGTCGGGGTTGCCGCGGTTGCGGCGCTTGTCGTTCAGGAGCGAGAAACCGGTCGCGATGAAGTACAGGACGGCCAGTGGTCCGGCCAGCAGCAGCATCGACAGCGGCTCGCCGCCGGGGGTGGCGATGGCGGCGAAGGCGGTGAGGCCGACGATCATCCCGCGCCACCAGCCGAGCATCCGCTTCCCGGTGACTATCCCGGTCAGGTTCAGCGCGACGAGCAACAGGGGGAGCTCGAAGGCCAGACCGAAGACCACGATCATGCGGGTCAGCAGGTCGAGGTAGCTGTCGAGCCCGATCTGGTTCTGCACGCTGTCCGGGCTGAAGCCGAGCATGATCTGCGCGGTCTGCGGCAGGATCAGGTAGGCGAGGTAGCCGCCGGCCAGGAAGAGCGGGGCGCCGATGACGGCGAAGCCGTAGGCGTACCGCTTCTCGCCCTTGTGGAGGCCCGGCGCGACGAAGGCCCACAGCTGGTACAGCCAGACCGGCGTGGCGAGAAGCACGCCGGACATGAGGGCGACCTTGAGGGCGTTGGTGAACGGCGCCATCAGGGTGTCGGTCTTCAGCAGCGCGCAGGGCTTGCCGTTGATCGCGGTGACCACGCCGTTCTTGCAGCCGACCGACGAGAGGATCGGTCGCAGAAGGAAGTCGTAGATGTCCTTCTGGAAGAAGGCAGCGACGATCGTCACCACGACAATGGCCAGGACGGCCTTCAGAAGCCGGTTACGCAGCTCACGCAGGTGATCGAGGAGGGGCATCCGCCCCTCGTCGTTCTTCTCCTGCTTGCGGGCAGACTTGAGCAACCCACTTCCCTCGTCTCGTGCGGCAGCCGTCGGTGGAACGGATCAGCTGTCAGCTCTGGGTGGTGGGGTTGGGCTCGGCGACGGGGCGCGCGCTGGTGACGTCACCCGGAGCGGCCTGGATGGTACGGGCGGCGGCAGGCTGCGGGGCGGGCTCGGCGACCGTCTCCGCGGCGGGGGTGGCGGGCTCGGCGTCGTCGCGCTTCATCGCCTTCGCCTCGCTCTTGAGGATACGCGCGGACTTGCCGAGCGAACGCGCCATGTCCGGAAGCTTCTTGGCACCGAAGAGCAGCAGGATGACAGCGATGATCAGAACCAACTCAAGGGGCTTCAGATTGCCGATCATGTGTGCGACTTCCTTCTCACTGGGGTGACTGGAGGAACGGGCTCACTACCCGATCAGTCGGACACGCGTCCGAACGGTCAGCTGGCAGCGATCGTAACCCGCAGTGGTAAACACGAGGCAATGCCCGTGCATACACGCGGTTCCGGACCACGCCTCCTGCCTGGGCCGACCTCAGCAGCGTACCGCGAGGTCCCGTGAATCCGGAGGGCGCGGCTCCCGCTACCGGAGGACGTCCGCCGTGGAGGCGAGGCGCGTCGCGGCCCGTTCCAGGTCCTGGGCGGCCCGGTTGATCCGCTCCGAGGTGATCGCCACCTGCCGGCCGAGCCGCCGGACTTCGAGGAAGACCCGGACCGCGAGGACGCCGAGCACGGCGATCCCCAGAAATCCCAGAGCGATGGCGAGCATGGGCCAGAACATGCGGGCTGAGCCTCTTTCGGCAGACGCGGGGGAAACGGACGACGGAGACGGGACGGCCGCGGCGGCTACGGGGCGGTGTGCAGCCGCAGCGTCCGTACGCCGCCGCCGGTGAGGAGCTCGACGATGCGCTCCCCGGCGGGCTTGCGCACGGCCGAGCCGCACTCGGGACAGGTGAAGGAGTAGAAGGTGGTGCGGGGGCCCGCCCCGATCGCGAGGCGCAGCGCCTCGGCTCCGAGCTCGAAGCGCGTACGGCAGTCGGGGCAGCCGGCCCGGAACCGTACGGCGTGGGCCGCGGCCGCGAGCCGGGCCGCTTCCGCGACGCCCGTCCCGCGCGGCCTCCGGGACGTGGTGCCCTCCTGTGTTCCCGTCATCGTCAGGCCACGCCGTCGTAGGCGGCGAGGGCTTCGGAGGCAGCCCGGCGGGCGCTCTCGGCCAGCTCCGGGGGCGAGACGATGCGGCCTTCGCCGCCGAGGCGGAGCGCCAGCCTCCGCAAGCTGGCCGGGTCCGGGGTGCGCAGGGTGATCACCAGCCCGCCGTCCGGGCGCTCCTCGGCACGGTCGTGCGGGTAGTACTCGGCGACCCACCGGCCGCCGGCGCCGACCTCGATCACCACTTCCGGGTCCTCGGCGGCCGGCTGTACGAGCCCTTCCGAGAGGTCGCGGAGCTCCAGTTCCGGGGGCGCCGCCGGTTCGTCGAGCAGCCGGATCTCCGCGACCCGGTCCAGGCGGAAGGTGCGCCGGGCCTCGGAGAGGCGGCACCAGCCCTCCAGGTAGGTGTGGCCCACGGCGAAGAGGCGGATCGGGTCCACCTCGCGCTCGGTCAGCTCGTCCCGGGCGGGCGAGTAGTAGCGCAGCCAGAGCCGTCGGCGCTCGGAGATGGCCCGGTCGACCTCGGCGAAGACGCCGCCCTCCGACTCGAAGGTCACCGAGAGCCGGGAGCTGGCCGCACCGGTCTCCCCGGCGGCCGTCTCCAGCTTGGCGGTGGCCCGTACCAGCGCGAGCCGGTCGCTCTCGCGCAGTCCGGGCAGGGTGGCGACGGCACGCGCGGCGACGAGCAGCGCGGTGGCCTCGTCGGCGGCGAGCCGCAGCGGCTCGGCGACGTCGTCCGGGTTGTGCCACCAGATCCGGTCGCCGTCGGTGTCGATGTCGAGCAGGTCGCCGCCGCGGAAGCTGGTCCCGCACATGGGCAGCACGTCGAGGTCGGAGATGAGCTCGTCCTCGGTGATGCCGAAGGCCCGGGCGACGTCCTGCACGTGGGCGCCGGGGCGCTCGCGCAGATAGGTCACCAGGGAGAGCATCCGCCGGGTCTGGTCGATCGCGTTCGTGGCCATGGTGGCTTCCCCTGGGTCCTTCAGTCCTTGGCCACGGCGCGCAGCCGGTCGACCACATCGGCCCGCAGATCGGCGGGTTCGAGCACGACGACGTCCGGTCCGAACTCGACGAGCCAGGCGTCGAGACCGTGTCCGTACGGGATCTCCAGTTCGTCCCAGCCGTCGCCGAGGTCCCGTACCGAGACGGCGCGCGAGCGCAGCGGGAAGCCGGCCCCGGTACGCAGTCTGATCCGGGCGGTGCGGGTGGCGGTCTCGCCGGCCCAGCTCTCCACTGTCTCCCGGACGGTGACCACGTCGGGAATGGCGGCGGAGAAGACGCCGGCCCGGGAGCGGACCCTGCCGGTGATGCGCGAGAGGCGGAAGACGCGCTCGGCGCCGCGCTCGCGGTCCCAGCCGGCCAGGTACCAGTGGCCGCGCCAGCACTCCAGCCCCCAGGGCTCGACCTGGCGCTGTTCGGCGTGGGCGGAATTGCCCTTGCGGTAGTCGAAGGTGACGGGGCGCCGGTCGCGGCAGGCGAGCATCAGCGGTTCGAAGGCGGCCTCGTGCACGGGGATGCGCGGTTCGAGGGCGCTCGGTACCTCGTACGTGTCCTCGGCCTCGGGCATTCCGGCGGCGCGCAGCTTCTGCAGCGCGCCGCTGGCGGCTCCGGCGAGGCGGGCCTGCTGCCACACCTTCGCGGCGATCTCCAGGGCCGCCGCCTCCTCCGCGCTGAGAGTGATCGGCGGAAGGCGGTTGCTGTCGCGGCGGGCGAGGTAGCCGATGTCTCCGTCGAGCCCCTCGACGGTCTCGATGACGAGGCCGAGTTCGCGCAGATCGTCCTTGTCGCGCTCGAACATGCGGTTGAAGGACTCGTCCGAACCGGCTTCGAGGTACGCCTCGATGGAGCCGCGCAGCTCACGCTTGCTGAGCGGACGCCGTGTGCCCAGCAGGCACAGCGCGAGGTTCATCAGCCGCTCGGCCTTGGCAATCGCCATCGGCGCCCTTTCTCTCCATGCGCTACGACGCTCGACCGTACCGCCCCGGGGGGCCCCGGCAAAAACACGCGTCCCCCGGAACTGACGGCGGGAGGGCCCGTGCCGAACGGCACGAACCCTCCCGCGCCTCCGTGAAGGAGGCGTGATCCTGGCGGACGGCGACAGGGTCGCGATCCGGCCATTCGATCGGACGGCCGGACAGCGAGGGAAATCGCTGTCCGGCCGGAAACCGCCGGACGATCAGACCGCGACGAGGTCGCAGACGAAGATCAACGTCTCACCCGGCGCGATGGCCGCACCGGCACCGCGGTCACCGTAGGCGAGGTGCGCCGGGATGATCAGCTGACGGCGTCCGCCGACCTTCATGCCCTGGACGCCCTGGTCCCAGCCCTGGATGACCCGGCCGGCACCGAGCGGGAACTTGAGCGGCTCACCGCGGTTCCACGAGGAGTCGAACTCCTCACCGGTGGAGAAGGCCACGCCCACGTAGTGGACGGAGACGAAGTCGCCGGCCTTGGCGACGGCGCCGTCGCCCTCCCAGATCTCTTTGATCTCAAGACCGGCCGGCGGCTCGCCGCCCGGGAAGTCGACCTCGGGCTTCTCGATGCTCACTGAAACTGCTCCTTGGAAAAGATGAACTGCACAACCGGGACAGTCTTACATCTTCGCCAGCAGGTCCACCGCGAAGACCAGCGTCGACTTGGCGGGAATCGACTGCTGCGCCTCGTCGCCGAAGCCCTGGTCCGGCGGAATGACCAGCAGGACCCGGCTGCCGACCTTCTTGCCCACCAGCCCGCTCTTCAGGCCCTTGAGGGTCACCTGCTCCAGCGGGAAGGTCTGGGTCTTCCCCTGTTCGTAGGTGCTGTCGAACGTCTTTCCGTCCTTCCACAGCAGCCCGACGTAGTTCACCACGACGCTGTCGGTGTCCGTGACGACCGCGCCGTCGGACTCCAGCACGTAGGTGGAGGAGAGCTTGGCGGGCGGGTCGCTCTTCGGGACGGTGACGCTGGGCGCCTTGCCGTCCGTGTTGGTGCCGACCTTCGGCAGCGCGGCGTCGTTCTGCGGGACCTTGGTGCCTTCGGCGGAGGCCGGGATCTGGGTGGCCTTGACGACGTCGATGACGAAGACGAGGGTCGCGTTGGCCTTGATGTCACCCTGGCCCTGCGCGCCGTACGCGAGGTCCGGCGGGATGACCAGCTGGACGCGGCTGCCGACCTTCTGGCCGACGAGGCCCTTGTCCCAGCCCTGGATGACCATGCCGGCGCCCAGCGTCAGATCGAACGGGCTCTTGCGGTCGAAGCTGTTGTCGAACGGCTTCGTGGAGTCCCAGGCCTGGCCGAGGTAGTTGACCTGGACCGCGTCGCCGTTCTTCAGCGCGGCGCCGTCGCCCTCGCTGATGACCGTGGTCTTCAGCTCCTTGGGCGGGTCGCCCACGCCCTTGGCGATGGTGGGTTTCTCACCGAACTTGGCACCCGCGGTGATCGCGGGCACGCCGGTCTCGGACGAAGCGGAGTCGGAGGCCTTGTCGTCGCTGCCGCAGGCCGCTGCGGAGAGCAGCAGGAGGGGGACGACGAGAAGGCCGGCAAGTCGGCGCACTGGTTCCTCAGATCTCAGACGACACAGTCATGGGTCCCGGACACCTTACGGCCTTCGCACTGTGCGGAGCCGGTTGGCGACGCCCCGCGACGCGGCCCGGCCGGTCGTCTCCCCCGTGCGTGCGACCGTCGGGCACTCCGTACGGCCTGGTGTTCGACCCTGCGGCGCCGTGCCCTCGGACACACGGGACAGGCCCCGGAACGGGTGTTCCGGGGCCTGTCCCGACCGCGCGCGGGGGCACGGGAAAATCTCGGCATCCGCGCGGCGCCGGAACCCGGCGACTCGCGGGGCCGCTACATGCCCGCGATCAGCTTCTCCACCCGGTCGTCCACCGAGCGGAACGGGTCCTTGCACAACACCGTGCGCTGCGCCTGGTCGTTGAGCTTGAGGTGGACCCAGTCGACGGTGAAGTCCCGCCGCTGCTCCTGCGCCCGCTTGATGAAGTCGCCGCGCAGCCGTGCCCGGGTGGTCTGCGGGGGCACGGACTTGCCCTCGAAGATCTTCAGGTCGTTGCAGATGCGGGTGGCCTGCCCCTTGCGCTCCAGGAGGTAGTACAGACCCCGGCGCCGGTGGATGTCGTGGTAGGCGAGGTCTATCTGAGCGACCCTCGGGTGCGACATGGTCATGTTGTGCTTGGCCCGGTACCGCTCGATGAGCTTGTACTTCATGACCCAGTCGATCTCGGTGGCGATCTTGTCGAGGTCCTCCGCCTCGATCGCGTCCAGGGTGCGGCCCCAGAGTTCGAGGACCTGGTCGGTCGTGCCGGTGCGGATGCCCCGGCGCTCGACGAAGTCGACCGCCTTGTCGTAGTACTCGCGCTGGATCTCGATGGCCGACGCCTCACGGCCGCTGGCGAGGCGCACCTTGCGCCGGCCGGTCGTGTCGTGGCTGACCTCGCGGATCGCCCGGATCGGGTTCTCCAGCGTCAGGTCGCGCATCACCGTGCCCGCCTCGATCATGCGGAGCACGAGGTCGGTGGCACCGACCTTGAGCAGCATCGTCGTCTCGGACATGTTCGAGTCACCGACGATGACGTGCAGGCGGCGGTAGCGCTCGGCGTCGGCGTGCGGTTCGTCGCGGGTGTTGATGATCGGCCGGGAGCGCGTGGTGGCGGAGCTGACGCCCTCCCAGATGTGTTCGGCACGCTGGCTCACGCAGTAGACCGCTCCGCGCGGGGTCTGCAAGACCTTGCCCGCGCCGCAGATCAGCTGCCTCGTGACGAGGAACGGAATGAGGATGTCCGCGAGCCGGGAGAATTCCCCGTGCCGGGCCACGAGGTAGTTCTCGTGGCAGCCGTAGGAGTTGCCCGCTGAGTCGGTGTTGTTCTTGAAGAGATAGACGTCGCCCGCGATTCCTTCCTCGTGCAGGCGGCGTTCGGCGTCGACGAGCAGACCTTCCAGAATGCGTTCGCCTGCCTTGTCGTGGGTGACAAGCTCGGTGAGGTTGTCACATTCGGGAGTTGCGTATTCCGGATGCGAACCCACGTCGAGGTAGAGGCGGGCGCCGTTCCGCAGAAAGACATTGCTGCTGCGGCCCCATGACACGACACGGCGGAAGAGGTAGCGCGCCACTTCGTCAGGTGACAGTCGGCGCTGTCCCCTGAACGTGCACGTGACGCCGTACTCGTTCTCCAGCCCGAAAATGCGGCGGTCCATGACTGAACATTACGCCTTACGGCGTGAGCTGAAACCGGGTTCGACAGCTCCGTTTCGATCATTTTCCGATCCGGCCGCGACGACGTGCTCACGCGCCGGAACTGCGAGGACCTTTCCGGTGGCGAGCAGAACCAGCAGAGCCGCCACTCCGCCCGCTCCGGCGACGGCGAAGCTCCAGGCCGTTCCGCCCAGCTCGACGGCGGGCCCCGCCACGGCCGTACCGGCCGCCGCGCCCACGCCGATGGTGGTCACGAGCCAGGAGAACGCCTCGGTCACCGTGCCCCGGGGCGCGTGCCGGTCGACCACGATGAACGAGCAGGCGATGGACGGCGCGAGGAACACCCCGGCGAGGGCCGCGAGGGCCGTCATCGCGACCACCCCGGGCGTCAGCACGAGCGGCAGGTAGCAGAGGGCGAGCAGGGCGACGAGGCCGCGGAGCCGGCGCTCGGGCGCACCGGCCCACTGCCTGGCCCCGTACACCGCGCCGCCCGTCAGCGCGCCGAGCCCGAGCGCCGCCATCAGCCAGCCGTACACGGACTCGCGGCCCTGGTCGTCGGCGTAGGCGACGCCCGCCACGGTGATCGAGCCGAGCGCGATCCCGACGAAGAAGAGGCAGCCGAGGAGGGCGAGGAGTCCGGGCGAGCGCAGGGCACCGAGCCAGTGGGCCTCGCGGGGCGCGGAGCGCCAGGTGCGGGAGGGTTCGGAGAGGATCACCGAGAGCGCCCCGAGGACCCCGGCGGCGTTGACGACGAGCAGCGCCACGGCGGGCGACCAGAGGGACACCAGCAGGGTCACCAGCAGCGGCCCCGCCGTGAACATGACCTCCTGGGCGACCGCGTCCAGGGCGTAGGCGCGGTGCACCCGCTCCTCCCGCCGCCCGAGGACGGACGGCCAGAGGGCGCGCAGGCCGCCTTCCAGGGGCGGGGTGGCCACCCCGGCGACGACGACCGCCGCGTAGGCGAGCGGCAGCGGGTCCAGGCCCGCGAGGGCCAGCAGCACCATGCCGAGGGCGGAGACGACCGCCGCCGGGAACTGCACGCGCGGCTGGCCGTACAGGTCCACCGCCCGGCCGAGGAGCGGCTGTCCGACGGCCGTGGCGAGACCGTACGCGGCGGCGAGCCCGCCGGCCAGCGTGTAACTGCCGCCCTCGGCGCGGGTGAAGAGCACGATCGCGATCGGGGCGATGCCGTTCGGCAGCCGTCCCACCAGGGTGCCGGTGAGCAGCCGGGCCGCGTGCCGCTCCCGGAGGATGTCCAGATATCCCGCGGCCATTCCCACCCCTCTCCCCCGGGTACGGGCCCGCGCCCGCCCGAGGTTTTACGTATAACTTCAAGGTTCATACGTACCATGTGCGCAGTCCGCCGGTCCACCGCGCAGCACCCGCCGCGCCCCGGCCGGCCCGGACGGTCCAGCACCGCACCATCCGCACGGAGGCCCCAGTGAACAGCCCGTCCCGGCCGGCCCCGGCCCGCCCCACCAGCCGGGACGTGGCGCGGGCCGCTGGGGTGTCGCAGGCGACGGTCTCCCTGGTGCTGGGCGGCAAGTGGACCGGCAGGGTGTCGGAGGCCACCGCCGAGCGGGTCCGGGCGAGCGCACGCGACCTCGGCTACCGCCCCAACCTCGCCGCCCGCAGCCTGCGCCTGGGGAAGACCCGCACCGCGCTGCTGGTGGTGCCCGCGCTCACCCACGAGTTCTTCGCCCGGGTCTACACGGGGGCCGCGTCGGTCGCCGCCGACCACGACTTCGGGGTGGTGCTCTACCCGTCGCCCGACGGCACCGGCCCGGCCAAGGACCCCTTCGCCAGCGCCCGCGCGGCGCTCGACGGGGTGATCGCCTCGTCCATGGCGACGGAGGCCCTCGGGGCACTGGGCGGTACGGAGCTGCCGCTGGTGATGCTGGACAGCGACCCGTCCGGAGCGGGCGCCGCGGCCCAGGTGAACCTCGACATCGCGGACGGGATGCGTCAGGTGGCGGAGCATCTGCTCGCCCTCGGCCACCGCCGTTTCACGCACGTGGCCGCCGCCGTCGACTCCTGGACCTTCGCGGTGCGCGCCCGCGCCCTGCGCGAGGCGCTGGCGGCGGTACCCGGCACCTCGCTGCGTACGGTCGCCTCGGCGCTGGAGGTCTCCGGGGGGCTGCGGGCGGCCGAGGCGGCGCTGACCGCGCCGGGGCCCCGGCCGACCGCGCTGGTCTGCGACGGGGACGTCCTGGCGGCGGGCGCCTGCAAGGCGGCTCGGCGCCTCGGCCTGCGGGTGCCCGACGACCTGTCCGTCTCGGGCTTCGACGACTTGGCGCTCGCCACCGCGGTGGAGCCCGAGCTGACCACGGTGGCGCTCCCCGCCGAGCGGGTCGGCGAGCGGGGCATGACGGCCCTGCTCGCGGTGCTGGAGGGCCGCCCCGCCCGCACCGGCAGCCTGCCGGTGGAGCTGGTGGTGCGCGGCTCCACCGCCCCGCCCCCGGCTGACCTCTGACGGCCGGCACGACGGCGCCCCGGGCCCCGCGTCCGCTGGACGGGGGCCCGGGGCGGCGTCACTGACCGGCCGTCGGGGCTACTCCTCGGTGGACCCGCTCGGCTCCTCGGACTCCTCCGTGTCGGACGGCGCGTCCGTGGGGGTGGTCGCCGCGGCGCCGTCGGCCTCCAGCAGCCGCGCGAGCTGCCGTCCGACGATCCGCTTGAACTTGCGCTGCTGGGGCCGGGTCCGGTCCAGCACCGCGACCTCCAGCCGCTCCGCGGGGATCTCCCGCTCGCTGCCGTTGGGGTCGCGGGAGAGCGCCTGCACGGCGAGCTTGAGCGCCTCGGCCAGCGTCATTCCGTCGCGGTGCCGCTGGTCCAGGAAGGTGCTGATCTGCTCGGCGTTCCCGCCGACCGCGACCGATCCGTGTTCGTCGACGATCGAGCCGTCGTGCGGCAACCGGTAGATCTGGTCGCCCTCGGGCTCGGCGCCGACCTCGGCGACGACCAGCTCCACCTCGTACGGCTTCTCCGCCGCGCTGGAGAAGATGGTGCCGAGCGTCTGGGCGTAGACGTTGGCCAGCCCACGGGCCGTCACGTCGTCCCGGTCGTAGGTGTATCCGCGCAGATCGGCGTAGCGGACCCCGCCGATGCGGAGGTTCTCGTACTCGTTGTACTTGCCGGCGGCGGCGAAGCCGATCCGGTCGTAGATCTCGCTGAACTTGTGCAGCGCGCGGGACGGGTTCTCGCCGACGAACACAATGCCGTCGGCGTACTGCAGCACAACGAGGCTGCGACCTCGGGCGATGCCCTTGCGGGCGTATTCCGCCCGGTCGGCCATGGCCTGCTGGGGTGAGACATAGAACGGCGTCGACACCGGCTATCCGTCCCTTTCTGTCAGTGACGAGTGCATCTGGGAATCCCCGGAACCCCGGGCCTGATCAGAGCAGAGCCGCGCGCGGACCGTCGGGCTGTTCGAGACGGCGCTCCAGGATCTCCCGGGCGATCGCGGAGGACTCGCCGTCCGACAGCCGGCGGAAGCCCTCGTCGGTGATGACGGTGACGATCGGGTAGATGCGGCGCGCCACGTCGGGGCCGCCGGTCGCGGAGTCGTCGTCCGCGGCGTCGTACAGGGCCTGCACGACCAGGGTGAGCGCCTGGGACTCCGTCAGGTCCTCGCGGTAGAGCTTCTTCATGGAGCCGCGGGCGAAGAGCGAACCGGAGCCCGTGGAGGCGTATCCGGCGTGCTCCTCGGAGCGGCCTCCGGTGACGTCGTACGAGAAGATCCTGCCCCGGCCCTTGTCGACGTCGTAGCCGGCGAAGAGGGGGACGACCGCGAGTCCCTGCATGGCCATCGCCAGGTTGCCGCGGATCATCGTGGAGAGGCGGTTCGCCTTGCCCTCCAGGGAGAGCTGCGCGCCCTCGACCTTCTCGAAGTGCTCCAGCTCCAGCTGGAAGAGCTTGACCATCTCCACCGCGAGACCGGCGGTGCCCGCGATGCCGACGGCGGAGTACTCGTCGGCGGGGAAGACCTTCTCGATGTCGCGCTGCGCGATCATGTTGCCCATGGTGGCCCGCCGGTCACCGGCGAGCACCACGCCGCCGGGGAACGAGGCCGCGACGATGGTCGTCCCGTGCGGTGCCTCGACGGCGCCCTTGAGCGGCGGAAGGTTCCGGTTGCCCGGAAGCATCGCGGGTGCGTGGTCGGACAGGAAGTCCATGAACGAGGACGAACCCGGCGTCAGGAACGCAGCTGGTAGACGCCCGGTGTGACGAGTGTTGGCTTCCACGCGTTTCCCTCCAGGTATGCATGCGACGGCCCGCCGGGGTCGGGAGGACGCCCGGTGCGCCGATGGCCGGTGTGCGGTTGAAGCACGGTACGTCACGGACCCTACCCGCCCGGTGGCGGTGATCCACCTGTGCGGGTGAAGCGGCCGGCGGGCGTACCCGTCGGTCGGCCGCTCCCCCGCGACGCGGCCCCTGCCGCCGCCGGTGACCTCCCGGTCAGCGGCGGCGCGCGTACGGGAAGCCGGTCCGGCGGTTCGGGGCGACGGACGCCCGTTCACCCCCGGTGCCCCGCGTGCGGGCACGTGTTCCGGACAGCTGTCCGGAACACGTGCCCGCGCGGACTACTCCCCGCCCTTCTGCACGAAGCTCCGCACGAAGTCCTCGGCGTTCTCCTCCAGGACGTCGTCGATCTCGTCCAGGACCGAGTCGACGTCGTCGCTCAGCTTCTCCTGGCGCTCCTTGAGGTCCTCCGAAGCCTGCGCTTCCTGCGCCTGCTCCTCGGTCTCCTCGGTGGAGCGCGTCGCCTTCTGCTGTCCGCCGCCGGTGTCCTTGGTCGCCATCTAGCTCACCCCGCTCGGTTCGAAGCATTCGAAGCTCTTGATCAGACCCTACCCACGGGGTCCGACATCGGCCCGGTACTTTTCCGATGTCCGGGCCCTGTCCCGATCATTCCCCTCCGGCGGCCCGTTCAGCCGCCGGACAGCACCCGGACCAGCTCTTCCGCCGTGCGGCAGCGGTCCAGGAGGTTCTTGACGTGCTCCCGCGTACCGCGCAGCGGCTCCATGGTGGGTACCCGTTGCAGAGAGTCATGGCCCGGCAGGTCGAAGATGACCGAGTCCCAGGAGGCGGCGGCCACGTCGTCCGCGTACTGGTCCAGGCAGCGGCCCCGGAAATAGGCCCGGGTGTCCTCCGGGGGCTTCGTACGCGCCCTGGACACCGCGTCCTCGTCCAGCAGGCGTTTCATCCGCCCACTGGCCACCAGCCGGTTGTAGAGCCCCTTGTCGGGCCGTACGTCCGCGTACTGCAGGTCCACCAGATGCAGGCGCGGGGCGTCCCACTCCAGGCCGTCCCTGCGCCGGTAGCCGTCCATGAGGGCCCGCTTGGCCACCCAGTCCAGCTCCCCCGACAGGCTCATCGGGTCGTTCTCCAGGCGGTTGAGCGTGTCCTCCCAGCGCAGCAGGACGTCCCGGGTCTGCTCGTCGGCGTCGACGCCGTACCGCTCCTCGACGTACTTGCGGGCCAGCTCGAAGTACTCCATCTGAAGCTGCACCGCGGTGAGTGTCCGGCCGCTGCGGAGCGTGATCAGGCGTTGGAGGGACGGATCGTGCGAGACCTGGTGCAGGGTCCGTACGGGCTGGTCGACGGCGAGGTCCACGTTGATGAACCCGTCCTCGATCATCGAGAGGACCAGGGAGGTGGTACCGAGCTTCAGATAGGTCGAGATCTCGGAGAGATTGGCGTCCCCGATGATGACGTGCAGCCTGCGGTACTTCTCCGCGTCGGAGTGCGGTTCGTCGCGGGTGTTGATGATGGGGCGCTTGAGCGTCGTCTCCAGCCCCACCTCCACCTCGAAGTAGTCGGCGCGCTGGCTGAGCTGGAAGCCGTGGTCGCGGCCGTCCTGCCCGATGCCGACCCGTCCCGCCCCGGTGACGACCTGGCGGCTCACGAAGAACGGGGTCAGGTGGCGCACGATGTCCGAGAAGGGGGTGTCCCGCCTCATGAGGTAGTTCTCGTGGGTGCCGTAGGAGGCGCCCTTGTTGTCGGTGTTGTTCTTGTAGAGGTGGATCGGCTGGGCGCCGGGGATGGCGGCGGCCAGTTCGGCGGCCTCGGCCATGATGCGCTCGCCGGCCTTGTCCCAGAGGACGGCGTCCCGGGGATTGGTGATCTCCGGGGAGCTGTACTCGGGGTGCGCGTGGTCGACGTAGAGGCGGGCGCCGTTGGTCAGGATGACGTTGGCCAGCCCGATGTCCTCGTCGGTGAGCTGGCTGGAGTCGGCGGTCTCGCGGGCGAGGTCGAAGCCTCGCGCGTCCCGCAGCGGATTCTCCTCCTCGAAGTCCCAGCGGGCTCGGCGCGCCCGGTGCATCGCGGCCGCGTAGGCGTTGACGATCTGGGACGAGGTGAGCATGGCATTGGCGTTGGGGTGGCCGGGGACGGAGATTCCGTACTCCGTCTCGATGCCCATTACTCGCCGTACGGTCATGCGGCCCTCCTTGCCCGGCGTCGTCCCTCCGGGGACGACGCTCAAGTACCGCTGCTTGTCCGGTTGCGTGCGCGGTCGTCCGGCCCCGCACTGCGCGGTCGGCGGTACGTCAGAGCCTAGAGCGCCTCCGCCCCGGTGGGGAGATCCATTACGTCTTTGTTCGGATGAGGCGCGGATTGCGCGCGGACACGGCGGCGGCTCCGGGGAAAACAGCCGGCTGCGGATGCCCCGTGGGGCAGCCGCAGCCGGTCCGCTCGTTACAGGTACTGCCCGGTGTTCGCGACCGTGTCGATGGAACGGCCGGTGTCCGCGCCCTGCTTTCCGGTGACGAGCGTGCGGATGAAGACGATCCGCTCGCCCTTCTTTCCGGAGATCCTGGCCCAGTCGTCCGGGTTGGTGGTGTTGGGCAGGTCCTCGTTCTCCTTGAACTCGTCCACGCAAGCCTGGAGGAGGTGGGAGACGCGAATGCCCTTATGGCCTTCTTCGAGGAACGCCTTGATGGCCATCTTCTTCGCCCGGTCGACGATGTTCTGGATCATCGCCCCGGAGTTGAAGTCCTTGAAATAGAGGACTTCCTTGTCACCGTTGGCGTAGGTGACTTCGAGGAAGCGGTTCTCCTCGGATTCCGTGTACATCCGCTCCACCACGGACTGGATCATGGCGTGGGCGGCGGCCGGCTTGGAGCCGGCGTGCTCGGCCAGATCGTCCGAGTGCAGCGGAAGCGACGAGGTGAGGTACTTCGCGAAGATGTCCTTCGCGGCCTCCGCGTCCGGACGCTCGATCTTGATCTTCACGTCGAGCCGGCCGGGCCGGAGAATGGCCGGGTCGATCATGTCCTCGCGGTTGGAGGCGCCGATGACGATGACGTTCTCCAGCCCTTCCACACCGTCGATCTCGGCGAGCAGCTGCGGGACGATGGTGTTCTCCACGTCCGAGCTGACGCCGCTGCCGCGGGTACGGAAGAGGGATTCCATCTCGTCGAAGAAGACGATGACGGGGGTACCCTCGCTCGCCTTCTCCCGGGCACGCTGGAAGACGAGGCGGATGTGCCGCTCGGTCTCACCGACGTACTTGTTGAGGAGCTCGGGGCCCTTGATATTGAGGAAGTAGCTCTTCCCCGTGGGCTGGCCGGTCACCTCGGCGACCTTCTTGGCGAGCGAGTTGGCGACTGCCTTGGCGATGAGCGTCTTGCCGCAGCCGGGCGGACCGTAGAGCAGGATGCCCTTCGGCGGACGGAGCTCGTGTTCTTTGAAGAGGTCGGGGTGGAGGTACGGGAGCTCGACCGCGTCGCGGATCAGTTCGATCTGGTCGCCCAGGCCGCCGATCTTGTCGTAGTCGATGTCCGGGACCTCTTCGAGGACGAGTTCCTCGACCTCGCTCTTGGGCACCACTTCGTAGACGTAGCCGGACCTGGGTTCCAGCAGGAGCGCGTCGCCGGGGCGGATGGTGATGTCGAGCAGCGGCTCGGCGAGCCGCACCACCCGTTCCTCGTCGGTGTGCCCGACCACCAGGGCACGCTCGCCGTCCTCAAGGATCTCCTTGAGGGTGACGATGTCCCCGGCCCGCTCGAACTCCATGGCCTCGACCACGTTGAGCGCTTCGTTGAGCATGACTTCCTGGCCTCGACGGAGGCCTTCGAGCTCAACAGTGGGGCTGACGTTCACCCGGAGCTTGCGGCCCCCGGTGAAGATGTCGCAGGTACCGTCCTCATTGGCCTGCAGGAACACGCCGAAACCGGCAGGCGGCTGGGCGAGCCTGTCGACCTCCTCCTTGAGGGCCACGATCTGGTCGCGGGCCTCGCGGAGCGTATGGGCGAGCCGTTCGTTCTGTGCGGTCACACCGGACAGACTGGTCTGCAACTCGACGACCCGCTCTTCGAGAATTCTCGAATGACGCGGAGAGTCGGCGAGCTTACGTCGCAGGACGGCGATTTCCTGCTCAAGATAGGCGACCTGGCCCGACGGGTCTTCTGACCCCCGCCCGGGCCGGATGGCACGGTTGATGTCGTCGTCGTGGGCTGCCACGGTCCTCACCTCCTCCAAGGGGAGCTGGACGCTTCCTGACCCTACCTGCGTGGGTGGTGATTGAAACCCCTAGATCACAAAGACCGCGGGGTGTGTCCGATCTTCACCCTTGCTCTCCCCCTCGTGCCAAGGGAATACCCACCCTTGGGCACCCGAAAGCAGCCAGTTGTATCGTCGAACCGTTCAACACCCGTCAGGGCTGGCTTCAATTGGTTGAGATACGCAGGGATCGGCAGGACATATGACCGTGCAGCAGGACTCGCCCGGCGCGAGCGACACCGAGGATCTGGAGGTCTGGATCGATCAGGACCTGTGCACGGGCGACGGGATCTGCGTCCAGTACGCCCCTGAAGTGTTCGAGCTGGACATCGACGGACTGGCCTATGTGAAGAGCGCCGAGGACGAGCTGCTCCAGCAGCCGGGCGCCACCACACGGGTCCCGCTGCCCCTGCTGACGGACGTGGTGGATTCGGCCAAGGAGTGCCCCGGCGACTGCATCCACGTACGTCGGGTTTCGGACAGCGTCGAGGTCTACGGCCCGGACGCGGCGTAACGGGCAGGGCCAGGGGCCCGGGGGCCGGTCAGACGCCGGCGCCGGGCCGCGCGACGGAACGCACGAAGGCGCCGCCCGACCACCGCCAGGTGGTCTCCTCGCGCTGGTCGGGGCAGCACCGGGGCACCTCGTCCGAGGAGTAGCCGAGCGTGGTCGCCGAGACGACGGCGTTCCCCACGGCGAGTTCACCGACCGTCGTGCGCAGAGCGGGGTCCACCAGGGTCGCCACGACCCGGGGTGCGGCCCCGCTTCCGCGTGTCAGGACGTAGACGCCGTCCGGCGGTGTGCCCGAGCCTGCCGCGCAGTGCACGGCCACCACGGTCTCGGGCTTCCCGTCACCGTCCAGGTCGCCCCGGGCCTGCCGTCCGACGGTCTGGCCCACGCTCCCGCAGACGAGCGGGAAGACCACGCCGGCCGGGTCGGGGGCCTCGGCGGTGACCCGGGGAGAGGCGGTGCCGGCGGCGGACGCGGACGCGGTCGGGTCGCCGGGCTGCAGCACCCCGGCGACGGCGACGGTCGCGAGCACCGCCGCGGCGGTGGCGAGCCAGTGCATCGTCCTGGAGTCGTTGTGCGCGAGGTCCGGGAGTACGGAGGGCTGCACGCGGTCTGTCTCCTGATGTTTCCGGGGAGCATGTGGAACGTCCCTGCCGGACATCGGCGGCAGGGGGTGGCCAGCATCGTGCCACACCTCACACGGGCAGGGAACAGCGGGGTGCGGGGCGGCTCGCGCGCGCGTCCGGAGGGCGGCGCGACGGGCTCGGGCGCGGGTACGCGAAGGGCGCCGCCGCCCCGCCTGCCCGGGTCGGTCCGGGAGGGCGGGGCGGCGGCGCCCATCGCTGCACCGCGAGCGGTTCGTGGTGGTCGGTCACCACGGGCCGGTCGAGGTCGTCAGTCGCGCACCTCGGCGCTGTCCTCGGTCGCCGGCGCGCGGTCGGCGGAGGTCTTCCGGCCACCGGGGCCGTCGTAGTCGTCGCCGTAGGCGCCCTTGGAGGGACGGCGGCGGCGCATCGGGGGCTCGACCCCGTCGGCCAGGCGGCGGGCGGTCACCAGGAAACCGGTGTGCCCGATCATCCGGTGGTCCGGACGGACCGCGAGACCCTCGACGTGCCAGTTCCGGATCATGGATTCCCACGGCTGCGGCTCGGCGAAGCAGCCGATCTCCCGGAGGGACTCGACCGTCCGCGAGAGCTGGGTGGTGGTGGCGACGTACGCGCAGAGGATGCCGCCGGGCACCAGCGCCTTGGAGACGGCCTCCAGGCACTCCCACGGGGCGAGCATGTCCAGGACGACCCGGTCGACCTCGGTGTCCGAGAGGTTGTCCTGGAGGTCGCCGACGGTGAGCTGCCAGGCCGGGTGGGGGCTGCCGAAGTAGCGCTCCACGTTCTGCTGGGCGATCTCGGCGAAGTCCTCGCGGCGCTCGTAGGAGTGCAGCATGCCCTGCTCGCCGATGGCGCGCAGCAGGAAGGTGGAGAGCGCGCCCGATCCGACGCCTGCCTCCACGACCCGGGCACCGGGGAAGATGTCGGCGAAGGCCAGGATCTGGCCCGCGTCCTTGGGGTAGACCACGGCGGCGCCGCGGGGCATGGAGAGGACGTAGTCGGGGAGCAGGGGGCGCAGCGCGAGATAGGCGACGTTTCCCGTGGTACGGACAACACTGCCCTCGGGAGCACCGATCAGCTCGTCGTGCGGGAAAGAACCCTTGTGGGTGTGGAAGTTCTTTCCGGCTTCGAGCGTGAAGGTGTGGTGGCGTCCCTTGGGGTCGGTGAGCTGTACTTGGTCCCCGACCTTGAAGGGCCCACGTCGGCGGGCGGCACCGGTCGGTTCAGACATGTGACCAGCGTACCGGTGTTTCCCGGGCCGGTTTCCGCCGGTGGACGGCCGCCGTCCCCGGGGCCTTCCTCAGGACCCGGGGCGCTTCATGGCGGCGAGGAAGGCGCGCTCGACGTCGGTCGTGGAGAGGACGCCGTAGACCGCGCCGGTCTCCTCCACGACGAGGTACTCGGTCGCCGGGGTGGCGCGCAGCCGGTCGAGCAGTTCCTCGCCCGCGAGTTCGGCGGGTACCCGCATGCCCTCGTTGAGGTCCTGTGCGAGGCCGCCGACGGCGACCCAGGGCCGGCGGTGTTCGGGGACGCCGCCGATGGCGGACTCCCGGACGACGCCCTTCGGCGTGCCCTCGGGGTCGACGACGACGAGGGCACGGGCCCCCGCCTCGTTGGCCCTGCGCAGCGCTTCGGAGAGCGGGGTCGCGGATTCCACGGGCACCGCGCGGCGGGTGAGGGTGCGGGCCTGGAGTTCGGGGAGGTGTTCGCGCAGGCGTGCCATGCGCAGGCTGTTACCGGCACCGGTCCAGATGATGCCCGCGAGGATGGCGGCGAGCAGGGCGTCCGTGACCGTCTCCATGCCGCCGGTCCGGACGGCGGTGTCACCGGTGCGTGTCAGCAGCGGCAGTCCGATGAGCACGGCGACGGCGAGGCCGCGGCCGACCCAGGCGGCGACGACGGTTCCGCTCATGGGCTTGCCGGTGATCTTCCAGACGACGGCGCGCAGCATGCGCCCCCCGTCGAGCGGCAGGCCGGGCAGCAGGTTGAAGACGGCGACGATGAGGTTGGAGATCATCAGTCCGGCGAGCAGGACACCGGGGACGGTGCCGGGCTCCACGAACTGCATGGAGAGATAGAACACTCCGGCCAGGACGAGGGAGAGGAGCGGCCCCACGAAGGCGAGCACGAACTCGCGCCCCGGGGTCTCGGTCTCCTTCTCGATCTCCGAGACTCCGCCGAAGAACTGGAGCTGGATGCGGCGCACGGGAAGCTTGTACCGGAGGGCCGCGACCGTGTGCGCGAGCTCGTGCACCAGGACGGAGGCGTAGAAGACGACGGCGAAGAAGAGGGCGACGAGGTAGCGGGCGGCGCCCAGCTCGGGCAGGACGCGGTCGAGCTGTCCCCCGAAGACCCAGGTGATGAGCGCCGCGACGACGAACCAGCTGGGGGCCACGTACACGGGCACGCCGAACGGGCGGCCCATCAGCAGGCCGCCGCCGGGTCCGGCGGGGCGGCGCGGACGCTCCTTGCCGGGTCCGGGGTCCTTGCCCCCCGCACCGGACCGCGGGCGCCCGCCGTCGCCGCTCTCGTCGCTCTCGTCCACTGGGTCCTTCCGTCCGGGCCGGGGCGTCTGAGTCGATCATGCAGTGCCCGAGGCTCTGCCGTCGATGGTATGCCGCCCGCTGTCGGTGGCGGGCCGTAGGGTCTGGGGCATGACCTCCGCACCCCGGCCCCCCGCGCCGCCGTCCTCCTTGTCGCCGTCGCGGGCCAACGACTTCATGCAGTGCCCTTTGCTCTACCGCTTCCGGGTCATCGACAAACTGCCCCAGAAGCCGAGCGAGGCGGCCACCCGGGGAACCCTGGTGCACGCGGTGCTGGAACGGCTCTTCGACGCGCCCGCGGCGGAGCGTACGGCACCGAGGGCGCGGGCCCTGGTGCCCGGGCAGTGGGACCGGCTGCTGAAGTCGAAGCCGGAGCTGACGGAGCTCTTCGCCGAGGACACCGGGGGCGAGCGGCTCGCCGGATGGCTGAGCGAGGCGGAGCGGCTGGTGGAGCGGTGGTTCTCGCTGGAGGACCCGACGCGCCTTGAGCCGGTCGAGCGCGAGATGTTCGTCGAGACGGAGCTGGAGTCGGGGCTGCGGCTGCGCGGGGTGATCGACCGCGTCGACATCGCGCCGACGGGCGAGGTCCGGATCGTCGACTACAAGACGGGGAAGGCCCCGCGCCCGGAGTACGCGGAGAGCGCGCTCTTCCAGATGAAGTTCTACGCGCTGGTGGTCTGGCGGCTCAAGGGCGTGGTGCCGCGCCGGCTCCAGCTGGTCTATCTCGGCAGCGGCGACGTCATGACGTACGACCCGGTGGTCGCGGACCTGGAGCGGGTGGAGCGGAAGCTGCACGCTCTCTGGGAAGCGATCCGGCTGGCGACGGAGACCGGCGAGTGGCGGCCGAGGCCGACCAAGCTCTGCGGCTGGTGCGACCACCGCGAGCTCTGTCCCGAATTCGGCGGGACTCCCCCGGTCTATCCGCTCCCCGTGGTGCTGGCGGAATCCCGTGAGGATGAGGCGGGCAGAATGGGGCCGGTGGGGGCCGACGCCGGTCGGCCCGCGTCCCCAGACGGTTCCTGAGGAGTTATTCGTGGCAATCCGCGTCCTGCTGGTCGACGACCAGCCACTGCTGCGCACCGGCTTCCGGATGATTCTGGAGGCCGAGGGCGATCTCGCGGTGGTCGGCGAGGCCGGTGACGGGCTCCAGGCCATCGACCAGGTCCGGGCGCTCCAGCCGGACGTGGTGCTGATGGACATCCGGATGCCGCGGATGGACGGGGTGGAGGCGACCCGCCAGATCACCGGCCCGGACCGGGACGGTCCGGCGAAGGTGCTGGTGCTGACGACCTTCGACCTCGACGAGTACGTCGTGGAGGCGCTGCGCGCGGGGGCCAGCGGCTTCCTGCTCAAGGACGCCCCGGCCAATGAGCTGTTGCAGGCGATCCGGGTGGTGGCCGCGGGCGAGGCGATGCTCGCGCCGAGCGTCACCCGGCGGCTGCTCGACAAGTACGCCGACCACCTCCCGTCCGGCGAGGAGCCCGTCCCGGACGCGCTGCACCGGCTGACCGACCGCGAGGTGGAGGTGCTGAAACTGGTGGCGCGCGGTCTGTCGAACGCGGAGATCGCGGCGGACCTCTTCGTCAGCGAGACGACGGTGAAGACGCATGTCGGCCATGTGCTGACCAAGCTCCAGCTGCGCGACCGGGTACAGGCGGCGGTGTACGCGTACGAGAGCGGGCTGGTCCGGCCGGGCGCGCAGTAGCGGCCCCGGCGGGGGCCTCACCGCCGGACTCCGCGCGCTCGACGGCGTCGGGTGTCCGCAACGGCACCGGCGGTCCGCGCCGGTGAGCGGTTCGGCGGCGCCGGCCAGGACCTCGGCGCGGCCCCCGGCGCTCCGGCGGGCGTGTCGGCACGCCTCCCCGGTTCCGGTCCGTGTACCGGTCAGTCCTCCACCGGCCGGTCCAGGACCAGCTTGCGCAGGAAGGCCAGGTCGACGTCTTCGAGCGAGCCGACGACCACGCGTCCGGGCGCCGGTGCGATGGGCGCCACGGAGGGGACGGCCACGACCCGGCATCCGGCGGCTTCCGCCGAGGCGACACCGGTGGCCGTGTCCTCGATGACGGCGCAACGGGCGGGATCGGCGCCGAATCCGGCGGCGGCGGCGAGGTAGGGGTCGGGGTGCGGCTTGGTGCGGGCGACCTCGTCCCCCGCGATGGTCAGCGCGAAGTGGTGGTGCCCGATCGAGTCCAGTACCCGGTCGATGATCCGGCGGTGCGAGGCGGAGACGAGGGCGGCCGGCACCGCGTGGGCGGAGAGTTCGGCGAGCAGCCGGGCGGCACCGGGCATGAGGGGCACGCCCCGCCCGATGCGCTTCTCGAAGCGGTCGTTCAGCAGGACCGTGAGTTCCTCGATGGCAATGTCCGCGCCGGTCACGTCGATGAGGTAGCCGGCGCTGCGGGTCATCGGTCCGCCGACGACCACTTCGCGCCAGGACTCGTCCAGCCGGTGGCCGAGGTCGGCGAAAACCTCGACCTCGGTGTCCCACCAGAAGCCCTCGGAGTCCACCAGGGTGCCGTCCATGTCGAGAAGGACGGCCTGCAGGGTGGCGCCGTCGGCCGTGCGGGTCAGGGACGCGGGGACCGTACTCGTCATGCGGCACACCTTCCGTGAGGGAAGAGAAGGCCGGCCACCCTTCCGGAGAAGGGTGACCGGCCTCACTGGACCGACCATTCTACGACGTGCACGGCGTTCGCGCGTGAACGGTCTCCGGTGTTTTCCCGACGCGAGCACGTCGGGAAGGTGCCGCCCGGCGACCGTGCGGGGCACGTCAGCGCGCGTTGAAGTACTTCGCCTCGGGGTGGTGGATGACGATCGCGTCCGTGGACTGCTCCGGGTGGAGCTGGAACTCCTCGGAGAGGTGGACGCCGATGCGCTCGGGCTGGAGCAGCTCGGCGATCTTCGCGCGGTCCTCCAGGTCGGGGCAGGCGCCGTAGCCGAGGGAGAAGCGCGCGCCGCGGTACTTCAGCGCGAACATGTCCTCGACGTGGTCCGGGTCCTCGCCGGAGTAGCCGAGCTCGGAGCGGACCCGGGCGTGCCAGTACTCGGCGAGGGCCTCGGCGAGCTGGACGGAGAGGCCGTGCAGCTCCAGGTAGTCGCGGTAGGCGTTGGCCTCGAAGAGCTTGGCGGTCTCGGTGCCGATCCTGGAGCCCACGGTGACGACCTGGAGGCCGACGACGTCCTTCTCGCCGGACTCCTCCGGGCGGAAGAAGTCGGCGAGGCAGAGGCGGCGGCCCCGGCGCTGGCGGGGGAAGGTGAAGCGGGTGCGCTCGGAGCCGTCCTCGTTCAGCAGGATCAGGTCGTCGCCCTTGGAGACGCAGGGGAAGTAGCCGTACACGACGGCGGCTTCCAGCAGGTTCTCGGTCTGGAGCTTGTCGAGCCAGCCGCGCAGGTGCGGGCGGCCCTCGGTCTCCACGAGCTCCTCGTACGTCGGGCCGTCTCCGGCACGCGCCTGCTTGAGGCCCCACTGGCCCTTGAAGAGCGCGCCCTCGTCGAGCCAGGAGGCGTACTCCTTGAGCTGGATGCCCTTGACGACGCGGGTGCCCCAGAACGGCGGGGTGGGTACCGGGTTGTCGGTGGCGACGTCGGAGCGGACGCCGGTCTCCGGCTCGGTGACCTCCAGGACGGCGGTGTCGCGCTTGGGCACCCGGCGCTGCTTGAGCTCGGGAAGGACCGCCCCGGGGACGCCGCGCTTGACGGCGATGAGGGCGTCCATCAGCCGCAGTCCCTCGAACGCGTCGCGGGCGTAGCGGACCTCGCCCTCGTAGATCTCGTGCAGGTCCTGCTCCACGTAGGCCCGGGTGAGGGCCGCGCCACCGAGGATCACCGGGAAGCGTGCGGCCAGCTTGCGCTGGTTCAGCTCCTCCAGGTTCTCCTTCATGATCACGGTGGACTTCACCAGGAGACCGGACATGCCGATGACGTCGGCGCGGTGCTCCTCGGCGGCTTCCAGGATCGCGGAGACCGGTTGCTTGATGCCGATGTTGACGACGTTGTAGCCGTTGTTGGAGAGGATGATGTCGACGAGGTTCTTGCCGATGTCGTGGACGTCGCCGCGGACGGTGGCCAGCACGATGGTGCCCTTGCCCTCCGCGTCGGACTTCTCCATGTGCGGCTCCAGATAGGCGACCGCGGTCTTCATGACCTCGGCGGACTGGAGCACGAACGGCAGCTGCATCTGTCCGGAGCCGAACAGTTCGCCGACCACCTTCATGCCTTCGAGCAGGGTGTCGTTGACGATGTCGAGGGCCGGGCGGGTCTGCAGGGCCTCGTCGAGGTCGGCCTCCAGACCGTTCTTCTCCCCGTCGATGATGCGGCGCTGGAGTCGCTCGTCGAGCGGCAGGGCGAGAAGTTCCTCCGCCTTGCCGGCCTTCATCGATTTCATGTTGACGCCCTCGAACAGCTCCATGAGCCGCTGCAGGGGGTCGTAGCCCTCGGCGCGGCGGTCGTAGATCAGGTCGAGGGCGACCTTGACCTGCTCCTCCTCCAGGCGCGCGATCGGCAGGATCTTGGAGGCGTGCACGATGGCGGAGTCGAGTCCGGCCTTGACGCACTCGTCGAGGAATACGGAGTTCAGCACGACGCGGGCGGCCGGGTTGAGGCCGAAGGAGATGTTGGAGAGGCCCAGCGTGGTCTGGACGTCGGGGTGCCGCTTCTTCAGTTCGCGGATGGCGCCGATGGTGGCGATGCCGTCCTTGCGGGACTCCTCCTGACCGGTGCAGATGGTGAAGGTCAGGGTGTCGATGAGGATGTCCGACTCGTGGATGCCCCAGTTGCCGGTGAGGTCCTCGATGAGCCGTTCGGCGATGGCGACCTTGTGCTCGACGGTGCGGGCCTGGCCCTCCTCGTCGATGGTGAGGGCGATCAGCGCGGCGCCGTGCTCGGAGGCGAGCGCGGTGACCTTGGCGAAGCGCGACTCGGGCCCGTCGCCGTCCTCGTAGTTCACGGAGTTCAGGACGGCGCGGCCGCCGAGCTTCTCCAGGCCGGCCCGGAGCACGGGCACCTCGGTGGAGTCCAGCACGATCGGCAGGGTCGAGGCGGTGGCGAAGCGGCCGGCCAGCTCCTCCATGTCGGCGGCCCCGTCGCGGCCGACGTAGTCGACGCAGAGGTCGAGCATGTGCGCGCCCTCGCGGATCTGGTCCCGGGCCATCTCCACACAGTCGTCCCAGCGGGCCTCCAGCATGGCCTCGCGGAACTTCTTGGACCCGTTGGCGTTCGTACGCTCGCCGATGGCGAGGTACGAGGTGTCCTGACGGAACGGCACGGTCTGGTAGAGCGAGGCGGCGCCGGGCTCGGGACGCGGGTCGCGGACGGTGGGGACGACGCCGCGGACACGCTCGACGACCTGGCGCAGGTGTTCGGGCGTCGTACCGCAGCAGCCGCCGACGAGGGAGAGACCGTACTCGCGGACGAACGTCTCCTGGGCGTCGGCGAGTTCTCCCGGGGAGAGCGGGTAGTGCGCGCCGTTCTTGCCGAGGACGGGCAGGCCGGCGTTGGGCATGCAGGAGAGCGGGACGCGCGAGTGCCGGGCGAGGTAGCGCAGGTGCTCGCTCATCTCGGCGGGGCCGGTGGCGCAGTTCAGGCCGATCAGGTCGATCCCGAGGGGCTCCAGGGCGGTGAGCGCCGCGCCGATCTCGGAGCCGAGGAGCATGGTGCCGGTCGTCTCGACGGTGACGGAGACGATCACCGGAAGGTTCGCTCCGGTGGCCTCCAGGGCGCGACGCGCGCCGATCACCGACGCCTTGGTCTGCAGCAGGTCCTGGGTGGTCTCCACCAGGAGGGCGTCCGCGCCGCCCGCGATCAGGCCTTCGGCGTTCTGCTGATAGGCGTCGCGGAGCTTGCCGTACGGGGCGTGGCCGAGGGTCGGCAGCTTGGTGCCGGGGCCCATGGAGCCGAGTACCCAGCGCTGCTGACCGGTGGAGGCGGTGAACTCGTCGGCGACCTCGCGGGCGATGCGCGCACCGGACTCGGAGAGCTCGAAGACCCGTTCGGGGATGTCGTACTCGCCCAGGGCGGCGAAGTTCGCGCCGAACGTATTGGTTTCGACACAGTCCACGCCGACCGCGAAGTACTCCTCGTGCACGGAGCGGACGATGTCGGGGCGGGTGACGTTGAGGATCTCGTTGCAGCCTTCGAGGTCCTGGAAGTCTTCGAGCGTGGGGTCCTGGGCCTGGAGCATGGTGCCCATGGCTCCGTCGGCCACGACCACACGGGTGGCGAGTGCTTCGCGGAGTGCGTCGGCCCTGCTCGGACTGACGGCGGAAGGGGTCGGCAACGAGGCCATGGATGATCTCCCAGGGATGCGACGGCTGTCGGCTTTGCGCACTTCCGGCAGAAGGCGCACCCGGCCAGCGTAGCCCGCTACCGGTGACCCCTGTGCGGGCGTCCCACCGACCGGACTGCATGCTGTGGCGGAAAAGGTGCGGCGGGGAGACGGCCTGACACCGCACCTCACCCCGCGCGGAGGTCGGCATCGGCCGATAGTGTTCAGCATTGTCGAACCGAGTGGACGAGTGGAGGAGTACGGCGCGATGGCCAAGAACATCCAGTCGCTGGAGCGGGCGGCGGCGATGCTGCGTCTGCTGGCGGGCGGCGAGCGCCGGCTCGGCCTCTCCGACATCGCCTCGTCCGTGGGGCTCGCCAAGGGGACGGCGCACGGCATCCTGCGCACGCTCCAGCTGGAGGGCTTCGTCGAGCAGGACCCGGCGTCCGGCCGCTACCAACTGGGCGCGGAGCTGCTGCGCCTGGGCAACAGCTATCTGGACGTGCACGAGCTGCGCGCCCGTGCCCTCGTCTGGACCGACGACCTCGCCCGGTCGAGCGGCGAGAGCGTCCACCTCGGGGTGCTGCACCAGCACGGGGTCCTGATCGTGCACCACGTGTTCCGGCCGGACGACAGCCGCCAGGTGCTGGAGGTCGGCGCCATGCAGCCGCTGCACTCCACCGCGCTGGGCAAGGTGCTGGCCGCGTTCGACCCGATGGCGCACAGCGAGGCGCTGGAGGGCGAGCGGCGCTCCTTCACCGCGCGCACGGTCACCGCGCAGGACGCGTTCGAGGAGACGCTCTCGCTGACCAGGGCGCGCGGCTGGGCCGACGACACCGAGGAGACCTGGGAGGGGGTGGCGGCCGTCGCGGCCCCCATCCACGACGGCCGCCGGATGCCGGTCGGCGCGGTCGCGGTGACGGGCGCGGTGGAGCGGCTGCGCCCGGAGGGCGAGCTGCGGCCCGAGCTGATCGCGGCGGTACGCGACTGCGCCCGGGCGGTCTCCCGCGACCTGGGGGCCGGCCGCTTCTGACCCCGCGCGGCCACCTCCGCAACTTTCGAGCCGCTCCGAGCCCGCCCGTGTCGCCCGACCGGGCGGGCTTCCGCGTCCCCGGCGCTCCGGCCCGCCCTCCCCGGCCACGGGGCGCCGGTACGCGGGCACGCGCGCCGGCCGGTCCGTGCCGGAGCGCGACACCGCCCCGAGTCGTATGCCACACCCCCTTGACGCCCGCCCCGACCGGGCGAAACACTGCCGTTCACCGGTCGGCATTGCCGAACGCTCGGCGGCCATAGGCGTTAGGGTGTGGCAATGCCGAGGGCCGGTCAAGCCCTTGCAGGTGACGCGTTCCCCGAGAAAGGGGCGTCATCTGGGGCGTGTACCCCCGGAGGGACCCGGCGGTGCGCATTCCCCTGGACGAAGGACAAAGGAGTCGCGGTGTCCAGCTCCGACATCTTCATCGGCGAGACCATCGGTACCGCCGTACTCATCCTGCTGGGCGGTGGAGTCTGTGCCGCCGTCACGCTCAAACGCTCCAAGGCGAAGGACGCGGGCTGGGTCGCCATCGCCTTCGGCTGGGGTTTCGCGGTGCTCACCGGCGCGTACCTGGCGGGCGGTGTGTCCGGGGCCCATCTGAACCCGGCCGTCACCATCGGTCTCGCGATCCAGGGCGGTACGCCGTGGAGCCAGGTGCCCCTCTACCTCGGATCGCAGCTGCTCGGTGCCGCCGTCGGAGCGGTACTGGTGTGGGCCGTGTACTACGGACAGTTCCACGCCCACCTGACCGACCCGGAGATCACCGGCACCCCGAACCCCGCCGAAGGCATGGTCGACCAGACCTCCGCGCCCGCCGCGGGACCGGTGCTGGGGGTCTTCTGCACCAGCCCCGAGATCCGTAACGCCGTGCAGAACGTGGTCACCGAGGTGATCGCCACCCTCGTGCTGGTCCTGGCGATCCTGACCCAGGGCCTCAACGACGACGGCAACGGGCTCGGCACGCTGGGCGCGCTCGTCACCGCCCTGGTCGTCGTCGGCATCGGGCTCTCGCTCGGCGGCCCGACGGGGTACGCGATCAACCCGGTCCGCGACCTCGGCCCGCGTATCGTGCACGCCATTCTGCCGCTGCCGAACAAGGGCGGCTCGGACTGGGGCTACGCCTGGGTACCCGTCGTGGGACCGCTCGTGGGCGGCGCCCTCGCCGGTCTCCTCTACAACGTCGCCTTCGCCTGATGGGCGGGACCAGGACCCCAGGCGCCCGGCAGACGCCTCCACACACCACCACAGACCCGGGGAGCACATCGTGAACGACGCACACACCGCCGGCCCGTTCATCGCGGCCATCGACCAGGGCACCACCTCCACCCGCTGCATCGTCTTCGACAAGGACGGCCGGATCGTCTCGGTCGAGCAGAAGGAGCACGAGCAGATCTTCCCCAAGCCCGGCTGGGTCGAGCACGACGCCGCCGAGATCTGGGAGAACGTGCGGGAGGTGGTGGCCGGAGCGGTCGTCAAGGCGGGTGTCACGGCCGACGACGTGAAAGCCATCGGCATCACCAACCAGCGCGAGACCACGCTGATGTGGGACCGGCACACCGGTGAGCCCGTCCACAACGCCCTCGTCTGGCAGGACACCCGTACCGACGCGCTCTGCAAGGAACTCGGCCGCAACGTCGGACAGGACCGCTTCCGGCGCGAGACGGGTCTGCCGCTCGCCTCCTACTTCGCCGGCCCCAAGATCCGCTGGCTGCTCGACAACGTCGAGGGTCTGCGCGAGCGCGCCGAGCGCGGGGACATCCTCTTCGGCACGATGGACTCCTGGGTCATCTGGAACCTCACCGGCGGCACCGACGGCGGCGTCCACGTCACCGACGTCACCAACGCCTCGCGCACCCTGCTGATGAACCTGCACGACCTGAAGTGGAACGAGCGCATCCTGCGGTCCATGGACATCCCGGCCGCCGTGCTGCCGGAGATCCGCTCCTCCTCCGAGGTCTACGGCCTCGCCGCCGAGGGGGTGCTCGCCGGGGTCCCGGTGGCCTCCGCGCTGGGCGACCAGCAGGCGGCCCTGTTCGGCCAGACCTGCTTCGCGGAGGGCGAGGCCAAGTCCACGTACGGCACCGGCACCTTCATGCTCATCAACACCGGCTCCACCCCGGTCAACTCCTACAACGGGCTGCTGACCACCGTGGGCTACCGGATCGGCGACCAGCCGGCCGTGTACGCGCTGGAGGGGTCCATCGCGGTCACCGGTTCGCTGGTGCAGTGGATGCGCGACCAGATGGGGCTCATCAACTCGGCCGCCGAGATCGAGACCCTGGCCTCCTCGGTGGACGACAACGGCGGCGCGTACTTCGTCCCCGCCTTCTCCGGCCTGTTCGCCCCGTACTGGCGGCCCGACGCCCGCGGCATCATCGCCGGGCTCACGCGGTACGTCACCAAGGCGCACATCGCCCGGGCCGTGCTCGAAGCGACGGCCTGGCAGACCCGCGAGATCAGCGACGCCATGACGAAGGACTCGGGCGTCGAGCTGACCGCGCTCAAGGTCGACGGCGGGATGACCTCCAACAACCTGCTGATGCAGATGCTCTCGGACTGTCTGGACGCACCCGTGGTGCGCCCGATGGTCGCCGAGACCACCTGTCTGGGCGCCGCCTACGCCGCCGGCCTCGCCGTCGGCTTCTGGCCGGACACCGACGCGCTGCGCGCCAACTGGCGCCGGGCCGCCGAGTGGACCCCCCGCATGGACGCGGCCACCCGTGACCGCGAGTACAAGAGCTGGCTCAAGGCGGTGCAGCGCTCCATGGGCTGGCTCGACGACACCACCGAGGAGTAAGCAGACATGACCATCCCGCAGAGCGTCCCCGCCCCCGGGACGCGCCCGGCCGCCGGCCCCCACCCGGGCCGCGCCGAAACCAGGGAGCGGCTCTCCCGCACGACGTACGACCTCCTGGTGATCGGCGGTGGCATCCTGGGCATCTCCACCGCCTGGCATGCCGCGCAGTCCGGGCTGCGGGTGGCCCTGGTCGACGCCGGCGACTTCGCCGGCGCCACCTCCTCCGCTTCCTCGAAGCTCCTCCACGGGGGGCTGCGCTACCTCCAGACCGGTGCGGTGAAGCTGGTGGCGGAGAACCACTTCGAGCGGCGGGCCGTCTCCCGACAGGTCGCCCCGCACCTCGCCAACCCGCTCACCTTCTACCTGCCGGTCTACAAGGGCGGCCCGCACGGGGCCGCCAAGCTCGGCGCGGGCGTCTTCGCCTACTCGGCGCTGTCCGCGTTCGGCGATGGCGTCGGCCATGTGATCAGCCCGCAGCGGGCCCGCCGGGACGTGCCCGAACTGCGTACGGACGGGCTGAAGGCGGTCGCGGTCTACGGCGACGACCAGATGAACGACGCGCGGATGGCCCTGATGACCGTGCGCGCGGCGGTCGCGGCCGGCGTCGACGTGCTCAACCACGCGGCGGTGACCGGGCTCCGGTTCACCCGGGGCCGGGTCACCGGCGCGGAGCTGGCCGACCGGGTGAGCGGTACGGAGTTCGGGGTGGACGCCCGCCTGGTGCTGAACGCCACCGGCCCGTGGGTGGACCGGCTGCGGCGGATGGAGGACCCGGGCGCCGCCCCCTCCGTACGCCTGTCGAAGGGCGCGCACCTGGTGCTGCGGCGCACCGCCCCCTGGCGGGCGGCGCTGGCGACGCCGATCGACACGTACCGGATCACCTTCGCCCTGCCCTGGGAGGACATGCTGCTGCTGGGCACCACGGACGAGGTGTACGAGGGCGAGCCCGAGGACCTGACGGTGACGGAGAAGGACACCGCGCAGATCCTGGACGAGGCGGCCTTCTCCGTCCGGGACCAGCAGCTCTCGCGCGACCTGATCACGTACTCCTTCGCGGGGCTGCGGGTGCTTCCGGGCGGTCCGGGCGACACTTCGAAGGCCAAGCGCGAGACGGTCGTGACGGAGGGGCGCGGCGGGATGCTGTCGGTTGCGGGCGGCAAGTGGACGACGTTCCGTCACATCGGCCGTGCCGTGGTGAACAAGCTGGCCGCGCTCCCGGGCCGGCCGCTGACCGATGCCATGGAGCCGATGGACCGTCTGCCGAAGCGGCTGGCGCTGCCCGGGATCGCCAGTCCCGGAGCGGTGACGCACCGGCTGCTGGCGGACGGCGCCGGATCGGGGCCGGAACTCGCGGCGGACACCGCCCGGCACCTGGCCACCCACTACGGTTCGCTCGCCTTCGAGATCACCCGGCTCGCGGAGGAAGACCCGGCCCTCGCCCGCCGCGTCCACCCCGACGCTCCGGAGATATGGGCGCAGGTGGTGTACGCGCGGGACCACGAGTGGGCCGAGACCGCCGACGACGTGCTGCGCAGGCGGACGACGCTGACGATCCGCGGGCTCGCCACCGACGAGGTGCGGGCCGGTGTCGAGTCGGTGCTGGCGGAGCGCCGCTGAGGGAGGGACGGCGGGGCCGGGGAGGGGTGACCACGCCCCGGCCCCGCCACGCTGCCGCCACACCGCCGCAACGGAAGGCGAGAACAGTGGAGGGCATGAAATTCTCCGTGCTCTCCCTGATCGGGCATGCCCCGCACCCGCTGACCGGCGAACTCCTCTCCCCCGCCGACCGCTTCGCCGAAGTGATCGCGGCCGCCTCGGACGCCGAGCGGCTCGGCTTCGACGCTTACGCCGTCGGTGAACGGCACGCCGGTGCCTTCCTCTCGTCGAGCCCCACCGTGGTGCTGGGTGCGGTGGCCGCGCGGACGACCTCCATCCGGTTGCTCACGGGCGTCACGGTGGTCGCGATCCTCGACCCGGTCCGGGTCGCCGAGGACTACGCCACGCTCGACCAGATAGCGCGGGGGCGGCTCGAACTGGTCGTCGGGAAGGGCGCCGAGGCCGGCCACTTCGCGCTCTTCGGGCTCGACGAGGACCGGCAGTGGGACCTCCAGGAAGAGAAGTACGAGCTGCTGCGCCGGCTGTGGACCGAGGAGGGGGTGGACTGGGAGGGGGAGTTCCGCCCGCCGCTGAAGAACACCACCACCGTGCCTCGTCCGTACGACGGCGCTCCGCGCGTCTGGCACGGCTCGGCGACCAGCCTGCACTCCACCGAACTGGCCGCCAAGCACGGCGATCCCCTCTTCACGGCCAACGCCATCCAGCCGAAGGCGGCGTACGCGCGGCTGATCGCGCACTACCGCGAGCGGTTCGAGGCGTACGGGCACGATCCGGCGGACGCCCGGGTGGCGGCCGGATCCGGGGGGCTGCTGATCGCGGACGGTTCGCAGCAGGCGGTGGAGCGGTACAAGGAGCTGTACGAAGCCCGGGTACGGCAGTCCTTCAAGCCGCACCTGGAGGGGAAGGCCGGGTACAACACTCCGTTCCGGACGATCGAGGACGCCATCGCGGGCGGCCCGCAGCTGATCGGCAGTCCTCAGCAGATCATCGACAAGATCCTCGGCTATTACGAGGAATACCACCACGACCTCCAGTCGATCACCGTGGACGGCTTCGGTCTGAGCCGTCCCGAGCAGGTGGAGACCCTGCAGCGGTTCGCGGAGGAGATCGCTCCGGTGGTCCGCCGGGAGGCCCCGACGGATCTGTGGGAGTGATCCCGGCTCAGCGCGGCGGAGGCGGGCGGGGCGGACCCGCATAATGGGATGAGACATCCGATGTCTGATTCCCCTGCGCACTCTGGAGGACCGTCATGGCTGTCACCGACGAGGCGATCGAAAAGATCAAGGGCATGATCGTCTCGGGTGCGCTCCGCCCCGGCGACCGGCTGCCGAAGGAGAGCGAACTCGCCGCGGACCTCGGGCTGTCCCGCAACTCCCTGCGCGAGGCGGTGCGGGCCCTGTCCCTGATCCGCATCCTCGACGTACGGCAGGGCGACGGCACCTACGTCACCAGCCTGGACCCCCAACTCCTGCTGGAGGCACTGAGTTTCGTGGTGGACTTCCACCGCGACGACACGGTGCTGGAGTTTCTCGCGGTCCGCCGCATCCTGGAGCCGGCGGCGACCGCGATGGCCGCCTCCCGGATCGGGGACGCCGAACTGGACGCGCTCGCCGCGCAGCTCGACGCGCTGGGCAGCGCCCCCTCGGTGGAGGAACTGGTCGCCGCCGACCTGGACTTCCACCGGGGCATCGTCCAGGCCTCGGGCAATACCGTGCTCTGCTCACTGCTGGACGGCCTGTCGGGGCCGACCACCCGCGCGCGGGTCTGGCGGGGCCTGACCCAGGAGGACGCGCTCAGCCGCACCCTCCAGGAGCACCGCGCGATCCTGGCCGCCTTGCGCGACCGGGACCCGGAGGCGGCGCGGGCCTGGGCGACGGTGCATGTGGCGAGCGTGGAGCAGTGGCTGCGTTCGACCCTCTGAGACGCGCGCCCCTCCGTCCGACTGACACGCACGCACGCACACCCTCCCGACACGCGGTCGGCCTCCCCGGAACGCGAGCGGCCCCTCCGGGAAGGCGCTCGGCCTTCCCGGAGGGGCGGGACGCCGGCCTCCGGTCCGTCGACGGTGACGGGTCCGGCGGCCGGCGGGTACTCAGTCCGACGCGGGGCGCAGCCGGAGGCCCTGCATCCCGCCGTCGACGGCGAGGGCGGTGCCGGTGACGGAGGCGGCGGCGGGGCTCGCCAGGTAGACGATCGCGGCGGCCACCTCGTCGGCCGAGACCAGCCGGCCGAGCGGCTGACGGGCGCTGAGCGCGGCCCGTTCGGCCTCGGGGTCCCCGGCCTGGCCGAGCAGCCGTCCGATCCACGGGGTGTCCGCGGTACCGGGGTTGACGCAGTTGACGCGGACCCCTTCACGGACGTGGTCGGCGGCCATGGCGAGGGTGAGGGAGAGGACCGCGCCCTTGCTCGCGCTGTAGAGGGCCCGCTGCGGCAGTCCGGCGGTGGCCGCGATGGAGCAGGTCTGGGTGATGGAGACCGCGCCGGGCCGCTCCAGGGCCGCGGCCCGCAGGTGCGGCAGGGCGTGCCGGGCGGTACGGACCATGCCGAGGACGTTGATGTCCAGCACCCGGGCCCACTCGTCGTCGGCGTTCTCCTCGACGGTGCCGATGGAGCCGATGCCCGCGTTGGAGACGAGGGTGTGCAACCCGCCGAATTCGGCGGCGGCACGGTCGACGGCCGCGCGGACCTGCGCGTCGTCGGTCACGTCCGCCTGCACGGCGAACGTCCCCCCGGGGGCGCCGGCGGTGTCCCGGTCGAGCACCGCGACCCGGGCGCCGCGTTCCAGCAGCAGCGTGGCGACGGCGGCGCCGATGCCGGACGCGCCTCCGGTCACCAGGGCGGACAGCCCGTCGAAATCCTTCGTACCGGTCATCGGTCGGCCTCCTGGAGGGCGGGGAGGGCCGCCCAGACGGGTCCCTCCGGGTAGCGGTGTGCGGCGATCGACGCGGGCAGCATCCGGGCCGAGAACCCGGGTCCGCGAGGGGTGACGTACCGTCCGCCGGTCACGACGGCGGGCTCGGTGAAGTGCTCGTGCAGGTGGTCGACGTACTCGATGACCCGGTCCTCCCACGTGCCGGAGACGGCGACGAAGTCGAACATGGAGAGGTGCTGGACCAGTTCGCAGAGCCCGACCCCGCCGGCGTGCGGACAGACGGGCACCTGGAACTTCGCCGCGAGCAGCAGGATCGCGAGGTTCTCGTTGACCCCGGCGACCCGGGCCGCGTCGATCTGCACGAAGTCCACGGCCCCGGCCTGGAGCAGCTGCTTGAACACGACCCGGTTCGCGCCGTGTTCGCCGGTGGCGACCTTGACCGGCTGGCCGGCCCGGATGGCGGCGTGCGCGAGGATGTCGTCGGGGCTGGTGGGCTCCTCGATCCAGTGCGGGTCCCAGGGGGCGAGGGCGCTCATCCACTCCACCGCCTCGGCCACGTCCCAGCGCTGGTTGGCGTCCACGGCGATCCGGACGTCGGGGCCGACCGCCTCACGGGCGATCCTCAGGCGGCGCACGTCGTCGTCGCGGTCGCCGCCGACCTTCAGCTTGATCTGGGTGAAGCCGTCGGCGACGGCCTCCTTCGCGAGGCGGACGAGCTTGTCGTCGTCGTACCCGAGCCAGCCGGGCGAGGTGGTGTAGGCGGGGTACCCCTGGGCCAGCAGCCGCTCGGTCCGCTCGGCGCGGCCCGGCTCGGCGGCGCGCAGGATGGCCAGCGCGTCCTCGGGGGTGAGGGCGTCGGTCAGGTAGCGGAAGTCCACCAGGGAGACGAGCTCCTCGGGGGTCATCGTCGCGAGGAACTGCCAGACGGGAAGTCCGGCCGCCTTCGCCGCGAGGTCCCAGGCGGCGTTGACGACGGCCCCGGCCGCCATGTGGGCGACCCCCTTCTCCGGGCCGAGCCAGCGCAGTTGCGAGTCGTGCGTCAGCTCGCGGTACAGGTCTCCGAGGTCCGCCGCGGTGCGCGGGAGGGGCCGGCCGAGCAGATACGGCTTCAGGGCCTCGATGGCGACGGCCATGACGTCGTTGCCCCGGCCGATGGTGAAGCAGAACCCGTGTCCTTCGAGGAGACCGCCGTCCGGTCCGCCCGGGGCGTCGGTGCGGAGCACCACGTAGGCGGCGGAGTAGTCGGGGTCGGGGTTCATCGCGTCCGAGCCGTCCAGCTCCAGGGACGTCGGGAAGCGGATGTCGTGGACCTCGACGTCCGTGACGGTCTGACTCATGCGCGGCCCCCCAGGGGAATAACATCGGATCTCTACAGCGAACATCCGATGTATAGCGTCATACAAGCCCCTTCGTCCAGCGCGGGGAGAAATTCGAGGGCGCACAGCTCGGATGAATCCGGAGTCAGATGCCCCGATTCGACCGGTGCCGCACATCGGCGGACGAGGTTCACCCGCCCGTGCAAAGGGGCTTCGGATGGGAATGCTCCAACCCGTAAGGTTGGTGCGTACGCATACGCGAGGGAACTTCGGAAGGAGGCCTGGGTGATCGAGCTCGAGGGTGTACCCGAGCTGATCGACCCGGTCATGGTGGCCGCGTTCGAGGGCTGGAACGACGCCGGTGACGCCGCCTCCACCGCGGTCGGACATCTGGACCGGGAATGGAAGGGCGAGGTCTTCGCGGCGCTGGACGCCGAGGACTACTACGACTTCCAGGTCAACCGCCCCACCGTGTGGCTGGACGGCGGTGTCCGCAAGGTCACGTGGCCGACGACACGTCTCTCGGTGGTCCGCATCGGTGGTGACAAGCCCCGTGATCTGGTGCTGGTCCGCGGCATCGAACCGTCCATGCGCTGGCGCTCGTTCTGCAACGAGCTGCTGGGCTTCGCCCACGAGCTGGGTGTCGAGATGGTGGTCATCCTCGGCGCACTGCTCGGCGACACCCCGCACACCCGGCCGGTGCCGGTCAGCGGGGTCACCTCCGATCCGGACCTGGCCGCGACCATGGACCTGGAGGAGACCCGGTACGAGGGCCCGACCGGCATCGTCGGCATCCTCCAGGAGGCGTGCACCCACGCGGGCGTTCCGGCGGTGAGCCTGTGGGCCGCCGTTCCGCACTACGTCTCGCAGCCGCCCAACCCGAAGGCGACGCTGGCCCTGCTGAACCGGCTGGAGGACCTGCTCGGACTCCGCATCCCGCTCGGCGAGCTGCCCGAGGACGCGCGCGCTTGGCAGATCGGGGTGGACCAGCTGGCCGCCGAGGACAGCGAGGTCGCCGAGTACGTCCAGACGCTGGAGGAGGCGCGGGACACCGCCGAGCTGCCCGAGGCTTCCGGAGAGGCCATCGCGCGCGAGTTCGAGCGCTATCTGCGGCGGCGCGACCCCGGCCCGGGGCCGGGCCAGGCGCCCGGCGGGCACGCCACGGAGAGCGGGGACGTGCCGTATCTGCGGGACCCGGCGAGCGGCCGCACCCGTCCGCCCAAGCCCCAGCGCCCCGCGGACCCCCCTCCGGCCGGCGGCCGGCCCGAGGGCAGGAAGCCGTCGGACGACGACGGTCCGGACCCGGGCACGGACTCCGGTACCGGCTCTCCCGACGGGGACAAGCCGGACGACTGACGCCCGGCCTGCGGACCCGCACACGACGGCCCCGGTCCCCCCTGGAAGGGGGGACCGGGGCCGTCGTGTGCGGATGCGAGCGGGTACTACAGGGCGACGCCCAGAAGGGCGTCGACGGTACGGGAGACGAGACCGGGTGCGCCCTCGTCCGTGCCGCCCTCGGACCGCTGGCACTCGGCCCAGCGGTCCACGGCGGCCAGCGCGGTCGCGGCGTCCAGGTCGTCGGCGAGGGCCTCGCGGACCTCTTCGACCAGGGCGTCGGCCGACGGGCCGTCCGGACGGGAGACCGCGGCGCGCCACCGTCCGAGCCGGGCGACGGCGTCGGCGAGGACCTGGTCGGTCCACTCCCAGTCGCTCCGGTAGTGGTGCGAGAGCAGGGCGAGGCGGATCGCCGCCGGGTCCACGCCCTCGCGGCGCAGCGTGGAGACGAAGACGAGGTTGCCCCGCGACTTCGACATCTTCTCGCCGTCCAGGCCGACCATGCCGGCGTGGACGTACGCCCGGGCGAAGGGGTGCTCGCCGGTCAGGGCCTGCGCGTGCGAGGCCCCCATCTCGTGGTGCGGGAAGGCGAGGTCGGAGCCGCCGCCCTGCACGTCGAAGCCCATGCCGAGGTGGTCCAGGGCGATGGCGACGCACTCGATGTGCCAGCCGGGCCGTCCGGCTCCGAGGCTGCCGCCGTCCCAGCTGGGCTCGCCCTCGCGGGCCGCCATCCACAGCATCGGGTCGAGGGGGTTCTTCTTGCCGACGCGCTCGGGGTCGCCACCGCGCTCGGCGGAGAGCAGCCGCATGGCCTCGGCGTCGAGACCGGAGACCTCGCCGAAGTGCGGGTCGGCCTCGACGGAGAAGTAGACGTCGCCCTCCAGCTCGTACGCCGCACCCGCGTCACGCAGGCGCTCGACGAGGGGCACGATGCCCGGTATGGCTTCGACCGCACCGATGTAGTGCTTCGGCGGAAGCATCCGCAGCGCGGTCATGTCCTCGCGGAACAGAGCGGTCTCGCGCTCCGCGAGGGCGGTCCAGTCCTCTCCGTCGCGCACGGCCCGCTCCAGCAGGGGGTCGTCCACGTCGGTCACGTTCTGGACGTAGTGAACCTGCCGCTTGGTGTCGAGCCACACGCGCTGTACGAGATCGAACGCGTTGTAGGTCGCCGCATGACCCATGTGGGTCGCGTCGTACGGCGTGATGCCGCAGACGTAGATGCGGGCGACGGGACCGGGGTCAAGGGTGATCCGTCCGCCGGTCGCGGTGTCGTGGATCCGAAGGTCGCGGCCCTTGCCAGGCAGGGCGGGGACCTCAGAAGCGGGCCAGGCATGCATGTCATGAGCGTAACCGGACGGCGGTTCCGGATACGAACCGGATGGCGAATCGTGTCCGAAGACGCATTCTTGACGGAACCGGCCGGCCCCGCCAAGGGGTGTTCGGAAGAGGCCCGGTCGGGTCGGTCGGGCCCCTCTGCTGACGGGCGCCCGTCAGACCGGCGGCCAGGGGATGGCGGGCCACTGCCCGCTCGGCACCGGGTGCAGCCCCGTCGTCCGGAGCGCGGCCACCCGTTCCCGTACGGCGTCCAGCTCGGCCGGGGTGATGAGCCCGCCCAGCCTCACGGCCAGCCGCGCCTCGGGCGCCAGCTCCCCGGCGAGGCGGTCCAGCACCTCGACCGCCTCGGAGGTCAGCGGCTCGCCGGCCCAGCCCCAGAGCAGGGTGCGGAGCTTGTCGTCGCGGTGGAAGGTGACGCCGTGGTCGATGCCGTACAGCAGCCCGCCGGGTGCGGGGAGCAGGTGGCCGCCCTTGCGGTCGCTGTTGTTGATGACCGCGTCGAGCACCGCGAGCCGCCGCAGCCGGGCGTCGTCCGCGTGCACCAGCAGGGCGGTCTTCCCCTCGCCCACGTCGGCGAGGCCCACGGCCTTCCAGCCGTCCTCCGGCTCTTCCCCCTCGACGAGGGCGAGCATCGGGCCGGCGTCGGACCCGGCGTCGATCCACAGCTGGCACATGCCCTCGCCGTACGGGCCCTCGCGCAGCACGGTGGGCGGGACGAGCCCCCAGCCGGTGGTCTCCGAGACCTCCCAGGCGGCCACCTCGCGCTGGGCGAGGGTGCCGTCGGGGAAGTCCCACAGCGGCTGCTCCCCGGCGACGGGCTTGTACACGCAGGGGAGCTCCGCGCCGTCGAGCGCGACGGTGCAGCGCAGAACCGCGTTGGAGGCTCCGGGTACCCGGCCGAGGACGGTGAGCCGCCCCTTCGTGAGCAGGGTGACCACTTCGGCTGCGGTCGTCATGCCCCGCGCCGGTATCCGTTCTGACGCGGGCACACGTGTCCTTCCGGGTCGAGCGGCAGGCTGCACAGCGGGCACGGTGGGCGACCTGCGGAGACGACGTCGAGGGCGCGCTTGGCGAAGGCCCTGGCCTGGGCGCCGCTGAGGCGCACCCGGAGCATCGGAGGGCCGTTCTCCTCGTCCTGGAGAAGCCTTTCCTCGGCCGCCGCCAGGTCGTCCTCGGTCTCGACGTCGATCTCGACGAGAGCCTGCGCCTCGACGATCATGCACTGCTCGTCGCCGTCCCAGGCCAGTGCCATCGTGCCGACCCGGAACTCCTCCTCCACGGGGGTGTCGAGGGGCGCGCTGTCGGCGACGGTCGTGGGGGCGACGGCGGGGACCGGCGAGTTGCCGCCGGTGCGGCGGACGACCTCGTCGAGCAGTTCGTCGATCCGCTCCGCGAGTGCGGCGACCTGGGTCTTCTCCAGGGCCACGCTGGTGACCCGGCCGCCGGCGGACGCCTGGAGGAAGAACGTACGGCGTCCAGGCAGCCCGACCGTGCCGGCCACGAATCGTTCCGGCGGGTCGTAGAGGAACACCTGACGGGACACGTCAGTTCTCCCTTGGGGATCGACGGCGGACGGGGGGCTGACCCCCGCCGCTCGGGGACGGGTGCCGGGAAAACCCTCGAACGGGCTCCCTACGGCCCGTCCACCCTATCGCCAGGAGCGATCACGGCGCCCCAGCGCCGCCCCCCACCTGGGCGCGCGAGCCGTGGTCAGCTCCGTCCGCGGGGGTGGCGTCGGCGCCCAGCCCCTGCTCGCGCGGGGCGAGCCCCGCCAGGTCCCCGGTGTCGCCGAGGCGCAGCAGGAAGGGGCGCAGCCGGGTGTAGCGCACGGCGGTGACCGAGCAGGGGTCGACGTGAATGCGCTGGAAGAGGTCGAGGTGCATGCCGAGGGCGTCGGCGACGACGGCCTTGATGATGTCGCCGTGCGAGCACATCACGTAGACGGCGTCCTCGCCGTACTCGGCCTCGATGCGGGCGTTCCAGTCCCGGACGGCGTCGACCGCGCGGTTCTGCATCGCACGCATCGACTCGCCGCCCGGGAAGGCGGCGGCGGAGGGGTGCTGCTGCACGACGGACATCAGCGGCTCGTCGGACAGTTCGGCGAGCTTGCGCCCGGACCAGTCCCCGTAGTCGCACTCGGAGAGGCCGTCCTCGACGTGCAGGGGGAGGCCGGGACGCGCGTCCAGCAGCGGCCGCAGGGTTTCCCGGCAGCGCTGGAGGGGGCTGCTGACGGCGGCCACGAGCGGAATTCCGGCGAGGCGGCCGGGGAGCCCGGCGGCCTGTGCGGCGCCGCGCTCGTCCAGCGCGACACCGGCGGTACGGCCCGCGAGCACTCCGGAGGTGTTGGCGGTGGAGCGTCCGTGGCGTACGAGGATCAGGGTGGGCATACCGGCCAGCCTAACGACCCCCGGCGGGGGCCCGGGGGTGGGGCGAAGGTGTGCTTTCGGCCAGGGCAGGGAAGAATGCGCGCCGTGATTGTCGACTGTGCCATCTACCGGGACGGGCGCCGGACGGACGGCCCCGACGACTTCTCCGACGCGCTGGACGAGGCGCGGGCCTCGGGGGACGCCTTCCTCTGGATCGGGCTGCACGAGCCCACCGAGGAGGAGTTCTCGCTGGTGACCAAGGAGTTCGGGCTGCACCCGCTGGCCGTGGAGGACGCGCTCAAGGCGCACCAGCGGCCCAAGCTGGAGATCTACGACGACTCGCTGCTCATGGTGCTCAAGCCGATCGCGTACGAGCCGGACGGCGACACGGTCAGCGCGGACGAGCTGATGGTCTTCGTGGGCGACTCGTTCGTGGTGACGGTCCGCCATGGCGAGAGCGCCCCGCTGGCGGACGTACGGCGCCGGCTGGAGGCGCAGCCCGGGGTGCTGCGGCAGGGGCCGACCGCCGTGCTGTACGCCGTCAGCGACTCGGTCGTCGACCACTACATAGACGTGGCGGGCGAGCTGCAGATCGACCTGGAGGAGCTGGAGACCCAGGTGTTCGCGCCGAGCGGCAACGCCGAGTCCCAGCACACCGCGAGCCGCATCTACACCTTCAAGCGCCAGGTGATGGAGTTCCGCCGGGCCGCGGGGCCCCTGACGGTTCCGATGAACCGCCTTTCGGGTACCGGCGTGCCGTTCGTGCACGCGGAGTCGCAGCCCTTCTTCCGGGACGTCGGCGACCACCTCACCCGCGCCAACGAGCAGGTGGAAGGGCTGGACCGGCTGCTGTCCGACATCCTCTCGGCGCATCTGGCGCAGATGGGGGTCCGGCAGAACGACGACATGCGCAAGATCTCGGCGTGGGCGGCGATGGCCGCCGTGCCGACGATGGTCGCGGGCATCTACGGCATGAACTTCGACCACATGCCGGAACTCCACTGGGTGTGGTCCTATCCGGCGGTGGTCGTGCTGATGGCCGGGGTCGTCTTCGGCCTGTACCGGCAGTTCAAGCGGCGCGGCTGGCTCTGACCGCACCGGGCCGGCTCCGGCTCCGGCTCGCGTGGTCTGCCGGTCTGCCGGTCTGCCTGTTTGCCGGTCTGCCTGTCTGCCTGTCTGCCTGCCGGTCTCAGGCGAATTCGGCGCCCGCCACGGCCGGGGCGCCGAGGGCGTCGCGGCGCTCCGGCTCCGCCAGGCTGACCATCCGGCGCCAGCCGGCCAGCCGCTCGTACGCGTACATCGCGTGGATGCCCGCCGCCAGCGCCGCCGCCTTCGGCCGGGGCCAGCCGAGGATGCGGCCCATGTGGGCCATGACGGCGAGGCTGACGTCGCGGTAGACCCGGATCTCGGCGAGGGCGCACTCGCGCAGGATGCGACGGATCGCACGGCCGTGGCCGGCGCGGGCGAGGCGGAGCAGTTCCTCGTGGCAGTAGGCGAGGTGGTTGTCCTCGTCGCGCGAGATCATCCGCACGGCGCGGCCGATGACGGGGTCGTCGGCGAAGTACCTGACCAGCAGGCGCATCTGCTCGGAAGCCCGCTGCTCGGTGACCCTGCTGTGGGCCAGATAGGTGACGATGTCGCGCTCCGCGAGCGGTTCCTCGCCCCTGAGCCGTGCGTGGGCGAGGCCGATCCCGTGGCGCTCCAGCAACATCGTGTAGTCGGTGTCGGCCGGGACCTCGGCGGCGGGCAGCCCGCGTTTCTTCAGGAGCGCGTCGAAGATCCGGCCGTGCTTGTCCTCGTCTGCGCCGTGCCGGACGATTTTCGGGGCGAGGGCGCGCTGGCTCTCGGGCACGAGCGCGGCGATGCGGGCATTCTCCCAGCCGCCCTGGGACTCACCGCTGGCGGCGATGGAGCAGAAGAGCCGGAACGACTCGTCGTCGTCGAGGATCTCCTGGAAGAGACTCTTTGCCGAGAGCATGACTGCCACCTCCGTACCCGTCTCCGGACAGCCTTCAAAAATTCAACGGCTCCGCGGCGCTCCGGGCAACCGGAGCGGGCCGGGGCCCGCTCCGGCCGGTGACGTTACTCGGCGGCGCCGGAGCGCTCCAGGGCCTCCGTACCGGCGCGCAGGGCGGTGATCCGCTCCTCCAGCGTGAAGCCGGCGGGGGCGAGGGTGAGGGTGGTGACGCCGGCCTCGGCGTAGGCGCGCATCCCGTCGGCGATCCGGTCGACCGGGCCGAGCAGGGTGGTCTGGTCGATCAGCCGGTGCGGGACGGCGGCGGCAGCGCCGTTCTTGTCCCCGGCGAGGTACTTGTCCTGGATCTCGGCGGCTTCCTTCTCGTACCCCATGCGCCGGGCGAGCTGGTTGTAGAAGTTCTGCTTCCGGCTGCCCATGCCGCCGACGTAGAGCGCGGTGTACGGGCGGAACATGTCCGCCAGACCGTTCACGTCGTCGCCGACAGCCAGCGGGACGGTCGGGCAGACGTCGAAGCCCTCCAGGGGCAGCCCGGCCTTCTCGCGGCCCGCCCGCAGGTGCCGCAGCGCGGTCTCCTCCAGGTGCTCGGCGGACGGGAAGATCAGCAGGGCGCCGTCCGCGATCTCGCCGGTCTGCTCCAGGTTCTTGGGGCCGATGGCGGCGATGTAGAGCGGGATGTGCTCGCGCTGCGGGTGGACGGTCAGCTTGATCGGCTTGCCCGGACCGCCGGGCAGCGGGAGGGTCCAGTGCTGCCCCTCGTACGTGAGGCGCTCGCGGGCCATCGCCTTGCGGACGATGTCGACGTACTCGCGGGTGCGGGCCAGCGGCTTGTCGAACGTGACGCCGTACCAGCCTTCGGAGACCTGGGGCCCCGAGACGCCGAGGCCCAGGCGGAAGCGGCCACCCGAGAGGGAGTCGAGCGTGGCCGCCGTCATGGCGGTCATGGCGGGCTGACGGGCCGGGATCTGCATGATCGCGGAGCCCACGTCGATGGACTCGGTCTGCGCCGCGACCCAGGTGAGCACGGTCGGCGCGTCGGAACCGTACGCCTCCGCCGCCCAGCAGACGTCGTAGCCGAGTCGGTCCGCCTCCTGCGCGACGGCGAGGTTGTCGGCGTCCATGCCCGCACCCCAGTAACCGAGATTGATGCCGAGCCGCATATCCGCTCCCCTTACTGATCAGTAACGTCTCTGTTCGCCGGACTCTAGCGCGGTGCGCCGCCGTCCGGCAGGGGCAGGGCCGCGCCATGGTTGTCCACAGGCTTCCCCGCTCCGGGGGCCCGGACAGTAATCTCTGCGCCCATGGAGCAGAGGCATCTCGGCCGTACCGGCCTTCGTGTGTCCCGGATCGGGCTCGGCACGCTCACCTGGGGCCGGGACACGGACGAGCACGACGCCGCCGACCAGTTGAAGGCCTTCTGGGACGCGGGCGGCACTCTGGTCGACACCGCGGACGCCTACGGGGGCGGGGAAGCGGAGTACCTCCTCGGGCGGCTCCTGGGCGGGCTGGTGCCGCGGGAGGACCTCGTGGTGGCCACGAAGGCGGGCAGCGTGCGCGATCCGTACCGCAGGTTCAACGGCTCGCGCGGACATCTGCTCGCCGCGCTGGACGCGTCCCTGGAGCGGCTCGGCACGGACTACGTCGATCTGTGGCAGGTGCACGCCTTCGATCCGGTGACCCCGCTGGAGGAGACGCTCCAGGCCCTGGACCTGGCGGTTTCCTCCGGCCGGGTGCGGTACGCGGGAGTGTCCAACTTCTGCGGCTGGCAGCTGGCCAAGGCCGCGACCTGGCAGCTCGCGGCACCGGGTGCGCGGACCCGGCTGGCGAGCACGCAGATGGAGTACTCGCTGCTGCAGCGCGGTGTGGAGCGCGAGGTGCTGCCCGCCGCCCTCGACCTCGGCGTGGGGCTGCTGCCCTCGTCCCCGCTGGGGCGCGGGGTCCTGACGGGCAAGTACCGCACGGGCACCCCCTCGGGTTCTCGCGGGGCCTCGGAGCAGCTGGCGCCCTTCGTGGAGCCGTACCTCGACGACGCGGCGAGCCGCATCGTGGAGGCGGTCGCCACGGCGGCAGACGGGCTGGCCACCACCCCGCTCCAGGTCGCGCTCGCCTGGGTCCGCGACCGGCCCGGGGTGGCCGCCCCGGTCATCGGCGCGCGCAACGCGCAGCAGCTCACCGAGGCTTTGTCGGTGGAGACGCTTACGCTTCCTGACGAGATCTGCCAGGCGCTCGACGACGTGTCGGCGCCCGTGCACCGCTATCCGGACCAGGACTGGAGCACGCTGTGACTGCGCTTCCCCGGGGGGAAACCCCGGGCCACTCGGCCGACCCCGAGGACCGTTCCCAGGAGCCGTCGGACCTGCCCGAGGACCGCTCGGAGGACCGTCCGGAGAACGGCCCGGAGGACCGCTCCGAGGACCGCCCGGAGGACGGCCCGGGTCTGCCCGACGGCTCCACGGACCTGCCCGGCGGCGCCGCCGACGCTTCCGAGGGCGGTTCCGGAGGTGACGGGGCCGCGGGTGAGCCGTCGGGTGAGGCCGCCGACGCCCCGACGGTCTCCGAGGCACAGGCCGAGCTCGCGGCCCAGCGGGAGCTGCGCAAGCGCATCGAGCAGCGGAAGGCCGAGAAGGCCGGTCCGATCGCCGCCGGGACCGGGCTGAGCGGGACGGCCGCGCAGCTGCTGGCCGCCGTCCGCGCGGTGGAGAGCGGCGAGAAGACCGCCTCCGCGTTCTACGAGGCTCCCGCCGCCCCCGTGGCACGACCGGCCGCCCCCGCGGCGGACCCGCGCGCTCAGCTCCCTCGGCCCGTCGATACCTCCTCCGCGCCGCAGGAGGTGCCTGAGGAGGCCGTGGAGGCGGTACGCGCCGTGCTGGCCGGGGCGGGTGCCCCCGCGGCCCTGGCTCCCGGGGCCGCCCGCGCGCTGGGCGAGCAGGCGGCCGAGGTGCTGCGGCAGGACCCCTGGCAGCTGCTGGCCGTCCCCGGGGTGCGCCCCGAGCAGGCGGACGGGTTCGCCCGCGCCCTGCTGGGGCCGGAGTGCGGTCCCGACGACGGACGCCGCACCGCCGCGCTGGTGGGCTGGCTGCTGGAGCAGGCCGCCGTGCGCGGCCACACGGCCCTGGACGTCACCGCGGTACGGGCCGCGCTGTCCGGACACGGTGTGACGGACCCGGAGACGGCCGTGGACGACGCGGTGGCCGAGGGGGCCGCGCTGCTCTTCCAGGAGGGCGTGGACCCCGCCGGGGCCGAGGAGATCACCGAGTTCCCCGACGAGGAATCCGGCGACGACACCGCCGGCGAGAGCGCCGATGCCTCGGACGAGGAGGAGCCGGGCCCGGCCCTGCTCGGGCTCGACCGGTACGCCCTGGCCGAGGAGAGCCTCGCGGACGGGCTGGGCCGGCTGGCCAACGCCTGCGAGAAGGGCGCCGACTGGACGGACGCGGCCTCGGCCGCTCCCTCGCCCTCGGCCGCCGAACTGATCCGCGCGGTCGCCGGGGCGGGCCTGGTCGTCCACTCCGGAGGCGAGGCGGCCCGCGCCGAACCCGCCGCCCTGCTGGTGGCGGCCCGGGGGTTGGGCCTGCGCGCGCTGGGCGCCACGCACAGCGTGGACGGCCGCCGCCGACTGGCAGCCGAGGCGGGGGACACCGGCGCCGCCGTCACGCTCGCCGGGCTGCTCTCCGATGCCGAGGGGCCGGGCCGGGACGAGGAGGGCGCCCTCGCGCTCGACCTGCTGGTGGTCCTGGACGCCCCGCAGCTGGACGTGGAGACCGCCGCGGCGCTCGTGGAGTCCCTCGCGGACGGTACGCGGCTGGTGCTGAGCGGCGACCCCGGGGTACTCGGTTCGGCCGGTGCGGGCCGCGTCTTCGCGGACGTCCTCGCCGCCCGCGCCTGCCCGCAGGTGATCTCCCGCACACCCGATCCCGGGCCCATCGGCGAGCTGGTCTCCGGCATCGGCATCGGTGAGCTGAACCAGGTCGGGGCGCCGGGCAAGGAAGTGGTGATCGTGCCGGTGCGGGACGCGGGCGAGGCCGTGCACCGCACCGTGCAACTGGTCGCCGACTCCGTACCCCGCGCCTTCGGCATCGACGCGGCGGACACCCGGGTGATCACCGTGGGCCACGGCGGCTCGGCGGGCACCCGGGCGCTGAACGCGGCGCTCAAGGACCGCCTCAACCCCGGCCCCGGGCGCTTCGGCGGCTTCGACCCGGGCGACCGGGTGGTCCACGTTCCCGCGCCGGGCCGGACCGTACCCGGTGTCGTGGTGTCGGCCGACGCCGAAGGGCTGCGGCTGGACTGCGAGGGCACGCCGGTCGTCGTGCCGCAGGGCCGGGTGGCCTCGGCGGTCCGGCACGGCTGGGCTCTCAGCGCCCACCAGGCGGCGGGGACGCGCTGGCCGGCCGCGGTCGTCGTGCTCCCCGGCGACGCGGCGCGGGGGCTCAGCAGGCCGTGGGTGTACACCGCGTTCAGCCGGGGCGAGCGCCATCTGTCCGTCGTGCACGGCGTCGACCAGGCGCTGCCCAGGGCCGTGGCCGAGATCCCCGGACAGGAGCGCACCACCCGGCTGCGAGCCCTGCTGGAGGCCTTGCCGACGCCCGACGCGTCGTCCTAGGCCGGCGGCCGTACTCACGGACTCTCCCTCTCCGGCAGCACCAGCCAGATTTCGGAGAGGGAGAGTCCGTGCCCTTCGCTCGCCGTCCCGCAGGCGCAACCGAGCACGGCCCGGCGCCAGTCGCAGGTGACGGTCCAGGGGCCGTCCTGCTCGCCGCACCCGGGACAGCCCACGGTCTCGGCCGACCACACTCCCGGTGCAGGCCTGGTGTGGTGCCGGAACCTTCCCGTATAGAGCGCCTTCCAGGGCTCGACCGGAGGCGTGTGCGGGTCGGCGTCGCCGGAGCTCGTCGCGACCAGGGCGGCGAACAGCGCGCCGAGGCCGGGGAGCAGGGCTTCGCCCGCTCCGGTCGGCGGCGCCGAGGCCGCCGCCGTTCCCGGCGCGGGCGGGTAGCGGGGGGCAGCGGCCGAGGGGAGGGGATTCGGGGCGGCGTGCCAGGGCAGCAAGGCGCGGGCGACGGCCGCCAGGAGGGCGGCGGCGGACGGACTGACGGCCCCGGCGTCCAGGTGGTGGACGGTGGTGCGGAGTGCGCGTTGGAGCCGTCTGTCCCGATCCGTCGCGCTGCTCCGGGCCGCCGTGCCCCGCTGGGCCGGGAGCGGCGCCGTGAGGCGGGCCAGGACGGCCCGAGCGGCTTCGGCGTCCGCCGGGGACAGTCGCCACTCGTTCGCGGCGAGCAGTCGCCACGTCCTTCCCGACTCCCGGACGAGCGCACCCGACCGGAGGGACCCGCCTGGCGCCCTCAGCCGCTCGCCGCGTGCCTCTTCCATCGACCTCGTCGTCCCTTCTGCCGGACCGGTCCGCCGTGGTGTGCTCGGTCACAGTCGCCCGGAGTCCGGACGGGCCGGTGGCCCGGTGCGCGGGGCACCGGGCCACCGGCCCGTCCGAAGAGCCGTCAGGGCAGTCGGGGCTCCCGGGCGCGGTCAGGCGCCGCCGGACGGGAGCTCGTCCAGATCCTCGTCTTCATCGTCCTCGTCGCCCTCGAGGTCGTCGTCGAAGACCGAGCTGACGTCGAACCTGCACACCACCAGCTCCGGGTCCACGTCCTCGAAGGGTGACCCGAGCCACTCCCCCGGTTCGCCGGCTTCCTCGGCGGCGGCCACCCAGAGCGTGGAGTCCCCCTCGGCCAGGCCGAACTCCTTGTGGCGGGAGGCGATCTCGTCGGGTTCGTACTCGCCGAACAGCACGCCGAGCGCGGCGTGGACGCTCGTACCGACGATCGCGGCGTGACCGGTGTCGAGGTCGTCCGGGTCGGCGTCCGCGAGCCGCTGCGCCTGGGCGAGCAGCCGCTGCGGCTCCGCCACCGCGTAGTCGCGCCGGATCAGCACGCTGAGCGCGCTCGGCTCGGCCGGTCCGGCGTACGGGGGCAGGGAATCGTCCGCACCCGGGATCTCGAAGGGAGTCACCTCGTCGTGCCGTTCGTAGAGGAGTTCGTCGTAGACCTCGGCGGCGGCGGCGAGAGCGTTGAACGCTTCGTACACGGCGGGGTCCTCGTCCCCGCTACGGCGTTCGACCGCGTCGAGGTGACGGTCGATCGCGGCTTTGACCGCTTCGGCGGCGGCACGTACCTCGGCAGCGGTGGGCTGCGCAGCATCAGACATGAGGCAGACGCTATCCGTACCGAGGCTCTGCCCGCACAATAGATGCGATGCCGGAATACGAATTTGTCGACGTGTACGTGCCGCGCGGGGTGTCCCGCAAGGATGCGGCCCGACTTTTGACCGACCACGCGGAGTACGGGCACTGGGAGCTGGACCGCCTGACGCTCCGCCACGACGGCAGCCGCAGGGTGCGGCTGCGGCGGAGGATCATCCGCCAGCTCAGAGCCACCTGGTGACGCCAGGAGCGGGCCCCGCAGCCGCGGGACCCGCTCCTCTTCGTCATGCGTGTCACCGGGACCGGAAGGGTCTTCCGGTCCCGGATCGGTCGCCCGGGTCGTGTCCTGAAAGTTCCGCCCGTCCCGGGGCGCCCGGCACGCGACCTACGCCGCCGGACCCGCCCTCAGGGCGGACGACGCCACTTTCAGAACACGATCTATGCCGCGCTGCGCGAGCGGCGGTAGAACACCGCTCCGGCGCCGGCGAGCAGCATGCCCGCACCGGCCGGAATCAGCATGCCGAGGTCACCGGCACCGGTCTCCGCGAGCTGCGGGGGAACGTGCACCTCGGGGGCCGGCGGCTCGTGGGCCGGCGGGGCTACGGGCTCCTCGGGGGTGACCGGCACCTCCGGCACGACGGGCGGGGCGACCGGGGTGCCGTTGACGCATTCGTTGCCGAAGACCGGGTTCAGCAGTCCCACGACGTCGACGGAGTTGCCGCAGGCGTTCACGGGGATGTCGATCGGCGCCTGGACGCTGTTGCCGGAGAGGATGCCGGGAGATCCCTGCGCGACCCCCTCCGCGGTGGCGCCGCCGCCACCGCCGACAGCCTTGGTGGAGTCGCCTGCACGGTGCCTGCCGGTCCCCGAGGCGGCGTTCCCGCCCTGCTGCGCCGAGGTGTCCCCGGCGTGGGCGCCGGACGGCCGGCCGGCGCCGCCGCCGCTCACGGAGTCGCCCTGCGACGTGTTCGCGCAGCTGTTTCCGAACGCCGGGTTGAGCAGACCGACGACGTCCACGGAATTTCCGCAGACGTTGACCGGGATCTCGATCGGAATCTGGATGCTGTTCCCGGATGCCACCCCCGGGGAATTCGTCGCGGCGGAAGCCGCTCCGGAGTCCGCCTGCGCGTAACCCCCACCGAGTGCGAGCACTCCGCCGGCCGCCGCCATGGTGATCAGGCCTTTACGAGTGACCTGTCGCATAGGTTCTTTTCCTGCCTTCTGCACTTCCGAATTACCCCCGGACACGACCGTGCGAGGGCCGAATGCCGGTCGGCCCCGGAGCGCATGGCGCGCGCTCCGGGGCCGACCGGGCTTCAAACCCTTACGGGTTGACGCTCAACGTCAGGCGTTGACGCAGGTGTTGCCGAAGGCCGGGTTCAGGAGCCCGATCACGGAGATCGTGTTGCCACACACGTTCACCGGAACGTGGACGGGGACCTGAATGACGTTGCCCGAGATGACGCCGGGGCTGCCGATGGCGGCACCCTGGGCACCCGCGTCGGCAACAGCCATGCCGGCGCCCGCGAGCACGAGACCACCGGTGACAGCCGCAGCGGCGGCAATCTTCTTGATCATTGTTCCTCCTCGTTGGAAATGCGGTCCCAGCCGCGGACCGCATCACCTGTAACGAGGAGAAAATCAGACGGCTACGAGTCCAACCCCCCTTTCACTCTTTCCGGTGAGGTACGGACAAGCGGGCGAATTACGTCACCGGAGAGCGGGCGGAAGTGCGGGGCGTGCTCAGCTGTGGTCGATGAACCGGTCCAGCACCCGTACACCGAACTGCAGGCCGTCCACCGGAACCCGCTCGTCCACGCCGTGGAACATGCCGGCGAAGTCGAGCTCCGGCGGCAGTTTGAGCGGAGCGAAGCCGAATCCCCGGATGCCGAGGTCGTCGAAGGACTTGGCGTCCGTACCGGCCGACAGCATGTACGGCACGGCCCGCGCGATCGGGTCCTCGGCCACCAGGGCCTTCTGCATGGCGTCCACGAGGGCGCCGTCGAAGGTGGTCTCCAGCGCCTTGTCCGCGTGCACGTCCTCGCGCCGCACGTTCGGGCCGAGGATCCGGTCGATGTCGGCGAGGAACTCCTCCTCGTACCCCGGCAGGAAGCGGGCGTCCACGTGGGCGGTCGCCTGGCCGGGGATGACGTTGACCTTGTAGCCAGCGCCGAGCTGCGTCGGGTTGGCGGTGTTGCGCAGGGAGGCACCGATCAGCTTGGCGACGCTGCCCAGCTTGGCGAGGGTCTCCTCCATGTTCTCCGGGTCCAGCTCCGTGCCCAGCGCGTCCGAGAGCTCGTCCAGGAAGTGGCGCAGGGTCTTGGTGACCCGGACCGGGAACTGGTGGCGCCCGAGCCGGCCGACCGCCTCGGACAGCTCCGTGATGGCGTTGTCCTTGTGGATCATCGAACCGTGCCCGGCGGTGCCGTCCACGGTCAGCTTCATCCAGTGCATGCCCTTCTGGGCCGTCTCCACCAGGTAGAGACGCAGCTGCTCGTTGACGGTCAGGGAGAAACCGCCGACCTCGCTGATGGCCTCGGTGACGCCCTCGAAGAGCCCCGGGTGGTTGTCGACGAGGTAGCGGGCGCCGTACGTGCCGCCGGCCTCCTCGTCCGCGAGGAACGCCAGCACGATGTCGCGCGGGGGCTTGCGGCCGCTGCGCATCCGCTCGCGGACGACCGCGAGCGTCATGGCGTCCATGTCCTTCATGTCGACCGCGCCGCGTCCCCAGACGCAGCCGTCCGCGATCTCGCCGGAGAACGGGTCGTGGGTCCAGTCCGCCGCGTTGGCCGGGACGACGTCCGTATGCCCGTGGATGAGGAGCGCGGGCCGGGAGGGGTCCTCGCCCTCGATCCGGGCCACGGTCGACGCACGGCCCTTGTGCGATTCGAAGATCTTCGGTTCCAGCCCGACCTCGGCGAGCTTCTCCGCGACGTACTCCGCGGCGAGCCGCTCGCCGGGGCCGGAGTGGTCCCCGTAGTTGCTGGTGTCGATCCGGATCAGCTCACGACAGAGGTCCACGACCTCGTTCTCGGCGTTGCCGGTCTTCCCGGACGGACCTGCCTGGGAGGCGCTGCTCTCGCTCACACTGATTCCTTCCACTGTCACGGTGGTGCTCCCCCTCATCCTCGCGCGCCCGCCCCGTGCGGCCCAAGGCCGTCCCCCTCGACGTCACGCGCCCGTCACACGCGCCGGGCGGCGCCGGAGGGGGTGAGCGGGGCTGAGCCGGAGGCGTGATCGAGCACCCCCGAATGTTTGCTATTGTTTTCCACGTCGGAACGGGACAGGAACAACAGCTCCGGGAACGGCAGACACCTTGTCCGGGTGGCGGAATGGCAGACGCGCTAGCTTGAGGTGCTAGTGCCCTTTATCGGGCGTGGGGGTTCAAGTCCCCCCTCGGACACCATGGTCGACCGACCAAACAGAGCCGGTCAAAGCGACATAAAGTCGCTTTGACCGGCTCTGTTGTTGTGTCCGGGTTGTTGTGTCCGGTTGTTGTGTCCGGCGTACGGAAGATCAGCTGCGGTTCGCGTGCCCGGGGGATGCGGGCGGTGCGACCGGGCTGAGATCCGGGCTTGTGTGCCCATGGGACCGCTGGCCGGCTCGGGGCGCCGGGGAGTTGCGGGGAAGCAGCTGACTGCCGTGGATCGTCGGGGCCGGCGTGGCTGGATGGCCGCGGTGCGTGGGAAAGACTCGCAGCAGGACGGGAAGCGGTACGCCGCGTGGGCGTCCAGGCTGCGTCCGCGAGCCGTGGAGGGCGGTCTTCGGCCCCGACCTGTCCGGCGGACGCCTGTTCCCCGGGCCGGGTCCGAGGCTCCGCCCCTACGGCCGCAACGACACCGCCGGCCCGCGGAGCGTGGGCTCCGCCGGCCACGGGGAAGTCGCCCCCGTGAAAGACACGAGCCGCATTGACCGGCCACCGTGGCGCCAAGGACGCCCAGGCTGCGGCCGGGAGCGGCCGGAGGGTGCCTGCGGGGGTGCGGGCGCCCTCCAGCCGGACGGGCCGGCGGTCAGCAGTCGTTCGGGGTGTCGGCGGTGCGGGTGCCGGAGCGGAGGCCGCCGTTGGCGGTGTCGCCCGCCGAGCCATCAGGAATCCGAAGCCCGCACCGGCGGGTCGGCGGGCAGGCCGGGGTCAGGAGATGGAGAAGACTGATGCCCACTTCTGGCCGGCCGAGCCGGCGGACGCGGTGTTGGCGGTGACCGCCTGGCCTGCCGTCGCGTTGCCGTCCAGGACGAATCCGGTGGCCGGGTTGGTCAGGGTGTAGGTGCCGGAGGAGTTCTGAGTCACCTGCCAGCGCTGGTTGGCCGCACCGAGGCTGATGGCCTGCAGGGAGATCTGGCCGCCGGCGGTGGTCGGTGCGGTCAGGGTCAGCGGGATCGGGCAGCTGTCGTAGACCCGCGCGGTGCCGTCGCCGTTGGCGGCGAACTTCCAGCGCTGGGACGCCCGGGAGGTGTCCAGGGCAGCGAACTGGGCCACTGCGGAGATGGCGACGCTGCAGCCCGTCCCCCGCTGGAGCGCGACGCCGCCGCCGTTGCTGAGCGCGTGGTAGGCGTTGTCACCGACGACCGTGGGTCCGTAGTTGATGGCGAAGGTGTCCAGCGCGGTCAGTGCCGACCCGGTGGTGGACAGCGGCGGCACGGCCGTCGGGCGGACGTTCTTGAACCAGTCGGCGAAGGTGGAGGGCGTGTGCGAGGCCAGAGTGGTGATGGTGCGGTCCCAGCTTCCGTCCACCTGGTTCCACAGCTGGAGCAGCGCGCCGTCCACGTTTCCCTGCACCTGGTCGCCGGTCTGCCAGCCCGCGGCCGTGGTGAACGGGTAGGACGAGCCGTCGGGGAACACGTAACGCTGGTCGCCCAGGAGGTAGGCGGCCACCGAGTCGGCGAAGCCCTCGGTCCAGGCGCAGGTGGCGGACGACGCCAACTGGATGTAGTGCGGGTTGCAGTTGGTGACGGTGGGGAACGTGCCGTTGTAGAGGCGGTGCTGGAAGAAGTGGCCGGCTTCGTGCAGCACGGTGTGTTCGGAGTCCGGGTCGCCCTCGGCCAGGTGGACGGTGTTCGACAGGTCGTAGTACGGCCCGTCGTTGGAACCGGTCTGCCAGCGCAGCGTCAGCGTGGTGCAGGTCGCCGCGTTGGCCTCGGCGGCCGTCCAGCACGGCGTGGTCGAGTTGGCCCGGCGCGACCAGAGCGGGTTGACGGTGTCGAAGGCGTGCCAGGCGCGAGCCGCGGTGGTCGGCTTGACCGTACCGAGAGCCACGTTCGTCGATATGTTCGACTGTGTCGGCGTGTCGTAGGTGTAGACCGTGCCGGCGGCATTGGCGACCCGCCACACCTGGTTGTTGCTGGTCGCGAAGTGTACGTACAGGTGGTTCATCGACGTGGTGTTGACCGGGGTGTAGCAGAGGTTGAACGAGCCGTCGGCCGCACCGGTCAGCTGCGTGCCGGCGTTCAGCTTGTGGTCGGTGTCGGTCGCCAGTTCACGGCCCCACAGTTCGACCGAGGCGCTGCGGGCGGCCCGGGTCAGCGTCGGCTTCGCGGTACCCGCCTCGGCGGACTGGTAGTCGAACTGCAGGGTGCCGCTCACGCAGATCGGCTGCGCGGCGGAGGCGGTGCCTGCCGAAAGCGGCACGAGCACGCCGGCGGCGAGCACCGCCGGCACCAGCAAGCGGAGCAAAGCTCTGGGTCTGCCTGACATGGACGACCTTCCGAAGGGCGCCCAGGCCCGCTGACGGCAGACCTGGCGCGCGGAGAGACCGGGTGGACCCCGGCCCTTGATACGCCGCCAGGTACCGGCGGTCTGAACCGTGAGCCATCGTCGGGGCACCACCGAGCCGCCGCCAGCGGCGCACAGAATCACAGCCAGCAGTTGTGTGGCTTGAGTGAATATCCAGCAGGGATTTTGCGCACACCCAACGCCTGCCCTGACCGGCCGTGCGCCCCTCAGCCGCCGCACCACCCTCGTCCCCTTCGCCGCTGAGCTGCGAGTTTCCGGCAGAGCACAGAGACGGAGCCGACCCGGCACACTGCTTGGTGAGCGCACGGAATCACCTGCGCCCCCCATGGCCTTACCGATGGAGGCGCACACCCTGGTGCGCCTGTCCCTCGTGGAGAATCCCGGCAACTCGAACCCTGCCTCCCTTGTCCGGGAGGTCGTCGGCGCCGGAGAACTTCCCGCGCGCGGGTGCGACTTCGGCAACAGCGTCTCGCTACGGAAGAAGGCCCGCAGCCGGACGGCGGTCCCTGCCGCGTGGGGCGGGACAGGGCCGTCTGCTCAGGGGCGTAGAGCGTGCATGTGCTTGTTCCGACCTGATGCGGGGGCCCGGGGTGTCATGCTGGCCGAGTCGAGGGGGCCAACACCGTTGGCCGCCAGGGATGTTCGCTCCGTCGTGGGTACGTCCTGGTGGCGGTGACCGGGGGCCGGTGAAGTTGCGGCGCCCTCGGGTCGCCCCCTTGGGCGCCCTGACGCGGGGCGGGCCTCGAAGAAGGGTTGAGGCACCTGATGTCCTCACGTTCCGTGTTACGCCCGTCGCGTCCGCGACGCAGATTCTCCGCGCTGGTCGCCGCCGGCGCACTCGCCGTCGCCGGTCTGGTCGCGCTGCCCGCCCCCGCCGCGCAGGCGGTGCCGCCCGCCCCGGTGGCATACGTCCCCGACCTGCTCAGCGACACCGTGACAGCGCTCGACACGGCCACCAACACGGCGGTCGCGACCATCCCCGTCGGTTCCTCCCCGATCGGTGTGGCGGTGTCCCCGGACGGTACCCGCGCCTACGCCGCCAACAACGGCTCCGCCTCGGTGTCGGTGATCGACACCGCCACGAACACCGTCACCACGACCATCGCGGTCGGCGCCGGACCCATCAAGCTCGCGGTGTCCCCGGACGGCGGCACCCTCTACACCGCCGACTCCGGCGCGAACACCGTCTCCGTCGTCGACACCGCCACGAACACGGTCACCGGGACGGTCGCGGTCGGCGCCCTCCCGTTCGGCATCGCGCTCTCCCCGGACGGCACCCGGGCCTACGTCTCCAACAACAACGGCAACACGGTGTCGGTGATCGACACCGTCACCGACACCGTCGTCGCGACCGTCGGCGTCGGCCTGAAGCCCAACGTCATCAAGGTGACTCCGGACGGCACCCGCGCCTACGTCGGCAACCAGAACTCCCACACCGTCTCGGTGATCGACACCGCCACCAACACCGTCACCGCCAGCGTCGCCGTCGGTATCGGCCCGTTCGGCCTCTCGCTGTCCCCGGACGGCAGCCGGGCCTACGCCAGCAACAACAGCGCGTCCTCGGTGTCGGTGATCGACACCACCAGCAACACCGTCGTCGCCACCGTCGGCGTCGGCAACGGGCCGTTCGAGTCCGCGGTCACCCCCGACGGCGCCTCGGTGTACGTCCCCAACGGCTACGAAGGCACCATCTCGGTCATCGACACCGCCACCAACACCGTGACCACGACGTTCCCGCTCGGCCCCTTCCCCTACGCTGTCGCCTTCGCCCCCGCCGTCGCCGCCGCACCCACCGCGGACCTGACGGTCGCCGTCACCGATGCCCCCGACCCCGTCAACGCGGGCGACCCCCTCACCTACACCGCCACCGTCAACAACAACGGCTCCGACGCCGCCACGGGCACGACCGCCGCGATCACTCTCTCCGGAACCGCCCGCACCATCACCTCCGCGACCGCCTCCCAGGGCTCCTGCGCCATCACCGCGCCGACCGTCACGTGCGCCCTGGGCACCGTCGCCGACGGCGCGTCGGCCACCGTCACCGTGCACGTGACCCCGACCGCGGCCGGCACCCTGACCGCCACCGCCACCGCCACCGCCACGGAGACCGACCCGGTCCCCGGCGACAACACCGCCGCCCAGTCCACCACCGTCGCCACCCCGCCGACCGCGGACATCGACGTCGATCTCACCGCACAGCCCCACATCGGCATCCTGGTGCCCTACCTGAGCTACACCCTCACCGCCCACAACACCGGCCCCGACGCCGTCACGTCCGCGACCCTGACCGCGACGCTCCCCCCGGGTGCGTCCGCCACCAACCTCTCCGCCGGATGCACCGCCGCCGGCACCACGGTGACCTGCTCCTACGGGCCCATCGCCAACAGCGCCGTCGTGAACAAGACCTTCCGCGTCCCGCTGAGTCTGCTGACCCTCGGACCGGTCACCGTCACCGGCCGGCGGACCACCTCCGCACCCACCGACCCCAACACCGTCAACAACAACGCGAGCGCCACCTGCACCGCCCTCTCCATCATCCTCGTCACCTGCCCCTGACACCGGCCAGGCGGCGAACCGTCATGGGCGAGGAGGACCTCCTGTCCTGACCAGCCCCGACCGCCGCCACGGCGGCCGGGGCGACCGCGCACCACGGGCGCCGTCGTGTCCAGGTCAGACAGTGCAGGGGATCTCGGCCGTGTGGTCGGGGTCGCCGGTGTCGATGGCCTGGTCGTCGCCCCGGTACGGTCCGACCATGCGGAAGCGCGTGGTCGCGGTGTCGTCGGCGAACTGGTTCACCGGGCCCGTGCCACGGCTGATGACCTTGCCGGGGCTTTCAAACCGGACTTCGTGATCGACGTCTTCGCGCCGATCCCGGCGCCCCGACGCGCGCCGCGAGACGCCGGGCCGACGAGATCATCGATACCCCGGACCTGTGCTCCACGTCAGCCACGCCACCGGCCGCGCCTACACCGTCAAGAGCCGCGGCACTTCGGCGAACTGCGCGAAGCGATCAGCATCGAACACGACCCGGCAGCGGCGATCGGCCTCTGGTACCAGCTAGGCGTGTGGGTCCGGCGGCGTCCGGTGCGTGCGATCGCACGGCGGAGGGTCGCCCCGGTACTGGATGTATCGGGGCGATCCCGACAACGCGGCGAGCGTGCGTGCCAGGCGTCGCCGGACAGGCGGGACTTTCACAGCACGGCCTAGTCGTCGCCGCCACCCCACCTTCACCTCACCGCATCGGAAAACAGCCGGTAACCCGACATCGAACTCACCACCCTCCGGGAGCAAGCACGGCCGGCGGTCAGGTGGCTCCCCGGTCAGCACCGCCTCACGCGGTAACAGCCTCGGGGAACACCGGTTCAGCGATTACCGCCGAGAACGGTCATGGGGCGTGAACCGAATGCGACTCGGTTCTCGTAGCCCGGACGTTCCGCTCAGGTCTGCCGGGCCGACTGCCGCTCGTCCCGCGTGGCGGCCCACGAGGCGAGGAGGCGGAGGCCCTCCTCGGAGGGGGAGCCGGGTTCGGCGGTGTAGACGGTGAGGGTCAGACCCGGCTCGGCGGCCATCTCCAGCCCTTCGTAGGCGAGGGTGAGCGCGCCGACGACCGCGTGGTGGTAGCGCTTGGTGCCGGTGCCGTGGTGGCGGACGTCGTGGGCGCCCCAGCGGGTGCGGAACTCGTCGCTCCGGGTGGAGAGCTCACCGACGAGGTCGTGCAGCTCCTTGTCGTACGGGTTGCGTCCGGCCTCGGTGCGCAGGATGGCCACGGTGATGTCGGCGGCGGGTTCCCAGTCGGGGTAGAAGCGGTGGGACGCGGGGTCCAGGAAGGCGAAGCGGGCGAGGTTGCCCTGGTTTCCCGCCGAGGCGTGGACGTCCCGGTAGAAGGCCCGTGCCAGTGCGTTCTCGGCGAGGATGTCCATCCGGCCGTTGCGGACGAACGCGGGACCCCCGGTGATCGCGTCCAGCGTCCACCGCAGGCTCCTGTGCGGCGTCCACTGCCGTGCGCTCCGCCGTCGCCGGGGCCGGGTGAGGGCGTCGGTGCCGTCGGCCGCCTGCGCCAGGCGCAGCAGGTGGGCCCGCTCGGCGTCGTCGAGCCGGAGGGCCCGGGCGACGGCTTCGAGTACAGCCGGGGAGGCTCCCGCGAGGTTGCCGCGCTCCAGCTTGGCGTAGTACTCGACGCTCATGTCGGCCAGGGCCGCGACCTCGCTGCGGCGGAGCCCCGGGACGCGGCGCCGGGTTCCGGCGGGCAGTCCCGCCCGCTCGGGGCTGATCTTCGCGCGCCGTGAGGTGAGGAACTCACGGACTTCTTGCTGATGGTCCACTCTTCGACCGTACGTGCCTGTCGCCGCGGAAGGGATGCTCTGCCGGTACACCCCTGGCGGGGGCGGCGTCCGGGGCGGTTCTCCGCAGGCCCCCGGCAGGCCTCCCCCAGGCACCGTGACAGGGCTTCCCGGGTGCCTCCGGGGGCGACCGGACAAGGCCGGTCGCCCGTGCCGTTCGCCCGAGGAGCACTCCCCTCTGCCCTGTCATGATGGGTGCGACACCCCTTCCCCGGAGTTCCGGCGCCGTCCGTGCACCGCACGTACCCCGCCACCTGAGAGGCCGCCCGATGTCCCGACCCGCGCCCGTCCGTCCGTCGACCGCGTCGGCGGACGGGGTCCCCGTCGTGCGGCTCCGGGCGGGGAACCGGTGAGGGGGCGCCGGAAGTCCGCCGCCTCGCCGCTCCCGCAGCGCGAGGGCGTCGATCCCGTGCGGGTGCGGCTGCCGGTGGATCCCGAGGAGGCCTGGGCGACGGTGGGCGACCATCTGCGGGAGCGGTTCGGTGCCGCGATCGGGGTGGCGCGGGTGGACGCCATGCTGGCGGAGGGCCTGTTCGTCGGGGCGGACGGGCGGCCGGTGCCGGGGACGCGGCCGTACGAGAGCGGGCTCGGCCTCTGGTTCCACCGGGAGTTCGCGCCCGAGGAGCCGGTGCCGTTCCCCGTCGGGGTGGTGTACCGCGACGAGCACGTGGTGATCGCGGACAAGCCGCACTTCCTCGCCACCACGCCGCGCGGCCGTCACGTGACGCAGACGGCGGTGGCGCGCCTCAGACACGGGCTGGGGCTGCCGCACCTCCAGCCCGCGCACCGGCTGGACCGGCTGACGGCGGGCCTGGTGCTGTTCGTCGTGCGTCCGGAGGAGCGGGGCGCATACCAGACGCTGTTCCGGGACCGGCTGGTGCGCAAGGAGTACGAGGCGGTCGCCGGGTACGACCCGGGGCTGGCGCTCCCCCGGACGGTGCGGAGCCGGATCGTGAAGGAGCACGGGGTGGTGGCCGCGCGCGAGGAGCCGGGCGAGCCGAACAGTGAGAGCCGGGTCGAGCTGCTGGAGCGGCGGGACGGGCTCGGCCGTTACCGGCTGCTGCCCGCCACCGGGCGCACCCATCAACTGCGTTTGCACATGAGTACGTTGGGGCTTCCGCTGGTCAACGACCCGCTCTATCCGGTGGTGGAGCCGCAGGGCGCTCCGGACGACTGGTCCCGCCCGTTGCAACTTCTGGCGCGGGTGCTGGAGTTCACCGATCCGGTCACGGGTGAGCCGCGTCGCTTCAGGAGCGGGCTGCGGCTCTCCGCGTGGCCGGACCGGTGAACGGGACGGGGTGCGCGGGTCAGTGACCGCGTGCGATCCACTCGTCCAGGTGCGGGGCCTCCGCGCCGATGGTGGTGGAGTCTCCGTGTCCGGTGCGGACGGTGGTGTCCGCCGGGAGGGCGAACAGCCGGTCCCTGATCGAGTCGAGGATCGTCGGGAAGTGTGAGAACGACCGGCCGGTGGCGCCGGGGCCGCCCTGGAAGAGGGTGTCCCCGGTGAAGACCGTGGCGAGCTCGGGGGCGTACAGGCAGACCGCGCCCGGGGCATGGCCCGGGGTGTGCAGGACGGTCAGCCGGGTTCCGGCGACCTCGATCTCCTGGCCGTCCGTCAGTTCGCCGTCGGGCGCGCGGTCGGGGTGGGTCTGCTTCCACAGCGGCAGGTCGTCCGGGTGGAGCAGGACCGGAGCCCCGGTGGCGTCGGCGAGGGCCGGGGCGGCGTCGATGTGGTCGTTGTGCGCGTGGGTGGACACGATGGCGCGCAGGGTGCGTCCGCCGAGGGCGGTCAGGATGGCGTCGGCGTCGTGGGCGGCGTCGATGACGATCGCCTCGTGGTCGTCGCCGACGATCCAGACGTTGTTGTCGACGTCCCATTCGCCGCCGTCGAGCGCGAAGGTGCCTGAGGTGACCAGGTGGTCGATGCGGGCGGCCATCAGAAGACCACCACCGAACGCAGCACGTCGCCGTCGTGCATGCGCTCGAAGGCGCGCTCGACGTCGCCGATGCCGATGGTCTCGGTGACGAAGGCTCCGAGGTCGATCCGGCCCTGCTGGTGCAGGTCGACGAGCATCGGGAAGTCACGGGACGGCAGGCAGTCGCCGTACCAGGAGGACTTCAGCGAGCCGCCGCGGCCGAACACGTCGAGGAGGGGGAGTTCGAGGCGCATCTCGGGCGTGGGGACGCCGACGAGGACGACGGTGCCGGCCAGGTCGCGGGCGTAGAACGCCTGCTCGTACGTCTCGGGGCGGCCGACCGCCTCGATGACGACGTCGGCGCCATTGCCGTCGGTGAGGGCGCGGATCGCCTCGACCGGGTCGTTGTCGCGGGAGTTGACGGTGTGCGTGGCACCCATCTTCTTCGCGGTCTCCAGCTTGCGGTCGTCGATGTCCACGGCGATGATCTTCGCCGCGCCCGCGAGCCGTGCGCCCATGACGGCCGCGTCGCCGACGCCACCGCAGCCGATGACCGCGACGGAGTCGCCCCGGCCCACCTGACCGGTGTTGATGGCGGCGCCGATGCCCGCCATGACGCCGCAGCCGAGCAGACCGGCGACGGCCGGGGACACCGCGGGGTCGACCTTGGTGCACTGCCCTGAGGCCACCAGGGTCTTCTCCGCGAACGCGCCGATGCCGAGCGCCGGGGAGAGCTCGGTGCCGTCGAGCAGCGTCATCTTCTGCTTGGCGTTGTGGGTGTCGAAGCAGTACCAGGGGCGTCCGCGCAGACAGGCGCGGCACTGGCCGCAGACGGCCCGCCAGTTGAGGATGACGAAGTCGCCGGGCGCGACGTCGGTGACGCCCTCGCCGACCGACTCCACGACGCCCGCCGCCTCGTGGCCGAGGAGGAAGGGGAACTCGTCGTTGATGCCGCCCTGCTTGTAGTGCAGGTCGGTGTGGCAGACACCGCACGCCTGGATCTTCACCACGGCCTCGCCGGGGCCCGGGTCCGGGATCACGATCGTCTCGACCCGTACGGGCTCGTTCTTCCCCGGCGCGATGACCCCTTGCACCTGCTGCGGCATACCTTGGTCTCCTTCTGTGTGGCGGCCCTGGGGCCTGTATCGAGTTCTGGGCCGGATCGGTGAGCGGCGGCGTGCGGCTTCGTGCGGCGTCGCGTCCCAGGCGGAGAGGACGAAGCCGCAGGGCGTCGCGTGCCCGGCCCGGATCTCGCCGCAGGCCCACCGGCGCCCCTGCGGCGTCCGACCGCTGTCCGAAGATCGAACGCGGACCACGGTACGCGCTGCGCGGTGCCCCCGCGCGGTCCCGGGCGGGGGGTCAGGGCGCGAGTACGTCCAGTTCGTCCAGGGCGCCGTGCGCGATCTCGCGGGTGAGCCGCTCGGCGGCCTCCGCGTCCTTTTCGCGTACCGCTTCGGCGACCCTGACGTGCAGGGTCACGGCGGCCGGGTCGGGGTCCTCGAACATCACCTGGTGATGGGTGCGGCCGGCGAGGACCTCGGCGACCACGTCCCCGAGCCGGGCGAACATCTCGTTGCCCGAGGCGTTCAGCACCACCCGGTGGAAGGCGATGTCGTGGCGGAGGTACTCCTCCAGCCGCTGGCCGCGCGAGGTCTCGACCATGCCGAGGGCGCATTCGGTCAGGGCCGCGCACTGCGCGGGGGTGGCGTACCGGGCGGCGAGCGAGGCGGCGACCGGCTCGATCGCGGACCGCAGCACGGTCAGCGAGCGGAGCTGGCGCGGGCGGTCGGCCCCGGCCAGCCGCCAGCGGATGACCCGGGGGTCGTAGACGTTCCACGCGTCGGTGGGGCGTACGGTCACGCCGACCCGGCGCCGGGACTCGACGAGGTGCATCGACTCCAGCACGCGGACCACCTCGCGGACGACGGTGCGGGAGACCTCGAAGCGCTGGGCGATCTCGTCGGTCCGCAGCACGTCGCCCGGACGGCGCTCCCCCGAGGTGATCTCCAGACCCAGGGCGTCCAGCACATGCGTATGGAGCCCCTGGCTCGTCGTGGTCATGGAGCAAGAGTACGGGGCGGTCCCGGAACACCGCGGCGGCCTCCCGACGGGGGCGCTCCCGGGCGGTGTCGAGGTGCGGGGGCCGGGGAAGGCGCCGGAGGCCGGAGCCGTTCCGGCGGGTCGCGCCACACCTCTACAGGACATTAAGTACGACGTTTACGTCACACCCGCTTGAATAAATACGACCTAATGAGTTTCAGTAGCGCGACGGACCGATGTCGAAGAAGACAGCGAGGCACCAATGAACACCCCCCACGTCGTCGTGGTGATGGGCGTGGCAGGGACCGGCAAGACCACGATCGGCCCCCTGCTCGCCACCGCACTGGGCGTCCCGTACGCCGAGGGCGACGACTTCCACCCCGAGTCGAACATCGCCAAGATGTCCGCCGGTACCCCGCTGGACGACTCGGACCGCTGGCCCTGGCTGGACGCCATCGGGCAGTGGGCGCACGGCCGTGCCGGACTCGGCGGTGTCGTCTCCAGCTCCGCGCTGAAGCGGGTCTACCGCGACCGCCTGCGGGGCGAGGCCCCCGACGCCGTCTTCCTCCACCTGACCGGAGACCGCGCCCTCGTAGAGGGGCGGATGTCCGCGCGCAAGAACCACTTCATGCCGACCGCACTGCTCGACTCGCAGTTCGCCACGCTCCAGCCGCTCGAAGCGGACGAGGCGGGAGTCGAGGTCGACGTGTCCGGCACCCCTGAAGAGATCACCGAACGCGCCGTCGCCGCGCTGCGCCGGCTCGCGAGCTAAGGACCCCCCACCGTGACCAGTCTCAGCGTCGAGACGTTGGCAGCGGACGCCGTCGAACCCATCACCTCCGCGGGCAACGCGCAGTTGGGCATCGCCGTCGTCGCAGGCATCGCCGTCATCGTCCTGCTCATCACCAAGTTCAAGCTGCACGCCTTCCTGGCGCTCACCATCGGCTCGCTGGCGCTCGGCTCCTTCGCCGGGGCTCCGCTGGAGAAGACGATCGCCAGCTTCACGGCGGGGCTCGGTTCCACCGTCGCGGGCGTCGGTGTCCTCATCGCGCTGGGCGCGATACTCGGCAAGCTGCTGGCCGACTCCGGCGGCGCCGACCAGATCGTGGACACCATCCTCGCGAAGGCGAGCGGCCGGGCGATGCCCTGGGCGATGGTGCTGATCGCCTCCATCATCGGCCTGCCGCTCTTCTTCGAGGTCGGCATCGTGCTGCTGATCCCGGTGGTGCTGCTCGTCGCCAAGCGCGGCAACTACTCCTTGATGCGGATCGGCATCCCGGCGCTCGCGGGTCTCTCCGTGATGCACGGGCTGATCCCCCCGCACCCCGGTCCGCTCGTCGCGATCGACGCGCTCGACGCCAACCTCGGTGTCACGCTGGCCCTCGGTGTGGTGGTCGCCATTCCGACCGTGGTCATCGCCGGTCCGGTCTTCTCCCGGTTCGCCGCCCGCTGGGTGGACATCAAGGCGCCCGAGCGCATGGTTCCCGAGCGCGCGTCCGAGGAGCTGGAGCACCGCCCGAGCTTCGGCGCGACGCTGGCCACCGTGCTGCTGCCGGTCGTGCTGATGCTGGCGAAGGCCCTCGTCGACATCGTCGTGGACGACCCGGAAAGCGGCGTCCAGAAGGTCACCGACGTCATCGGCTCCCCGCTGATCGCCCTGCTCGCCGCCGTGATCGTCGGCATGTTCACGCTGGGCCGGGCCGCCGGGTTCACCAAGGACCGGCTCGCCGGCACCGTCGAGAAGTCGCTCGCCCCGATCGCGGGCGTGCTGCTCATCGTCGGCGCGGGCGGTGGCTTCAAGCAGACCCTCATCGACGCCGGTGTCGGCCGGATGATCCTGGAGTTCTCCGAGAGCTGGTCGATCCCCGCGCTTCTGCTCGGCTGGCTGATCGCGGTCGGCATCCGGCTCGCGACCGGTTCGGCGACGGTCGCGACCATCTCGGCGGCCGGCCTGGTCGCCCCGCTGGCGGCCGACATGTCGACCTCGCACGCCGCGCTGCTGGTCCTCGCGGTCGGCGCGGGCTCACTCTTCTTCAGCCACGTCAACGACGCGGGTTTCTGGCTGGTGAAGGAGTACTTCGGGATGGACGTCGGCCAGACGGTCAAGACCTGGTCGGTGATGGAGACCATCATCTCCGTCTGCTCGCTGGCCTTCATCCTGCTGCTGTCCCTGGTGGTGTAGGGCCCCCGTACGGGGTGCCTGACGGCCCCCGGTTCCTGCTTCACCAGGTACCCCCGCCGGGACCCGACGCTCCCGGCGGGACCACGAAGGCGCCCGACCCCTCCGGTACGCATGCCCATACATGCCTCCCGGACCGGTCGGGCGCCTTCGCGCGTGTACGTGGACGGGCGTGAGCCGGAGCCCGGTCGCGGGGCGGGAGACCTTCCCGGGCGGGCCGCCCGGGACCGTCAGCCGAGGGCCGCCGCCGCCGCGCGTCCCGCCGTGCGGCCGGAGAAGATGCAGCCGCCGAGGAAGGTTCCCTCCAGCGAGCGGTAGCCGTGCACCCCGCCGCCTCCGAACCCGGCCGCCTCCCCCGCCGCGTACACCCCGGGCAGCGGGGAGCCGTCCGCCGTCAGCACCCGGGAGGAGAGGTCCGTCTCCAGCCCACCGAGCGATTTGCGGGTGAGGATGTTCAGCCGGACGGCGATCAGCGGACCGGCCTTCGGGTCGAGGATGCGGTGCGGCTTCGCCGTGCGGATCAGCTTGTCGCCGAGGTACGAACGCGCCCCGTGGATCGCCGTGATCTGGAGGTCCTTGGTGAACGGGTTGGCGATCTCACGGTCGCGCGCGGTGATCTCCCGGCGCAGGTCGTCCTCGTCGATGAGCCCGTCGCCGGTCAGGGCGTTCATGCCCCGGACGAGCGCGCCGAGGTCGTTCTCCACTACGAAGTCCACGCCGTTGTCCATGAACGCCTTGACCGGTCCGGGCACCTCGGCGCGGGCCCGGCCGATGACGTCGCGGACGGACTTTCCGGTGAGGTCCGGGTTCTGTTCGGAGCCGGAGAGCGCGAACTCCTTGCCGATGATCCGCTGGTCCAGGACGAACCAGGTGTAGTCGAATCCGGACTTCATGATGTGTTCGAGGGTGCCGAGCGTGTCGAAGCCGGGAAAGAGCGGGACGGGAAGCCGCTTGCCCCGGGCGTCGAACCAGAGAGAGGACGGGCCGGGCAGGATGCGGATGGCGTGCTTGTCCCAGACGGGGTTCCAGTTCTCGATGCCCTCGGTGTAGTGCCACATCCGGTCGCGGTTGATGTGGCGGGCCCCGGCCTCCTCGGCGACGCCGAGCATCAGTCCGTCGACGTGGGCGGGCACTCCGGAGAGCATCTTCGCGGGCGGGGCGCCGAGCCGCTCCGGCCACTGGGCCCGTACGAGGTCGTGGTTGCCGCCGATCCCGCCGGAGGTGACGATCACCGCCTGGGCCCGCAGCTCGAAGGCGCCGGTGGCCGTCCGGCCGCTCGCGGTGCCGCGCTCGGCCGCGCTCGGCTCCAGGACCTCGCCGGTCACCGTGTCGACGGCTCCCTGGGTGCGGCCGAGGCCCGTCACCCGGTGCCGGAAGCGGAACTGGACGAGCCCCTTGGCGACGCCCTCGCGCACCCGCCGCTCGAAGGGGGCGACCACCCCGGGACCGGTGCCCCAGGTGATGTGGAAGCGGGGGACGGAGTTGCCGTGGCCGGTCGCGTCGTAGCCGCCGCGCTCGGCCCAGCCGACCACCGGGAAGAGCCGCAGTCCCTGCGCGCGCAGCCAGGAACGCTTCTCCCCGGCGGCGAAGTCCACGTACGCCTCGGCCCACTTCTTCGGCCAGTGGTCCTCCTCGCGGTCGAAGCCGGCCGTGCCGAACCAGTCCTGGAGGGCGAGCTCACGGCTGTCCTTGATCCGGAACCTGCGCTGCTCGGGAGAGTCGACGAGGAAGAGGCCGCCGAAGGACCAGTGCGCCTGACCCCCCAGCGACTGCTCGGGCTCCTGGTCGAGCAGGATCACGGAGCGTCCCGCGTCCGCCAGCTCCGCCGTGGCCGCCAGCCCCGCGAGGCCGGCTCCGATCACGATCACATCGGCGTCGTACGCCATGGGTTCCATCCTTCGGGGGAGGCGGTGCGGAAACCGGCCGGGCACGGCGCGTACGGCGCCGGTTCGGCGGCCGCGGGGGTGTGCGGGGGCGCGGAAGTTACTCGTTGGTCAGATCTTCGGTACGCCCCGATGCCCGAGTCAACAGGCCGGTCGGACCAATCTCACCGCTCCCCTACACGGAGGGGCATATCGTTCGGAACACATCCTTTCCGCCCGCCCGATCCGAGGAAGAAGCCTGTGTCCTTGCTGGTCGTCCTCCTCTCCGTGGGCGCGGCGGCGTGCCTGGGTTTCGGCTTCGTCCTTCAGCAGGACGCCGCCCGCCGCGCACCGATGAGCGATTTCCTCTCCCCCCGTCTGCTGCTCGACCTGATGAAGGTGCGGAGCTGGCTGGCGGGCATCGCGTTCATGGTCTGCGGGATGGTGCTGGGTGCCCTGGCCCTGGGCCAGGGCGAGCTGTCGGTGGTGGAACCGCTGCTGGCGACCAATCTGCTCTTCGCGCTGGGCCTGTCGCGTGCCCTCACCGGGCAGCCGCTCGGCCGTCAGGGATGGGGCGGGCTGGCGCTGCTGTCCTGCGGGGTCGCCGCGTTCCTGCTCGCGGGGCAACCGACCGGCGGGCAGGCGGAGACCGACCCGTTGCGGCACTGGCTGATCATCGGCGTGGTGGTGGGTCTCGCGCTGGTCCTCGCCGCCTCCGCCCGGCACGCCCGCCCGGCGGTGGCGCCCTCACTGCTGGCGCTCGCGGCGGGGCTGCTCTACGGACTCCAGGACGCGCTGACCCGGGAGAGCGGCCAACTGCTGGCGGACGGCGGCTGGACCGCGCTGGTGGGCGGCTGGCAGCCGTACGTCGTCCTGTCGATCGGGGTGACCGGGCTGATCCTGGTGCAGAGCGCGTTCGAGATGGCTCCGCTGCGGATGTCGCTGCCCGCGCTGACCGCCGCCCAGCCGCTGGCCGGGATCGCCTGCGGCATCGGCTTCCTCGGCGACCAGGTGCGCACGGACCCGGCGGCGCTGGCGGGCCAGGCGGCCGGGCTGGCGGCGATCGTGGCGGGGATCGTGCTGCTCGGGCTGCATCCGGCGCTCCCGGGCGGCAAGGGCGGCGGCGCCCATCCCGCCCGGGACCTGCTCTCCACGGAGGGCGGCGGGATCTGACCGGTGTACCGGACCGGGTCACGGCCGTCGACCGCCGTCTTTGGCCGGCGCCGTCTCCGGTCACCGCCGCTCCGTGGTCACCGCCGCTCCGTGGTCTCCGGCCACGGGTATCCCAGCTCCAGGGCGTACTCGGCGGATCCGCCCGTCACCTGCGCGTACCCCTTCGGGTCCTCGGTGGCCAGCCGGTGCAGTACGGCCGCCGCCCGTTCGGCGGGCGGTGTGCCGTCGGCGGGAAGGGTCCAGACGAACTGGAGCCAGGGGCCGTCGCGGTCCCTGCGCCCCTCCGCGAGGCCGGGCCAGTAGGTGAAGGAGAGCGTGTTGGCCTCGGGATCGCGGAAGTCCGCACCGGTCCAGTCTTTCCGGAGATCCCACCGGGTGAGGAGATCCGGCCGCGCCCTCAGCCCCTCCTCGACCAGCCGCGCGGTCGCGGCCGCGGGCCACTCCCAGCCCCGGTCCGCCTCCGCCCGCTCGATCTCGGCGTCGTAGGCGAGGGCGTCGAAGCGCTCCTCACCGAGTGACGGCCGGGTTCCGAGGCTCCGCCGCCAGTCGGACCAGACGACCTCGTCGCCCTCCCGCCGGATCGTGACGTACAGCGCCCCGCAGCAGCCCTCGGTGCACCAGGCCTCGGCGAGCAGCACCTCGCGCGCCTCGGCGGTGGCGCGCAGCCCGCCCCCGGCCAGCAGCTCGCCCGGAGGGCGCGCGGGGCCCTTGCCGAAGTGCTCGGGCACCAGCGGGCGTCCGCCGATCAGCAGGCGGGTCTCCACGGGCTCCAGGTACGCCGGATCGCGCACGGTTCCTTCCACCCGCAGCCGGCCTGTCCGGGGAGGAGCGCCGAAGACCCGGCGCACGGTCTGCCGGACCCACCGGTGCCGCCGCCGGTCGTCCGCGCTCCCGTGCCGTGCGGGGTCGCCTTCGTGCACGGAGGCCCGTTCCCGGGTGGCCGGCAGCGCTCCCAGAGCGTCGAGCAGCGCCTCACGGCGGCCGGTCGGCCAGTCGAGGAGAACACTCGCCCCGCTGTGCAGTTCCAGGGCGAGCGAGGCGAGGACGGTGCGGTGGTCGAGGTCCGGCGGCAGGGACGCCGCCCGGGCGATCACCTCCTCGTACAGGGTGACGGCGTCCCGGTGCGCGAGGATCTCGACCTGGCTGTCGTACGGCCCCGCCATCATCACGAGCAGGCGTCCGGCCTGGGCGAGGAGGCGGGGGTCCACGGGGTCCGAGCGGAGCAGGTCCGCCAGGCGCACCGCTTCGGAGATCCTGCGGGCGCATTCGGCCCCCATGGTCCGGCGTTCGACCGGAACCTCCAGCAGCAGCCGGCGTACGCCCGGGTCGTCCTGACGGGTCAGCGCGTCGACGAGAGCGCGCGGTTCCCCCTCCCGGACGTGGGCGCCGAGCCAGAGCAGCGCGGCGACGGGCCGGTCGAGACCGTCCAGCGCCTCCACGACCGGGCGGACGAAGCCCCGCAGGAGTCCGAGGACGCCGAGGTGCGGGACGTCCTCGGCTTCCCCGAGGCGCGCGAGGAGCCCGATGCCGACGCCCACCGCCGCGGCGGTCGTCCCGTGGCGCACCAGTCTCCGGGCGAGGGCGAGGGCAGCGGCCGGGTCCTCCAGCGGCAGTCGCGCGACAGCCGCTCGGACCGGCTGTTCCCGCAGGCCCTGCCCGCGCAGCGCCCGGTGGACGCGCTCCGCCGCACGTTCGGCGTCGGGATCGCTCAGCAGGGGTGCGAGCAGTCGGTGTGCGGTCTCCTTGCTCTCGGCGAAGGAGGCGACGGGGGCGGGGGTGGCTGCGGGGCTTGCGGGGGCGGGGGCGGCGGGCCCGCTCGGGGTGTCGCTCTTCGAGGGGTCGACGCCGGGCGGGGCGCTCTTCGAGGCGCGTTCGGAACGTGCCGTGTCCGGCAGCGGGAAGCCGCGGCCGGGAGGGCGGCCGTCGGGCGCCGTGTGGAGCTGCCGCAGCGCGTGGTCGTACAGGGAGGTCCGGGTCGTGAGCGGCTCGCGCTCGTCCGGGGCGTTCACAGGGCGGGGTGCTGCTCGATTCCGTGGGTCATGGCGGGAGTCTGGCAGTTCGCCCGCCGTCGCGGCGAGTGGGTTTCGTGTCCTGGCCGTCGCCGTCGCCGCCCGCGGCCCCGGGGCGGTGTCGGCGGGGTGCGGTTGGATGGGGGCATGAATCCTGCTGACGAGATCCTGGACGTCGTCGACGAGAACGACGTGGTCGTGGGGCGGGCGACGCGAGGCGAGGCGACCGCGCGCGGGCTGCGCCACCGGTGTGTGTTCATCGAGGCGCGCGACGCCGAGGGGCGGGTGTTCGTCCACCGCAGGACGGCCACCAAGATGGTCTTCCCCTCGCACTACGACATGTTCGTCGGTGGGGTGGTCGGAGCCGGGGAGTCGTACGACGAGGCGGCGCTGCGGGAGGCGGAGGAGGAGCTCGGCGTCCGCGGACTGCCGCAGCCCGAGCCGCTGTTCTCGTTCCTGTACGAGGAGGACGGACACTCCTGGTGGTCGCGCGTCTATCAGGTGCGGTGCGAACTGCCGGTCGATCCGCAGAAGGAGGAGATCGACTGGCACGGCTTCCTCGCGGACGAGGAGCTGGCCGAGCGCGTCCCCGTGTGGGCGTGGACGCCGGACGGGCTTGAGGGGTACCACCGGCTGCGGGCGTACCGGGAGCGGGCAGGGAACTGACCACGCGGCGCCCCGGCCTTCGGTGCGCCCCGGGCTTCCACGCGGGCGCCCGGCAGCCTCCGTTCGTCGTGATCGAAACGGCTCACAAGGGGGCGGATAGGGTTCCCGCGTGAACGAATTCGTACAGAGCTTGCGGTTGTGGTTCGCGCCGCAACGAATCCGCGACGAGGGCGACACCCCGGACTACCGCTTCTCCCTCGCCAACGAGCGGACGTTCCTCGCCTGGATCCGTACGGCCCTGGCCCTGATCGGCGGCGGCTTCGCCGTCGACCAGTTCCTGCCGGGGCTCGCGTGGGGAGTGCGCGCCGGTCTGGCGTTCGGCCTGCTCGCGGCCGGTGTGCTCTGCGCGCTGCGGGCCGTCAACCACTGGGTCCGCTGCGAACGGGCCATGCGGCGGGGCGAGGATCTGCCCGTCTCGCGGTTCCCCACCCTGCTGAGCCTGGTGGTCGCGGTGGTCGCCGTGGCGATGGTGGTGGTCGTCCTCTTCGGCTGGGAGGGCCGGTGAGCGGAGCCGTGCCCGGGCCCGCCTCCGGGGCCACCCGGGACCCGGGCCTCCAGCCGGAGCGCACCCTCCTCGCCTGGCGTCGCACCACACTGTCGGCGACGGTGGCGGCGGTGCTGGCCGGGAAGCAGGCCCTGCACGGCGGAGCGACCCTCGGGGCGGTGGTCGCGCTGGCCCTCAGCGCGGCGGCCTGGATCGGCTTCCTGCGGGTGGCCCACCGGCGAGTACGGGCGACCGGCACGGCTCAGCCCGAGCCGCTGGCCCTCCGAGCGGCACTGACGGCCGCCGCGTGCACGGTGGCCTTGGCGGTGTTCGCGGCGGCGATGGTGTTCTGAGGCGTCGCGGGGCGGGCCGGGAGCCGGGACCGGGCGGGCCGGAGAGCCGAGCGGGTAGCGGAGCCGACACGGGCCACAGAGCCGAGCGGGAAGCGGAGCCGACACGGGCCGGAGCGGCAAGGGCGGCGCGGAGAGCGCGAGCACCACGAAGAGCGCGCCCCGGTGCGCCGTTCGTACCTCCGCACGCCTCGGCCACCTGCCCCGGTAGGCGTTTCTCCGTGCCGTGTACGGGCATTCCGGACGGGGGCACCGGCGTCCGCCGGCCCCTTCCTCCGGCCCTCCGCCGACGGCCGGACCTCCCGAGGAAGGTGAGTGAGCTGCCCGATCCGGATGCCTCCGAGAGGCCCAGTACCGCCGTGATCATCATCAACGACCGGGGTGACTACCTCCTCCATCTGCGCGATGCCCACAAACCGATCTGCGACAGCGGCACCTGGTCCCTGGTCGGGGGCGGCGGGGAGGGTGAGGAGTCGCTGGACGACACGATCGCGCGGGAGATCCGCGAGGAGACCGGCCTCGTCCTGCCCGACGTCACCGCCTTCCGCGCCGTGCACGCCGAAGGCCCGTACGTCACCGAGGGGCACATCCACGTCTATACGGCCCACTGGGAGGGTGACGCGCACGCTCTCCCGGTGAGCGAGGGCATCATGTTCCACTGGTTCGATCTGGCGACGATGGAGCACCTGACCATGTGCGGGTGGGCCCACGAGGCCATCAAGGCGCACCACGCCGGAGCTGCCGCCTGACGCGACGGCCCCCCGCGGAAACGGTGGAGCCGCACGGGAGCGCGCCCACGCACCGGTCAGCGCACCCCGCGCGGACGGTACTGCACGCTGATCCGGGGCCCGCAGGACCGGGCGGTCTTGGGGATCGCGTGCTCCCAGGTCCGCTGGCAGGAACCCCCCATCACGATCAGGTCCCCGTGCCCCAGCGGGCGGCGCAGGGTTTCACCCGCGTGGTCACGGGGTCGCAGCAGAAGGTCGCGCGGGGCCCCCACCGAGAGGATCGCGACCATGGTGTCCTCGTGCGAGCCCCGGCCGGTCCGGTCGCCGTGCCAGGCGACGCTGTCCCGGCCGTCGCGGTAGTGGCAGAGCCCCGCCGTGGTGAAGGGTTCGCCCAGTTCCCGGGCGTAGTGCGCCGACAGCTCCTGGCGGGCCTCGGTGAGGACCGGGTGGGGCAGTGTGTCGGCGGCGCGGTAGAAGGCCAGCAGGCGCGGTACGTCCACGGTGCGGTCGTACATCCGGCGGCGTTCGGCACGCCAGGGGACCTCGGTTTCGAGCCGCGCGAACAGTTCGTCCCCGCCGCTCAGCCAGCCCGGCAGCAGATCGATCCACGCGCCCTGTCCGAGCTCCGTGCGGTGCAGCCCGGACAGCGGCCCGAGAGCGGGGCCGTCGGACTGGCCGAAGAGTGATGGCTGGAGGAACGAGGTCATGAGACCGACGAGTCTAGTTCATTTGTTCGAATACGGGCTCACGGCCCGTCCGCCTTCCCTTCCTGCCGCGAGCCCGCTGCCTCACGGGGAAGCGGCCAGCCGGGATGGTCAGCGCCCGCGTTCCGGGCCCGCAGGACCGCCAGGGCGTACGCGCCGTACCGACCACCGGGCGCGTCGCGGGCAGGACGCGGGCGGGCCGGCGGGTGACGTGAGCCAGGGAATGGGCCAAAAGCGGTTCCGGCGCAGGAACGGGGTTGACCAGGAAGATCAGGAACGTCTGCGTCGCGGTGTCCACGGAGTCACCCGAACGGGTTGGCGCAGGAGAGGCGAGCGAGCACGTCGCCGACCGCGCCCCGGGCCCGGTCGACCTGCTCGTGGCGGTGCGTACGCGCTCCGCGACGCCCTCCCTCACTCGGGGAGCGGCGCCCCCGCGCACGTCGCGGCGGCCTCGTCCGAGTACGTCGCGGCGGCGGCCTCGTCCGCGGAGTACGAGGAAGTGAAGGTGAAGGCGCACGGGGAGGGGCCGTTGGCCCGCAGGTCCGCCAGCCGCTCCAGAGCCTCCTCGACGGTCGGGACATGTCCGGCCGGGACCCACCAGAGCACCAGGTGCGCCTCGACGTGCCGGTCGAACCAGTCGCGGCGCTGCCGCACCACCTCCAGGTGGCCGCTGCGGTAGGTGAAGTCCCAGAGCGCCTCCGGGGTCTCCCACACCGACATGTTGACGATGACGTTCTCGCCCGCCGGGCGCAGGTCGGTGGCGTCGGCGCCGCCGTCCCCCACGAGCCGCCACACGAATCCGGGTGCGCCGTCGGCGTCGGCGTTGACCGGGTCGAGCAGGGCGACGAACGGCGCGATGCGGGGGTCGTCGAGGGGGTGGAGGAGCGTGGACACGTTGAGCTGGGCGAGGTGGGCGGCGCGCGGGGATGCGGTCATGGCCTCATCCCAGCATGGCCCGCTTTTCTATGTCAATCGTCATTGATTTTAGAATCTTCGACGACGACACAGCATCCCCCCGGCCGGGCATCCATGCGCGCGCGGACGGGACCGTCCGTACCGAGCAGCCCTTCCAGCAGGGCGAGGTTCATGCCGCAGACGAGGGGCGGAAAGCGTTCGGCGACCGCGTGGAAGGGGCAGTTGCGCATGCGGACGACGGGCGCCTTCCCTCCTGCCGCCCCCTCGTCGTCGCCGCCGTCCCCGCCGCCTTCCAGATGCGGCTCGTACCCGCGCGCGGCCAGTACCCCCAGGGCCTCCGCGAGGTCGCCGCAGGGCGCCGCCGCCCCGCGCAGCGCCTCGCCCCTGCGGTGGGCGGCCTCGCGGAGCCCGGCATCGAGGCCCGCCTCCTCGGCCGCCTCGGCGAGCAGTTCGGCCGCGGTGCGGTAGTCGCGGGCGGGCAGCGAGACCCCGAACTCGGTGAGCACCCGCGTGTACACCTTGGCGGGACGGCCCGCCCCCGGCCCCGACCGACCCGTCAGCCGGCGGCTGCCGCTCGCCAGCAGACCCGCTTCGGTCAGCTTGTCCAGATGGTGCGCGGCCAGCGTGCGAGCCACCCCGGTCGCCTCGGCGGCCTCGTTGCGCCCGACCTCGCGGCCCTGCGCCGCCACGTACGCGTACAGCCGGCGGCGTACCGGGTCCTGCAGCATTGCGATCGCGTCGATGTCCTCCACCCGGCCATTCTAGGAACAACGCAGGTTGGAGATAGAAAACGGCTCCGGCCGCCGCGCGCCGAGCACTGCGGGTCGGCGTCCGGCGGTCCGGGAAGGCGGGAGTCCGCGGCGCTGCGGCACGCTCGCCCCGCTCAGACCGCAGGTGTGCGTACCGCACGCGAACCGCGAGGCCCACCCTCCTGCCGTCCGCACCGCCGGCCGGCGTCCCGCCCCGTGGCGCCAGGCACGTCCCGGCCGTCCCCGCATCGGTGGCGGTGTCCGTCACCGCCCCCGACGCCCCGCCCGGTCCCCGGCCGTGACGACCTCGAAGGGCGGCAGCAGGGTGCGGGGGTCGTGGCCGGACTTCCACAGGCCGATCAGGAGCGCGGTCGCCGCCTCCAGCTGATCAGCGCGCTCCAGGCCACCGAGCGTGAGCGGCACGTGTCCGAGAGCGCGCACGAGCGTGCGTACGGTCTCCAGCGCGGCCTCGTCGTCGCCGCAGAGCGGCACGGCCAGCGGCCCCTCGGCGGTGGCGGCGGTGAACGGGTCGAGCCGCCACACGGCGTCGGGGAGGTGGTTGAACGCCTTCACCACCCCGGCTCCGGTGGTACGGGCGAGGGTGCGGGCGGCGCCCGGACCGGTGCCGGTGGTGAGCAGCAGGCCGGGGCCGACCGCGTTGGTGCAGTCGATCAGCACCCGGCCCCGCAACGCGCCTTCGCCCGCGCCGAGTCCGGCGAGCACGCCCGCCAGGGCGTGGTGGGGCAGGGCGAGCAGGACCGCGTCCCCGAAGCGGGCCGCCTCGCCCAGCGTGCCGGGGAGGCCGCCCGCCCGGCCGGCGAGGGCACGCGACCGCTCGGGCGACCGCCCGCCGAAGAGCACCTCGTGCCCGGCCGCGGCCCAGCGCGTGCCGAGTGCGTCCGCCATGTTTCCCGTACCGAGCACGCCGACGCGCATCCGTCTTCCCTCCGTCCGCAGGCGCCGCTCCCAGGTCCGGGAGCGACGCCTGCGACGTTAAGGGACGCGGCACTTACCATGTGGTGCCCACGTGGTGTGCGAATAGGGGGCGTTGTGGAACGGGTGCTGGCCGACTGCCGGGCGAGACTGGCGTTCGACCTGCTGGCGAACACCTGGAACGCCGTGGTGGTACAGGCGTTGGCGGCCGGACCGCTGCGCCCGCGCGATCTGAGCGCGGCGATCGGATCGATCAGCCCCAAGGTGCTCACCGAGACCCTGCGCAGGCTCACGGAGTACGCGCTGGTGGAGCGTACGGTCCCCGCCGGGGCGCCGCGTCGCGTCGAGTACGCACTGACCCCGCTCGGCCGGACGCTGCTGGAGCCGATCGCTGCCCTGGGGCGCTGGTCGGCCGAGCACGGGGACGCCTTCGTGGCGGCGCAGGGCTGGGACGACTGAGCCGGCTCCGCGCCGGTTCTTCCTCGTCCGGCCCGTGCCCCCTCGGTACCGCCGACGAGCGCCGTGTCACCAGCGTGGGATCGCCGGGGTCACCCACTCCGGGTCGGCCTTGCGCATCGCCGCCGCGTCGTCACGGTCGCGCAGGGTGCCGTCGTCGTCCAGCCAGCGCCGGTGGAGGGCGGCCAGCCGGTCGCGGTCGAGTTCGACACCGAGGCCGGGGGCGTCGGAGACGGTCAGGCGGCCGTTCTCGAACACGTGGCGGGTGGTGATGACGTCCTCGGTCTGCCAGGGGTAGTGGCTGTCGCAGGCGTAGTCGAGGTTGGGCACGGTGGCGGCGACATGGGTCATCGCGGCGAGGCTGATGCCGAGGTGGGTGTTGGAGTGCATGGACAGGCCCACCCCGAACGTCCGGCAGATCGAAGCCAGTTCGCGGGTGCGGTGCAGTCCGCCCCAGTAGTGGTGGTCGGAGAGGACGACCTGGACCGCGTCCTTCGCGAAGGCTTCGGGCAGCTCGGCGAGCGTGGTGACGCACATGTTGGTGGCGAGCGGCACGTCCGTGCCCGCCGACACTTCCGCCATCGCGGGCGTTCCGCTCGCGGGGTCCTCCAAGTACTCCAGTACGCCGCCCAGTTCGCGGGCGACGCGGAGCGAGGTCTCCACCGACCAGGCGCCGTTGGGGTCGAGCCGGAGCGGGCGGCCGGGGAATGCCTCGGCCAGCGCGCGGATCGCGGCGATCTCCTCGTCGGGCGGGAAGACACCGCCCTTGAGCTTGAAGGAGCCGAAGCCGTACTCCCTGGCGAAGCGTTCGGCCTGGGCGACGACCCCGGCCGGGTCGACGGCGGCGCCCCAGTCGTCCTTCTCGCCGCCCTCCGGGTGGGCGGCCCAGCGGTAGAAGAGGTACGCGCTGTAGTCGACGGCGTCGCGGACCTTGCCGCCGAGCAGGGTGTGCACGGGCAGGCCCAGCGTCTTGCCGAGCGCGTCCAGGCAGGCGACCTCGAAGCCGGAGACGACGGACAGCCGGAGCTTGTCGGCCGTACGGACGCCCCGCAGGCCGCCCGCGTCGACGCCCTCTTCCCCGGCCTCGGCCTCGCCGGATCCGCCGCACACCTCCTCCGCGAGGGCGAAGAGGGCGTTCAGATCGCTGACCGCGCGACCCGGCAGCGCCTGGGCGAGCGGGCGGGCGAGATCCAGGTAGACGGAGTCGCCGTACGTCTCCCCGATCCCGGTCACGCCACCCCGTGTGACCACTTCCACGATGAGCCGCGGGGTGTAGGGCTGGTGCACGCCCTGGGTGTTCAGCAGGGGCGGGTCGGCTATGAGAATCGGGGTGAGCCGGACGTCCTCGATCAACAACGCTGTATCCATACGTGAACTCTATTCAGAGATGCGTTCCAGCGCCAGGGTGGCCGACTGGGCCGGCCCCACGTCGCCGCCGCGGATTCCGGCCGCTCACTGGACGACATACCGACTGGTCGGCATCATGGGCACGTTCGGTCCACCACCCCCGGAGGTGCGCGTCATGAGTTCAGTCCCCCCGCCAGGACTCGACCCCGTCCTGCTGCGCGGCCATCTCGACCGCGAGCGGCCGGGGCTGGTGAGCGGACCGCTCGAAGCGCGGCTCATCGAGGGCGGCCGGTCGAACCTGACGTACACCGTCACCGACTCCGTGCACACCTGGGTGGTCCGCAGACCGCCGCTGGGCCACGTCCTCGCCACCGCGCACGACATGAAGCGCGAGCACCGGGTGATCGACGCCCTGCACCCGACCGCCGTACCCGTACCGGAGGCGGTGCTGCTCTGCGAGGACGACTCCGTCGTCGGGGCGCCGTTCTACGTCATGGAGTACGTGGAGGGCACCCCCTTCCGTACCGCCGGACAGCTCGCCCCGCTCGGCGCCGAGCGCACCCGGCAGGTGGTCCTGGGGCTGGTGGACACCCTGGTCGACCTGCACGCCGTGGACCCGGCGGCGGTCGGGCTGGGCGACTTCGGGCGCCCCGAGGGTTTCCTCGACCGGCAACTGAGGCGATGGGGCAAACAGTTGGACGCCTCACGCAACCGCGAGCTGGCCGGCATCGACGAACTGCACGCCGGCCTCGGCCGTGCGCTGCCCGACTCGCCCGCCCCGACCGTGGTGCACGGCGACTACCGCCTGGACAACGTGCTGATCGGCGCGGACGACTCCGTCAAGGCCGTGCTCGACTGGGAGATGTCCACCCTCGGCGACCCGCTCACCGACCTCGGGCTGCTGGTGATGTACAGCTCCGACCTGGGGCTTCCCGAGTCGCCCGTCTCCACGACGAGCGGCGCCCCGGGCCACCCCTCCCCCGCCGAGCTGATCGAGCGCTACGCCACGCGCTCCGGCCGGGACACCTCCGCCCTCTCCTGGTACACCGCGTTCGCGTGGTTCAAGCTCGCCGTGATCCTGGAGGGCATCCACTACCGCTACACCCTGGGCCAGACGGTCGGCGCGGGGTTCGACCGCATCGGCGAACTCGTCCCCCTCTTCATCGAGCACGGCCTCACCACCTTCCAGGAAGGCTGATCACCCGCATGGACTTCGCATTCGACGCCCGCACCGAGGAGCTGCGCACCAGGCTGCTCGCTTTCATGGACGAGCACGTCCACCCGGCGGAGAAGACCGCCGAGGAGCAGCGGGCCCTGCTCGCCTCACCGTGGCAGACCCCGCCGGTCGTGGCGGAGCTGAAGGCCGAGGCGCGCCGCCAGGGCCTGTGGAACCTCTTCCTGCCGGACGCCGAGCACGGCGCGGGCCTGACCAACCTGCAGTACGCGCCGCTCGCCGAAATCAGCGGCCGTTCACCGCAGTTGGCGCCCACCGCACTGAACTGCGCGGCGCCGGACACCGGGAACATGGAGGTGCTCCACCAGTTCGGCACGGACGCCCAGAAGAAGCAGTGGCTGGAGCCCCTGCTCGCGGGCGAGATCCGTTCGGGGTTCGCCATGACGGAGCCGGAGGTGGCCTCCTCCGACGCGACCAACATCGAGACCCGGATCACGCGCGACGGCGACGAGTACGTCGTCAACGGCCGCAAGTGGTACATCTCCGGGGCGATGAACCCGGACTGCGCGGTCTTCATCGTGATGGGCAAGACCGACCCGGACGGCGAGGACATCCGCCGCCAGCAGTCGATGATCCTGGTCCCGCGCGACACTCCCGGCCTCGAAGTGCGCCGCGCCATGCGGGTGTACGGGTACGAGGACCACTGGCACGGCGGGCACGCCGAACTCGTCTTCACCGACGTCCGCGTGCCGGTGGCCAATCTGGTCGGCGAGGAGGGCGGCGGCTTCTCCATCGCCCAGGCACGGCTCGGTCCGGGGCGCATCCACCACTGCATGCGGCTGATCGGCATGGCTGAGCGCGCGATCGAGCTGATGTGCCGTCGCGCGGTCTCCCGTACGGCCTTCGGCAAGCCGCTCGCCCAGCAGGGCGTGGTGCAGAACTGGATCGCGGACGCCCGGGTGACCGTCGAGCAGCTGCGGCTTCTGGTGCTGAAGACGGCGTGGCTGATGGACACCGTGGGCAACCGGGGAGCGCACACCGAGATCCAGGCCATCAAGATCGCCACACCCCGTGCGGTGCTCGGCATCCTCGACGACGCGGTGCAGCTGCACGGTGCCGGAGGCGTGAGCCAGGACTTCCCGCTCGCCGAACTGTGGGCATCCGCAAGGACCTTGCGTCTGGCGGACGGGCCGGACGAGGTGCACCAGCGGTCGCTGGCGCGGCGGGAGATCAAGAAGTACCTCTGACGACGGGCGCGGCGAGGACGGACGGCCGGTGCGCGGGTGCGGGTGCCCCGCGCGCCGGCCGTCCGGGTGGTGTCCGCCGGATGGCGGGGATCAGAAGGTCAGCGACCAGCTGTTGATGTACCCGGTGTCGGAGGACGCCGTGTCCTGCACCTTCAACTTCCACACCCCGTTGGCGACTTCGGAGGAGGCGTTGACGGTGTAGGTCGCGACGACGTTGTCCGCCGAGTCACTGCTGCTCGCGCTCTTCAGCCGGTAGGCGGTGCCGTCCGGCGCCACCAGGTCCACCACGAGGTCGCCGCGCCAGGTGTGCCGGATGTCCACGTCCACCTTGAGGCCGGCGGGCGCGTTGCCGGTGCGCCCGGAGACGGTGAGGGCGGAGGTGACGGCGGCGCCGTTGTCCGGCACGGTCACGTCGGTGGCGTTGGTGAACACCGTGCCGGCCGGCGGGGTCGCCGTGGCGGCCGAGAGGTTCCAGACCGCGTAGGCGACGGCGTCGCTGTTGCGGTCGAGCGCGGTGTCGTCGATGTTGGCGGAGGTGTCGCAGGAGGCGTGGTAGCAGCGGTCGAAGGCGAGACCCGAGGTGCCGCCCCACTTCTGCGCCTGCGCGGCGGTCTTGATGTAGTCGGCGCCGGAGAAGAGGCCGCCGACCGGGACGCCCGCCGTCTTGAAGGGAGCGTGGTCGGAGCGGCCGTCTCCCTCGGTCTCGATCTCGGTGGCTATGGAGAGGCCCGCGTAGTAGTCCTTGAAGGTCTGCTCGATCGTCGGGTCGTCGTCGTAGACGAAGTAGCCGGGGTTGGGCGAGCCGATCATGTCGAAGTTGAGGTAGCCGGTGAGCTTGGCGCGTTCGGTGGCCGCGAGGTTGTTGACGTAGTACTTCGACCCGACCATGCCCAGCTCCTCCGCGCCCCACCAGGCGAAGCGGAGGTGCTTGTCCGGCTGGTAGCCGGCCCGGGAGACGGCGAGGGCGGTCTCCAGTACGGCCGCCGAGCCGGACCCGTTGTCGTTGATCCCGGCGCCGGCGGTCACGGAGTCGAGGTGGGCCCCCGCCATCAGCACCTTCGAGGTGTCGCCGCCCGGCCAGTCCGCGACCAGGTTGTAGCCCGTGGCGCCGCTGGAGGTGAACTGCTGGAGGGTGGTGGTGTAGCCGGCGGCGTCGAGCTTCGCCTTCACGTAGTCGACGGACGCCTTGTACCCGGTACGGCCGTGGGCGCGGTTGCCGCCGTTGGCGGTGGCGATCGACTGGAGCTGGGCGAGGTGCGCCTTGACGTTGGCGAGCGGGATGTCGGGGGCGGCGACCGCCGCAACCGCCGTGGGGGCGGGTACGACGACGGGGGCCGCGGCGTGCGCGGCCCCCGTCGTCACGAGCAGGGTGGCCACCGCGAGGGCGGCGGCGGAGGGCAGGGTTCTGCACAGGACCGGTCTCATCACATGCTCCGTTTTCCGTGAAGGGGGACGGAAGGCGCGGGGGGTATCCGGCAGGAGCCGTGCTCCGGCCGGACCTGGAGCTGGTGGTGCGGTGCGGGGTGCGGGCGCGCGTACGGCGTGCGACACGGCGCGTGGAGTACGGGACGCGCCGGTGCGTGACCGATATTCAGCCAGTTAGCCGTACACGGTCAAGAGCAGGAACCGGACATGACTGTTCGGTCAACGGACGGTGCAGGCCGGGGCGTTACGTGGTTCACCCACCCGTCACGGCGGACGGCCCCCGCGCTCCCGGCCGCCCTCGCCGGCTCACCCGTGCGGAAGCCCGCTTTCGTGTCGCTGCCCGGCGCGCGAGCGGTCGGCTGCGAAGGTACGGCGAGAGTTTTCGGCCGGATGCCCCCGGAAGGCGCCGGACGCCATGCCGTCGTGTCCGTCCACGCGTGCGGTCCGGGGCCCGGGTTCGGCCCGCGCGGCGCGGAAGGGCCCGGAGGGCGGGTCGGCCGTCCGGCTCGTACCGCCTCGGCAGGAGGGCACGCATGACCACGGGTCAGGGCCATGAAGGCACCACAGGTCGCACCGGCGCCGCCGACCGCGGGGACGCCGCCACCGGGCGCAGCCGCCGGGAGTTCCTGCGGGCCGGCGGCGGGATCGTGGCGGCCGGCGCGCTGCCGCCGGTGCTCTCCGGGTGCTCGGGCGGCTCCGGCGACGGGCTGCGGATCGTGGGGGTCACCGACCAGCAGCAGCCGGTGGAGGAGCTGCTGAAGCTCTACCGCAGGAGCCGGCCCGCAGAGTCCTTCACCACCTCGTTCGCGCCCACCGAGCAGATGCAGACCGTGGTCCGCACCCAGCTCGCCGGGGGCAACGCCCCGGACGTGCACGCGGTGTATCCGGGCAGCGGCAGCGCGATGTCCATGGTCGAGCTGGCCAGGGCCGGGCTGCTCACCGATCTCAGTACGCAGCCGTGGACGGCGAACATCCCGGCGGCCTTCGGTACCGCCTACCGGTACGAGGGGCGCACGTACCTCTACTCGGCGGGGAGCTGCCTGATCGGTGCGATCTACAACAAGAAGGTGTTCGCCCGGGCCGGGGTCGAGCCGCCGTCGACCTGGACGGAGCTGCTCGAGGTCTGTACGAGACTCAGGGCCCGGGGCGTCGTGCCGATCGCGCTCGGCGCGCAGACGCCGTGGGTGACGCAGCTGATCAGCTACGCGCTGGTGCCCAACGCCGTCTACGCGCACAACGCCCGGTTCGACGACGACATGGCCGCCGGCCGGACGTCCTTCCGGGATTCCGGCTGGGCCGATGCCCTGGGCCGGTACCAGGAGCTCCAGCGCAAAGGTTTCTTCAACGACAACCCCAACGGCACCACGTTCGAGCAGCAGACCGCGATGGTCGCCACCGGGAAGGCGGCGATGGCCGTCCAGGTCTCCGCGGTGCTCGGGGTGTTCCGGGAGGCCACCGAGAGCCCGGAGGACCTGGCGATGTTCCCCTTCCCCGGCGGCGACGATCCGGCGCGGCTGTGGATCCCGGCGGGCATCGTGGTCGGCCTCGGCGTCTCCGTGCGGGCCGAGCGCGACCCCCGGGCTGCGGACTTCATCGCCTTCCTCGGGAAGCAGGAGAACATCGACCGCTGGGCGTCCGCCGTCTTCGCGATCCCCTTCCGGCGGGACGCGTCCACCGCCGTCGACCCGGTCCTGGAGCCCTTCCTGCCGATCGTGGACACGGGCCGCGCCGTGCCGTTCATGGATCAGCGGTGGCCCAACGCCGAGGTGCAGCCCGCTCACTTCGCGGCCGTACAGGATCTCCTGTCCGGCGAGACGGACGTCCGGGGCGCGCTCGGACAGATGGACGACGCCTACCGGAGGGCCTCATGAGCCGCTCGCTCCCCCAGCCCGAGGAGATCGAGCCCGAAGGGGTCCGGCCCGGGAAGCCCGGCCCCGAGGCTCGCACCGTGAAGACACCGCCCACGGTCCCGATCCCGCCGCCGCGGCCGGCCCGCACCCGCCCCGGCCGCGATCTCACGGCCCCGCCCTGGGGGTTCGTGGTCCCCGCGCTGCTGGTGTACGCGGTCGTGGTGCTCTACCCGAGCCTCGCGGGCGTGGCGTACGCGTTCACCGACTGGTCCGGCATCGGCGACGCCTCGTTCGTCGGACTGGCGAACTTCCGGGCGCTCCTGGACGACCGGCGGACCCTGGACTCGGTGGTGAACACGCTGCTGCTGACCGTCGCCGTGGTCGTCGTGCAGAACGTCGTGGGACTGCTGCTCGCGCTGGGGGTCGACACCGGCATCCGGAGCAGGTCGCTGCTGCGGGTGGTCTTCTTCGCCCCGGCGGTCGTCAGCCCGGTGATGGTCGCGTTCCTGTGGAAGTACGTCTACAACCCCGAGCCCACGGCTGGGCTCAACGGCTTGCTGGGGGCGGTCGGTCTCGGCGCGCTGCGGCAGGACTGGCTGGGCGATCCCTCGCTGGCGCTCTGGTCGGTGGCGGCCATGGTCGTGTGGCAGTACGCCGGGTACTCGATGGTCATCTTCCTCGCCGGGCTCCAGGGGGTGCCGCCCGAGCTCCACGAGGCGGCGAAGATCGACGGCGCCGGGACCTGGCAGAGGTTCCGCTACGTCACCTGGCCGATGCTCGCCCCGGCGCTGACCGTCAACCTCATGCTGTCGACCATCGGCGGCCTGAAGCTCTTCGACCAGGTGTACGCGGCCACCAACGGCGGCCCCGGCACCGCCAGCGAGACCCTCTCGACTGCCCTGTTCAAGGAGGCTTTCGTGTACGGGAAGTTCGGCTACAGCACGGCCGTGGCCCTGGTGCTCGCGCTCTTCGTCGCGGCGGTCTCGCTCGTCCAGCTCCGCTTCCTGCGCGCCCGGGAGGTGACCGCGTGAACTCCGTGGAACACGCGAAGCCCGTGAAGTCGGCGACGTCCGTGCGCCGCCGCGCCCGCTACGGAAGCTACGCCCTGGAGCTGGTCATGGTCGCGGTCGCGGTCCTCTTCCTCTTCCCGGTGTACGCCCTGATCACGCTGGCGCTCAAGGAGCCCCGGCAGATCGCCGACTCCCCGCTGGGCCTGCCCGCCCCGCCGACCCTGCACAACTTCGGCAACGCGTGGTCGTCCGCGTCGCTGGGGCCCGCGCTCGTCAACAGCGCGGTCATCACCGCCCTCAGCCTGCTGCTGCTGGTGGTGCTCGGCTCGACGGGGGCGTACTTCCTGGCCCGCCGGGCCCAGGGGCTCGGCTACGGGCTGTACATCCTCTTCCTGCTGGGCATCGTGCTGCCCTTCCAGCTGGGCATGATCCCGCTGTACAAGCTGGTCGACAGCCTCGGCTGGCTGGGGACGTACCAGGGGATGGTGCTCTTCTACACCGGCATCCAGTTGCCGTTCACCGTGTTCCTCTACACCGGGTTCGTCCGCACCCTGCCCGCCGACTACGCGCAGGCAGCGCTGATCGACGGGTGCGACCACCGGCAGGCGTTCACCCGGATCGTGTTCCCGCTGCTGCGGCCGATCACCGGCACGGTGGTCATCCTGAACGCCGTCTTCGTCTGGAACGACTTCTTCACCCCGCTGCTCTACCTCGGCGGGTCCGACAAGGAGACCGTGCCGGTGGGGGTGTTCTCCTTCGTCGGCCAGTACGTGTCGGAGTACGGGCTCGTCTTCGCGGGGCTCGTCCTGGCCGCGCTGCCCGTCCTGGTGGTGTTCCTGCTGCTCCAGCGGTACGTCATCAAGGGGTTCGCCGGGGGGCTCAAGGGCTGAGCTCCGCGGGCGGACGCCCGCTACGGCCGCAGCGCCCGCAGCAGCAGGTCCGCGAGGTGGCCGGCGACTTCCTGCTTGGTGAGCGGGCCGTCGGGGCGGTACCAGGTCGAGAGGTGGTGGATCGAGCCGAAGTGGTAGTCGACCACGAGGTCGGCGGGGCTGGCGAGGGAGAAGACGCCCGCCCGCTGCCCTTCCTCGATCAGGGCGCGGAAGCGCTCGTGGTAGCGGCGGCGTTCGACGCGCACCTGCTTGTTCTTCTCCGGGCTCAGGTGGTGCATGGAGCGGAAGAAGATCGAGGCGTCGTCGAGGTTCTCGATGGTCGTCACGACCACGTCCGCGGCGGCGTCGCGCAGCCGCTTCGCCACCGGTTCGTCGGCGTTCGCGAAGGCGTCGAGGCGCTCCTGCTGGAGGCGGAGCACCCGGGCGTAGACCTCGTGGAGGAGGTCCTCCTTGGAACCGAAGTAGTGGTACAGGGCCCCCTTGGTGACCCCTGCGGCCTCGACGATCTCCTGGACCGAGGTGCGGTCGTACCCCTGTTCCGCGAAGAGGCGGGTGGCGGCGGCCAGCAGCCGCTGGGGAACGGGAACCCCGTTCCCCTCCATCGTCCTGGCCATCGCCTTGGCCATCGCCGCCACCTGCCCTTCGCTTCACCGTGAACGTGTTCTATCGCGGGGAACGCAGTTCCCGCCTGAGGATCTTCCCACTCGCCGTTTTCGGCAGCTCGGCCAGGATCTCGACCTGACGGGGGTACTTGTACGCGGCGAGCCGTTCCTTGCAGTACGCGCCCAGTTCCTCCGGCGCCACGGCGGAGCCCGGCCGGAGGCTGACGTAGGCGCGGACCGTCTCGCCCCGGTAGGCGTCGGGAACGCCGACGACGGCGGCCTCGCGTACGGCGGGGTGGGTGTAGAGGACGTCCTCCACCTCGCGGGGCCAGACCTTGAACCCGGAGGCGTTGATCATGTCCTTCTTGCGGTCCACGACGTAGAGCCAGCCCTCGCGGTCCATGAACCCGATGTCTCCGGTGCGCAGTTCACCGTCGGGGAAGGCCGCGGCGGTGGCCTCGGGGAGGTTCCAGTAGCCGGACACGACCTGGGGACCGCGCACCGCGATCTCGCCCTGTTCGCCGAGCGGCACCTCCGCGCCGGTCTCGTCGAGGATGCGGACGAGGGTGTCCGGGCCAGGTACGCCGACCGACAGGGTTCCGGAGACGGGGTCGACGGGGGCTTCCCGGTGCGGGGGTACGGCGGCGCAGGGGGCGGTGCACTCGGTGAGGCCGTAGCCGTTGCGGATGTACGGGCCGAAGCCCGCCCGGAACTTCTCCACCAGCGCGGGCGGCAGCGGTGCGCCGCCGGAGGAGATCACCGCGAAGGATGCGAAGTGGGCGGGGGTGGCGTCGGGGTGGGCGGCGAGCGCCATGAAGGCGGTGGAGGGGCCGACGGTGTAGGCGGGGCGGTGGGTGGCGAAGGCTTCGAGGACCACGCTCGCCTCGAACCGGTAGGCGAGCACGAGGGTGCCTGCGTTGGCGAGGCAGGCGGCGAGCTGGCAGACCATGCCGGTGATGTGGAAGAGCGGGGCGAGGGCGAAGTAGGCGGCGCCCTCGGGGATCGGGTGGTCCTCGCGCTGGCGTGCGGCGTTGACCATGACGTTGCCGTGGGAGTTCATCGCCCCCTTGGGCTTCCCACTGGTGCCGGAGGTGTAGCTGATCAGCGCGGTGTCGGTGGCGGTGAGTGCGCGGTCGTCGGGGGCGGCGAGGCCCTTGCGGGCGACGGCCACCAGGTCGTCGGTGTCGCCGGGGGCCGGAAGCCGCTCGAAACCGAGGACGCGCGGGTCGTTCTCGGTCTGGAGGTCGAGCTCGCAGGCGGTGACGGCGATCGTGACGCCGGGCGCGGCGGCCGCGGTGTCGCGCAGGTACGACTCCCAGGCCCGGTCCGAGCAGAAGAGCGCGGTCACCCCGGCATCGTCCAGGACGTGCGCGACCTCGCCGGCCTTGTACATGGGGTTGAGCGGGACGACGGTGGCGCCCGCCTTCCACGCGCCCAGCAGGGCGAGGACGAAGTGCGGGGTGTTCTGGAGCATGATCGCGACGCGGTCGCCGCGCCGCAGGCCCCGGGCGGCGAGGTGCCCGGCGACGGAGTCGCTGAGTTCGTCGGCCTCGCGGTAGCCGAGCCGCCCGTCGAAGTAGGCGAGGGCCGTATGTTCCGGGGCGCGGGCGACTGCGGCCCGGAAGGCGTGCAGGACCGTCTCGGCGGGCTCGACGGGGGTGAGCTGCGTCTCGGAGAGCAGCCCGGTCCAGGGCTTCGCGGCGTACGGGGACGGGGCCGCCGTGTCCGGGGTGGTGGTCATGCGCGGGTCCCCTTCTCCCAGGTGCGCTGGAGTTTGTTCATGCCGCCGATCCAGTGGTCCGGGTCCTCGGCCCTGGCCCGGTAGTAGCCGGCCACCTCGGGGTGGGGCAGGACGAGGAAACGGTCCTTCGCGATCGCGTCGAAGAGCGCGTCGGCGACGGCGTCCGGTTCGATGGCGGTGGGGGCGAGGACGAGCTCGCCGGCCGATCCGGCGGCGGTGAGCATGTCGGTCCGTACGCCCTGCGGGCAGATCGCGTGGACCTTGATCCCCCGGTGGCGGTAGGTGAGCGAGAGCCACTCGGCGAAGGCGACGGCCCCGTGCTTGCTGACGCTGTAGGGCGCGGCGCCGATCATGGTGAGCAGGCCGGCGGCGGAGGCGGTGGTGACGAACCGGCCGCTGCCGCGCTCCAGCCACTCGGGCAGCAGGGCCCGGGCCGCACGGACGTGGGCCATCACGTTGACGTCCCAGGCGGCTGCCCACACCTCCTCGTCGGCGAAGACGTCGCCGGGAGAGGCGAGGCCGGCGTTGGCGCAGAAGACGTCGACGGTGCCGCCGAGGGCGTCCCGGGCGGCGTCCACGATTCCGGAGGCGTCACCGGCGATCGCCGTACCGCCGATCTCCTGGGCGAGCGGCTCGATCCGTGCGGCGTCGAGGTCGTTGACGACCACCCGCGCACCCTCGGCGGCGAATCTCCGGGCCAGGGCGGCGCCGATGCCGCCTCCGGCTCCCGTGACCACTACGCCGGCGCCTTGAACCGTACTCATCGGGTCCTGCCTCTCTGCACGACTGCCCCAGCAGACTAACCAGTCGGTATGTGATCGGGGAAGGGGTCGCGGGAAGGTCTGGTGTTCTGCCCAGCCGATGCGGGCCGGGCTTGTGAATCCGCCCGCCCGAGATCGTTCCGTACGGGCTCCGCGCGCGCTAGCGTGCATGCCCATGACAGTCCGCGCGATCATGGAGGTGGCTGGATGAGCCTGACCAGACGGGGTGTACTGGCAGCGGGCGGAGGCCTGGGAGCCCTGGCGGTGACCGCCGTGGGCGGGGGTACGGCGGCTGCCTCGGGCGGCCACGGCGGGGACTCCGGGCGCGGCGGGCGCGCCCCGGTCCGTACCGGCTTCGACCGGCTGGCCGCGGGCGGCTACCGGCTGCTGGCCGGGGAGCGGGTGGGCATCGTCACCAACCCCACCGGGGTCACCTCCGACGTGCGCCACATCGTGGACGTCATGCACGCCGACGACCGGGTGAACCTCACGGCCGTCTTCGGACCCGAGCACGGCTTCCGGGGCACCGCCCAGGCGGGCGGCTCCGAGGGGCGGTACGACGACCCGGCGACGGGACTGCCGGTCTACGACACGTATCTGAAGAACGGTCAGCCGCTCGCGGACGTGTTCACGGCCTCCGGCGTCGACACGGTCGTCTTCGACATCCAGGACGCGGGCGCCCGCTTCTACACCTACATCTGGACGCTGTACGACTGCATGGAGGCGGCGGCGCTCGCGGGCAAGCGGTTCGTCGTGCTGGACCGGCCGAACCCGAACACCGGTCGGGCCGCGCTCGGTCCGGTGCTCGATCCGGCGTTCGGGACCTTCGTCGGGCGGCGGGAGATCGCCCAGGCGCACGGGATGACCGTCGCGGAACTTGCGCTCTTCTTCAACACCGAGTTCTTCGCCGCGCGTCCGGCGGACCTGGACACGGTGACGATGTCGGGGTGGCGGCGCTCGGACTTCTTCGACGCGACGGGCCTGCCGTGGGTGCCGCCGAGCCCCAACATGCCGACGCCGGACACCGCGCTCGTGTACTCCGGCACCTGCCTCTTCGAGGGGACGAACCTCTCCGAGGGGCGCGGCACCACCCGTCCGTTCGAGTTGCTCGGGGCGGCCGGGATCGACCACCGCTGGGCCGCCGCGGCCAACGCGCTGGAGTTGCCCGGGGTCCACTTCCGCGAGGCGTACTTCGCGCCGACCTTCTCCAAGTTCTCCGGTGTCACGGTCGGCGGAGTGCAGCTCCACGTGGACGACCGGGAGGTCTTCGACCCGGTGCGCACCGGGATCGCGCTGCTGGTGACCGCCAAGGCGACCTGGAGCGGTTTCGCCTGGCGGGCCGACAACTGGATCGACAAGCTGACCGGCAACACCCGGGTCCGCACGATGATCGACGCGGGCGCGGACACCGACGAGGTGGTCGGTGCCTGGCGATCCGACCTCGCCGCATTCCGGGCCAAGCGGAAGAAGTACCTGCTGTACGGGGGCTGAGCCGGTCCGGTCCGGTGCGGGGCCCCGCCTCCCCGCACCGGGCCGGGGGTCTCACCAGGGCAGCGGGCCCTCGGCGTCGAAGTAGCCGCCGGTCGGGCCGTCCGGGCCCACCAGCGCCATCCGCACGATGATCTCCGCCCCCTCCTCCACGGTCTGGGTGCCGGTGCGTCCGTTGAGGTCGGTCGCGGTGAAGCCGGGCTCCACCGCGTTGATCCGCATCCCGGGAAACGCCTTGGCGTACTGCACGGTGATCATGTTGACCGCGGCCTTGGACGCCGGATAGGCGACGCCCGGGTAGGCGGAGGCCGGGTTGCCCGGGGTGGCCATCCGCTCCAGCGAGGCGAGGCCGCTGCTGAGGTTGACCACGACCGGGGCCGCGGAGCGTTCCAGCAGCGGCAGGAAGGCGTGCGTGACCCGCACGGTGCCGAGGACGTTCGTCTCCAGGATCGTCCGCGTGGACCCGGCCGTCTCACCGCCCGCGCCGAGGACGCCTCCGTCCGGAGTGCGTCCCTCGATCCCGGCGTTGTTGATCAGTACGTCGAGGCCGCCCCCGGCCTCGATCGTCTTCGCCGCGGCCTCCACCGAGGCGTCGTCGGTCACGTCGATCAGGACCGGCCTGGCGCCGATCCGCTCGGCCGCCCGCCTCCCGCGTTCGGCGTCGCGGCTTCCCAGGTACACGGTGTGCCCGGCGGCTACCAGCCGGCGGGCGGTCTCGAAGCCGAGACCCTTGTTCGCTCCGGTGATCAGAGTCCTCGTCGTCTTCGTCATGCCTCCCACTGTCCGGCCCGGCCGGGGCGCCTGCCAGACGTCCCGTCTTCCTGGGACCGGCGGTACCAGGAAGACCCGCGGGTCCCGGTGCACACTGGTGGGCATGGCGAAGGCGGAGTTCGGGCAGGCGGTGCGCCGCTGGCGCGACCGGGTGCCGCCCGAGGCCGCGGGGCTCGTACCCGGTGGTCACCGGCGTGCGGCGGGGCTGCGGCGCGAGGAGCTGGCGATGCTCGCCGGGATCTCCGCCGACTACGTGACCCGCCTCGAACAGGGCCGGGCCACCCATCCCTCCGGGCAGATCGTGGAGGCCCTCGCCGGGGCCCTGCGGCTGTCGGGGGCGGAGCGCGAGCACCTCTTCCGGCTGGCCGGTCTCGCGCCTCCCGGCCCCGGCACCGTACCCACCCGCATCTCTCCCAGCGTCCACCGGCTGCTCGACCGGCTCACCGGCACGGCGGTCGCGGTGTACGACGCCACCTGGACGCTGCTCCTGGCGAACCCGCGGTACGCGGCGCTGATGGGCGACCCGGCCCGCCTGCCCGGCCACGAGCGCAACGGGGTCCGGCGCAATCTGCTGGGCCAGGGCGACAGCCGGGTCCGCCAGACCCCGGAGGATCGCCGGCGGCTCGAAGCGGCGCTGGTCGCGGATCTGCGCACGGCCGCCGCCCGGTACCCGGACGATCCCCGGCTGGGGAGCCTCCTCGCGGAACTGCGGTCGGGCAGCGCCCGGTTCGCCGAGCTCTGGGACTCGGGGGCGGTCGGTACCCACGAGTCGGCCCGCAAGACGATCGACCATCCGGCCGTGGGGACCCTCACACTCGACTGCGACGTGCTCACCGTCGCCGGGGACGATCTGCGCGTGATGGTCTACACGGCCGAGCCGCACACCGAGGACGCCGAACGCCTGGCGCTCCTCGGTACCCCGGCCCGGGAGTGAACGGGCGTCGACGCGGACGGTCCGGGTGCGGGGGTGGGGCACACCCCCGCACCCGGACCGTCCGTTGCCGGGCGTGCTCCCCTACCGGTGCGTGGGGAACTCCACGACCTGCTGGTAGGTCGGCCGGTTCTGCCACGGGATCGACTTCTGGGCGATCCCGCCCAGCGCGCGGTGGATGATGGCGTCGCTGCACCACTGGTTGCCGGCCGCGCAGTTGTCGTCACCCGGGTAGACCGTGGTGGCGGGCTTGGCGGCGGCCTGCTTCAGGGTGGTGAGCAGGGCGTCGCGGCAGGTGGCGAGTACGCCGCCCCCGCAGTAGGTGCGGGCCAGCGGCCCCTGGACGTTCTCACCGAGGACCTGGCGCAGGTCCTTGTCGGCGAAGGCCCACCAGCCGTACTGGAAGGCGGAGCCGCTGTGCGCGCCGCTGGGTCCGTGGCTGGCGGCCGGGGACTCGTCCACGGCGAGGTTCACCGCCAGGGCGTCGTAGAGCGCGCCCCCGAGGCCGGGCCGGAACTCCGCGTCCATCAGCGCGGGCCACCAGGCGTCCATGACACGTACGGCGTCGGCGTTGGCGTACGTTCCCGAGCCCGCGGCCGTCTCCTTGCGCTGCGAGCCGCCCGCCCGCCACGCCTCCAGCTGCTTGACGACGGCGTCGAGGGCGGTGTCGGTGACGGGCTGGGAGCGGATGACCTTCAGCAGTTCGGGCAGCAGCTGCTCGCCCCGCAGGTCGGTGACGGCGGCCGACTCCATGGCCTTGGTGAGCGAGGCGCGGGTGACGCCGCCCTGGGCGACCAGCGCGGAGACCCGGTCGTCCAGCAGGTCGGCCCGGTGCACGGCGCCGAACCCGAAGCCGGCGGAGGCGTATCCCTTGGCCTGCCGGTTGTTCCAGGAGATGTAGTAGTCCTGGCCGCTGGAGTGCGGGTGCGCGGCGAAGGACGTGTACGTGGCGGTGTTGGCGGCCGGGTCGAAGCCCTGCCACTCGTACGCCCGGTCCGCCGCGACCGGCAGCGCCGGGTCCACGCCGGCGGCGCGCTCCGGGTTCATGCCGCTGTTGTAGTAGGCGGCGGTGCGGGAGTCGGCGTAGAACCAGTTGAAGGCGTAGTCGATGTTGCTCGCCGCCTGCTGGAAGGAGGCGGCGTCGGTCACGTAGGCGGGGTCGTTGAGCATCTGGAAGCCGATGATGGAGTCGGCCTCGTGGCGGTAGGTGGTGCGCAGCGAGGTGTACGCGACCGGCTTGCCGGCCACGGTCGCCCGGTGGGTGACGATGCCGTAGTTGGTGCGCCAGACCTGCATCCGGTAGGAACCGGCGGCGGTGGAGTCGGCGGTCGTGGGCTTCCAGGAGTTGGTCCGCTCCATCTTCTCCATGGGCGTGCAGGTGCCCCGGTAGAGGTAGGAGGCGGAGTTCTTCGACGGGGTGGCGCCGCTCGCCTCGCAGAGCGGGACGGCGTAGGTGTCGGTGATGTCCTGGGCTGCGGAGGTGGCGCTCCAGGCGTAGTCCTCGCCGCGTCCCATCTGGATGTACATGCCGACGCCCGCGAACGAGACGCCGCGGGCGCTGATGCCGGGTCCCTGGATCTCCTGGAGCATCATCAGCTGTGGAGCGAAGTAGCCGGTCTGCGGGCCGAAGACGGCGACCGGGTTGCCGCTCGCGGTGCGGGAGCCCGAGACCACCAGGGCGTTGGACATGCCGCGCTTCTGCGCGTCGGTGCCGGAGCCGGGGAGGGTGCCCTCGGGGATGACGCCGTCGTCGAAGACGCCCTGGAGCGGCTTGAGGGCGGCGGGCGCGGCGACCTGGGCCTTGAGGTTGGTGCCCGCGGAGCCGGTGCGGTCGTAGATCAGGGGCTCGGCGGTGACGGAGCCCTTGTCGGGGAGTGCGGTGCCTCGCGCGGTGGCGGGCTTCTGGGCGTACGGGAAAGAGGTGCCGTCGTGCACGGTGAGGACGGCTTCCGGGTCCTCGCGCTGCCGGAACGACTCCCAGACCTGGGTGCCCTCGCTGACGCCGTACTTCTCCTGGGCGGCGAGCAGCGAGATCGCGGCCTGCACCTCGCCGCCGCCTCCGCCCCCGAACTGGCCGCCGACGACGGTCGCGATGGCGATCAGGTCGGTGAGCTTGAAGGGCACGATCTCGCCGACGTTGGTGATCGAGTCGATCTTGCCGGTGAGGACGTACTCGCCGGGGAAGTTGCGACTCGACTTCGCCTTGTCCTTGTAGGCGTTGATGCCGTCGATGTAGGCCTGCGCGTCCGACATGGCCAGCTCGCCGCGCGCGCCCTCGGTGGTCCTGATCCGCTCGACCTGGGCCTGGAGATCGGCCTCGGTGTACGGGGCCTGCGGCCAGAACTGCTGCTCCAGGCCCTGGTTGGCGAGCGCCCCGCCGGCGAAGGAGGTGAGTTCGCCGCGTCCGATGTGGCGGAAGAGGTCCATCAGCCAGAGCCGGTCCTGGCCTGCCGCGTAACCGGCGCCGAACTCGGTGCCGTAGCGGGTGGTGCCGACGATGTGCGGGACGCCGGTCTTCTTGTCCCGGGTGATGGTGACGTCGCTGCGGGGCGAGACGGTGGACTCGACCTGACCGGACGGGACGCCGAAGGAGGCGTCGTTGAAGAAGTCGGTCAGCTTGGCGTCGGTGAGGGTGCTCTGGCCGGAGATCAGCGAGGTGTAGCGGTCGAGCTGGTCGTCGCTGTGGGAGGGATGGGTGCCGAAGAGCTTGTTGCCGAGGATGTCGGCGAGTGTGGCATTGCCGTTCGCGCCGGGCGGCAGGATGTCCGCGCACTGGCCGGCGCAGTGGTCGGTGACCGCGGCGGCGGTGGCCGCCACCGGGGCGGCGCCTGCCGGGAGTGATCCCGCCAGCATGGAGGTTCCGAGTGCGAGGACGGCCGCGAAGGTCGCGGCGAGCTTGCCGGTACGTGTACGTGGGGGCATGCGTACTCCTCAGGGAGGCCGATGCGCCGGAGATTACCGACGGTAAGTCCGGTCCGTAAGATGAGCATCAGTCACCTTTGCCGAATCGTCACACGGCCGCCGCGCCCCGGTCGGCGGCCGTCGGCGGCCGTGCGCCCCTGTGTGCACCCCCGTCCCATCCGTGGCCGGAAATCATCTTTCGGGGGAGCCAGAACGGGCAGGCGTACGTCCATCCCCCACAAGAACACCGAACGACGGAGGTGGCGGTGGTATGGCCGGTTTCCGGAGTCTCGCGAGACAGGTCCGTGACCCCCGGGCCGATCTGGCCCTGCGGCGTTACTCGCTGCGCAAATGCCTGGAGCGCTTCGCCCCCTACGGGCACCGGGCGACCTGGGACCATCTGTGCGCCCGGCACGGGTTCGGCCCGGAGGACCGGGCCCCGGACCCGGCCCGGCTGACGGGCGCGCTGGCCGAACTGGAGGCGGCCCGGACCCTCTGGCTGGCGTACGAGGCGGGGTTCGCCGAACGGCGGCGCCGCGAGAAGCGCGAGGGACTGCGCCGTCCCGGCGGCTTCGACGCCTGGCACCGGCGGATCTGGGGAGGCAACGGCGTGGCCCGCTGCGCCGACCCCCGTACGCATCCGAGCGCCCCGCTCCCCGAGGTACTGCTCCGGCTGATCGCCGCGCTCGGCGCGGAGCCCGGCACGGCCTGCCCGGTCTGCGCGGAGACCCGGATCGTCTGGCACCAGGACCCGCACCGCGAACCCCGGTCCGGCCCGGAGTGCACGGGCTGCGGCATCCTCGTACCGGCGTCGGCGCTGACACCGGGGACGCTGGCACGGGCGCACCGGATACGACATCAGCAGCTGACCTCGGCGGCCTGAGGGGCGGCGGCCGGAGCACGGGCGGGCGGGGGCCGGACGAGCGGCCCCCCAGCGCCGGTGTCCCCGCCCCCGGGGTGTCAGTCGCGCGGCTCCGGGTCGGTCCGGCGCTCCGGCATCAGCCGGGAACCGGCCATTCGCTCGCCGGAGATGTCGTCCGGGTTGGAGAGCACGCAGTTCTCCAGCGAGAGACAGCCGCAGCCGATGCAGTCGGTCAGATGGTCGCGCAGCCGGCCGAGCTGCTCGATGCGTTCGTCCAGCTCGGTACGCCACGCCCCGGAGAGCCGCGCCCAGTCCTCCCGGGTGGGCGTGCGCTCCTCCGGGAGTTCGGCGAGCGCCTCGCGGATGGTGGCCAGCGGGATGCCGACCCGCTGGGCCGCGCGCACGAACGCGACCCGCCGGAGCGCGTCCCTGTCGTAGCGGCGCTGATTGCCGCTGGTGCGTCGGCTGGTGATCAACCCCTTGGACTCGTAGAAGTGCAGGGCGGAGACGGCGGCGCCGCTGCGCGCGGCGAGTTGGCCGACGGTGAGTTCGTGGAGCGACCGGGGAATCTGGGGCACCCCCCGAACCTACTGCGCACGCGATGGCACCTCCCCACTTCGTTGACAGGAGCCGGTGACCACTCCATGCTGAGCAAGCGCTTAGACATCGAGCAGTGAGCCGGAAGGCAGGACCAGGACCATGGCAGAGCCGAAGATCTTCACCTCCGCACAGGAGCTCCGCGACGGTGTGGGCGAGCAGCTGGGGCACAGCGACTGGCTGGAGATCGACCAGAAGCGGATCGACCAGTTCGCCGAGGCGACCGGCGACCACCAGTGGATCCATGTCGATCCCGAGCGCGCGGCGACCGGCCCGTTCGGCACCACGATCGCCCACGGATACCTGACGCTCTCCCTGCTCCCGGCACTCGTCCCGCAGGTCATGTCGGTCGAGGGCGCGAAGATGGGCATCAACTACGGCACCAACAAGGTGCGCTTCCCCTCCACCGTCCCGGTCGGATCGCGGCTGCGCGCCACCGCCGTACTGAAGTCCGTCGAGGAAGCGGGCGGCGGGGTGCAGATCACGGCGGTCGTCACCGTGGAGCGTGAGGGCGGCGAGAAGCCGGCCTGCGTCGCCGAGTCGGTGTCCCGCTACTACTTCTGAGCGATCACCCCGGCACGGGCCTCACGGCCACGGGCCCGCCGCACCCCGAGGACGCGGGGTGCGGCGGGCCCGCCGCATGTCCGTGACTCGCGCGGAGTCCTACTTCGGAGCACCGACCATGCGCAGCACCAGGTCCACGTAGAGCGCGCCGACCTCCTCCGGCGTCCGGCTGCCCTGCGCGTTGAACCAGCGCGAGACGTCGATGCAGAGGGAGAGCACGGCGAGCGCGGTACCGGGCACGTCGGGGACGTCGAACTCCCCCGTCTCCACACCGTCCTTGATGATCCGCCGCATCACCGCGTCGGTGCGCCGCCGCAGTTCGATGATCTCGGCGCGGTGTTCGTCGCTCAGCGCGTCGAGTTCGTACTGCACCACCCGCGCGGTGGCGAAGCGCTCGGCGTGCCAGTGGACGAAGGCCCGTACGGCCGTGGCGAGCCGGTCCGAGGCAGTGCCTTCGGCGTCCACCGCCGCGTCCAGCAGGGAGAGCGCGCGGTCGTGGCCGATGCGGCTGATCCGGTGGAGCAGCTCTTCCTTCGTCTTGTAGTGGATGTAGAGGGCCGCCGGGCTCATGCCGGCCCGGCCGGCGATGTCACGGGTGGTCGTCGCGTGGTAGCCGCGCTCGGCGAAGGCCTCGACCGCCGCCACGAGAAGCCGCCGGGCGGCTTCGGGGGTCACTTCGCCCCACGGCGTCTCCTGGCCGTCGGTCTCCTGCGCCGTACCCATCGTCACGCGCCCCTCTCCGTCCACCGGACGAACACCATACCCCGACCCTGAGCAAGCGCTTAGGATCTCGCCCGCAGGATAGCGCCGCCCGCGCGAAAGGGGGAGGTGGGAAGCGGTGAAACGGTTGCGCCCCCGAGATCGCCGGGGTTACCGGGGACCTCGGGGGCGGCGAGGGGAGCGGGCGGGGCGTGCGGGCCCGAGCCGGGGGTCAGAGCTTCTGGAAGGGGTCGTGCTCGGCGAGGATCTTCTCCAGTCGCGCCTGGTCGACGCGGCTGACGATCCTGCCCTCCTCCTGGCGGTCGCGGATGACCTTGGCGAGGGTGAAGCACGAGGTGACGAGGTAGAGGACGCCGATGGCGAGGAAGGCCCGCACCCAGGCGTCCGCGTCGAGGAAGAAGATCCCGAGGGCCACCGCGCCCATCGCCACCCCGAAGGAGGCGACGGCCTGGCCGTAGTAGGCGCCGGTGTTCTGCTGCTTGACGGATGTCGTGTCGCTCATGCCCAGAGCTTCCGCCGCCCGGCGGGCCGCCGCATCCGTGCCGGTACTCACCGCCGTACTCAGGCCCGGTGCGGGGCGGCTGGGAAAGGCGGCCGGGCGACGCGGCGGGCGGCGGTCAGAAGGCGGAGACCCCGGTCAGCGCGCGGCCGATGATCAGCTTCTGGATCTGACTGGTGCCCTCGTAGAGGGTCATCACCCGGGCATCGCGGACCAGCTTGCCCACCGGGTACTCGTCGATGTAGCCGTACCCGCCGAACACCTGGAGGGCGTTGTTGGCGGAGCGGACCGCGGCTTCCGAGGCGAAGAGCTTGGCCTGGGAGGCGGCGGTGGCGAAAGGCTCGCCCCGGTCGACCAGATCGGCGACCCGCCAGGTGAGGAGGCGGGCGGCGTCCACGTCCACGGCGATGTCGCTGATGAGTTCCTGGACCAGCTGGTAGCTCGCGATGGGCTTGCCGAACTGCTGCCGCTCGGACGCGTAACCGACCGCCGCGTCCAGGGCCGCCTGCGCGATCCCCACGCACCCGGCGGCCACCGACATGCGCCCCTTGGCCAGCGCGGACATCGCGATCGAGAACCCCTTGCCCTCGGGGCCCATCAGCGCGGACGCGGGGACCCTGACCCCCTGCAGGACCAGTTCGGCGGTGGCCTGGCCCCGCAGACCGAGCTTGCCGTGGACGGTGTTGCGGGTGAGGCCCGGGGTGTCGGTGGGCACCAGGAAAGCGGAGACGCCCTTGTGGCCCGGGGCGTCGTTGGTACGGGCGAAGAGCAGCACCACATCGGCCCAGGTGCCGTTGGTGATGAACATCTTGGTTCCGTCGATGACGTAGTCGTCGCCGTCGCGTACGGCCTTGGTCGCGAGGTTCCCCGCGTCCGAACCGGTGCCGGGTTCGGTGAGCCCGAAGCAGCCGATCAGGTCCCCGGCGGTGAGGCCGGGCAGCCAGCGGCGCTTCTGCTCCTCGTCGCCCCAGGCGGCGACGGTCTTGGCGACCAGGCCGAGGGAGACGGAGACGATGCCGCGCACCGAGGAGTCGCCGCGCCCCAGTTCCTCGGTGACCAGGCAGTACGCGAGGTGGTCACCGCCGGAGCCGCCGTACTCCTCCGGCACGGTGAGCCCGAGGAATCCCAGAGCGCCCAGCCTCTTCACAATCGACTTGTCGACATTCTCGGCACGGTCCCAGGCGGCGACGTGCGGGGTGACCTCCCGGGTCACGAAGTCCCTTGCCAGTCGGCGGACCGCTTCCTGTTCCTCGCTGAGCTCCAGGTTCATCGGACTCCACTCCTCCGCGTCGGGCGCCGCTCCCAGCGGGCCGCCGACCCCGCCGACACTTTAAATTAGCACTGCTAGTTTCTTGTCGCAGCCCACTATGTGCCGCCGGGCCGTGCGGCGCAAGCCCTCCGCGTCCCGGCGGTCTCCGCAGCTCTATTCGGCCAACTCCGGCCGGAGCGATCGGTCCTGCCCCGCGCCCTGCTAGATTCCCTCGCCTCCCGCGCAAGGGGCGGGCACCGTCCCTCCGCCGGCCCCGACCACCCGGAAGGGGAACCGGATTGACGGCCGCACACGAAGAGGGTTTGGACCTCCCGGAGGACGAGGGCCGGCTGCGCCTGGTCATGTCCGTCCCGCTGGCGATCCTGTATCTGATCGCGGGCTTCTTCCTGTACACGGCCTTGTCGATCCGCCCCTCGGGCGGCTGGGACGACGGGGCCCGGGCGGCCATCGCCCTGTCGTGCGTCCTCACGCTCCTGGCGGGCGGGACGGCGGCCGGGCTGGTGGCGCTGCCCTCGGTCCGCAGGGCGATGGGCTGGTGGTGGACAGCACCCGCGCCAGTGCTGGGCGTCGTCGCCGTGATCCGCTGGGTCACCATGGAGTAGCGCCGATCACCTGCGGGTTCCCGGCGGCCAGGCCCTACTATGTGCCGCATGGCCCGACCTCGTACCCCCCTCCTGAGCCGAGAACGGATCGTCGAGGCGGCGGGCGCGCTCGTGGACGCGGAGGGACTCGGTGCCCTCTCCACCCGGCGGCTCGCCGCCGGGCTGGGGGTCAGCGGACCGTCGCTGTACAACCACTTCCGGAACAAGGACGAGATCCTCGACGCGGTCGCCGACGCGGTGTCCGCCCAGGTCGACCTGTCGATGTTCGACGCGGGCGATCCGCGCGACTGGCGCTCCGCCCTGCACGACTGGGCCGTCTCGTACCGGGCCGCGCTCTCCGCGCATCCGCACATCGTGCCGGTCCTGGCGCAGGGCCCCGGGCGCCGGCCCGCCGGGCTGCGGGTGGCCGACGCGGTGTTCGGCGCGATGGTGGACGCGGGCTGGCCGCGCGCCCAGGCCACGCACATCGGAGCGCTGATGCGGTACTTCGTCACCGGCTCCGCACTGGGGTCCTTCGCGCGGGGTTTCGTGGACGACGAGACGGCGTACGACCCCGCCGACTACCCGCACCTCGGCCAGGCCCACCTCCTCGCCGACCGGCGCCAGCAGGTGGACGAGGGCGCCTTCGAGACGGGGCTGCGGGCGCTGCTCGACGGGCTGGCGCTCCAGTACGCGCGACTGGACCGGCGCCCGGGGACGACGCGGCACTGAGGCCCGGGCCCCGACCGCCCCGTGGACGTCCGGTGCGGGCCGATCCCCGCGCACCGTACCTTCCTCGCATGACCACACCGCCCGTACCCACTGATCCGCCCCGCTCCGGCCCCGACCGGCGGGCCGTCGCCGCCGCCTGCTTCACCGTCGTGCTGTGGGCGACCGCGTTCGTCTCCATCCGCAGCGCGGGCGAGGCCTACTCCCCCGGAGCGCTCGCCCTCGGCCGGCTGCTGGCGGGTTCCGTGGTGCTCGTCGCCCTGTTGCTCGTACGCCGCGAGGGGCTGCCGGCGCGCGGTGCCTGGCCCGGCATCGTCGTCTCCGGGCTCCTCTGGTTCGGCCTCTACATGGTGGTGCTCAACTGGGGCGAGCAGGAGGTGGACGCCGGGACCGCCGCGATGGTGGTCAACATCGGTCCGATCCTGATCGCGCTGCTCGGGGCCCGGCTGCTGGGCGAGGGGCTGCCGCGCAGGCTGCTCGGGGGCATGGGGGTGTCCTTCGCGGGCGCCGTCGTCGTCGGTCTGTCCATGTCGGGCCACGGCGGTTCCTCGGTGCTCGGGGTGCTGCTCTGTTTCGTCGCCGCCCTCACCTACGCGGCGGGCGTGGTCGCGCAGAAGCCCGCGCTGGAGCACGGTTCACCCCTCCAGGTCACCGCATTCGGCTGCCTGATCGGCGCGGCGGGCTGCCTTCCGTTCACCGGGGTGCTGGTCCACGAGGCCGCCGACGCCCCGCTCTCCGCCACTCTCAACATGATCTATCTGGGCGTCTTCCCGACCGCGCTCGCCTTCACCACCTGGGCGTACGCGCTGGCGCGCACCACCGCCGGGCGGATGGGCTCCACCACCTACGCGGTGCCCGCTCTCGTGGTGCTGATGTCGTGGCTGGTGCTCGACGAGGTACCGGCCGCGCTCTCCGTCCTCGGCGGGCTGCTCTGCCTGGCAGGGGTGGCGGTCTCCCGGACCCGTCCGCAGACTGGGCGGACGCGGAAGGTCGTGGCCGAGCCGGTGGAGGGAGCCCCCGATGGCGTCGAGCAGCAGGAAACCGGGCGGGTCTGACGGGCGCGCACGGACGGCCCGGCGGGGATCCGCCGGGTCGAAGCCCGTGCCGGACGACTCCCCGCCCGGGTCGGAGGCGGACCGTGCCGCCCGGTTCGGCGGACCGCACCTGGAGGGGTTCGGGCTCCACGAGCGGGGCGACGACGACCCGGAGCTGGTCACCCCGGAGGGCCGCGCCCGGGACGCCTGGCGGGAGGACTACCCCTATCCGCAAAAGCTCGGCCGCAAGACGTACGACAAGCAAAAACGCGCCCTCCAGATCGAGCTGATCAAGCTCCAGCACTGGGTGAAGGAGCACGACGAGCGGCTGGTGATCCTCTTCGAGGGGCGGGACGCGGCCGGCAAGGGCGGCACCATCAAGCGGTTCACCGAGCATCTCAACCCGCGCGGCGCCCGGGTGGTGGCTCTGGAGAAGCCGACCGAACGCGAGTCCTCCCAGTGGTACTTCCAGCGGTACGCGGTCCACCTTCCGACGGCGGGCGAGATCGTCCTCTTCGACCGGTCCTGGTACAACCGGGCCGGGGTGGAGCGGGTGATGGGTTTCTGCACCACCCGCGAGTACCTGGAGTTCATGCACCAGGCCCCGGGGTTCGAGCGGATGCTGGTCCGCGACGGCATCCACATCGTGAAGTTCTGGTTCTCGGTCTCCCGCAACGAGCAGCGCAACCGTTTCATGATCCGGCAGATCGACCCGGTGCGCCGCTGGAAGCTGAGCCCGGTCGACCTGGCGTCGCTCGACAAGTGGGACGCGTACACCGAGGCCAAGGAGCTGATGCTCTTCCACACCGACACGGCCGACGCGCCTTGGACGGTGGTGAAGAGCAACGACAAGAAGCGGGCGCGGCTGGAGGCGATGCGGCACGTACTGGACCGCTTCGACTACCCGGGCAAGGACACGTCCGTGGTCGGCGTCCCGGACCCGCTGATCGTCGGTCCGGCGTCCCGGCTCTTCGAGGAGGGCGAGATGGACGCCCGGCTGCTCGCCCCGAGGCCGCCCAAGGCCTGACCCCCGGTCCGCCCCTCCGCGCACGGGCCGCGCGGCGCCGGGTCCGCGGACCACCGCCACAACGCGGGGCGACCGGATTCCGACGGCTCGGCGAACTTCTGCTGTTCGCACACCAGTTTGCCTTACTCGTCAGTAGCGTGTGCGCCCGTGACCACACAACACGCGCCCGCATCCGCACCCAGCCGTCGCACGGTCGTCAAGGCTGCCGCCGCCACGGCCGTCGCCGCCCCCGTCCTGCTCGGCGCGACCGCCGCACGGGCCGCCGACGGGCCGGCCTTCCTGCACGGTGTGGCCTCCGGCGACCCCCTCCCGGACGGCGTCCTCCTGTGGACCCGCGTCACGCCCTCCCCGGACGCCGTACCCGGCTCCGGCCTCGGCGCGGACACCCCGGTCGGCTGGGAGATCGCCGAGGACAAGGCCTTCTCCCGGACGGTCGCCTCCGGTACGTCCATCGCCCGGGCCGCGTCCGACCACACCGTCAAGGCGGACGTCCGGGGGCTGCGCCCGGCCACCGCCTACTGGTTCCGCTTCTCGGCCGCCGCCGGGCAGATCCTCTCCCCCGCGGGCCGGACCCGCACGGCGCCCGCCGCCGGTGCGGCGACGCCCGGGGTGCGCTTCGGCGTGGTGTCCTGCGCCAACTGGGAGGCCGGCTACTTCTCCCCGTACCGGCACCTCGCGGCCCGCGCCGACCTGGACGCCGTGCTGCACCTCGGCGACTACATCTACGAGTACGCGTCCGGCGGTTACGCCCACGGCGACACCGTCGTGCGCCCGCACTCCCCTTTGCACGAGATCCTCACCCTGGCCGACTACCGCGTCCGGCACGCCACGTACAAGACGGACGCCGACCTCCGGGCCCTGCACGCCGCCCACCCGGTGATAGCGATCTGGGACGACCACGAGTTCGCCAACGACGCCTGGTCCGGCGGCGCCGAGAACCACACCCCGGGGACGGAGGGCGCCTGGGCGGGCCGGGTCGCGGCGGCCAAGCAGGCGTACTTCGAGTGGATGCCGGTCCGTGCCTCCACCGAGGGCACCGTCTACCGCCGGCTCTCCTTCGGCAGCCTCGCCGAGCTGCACCTGCTCGACCTGCGCAGCTTCCGCTCCGCGCAGGCGTCGATCGGCAGCGGGTCGGTCGACGACCCGGAGCGCACGATCACCGGCCGGGCCCAACTGGAGTGGCTGAAGGCCGGTCTCGCCGGGTCGGCGGCCACCTGGAAGCTGGTGGGTACGTCCGTGATGATCTCCCCGGTCGCCTTCGGCTCCGTCCCCGCCGACGTGCTCGCGCCGCTCGCGGAGTTGCTGGGCCTGCCCGGCGGCGGCCTGGCCGTCAACGTCGACCAGTGGGACGGCTACACCGACGACCGCAAGGAGCTGATCGACCACCTGCGGACCAGGTCGGTGACCAACACGGTCTTCCTGACCGGCGACATCCACATGGCGTGGGCCAACGACGTGCCCGTCAAAGCCGCGACCTACCCGCTGTCGGCGTCCGCCGCCACCGAGTTCGTGGTGACCTCGGTGACCTCGGACAACCTGGACGACATCCTGAAGGTCCCCGCGCACACGGTCTCCGAGGTCGCCGCCCTGGCGGTGAAGGCCGCCAACCGCCACGTGAAGTGGGTGGACATGGACGGCCACGGTTACGGGGTCCTCGACGTGACGGCCGAGCGCTCACAGATGGACTACTACACGGTCTCCGACAAGACCCGCCAGGACGCCACGGCCGCCTGGGCCCGCTCGTACCGCACGCTCAACGGCACCCAGAAGGTCGAACGGGCCGACGCCCCGGTGCGCTGACCCGACCGCGAGAACCGCGCGCGACCCGCCGCCGGCCGCCCGTGCCCAGGGGTACGGGCGGCCGCGCGGGGCGGCCTCAGAAGGTGACCAGGGCCCGGCCGCCCTTTCCGGCGACCATGTTCTCGAAGGCGGCGGGGATGCCGTCGAGCGAGATCCGCTCGGTGACCATCGACGACACGTCGAAGCGGCCCGCGCGGATGTGCTCGGCGAGCACCGGCAGATCGCGTTCCGGGTCGCTGTTGCCGTAGACGCAGCCGGTCAGGGAGCGGCCCCAGTGGAAGATCTCCAGGGCGTTGAAGGTGACGTCCTGGTCCTTGCCGCCGATGCCGACGACGGTGGTACGGCCGCCCCTGCGGGTGGACTCCCAGGCGGTACGGATGGTCCGGGCGAGCCCCACGCACTCCACGGCCACGTCCGCGCCCACCCCGTCGGTGAGCCCCCGGATCTCGCGGGGGGTGGTGGCGGAGGCGACGACGTAGTCGGTGGCACCGGCCAGCCGGGCCAGCTCCTCCTTCTCCGGCGTGACGTCCACGGCGATGATCCGGGAGGCACCGGCGATGCGCGCCGACTGGAGCACGGCGAGACCGACCCCGCCGATCCCGAACACGGCCACGGTCTCCCCGGCCCGCACGCGTGCGGAGTGGTGGACCGCGCCGTAGCCGGTGAGCACCGCGCAGCCGAGGAGGGCCGCGTCGGTGAGCGGGATGCCCGCCGGGGCGGGCAGTACGCAGTTGGCGGCGACGAGGGTCTCCTGCGCGAACGCGCCGACGTTCAGGCCGGGGTGGAGTGCGGTGCCGTCCGCGAGGCGGGCATGGACGTTCGCTGCGCCCTTCAGCGCGTCGGCGCAGAGCCAGACCTCACCGATCCGGCAGGGATGGCATGTGCCGCAGGAGGGTGCCCAGTTGAGGACGACGCCGTCACCCGGGACGACGTGCTCGACGCCCTCGCCGACCTCCAGGACGGTGCCCGCGCCCTCGTGGCCGAGTACGCAGGGCACCGGCAGGCGCATGGTGCCGTTGCTCAGCGACAGGTCGGAGTGGCAGACCCCGGCGGCGGCCAGGCTCACCCTCACCTGGCCCGGACCGGTGTCCGGCAGCTCGATGTCGGTGATCTCCAGCGGCGCTTGGACGGCGGGCAGTACGGCGGCGCGAACCACGGACGGCTCCCTCGGTTGGTGGGCCGGGCCCGGCGGGACCGGCGGCGGACTGGGGTCGGCCGGGCGCCCCGGCGGCTGACCGGGCGGCGTGCGGCCGGAGTTCAGAACTGGAAGGACTTCGTCTGGAGGTACTCGGCGAGACCGTGCGGGCCGAGTTCACGGCCGACGCCGGACTGCTTGTAGCCGCCGAAGGGTGCCAGCGGGTTGAACCGGCCGCCGTTGATGTCGACCTGCCCGGTCTCCATCCGGCGGGCGAAGGCGACGGCCCGCTCGTCGTCGGCCGCCCAGACCGCGCCGGCCAGGCCGTAGACGGTGCCGTTGGCGATACGGAGGGCGTCCTCCTCGTCCTCGTACCGGAGGATGGAGAGGACCGGGCCGAAGATCTCCTCCTGGGCGATGGCCATGTCCCCGGTGACGTCGGCGAAGACGGTGGGCCTGACGTAATAGCCGACCTCCTGCGGGGAGTCGGGGCCTCCGGCGACGAGCCGGGCGCCTTCCGCGATGCCCTTCTCGATGTAACCCCGCACCCGCGCCTGCTGCTTGGCGTTGACGACGGGTCCGATCCGCTCCCCGGGGACGTACTTGGCGACGGCCGCCGCCGCGAGGGCCACGGCTTCCTCGTACCGCTCGGCGTCCACCAGCATCCGGGTCCACGCGCTGCACGTCTGGCCGGAGTTGGACATCACGTTGGCGACGCCGACGTTGACGGCCTTGGCGAGGTCGGCACCCGGCAGGATCACGTTGGCGGACTTGCCGCCCAGCTCCAGTGCGACACGCTTGACGGCGCCGCTCGCGGTGGCGCCGATCGACCTGCCGACGGCCGTGGAGCCGGTGAAGGAGACGAGGTCGACCCCGGGGTGCTCGGCGAGCGCCTGCCCGGCGACCGGGCCGAGACCGGTGACCAGGTTGAAGACACCGGCCGGGATCCCGGCCTCCTCGGCGGCTTCGGCGAAGAGTTGGGCGGTCAGCGGGGTGTCCTCGGCGGGCTTGAGGACGACCGTGCAGCCGGCGGCCAGCGCGGGGGCCACCTTGGCGACGATCTGGTGGAGCGGGTAGTTCCAGGGGGTGATCGCCCCGACGACCCCGACCGGCTCGTGCAGCACGGTGGAGTTCCCGAGCTTCTCCTCGAAGGCGTACGTGGCGGCGAGTTCGGCGTACGAACCGGCGACCAGCACCGGCACGCCCGCGTGCACGGTCTGCGAGAGCCGGAGCGGGGAGCCGAGTTCGGCGGTGACCGTCGCGGCGATCTCCTCCGCGCGGGCGGCGAGGACGTCCCGCAGGGCGGCGAGCCGTGCGGCGCGCCCGGCGGGCGGGGTGGCGGCCCAGCCGGGGAGCGCGGCGCGCGCGGCACGTACGGCGGCGTCCACGTCGGCGGGCGTCCCCGCAGGCACATGGGCGATGACCTGCTCGTCGGCCGGGTTCACGACCGCGATGGTGTCGCGGCCCTCGGCGGGTCGCCATGCGCCGCCGATGTACATCCCGTCGTGGGCCTTCATGGGCTGTTCCTCCCGGGCTTGCGGTGTTCGGCCGCTGTGTGGGGCCGGCTTGCGGTCGTCCGGCTCGGTCGTTTCCGGCTCTCGGTCGTCCGCGCCTGGTCGCCGGAACCCCAAACTAGCGCTGTTAGTTTTTGTGCGCCAGAGCCGGTACCGGGAGGGGCCCGAGACGCGCGTCACGTGGGCGCCGGCCGGATCACGGAGGAGACCGGCGAACGCCGAGGGGCGGCGCTCTCCGGCTCGTTCGCCGGGTCACGCCGCCCTCGGGGCGGTACGGGGTGCGGGGGTGCGGGGTGCGGCCCTGGTGGCCATGGCGGCTTACTTCGGGTCGGCGTTGAAGGTCGAGGTCGACCAGAGGTAGCCGAGGACCGAGAGGCCCAGGCACCAGGCGACGGCGATGAGACCGTTGTCGCCGATCTCGGTGCCGAGCAGGAGTCCGCGCAGGGTCTCGATGGCCGGGGTGAACGGCTGGTACTCGGCGACCGGCTGGAACCAGCCGGGCATGGAGTCGACGGGGACGAAAGCGCTGGAGAGGAGCGGGAGCAGGATCAGGGGCATCGCGTTGTTGCTCGCCGCCTCCACGGTCGGGCTGACCAGGCCCATCCCGACCGCGATCCAGGTGAGCGCCAGGGCGAACAGCACCAGCAGCCCGAAGGCCGCCAGCCACTCCAGGACAGTGGCGTCGGTGGAGCGGAAGCCGATGGCCACCCCGACCGCCCCGACGAGGACCACACTGGCGACCGACTGCAGCACGCTGCCGACGACGTGCCCGACGAGGACCGATCCCCGGTGGATCGCCATGGTGCGGAAGCGGGCGATGATGCCCTCGGTCATGTCCATCGAGACGGAGACCGCACTGCCGACCACGGTGCTCCCGATGGTCATCAGCAGCAGGCCCGGCACGATGTAGGCGATGTAGTCGGAGCGGTCCCCGCCGCCGATGCCCGCGCTCATGGTGTCGCCGAAGATGTAGACGAAGAGCAGGAGCAGCATGATCGGCGTGAGCAGCAGGTTCAGGGTGAGCGAGGGGTAGCGCCGGGCGTGCAGCAGGTTGCGGCGCAGCATCGTGGACGAGTCGCGCACGGCGAGGGAGAGGGAGCTCATCGGACGTCCTCCTTGGACTGGGGCGACTGGGGCGACGTGGACGGCCGGGGCGACCGTGTCTGCTGGTCCGGCCCGTCCTGCTGGTCCGCCTGGTGGGGGACGTGGGTGGTGTCGGTGAGGGCGAAGAACACGTCGTCGAGGTCGGGGGTGTGGACGGTGAGTTCGTCGGCTTCGACGCCTGCGGTGTCGAGGCGGTCGAGGATGGTGCGCAGTTCGCGCTGGCTGCCGTCGCTGAGGATCTGGAGGGTGAGGGCGTCGTCGTCGCGGGCGGCGTCGGGCAGGGCGGTCGCGGCTTCGCGGTAGGGGGCGGGGTCGGTGAAGCGGAGGCGGACGTGTCCGCCGGGGACGAGGCGCTTGAGTTCGTCGGCGGTGCCTTCGGCGGCGATCCTGCCGTCGTGGAGGACGGCGATGCGGTCGGCGAGTTCGTCGGCTTCGTCGAGGTACTGGGTGGTGAGGAAGACGGTGGTGCCGCCGGTGACGAGTTCGCGGATGATGCCCCACATGGTGTGGCGGGAGCGGGGGTCGAGTCCGGTGGTGGGTTCGTCGAGGAAGATGATCCTGGGGTCGCCGACCAGGGTCATGGCGATGTCGAGGCGGCGTTTCATGCCGCCGGAGTAGGTGGAGGCGGGCTTCTTCGCCGCGTCGGTGAGGTCGAAGCGTTCCAGCAGTCCGGCGGCGACCCGCTTGCCCTCCGTTGTGGGGAGGTGGTGCAGGTCGGCCATGAGGAGCATGTTCTCCTCGCCGGTGATCAGGCCGTCCACCGCCGAGAACTGGCCGGTGACGCCGATCGCGGCCCGTACCGCCTGCGGCGCGGCGGCCAGGTCGTGGCCGGCGACCCGGGCCTGGCCGGCGTCGGCGGTGATGAGGGTCGAGAGGATCTTGACGACGGTGGTCTTGCCGGCCCCGTTCGGACCGAGCAGCGCGAACACGGACCCGGCCGGGACGGCCAGGTCGATGCCGTCGAGGACGGTCTTGTCGCCGTAGGACTTGCGCAGACCCTTCGCCGCGATGGCCGGGTCGGTGGTGGGGTGTGCCACGGGAGTGCTCCTTTACAGGCTGCGGGCGGTGATGTCGCCGTAGGCGGTGGTCGCGTGGATGTTCAGTCCGGCGGCGGCGCCGTCGGTGTGGGTGAGCGCGTTGTGCACCCGGCCGTAGCTGGTGCCGGCGTCCAGGGAGGCAAAGACCCCGCGGGCGGCGCCGACGGCGATGTTCCCGTGCGAGGTACGCAGGGTGACGGTGCCTCGGACGGCCTCGGTGACGTGGAGGTCGCCCTTCTGGGTGCTGATCTCGGCGGGGCCGCCGAGGCGGCCGACCGAGACGTCTCCGGCGAGGACGGTGAGCCTGGCGCTCGCGGTCTCGTCGAGCTTGACCGTCGCCTCCTGCCCCTCGAAGACGACGTCGCCGAGCCGTCCGACGCCGCGGAGTTCGGCCAGGGCCGCCTTCGCCTCGACGCGGGAGCCGGCGGGCAGTTGGACGGTCACCTCGACCGATCCGGAGGAGCCGAGGACGCGGTGGGTCGCGGCGGGGGCCTCGATCCGCAGGACGCCCTCGGTGTGGGTGACCTCGATCCGCCCGGCCGCCTTGACGTCGGAGCCCTTGGAGGCGTCCGCGGGCAGGATCTCGACGGTGGTGTCGGGCCGGTCGGCGGCGATGAACCGGATGAGTCCGGCGGGGATGTCCACGACGGCCGTGACCGGGGCGGGGGTGTCGAACTTCTGCATGGTTTTCTCTTTCGTCCGCGTCGCGGGCCCCTGCGGCCCGAGGTTTCCGACAAGAGAAACGCTACGTTGCATTCACCATTCCGGCAACGAAGTAGTCGATGAAAAACCCGTCATTGCAGGTGGGTTGAGGGATTTCATTGCAATGAATGTGAATCGAATGCAACGAACCTGCCCCCAATCGTTGCAATGGGTTGGGCGCGAACGCAAAGGAGCGGCCCAGGGCGTGTGCCGAAAGTAGCGCCGTCCGTCCGGAGGGCGGGTCCGGCGGCGTCCGGTGCGTGCGCTCGCACGGCGGAGGGTCGCCCGGTACTGGACGTACCGGGGTGATCCCGACGACGCGGCCAGCGTGCGTGCCGGGCGTCGCCGGACAGGCGGGGCTTTCGACGCACGACCTAGGCTGGGGCCCCACGCACCACGAAGGAGAACGCGATGCCGGGAGGCAGACTCACCCAGCAGGAACGTCAGCAGATCGCGCTCGGTCTGGCCGACGACCTCTCCTACGCGGAGATCGCCCGGCGCCTCGACCGCCCGACCTCGACCGTCACCCGCGAGGTCATGCGCAACGGCGGCCCCACCGGCTACCGCGCCGACCAGGCCCAGCGCGCCACCGGGCGCCGGGCGCAGCGCCCGCGGCAGGCGGAAGTCCGGGAGGCCGGGGCGCCGTTGGAACCCGGACGGGACGCGGAGGCGGTGCGCGCGTACGAGGAGACGTTCACGGACATCCTCGTGCAGTCGGGGCTGTCGCGGATGATGGCCCGGATCCTGGTCTGCCTCTACACCACCGACGCGGGCAGCGTCACCGCGTCCGAACTCGTGCGGCGGCTCCAGGTCAGCCCGGCGACCGTCTCCAAGTCGATCGCGTACCTCGAAAGCCAGGGCCTCGTCCGCCGCGAACGCGACGAGGGACGCCGCGAGCGGTACGTCGCCGACGACGACGTCTGGTACCAGTCGGTGATGGCCAGTGCCCGTTCCACCGCCCAACTCGCCGAAGTGGCACGGCAGGGCGTCGGCGTACTGGGTTCCGGCACACCGGCCGCCCACCGCATGGAGAACATCGCCCGCTTCACCGACTTCGTCTCGGAGAGCATCGCTCGCGCCGCCGAGCAGGCCCGCGACATCCTCGTCGCGAAACCGGCGGCGGCGCCGGACGGAGGTCACGGAGCCGGTACGCCCTCCGGAGCCGGTCCGGAGGGCTGACGGCGCACGACCGCACACGGGGGGCGTGGCGCGAACGACCGACGTACCGGCGCGTGACGTACGGGCGCGTGACGTACCGGCGCGTGACGTACCGGCGCGTGACGTACGGGAGCGTGAAGTGCGGGCGCGCCGCTCAGACGTCCAGCCCCGGCACGTCCCTCGGCAGCGGACAGATCCGGCGGCCCTGGTGGTCGAAGACGTACAGGTGTGCCAGGTCCACCAGGAGGGGCACTTGGCCGCCGGTGCGCAGCCGCATGTCCGGGCTGGTGCGCACGACGAGGTCGCCCGGGCTGACGGCCGGTCGGTCGGGGCCGCTCATCGCGTTCCGCTGTCCGTGGTGGGGAGGCTCGCCGAGCGCCACGACCGGTCCGCTGATGTGGCCGGCCTTCTCCCGCAGGCGTTCCAGTACGCCGAGGCCGCCGCCCCGGGCCCAGGCCGTGCCCTCCCGGCGCCCGCCGCGCGAGGAGTCACCGTGGACCGCCCCTCCCGCCCGGCCGCCCGTCGTGCGGCGCCGGCGCGCGGACACCTCCGGGCGGGCGGATTCGAGGTCGGGCACCACGGCCGGCTGCGATCCGGTGCTGAGGTGCACCAGCGCCTCGTGGCCCTGGTACTCCACGTGCTGGACGATGCCACCGAGCGCCACCTCACCGGGGCGGGCCTGGCTCGGCGGTGCGATCCGTACGGCTTCGGAGCGCAGCCCCACGATGATCCTGCGGCCCTGCTGGATGCGGAGCAACTGGTGGTCGGGGCTGAGCGGTTCGGGCAGTGCGAGGCGCTGACGCCCCAGATCGAGCGACATCCGCCCTTCGAGCGGGGCGTGGACGACGGCCTGGAGGAGGTTGATCCTCGGGGTGCCGATGAAGGCGGCGACGAAGACGTTCTCCGGCAGGGCGTACACCTGGCGCGGGGCGCTGACCTGCTGGAGCACTCCGCCACGCAGCACGGCGACACGGTCGCCGAGGGACATCGCCTCGGACTGGTCGTGCGTGACGTAGACCGTGGTGACCCCCAACTCCTTCGTGAGCTGGGCGATTTCGGCGCGCAGGTGGTTGCGGAGCTTGGCGTCGAGGTTGGAGAGCGGCTCGTCCATCAGGAAGACCGAGGGGCGGCGGGAGATGGCCCGGCCCATGGCGACTCGCTGGCGTTCACCACCGGAGAGCTGGCCCGGATAGCGGTCGAGGACTCCCTCGATGCCGAGCATCCGCGCTGTGGCCTCGATCTGCTCGGTGTTGTCCTCGCGCGGGTTCTGGAGCTTGAGCGGGAAGCCGATGTTGCCCCGGTTCGTCATGCTCGGGTAGAGGGCGAAGTTCTGGAAGACCATCGCCATGCCCCTTTCGCGGGGCTGGAGATGGGAGGCCGGTTCGCCGTCGAGCAGGATCTCGCCTTCGGTGGCCTCCTCCAGCCCCGCGATCATCCGCAGGACCGTGGATTTGCCGCAGCCCGAGGGGCCGAGCAGCACCACGAACTCACCGGGTTCGATGTCGAGCGAGAAGCGGTCCACTGCACGCGGACCCCGTCCGTACGCCTTGCTGATGTCCTGCAGAGAGATCGCGCGAGTCATGAGGGTTCCGCCCATGGAAAAGTGATGCGGCTGCACGGTGGGGAGCGGCTGCGTGGCCTGAAGTTAACCCAGAGTGCGGGGCGTGTGAATGACTCGCGCGAAGGTTGCGACGACAGGGGCGCGTTGGGCCGGAAGTGCCATGGAAGATTCCGGTTGGCGCAATATTTTCGCCCTGGGATCGAGGGAGTTGGCGATGAGGCCGCGCTGCGGAGGCAGGCGCGGGACGGCGGTACGGGCGGGCGGCGTCGGGGCCGGAGCGGTTCGGGCGGGCGGCGGTGCGACCGCGCACCCGTGCCGCCGCCCCGGCCCCGCCCCGTTCCACTCCACCCCGCTCCACCCCGCCCCGGGGTCTACCGGGCCGCCGTCACCAGGACCGGGAAGCCGTTGAGTACGGCGGTTCCGGAGAGCGGGTCGAGGAGGGTGCCGTCGAGCAGCTGGTTGACGTTGGCTCCCGGCCGGGCGGCGGCGACCGGCGTCCGGGTTCCGGGGCGGCCGTGTCCCCAGCCGTGCGGCAGGCTCACCACTCCGGCGCGGACCGTGTCGGTGATCTCGGCGGGCGCCTCGATCGCGCCTCCGGCCGCTTCGATCCGGGCGTTCGTACCGTCCGTGAGGCCGATCCGGTGCGCGTCCTCGGGGTGGATCTGGAGGGTGCAGGTGTTCGTTCCGCCGCTCAGCGCGGGGATGTTGTGCATCCAGCTGTTGTTGGAGCGCAGGTGGCGGCGGCCGACCAGGACCAGCGGGGCGGGGGTGTCGCCGAGGGCCGCCCGCAGTCGGCCGAGGTCGTCGGCGAGCGGCTCCGGGAGCAGTTCGATCCGCCCGCTGCGGGTCCGCAGGACGTCGGGCAGCCGGGGGCGCAGCGGTCCGAGGTCGATGCCGTGCGGATGGGCGAGCAGGTCGTCCAGGGTGAGGTCGTACGGGCCGAGCCGCAGCATCAGGTCGAGCCTGCGCTCGGGGCCGGTGGTGCCGCAGAGGCGTTCGGCCCACTCCCCCGGCATCCCGGCCCGGTCGAGTGCGGCGGTGATGGCGAGTTCGTCGACCTTCCGCGGCGGTGCCCCGTGCGTGCCGCCGACGGCGAGGATCAGCCGGGCGAGGATCTCGCTCTCGTCGAGGGCGCCTTCGTCCAGGGGAACGGCCGGGCGCGTGTAGCGGACCTGGTTGCGCACCGCGAGGGTGTTGAGCGCGAAGTCGAAGTGGGCGGAGCGGGAGGGCGGCGGCGGGGGCAGGACGACGTCGGCGTGGCGGGAGGTCTCGTTGAGGTAGGGGTCGACGCTGACCATGAAGTCGAGCCCGTCGGCGAGCGCCCGGTCGAGCCGGTCGCCGTCGGGAGCGGAGAGCACCGGGTTGGAGGCGAGCACCACGAGGGCGCGGATGCGGTCCTCGCCGGGGGTGTCGATCTCCTCCGCCAGTGCTGCCATGGGGAGTTCGCCCTTGGCCTCGGGGTGTCCGGAGACCCGGCTGCGCCAGCGGCCGAGGGCGAAGCCCTTGCCGGGGCCCGGCGGGCGCGGGGCACGGGCGGTGGCGGCGAGCGGGAAGAGGGCGCCGCCGGGGCGGTCGAGGTTGCCGGTGAGGATGTTGAGGACGTCCACCAGCCAGCTCGCGAGGGTGCCGTGCGCGACGGTGCAGCTGCCGATGCGTCCGTAGACGGCCGCGGTGGGCGCGGCGGCGAGTTCCCGCGCGACGGTGCGGATGGTGGCGGGGTCCAGGTCGCAGGGTCCGGCGACCGCCTCCGGCGTGAAGTCCGCCAGGGCGTCGGCGAGCCGGTCGAGCCCGTCCAGGTGGTCGGCGAGGGCTCCGGGGGCGGTGAGTTTCTCGGTGACGAGTACGTGGGCGAGAGCGGCGAGCAGCAGGGCGTCCGCGCCGGGCCGGATCGCGAGGTGGCGTCCGGCGAGCTTGGCCGTACGGGTGCGGCGCGGGTCGACGACGGTGAGCGTGCCGCCCCGGGCGAGGAGCGCCTTGAGCCGGCCGGGGAAGTCGGGCGCGGTGCAGAGGCTCCCGTTGGATTCCAGCGGGTTGGCGCCGATGAGCAGCAGATGGCCGGTGCGGTCGAGATCGGGTACGGGGATGGCGTTGGCGTCACCGAAGAGCAGCCCGCTGGAGACGTGCTTGGGCATCTGGTCGAGGGTGCTGGCGCTGAAGACGTTGCGGGTGCGCAGCGCGGCGATCAGCAGGGGCGGGTAGAGGCCGCCGGCCATGGTGTGGACGTTGGGGTTGCCGAGGACGAGCCCGGCGCTCTGCGGTCCGTGGGCGCCGGTGACAGCGGAGAAACGTGCGGCGACGGTGTCGAACGCCTCCTCCCAGGTCGCCTCGCGCAGTACGCCCTCGCGGCGGACGTGTGGGGTGCGGAGGCGGTCGGGGTCGGTGTCGAGCGCGCCGAACGCGGCTCCCTTGGGGCAGATGAAGCCACGGCTGAAGACGTCCTCACGGTCCCCGCGCGCTCCGGTGACGGTGGTCCCCTCGATGGTGAGGGTCAGCCCGCAGGTGGCCTCGCAGAGCGGGCAGATACGGGGTGCGGTACGGGAGTTGGCGGACACGGGGCCTCCCCGGGGAGCGACTGGGACAGCGTGAGCATACCGACCGGTACGCATGTGGGGGAGTCCCCGGACGGGCCGGGGCGGGGCGACCCCGGAACGAGCGCAGCCGCGCTCGTCAGTCGAGCACCCGCGCGAGGTAGGCGTGGAGCAGCACCCGGATCTCCGCGACGATCGCCGGGTCACCGGACGGGTCGTCGCGGAAGGCGAGTTGGAGCGTGGCGTCGGCCGCCTCCACGCCGACCAGGACGGCCCGCCGCAGGTCCGCGTCGGGGCTGCCGCCGAGGTGCCTGGCGAGGAGTCCGGCGAGCCGGTCCGCGAGCCGGTGGTTCGCCCGGTGCTGCGGGTCGTCGGCGTGCGCGGCGGCCCCGAAGTCGACGTGGGCGAAGCCGGGGACCGTGCGCCGCATCGCCAGGTACTCGTCGAGTACGGCGTCGATCGCGCCCCGCCAGTCGGCGGCGGGGACGGCGGCGAGCCGGACGGTCAGGTGCTCGGTGTAGGAGGTGAGGTTGCGCACCGCGAGGGCGTCGACCAGTGCGCGTTTGTTGGGGAAGAAGCGGTAGACGGAGCCGATGGGCACTTCGGCCCGGACGGCGACGGCCCGGGTGGAGAGTTCCTCGTAGCCGGCTTCGTCGAGGAGCGCCGCGCAGGCGTCGAGTATCCGGGCGAGCCGTTCGGCGCTGCGCCGCTGGACGGGGGCGCGGCGCAGGTTCGGTTTCGGATGGGACACGGCCCCATCATGCCGCCCTCGGGCGCGGGACGGGCGCGGGGACCTTCCGGCGCAGCGCGCACCCCGGACTCCCGGGTGCGGCTCACGGAGTCCGGCGATTGGCGTTGACGGGCCCCCTCCCCATTCCTACGGTGTTCCACAGGATTCATCTTCCACGGCTCCCGCGCGTTCCGCGGGGCCCGTCTCGGCACCGGGAGCAGCGGTATGGGCGGTACGGACGGCACGCGGCACACCGACGACGGACGCGGCCCGGGGGGCGAGGGAACGGAGGGCGGGGAGACGGGGGCCGGCCGGCCGGCGTACTCCACCGGGTTCGGCAACGAGCACAGCTCCGAGGCGGTCCCGGGCGCGCTGCCGCACGGGCGCAACTCCCCCCAGCGCGCGCCGCTCGGGCTGTACGCGGAGCAGCTCAGCGGTTCGGCGTTCACCGAGCCCCGGGCCCGTAACCATCGCTCGTGGCTGTACCGCATCCGGCCCTCCGCCGCGCATCCGGCGTTCGTACGTGCCGACAACGGTGGCGTGCGTTCCGCGCCCTTCACCGAGTCCGTACCCGACCCCAACCGGCTCCGCTGGGACCCGCTGCCCGATCCCGCCCCCGGCACCGACTTCGTGGCCGGGCTGTGGACGCTGGGCGGCAACGGCGACGCGGCGGCCCGCTCCGGCATGGCGGTCCACCTCTACCACGCCAACTCCTCCATGGAGGAACGCGTGTTCAGCGACTCCGACGGCGAGCTGCTGATCGTCCCGGAACGGGGAGCCCTGCTGCTCCGCACCGAACTGGGCCTGCTGCGCGCGGCCCCCGGCGAGGTGGCGCTGATCCCGCGCGGGGTGCGCTTCCGGGCCGAGCTGCTCGACGCGACCGCCCGGGGGTACGTCTGCGAGAACTACGGCAGCCCCTTCCAGCTGCCCGAGTTGGGCCCGATCGGAGCCAACGGGCTGGCCAACGCACGGGACTTCCGCGCCCCGGTCGCCGCGTACGAGGACCGCGAGGGGCCGTTCGAGGTGATCAACAAGTTCTGCGGCAACCTCTGGAAGGCGACCTACGACCACTCCCCGCTGGACGTCGTCGCCTGGCACGGCAGCCACACCCCGTACGTCTACGACCTGCGCCGCTTCAACGTCATCGGCTCCATCAGCTACGACCACCCCGACCCGTCGGTCTTCACCGTGCTGACCTCGCCGACCGACACCCCGGGGCTGGCCGACGTCGACTTCGTGGTCTTCGCGCCGCGCTGGCTGGTCGGCGAGGACACTTTCCGGCCGCCGTATTTCCACCGCAATGTGATGAGCGAGTACATGGGGCTGATCGAGGGCGCCTACGACGCGAAGGCGGGCGGCTTCGTCCCGGGCGGCGGGTCGCTGCACAACATGATGTCGGCGCACGGACCCGACCGGGAGACCTTCGACCGGGCGAGCGCGGCGGAGCTCGTACCGCAGCGGGTCGACGACGGGCTGGCGTTCATGTTCGAGACGCGCAGGCCGTTGACGCTCACCGGGCAGGCGGCCTCCGCTCCCCATCTGCAGCGCGGATACGACGGAGTGTGGCAGGGTCTGGACAGCAACTTCCGGCCCTGAGGGATCTCCGGGCCAGGTCCGGCGAGGCCGTACGAGTCGAAGGGGGCCGGATGCCGGCAGGACGTACGAACGGGAACCGGACCGGCCGGGGCGGGCCGGTGGCCGGGGCTCCGGCCGGCCAGGAACCCGCCGGTGGGGGGCCGGCCGCCGGCGGCGCGGGCACCGGGGTGCCGGAGCGGGCCCGGTCGGCCGCCTTCGCCCCGGACTCGCTGGTGCTGAACGGAAAACTCCCGCTCTGGTACCAGGTCTCACAGTCGCTGCGCGCCTCGATACTCGGCCGCCCGCAGGACGCTCCGGCCCGGCTGCCGACCGAGGAGAAGCTCGCCGGGCACTACGGGGTCGGCGTCCTGACCATGCGCCAGGCGCTGAAGGAGCTGGAGTCGGAGGGGCTGATCAGCCGGCAGCGGCGGCACGGCACCTTCATCGAGCCCCGGGCCAGGCGGGTACGGCCGGTCCGGGTGCTCGGGTCCGTCGACGCGATCGTGGCCCAGCAGTCGGGCGAACTGACGACCGTCCTCGGCCACGGGCCCGGCGCCGTGCCCGGCGAACTGGCCCATCACTTCCCGGACTGCGCGGAAGTGGTCGGCTACCGGCGGCTGCGCCGCGACGCGGTGACGGGAGAGCCCGTCAACTGGGCGGAGAACACGGTGCGTCCGGAGGTCGCGGCCCGGGTCGACGCCGCCGAGCTGGAGCGGTGGCCGATGACGAAGATCCTGCGGGACACCGCCGGGGTCTCCATAGCGCGGATCACCGACACCGTGGAAGCCCGGCTCGCCGACCCGACCACCGCCGCGCTGCTGCGGGTACCGCTGCTCAGCCCGATCCTGCACTTCACCGGCGTCACCTACGACACCGGGGGCCGGGTGGTCGACGTGGCCCGCATCCACTACCGGGGCGACCGGTTCTCCTTCTCGGTGACGGTGGACGCCGACTGAGCCCTCGCGTACCGCGGGCCGGCCGGAGGCCCGGTACTGCGCCCTGCCGCCCCGTTACGATGCCGGGAGGAAGCGGGCGGACGTGGCGGGCGGGAGGACGACACGGTGGCAGCGGGCAGGGCGGCCGAGGGCGCCCGCGACACGGCGGGCCCCGGCGGCGGGGACGACCGCGGCCCCGGACCGGGCTCCGGGGCGCCTCACGCGGTACCGCGCCAGGGGGCCGGCCATCCCACCCTGGACGAGCTGATGCCCTGGTCCGTACAGCCCCTGCGCACCGGCCGGTCCTGGGTCGTCGGCCCCGACCCGGCGTCCCTGAAGGCGCGCTGGGAACGGCTGGTACGGGCCGGGGGCGAGGAGCAGGAGCGGCTGTTCCGGCCCACCCGGTCGCGTACCCCGCGGACTCCGGCCGCCGCGCTGCCGGGACGGACCGCCTCCACCGGGCGGCTGGCCCGCGAGCCGGGGACGTACCCGGAGCCGGTACGCGTCCAGCACGGGCCGTTCGACGAGCAGTGGCTGATTCCGGACCACCGGCTGATCGACGCGGCCCGGCCCGAGCTCTGGCGGGTGGCCGACACCCACCAGCTCTTCGTCTTCGAACACGGCTTCCTCCCCGGGGACTCGGGCCCCGCGTTGTCGGTGACGGCGCTGCTCCCCGACGGGTACGCCCCCGCCGGCCGGCCCGGACGCGTCCGGCCGCTCTACCGGCGCCCCGGCGGTGTGGAACCCAACCTGACCCCGGGGCTGTGCGCCGCACTCGGCGCGGCCGGTCTCGGCGCGGCCGGCGAACCGGTGTCCCCGGAGGCGGTGCTCGCTTGGGCCGTGGCCGCCGCGTCCCCCTCCCCCGGCGGGTGCCTGGTACCCCTGCCGTGCGACGGGGCGCTCTGGTCGGCCGGGGTGGAGCTGGGCCGCGAGCTGCTCAGGATCCAGCTGCGCGGGGCGCGTGGTGGCGAGCGCCCCCGGTTGCCCGGTGGGCAGCGGCCGTACGTACGGTCCGCGGTGCCTCCCCGGCCCCGCTCGGTGGCGTACGACGCGGGGAGCGGGACGCTGCTGCTCGACGAGGGGCGGATCGCGCCGGTCCCGGCCGAGGCCTGGGAGTTCCGGGTGGGCGGTGTGCGGATGCTGGAGGTCTGGTTCGCCCGGCGGGCGGCAAGCTGGGCGGACACGGAGCGGGACGGGCTGGACGCGATCGGGCCGGCCGGGTGGCCCCGGGAGTGGACCTCGGAGCTGCTGGAGCTGATCACCGTGCTGGCCCTGCTCGACGGGGTCCGTGACCGCCGGCGGAAGCTGGCCGAGCGGATCGGTGCGGCCCGGACCCTCGGGCGGGACGAGCTGCGCGCGGCCGGGGTGTTGCCGGTCCCGGCGGCGGCGCGGCGCCCGGCGTCGGTGCTCGGCCGGCGGGAGGAGGGGCCGGAGGGGCAGTTCGCCCTGCTGTGAGGCCTCCCGCCCCTCGGGGGAGCCCCCGGCCCTGCCTGCTGGTGGTCTTCGTCCCGCTGACGGCCCGGCGTCACGCGCGCTGCGGGCAGGAGCGCCGGCCGGTGTACGGGCCGGCGGGGCGCGGGGCGGTGCGCGCCGATTCGGTACGGAGCGCGGGTATCGAGGAACGGGCCGGGAAGAGCCGGGCTCCGTACGCCGTTCGTCCGTGCCGCTCTTGGCACCGGAGCGGGTGCCGCCGTACACCCGGGGAGGGCGGGCGGGCAGGCGGCAGCCCCGCATCGGGACAGAGCGGTCTTCCGGGCCGACCCGCGCGAGGGGCCGACCCGGTGGTGGCCGGGCCGATACCGGCCGGCCGGTGGCGGCCGGGTCCGGCGTGGCCGGGCCGGTCGCGGCAGGGCCGGCCCGTCAGTGGCGGCTGCCGAACAGCGAGCGCCGCAGTCGCCGCAGCGGGGCGAAGAGCGACACACGGGCGCTCTTGCTGCCGCGGGTGTGCGCGGCGTCGCGCGAGGTCAGCTCGCGCATCAGCAGCGTCGCCTCGGCGGTCTCGCGCTGCGGCAGCGCGGGGCCGCCGAGCACCGCGAGATGGCGGTCGAGCCGCGAACTGGTCGCACTGCTTCCACATGTGATGGCAGGCACGCGCGGCCTGCTGCGGACCGTTATCTGTTCCATGTCACTCCCCACCCGTACGAGGGCACCCGGTGCGGGCAGGTTAACCCTATCGCTCCACGAGGACACACGCGTATCCCGGGCGCAGGATTACGTACACGGCCGCAGGGTTGACGGTGTGTCACGCTATTTGCCTGATACGGACGGGACTTGGGCGTTTCGCGTCCTCCCGCGCACGCCCCCGTCGGCGCCGGCCGCCCTCGCGCGCTCCACCGGGACGAGGGAACGCCCCCTGCCCCCGGTCGGTGAAATCCGGTGCGCCGGGCCGCACGGTGCCCGATCATGGGCGCATGTCTGCCAACCTCGAGTCCGCGCTGCCGATCCGGCTCACCGTCGACGACAGTGATTCTCCCTCCGACGTCATGGACTCGCTGTTCCTGGGCCGCTTCACGACGGGCGAGCAGCCGTATGCGCACAGTTCGTCGCTGGAGCGCGTCAAGCCGGGCAGGACTCTCCTGCCGCCGGGCGCGACGGTGCTGCGGACCGCCCGGGAGGACAGCCGGAGCGCGACCCTCGCGGAGGGCGAGGGCTGGACCCTGCTCGCCCGGCGGTGGAGCAGGGGCGCCGATGTCAACGTGACCGCGACCAGCGCCGAGCTGGCCGAACGGGTCGTCAAGGAGGCGACGGACGGCGTCCAGGACGAGCCCGAACCCCAGCCCGAGGACGTGAGCATGGGCTTCTGGTACGTCTCGCCGCAGCGCGGGCCGCACCGCACCACGCGCCGGATCTCCGCCGGCACCTGGGACGAGGTCCGCCCCAACTACTCGGCCCAGGTGGCCGGGGCGATGGACGGGCTGATGAAGATCACCCCGGACGACGTCTCCGGCCGGCTCCTGCTGCTGCACGGCCCGCCCGGGACGGGAAAGACCTCGGCGCTGCGGACGCTGGCCCGCGCCTGGCGCGACTGGTGCCAGGTGGACTGCGTCCTGGACCCGGAGCGGCTCTTCAACGACGTCGGTTATCTGATGGACATCGCGATCGGCGAGGACGACGGCTCGGGGAAGGGGCGTTGGCGGCTGCTGCTCCTGGAGGACTGCGACGAACTCATCAGGGGCGAGGCCAAGCACACGGCGGGCCAGGCGCTCTCCCGGCTGCTCAACCTGACGGACGGCCTGCTCGGCCAGGGCCGGAACGTCCTGGTGGCGGTCACCACCAACGAGGACCTGGAGCGGCTGCACCCGGCGGTCGTCCGGCCCGGCCGCTGCCTGGCACGGATCGAGGTCGGCCCGCTGAGCAGGCCCGAAGCGGTGTCCTGGCTGGGGACGGACGAGGGGGTCGGCCGCGAGGGGGCGACCCTCGCCGAGCTGTTCGCGCTGCGGCGGGGCAGCGGACCGGCCTCGGTGCCGAAGCAGGAGGCGGGCGCGGAGGCGGGCCTCTACCTCTGAGCGGTCCCCGGCCCCCGAGCGGGCGCCGCCAACCTCACGGCGGGCGCCGCCCGTTCGCCTCCGTACGCCGCCCTCAGTCCTCGTACGCCGCGCGCACCGCGTCCTCGGCGAGGGCGAGGGCTTCGGCGCGGGAGAGCCCGAGGCGCCTGGCCTGGTCCGCGTAGGCCTGTGCGGCGGTCGCCGCCCTGCGGTCCGCCGCGTCCCCGGCCGCCGCGACGAAGGTGCCGTTGCGGCCCCGGGTCTCGATCACGCCGTCGGCCTCCAGCGCGCGGTAGGCCTTGGCCACCGTGTTGGCGGCCAGGCCGAGTTCTTCGGCGAGCCCGCGCACGGTCGGCAGCCGGTACCCCACCGGAAGGGCGCCCGAGCGGGCCTGTTCGGAGACCTGCGCGCGCAGCTGCTCGTACGGGGCGGTACCGGTGTCCGGGTCGATCACGATCGTCAGAGTCACGGTGCAGATTCTGCACCTCCCGCCCGGAAATCCGGAGGCGGCCCGTCACATCCTCTGCGTAGGGTCGCGCCATGACTGTGACCGTCAGGGATTTCCGTCCGGAGGACGCCGACGGCTGGGAGGCGGTGCGGCGCGCGGCCCTTCCGTTTCTGGTCTCCGTTCCCGGCCAGTGGGCGCACGACCTCGCGACCTCCCCTCCCGAACGGCATCTGCGGCTGCTCGTGGCCGAGGACCGGGGCGAGGTGATCGGTACCGCGCAGGTCGGCATCTGCCACGACAGCGCCCGGCCGGGGCAGGGTTTCTGCAATGTCTACACCCACCCCGACCGGCTCGGCCGGGGCAGCGGGTCCGGACTGGTCCGGGTGGCCGAGGCCCATCTCGCCGGTCTGGGCGCGGTGGAGATCCTCAGCTGGGTGCTCGACGATCCGGTCAGCCGTGCCTTCGCGCGCGTGCGGGGGTACGCACCGAGCCGCTCCGCCCACTTCCTCTCGCTCGACCTGGCGACGGAACGCCTGCCGCCACGTCGAGAACTGCCACCCGGTGTGGAGTTGAGGAGTGCGGAGGACTTCGCGGACGACCCGCGAGCGCTCTTCGCCCTGGACGCCGAGGTCACGGCGGACGAGCCGGGCGATGTCCCGAGCCTGCTCACCGACTACGAGCACTGGCTGGCCTCGACCTGGCACCATCCCGTGGTCGACCGCTCGCTCACCTCGGTGGTCCTGGTCGACGGGGAGCCCGCCGCCTTCAGCCTGGCGACCACCGACGGCGCCACCCGGTACGCCTCCGGGATGACGGGCACCGGGCGGGCCCACCGGGGGCGCGGTCTTGCCAAGATCGCGAAGAACGACTCCCTGCACCGCGCCAAGGACGCCGGATTCACCATGGCCTACACCGGCAACGACGCCGGCAACGGCCCCATGCTCGCCATCAACGCCTGGTTCGGTTACCAGACATGCGCCACGGAGGTACGTCATGTCCGCACACTCGGCATCACCCGCTGACGGACCCGCTGACGGGACGGGCGAGGTTGCCGCGGAGGTGACCGTCGTCCTGACCAAGGCCGGACGGACGAAGATCCGCTACCCGGCCCGGGAACTGGCCGACGACGGCAGCCGGGTGACCGTCCTCGCCCCGTGGGCCGCCCCGGGGGTACGGGACTTCGGGTTCGTGGCGTTCGCGCCCGGCGACGTCCTCACCGAGCACTACTGGCGCGACCGGTGGTACGCGGTGAAGGAAGTCCGCACGGGCGACGGGTTGTTGAAGGGCTGGTACTGCGACATCACCCGCCCCTGCGTCGTCGGCGGCGGCGAGGTACGGGTGGAGGATCTGGACCTGGACCTCTGGGTGTCCGCGGACGCCTCCGAGATCCTGCGCCTGGACGAGGACGAGTTCGCGGCGAGCGGGCTGGCCGAGCGCGATCCGGTCGCGGCCCGGGAGGCGGCCGGCGCCCTGGACGCGCTGGAGGGCATCGCCCGGGCGGGCCTGCTTCCGGCACTGCTGACGGACGCCGGGGCGTCCCGCCCCGGCCCGGACGCACACCCCCGGCGGATGAGGCTCACCTCGATCGCCCTCGACTGCCCCGACCCCCTGGCGCTGGCGGCCTTCTACCAGCGGGCCACCGGATACGCCCTCCACCCCGGTTCCGGCGCCGGGTTCGCCGGTCTCACCCGCGAGGACGGTCTGCACATCGGCTTCCAGCGGGTGGAGGGCCACCGGGCTCCCCAGTGGCCCGGCGACGGTGGCACCACGCCCCAGCAGGCGCATCTGGACTTCGACGTCGACGATCTCGACGAGGCGGAGGGCATGCTTCTGGAACTGGGCGCGGCGAAGCCGGCGTTCCAGCCGGCCGGCGCCCGGTGGCGGGTCCTCACCGACCCGGCGGGCCACCCCTTCTGCATCGTCGCCCGCTGACCGTTCACGTCCGCCCCGCACCGGACCCGGTACGGGGCGGGTACGGCCCGTCAGACGGCGGGGACCTGCCTCCCGGCCGCCGGTTCGCCCGCGCACGGCGCGGGCTCCTCCCGGGCCGGACCGCCCGCCACGAGCTCGACCTCGAATCCCGAGTCGTTCTCCAGGTACGCGGCCCGGTGGCCCTCGCCTCCCGCGTAGGGGTGCCGGTCGGCGAAGAGCAGCCGCCAGCCGTGCGCCGGGGCCTCCGCCGCGAGTGCGTCGAGCGCCTCCCGGTCCTCGACGTGGAACGCCAGGTGGTTGAGGCCGGGGCGGAGCCGGTCGTGGGTGCGTGCGACCGCGTCCGGCGACTCCTCGATCACGACGTAGCTGTCGCCGCGCCGCCAGCTGCGGCCGTGGGACCAGCGCTGGTACGGCAGGTGGCCCAGCCGGCCGAGCAGCCAGTCCCAGCCGGGCGCCGCCACCGCCAGGTCGGCGACCCACAGCTCGATGTGATGCACCCGTCCGGTACCGGCTCCCGCCGACGCCAGCGGGACGGCGCGGCGCGGGCCGTCGGGGTCGTGGGCGACCGCGTCGCCGTCCTCGTGCCAGTGGATCAGGAAGTGCTCACCCGAACGGTATCCGTCGAGTCCGGCCCGGCAGTACGCGACCATGTCCTCGGGCAGTGAGTCCAGCCGGAACCAGCCCAGCTCCGAGCACTTGTCGGGCTCCGCGTTGTACGGCGCCCGCTCGGAGTCGTACTCCGCTTCGAAGAACCAGCCCGTGCGCGGGTTGCCGCCGGGGCCCCGGTGGTGCATGACGAGGGCGACGCGCAGTTCCTCCGGCTGGAGGGTGATCCCGATCTCCTCGGCCGCCTCGCGCACGATCGCCTCGCGCACGTCCTCGCCGTCCTCCAGGTGGCCGGAGGGCAGGTGGAGGAGGCCGTCCGCGTAGCCCGTGCCGGCCCGGCGGGCGAGCAGCACCCGGGGGCCGTGCCGGAGGATCAGGTGGACGTCGACGACCTCGGTGTGGCGGCTTGGGGGTTCGGCGCGGGCCACGACGGCGTACCGCTCGTCGTCCACGTCCTTGCCCCAGAGTCGGGAGTCCCCGGAGAGCGGTTCGTGGTGGATCCGCTCGGTGTGCGGGGCGAGCAGGGCGGTGAGCAGTTCGGCGGAGATGCCCACCCCGCCCCATACGCCCTCGATCAGGACGAGCCGCCCGCCGGGCTTCAGCAGGCCGAACCAGGTCTCCAGGGCCGCCACGGGATCGGGCAGTGCCCAGAGGACGTGCCTGACCAGGACGACGTCGAACCGCCGGCCGCCCGTGGGCGGCCGGGCGGCGTCGCCGATCAGCACTTCGGAGCCGGTTCCCGCGAGTTTGTCCCGCGCCTGCTCGACCATGCGCGGCGACTGGTCGACCCCGGTGACCCGGTGGCCCTGGCCCACGGCGAGCAGGGAGAGGCTGCCGGTACCGCAGCCGAGGTCGAGGATCTCGCAGGAGGTGACGGGGAGCCAGTTCTGCAGGCGCCGCGCCCAGGCGTCGCGCACGACGGGGTCGAGCATTCCGTGGTCGGGTTCTTCGTCGAAGGAGTCGGCGGCCTCGTCCCAGTAACTGATCGTCGTCATGACTTCCATGGTCCCAGCAGCGGGCGGCCGTCGGAGCACGGACGGTACGAATTGGGACTGGTCCCGGCCGTACACGGCAGGGGTTGCGGCCCGGACGCGCGCCAACACGCTTTTCCACGGCCCTGACGGCCCGACGCCGACGGTTCTTCCGGCTTCCCGGCCGGCTCCCGACCGGCTCCCGGAAACCGTACGTACGAATGCCGGGGCCGGGGCCGGGGCCGCCGGACCGGCGGGTCCCGTACGGCACCCGGCCCGTCGGGGGCCGTACGGGACGTCGTTCAGCTGAGCACGGAGGTGCAGTCCGTCGTGGTGGCGTGCGCCGGGTCGAGCGCGTTGGCCACCTCGTGGAAGGCGATCTTGTCGGTGGTGCCGATGAGGACGTGCTCGGAGAGATCGACCGCGCACAGGTCCTGGAGCAGGACGTTGCGCACGTTCGCGCCGCTCAGGTACTGGGTGCGGTAGGGGGTGACGACCTCGTCGTACCGGGTCGAGATGACGGTGTACTTCACCCCGGCCACGGTGTCGGGGAGGGAGTTGAGCTTGGTGACGAACGGCGATCCGGCCACCTGGTCGGCGAGGCCGGGGGTGGCTGCGTTCAGCAGGGACTCCGCGCCGGGGAAGTAGGGCAGCAGCTTGGTCAGCCCGAGGAGGGTGGTGCCGTGGTTGTCGGGGGCGAGGGCGACGAGCGCGTTCACCTTGGCGGCGCCGCCGAGGAACTTCAGGTAGTAGTTCGGCATCATGCCGCCCTGGGAGTGGCCCACGAGGTCGGCCTTCGACTTGCCGGTGGCGGCGAGCACCTTGTCGACGAACGCGCTGAGCTGGGCGGCGGACTTGTCGATGGGGCCGAGACCGTTGAAGACCGGCACGCCGGGGAGCTGTCCGTAGTCGAGGGAGAAGACGCAGTAGCCCCGGGCCACCAGGTAGGGGGCGAGGACGAGCCAGTTGTCGACGGAGTTCCCGAAGGTCCCGTGGACGAGGACGACGGGACGCGGGTGCGCGGCGGAGGGCTTGCAGGAGTAGTCGTTCCAGCCGCTCGTGGTGGCGGCGGCCTCCCCTGCGGAAGGGGCCGCCACCGCGGCGGCCGAGGGGCCGGCGAGGGCGGCGACGGCGAGGAGCAGGGCGGCGAGAGTTCTCCGCGCACGCGGGGCTCGCGGCGTACGGGTCCAGGGCAGCATCGTGGGATCTCCTTGCGGCTCAGGGAGTTGCGATGTGGGGGTTCACCCTGTGGCCCGGACCACAAGCTTTATGTGCTCATGTCAAATTACGCGCGAGTAGGTTCGCGGGGGAAGTTACGCGTCGGTAAAAACTGTGCGGACGCCGGCACGGCGCCGGCGGGACCGCTCTACGCGGACGGTGCCCGCCGCCTGGGCACCCATGACGAGTGGGGCGAGGCCGCGGCGGCGGTGACGGTGCGGTCGGTCGGCCCGGGGAAGCCGGGGCCGGTCGAGCCGACGGGCGTACCCGAGTCCCACCGCGGTCGCGGCTACGGCCGGGCGATCACGGTGGCCGGGTCGCGGGAGGAGGGCTCGTCGAGCGTGCGCGTGTGCACACCGAGTTCTCACATAGGCGGCGCCGCCACGTACAAGGCTGCCGGCTTCGGGGCGCGGCCGGAGGTGCGGGACCGGACGCGGCAGGCCTGACACCGGGGCCGCCCCGCACAGCGGGCGCGGGCTCCGGCGATCGGCCGCGTACACGGCCTCCCGGACGACGGTCGCCCGCCCCACGTGGGAGGCGCCGGCCGGAGCGACCGTGTCGACGAGGCCGGATTCGAGACACCGGGCGTCCAGCCGGTCCGGCGACGCGAACATCTCGAACCGGGCGGACCGGCGTGCGCGCGGTGCGGCGACGAAGTCGAGCGCCGGGTTCCCGCGGAGAAGGACATGCTCCAGGTCCACATCACCATCCCGGCAGGCGACTCTCGCCACCCACCAGGCACGCGCCACCCGGTCCGGCCGGGGCGGAACACCGCCCGCACCGGGTGGCGAAGGTCATGCGGGACAGCGGGGACGCGCACCGCGAAGACCCCCTCGGACCCAAGTCCCGCGCCGCGCGACGGGGGTGACGGCCCGGCAGCTCACCACGCCGCCCTCTGTTCGATTACTTCCGCACCGACCGGCCCCTTACCCGCTCGCCGACCTGGGGCGAGGGAGTTAAGGTAATCGAACGAACGTACGAGGAACGTATCGGGAAAAAGTCAGAAATGGGGTGGCGGAATGGAGGTGCGGCATGGCGGGCTTCGCCCATCTGCACGTCGCGTCCGGTTACTCCGCCCGCTACGGCGCCGCCCACCCCGAGCTCCTCGCCCGGCGGGCGGCCGAACTCGGCCTGCCGGATCTGGCGCTCACCGACCGGTCCACCGTGACCGGCGCTGTTCGATTCGCCCAGGCCTGCGCCCGGGAAGGGGTGCGGCCGGTCTTCGGCATCGACCTCGCGGTGGAGGCCCTCGCCCCACCGCCTCCGGCCGAGCGTCCGCGCACCCCCGCGCGCGGGGGCTCCCACGTCGTCGAACCGCCGCTGCGCGTCGTACTGCTCGCGCAGGACCGGACCGGCTGGGCGCGGCTCTGCCGCATCACCTCGGCGGCCCACGCCGGAGCGGTGTCCGGTGTCGCGCCGGTGGTGCCGTGGGCGGCGCTGCGTGAGCACGGCGGCCCCGGGCTGACCGTGCTGCTGGGCCCGCTGTCGGAGCCGGTACGGGCGCTGGCGGCGGGCCGCGAGGACGTCGCGGTGAAGCTGCTGGCGCCGTGGCGGCAGATCTTCGGCAGCGGGCTGCGGCTGGAGACCGTGGCCTACCAGCGGGCCGGCACGGGCCCGGGGTCGCTGCGGCTGGCGGCCCGTACCCTGGCGCTGGCCGACCGTACCGGCGTCACCGCCGTGCTCTCCAACGCGGTCCGCTACGCAGACCCCGCACAGCACCGCCTGGCCGACGTGCTGGACGCCGCACGGCTGCTGCGCCCCGTCGACCGGCGCCGCCTGGACAGCGGACAGCGCTGGCTCAAGGGCGAGGGCGCCATGGTCGCCGTCGCCCGCGCGATCGCCGCGTCCGCCGGTCTTGACGACCGCCGGGCACGCCGGCTGCTCGCGGACACCGCCGCGACGGCCGCCGGGTGCGTCCTCGCCCCGGGGGCGGACCTCGGCCTGGGGAGGCGGCACTTCCCGGAAGCGTCCCTGTTCGGCGCCGGGCCGGACGCCGGGGGCGCCGCCCGGCTGCTGCGCGAGCGCTCCGAGGCGGGGCTGGTCCGCCGGGGCCTGGACCGTGACGCGGACGCCCGGGAGCGGCTGGAGATGGAACTCGGGGTGATCTCCCGGCTGGGGTACGACTCGTACTTCCTCGCCGTCGGCCAGGCGGTGGCGGACATCCGCGAGCTGGGCATCCGGGTCGCGGCCCGTGGTTCCGGAGCGGGCTCGATGGTCTGCCACACCCTGGACATCGCCACCGCCAACCCGCTGGATCACCGGCTGCTGTTCGAACGCTTCCTCAGCGAGCGGCGCGCGTCGCTCCCGGACATCGACATCGACGTGGAGTCGGCGCGGCGGCTGGAGTGCTACGACGCGATTTTCGCCCGGTTCGGCAAGGAGCGGGTCGCGGTCACCGCGATGCCCGAGACCTACCGGGCCCGCCGCGCGCTGCGGGACACCGGCCTCGCGCTCGGCATCGCGCCGGACGAGGTGGACCGGATCGCCAAGAGCTTCCCGCACCTGCGGGCCTCCGACATCACGAGCGCCCTCGCCGAACTGCCCGAGCTGCGCGCTCTGGCGTCCCGGGCGAAACGTTACGGGCCGCTGTGGGAGCTCGCCGAGGGGCTCGACTCCCTGGTGCACGGCATGGCCATGCACCCGTGCGGGGTGATCATCAGCGACGCGAGCCTGCTGGACCGGCTGCCGGTGCAGCCCACCCCGCAGGGCGACTACCCCATGGCCATGGCCGCGAAGGAGGAGGTGGAGGCGCTGGGCAACATCAAGCTCGACGTGCTCGGGGTACGGATGCAGTCCGCGATGGCCCACGCCGTCGACGAGATCGAACGCGCGACCGGCGACCGGATCGACCTGGACGACCCGGAGCAGGTGCCGCTCGACGACGTCTTCGCGTTCAAGCTCATCCAGCAGAGCGAGACGATCGGGCTGTTCCAGCTCGAATCGCCCGGTCAGCAGGATCTGCTCTCCCGTCTCCAGCCGCGCAATCCGCAGGACGTCATCGCCGACATCAGCCTCTTCCGCCCGGGACCGGTCGCCGGAGGCATGCCCGAGCGGTACGTCGCCGCGCGGCACGGAAAAGCCCCCGCCTACGCCCACCCCGACCTCGAACCGGTGCTCGCCGACACCTACGGGGTCACCATCTGGCACGAGCAGATCATCGAGACCCTCTCCGTGATGACCGGCTGCGACCGGGCGATGGCCGAGGTGGGCCGCCGGGCGCTCGGGGACGGGAAGCGGCTGCCCGCCATGAAGAAGTGGTTCCACGACCGCGCGTCGGCCCGGGGCTACGACCCCGAGGTCCGCGCGAAGGTGTGGGCGACGGTGGAGGCGTTCGGCGCCTACGGTTTCTGCCGCGCGCACGCGGTGGCCTTCGCCGTACCGGCGCTGCAGAGCGCCTGGCTCAAGGCGCACCACCCCGCGTTCCTCCTCGCCGGGCTGCTCGAACACGACCCCGGGATGTGGCCCAGGCGCGTCGTCGTCGCCGACGCCCGCCGCCGGGGCGTGCCCGTACTTCCCGTGGACGTCAACCGTTCCCGCACCGGGTACGCCGTGGAGCGGACCGACGACGAGCGGTGGGGGGTGCGGCTCGCGCTGTCCTCCGTACGCGGTATCACCGAGGACGAGAGCGCCCGGATCGAGGCCGGTCAGCCCTACGACTCGCTGTCGGACTTCTGGCAGCGGGCCCGCCCGAGCCGGCCGCTGGCGGAACGCCTGGTGGAGATCGGCGCGTTCGCAGGGCTCGACGGGCTCGACGGGGGCCGGCTCACCCGGCGGGACCTGCTGCTGCACGTCGCCGAACTGCACCGGCAGTCCCGCACCCGTTCCGCGGGCGACGGTCAGCTCGCCCTCCACGCGGGCGCGGCGGGCGCGGCGGAGCCGAGCGGTCTGCCGGAGATGACCGGCCGCGAGGCGCTGGACGCCGAGCTGAACACGCTGGGCATCGACGTGTCCCGGCACCTCATGGTCCACCACCACCGGCTGCTGCGGGAGATCGGCGCGACGGACGCCGCGCACCTGGCCGACGTGCGCCAGGGGCAGCAGGTCCTGGTCGCCGGGGTGCGGGCCTCCACGCAGACCCCGCCCATCGCCAGCGGCAAGCGCATCATCTTCGTCACCCTGGAGGACGGCTCGGGCATGGTCGACCTGGTCTTCTTCGAGGACTCCCACCCGGCGTGCGCGCACACCGTCTTCCACAGCGGGCTGCTGCTGGTGCGCGGCACCGTGCAGGTGCGCGGCAACCGGCGCTCCGTGGTCGGCACCATGGCCTGGGACCTGGACCGGATCGCGGCGGCCCGCCGGGACGAGGGCCCCGCCGCCGCGCTCGCGCTGCTCGGCGGGGAGCGCCCGCACCCCACGCCCGCACAGCCGGGGCGCACGCTGGCCAACGGCACCTCGGGCGCCCGGCTGCACCCGTACGCCGACCTCCAGCCGGCCGGCAGCCGCTCGGCAGACCTGCGCAGGCTCGGCCACACCAGCCAGGGGAGCGCGGGATGACGGCCCCCCGCCCGGTCCGCCGCCGCCACATCGCCCATCTGCACCTGCACGCGGTGCCGGACGAGGAGCGGTACGCCGACATCGTCGAGCTGATGTCCGGCATCACCCCGCACGTCCAGGCCGTCCCGCCCGACGCCGTGCAGCTGGACCTCACCTCGGCGCTGCGCTACTTCGGCCTGCCCCCGTACGACCTGGTCCAGATGGTCAAGCTCCGCCTGTTCGCCCTGTACGGGATCGAGTGCGGAGCGGGGCTCGCCGGCAACCGCATGCTGGCCGCCATGGCGGCCGACGTGTCCGGGCCGGGCGAGACCACGGAGGTCCCCGCCGACCGGGCGGACTCCTGGCTGCGCCCCCGCCCGGTCACCGCGCTGCCCGGCATCGGCCGCGCCACGGCGACCACGCTGGGGCGGTACGGCGTGCACACCATCGGCCAGATCGCCGACCTGCCGCCGCTGACCCTCCAGCGTCTGCTGGGCGCCGGTCCCGCTCGGCTGCTGGCCGAGCACGCGCGGGGCCGCGACCCCCGTCCGGTCGTGCGCGAGGAGCCGGCCGCCCACCTCTCCGTCGATCTGGTGCTCGACCGGGACTGCCTCGACCCCGGACTGCACCACCGGGCGGTACTGGGGCTGGCCGAACGGCTGGGCCTGCGCCTGCGCGCCGGGCACCAGGTCGCCGGGCGGCTGACGCTCACCGTGCGGTACGCCGACCGGACGTCCAGCACCCGGACCCGTACCTGTGCCGAACCCACCGGTCACTCCCCCCTCCTCGCCACCGCCGCGCTGGGGCTGCTGGACTCGCTCGGCCTGCAACGTGCCCGGGTGCGCGCCTACACCCTGCGTGCGGACGCCCTCTCGCCCGCCGAGGACGCCCCGCGCCAGCTCTCCCTGGACCCGGTCGACGACCGGTCCCGCGCCGCCGAGGCCGCCTCGGACCGGGCCCGCCGGCGCTTCGGCGCGGGGGCCGTACGGCCCGCGAGCCTGGCCCCGGCGCCGGCGGGGGCACCTCGAAGGCACCCGCCCGCCGCGTGACAACGGGCGGGCCGCCGCCCCCTTGCGCCATTCGGCCCGCACCGCCTGCGCGAAGTGCCGGCCGGATCGAGCGTGGGGGCATGAACTTCGCCGGCGAGGTCAAACAGGCCGTCACGCCACGGGCCGCCCTGCTGGTCCTGGGCGTGCTGGTCCTCCAATTGCTCTTCATCGCCTCCTACGTGGGCGCGCTGCACCGGCCGGTGCCGACCGACGTCCCCTTCGGTGTCGTGGCGCCCCCGCAGGCGTCCCAGCAGCTGGTCACCGATCTGGACGGGCTCCCGGGCGGCCCGCTCGACCCACGCGCCGTCGACGACGCCGCCGAGGCACGCCGGCAGATCATGAACCGTGAGATCGACGGCGCCCTCGTGGTGAACCCGACCGGCACGACGGACACCCTGTTCGTCGCCTCCGGCGGCGGCTCCGCGCTCGCCACCTCCCTGGAGAAGACCACCACCGCGGCCTTGGCCCAGCAGCAGCGCACCGTGCGGACCGTCGACCTGGCCCCTGCTTCCTCCGACGACTTCGACGGGCTCTCGTCCTTCTACCTGGTCGTCGGCTGGTGCGTGGGCGGCTATCTCTGCGCCTCGATCCTCGCGATCAGCGCGGGCTCCCGGCCGGCCAGTCTCCGACGCGCGCTCATCCGCACCCTGGTCATGGCGGTGTACTCGGTGCTGGGCGGCATCGGCGGCGCGATCATCGTCGGGCCCGTCCTCGGCGCGCTGCCCGGCAGCCTCTGGGGACTGGCGGGACTGGGCGCGCTGGTCGTCTTCGCCACCGGCATGATCACCCTCGCCCTGCAGGCGCTGACCGGCATCGTCGGCATCGGGCTGGCCGTCCTGATCATCGTGATCGCGGGCAACCCGAGCGCGGGCGGCGCCTTCCCGCTGCCGATGCTGCCGGACTTCTGGCGCGCGATCGGCCCGGCCCTGCCCCCGGGCGCCGGCACCTGGGTCGCCCGTTCGATCGCCTACTTCCGGGGCAACGCGGTCACCGGATCCCTGCTGGTCCTCTCCGCCTGGGCGGTGGCCGGTACGGCCCTGACACTGCTGCTCTCCCTGCGCCACAAGCGGACGGACGCCAACGGAACCGGTGGGACCGGCGGCACGCCGCGTCCGTCACCCGGCGCCTCAGGAAGCACGGGAACCCCTCCAGGGGGCGCACACACCGTGTGACTCCGTTTCCCTCCCAACAGGTAGTGCGCATAAGGCCTTTGATGACCCATCATCGAAATGAGGCAGCGCGCACCGGGCACAAACGCCCGGGCCGGCCGGGGACTTGAGGAGGTACGGGTGCGCAATCGGGTGCGCGTGACGGACGGACGTCACCTGATCGTGGAGCGTCAGGGGGATCTGCACGGAAGACCGGTCTTCCTGCTGCACGGCACCCCGGGCAGCAGGCTCGGGCCCGCTCCGCGCGGCATGGTCATGTACCAGCGCCAGACCCAGCTCATCACCTACGACCGGCCCGGCTACGGCGAGTCCGACCGGCATCCGGGCCGCCGCGTGAGCGACGTCGTCGAGGACGTACGCGCCATCGCCGACGCCCTCGGCCTGGAACGGTTCGCCGTGGTGGGCCGCTCCGGCGGCGCCCCGCACGCCCTGGCCTGCGCAGCACTGATGCCCGACCGGGTGACCAGGGCGGCCGCTCTGGTCACCCTGGCCCCCTGGGACGCACCGGGGCTCGACTGGTTCGAGGGGATGGCCGCCTCCAACGTGCTGGCGTACTCCACCGCGGCGGCCGACCCGGACAGCCTCACGGAGTCCTTCATCGTCCGTTCCGCCGAGATCCGGGTCGACCCGGTACGGCTCCTGGACGACCTGCGGCGCGAACTCACCGACTCCGACAGGGTGGTGGTGAACGACGCGGGCATCCGCTCACTGCTGCTGCGCAACTACAGCGAGGGTCTGCGGACTTCGGCGTACGGCTGGATCGACGACGCCATCGCCTTCAGCAGGCCGTGGGGCTTCGACCCGGCCGACATCACCTGCCCGGTGATGCTCTGGCACGGCGAGAAGGACGTCTTCTCACCGGCCAGCCACTCCCGTTGGCTGGGCGGAAGGATTCCGGGCGCGACCACCGTGCTCGAACCGACCGCGGCCCACTTCGACGCCCTGTCGGTGCTCCCGCGGGTACTGAACTGGCTCCTGGACGAACGTGAGTCCAGCGTCGGTTCGATGAGCTGAGCTCCGCCGGAACCCTTTCGACCGCACGATGAGGGCGGGCCTCCCGGATGGCGGCCCGCCCTTCACCGTGCGCTCAGACCTGGATCGGCTCCAGCTCCCGCTCGAACCTTCTCCCGTCCCGCGCGATCCGCGTCATCGGATGATCGTCACCGAGCTGGCGGGCCAGCTCGGTGACGATCCTCGTCCGCACCTTCTGGGCCTCGTCCCCGCGGCCGAGGTCTTCCAGCGTGACCGCCATGTTCCCCACCATGGCCAGCGCCTCCGGATGCTGAGCCCCGAGAGCCTCCGCGAGCTGCCCGGCGAGGAACTGCTCCGTCTCCAGTACGAGCTCCTCGTCCCCCAGCGCCGCGGTCGCGTTCGCCAGATTCATCACGCAGAAGAGCGTGTGCGGGTGCTCCCTGCCGAACAGCTCCCGCATCAGGTCGACGACCCGCCGGGACGTCCTGGCCGCCTCCTCCGCCTCCCCCGAGCCGAGCAGGTAGACGGCCAGGTTGTTCTGCGCGGCCAGGGTGTACGGGTGCCTCTCGCCCGGCACCAGCAGGTACTGGTCGACCACCTCTTTCGCCGTGTCCCTCGCCTGGGTCGATTCGCCGATCGCGTAGAAGTCGGCCGCCAGGTTCAGGTCGCAGGCCAGCGACTCCGGGTTGACGGAGGTGTACTTCGCCCGGTACCTGGCACGGGTGGCCAGTGTCAGTCTGCGGGCGTCCTCCAGCTGCCCCGCCCGGCGCAGTGCCACCGCGAGCGCCTTGGCGGCGGAGAGCGTGCCGGGGAAGGAGGGCCCGAGAGTCCTCTTGTAGCTGTCGTACGTGCGGCTGAGCAGCGCCACCGAGTCCTCGTACCGGCCGACGTCCCGCAGGTCGCGAGCAAGGCTCACGGCGGAGGACAGACTGTACGGATGCTCCGCCCCGAGCACCTCGCTGCGCCGGTCGTACACCTCCTGGTCGATCTCCCTCGCCCGGGAGTACTGCCCGACCAGGCGCAGGTTGAGCGCCAGGTTGTTCGCCGCCGCGAGCGTCCTCGGATGGCCCTCGTGGAATATCTCGCCGAAGCCCTCCCGGGCCTCGGTGGCCAGCTCGATCGCCCGGCCGTACTCCCCCAGCATGCCGAGGTCGGTCGCCAGACTGCTCGTGGTCATGTAGGTGTGCGGGTGCTCGGCACCCAGGATGTCGCGCTGCCGCTGGAGGGTGATCTCGTCGAGCTCCTTGGCCTCCACGTAACGCCCGCGCGAGCGGAAGATGTTGGAGATGTGGAAGCAGAGATAGAGGTACTGGATGTCCTCCTTCCCCAGCATCTCCGCCCAGGTGGCCCGGAGTTCGGCGCCCAGCGCACCCGCCGTGCGGACGTCGCCGCGCTTCCAGAGGTAGCGGACGCGGTCGATCAGCAGCCTGCGGGTCTCCGGCTCCCCGCAGTGGCGGGCCCCGGACGGTCCCAGGTGCGGCCAGATGGTGGCGAACCGCGCCCAGTTCTCCGGGTTGTCGATCGGCTCGTCGTCGTCCGGCCGGGCCCCCGCCAGGACGCGGTGGACCACGTGCCGGGCCTCCCGCTGCTCCTCCTCGCTGAGCTGGGCCTTGATGACGGCCTGCACCAGCCGGTGCACCTGGATCGAGTTGGAGACCTGGTCGACCTTGGCGAGCGCGAAACGGCCGATCTCCCGGATGACCCTTCCGAGGACGAGCTTCTCCTGGAGGGAGGAGTCGTACGGCTTCAGCGCCTCGATCATCTCCTTGCTGTACAGGAGGTTCGCGTTGATCGGCTCGGGCGCGAAGAAGGCGCAGAGCTGGAGCAGCCGCACCGCCGCCGGCGACCGTTCCTTGAGCCGCTCGATGGAGACGTTCCAGGTGGCTGCCACGGGTTCCGGGTAGCCGGCGGGCTGGTTGAGGGAGAGTACCTGGGCGGCCTGCTCCGCGAGCTGGTCGAGATAGGTGTCGACGGGGGTCGCCGTCTCCGCGATCCAGGCGGCGGCCTGTTCGACGGCGAGCGGCAGGTCACCGACGGCCGTGGCCACCCGCGCGGCGTCCTCCTGGCTGAGACCGGGGGCTCGGCGGCGGAGGTGTTCGACGGACTCCTCGCGCAGGAAGACGTCGACGGGCAGCGCGTCGCCGTGCTGCGACCAGGCCTGGTTCCGGGACGTCACCAGGATGTGGCCGGAGCCGCCCTGCGGGAAGTAACGCCTGATCCGCTCGGGGTCGTCCGCGTTGTCGAAGACCAGCAGCCACCGGTCGGAGGGCACTCCCCGGCGCAGCAGGTCGACCGCTTCCTTGGAGGCCGCCGCCATGTCGTCGCCGCCCTGCGCTCCCAGCCGGGAGGCGAGTTCCGCGAGTCCGGCGACCACGTCGTCGGTCTGTTCGGAGGCGATCCACCACACCAGGTCGTAGTCGGCCATGAAGCGGTGCACGTACTCCAGCGCCACCTGTGTCTTGCCGACGCCGCCGAGGCCGTACAGGGTCTGTGGCTGGGGCAGCACCACCGCCATGCCGCCGCCGAGCTGGTCGCGCATGCGTTCCAGTACCAGGGAGCGGCCGGTGAATCCGGGGTTGCGCGGCGGGGCGTTCCAGATCTTCGGGACCGTGCCGGGGAACCTGGGCCCCGGTGCCGCCCCGTCGACCAGTTGGGTCGGGCGGTCCAGTGCGCGGAGCAGGGCGGCCATGGCATGGGTTTCGTCGAGCCGGAAGAGGTCGACCGGGTTGCGGTCGATGTAGGAGGAGGTGAGCCGGACGTCTCCGACGCGGAACAGGATCTGGCGTCGGCCGCCTCCCTGGTCCTCGGCGGCTGCCCGCTGCCACAGTTCGGTGGCGCGCTGGGACTTGAGATAGGCGCTGGAGAGCAGCACGACGGTGCGGGCGGCGGTGTCCGGCGCGGTGGTGGGCGGTTCCCGGTCCTCCCGCTCGGTGGAGACGTCGCGCGGCACGACCCGGAAACCGGCCCGGGTCAGGACTGATTCGATCCAGTCCGCCCACATCCGGTTCTCCGCGACGTAGTTGAGGAAGATGTCGGCGGGGAGGGCGGGCCTGCGCCGGGTGAAGGCATCGCGGATGCGCAGCCGGACGTCCTCCGCGACCGCCGGCATGGCGGTGACCTCCTGGTCGGTGATGACCGACACGAGCCGTTCGAACGCGGAGAGCAGCGAGTTGGAGAGTCCGGCTTCGTCGCCGAAGGTCGCGAGCGTCTCCTCGTACGCGTAGTAGGGGCGGTACGGGATCTCCACCGCACCCCAGTAGGCGGTGAGTTCGTCGCCGGACAGGTCGCGCGGCAGCCGGTCGAACTTGAAGCGGGCGAGGGCCCGTCCGGCGTCGGCCTTCTCCTTCTCGCCCTCGTCGATGCGCATCGGAACGGGGTAGATGGCGATCGGACGCCCGGTGTAGCGCTCGGCCATCTGGCGCGCCACGGAGGCGGCTCCGTCGATGGACTGGTCGCTGAGGGTGAAGCAGTCCACCAGTACGTCGGGGAGGTGGACGGTGCAGATGTCGGCGATGTCGCTGAGACCGGTACGGCTGTCGATGAGGACGTAGTCGTAGTTGGCCTTCATGTCGTCGCGCAGGGCGTCGAAGAAGTTCCCGCCGCCGAGCCGGTCGTAGAAGTTGTCCCAGTCGAACGTGGAGACGGCCGCGGAGTACTCACGGTTCTGGCGCCCGGCCGAGACGAAGTCGAGGGTGCCTCCCCTGGGGAACTCCCAGCCGAGCGCCTCCGGTGTCAGGGAGACGGCGTGCTGCTGGATGCGCGCGTAGTCGCGGTGCCAGTCGTCGGGACGCTGTGCGGGGCTGGTGGCGGCCCAGGCGTAGTCGGTGATGAGGTCGATGACGCCCGTGGTGGCGCCGAGCGTGGAGGGGTCGAGGAAGGGGTGGAAGAACCGGTGCAGGCCCGGTGCCTCCAGGTCCCAGTCGACGGCCAGTACCCGCTTGCCGTTGGCGGCCAGGATCCAGGCGGTGTTGGCCAGGGCCATGGTGCGCCCCGTGCCTCCCTTGTACGAGTAGAAAGTGACGATCCGCCCGTCACGACCGGCTGTCATACGTCCTCCGCTTGCGTCCCAGGGTGGAGCGTGTCGGGTATGAACTGCGTGTTGCCCATGGGGCCCGTCAGTCGGGTGCGTTCGCTGTGCCCGCCGCCGCTGCCGGGCGGATAGACGGTCGCGTTGCGCAGATACTGCTGCGCGGCGACTTCGACGACCTGGGGCAGGATCTGGCCGAACGCCTCCATGCTGGGCACTCCTTTGGCCGCGACGCGGCAGAAGGCGCGTCCCTGGCTCATCTTGACGGGCAGGGTCCGTTCGAGGATCGCCGTGAGTTCCGCCTCCGCGTCCGGGCTCTGCGGGTCGTCCCGGTTCCATGGCACCACCAGGATCACCCAGGGTCTGTTCTCGGCGTCGAACGCGGCGAGCCTGCGGCGGCGGTCCTCGTCCTGGAGCGCCCAACGGTCGAGTATGAGTATTTCCGGTGTGGTGGGCGCCCGCTTGTCCTCCAACTGGCCGGTGTCCTCGTCGAACGAGCCGATCACCGCTTGGTAGTTGAGCGAGCGGACGAGCTCTTCGGTGACGTACGCCAGCGGGCGCGCGGCGGCCGGGTGGTAGGGGTTCCAGTCCTGCGGGTTGTCGCCGTAGTAGGCCGTGTCCCGCCCGGGCGGCAGATCGTGGCGAGTGGGTGCGGCGATGGTGATCCGCATCGGCTTCGGTGCTCCCGCCCCGCTGCTGCGGGAGCCGAAGGCGCTGGGGGCGAGGCGGTAGTCGACGGGTCTCCCGGTGTCGATCCGCACGGTGTCGGCGACGGTGACGATGCGCTTGGCCAGCTCGTAGACGGCTCGTTCGTACTCCTGGGCGAAGAGCCTGAGCTTGATCAGCCCGTAGAGCCCGTCGCTGACGTAGCGTTCTCCGAAGTCCCGGTGGTTGAACTGGATCCGCTCGGCGGAGCCCGGTAACTGACTGGGCGGCACCGGTACCCAGAGCGCGGGGACGATGGCCTCGGCCGACTGGTTGGAGCGGGCCCGATGGTGGATCGCGCGCTGTTCGAAGGCGTACCACTCCTTGCCGCACATCTCACTGGCGAAGTAGCGCGGCGAGAACAGCGGAACGAAGACCCGGCAGGTGGCGAGCACCGAGCCGAGCCGTTCCGACCAGCCCTCGCCGGATCGTATTTCCCGGTCCATGAAGCCCGCGGGCGTACCCGCGGGAAGATCGGTCATGGCCATCACATGGCCGCAGAGATCTTGGAAAAGGCGTTCGACCCACATATCGGGGTCCGTTCCACCGCCGTACCCCGGTGTGTGCGCGTAACTGAGGAAGAAGTACGGCCGATGGTCCGACGCTCGCTGTTGCATCATGCGTGCACACGACCCCCGTCCTGTGTGAGCACCCACATCCGATGCTACGGAGTGAATGCGAGCGAATTCATCATTCCGGAGCGGACCGCACTTCGCTCCTCTGATCTTCGGTCATTCATCGCCCCTTTTCAGTCATCTCCCCAGGAGGACCGATCACTTACCTTCTTGATCGAAGATTGTCCTGGGACGGTTGTTCCCGCTTGTCCCCTGTGTACCGCTGAGCTCCTTTCGGAGCACGTCCAACAGTCGTTTTCCGTGAACGGTAGGTTCGGGGGCCCCTTCGAGCAGATCGAGCGCCTCCTGTACGCCCGCCGGGAATTCCGGGTCGAACAGCCCGACACCCACGCGTTCATGGGTCTCGGCCAGCAGACGGGAGAACGGAACGGCCGTCCCGTCCCAGGGCGACAGATACTCCCAGTCCCCGTCCGCCGCGTACAGGTCCGTGACGTCGCACAGACCCCGCAGTTCACTTCTGCGGTGGGCGCGCACCATTTCGACCGCCAGTTCGTCGCCCTCGGCATCCACCCGGACTCCGAGAGCCCCATGGCCGCGTGGCCCCTCGGCCCGACCGCCGAGGATCAGCGGGGTGATGGTGGTCACCGCCTCCGCCATGGCCTCGGCCACCGCCGGGGCCACCGCCTCGATCCGGGCCCAGGCACGGAGGACGGCCTCGCCGAAGGCCTGGAAGGCCTCGGGTTCCAGACGGGGCGCCGCCGGCGCCGCGTGGCAGTCCCGGTACGGGTCGAGATCGTCGACGGCCCAGCCGGACCGTCCGGTCACCGCGAGCCGGCGGACCGGACGCCAGTCACCACCGTCCGGCTTCCCGGGACCGACGCGCAGCTCCTCACCGCTCTCGCGTTCCACCACGAATCCGCCGTCCTCGCCCCGGACGAGGACCGTCCCGTGGTCGTCCGCGTCTCCGAGCGTCAGTTCTCCGAGCGTGGGAAGGAAGAGTTCGCCTCGTCGGTAGCTCACCGGCACCGGGTCCGTCAGACCGGCCAGCACTGTCGCCGCAGCCACGTACGAGGTGAGTACCGATGCGTCCGCGACGGCCCGGTCCTCGTCGGTGCGGAGGCCTTCCACGGTCCCCTGGAGCCAGGAACGCGCGTACGGGTGGGCGAGTACGTGGTCGAGACCCGCGACCCCGACGTCCGACGCCTCCAAGGCGCCCGCCCGTTCCCACGCCCGCAGCCACGGCTCGCCCGCGAGGCCACCGAGCAGGGCGTGGAGGCCGGCCAGCAGCGTGCGCGTGAGTTCGTGCTGCTCGGCGGCCGCCCCGGCCGGGCCGGACAGTGCGGGAGAGACGAGGGCCGACGCCGTGCGCTCCTCGATCCCGCGCACCAGGGCTTCGAGATCCGCGCAGTACACGGACGGGTTGTCGAACTCGTTGGAGGAGCGATAGCGGTGGGTGTAGAGCCCTCCCCCGCACGAACGTACGACGGGGCAACTGCGGCAGTCCTCGCTGACGCCCGTCAGGCCGAGCTGGCGAGCCCGCACTCCCGGGTGGGCCGCCACCTGGTCGAAGGAGTGCGTGAAGACGTCGAAGCCGGTCGCGGCGGCTCCCTCGTACGCGCTCTTGAGCGAATCCACCTGTTCGAGTTGCCCGTCCGTTTCCACGACGACCAGGTCCGTGGGGGCGAGCCCGAGCGATTCCGTGAGACTCGGTCCGCCGCCCAGGGTGGACACCACGGAGGAGAACAGCCGGACCGGCACCGGACGCCCCTGCTCCTGCCAGCGATCGAAGATCGCGAGAAGCCAGTCGGCGTAGGCGGTGGGTGACCCGTCGGGGCGCGGCGGCGGATCGTCCCAGGTGGCGTGCGGAAGGAGGAAGTCGATGAGCGGGGGTTCGAGTTCGGTCAGGGCGTCGAGCACCGCGTGCGGGTCGTTGGCGATGTCGATCGTGCAGAGGAGGCCCAGATTCAGGTGGCGATAGCGGTCCTGCCGGAGCAGCTCCACAGCCTTGAGCACGAGCGGGTGACTGCTGCGACCGTCCGCGAAACGACGGTGCCGGTCGTTGGCCGCCTGGTCGCCGTCGAGGGAGATGCCCACCTTGACGTCGAACTCGTCGAAGAGATCCAGATACCGCGGACTGAGCTGAAGGCCATTGGTGTGGATACGGAGATCCAGTTCGGCGACGCCCGCGAGCGCGGAGCCGAACTCCTCGCAGACGCGGCGCAAGCGCGCGGGGCCCGCGAGTAGCGGCTCCCCTCCGTGCAGGATCACTGACACGGAGGGCAGTGCATGTGTCCTGGCGTGCTCAGCCAACCGCTGAGCCGTCCGCTGAATCACCTGGTCAGAGATTGTTTTGGGGCGGGTTCGCCAACTCTGGTCAGCATGTTCATAGACATAGCAATGATCACAGGCAAGATCGCACCTGCTGTGAACCTTCAGAACGATTTCACGGAATGGGACCGGGGGTCCTGTCATTCCGTCATTCTAGCCATCGGCACCAGGTGCGTCGGCCGTACGTGAGTGACGATCTGTCACGACACGTCCCCGGGCGAACTCCGGATCAGAGCGAAGAGTTGAACGTCGACGCCTTGTTCGGGCGACCGCCGGAAACCGTGACGATCCGCCCGAGCTTCTCGGCGGCGTCGCCACCGGCGATCTCGATCTTGGAGAGCGGCACACGGCTGGTCTTCGCGGTGGCGAAGGAGGAGGGGAATGCGTAGGTCTTCACGGCCGTCCTTGAGTGGCTCGTTCCGGACATGGAAACAGCACCGGCCAGCTGCACCATTGCAGTGTCCGGCGTCACGACTTTACTCTCAGATTCTCGACGAGCACATCTTCACAGACATGTGTACCCCCATCGGAGCGCGGAAGTTACCCGAATGGGCGGAACAGGCCATTCCATCAGCAGGACTCCCCCTGTTTTGATCAAGGAGCGGACATGACGGCGATTCCTGAACCCCTGCGGAGCATGGTCTTCAGGAATGCCGACCTGCCCGAACTCTTCCACCGCACCGACGCCGTCGCGGTCGCCCGGCAGCGGGAGACGACCCGCACGAACCGCGCGCAGCTGGCCCTCCTCGTCCTCGGGGCGGTGCCGGCCGCCCTGCCGTGGAGCGTGGAGGTCGGGGACTCGCTCCAACTACTGGACTTACTCGGGGCATTGGCCTACGCCAGTGTTCTGGTCATCACCTTCCTCGCCTCGCACCGCAAAGCAAAGTCGCATTGGCAACTCAACCGCTCCGCAGCGGAGTTCATCAAGTCGAACTGCTGGCGCTACGCCGTGCACGGCTCACCGTTCGACACCACGACGCAGCACCCCGAGGCGGTCTTCGCCAGCAGGCTGGAAGAGGGTCTCCAGGAACTGCGGAAGGCCGGATGGGACGATCCCCGCGACGGCCTCGACGGTCCGGACGGCGGCCTCATCACCGACTCCATGCGGCAGTTGCGGGACAGGGCGTACACGGTACGCAAGGAGACGTACATCCGGGACCGGCTCATCGAACAGCGACGCTGGTACCGGAGAAGGCAGTTGGTCTCCCGACGGGGTGCGCTGGTCTGGTCGGGCACGGTGGCGGCGCTGACGGTGCCGGCGCTGGCCCTCTGCCTGTTGCAGACCTTCGGGACGGGACGGTCCTTCGGGCTGACCGGGGTGCTGTCCGCCGCCGCGGCGGGGTGCCTGGCCTGGAACGAGACGCGCCGCCACCACCCGCTGATCTCGGCCCACTCCGTGGTCGAGAAGGATCTGGAGTCGATGCAGGCGGCGATGGAGACCTCGCTCACCGAACGGCAGTGGCCGGTCGCGGTCTTCGAGACCGAGCGCATCGTCTCCCCCGAGCACACGGACTGGCTGGCGCGCCACCGCGGCTGAGGGCCCATCACCTACCGTGGGTGCGCGTCCCTCAGTCGCGGCGCACGCCTTCGCGCCAGATCACCGTGACCGGGCGGCCCAGGGCGCGCGCGTAGGTGACGATGTCGCCGGTGCCGCCGAGCCCTCGGGCCGGGAGGCCGTCCCAGACGGCGACGAGCCGGTCGCAGTGGTCGGCGATCCAGGTGCCCGCCGCGTAGTAGGCCTCGTCCGTGGAGTGCGGGTGGTCGAGCCGGACCTCCCTCCCGGCGAGGGATTTGAGCATGAGGTAGCGCGCGAGGTCCTCCTCCTCCTCGAAGCACTTCTCGTAGTCGTCGCTGGGGATCACCGCCGTCAACCGCGCGCCGCGCGCGAGGGCCAGTTGGGCGAAGAGCTGGTCCGCCCCCACGGCGAGGCTGGAGAGCGCCTCCAGTGACTCCCCGCTCACCCGCAGCGCCTCGCACAGGCCCTCGTACACCTGGGCGTAGGCCGCCGGGGGAATGGAACGGTGTCCTGTCACTCCGATGCGATGCACGGGCCTCGAACCCCCTGGGTGTCTGCGGGAGCCGGAGGCACCCCTCCGTACGGACCTGGCGTCCGCCCCCGACGCTCCTCTGCGTCCGACCGTGCGGCCATCATCCCGCACGGCGGGGGGCGCGCGGGAGCCCCCGTTCGAAGCGAACGGGGGCTCTACGCGTCCGCGGAATCACGGAACGCGCCACGGGCCGGGTCCGTGGGGTCCGCCGGCGCGTGCGGGCACCGGCGGACCGTCGGATCAGAAGACACTGACTCCGTACGCGCTCAGCGCTTCGGTGACGGGCTGGAAGAAGGTCGTGCCGCCCGAGGTGCAGTCGCCGCTGCCGCCCGAGGTGAGGCCGATGGCCAGGGTGCCGGAGTAGAGCGGGCCGCCGGAGTCGCCGGGCTCGGCGCACACGTTGGTGCGGATCAGACCCGAGACGATCTCCCCGTTGCCGTAGTTGACGGTGGCGTTGAGGCCGGTCACCGTGCCGCTGTGGATGCCGGTGGTGGAGCCGCGGCGGGTCACGGACTGACCGACGGTGGCGTTCGCCGCGCCGGTGATGTCCACGCTGCCCACGGTGCCGCTCTTGGTGACGCTGCTGTTGGTGTAGGTCACCAGGCCGTAGTCGTTGCCCGGGAAGCTGGATCCCGAGGTGGTGCCGAGCGTGGTGGTGTGGGCCGAGTTGGACCACCAGGTGCCCGCGCCGTCGGTGCAGTGCCCGGCGGTCAGGAAGTAGTAGGTGCTGCCACTGCGGACGTTGAAGCCGAGCGAGCAGCGCCAGCTGCTCGCGTAGATCGCGTCGCCGCCCGAGATCAGCTTGCTGAAGGTGCCGGCCGTGCGCTCGATGCGCAGGGCGCCGGCCTCGTCGCCCGCGGTCTCCTTGATCTTCGCGATCTCTGCCTGGGTGACCGTGCTGTCGACGGTGACCACGAGGCGCTTGGTGGCGGGGTCGACGCTCCAGGCGGTGCCCGGGACGTCTGCGGTGAGCACGGCGTCGCTCGCGGCGGTGAGCTGGGTGGTGCTGTACGTACCGGCCGAGTCGGCGTTGGCCGCGGGGACGGCGAGCGCCGCTACGGCGACCAGGCCCGCCGCGACGGCGACGGCCCTGCCGCGTCTGGCGACGGCGCTGAGGGGGGTGGTGCGCTTGATCCTCACTTCGCGTTCCTCCAAGGGGGAATCAGGGGCCCGTCCGTGGGGTGGCGGACCCGTGAGGCGCGGTCAGGCGTCGGACTTCCGGCAGGTGTTCGCTATGCGGATGCCGTGTTCCTGACAAGCGCTGCTTGGGAGTATTTGGGACCGCCCGCGCGCGGCGCAAGGGCGCCTTTCGGCCGCCCCGGGCCGCGCGGAACGGAGAGACGCCCCGGCCCCGGCAGCGTACGGGCTGCCGGGGCCGGGGCCGGGTGACGCGGGCTCAGCCGTCGAGCCGCTTCCGCTCCCCCGCGGGGACGGCGATCGGGAGGGTGTTGCCCGGCGGCGGGAAGGGGCAGATGAAGTGATCGGCGAAGGCGCACGGCGGCAGCAGGGCGTGGTTGAAGTCGACCGTCACCGAGCCGTCCGCGGCGGGGGCGGCGGGCCGCAGGAAGCGGAACCGGAAGCTGCTGTCACCGCTGGTCGCGTCGGCGAAGACGATCCACAGCGAGCCGTCCGGCTCTACCGCGGCCTGGAGGGCGTGCTCGGTTCCGTCCACGACGAACGTCGCCTCACCCGCGAGTGGGAGGCCGCGCTCGACGCCGTCGGCGTTCCTCACCCGGACGGTGCGGTCCTCGTACCGGCGGAAGGTGCCGGACAGGCTCCAGCGCTCGTCGTACGGCGTCGCCTCGACGGACCTGAACGCGTGCCGGTTCGGCGCCGCCGGATCGAAGTCCCGGACCGCCCAGAGACCCTCGCGGCGGAGCACGACGAAGCGCCGTCCGCCGAGGCCCACCCGGGCGTCGTCGACCGGCCCGAGGTCGGGGCCGAGGCGGACGTCGCCGGTGAGCGGCTTGCCGTCGACGGTCAGCCCGTCCTCGGCGCCGGCGGTCAGGACGAGGTCGTCACCGTCCGCGCGCCACTCTCCCGGGACGGCCGGAATTCGCCCTTCCGGGTAGTCGGCGAGCCAGTGGGTACCGGCCAGCGAGAGCGGCCCGTAGGGCGCCGCCACCGCCGCGACGCGCCCCTCGTGCCAGCTGCGCCATTCCTGCTGTGCGTGCGTGCTCATGCGCTCAACCTTTCCATACGGGTTCGGCCAGCCCGAGGTGTTCCCGCAGGGTGGAACCGGTGTACTCGGAGCGGAACGCTCCGCGCTCCTGGAGGAGGGGGACGACCCGGTCGACGAAGGCGTCCAGACCGCCGGGGGTGAGGTGCGGCACCAGGATGAAGCCGTCCGCCGCCTTCCCGTCGACGAAGGCGGTCAGTCCGGCGGCCACGGTCTGCGGGCTGCCGACGAAGGACTGCCGGGTGGTGGTCTCGATCACGGTCTCCCGGATGGAGAGCCCCTTCTCCTCCGACAGCGCCCGCCACTTCGCGGCCACGGCGAACGGGTCGGCGACCCGCACCCGGCCCTGCACGAACCCGGATTCCGGCTCCGGGTCCACCGAAGGGAACGGCCCGTCGGGATCGTACGAGGACAGGTCGCGGCCCCATACCTGTTCGAGGGCGAGGATCGCGTTCTGCGGGGAGACCTGGAGGCGGCGGATCTCGGCGGCGTCCTGCTGGGCCTCCGCGTCGGTGTCGGCGACCACGACCGTGACGCCGGGCATGATCTTCAGGTCGTCGGAGTCCCGGCCGTACTTCGCGAGGCGCCCCTTGACGTCGGCCCAGAAGGCGCGTCCGGCCTCCAGGGTGCCGTGCCGGGTGAAGACGACGTCGGCGGCACCGGCCGCGAACTCCCGGCCCTCGTCCGAGTCGCCGGCCTGAATGACGACCGGATGCCCTTGCGGGGAGCGCGGGACGGTGAACTCGCCGCAGACGTCGAAGTGCCGGCCGTGGTGCGCGAACGGGCGGGGCACCCCGTCCGGAGCCCAGGAATCCCACAACTCCCGTGCGGTGGAGACGAATTCGGCGGCCCTTGTGTAGCGGTCCGCACGGTCGAGAAAGCCGCCGCGGCGAAAGTTCTCACCGGTGAAGGCATCCGAGGAGGTGACCACGTTCCACGCCGCTCGACCACCGCTGAGGTGGTCGAGGGTGGCGAACCGGCGGGCCAGCTCGTACGGCTCGTTGAAGGTCGCGTTGACCGTGGCGGCGAGCCCGAGCCGGTCGGTGACGGCCGCGAGCGCGTTCAGCACGGTGAGGGACTCGGGCCGCCCGACCACGTCGAGGTCGTGGACGCGCCCGTCGTACTCGCGCAGCCGGAGCCCTTCCGCGAGGAAGAAGAAGTCGAACTTGCCCCGCTCGGCGGTCCTGGCCAGATGTTCGAAGGAGGTGAAGTCGATCTGGCTGCCGGACCGGGGGTCCGACCAGACCGTGGTGCTGTTGACGCCCGGGAAGTGGGCCGCCAGATGCATCTGCCGGTGCTCGGTCATCGCCGCTCCCCCGCCGTCCGGGCGAGCGCGTAGCGGCTGGCGGGGCGGGCGAGGCCGAGGTGCTCGCGGAGGGTGTGGCCGGGGTGGAAGGTACGGAAGAGGCTGCGGTGCTGGAGGAGGGCCACGGTGCCGTTGACGATCCTTTCGAGGTCGCGGGCCGGAGTGATGGGGGTGAGGTGGAAGCCGTCCGCCGCGCCCGCCCGGTACCACTGCGAGATGAGTTCGGCGAGGTCCACCGGCCCGCCCCGGAAGTAGGTCCCGTGACCGGCCAGCGGGGGACCGCTCTCCAGCCCCGGTTCGGGTGCGGTCTCCGCGTCGCCGAGGTCGACCGCGAGCGCGACCAGCACTCTGAGCTCGCGCGCGGAGCGGCCGTGCGCGGCGGCCAGCCGGTGGACGTCCGCGCGGGCGGCGGCCGCCTGTTCGGGCGTGGTGGCCCGGACGTGCACCACGTCCGCGTGGCGGGCCGCGACCGCCCGGGCGGGGGCGGTGGTGCCGTCGATCACCGTGACGGGCCGTCCCTGCGGGGGCCTCGGCACGATGGCGGGGCCGCGTACGGAGAAGGCCTCGCCCTCGAAGTCGATGTGGTGCACCTTGTCCCGGTCGATGAACCGGCCGGTGGCGGTGTCCCTGATCTCGGCGTCGTCCTCCCAGCTGTCCCAGAGCCGGGCTCCCGCGTCGGCCGCCTCCCCCGCCTCGCGCCACAGGGCCTCGGCGGGCGGGGCGGGTCGCCGGCCGAAGAGCCGGGCCACGGCCTCCGTCGACGAGACGTCGGCACTCCAGCCGGCCCGGCCCCGGCTCACCCAGTCCAGGGTGGCGACGGCGGACGAGACGTGGAAGGGCTCGGTGTGCGTGGTGTCGACGGTCGGGACGAGTCCGATCCGGTCGGTGGCGGGCGCGATCCGGGCGAGCACGGAGAGCGCGTCGGGTCCGGGCCGGGCGAAGGAGTCGCCGAGGGTCACGTAGTCGAGGGCGCCGCCCTCGGCGAGCCGCGCCAGACCGAGGTAATGGTCCGGCTCGTATCGGGGCGGGCCACCGATCTCGGCGGCCAGATGGAGGGGTCTGCCGGTGGTCATGCGAGCCTTCCGGGATCTGGTCGATGGGGGGTTGACTGGCGGTGGGTTCGAAGGGAGGTGTTCCGGCCGGTCGGGAACGGGCGGCCCGTGGCGGCGACGCCGCTCCTACAGGACCTTGGAGAGGAAGGCGCGGGTGCGCTCCTGGGCGGGCCGGTCGAGCACCTCGGCGGGCGGCCCCTGCTCGACGATGCGCCCCTCGTCCATGAAGACGACGGTGTCGGCCACTTCGCGGGCGAAGCCGATCTCGTGGGTGACCACGATCATGGTGGTGCCCTGCTCGGCCAGATCCTTGATCACGTCGAGGACCTCGCCGACGAGTTCGGGGTCGAGCGCCGAGGTCGGCTCGTCGAAGAGGAGCAGCTTCGGCTTCAGCGCGAGGGCACGGGCGATGGCGACGCGCTGTTGCTGCCCACCGGAGAGCTGCCGGGGGTATGCCGCAGCCTTGTCGGAGAGGCCCACCCGCTCCAGCAGTCGCTCGGCCGTGGCGATCGCCTCGTCCCGGGGGCGGCGCAGCGCGGAGACGGGCGCCTCGATGATGTTCTCGACCACGGTGAGGTGGGGGAAGAGGTGGAAGCTCTGGAAGACGAAGCCGATCCGGGTGCGTCGGCGCAGCACCTCGCGCTCGCGCAGTTCGTACAGCTTGTCGCCGTCCCTGCGGTAGCCGATGAGGTCGCCGTCCACGGTGATCCAGCCGCGGTCGGCCTTCTCCAGGTGGTTGATGGTGCGCAGCAGGGTGGATTTGCCGGAGCCGGAGGGGCCGAGGACGACGGTCACCTCGCCGGGCCGGACGGTGAGGTCGATGCCGCGCAGCACCTCGGCCGAGCCGAAGCTCTTGTGCAGGGCGCGGATCTCGACCATGGGTGGCGCTTCGGTGGTGGTGAGCGGCATGGCACTTCCTCGCAAGCGGTTCGGGGCGGCGGACGCGGTACGGGTGGGTACGGTCCGGCCGGTGGGGTGCGGGAGGGTCTCCGCCCGGGTCAGTTGGCGAATACGGGGCGCCCGGCGAGGGCGCGCAGGAAGGTGAGCGCGGTACGGGCGGTGGCGTCGTTCTGGCCGAACGCGGGGCCTCCGGTGCGCGGCCGGGTGAAGGCGCCCGACGCGCGTGCCGTGGTGAAGGGGCCGAGGGCGAAGCGCCGGGGGTGGGTGGTGCCGTCGCGGTCCTGTATCCCGCCGTCGAGCGGGGAGACCTGGAGGAGACCGTTCTCGGTGACGGCCGCCCCGTCCTCGTACAGTCCGCGCAGGAGCGGGCTGCTGGTGTGCCGCAGGGAGGGTGACGGGAGGCGTGCCTCGACGAGTGCCCGGGCCTCGGTGCGCGCGCCGGGGACGGTGGGACTGCCCGCCCGGAAGACGCCCTGCTCCTCGTCCGTCTCGACGGTCGTGTCGGCGCCGAGGAAGCGGACGACTCCGGCACGGGAGAGGGCGAGCAGCTGTTCGAGCCGGGGGCCGGGCGGGCCGGACGCGATGTAGCTGAAGAACCCCTGCCAGCTGTCGCCGGTGTCCCCGAGGGCGATCAGCTGGACGTAGACGGAGAGGAGTCCGAAGAACACGGCCAGATCCTGCGAGTACGCGTTGTCATGACGTCGCGTCAGGTCGGCCGCTATGTGGTCGCGCAGGGCTCGCTGGAGGGCTTCCGGATCGGAGAGGGTGACGCCGCTCAGGGGCCGGTCGAGCAGGTCCAGGTCGAGCCGGTCCGCCGGATCGGGTACGGACCGGGCCACCAGTGCGGCGAGTTCGGCGCTGTCCGGCTCGGCGGCTTCGTAGCTCTCCTGGAACTCCTCCCAGCCGACGGTGGTGCGCTCGGGGTGGGCGGTGAAGAGCCGGTGGTAGTGGGCGTGGGCGAGTTCGCGGGCGATGAGCGGCCAGACGTCACGCCGGAAGTCCAACGGGCCCGGAGCGGCGAGGAGTTCCTTGACACGTTCGGGTCCGAGGTGGTGCGGAAGGGGCGGGCGCTCCCCCTCCCAGCCGTAGCCGATCTTCGAGCGGTACGGGACTCCGCGCCGTGACCCGACGTACAGGACGGGTTCACGTCCGGACGGGTGGTAGACGCCGCCCTCGTGCCGGCCTCCCCGGCCCTCGGTGAGGAGCACCATCAGGTCCACGAAGGCCAGTCCGAAGCCCCGGACGAGGACGGGCTCGCCCGGACGGAGTGCGCCGAGGTCGGTGTCGGCGGTGAAGTCGGGTGGCAGGTGCACCAGTTGGTGGCGCAGCGCGAAGGCGGACAACTCCTTCTGCTCGTCGTCCGGTTCTGCATCCAGATGGCCGACCGTGAGGACGACGAGGTCGGCGAGCAGAGGTTCGGCGCGCCCCTCCAGCCAGACCCGCTGCCGGCCGTCGCGGGGGCCGGTGACGCGCAGGGCGCGGGTGCGGTGCTCGTGCACGGTGATCCCGGCGGGCAGGGCGGCGGCGGACTCCTCGTAGAACCAGCGCAGGTAGACGCTCTGGAGCCGGCGGGTGGGGAAGTCCTGGCCGGTCAGGGCGTGGATCTCGGCGAGGACGGCGGGTTCGGCGTCGACGGTGATGCGGCCCGCTCTGACCTCCTCGGCCCAGGCGTCCAGCGCGGGCCCCGGCCGGACCGGGCCCTCCTGGCGCACCGTCTCGTCGGTGAAGACGGTGACGTCCTGGGCCATGGAGTTCATCCAGAGCAGCGGGGACTGGTCGTGGCGCCAGACGCGCCCGCCCCCGGCGGGGTGGGGGTCCACGAGGTGGATGTCCAGCCGCGCGCCCTCGTACAGCTCGGCGGCGTTGGCCGCGATGCGCTCGATCAGACCGGTGCCGCGAGGTCCGGCGCCGATGACGACGAGGGTGGGTACGGGAGTCATCGGGCGTCCGCCGTTCCGCGTGCGTAGTAGCGCTCGACGTAGTGCTGGCCGATGCTGAGGAGGGAGGTGACGACGACGTACCAGATGGTGGCGACCAGCAGCAACGGGATGATCTGGTAGGTGCGGTGGTACACGAGCTGCACGGAGTAGAGCAGGTCCTGCACGGCGATGATGCTGACGATCGAGGTGCCCTTGAGCGCGCCGATCAGCATGTTCCCGGCCGGCGGCACGATGGACCGCATCGCCTGGGGCAGCACGATCCGGCGGAACCGGCGCCAGGGGCCCAGGCCCAGGGACTGCGCGGCTTCCAACTGCCCGCGTTCCACGGAGAGGATGCCGCCGCGCACCACTTCGGCGGCGTACGCGGCTTCGTGCAGGGTGAGTCCGACGACGGCGACGGTGACGGGGCCCAGCAGATTCACGGTGTTGACCCCGAGGATCTCGGGGTAGAGGGCGCCGATGTTGAACCAGAACAGCAGCTGGACCAGGATCGGGGTGGACCGGAAGAGCCAGACGTACCCCCAACTGGTCGCCCGCAGTACGCGGTTGCCGGAGAGGCGCATGACGGCGAGCAGGGTTCCCAGCGCGAAGCCGAGCACCATGACGACGGCTGTCAGCCAGAGGGTCAGACCGAGCCCCCGCAGCACCGAGTCGGTGGTGAAGTACTGCCCGACGACGTCCCATTGGAAGGCGTCGTTGCGGACCACGGAGACGAGGACGAGGCCGAGCAGGACGAGGACGACCGCGGCGGCCACCCACTGGCCCGTGCGGCGCACCGGGACGATGCGGGGGACGACGTCCGTGCCGGCGCGTTCGGACCGGGGCGGGTCCGCCGCGGATTTCGGGTCGGAGGAGAGGGACACGGAAGTGAGGGATTCTGTCTGCGCGGACATGCTGGGGCTCCGTGGATGCGGGATCGAACACGGGGCGCGGCTTCACAGCGAGCACGAGGCGGACCAGGCCCCTCAGCACTGGTCCTCCCCTGAGATAAGCGGCGTACGCGCTCCCCTGTCAAGCCTGTCCACACTGTGGGCCTCGGCCGGGCGGCAGTTGACGCACCACCGAATGCCTGTTCAACTGGGCGCATGTATTCGCAGCAGTGGCTGGTCACCCGCTCCCACATCGACTTCGGTCGTGTGTGGTCCTGTTCCTGTTGAGCTGACGCCCTGCTCCTCCTCGCACGCTCGCGCCTTCGCGCGTCTTCGAGCGTTCCTCCCCGCGTGACTTCACCCGCACGAGAGCACCCTCCCCTCCCCTCGTACCACTGACGACCTCCCGCTCCGCCCCGCGCTGCCCAAGGGCCGTGTCCGGCGGGGCCGGTCGGCATACCCCGGTACATCCACAACACCCTCTTTGGAGCAGCACGTCCGGCACGTCCGGCACGCCTCGGCGCGTCCGGCGCGTCCCGGCGCGCCCCGACGAATCTGGAGCAGCCGCACCATGCCCCGTACCCGGCACACCGTCGCCTTCGCCCTGATCACCGCCGCCACCCTCGCGCTCGCCGGGTGCGGGACGGGCGACCCCGCCACGGCGCAGGCGGCCGGCACCGCCGCCGCGGACACCCCGAAGAACGACGTGGTGTCCACTGTGAAGAAGGACGACGCGGCGGCGGCCCTGCTGCCCGCCGACGTCCGCTCGGCGGGAACGCTGAGAATCGCCAGCGCCGCGGGCGCACCGCCGGGAGCGTTCTACGAGGCGGACGGCAAGACCCTGTCCGGAGCGGACGTCGACTTCGCCGACGCGGTGGCCCGCAAGCTCGGCCTGAAGCTCCACCGCGAGGTGGCCTCCTTCGAGGCGATCCTGCCCGCGCTCGGCAGCGGCAAGTACGACCTGGGCACCGGCAACTTCGGCGTCACCGACGAACGGCGCGCGACGATCGACTTCGTCACGTACATCAATGACGGCCAGGGCTTCGCCGTACGCGAGGACAGCAAGCTGAAGGAGGTCACCGACCTCACCCAGCTGTGCGGGCTGAAGGTCGCCACGGGGGCGGGGACGACCTTCGAGGTGACGCTGGAGAAGAACAAGGGGCTGTGCTCCGCGGCGGGCGAGAAGCCCTACACCGTGCAGACCTTCGCCGATCCGACCTCGATCTGGATCGGCCTCCAGCAGGGCCGGATCGACGTGGTGATGTCGACCATCAACGGGCTGCGCTACGCGGTGACCCAGCAGAAGGACGTCCGCTTCCTCAACGAGTTCAAGCGGCTCGACGTCGGCTTCGCCTTCAAGAAGGGCACCCCGCTGGCCCCCGCCTTCCAGGCAGCGGTGAACAGCCTCAAGAAGGACGGCACCTACGACCGCATCCTGGAGAAGTGGGGCACCACCGAGTCGGCGATCGAGACCTCGCAGATCTCGCCGCCCGAGATCAAGTGAGACCGCGCGGCGCCGGCGGACAGGGGCAGCCCGCCGGCGGCGCCCGGCGGGCTCAGCAGTCGCAACCGCAGTCGCAGCAGCACCCGTCGCCGCAGTTGGAGCAGGAGTCGGAGCAGTTCGAGCAGCAGTCGCAGCAGTCGCAGCAGTCCCCGGGGTCGTTGCAGAGCCCCTCGCGCCGCTGCCGCGACCAGGGGCCGTCGTAGGTGCCGCAGCACATCTGGCAGGTGCAGGCGAGTCCGGCCCAGACCAGGCAGCCGGCGATGAGCCCGCGCCGGTCACGGGGAGGCGGCTCGGGCGGCGGTGCCGCCGGACCACCGGGGGCGTGCGGACCACCGGGGGCGTACGGGTTGCCGGGAGGCGGCCCGTACGCCCCCCGGTGCGCGCAGGAGTCGGTCGCGAAGGCCCGGTCCACCGCGCGGCGCAGTTCGTGCACCAGCAGCACGTGCACCAGCTTGCCGTCGCTGAACTCCGTGTCGGCGAGCGCCAGACGGACCCCCCGCACGGCGTCGTCGCAGAGCCGTCGGGCCTCGGCGAGCGGGGTCCCGGTGACGGTGAGCGGGTTCCACGCCCCGGCCTCGGCGTCGGCCCGCTGGTCCTCCACGGCGTCCAGCAGGTGCGCCAGCCGGCCGAAGAGCCGTCCCGCCTCGGCGAGCGGGGCCGCGTTGCCCGGCCGGCCGGCGAGGACCGCGGTGTGCGCGAAGGCGGCGGCGGTGGCCGTCTCGGTGGGTTCGGTGACGAAGAGCAGCCCGGTGCCCGTCACGGCCAGCGCCTCGATCCCGGCCTGCCGGTCCACCGCGTCCACCAGGACCGAGGTGTCGAAGCCGAGGGCCGCGCCGCTGCGGGCCCCGGCCCGGTCCCAGCCCGCGGCGACCCGGCGGGCGGCGGCGGCGACCGGACGGTGCGCCAGCAGCCCGTCCCGGTCCGCGACATGGTCGCGCACCTTGGCGGAGGCGAGCACCAGGGAGACCGCGGCGGCAAGCCTGGCACCCTCACCCCTGGCGACGGGAGCGGTCCGCATGGCGCGCAGTGGACAGGGACCGGCGGTGCGTCTTCCGCCCGCGACGCGGCCGGTCTGAGCCTCCGTCAGGACCGAGACGATCAGGCCGTCATAGTTCGTCACGATCCGGGCGAACTGCCCGTGATCGGAGCGGAGTGCGAGGCAGAGCCCGCAGAGATGGGCCATCCACTCGGCCTTGAGCCCTTCGCTCAGCCGGTGCGTACACGGCCTGACGATTCCGAACACGAACGTTCCCCCCGAGAACCTGAACGACCGGTCCGCGATTCGTCGCGCACCCACGCGTCGGTCATCGTACCGATCCGGTCGTTCACCCGTACGTCCTCTGCGTCACCCGTACGGACGGGAGCATCCTATTTTCTTCCTACAAGCCCCCTTATTCGGTCGGAACCCTGACGAACCGCCACATGTTCTGCATCAGTACCGTCACGAATCGCCTGCGCGCCGACTATCCACTTGGCGCGCTATCCGCATGATGGACGACCATAGGGATACGAAAGACATGCGGAACATCAGAGAACCGCGGTGAGAGGAGGCGTCCATGGGATCGGTACGCAAGGCGAGCGCTTGGCTGGGCCTCGTGGAGGACAATGACGAGCGCTACTACGACGACGAGTACTCCGAAGGCGCCGAGACGGGGACGCACGGCCAGGCATGGGTGACCGACCCCCGGGTGCAGGTCGCCTCCGAGGCCGCCGAGGAGCGGGAACGCCGCATCGCCACGGTGACCCCGGACAGCTTCCGGGACGCGCGCACCATCGGCGAGCTGTTCCGGGAAGGCGTCCCGGTGATCCTCAACCTCACGGCCATGGATCCCGCTGACGCCAAGCGCGTGGTGGACTTCGCCGCCGGGCTGATCTTCGGCCTGCGCGGTTCGATCGACCGGGTCGCCACCCGGGTCTTCCTGCTGACCCCTGCCCACACCCACGTGGTCAGCGGCGAGGCCTCCGGCCGCCGGACCGGCGGCTTCTTCAACCAGAGCTGAGCAGGGCGCTCGCCACGACGCTCCGGACGCCGGCCCGCAAAGGCGGTCGGCCCTACCGGAAGGCGTCCAGGCCGGTGAGCGCCTTGCCCAGCACCAGCTGGTGCATCTCGACGGTGCCCTCGTACGTGAGCACCGACTCCAGGTTCGTCGCATGCCGCATCACGGGGTACTCCAGCGAGATCCCGTTCGCACCGAGGACGGTGCGCGAGGTGCGGCAGATCTCGATCGCCTCCCGCACGTTGTTGAGCTTCCCGAAGCTGACCTGTTCCGGGCGGAGCGAGCCCGCGTCCATCCGGCGGCCCAGATGGTGGGCGAGCAGGATGCCCTTGTGGAGCTCCACCGCCATGTCCGCGAGCTTGGCCTGGGTGAGCTGGAAGCCTCCGATGGGCCGGCCGAACTGCTCCCGGGTCCGCGCGTAGTCGACGGCGGACTCGAAGCTCGACCGCGCGGCGCCCATGGCGCCCCAGACGATCCCGTACCGCGCGTGGTTCAGGCAGCCGAGCGGGCCGCGCAGCCCGCTCACGCCCGGCAGCACCGCGTCGGCCGGCAGACGCACCCCGTCCAGCACCAGCTCGCTGGTGACGGAGGCGCGCAGCGACCACTTGTGCCTGATCTCCGGCGCGGAGAACCCGGGGCTGTCCGTGGGGACGACGAATCCCCTCACGCCCCGTCCCGCGTCGCCCTCGTCGGTCTGCGCCCAGACGACGGCGACCCCGGCGACCGAGCCGTTGGTGATCCACATCTTGCGGCCGGTGAGGATCCAGTCGTCCCCGTCGCGCTTCGCGTGCGTGCGCATCCCGGCGGGGTCGGAGCCGTGGTCGGGCTCGGTCAGCCCGAAGCAGCCGATGACCTCGCCCGCCGCCATGGCGGGCAGCCACTGCCGCTTCTGCTCCTCGGAGCCGTAGCGATGGATCGCGTACATGGCGAGCGAGCCCTGTACGGAGACGAGTGAGCGGATTCCCGAGTCGGCGGCTTCCAGCTCCAGGCAGGCGAGGCCGTACTGGACGGCCGAGGCGCCCGCGCAGCCGTACCCCTTCAGGGACATCCCCAGCGCCCCGAGCGAACCCAGTTCGCGGGCGAGCTCACGGATGACGGGCAGTTCGCCCTTCTCGTACCACTCGGCGATGTGCGGCAGAACCCGGTCGGCCGCCCAGGCGCGGACGGACGCGCGGATCGCGAGGTCCTCGGGGCCGAGGAGGTCGTCGATGCCGATCGGGTCGCCCGGGTCGAAGGGGGGCGGCTTCGGACGGTCGTGCTCGGTGCTCCGCATCGTGCCTCCGGCAGGTCGCGCGGTGTCCGGGACCGGGACCGGGTACCGGAAACTAGCAGTGGTAGTCAGGCTCGCGGTCGACGCTACGGCTCAGCGGGGCGCGCGTCCAGAGCCGGAGACCTCGGCCGGCCGGCGTCGCGCCGCGGGTACCTCGCGGCCGGGCGGCAGGCCGGACCGCTCCTGGTGGGCCGCCGTGCGGGGGCCGGCGATCCGGGGCTCCACGCCGGTGCCGCACGGATCCGGCGCGCACTCCATGGACCGCGGCAGCCGCAGCGCGGCCAGCGCGCCGAGCAGCAGCAGTCCGGCGCTGACCAGCAGGGTGAGGTGCAGGCCGTGCACGAACGCGTGCCGCGCGGTGGACCGCACCAGTCCCCCGGCCGGGCCGCCGAGCCGGTCCGCCACCTGGTACGCCTCGCCGAGGCTGTGCGAGGCGGCGCTGCCCGCGGCGGCCGGTACGCCCTCCTTGTGCAGGGCGGAGAGGCCGGGGGCGTAGGCGGCGTTCATGACACTGCCCAGCAGGGCGATGCCGAGACCCGCGCCGAGCTGGTACGAGGTCTCCCCGATCGCCGCCGCACCGCCCGCGCGGTCCGCGGGGACGTCGTTCAGCATCGACTCGTAGGCGCCGAAGAGAGTGGTCTGCAGGCCGTAACCCAGCGTCACGAAGCCGGCGGTCAGCAGGGCCGGGCGGTCGTGGCCGCCCATCAGGGTCAGCAGCAGTACCGAGGCGGCCGTCAGCACGAAGCCGAGCCCGACCATCCTGCGGGGGCCGAGGCGGCGCAGCGTGTACGTGCCCGTGGCCCCGGCGGCCATCGCCGCGAAGGTCAGCGGGAGCAGCCGCAGACCGGTCCGGAGCGGGCTCAGGTCCAGGACGAGCTGGAGGTACTGGACGGCGACGAGTTCGAGGCCGACCAGGGCCAGCATGGCGAGGACGATGCAGCCGACCGCCGTGGAGAAGGCGGGGCGGGTGAACATGCCGATGTCGATCAGCGGATGCGTGCGCCGCCGCTGACGGCGGACGAACAGGACGAGGAAGAGCACGCCGGCCACCAGCGGGACGAGCGAGGCCGGATCGACGAGGCCCTCTCCCGCGCCCATCCGCTTGATGCCCAGTACGGCGCCGAGCACGCCGACGGCGGCCATCAGCGCGCCGAGCACGTCCCACGGGCCTTCGCCCGAGCCTCGCGACTCGGGCAGCAGCCGGCGCCCGGCCGGGAGTACCAGCGCCATCAGCGGAACGTTGATCAGGAAGACCGATCCCCACCAGTAGTGCTCGACGAGAAAGCCGCCGATGACCGGTCCGGTGGCCGCGCCGACGGCGGCGACCGCCGTCCAGACTCCGATGGCGACGGCACGCTCCCGGCGGTCGGGGAAGACCTGGCGCAGGATCGACAGGGTGGCCGGCATGATCATCGCGCCGCCGACCCCCAGCAGGGCCCGGGCCGCGACGAGTGTCCCGGGACTGCCCGCGAAAGCGGCGAGTACGGAGGCGGCGCCGAAGAGCGCGTATCCGCAGAGCAGCACCCGCCGTCTGCCGACCCGGTCACCGAGGGTGCCGAAGAGGATCAGCAGCGAGGCGCAGACCAGCGGGTAGGCGTCCACGATCCACAGCAGGGCGACCGGCCCGGGCCGCAGGTCCTCGGTGACGGCCGGAACGGCGACGTGCAGCACGGTCGAGTCCAGCGCGACGAGCAGCAGGCTGAGGCACAGGACCACGAGGACGACCCAGCGGCTCCTGCCGGAACCCCTCTCGGAGGCGGGACCCGCCGCGGAGGCGGGACCCGGACCGTGGGCGGAACCCTCCGCGGAGGGGGGTTCCGGGCGCGTACCGGAGCCGGAACTCGGGGTGGTGGCCGCGCGCGGGGCGCTTTCGGCCGCGTTCCTCCCGGGCATCTGCGTACCTCCCATGTGTCCCTCGCGCTCGGCGGACCGGAGCGGCATTGGTGCGCGGCGCCCCCGGGGCCCGGCATCGACGGGCGAGTGAGCCGTCAGCGTACGCGAGACCTCCGCCGTCACACGTGGCCCAACTCATACCCCCAGCAGCAGGTGTTGTGGCGTGCGCCACACCCGCACCCGCCCGGCGCCCGCTCCGCCGCGGCCGGCGCTTCCCCCGCGGAGGCGGGCCGGGACCCCTTCCTCCCGGGCGGTGGCGGGCGGAAAGAGAGCGGGCGAATGCGGGCCGCGCCTTATCCGGCGAATTGGACCGGCCGTCACGCGGCCTTGACGGAACTACCCGGAAGGAGGAGGAGACCCGATCCCGTTGTTTTTCCTCCGGGACCGTAAAACGGCACGTCCGGCGACATGGGTCACATCACATCGTCATCACAAACCCGTGGGATCGACCGGGTCACACACTCACTCGCTGTAACGTCGATTGGGTGCGTACCGACATCTTTGCCCGGCTGGACCGGGAGCCGGAACCGCCGAAGATAGAGATCCCGCGGATGAGTCGTCACCGTGTGGCCCTCTTCGGCGGGACGTTGGCGTTCTATCTCGTCATCGTCCACCTGGTCCTGATCTCGTCGTGGCTGGTGGCTCTGGACTGGAAGGTCATGCTCTTCCGGCCGTACCAGCAGTGGCCGTCGCTGCACGCCTTCCTCGACTACTACGTCGTGCTGGGACAGCGAGGACCGACCGCGGTGATGATCGCGAGCTGGCTCGGCTGGCGCTCCTGGCGGCAGCACACCCTGCGGCCGCTGCTCACGCTCGGCGCCGCCCTGCTGCTGCTCAACGCGTCGGTGGGAGGCGTCAAGCACGTCCTCGGGCGCCTCGGCCCGCACTACGCGACGCAGATCGGGTCGGCCGAACTCTTCGCCGGCGGCGATATATTCCCGTCCGGGCACACCGCCAACGCCGTCGTGACCTGGGGAATCCTCGCCTACCTGGCCACCACCCCGAGGGCCAGACGCTACCTGTCGGCCATCTCGGCGACGGTGTCGCTGGGCGTGGGGCTCACCACCGTGTACATCGGCACGCACTGGCTCAGCGACGTCCTGCTGGGCTGGGCGGCGGGGCTCCTGGTCCTGCTGGCCCTGCCCTGGACGGAGCCGCTCATCACCCGCACCGAGCAGCTGATCCTGGCCGGGCGCGAGCGCTGGCGGCAGCGTGGGAGCCGCGGGGCGGGCATCTCCGTCCCGGTCGCCACGGGCGGGCACCGGCCCGCACTGCCGTTCGCGGGCGCGGACGGTCCCGCCGCCGCACCCGGGGGGACGGAGGCCGTCCCGGGGCTGATGCCCGCCGGGGCCTCCGCCCGCACCCGCCCGGCCCCGCACGGGGCGCACCCGTTGCGTGCGGAGCGCTCCCCGGGAGCCCCGGCGGGTTCCCGGCGGCCGTCGCACCCGGGCGGGCCGCCCCGGGGCGCCACCACCCCGGCCCGCCCGATGTCGGGCGGCTGAGCGCGCCCCGCAGCACCGCGACGCACGGTTCAGGCCCTGGCTCCGGCCGGGGCCTGAACCGTGTCCGGGCCGCGGCGGGTACGGGTGACGGTCAGGGGAGGAGGGCCCGCGGGCGATCGGGCGACGGGGGCTCAGCCGATCCAGCACCGGGTCACGGTGTCGTTCTCGACCTGGAAGTTGATACGTCCCGTGCGGAACTCCATGGTCAGGAACGTGCCCGGCGGTACGGCCCGGACCGTGGTCCAGCCGTGCGCCGCGGCCCGCCGCTCGGCGGCTTCGGCACCCAGGCCGACGTACGGTCCGGGCTGGTCGTCGGGTTGGGCGGGCGGGGTCGGTAGGGATGCCATACCTTCCACCGTAGAGCGTGCGGGGCACCCCCGGGCAGGGTCCGACCGCGCCGGAATCCGTGCGGAACCCCCGCTCCCGGGCCCCCTGCGGGTGCGGCATCGGTCACACTTGTGTCACAAGATCCACATCCGCATTCCGGTCGAACAATTAACTCGAACAAGTCGTCCGACGAAGCGAAAAGGGAATGCGGGCGGCCGCCGCCACACCCGTCGACAGGACCGGGGAATTGTGCGCGGGTCCCGGAGGAAGGCCCGGCCCCGTACTTCTTCCGCATTTTCACGGACATGAGGAAGCCGCCCGGAATTCACTCGCCCTTATGTCGGACTTACCCGCCCACACCAATCCCTCACATCCTCCCGGCGCGTCCACTATGCGGAATGCCCCGCCCTGCGCAACGCCGAGGTCAGCAGATCGCGGGCGGCCAGGATGCGCCCGGTGAGCTCGGGCGGCTCCACGACCGCGAACTCGAACCCCGCCATCAGCACGTGGACAACCAGTGCGTCCAGGCTCGCCGCTCCCGCGGTGAGCAGACAGCTACCCGCGTCGACGGCCTCCAGTACGCCTGCGGACGGGCTGATCCTGGCGGCCGCCTCCTCCGCCGAGACCATCAGCCGGACCACCCCCCGGACCGGGTAGACGGCGGTCGAGACGCCCCGCGAGACGTAGGCGGCCAGGTCCTCCGCCGGAGGCGGGCGGGGCGTGAAGCGGGAACCGTGCGGAGGGGTCGGCGTGATCCGGTCGGCCCGGAAGGTGCGCCAGTCCTCCCGCTCCACGTCCCAGGCGACCAGGTACCAGCGGCGCTCCGCGCACACCAGCCGGTGCGGTTCCGCGTGCCTGCGGGACTCGGAACCCCCGTGGTCCCGATAGCTGAACCGGAGCCGTCGGCAGTCCCTGCAGGCGCCCGCGAGCTCGGTCAGCAGGCCGGGGTCGACGGCGCTCCCCTCCGGCCCGGGCCCACGCACCATGGGCACCGTGAAGGCGCTCAGCGCGCCGACCCGGCGGCTCAGCCGGTCCGGCAGCACCTGCTCGACCTTGGCGAGGGCGCGGACCGAGGTCTCGCCGATGCCCTCGACCCCGTTGCCCGCGGCCGTGCGCAGCCCGACCACCACCGCCACGGCCTCGTCGTCGTCCAGCAGCAGCGGGGGCAGCGCCGCCCCGGCACCGAGCTGGTAGCCGCCGCCCGTACCCGGGCTGGCGTGGACGGGGTAGCCGAGCTCGCGCAGTTTGTCGACGTCGCGCCGTACGGTCCGCGGGGTGACGCCGAGGCGTTCGGCCAGCTGGTGTCCGCTCCAGTCGCGGTGGGCCTGGAGGAGCGAGAGCAGGCGCAGCAGTCGTGCCGAGGTCTCCAACATGCCGGGGAGTCTGCCAGCACTCGCGGACACCTCCGGTCCGCGAGTGCCCCGGGGACGGAAGCGCGGAAGCAGAGTCCTCCCGGGAGCGGCCGGTGGACCGGTCCCGTCCGGACCTCCTGACGGACCGGACGGGCGGGCGCACCGTCGTCGATCGTACGGACGCTGCCCCCGATGCTGTACGCGCGACGGACCGGAAGGCCCCTGCCGGCACCCCGGTCACGCACGCGTGAATCGGGGGTGCCGGCACCCCGCGACGGGGGCCGACCGGGCACGGAGCCCGGAATCCCGGTCCCGCTCCTCGCCCGGCCGGCGGACCCGGCCGCCCGGCCCGGGCACCCTGCGAGCCCGGGTGCCGCCGTATCGGTGGGCCCGAGGGCGTGACCCGGGCGACGGATCGTCCGTTGTTCTTGCATGAGCCGGGACCCGCCCGGCCACGCACCGACTCCTAGGAGCGACCCGTGCCGCGCATGCTCGACGTCAGCGAGGACGTACGCGCCGAAATCGGCGACGCCGAAGCAGACCGGCTGCTCGTCGGCGACAACGCCCCGGGCAGCTACGACTGCACCTCCTGCCGCACCCCCGGCGACTCCGAGCAGGAACGCACCAGCACCGTGCTGTTCGTGGGCGACGAGACGGCCGTACTGGCCTTCGCGCACGCCTCGTGCATCCCGTCCCAGGTCGTGCGTGTCGCGGAGGACCAGCTCCAGGGCGCGGTGCGCAGTATCACCGGCAGCGAGCCGCAAGATCCGGAGGGTCCCATGCCCGAACAGGCCGTCCTCGGCGTCACCAGCGGACTCGTCCTCATCGAGGACGATCTCCGCCCGGCCCTGGTGGTCGAGCCGACCGGCCCGATCGCCCGGCCCGGCACCGACGGCAGCGGGGGCGACGAGTTCCTCCAGCTGCTCCGGGAGCAGGGCTTCCGCCAGTCCTACGACCTCGACCGGCTGCCCGGGCCGCTGCCCGGCTGGTCGGTGCTGCTGGCCGTGGGCCGGCTGCACGCGGTGCTGCAGCCGGGCTCCGGCGGCGGTACCCCCGTCGCCTGGTGGCAGGCGCACCAGCCGCTCCAGGTCACCGACGGGTGGCGGGCCGCGGTCAACCGGTCGCAGCAGGTGCTGGTCTTCGCCGCCCCGGCGGGCTCGATCGGCCAGCAGCCCCGGGAGGACCTGCTGAGGGACGCGCTGGACAAGGCGGCGGTCAACGGTCTGCTCGTCGCCGCCTCGATGCCGCTGGCCGGCACCTGATCGTGTCCACCCCTCCCCCGGACCCGGGCCGCGTGGCGATTTCTCCCTCGGGGCCGCATCCGACGGAGGCCGGGGTCGTTGGCCCTCATGTGCACTCATACGACCCGCCCCGCCAGCATCTGAGTCCGATCCCCGGCATGCGTCCCTCCAGGGACCTCCCGGGGGGCTCATCGCCCACCCCGATCTACGACGCGCTGTACTCCGAATATCTGCGGTCGTTCCGGGCGCTTCCGGGTGACCGCAGCGGCGAGGAGAGTCTGAGCTTCCTGAACTTCACGAGTCCGGGCAGACTCGTCGGACGCCCGGGAAGCCTCGGGCACGCCGCTGCCGCCGCGCAGCAGGGGCGTACGGCCGCCCAGAGCGGCGGCGGCATGGGCGCGGCCGGCGCCTGGCAGCGGGTGGGCCGGCACGCCGGGCGCCCGCAGCCCGCGGCCTTGCCCCCGGGCTCGCGGGAGCCCTGAGGAGCCGCCGCTCGGACCGCCGCCGCATCGCCGGGCCGGCCCGCTCGTGAACGTCCCGCGCGGTCCGAACATCCTGCGCGGTCCCCGTTACCCGGTCCCGGTACACGACGGAGCCCCGGACGCCTCCCTCCCCGACCAGGGGAGAGGCGGATTCTGGGGGTCCTCGCAACACCTGATGGCTTACGCGGCTGTCAGCAGATCACGCAGGCGCTCGGCTGGTGTTTTCCAGCCGAGCGTTTTGCGTGGTCGGCGGTTGAGTTTCTGGGCGACGTGTTCGAGGTCTTCGGGGCTGTGCACGGACAGGTCGGTGCCTTTGGGGAAGTACTGCCGCAGCAGGCCGTTGGTGTTCTCGTTCGATCCGCGCTGCCAGGGCGAGTGCGGGTCGCAGAAGTAGACCGGCACCCCGGTGGCCATGGTGAACGGCTTGTGCGCGGCCATCTCGCAGCCCTGGTCCCAGGTCAGCGAGCCGCGCAGGTGGGCGGGCAGGGTCTGGATCAAGGGCACCAGCACGTCGCGGACCTCCTCGGCGGTGTGCCCGCCGGGCAGGTGCCCGAGCAGGACGTAGCGGGTGGAGCGCTCGACCAGGGTCACGATCGCGCTCTCGCTGCGAGTGCCGACGATCAGGTCGCCTTCCCAGTGCCCGGGAATCGCCCGGTCTTCCACCTCCGGTGGCCGTTCGGAGATCATCACCATCTCGTCGACGAAGCGGCGGGTGCGCTGCTCAGGACTGCGATGCGGCTTGCGGCGGGTGCGTCCGGTGCGCAGGGCGAGTGCGACCTCGCGACGCAGTCCGCCACGGGCCTGGATGTAGATGGCCTGGTAGACCGTCTCCGGACTCACCCGCATGCTCTCGTCGTGGGGGAACTCCATGTCCAGAGCGTGACAGATCTGCTCGGGCGACCACTGTTCCTGCAGCTTGCCTGCGACGTACTCGCGCAGCGGTCCGTCCTGGGCAAGCTTGGAGTCCTTGGGGCGTGACCTGCTCCTCGCCCATGCCCGCTGGGCCCGGTGCGGCCGGTAGAGGCCATCGACCGACCGGCCGTCGATCTCGCGCTTGACCGTGGAGGCCGACCGGCCCAGTGCCCGTCCGATCGCGCGCAGCGAGTGGCCTTCACGGCGCATGTCGGCGATCAGCTCCCGCTCGGTCACCGTGAGGAACCTGGGGTGCAGCTCGGCCTCGACCGCTGCGAGGGAGGAGGACTCCGAAGCGGTAGCGCCGGTGGGGGTGGTCACACCGGTCTTGTAGTCGATGCGGCGCCCGTCGGGGTGCAGGCGCGAGTGGCCGATCTGCCGGATACCGCGGTCCCAGTCCTCGGCGGTGCGCTCATGGACGCCGGCCCGCGCGGCGGCCTCACGACGCCGGACTCCCGCCGCCCGCAGCCGCTCGTACTCCGCCCGACCCGGGTGCCCGGGCCTGTGAGGCTTTCCGCGACCACGGACTCCGGCCTGCCGCGCCCACCCGTACGCCGTGTTGCGGTTCACTCCGACCGCACGGGCCGCGGCAGTGATACTGCCGTCCGTCCTGACCAACGCCTCGAAGAACCTCGTCCTCAGCACCTCGAAATCCACGATCCCCGCAACTCCCTGAACTCCAGGGTGTTGCGGGGATCAATAGAACCCGCCCCGAGCGTCCGGGGCTCCGTCGTGTACCGGTGGTTCACGCACCGGTCCGTGCGCTACTTGTTGCGGCCGCGCTTCTCGCGGACCCGCACCGACATGTGGATCGGGGTGCCCTCGAAGCCGAACTCCTCGCGCAGACGGCGCTCCACGAAGCGGCGGTAGCCGTGCTCCAGGAAGCCGGAGGCGAAGAGGACGAACCGCGGCGGCTTGGTGCCCGCCTGGGTGCCGAAGAGGATGCGGGGCTGCTTTCCGCCCCGGACCGGGTGCGGGTGGGCGGCGACGATCTCACCGAGGAAGGCGTTCAGCCGGCCGGTGGGGATGCGGGTCTCCCAGCCCTCGATGGCCGTCTCGATCGCCGGTACCAGCTTCTCCATGTGCCGGCCGGTCATCGCGGAGACGTTGACACGGGGGGCCCAGGCGATCTGCGCGAGCTCCGTCTCGATCTCGCGCTCCAGGTAGTAGCGGCGCTCCTCGTCGAGGGTGTCCCACTTGTTGAACGCGACGACGATCGCGCGTCCGGCGTCCACGGCCATGGTGACGATGCGCTGGTCCTGGACGCTGATGGACTCGCTGGAGTCGATCAGGATGACGGCGACCTCGGCCTTTTCCAGCGCGGCGGCGGTACGCAGCGAGGCGTAGTAGTCCGCGCCTTCCTGGAGGTGGACGCGGCGGCGGATACCGGCCGTGTCGATGAACTTCCAGGTGATGCCGCCGAGGTTGATCAGCTCGTCGACCGGGTCGCGGGTGGTGCCCGCGAGCTCGTTGACGACGACGCGGTCCTCGCCGGCGACCTTGTTCAGCAGCGAGGACTTGCCGACGTTCGGGCGGCCGATGAGCGCGATGCGGCGCGGGCCGCCGAGCGGGGTGCCGCCGAAGCGCTGGGCCGGGGCGTCGGGCAGGGCTTCGAGGACGGCGTCCAGCATGTCGCCGGTGCCGCGGCCGTGCAGCGAGGAGACCGGGTGGGGCTCGCCGAGACCGAGGGACCAGAGGGAGGTGGCGTCGGCCTCGCCGCTCTGGCCGTCGACCTTGTTGGCGCAGAGCACGACGGGCTTGCCGGCCCGGCGCAGCAGCTTGACGACGGCCTCGTCGGTGTCGGTGGCGCCGACCGTGGAGTCGACCACGAAGACGACCGCGTCGGCGGTCTCGATGGCGTACTCCGCCTGGGCGGCGACGGAGGCGTCCAGCCCCAGCACGTCCTGCTCCCAGCCGCCGGTGTCGACGACCTTGAAGCGGCGTCCGGCCCACTCGGCTTCGTACGTGACGCGGTCACGGGTGACGCCGGGCTTGTCCTGGACGACTGCCTCGCGGCGGCCGATGATGCGGTTCACCAGCGTCGACTTGCCGACGTTGGGTCGTCCGACGACGGCGAGAACGGGCAGCGGGCCCGCTCCGGCCTCGTCGAGGGCACCCTCGATCTCCTCGGCGTCGAAGCCTTCCTGCGCGGCGAGCTCCATGAACTCCGCGTACTCGGCATCGCCAAGTGCTCCGTGCTCGTGGTCCGAGCCGTCGGAGTGAATCTGGTCGTTCATGAAGTCCGTTCCTCTGTACGTCATCATCGATGGGCCGCGGTGACGCGGCTCACTACTCAGGTCTTGACCGGACGCCCGGTGAGGCGCCTGGCGTCTTCCAGGTGCGCGGCCAGCTTCCGCTGGATGCGCGTGGTGGCCTCGTCCAGGGCCGTGCGGGTCCGGCGCCCGCTGCCGTCGCCCGCGTCGAACGCGTCGCCGAAGACCACGTCCACCCGGCTGCGCAGCGGAGGCAACGCGGATATCAACCGTCCCCGGGCCTCCGTGCTTCCCAGGACCGCCACGGGGACGATCGGCGCCGCGCCGCGCAGGGCGAAGTACGCGAGTCCGGCCCGCAGCGAGGCGAAGTCGCCCTCGCCCCGCGTGCCCTCGGGAAAGATCCCGAGTGCCCCGCCGTCCGCCAGGACACCGAGCGCCCGGGTGACGGCGGCGCGGTCGGCGGTCGTACGGTCCACCTTCAGCTGCCCGATTCCGCGCAGGAACGGGTCGAGGGGGCCGACGAACGCCTCTTTCTTGATCAAGAAGTGCACCGGCCGGGGCGCGGTACCCATCAGCATCGGTCCGTCGATGTAGTGCGAGTGGTTCACCGCGAGTATGACGGGTCCGGCGGCCGGAACCCGCCAGGCACCCAGAACCCGGGGCTTCCACAGCCCGTACATCAGCCCGATGCCGATGCCGCGCCCGACGGCCGCTCCGCGCGGCGAGGGCGCGGAAGTGGCATCCGTCACTTCGCGGCCCGCTTCTCCTCGACGAGGGTGACGACGCACTCGATGACCTGCTCCAGCGTCAGTTCGGTGGTGTCGACCTCGACGGCGTCGTCGGCCTTGGCGAGCGGGGAGGTCTTACGGCCGGAGTCGGCCGCGTCCCGCTTGATCAGGGCTTCCTTGGTGGCGGCGACGTCCGCGCCCTTCAGCTCACCGCTGCGGCGGGCCGCGCGGGCCTCCGCCGAAGCGGTGAGGAAGATTTTGAGGTCGGCGTCGGGCAGCACGGTGGTGCCGATGTCCCGGCCTTCCACGACGATGCCCGCTCCCGCGCCCGCGGCGATGGAGCGCTGGAGCTCCGTGATCAGGGCGCGCACCTCGGGGACCGCGCTGACGGCGCTGACGCCGGCGGTGACCTCCTGGGTACGGATCGGCCCGGAGGCGTCCTCGCCGTCGACGGTGATCGTCGGGGCGGACGGGTCGGTGCCGGAGACGATCACGGGCTTGGCGGCGGCGTTCGCGACGGCCGACGCGTCGGCGATGTCGACGTCGTTGGTCAGCATCCACCAGGTGATGGCCCGGTACTGGGCGCCGGTGTCCAGGTAGCTCAGGCCGAGCTCGGCGGCGACGGCCTTGGAGGTGCTCGACTTGCCGGTGCCGGAGGGGCCGTCGATGGCGACGATCACTGCGGAGCTTGCGGTTTCCACGGCGGTGGGCACCTTCCTGGTACACGGGGCGGGACGGGCGGGCCGCAGGACGGCCTCGGACAAGGTTACCGAGTGCCGGGGACACACCTGTACCCCGTTCGGACGCACCCGGTACGGGGCGGGGTGCCGGGACCCCGTACCGGGCGGTGCTCTCAGGGCCTGAGCGACCAGCCTCGCTCGGTGAGGGCGGAGCCGAGCGCCGCGGCGGCGCTGGGCTCGACCATGAGCTGGACCAGGCCCGCCTGCTGGCCGGTGGCGTGCTCGATCCGGACGTCCTCGATGTTCACCCCGGCCCGTCCGGCGTCCGCGAAGATCCGGGCCAGTTCGCCGGGGCGGTCGCTGATCAGGACGGCGACGATCTCGTACGAGGCGGGGCCCGCGCCGTGCTTGCCGGGGACCCGGACCCGGCCGGCGTTGCCGCGTCGGAGTACGTCCTCGATGCCCTCCGTGCCCGTACGGCGCTTCTCCTCGTCGGCGGACTGGAGGCTCCGCAGGGCCCGCACCGTCTCGTCGAGGTCGGTGGCGATGCCGGCGAGCACGTCGGCGACGGGTCCGGGGTTGGCGGAGAGGATCTCCACCCACATCCGGGGGTCGGAGGCGGCGATCCGGGTGACGTCGCGGATGCCCTGCCCGCACAGGCGTACCGCGGTCTCGTCGGCCTCCTCCAGCCGGGCGGCGACCATCGAGGAGATCAGCTGCGGGGTGTGCGAGACCAGGGCGACGGCCCGGTCGTGCGCGTCGGCGTCCATCACCACGGGGACGGCCTTGCAGACCGCGACCAGCTCCAGGGCGAGGTTGAGCACCTCCGTGTCGGTGTCCCGGGTCGGGGTGAGGACCCAGGGGCGGCCCTCGAAGAGGTCCCCGGTGGCGGCGAGGGGCCCGGAGCGCTCCTTGCCGGCCATCGGGTGGGTACCGATGTACGGGGTCAGGTCGATCCCCAGCGCCTCCAGCTCCCGGCGGGGGCCGCCCTTGACGCTCGCCACGTCGAGGTAGCCCCGGGCGACGCCGTCGCGCATGGCGCCGGCCAGCACCGACGCGGTGTGCGCGGGCGGTACGGCGACGACGGCGAGGTCCACCGGACCCTCGGGCGGCGCCTCGGTACCGGCCCCGAGCGCCGCGGCGGTGCGGGCGGACTCGGGGTCGTGGTCGGCGAGGTGGACGTGGATGCCACGGCCGGCCAGGGCGAGGGCGGCGGAGGTGCCGACCAGTCCGGTACCGATGACGAGCGCGGTTCTCACTGGGCGATGTCCTTGCGGAGGGCGGCGGTGGCGCCGGGGCAGACGTGCTGGCATCCGCTCCCGGGGAAGGCCGGTCTCGATTGGGGGCGAGCATCCGGACCACCCGGGACATGGCCCCCTCGACGTCGAGTCCCCGGGCGCGGATCAGCGGGACATCGACGATACCGAGCCCGCGGCAGCCGCGGGGAAGCCGTTGCGGGGTTCCACAGTAGAGGGAGCGTCCGGCGGGTGGGACCGGTGTCCCTCACCGTGGGACGCGGCGGGCGGGTGCGGGCCGTGGCCGCCCCGGTCGTCCCGGTCCGCCACCCGGGTGGCGGCATCCACCGCCCGGTTGCTTCGCCCGGGGCGCGTACGCCGCCACGATGCGTGGTGCCGGGACGGCTTCGTACCCGGCCGGGTACGGACACGGGTGGCGCGCCGGGCTGATTCCGGTGGTGGCCGTCCGGGCGAGGGAGCAGACCATGGACGCACGGCGCAGGGCGGTCCTGGCGGCCGGGGCCGGAGGCGCGGCGGCGCTGGTGGCGGGGTGCGGGTCGTCCGGCGGCGGGGGCGGGGACACGGAGAGCTCTCCGGCCGCATCGACCTCGTCGACGGCTTCGGCGCCCGACGCCGGTACGGAACTGGCCAGGACCTCGGACATCCCGGTGGGCGGCGGGGAGATCTTCAAGGAACAGAAGATCGTGGTGACGCAGCCGAAGGAGGGCGAGTTCAAGGCGTTCTCGGCCGTGTGCACCCATGCGAGCTGCCTGGTGTCGTCCGTCAGCGACGGAACGATCAACTGTCCCTGCCACGGCAGCAGGTACAGCATCACCGACGCGGCCGTGGAGGCCGGGCCGGCCCCCCGCCCGCTGCCGGCCGAGAAGATCACGGTCAGCGGCGGCACCGTCCGGACCGCGTGAGCGGCGGGGCGGGCCCGGTCGTCCCGCTCACTCGCGCTGCCGGAGCTGCGCCACGAGAGCCGCCTCCACGACTTCGGGACGGCCGTGGGCCGCCAGCTGACGGAGCCGGGCGGTCCAGCGCTCGGAGGGGACGCCGGGGCCCGCCGCCTGGGTCACCAGCCGGACCGCGGCGAGGCCGCCCGTGGCCGATCCTTCGGCCAGCAGGCCCGCGACCACCGCGTCGACGGCCTCCTCGGGAAGGTTCCCCGGTGCTCGAATCCGTACGGCGTCCAGGCACCCGGGACGGTCCCCGGCCAGCGCGAGCCACCGCTCCCAGCGCCTCATCGAGGCGTCTCCCTCGGCCAGGGCCGTGGTCGCGGCCTCCAGGGCGGTCCGGGAGGCGGTGTGCGGGAGGCCGGCCCGCTCCAGCGCGTCGGCCAGCGCCTCGTACGCGCCCACGGGCCATCCCGGTACCGGCCCGGACAGGTCGAGCAGCACCGCGAGCGCGTCCAGGTGCTCTGCCGCGTCCCGGCCCGCACCCGGGTACGGCGCGCCGAGTGCCCGCGTCAGCAGGGCCCTGCCGGACGGTTCCCGGGCCAGGCGGCCGAGCGTCCTCAGCACCGCGCTCCGCACCCGGCGCGGGCGCTCCGGGGTGGTGGCCACCGTGACGAGCCGCTCGGCGGCCTCCGGCTCCAGCGGCCCGTCGTGTGCCAGGGCGCGGGCCGCCCCCACCGCCGCGGCCGAGTCCTCGGTGGCGGCGGCACGGGCGAGGAGGCCGTGCCGGGCTCGCCGCGCCTCCGGCCGGACGGGGCGGGCCGCGAAGAACGGCTCGCTCAGAGCGGGGAGGTGCAGCCCGCCGCCGAGCCGTCGGGCCACCTCCGGGTCGTCCGCCCGTTCGGCGAGGGCCGGCACCATCGCCGCGCGGACGTCGCGGTGCTGCCCGGGCGCGTCCCAGCCCGCGAGCAGCGCGTCGAAGGCGGCACCCCGCCGGTCCCGGTCCATCGCGGCCAGACCGTGGGCGGCGGCCTTCCGGCTTCCCACGGAGCCGCCCGTCCCCGCGAGGACCGCGCCCAGCCTCCGTACGGCCTCGCGGTCCGGCACGGTGGCGAGCAGCACCGTCGCCCCGGTCATCGCCGCCCGGCCGCGTACGCCGCCGCTCGCCGCCCGGTCGAGGAGGTACTCCAGGGTCCGGGGGTGCGCGTCCGCCCCTCCGCGCCCGGCGGCCAGGACGCCCAGCGCGGCGAGCGCGGCGGCGGCCACCGGCTGCGGGGCGCCCACGGCGAGCCGCCGCAGCTCACCGGGGTCGGCGAGCAGGGCGGCGGCGTCGGTCCGCTCCCGCAGGGGCACCCGGTCGTCCACCGCGACCCGGGCGAGGTGTGCGTCGAGCAGAGCGCGCTGCTCCGGAAGCATCCGGCCCAGGGCGCGCCCTTCCGGCCGGGGTACCCAGTGGGCGGGAAGTTCCGCGCCGAGCACCGCGCCGAGCAGGTCGGTGCGGCGGCGGACGAGGGTCCGCCAGACGAGTGGGACGGCGATGAGGGAGGCGTCGGCCGCGAGCAGCCGGGCCAGGCGTTCTTCCCGGGTCGCGGGGTCGCGCAGCCACAGCGTCGCGGCGGCCTCGCGTACGGGCGCCGCTCCCGCCGTCGCCGACCGCCCGGTCTCCGCGTCCAGCCCGGCCAGTCGGGGCAGGCCGGGCGCCAGCAGTGCGGCCAGGATCACCGGGTGCTCGCGCACCGGGGCGGCGGACCGTTCCCACAGGGCCCCGGCCTCGGTGCCGGTGAGCGCCAGGGGCCGTACGGGGGCGTCGTACCGGGCGTCGGCGAGAACCGGCAGCAGCAGTCCGGCGACGGCTGCTGCCCGGTCGGCGTCCTCGCGGCGGGCGGCCGACTCCAGTACCCGGCGGAGCCAGTGCTCGGCGGCGGCGAGGGTGTCCCGCGTCGAGTCCCTGGACTGCGTGGTGGTCGTCGCCGCGTCCCGCAGTACGGCGAACGGCACGGCGGGCAGGAGGTGTCCGGGTGCCCTCCCGGCGGCCAGCAGGGCGTTGTGGCGCACGGACTCCTGGTCGTGCCAGGCCCGTTCGCAGCTCTCCAGGACGCGCGCGTACTCCACCGGGTCACCGCGCAGTGCGGCACACGCCAGGAGGGCCGGCCATCCGGAGGCCCGGTCGAGCGGCCGGTGCGCGTCGGTGAGTTCCCTCAGCGCAGGCTCGGCCTCCTCGAAGGGGAGCAGGGCCGCGAGCCGGGAGCGGTGCGTGAGGCGGCGCGGCAGCGGCGACCACCGCTCGGCGATCGTCCGGGCCCGGTCGGCCGAAGGCAGCGAGGCGAGCACCCCGAACCCGGCCGGCAAGAGGGACTGCCCGCGCGGCCCGAGGCGTTCCTCGGCCACACGCCGTCGCTCCCGCGGGGGCAGCAGGGCGATCAGGGGCTGGGGTTCCTGGCGGATGCCCGGGTAGGGGTACCGGCTGAAGTCGTCGACGTGCAGGACGCGGGCGAGCAGGAGGAGATCGTCGCCGTCGCACGCCTTGAGCGCCCGCCGGGTGCGCGGGGACAGCGGGCCGTCCTCCAGCGGTACGCGGGTGGTCCCGGTGCGCCGCAGAACCGCGGCGAGTGCGGCGGGCCGGGCGAGCAGGGCCATGGCGGCGCGTCCGCCGATCAAGTGCGGCGCCCGTTCCATCAGCAGCAGCCCGGCCGCCGGATCGCGCTGGGCGATCGTCGTGGTGGTCGCCCCGCCGCCCTCGCACCGCGCCCCGGCGTCGGCCGTGCGGCCGGCGAGATGTTCCGCGAGCACGCCGGGAGCGGTACGGGCCAGCACGTGCAGGATCTCGGGCCGCACCCGGCCCAGCCTGCCGAGCCAGTGACGGACCGTCACGGGTGTGCACGCCGCGAGCAGCCGGGCCGTGTCCTCGTCACCGTGCCGGGCGTGGACACGTCCGGCCAGCCGGTCGGCGAGAGCGTGCCGCCGGGAGTGCCGCAGCACGCCGTAGGTGTCCCGGCGCACGGACGCGGGGCCGTGGAGGGCCAGTTCCTCCAGGGCGTGGTCGGGTACGGGGAGCCGGACGGCGGCCGACAGCGCGTGCCGCCTGAGCAGCGGGTCGGCGAGGGCCGCGGTCACGGTGGCCAGGTCGCGGCGGACGGTGGCGAGGAAGAGAGCGAGTACCCGGTCGTCCGGGGTGCCGGAGTCCAGCGCGGCGTGGGCCGCGCGGTATCCGGCCTCGTCCAGGGAACGGGTGCGCACGGCGACGGCCCGCATCCGGGCCGGGTGGGGCAGGTGGTCGAAGGCGATCGACATGCGGGTCTTCTTCTCTGCGGATGCTCCGCCGGTTCTCTGTCGTCCGCCTGTGCGGACGGGCGTCCCCGTCGGCGTCGGGGGCGGTCGGCTCCCTGCCGACGAGGTGCGATGTTCGCACTCCGCCCGGCACCGGCACAAGGAAAATTCGCGGCAGCACGCGCCTTTCCCCGCGTAGCCTCACGCCCATGGCCAGCCCCGATGCCGAATCACTCGTCCGCGACCACACGGTCTACTCCTGCGTGATGGGCTCGCGGGCGTTCGGGCTGGCCACCGAGGGGAGCGACACCGACCGGCGTGGGGTGTTCCTCGCCCCGACCGCCTCGTTCTGGCGGTTCGAGAAGCCGCCGACGCATGTGGACGGCCCGGCGCCGGAGCAGTTCTCCTGGGAGCTGGAGCGTTTCTGCGAACTGGCCCTGCGCGCCGACCCGAACGTCCTGGAGTGCCTGCACTCCCCGCTGGTGGAGCGGATCGACGACACCGGCCGCGAGCTCCTCGCGCTGCGGGACGCCTTCCTGTCCCGCGAGGCGTACACCACCTTCACCCGGTACGCGACGGGCCAGCGACGGAAGCTGGAGGCCGACGAGCGGACGCACGGTGCGCCGCGATGGAAGAACGCCATGCATCTGCTGCGGCTGCTGATGTCCGCCGGGGACCTGGTGCGCACGGGGGCGCTGACGATCGACGTCGGTGAGCGGCGGGAGGAGTTGCTCGCGGTGAAGCGGGGCGAGGTGGAGTGGCCGGAGGTCGAACGCCGGATGACGCGGCTGGCCGGGGAGTGCGAGGAGGCCCTCGGCCGTTCCCCGCTGCCGGACCGCCCCGACCGGGCCCGGGTCGAGGAGTTCCTCGTACGGACCCGGCGGGCCTCGGCGCTGAAGGACGGCTGAGCGGCGGCCACCGGCTACGCCGGTCAGGGCCTCACTCCCCCGGCCGGGCCCGTACGACGAGCTCGTCCTGCGCCTCGAAGCAGGTCGGCCGCTCCGCAGCCGGGTCGCCCGCTGGGCGGTGTCGAGCACCCCGTGCGGCGCCGCGAAAGGCCCCTGGTCCGTCTCGACCCCGTCCCGCACCCGCGTCCGGGTACGGGTCTCCTCCGGATCGCCCGGTCCGACCAGGTCCCGGGCGCCGTGCCGGCCGGTATCCCGTCGGCCCGTACCGCTCCGGCCGGTGTCGCCCCGCCCCGGCCCGCGTCGCCGCGGTTCATGGATCAAGCATCCCAGAGCGCCCCCAGCGACAGCAGGTCGCTCCGGTACTCGATCCGCTCGGTCCACTCCTTGGGCCAGGCCGAGGCTCCCAGGTGGGCGCCGGCGAGTGCCCCGGTGAGGCAGGCCAGCGAGTCGGAGTCGCCCCGGGTACAGGCGGCCCTGCGCAGGGCGGTGACGGGCTCCTCGGGGAAGAGCAGGAAGCAGTGCAGGGCGGTCGCCAGGGCCTCCTCGGCGATCCAGCCGTCCCCGGTGGTCTCGCAAGGGTCGGTCTCCGGGGAGGGGTGGCGCAGTGCTTCCTGGACGCGGGTCAGGACGTCCAGGCACTCGTCCCAGCCGCGCTGGATGTAGGACTGGGCGGAGGCGTCGTGGGTGTGGCGCCAGAGGTCGCCGAGCCAGCGCTCGTGGTAGCGGCTCCGGTTCTCGTACGCGTAGCTGCGCAGTTGTCCGACGAGGCCGAGGGGTTCGGCGCCCCTGGCGAGCAGGTGGACGGCGCGGGCCATCAGGTCGGAGGCGGCCAGTGCGGTGGGGTGGCCGTGGGTCAGGGCGGCCTGGAGCTGGGCGGCGCCGGCGCGCTGTTCGTCGCTGAGTCCGGGGACCAGCCCGACGGGGGCGACGCGCATGTTGGCGCCGCACCCCTTCGAGCCGGTCTGACTCGCTTCCTGCCAGGGGCGGTCGCTGTCGAGGAGCCGGCAGGCGACCATGCAGGTACGGCCGGGGGCGCGGTTGTTCTCCGGCGAGTGGTACCAGTCGACGAACTCTTCCCGGACCGGGCGGGCCAGCCGGAGCCCGGTGAGCAGGCCCCGGTCCATGGCGGTGCGGATGCCCCGTCCGAGGGCGAGTGTCATCTGGGTGTCGTCGGTGACGAGCGCGGGCCGGGGGAGCTCCATCCCGCGCCACGGACCGCACTTGGCGAGGATGGCGGGCACGTCGTTGAACTCGGTCGGAAAGCCCAGCGCGTCACCGAGGGCGAGACCCACGAGGGAGCCGGTGGCGGCCTGTTTGGTGCGGGTCCTGGTGGCGACGGTCATGGGGTTCTTCCTTCCGGTCGCAGGAGCGGCGGGTGCAGGACGGTGGCCGTGCCCGCCCGGTAGAGGGCGGCGGGTTTCCCCCGCCCCCCGGTGCGGCGCGGCGGCCCTTCGACGGCTTCGACGAAGCCGGAGGTGGCGAGGACCTTGCGCCGGAAGTTGGGGCGGTCGAGTGCGGTGCCCCAGACGGTTTCGTAGACCTGCTGAAGCTCGCCGAGGGTGAACTCGGCGGGGCAGAACGCCGTTGCCAGGCAGGTGTATTCGAGCTTGGATCCGACGCGGTCGTGGGCGTCGGCGAGGATGGTGTCGTGGTCGAAGGCGAGCGGCCCGGGCGCCCCGGTGCCGCCCTCGCCGAAGACCCACCAGCGGGCACTGACCGCGTCGCCTCCGCCGCGCGGTTCGGGGAGGTCCGGAAGGAGCGCGGCGTACGCGACGGAGACGACCCGCATCCTCGGGTCGCGGTCCGGGTCGGTGTAGGTGCGCAGTTGTTCGAGGTGCACCTCGCAGACGGTGTCCTCGTCCAGGCCGGTCTCCTCGGCCAGCTCGCGGCGGGCGGCCTGCGGGGCGGACTCCCGGGGGGCGACGAAACCGCCCGGAAGCGCCCAGCGCCCCCTGTACGGTTCCTCGCCGCGTTCCACCAGCAGCACGTGCAGCCGTCCTTCGCGGACGGTGAAGACGGCGAGGTCGACGGTGACGGCGAACGGGGTGAAGGCGTACGGGTCGTACCCCTCGGGGGCTCCTGCGACCCCCTGTGCACGGGAGTTCATCGTCGCTCCGGGAGTGGCGGGTTGAAGTGCCAGCCGGTGGCGAGGAGTTCGTCGACGGCGGCGACCGCGGTGGCGAGCCGCTGTTCGCGGGAGCCGGTGACTTCCACGAACCTCCGCCCGGTGCGGGCGATTTCGGCGCGGAAGCGGCTCGTCATCCAGGGCCGCAGCTCCTCGCCGTCGCGCAGTCCGTCGTCCTCGAAGGGGACACCTTCGTGGTCGGTGAGCAGCCACAGGTGGTGGTCGACACGGTCCGCGGTGGCCTCGACGCGCGGATTGCGCCCGCCGACGTACCGCTCGTGCCAGACGGTGGTGGCGAAGGAGTCGGTGTCGCAGAAGAGCACCGGCGAACCGGTCCGCGCGGCGGCCTCCTCGCGGTCGTTCTGGACGGCGGCGATCAGCGGGAAGTCACCGGTGGTGAAGACGACGTCCTCCCACTGCGCGCCGGGGTGGTCGGCGCGCAGGGCGGCGAGTTTCTGTTCGCTGAACTCCCGCCCGTACTCCGGCACGCCGCGGGTCCGGGCCCACACCCCGCCGCGCCGCCGGTAGTGCTCGGCCAGGGCGAGCGTCAGGGTGGTGGTGCCGGTGGACTCCGCGCCGAGCACGACGACCCGGCGGGTGAGCGCGGCGCGTACGGCCGGCTCCAGGAAGTCCCAACAGGCGACGGGGTCCTCGCGGACCGCCGTGCCGGAGACCGGGAAGACGGTGCGGTCCGGGTCGACGCAGACCGGCTCGGCGCCGAAGCGCCGGGCGAGCTCGTCGCCGTACGCCTCCGAGGAGAAGACGGCGTCCACCCGTTCGGGGACGGCGGCGGTGAACACCGCCATGTGCGCGTCCCAGACCGCGGGGTCGTGGACGTCCATGCGTATGTCGTCGACGGCTCCCACGACCGTGGCGTCGGGGTGCGTCTCGCGCATCCAGGCGACCCGGTCGGCGAGCGGCACCGATTCGACACCGGCGGCGCAGACGAGGACGGTCAGCCGCTCGCAGCGGTCCTGGGCGGTACGGACGAGGTGGTGGTGGCCCGCGTGCGGCGGGTAGAACTTGCCGAGCACCAGGCCGTGGGCGTACTTCTTCACGCCCTCACCTCCGCGCGGGCGGCCGGACCGTCCGTGGTGTCCTCGGCGAGGTCGCGCCGCCAGGAGCGCAGCCCGGCCACGCAGAGCGCGAGGAAGCCGACGTACAGCAGCGAGGTCAGATACAGGCCCTTGTGGGCGTAGAGCGGGATGTAGACGAGGTCGGCGGCGATCCACAGCCACCAGGACTCGACCCGCTTGCGGCTCTGCCCGTAGGTCGCCGCCAGGGAGAGCGCGGTCGTCAGCGCGTCCCAGAACGGAACGGTCGAGTCGGTGGCCCCGGAGAGCAGGAGGGTCAGCGCGAGGGTCCCCACCGCCCCCGCCGCGAGCAGCCAGGCCCCTTCGGTGCGCGGCGTACCACGCACCGGCAGGACGGGTGCCCCTGGTCCACCCCCGTGGGTCCAGGTCCACCAGCCGTACGCGGCGAGGGCGATGAAGACGATCTGGAGTCCGGCGTCGGCGTAGAGGCCGGACTGTGCGAACAGCAGGACGAAGAAGAGGTTGTTGGCGATGCCGACCGGCCAGTTGGCCAGGTGCTGGCGCACCACGAGCCAGACGCAGAGCGCCCCGCTGCCGAATCCGAGCACCTCGGTCCAGCTGACCGGCGTGTCCAGCCAGGTGAACAGGGGCTCCTGCAGGGGATCCAGGACATCCGCGAGACTCATGCCCGCCTCCTTAATGGTCACTCTGACTATAAAGGCATCCGCAGGCATGCGAAAGGCCCGCGGCCGGTCCTGTTCTGAAAATTCGAACAGGACCGGCCGCGGGCCTTCGGGACGGAGCCCAGGGGCTCCCCGGGGTCCTACAGACCGACCTCGCGCATCAGCATGCCGACCTCGGTGTTGGTCAGGCGGCGCAGCCAGCCGGACTTCTGGTCACCCAGCGGGATGGGCCCGAAGGAGGTCCGCACCAGCCGGTCGACCGGGAAACCGGCCTCGGAGAGCATCCGGCGGACGATGTGCTTGCGGCCCTCGTGGAGGGTCACCTCGACCAGGTAGTTCTTGCCGGTGTTCTCGACGACGCGGAAGTGGTCGGCGCGGGCGTACCCGTCCTCCAGCTGGATGCCGTCCTTGAGCCGCTTGCCCAGGTCGCGCGGGAGCGGGCCCTGGATCGCGGCGAGGTACGTCTTCTTCACGCCGTACTTCGGGTGGGTGAGGCGGTGGGCGAGCTCCCCGTGGTTGGTGAGCATGATGATGCCCTCGGTCTCGGTGTCCAGCCGGCCGACGTGGAAGAGCCGCGTCTCACGGTTGGTGACGTAGTCGCCGAGGCACTGGCGGCCGTCCGGGTCCTCCATCGAGGAGACCACACCGGCCGGCTTGTTCAGCGCGAAGAAGAGGTACGACTGGGTCGCGACGGTGAGGCCGTCGACCTTGATCTCGTCCTTCTGCGGGTCGACGCGCTTGCCCTGCTCCAGCACGATCTCGCCGTTGACCTCGACGCGCGCCTGCTCGATCAGTTCCTCGCACGCCCGCCGCGAGCCCATGCCGGCCCGGGCGAGGATCTTCTGCAGCCGCTCGCCCTCCTGCTCGGCACCCGGGTGGGTCCTGACCACCTTGAAGTCCGGCTTGTCGGCGTACCGGTCGCGGTTGCGCTGCTCGATCTTCGCGTCCAGCTCGCGCGGCCTGGCCTGGCCCGAGGGGCCGCGCCGGAAGCCGCCGCGGGCGTTGCCGGGCTGCGGGGCCTTCGGCCCGCCCTTGGCGCCGCCGCGCGCCGCGGCGCCGCGGCCCCTGCGGGCTTCGCTGTCGCCCGCGCCCGACGAGCTGGTCGAGGGGCCTACGTCGTAACGGCGCTCCTCCGGGCGGGGGCGGCGCGGACGCTGCTCCTGCTGGTCGTCGCGCCCGCCGCGGCCCTGGGCGCCCTGGGCGGGCCCCCGACCGCTCTGACCGCGACCGCCCTGGCCGCCCTGGGCCGGTCCGCGACCACCCTGGCCACCGCCCTGGCCGCGACCACCCTGGCCACCGCCCTGGCCGCGACCACCCTGGCCACCGCCCTGGGAGTTGGACCGGAAGGACCCGCCGCTGCCGCCCCGGGGGTTCCGGTTGCCGCCGCCGCTGCTGCCGCTTCCGCTGTTACTGCCACTGCTTCGCATCAAAATTCCGTCTTGTCGTCTGCGTGAGTATCCGGGGTGTCCGGTGCGTCCGGATCGAACGACGGCACACCCTCTAGCGTCTCAGCCTCGATCGCGTCCGCTTCCGGGAGGAAGGGAGCGAGTTCCGGGAGCTCGTCCAGACCACGCAGGCCCATACGCTCCAGAAAGTAGTTCGTCGTCCTGTACAGGATCGCACCTGTTTCGGGTTCCGTCCCCGCCTCCTCGACCAGAGCACGCTGGAGGAGGGTCCGCATGACCCCGTCGCAGTTCACTCCGCGCACCGCCGAGACCCTCGAACGGCTGACCGGCTGGCGGTACGCGACGACCGCGAGGGTCTCCAGTGCCGCCTGGGTGAGACGGGCCTGGCGGCCGTCCAGGACGAAGCTCTCCACCGCCTCCGCGTAGGCGGGCCGGGTGGAGAAGCGCCAGCCGCCCGCCACGAGTCTCAGATCGAATCCGCGGCGCTGGACGGTGTACTCGTCGGCGAGCTCCCGCAGGGCGAGGGCCACGGCCCTCGGGGGCCGCTGGAGGACCTTGGCGAGGTGGTCCACGGTGGCCGGCTCGTCCACGACCATCAGCACCGCCTCCAGGGCGGGCTTCAGCTCCAGTTCCGCCACGCTCCCGGACCCGGCGGGCTCCCCCTCGTACCCGGGCTCCCGCTCGTCCGCGGACCCCCGCGCCCCGCCGTGCCGCGGTGCGCCCCCATGCTCCCGTCCGGCGGCGAATTCGCCGGTACCCCCGCTCGCGCCGACTCCGCTCACGTCTCCACGCCCTCTTCCGTGTCCGGCTGGACTTCCTGGTCGAACTCGTCGGTCACGACGGGCTGTGCGCCCTCCTCGCCGCACCACCGCACGAGGAGCTCGCCGAGTGCCTCCTCCTGGTCCAGCGCGACCGCCTTCTCCCGGTACAGCTCCAGCAGCGCGAGGAAGCGCGCCACCACCGTGAGGGTGTCGGCCGCGTCCTCGGTGAGCTCACGGAAACTGGCCGCACCCGACGTCCGCAGCCGCGCGACCACGATCTCCGCCTGCTCGCGCACGCTGACCAGCGGCGCGTGGATGTGGTCCACGTAGACCTGCGGCTCGGGACGTGGCTGCATGGCCTTCGCGGCGAGCCGCGCGAACCCCTCGGGGCCGATGCCGAGGACGACCTCCGGCAGCAGCGCCGCGTGGTGCGGCTCCAGCCCGACCGTGCGGGGGAAGCGGTGCGACTCGGCGTCCAGCCGGTCGCGGAAGATGTCGGCGACGCGCTTGTACGCCCGGTACTGCAGCAACCGCGCGAAGAGCAGGTCCCGCGCCTCCAGGAGGGCGAGGTCGGCCTCGTCCTCCACCTCGGCGGTGGGCAGCAGCCGGGCGGCCTTGAGGTCGAGCAGCGTCGCGGCGACCACCAGGAACTCGGTGGTCTGGTCGAGGTCCCAGTCCGCGCCCATCGCGCGGATGTGGGCCATGAACTCGTCGGTGACCCGGGAGAGCGCGACCTCGGTCACGTCCAGCCGGTGCCGGGTGATCAGCTGGAGCAGCAGGTCGAAGGGGCCTTCGAAGTTCGCCAGCCGTACGGTGAACCGCCTGCCGTCCTCCGGAGCCCCCTGCGGGCCCTCGGGCGGCCCGCCGGGCGCATCGGGCACCTCGGGCGCTCCGGACGGCTCCGGGGGCTCTGGAGGCGCGTGCAGCGCCTCGGGGGGTTCCGCGGGGGCGGGAGCCGCCTCGGCCGGCGAAGGGGGTTCCGCGGGGGCGGGAGCCGCCTCGGCCGGCGCCGGCTCCGCCACCCCGGGTCCTCGTCCGAGGGCGCGGCGGCGCGGGGCGGCGGAGTCGTCGGGCGGGGGCAACGGCACGGAGCAGTCCAGGTGTACGGCGGGCGGCGGACCGGCCGCGCCGTGCGGTCGCGCACGGGCCGGGCGTCCGGCGGGGAGCGGGAGCCGGCCGCGCGGGGCGGGCGGCAGGGTTTGCGGCCCTGCCGGGCAGGCTACCTGCGGCGGACCGCTCAGCGGCCGCGCAGCCGCCGTACGAGGATGCTCGCGTCGCCGCGCGATTCCAGGTCGGCCAGGACGACGGCGACCGCTTCGCGGACGATGCGCCCGCGGTCGACGGCGAGGCCGTGCTCGCCGCGCAGGACCAGCCGGGCGTGTTCGAGGTCCATCAGTTCCTCGGCCGAGACGTAGACCGTGATCTTCTCGTCGTGCCGTTCCCGGCCGCTGGGCCGCCGGTTGGCACCCCTGCCCTGGCCGGTGCCGCGTCCGCGCTGCTGCTCCCCGGTCTGTTCCTGGGCCGGCGGCCGGCCCTGGGGCCCGGGGCCGGTCCGGGGCACCGTCACACGGTCGGGACCGCCCGTGCGTCCGCGCGGGTCGACCCCCTCGGCGCCGGTCGCGGAGTGGTCCTCGCGCCCCGCCGGCCGCTCCGGTGGGGCGCCGCCCGCCGGGGCGGACGGCGCTGTGTCGCCCTCCCCGGCGGGTGCGGGCACCCGTGCCTCGCCGTTCGCCTTGCGCCGCCGCTCCGCCGGGGAGGAGGACTGGAGTCCCGTCCCCCCGGTGGTGCGGAACAGTTCGTCGGCACCGGGCAGACTCACTCGGCGTGACACCGGGCGAGCACCTCCCTGGCGAGCTGTCGGTAGGCGGCGGCGCCGACCGAGTTGGAGGCGTACGTGGTGATGGGTTCACCGGCGACCGTGGTCTCCGGGAAGCGCACCGTGCGTCCGATGACCGTGTGGTAGACGTGGTCGTCGAAGGCCTCCACCACACGGGCGAGCACCTCGCGGCTGTGCACCGTACGGGAGTCGTACATCGTGGCGAGGATGCCGTCGAGCTCCAGCTCGGGGTTGAGCCGCTCCTGGACCTTCTCGATGGTCTCGGTGAGCAGGGCCACACCGCGCAGTGCGAAGAACTCGCACTCCAGCGGCACGATCACCTTGTGTGCGGCCGTCAGGGCGTTCACGGTGAGCAGGCCGAGCGAGGGCTGACAGTCGATCACGATGTAGTCGTAGTCGGCCATCAGCGGCTTGAGCGCGCGCTGCAGGGTCGACTCGCGGGCCACCTCGCTGACGAGCTGCACCTCGGCGGCGGACAGGTCGATGTTGCTGGGCAGCAGGTCCATGTTGGGGACCGCCGTCTTCAGCAGAACCTCGTCGGCCGCCATGCCCCGCTCCATGAGCAGGTTGTAGACGGTGAGGTCCAGCTCCATCGGGTTGACGCCGAGGCCGACCGAGAGGGCGCCCTGCGGGTCGAAGTCGACGAGCAGGACACGTCGTCCGTACTCGGCGAGCGCGGCACCCAGGTTGATGGTCGAGGTGGTCTTTCCCACCCCGCCCTTCTGGTTGCACATCGCGATGATCTTGGCGGGACCGTGCTCGGTCAGCGGTCCCGGGATCGGGAAGTAGGGCAACGGGCGCCCGGTCGGGCCGATCCGCTCACGGCGCTGTCGCGCCGCGTCGGGGGCGAGTGTGGCCGCGTACTCCGGATCGGGTTCGTACTCGGCGTCGGGGTCGTAGAAGTGCCCCTCGGGCATATCGGCGAAGTCGGCGAGGTGGGCGGTGTCGCGGCCACTCTCGTTGCCGGCCATGGCGTTCACGTGTAGGCCGTCCATCATCTGGGGGGGCGTCGTCATGTGCTGGTGGGTCGCGAAGGTGCGGACCGCGACGGAGCCGACAGCTTCGAGCCCGTTCGGGCCCTGACCCCGTGCAGGCATCCCTGGTTGACCACCCCCGGGAGTAAATGTCGACTCATTCACAAGTCGTCTTACCTCCTTGGATGTGACCAGGAAACTTATCGATAGGTCAGCGTGGCACCATGCCGACGATGGGCGACTCTATGGCGTGTCACCGGTCCGCAGCAACACAATCTGCCGGACCCGGCCCGATGTGTCGGCAATCGAACACCCTCCTGTCAAGGGTGTGCGGGGAGCGAGGCGCGCATTTCACGAGGGAATGAATCGGGTAAAGCGGGGCGTTCAGCGCGTGTTGCCCGCGAGCCCCGAACCCCCTCACACGTCCGGCCGGACCTTGTCGCGCAAGGTCCGGCCGGACGTGTGGGATTGACGGGACGGCGGGCGGAAAGAGGCCTTCCCGTCAGCCGACGATCGAGCCCAGCTCGACGTGCGGAAGGTCGTGCGCCTCGGCGACTTCGCGGTAAACGACTTGCCCGTCATGGGTGTTGAGGCCCCTGGCCAGGGCCGCGTCCCGGCGCAGCGCCTCGACCCATCCCCGGTTCGCCAGCTCGACGATGTACGGGAGCGTGGCGTTGGTGAGGGCGTAGGTGGAGGTGTTCGGAACCGCGCCGGGCATGTTCGCGACGCAGTAGAACACCGAATCGTGGACCGTGAAGGTGGGTTCGGCGTGTGTGGTCGGGTGCGAGTCCTCGAAGCAGCCGCCCTGGTCGATCGCAATGTCGACAAGAACACTTCCGGGCTTCATCTTGGCGACGAGCTCGTTGGTGACCAGCTTCGGGGCCTTCGCGCCCGGGACGAGGACGGCACCGACGACGAGGTCGGCCCCGACGACCGCCTTCTCCAGTTCGAAGGCGTTGGAGACCACGGTCTGCACCCGGGTCCCGAAGACCCTGTCGGCCTCGCGCAGCTTGTTGACGTCCCGGTCGAGCAGGGTGACGTGGAAGCCGAGCCCCACGGCGATCTGGGTGGCGTTCCAGCCGGAGACGCCGCCGCCGATGACGACCGCCCTGGCGGCGGCCGTGCCGGGGACGCCGCCGGGCAGCACGCCCCGGCCGCCCGCCGAGCGCATCAGGTGGTAGGCGCCGACCTGCGGGGCCAGCCGGCCCGCGACCTCGGACATGGGGGCGAGCAAGGGCAGCGCGCGGTTCGCGGTCTCGACGGTCTCGTACGCGATGGCCGTGGTACCCGACCCCAGCAGCGCGTCGGTGCACTCGCGGGAGGCCGCGAGGTGGAGGTAGGTGAAGAGAGTCTGGCCCTTGCGGAGCCGGTGGTACTCCTCGGCGACCGGCTCCTTGACCTTGAGCAGCAGGTCGGCGGCGGCCCAGACCTCGTCCGCGGTGGGCAGGACGCGCGCGCCGGCGGCGGCGTACTCCTCGTCCGGGATGGACGAGCCCGCACCGGCGTTCCGTTCGACGACGACCTCGTGGCCGTGCCGGACCAGCTCGTGCACTCCGGCCGGCGTGATCGCCACCCGGAACTCGTTGTTCTTGACTTCGCGGGGGATGCCGACCTTCACGTCGATCACGGTCCTTGGCTCGGAGGGGCGCCCGGGCAGCGGGCGGCCGGCCGGGGCCGGGAGAACGCCGGATTGCACGGACTTGCACGGAAACGCACCTCACCCGTGGGGCACCACGGAAGCAGGCGGCAGAGCCAGTCTAATGAAGGACTTCCCGCTGTCTAGCCTTGCAAAGAACTAATTTTCGACCGAAGCGCCAAGGTTTTCGTAGGTGGATTCCGTCTCGCCCAGCAGCCGGTCCGCCGTGGCCCGGTGCAGCGCGGCCGCCGCGGGATCGCCGAGCCGGTCCAGGGTGTCGGCCAGCCGCAGCTGCAGCGCCGCCTGGAGCCGCACGTCCTCGGCCCGCCGGGCGAGGTCGACGGCCTCCCGGCAGGTGCGCAGCGAGTCGTGCGGGCGGCCCGCGTACTCCTGGACCCGGGCCGCCTCGCTGAGCGCCCTGGCCTGGGCCGGGAGGTCACCGATCCTGCGCAGGCCGGACGCGGCGGCCCGCCAGTTCCGCAGCGCCTCGCCGTACCGTCCGGCGTACGCGTGCACCGCGCCGAGCCGCCCGTACAGCCGGGCCTCACCCTCGCGGTCGCCCTGGGCGAGCCGCTGCGCGAGCGCCCGGCCGTACCAGTCGGAGGCGCGCGGGTAGTCCCCCAGTTCGGCGTAGGCGCCCCCTACGGACTCCATGGCGCGGCCGGTGGCGTAGAGGTCCTTCGCCTCCCGTCCGGCGTCCAGGGCGGCCCGGTAGCGGGCGAGGGCGGTGCGGGTGCGGCCCGTACCGGCGTCGAGGTCGGCGAGGTTGAGCAGCGCGGCTGCGCGTTCCCGGGGCAGCTCCCGGCGCTCGGCGACGTCGAGCACCAGGCCGTGCAGCCCGTACAGCTCGGGCGCGGCGGCCTCCGTGCCCAGGTGCGCGGCGAGCGCCCGCACCAGGGCCGCCACCAGGCGGCGGGCGAGGGTGTCCAGTTCTCCGTCCGCCACCGCCATGCGGGCGGCGGCCACCAGGGAGGGCAGCCTGACGCGCAGCCAGACGGCCGCCTCCTCCGGGGCGGCGAAGCGGAGCGTCTTGGGCAGTCCGGCGAGCTTGCCCCGGGCCGGGGAGTCCTCCGGCTCGGCGACCGCCCGGCAGGAGTGGAGCAGCCGTACGGTGCGCTCCAGCATCCGGGCCCGGGCCAGTTCGATCTCGGCCGGCCGGTCCCGCTCCTCCAGGAGGGCCCGCAGCAGGGGTGCCAGGGCGCCCGGCACCTCGTACTGGGGTTCGGCGGCGCCGTCCGTGCGCAGCAGCCCGAGGCCGGTGAAGTCGTCCAGGGTCCGGCGGGCGGCCAGGACGGAGCAGCCGGCCAGCGCGGAGGCGGTGTGGGCGTCGGCGAGGCCCCCGGGTGCCAGCGCGAGCAGTCGCAGTATCCGGGCGGGGGTCTCCAGCAGGGAGTCGTGGGCCATCCGGAAGGCGCGGACCAGCGGCCGGGCGCCCACCGGCTGCTCCGTGTCCTGCGGAGTGCGCAGCAAGTGCTGGGTGGCGTCGGCGACGGAGGCGGTCGGACGGGCGGCGATCCACCCGGCGACGAGCAGCAGGGCGGCGGGCTGGCCGCCGCACTCCTCCACCAGGGTCTCGGCGCTCCGGGGGTCCACGGTGATCCGCACCTGGCCGACCACCCGCGCCAGGAGGCGCACGGCGGAGCCGGTGTCCAGCCCGCCGATGGTGCAGGGACGGACGTCGGGGACACCCGTCAGCGGGCCGGTCGCGGTGGCCAGCACCAGGCAGCCGGGGCCGTCCGGGAGGAGGGGGTCCACCTGCTCGGCGTCCACCGCGTCGTCGAGCAGGAGCAGCAGCCGCCGCACGGCGAGGGCTTCGCGGACCATCTCGGTGAGCTCGTCGGCGTCCGCGCCGGGCGGCGTGGCCAGGGAGAGCAGGCCGAGGATCTCGCGGGCGGTGCGCTCCGACGGCACCCGGGTGCCGTCGGGGTCGGTCAGGCTGACGCGCAGGACACCGTCCGGGTAGTCGCCGGTGCCGGTGCCGGGCGCGGCCCAGGGAAGGGGGCCCGTGGAGCCGCCGGCGGGGGCCGTGCCGGTCAGCGCGTGCGCGAAGGCGGCGGCGAGGGCACTGCGCCCCGATCCCGCGCGTCCGGCGATCAGCAGGACCCGGGCGCGGGCCGCCTTGCGGCCGGCGATGGTGTTCAGCCCGGCCCGCTCGATGTCCTCCTGAAGGGCTTTCAACTCTCGCTGACGGCCGAACAGTTCGGGTGGGACGACACCGGAGGGCTCCTCGGTGCCGGGCGCTCGGGCCGGGCCGCTGGTGTCCACCGCCTGATCCGTCACGAGCCACGCTCCACTTCGCCGCACCCGGTGCCCCGCCGGAGCTCCGGCGGGCCTTTCGAGCGTAGTTCAGCGGCGCCGCCGATCAGGGCGGAGCGGGGCGGGGACTCCCCCGATCGGATCAGCGATTCTTACGATCGTCCGACGGGAAAAGGGCGAGGACGGGAGGCGGGGCAGCGGCGCGGGGGCGGGGCCTCTGCCGTGAGACGGAGGCCCCGCGTTCCGCTACGCCTCGAACGGACGGGCGGGCCAGGGGGCCTCGGCCGGGCGCAGCGACTGCTCGCCGTCCGCCGTCCGGGCCGCGGTCAGCGCCAGTACCCCCATGACCAGGCAGCTGTTGTGCAGGTCGCCCGCGAGGACGCCGCGGACCAGGTCCTTCAGCGGGACCCGCGCCAGCTCCATGTCCGCCTCTTCCTCGGCGACCGCGAAACGCTCGCCCACCGCTTCGGAGAGATCACGGGCGAGGAAGATGCGCACCGCCTCGTCGGAACCGCCGGGGCTGGTGTAGACGTCGGTCAGGACCCGCCAGTCCTCCGCCTTGACGTGCGCCTCCTCGTACAGCTCGCGCTGGGCGGCGGCGAGCGGGTTCTCGCCGGGGACGTCGAGCAGTCCGGCCGGGATCTCCCAGAGCTTCTGGCGCACGGGGTGGCGGTACTGACGCAGCACCAGGACGTGGTCCTCGTCGTCGATCGCCAGGATCGCGACGGAGCCGGGGTGGACCTGGTAGTCGCGGCCCACGACCGTACCGTCGGGCATCACGACGTCGTCCGTGCGGACGCTGGTCTTGTTGCCGGTGAAGGGCGTCACCGTCGCGGTGACCCGCCATTCCTCGGCCCTGTCCTGGATGCCCATCTGCGTCCTCCCGCTCACGTCACGAAAAACCGGGGCACCCGTCCTCTTCGGACGCGTACCCCGGTCAACGGTAATGCCTCGGGACTACTTGCCCGATTCGGCGGCCTGCGCCTGACGCGCGACGGCGGCCTTCACCAGACCCGCGAAGAGCGGGTGCGGGCGGGTCGGGCGGGAGCGCAGCTCCGGGTGGGCCTGGGTGGCGACGAGGTAGGGGTGGACCTCGCGCGGGTACTCGACGTACTCGACGAGCTTGTTGTCCGGAGAGGTGCCGGAGAAGACCAGTCCGGCCTTCTTCTCCAGCTCCGTGCGGTAGGCGTTGTTCACCTCGTAGCGGTGACGGTGGCGCTCCTCGACGTACGGCTCGCCGGAGTACGCCTCACGGACGAGCGAGCCCTCGGCGAGCTTCGCCGGGTAGAGGCCCAGACGCATGGTGCCGCCCAGGTCGCCCGCGCCCTCGACGTACGCGAGCTGCTCCTCCATCGTGGAGATGACGGGGTGGGAGGTCGCCGCGTCGAACTCGGTGGAGTTGGCGTCCGGGATGCCGGCGACGTTGCGGGCCGCCTCGATCACGATGCACTGGAGGCCCAGGCAGAGGCCGAGCAGCGGCACCTTGTTCTCGCGGGCGTACTGGATGGCGCCCACCTTGCCGTCGACACCGCGCTCGCCGAAGCCGCCGGGGATGCAGATGGCGTCCACGCCCGCGAGGTGGCGGGCGGCGCCGGCCGGGGTCTTGCAGTCGTCGGAGGTGACCCACTCGACCTTGACGCGGGCCTTGTTCGCGAAGCCGCCGGCGCGGATGGCCTCGGTGACCGAGAGGTAGGCGTCGGGGAGGTCGATGTACTTGCCGACCAGGGCGACGGTGACCTCGTGGTCGGGGTTGTGGACGCGGTCCAGCAGGTCGTCCCAGGTGGACCAGTCCACGTCCCGGAAGGGCAGGTCGAGCTTGCGCACGACGTAGGCGTCGAGGCCCTCGGTGTGCAGCACCTTCGGGATGTCGTAGATCGACTTGGCGTCGACGCAGGCGACGACGGCGCTCTCGTCCACGTCGCACATCAGCGAGATCTTGCGCTTGATGGCGGTGGGGACCTCGCGGTCGGCGCGGAGCACGATGGCGTCCGGCTGGATGCCGATGTTGCGGAGCGCGGCCACGGAGTGCTGGGTCGGCTTGGTCTTCAGCTCGCCGGAGGGGCCGATGTAGGGCAGCAGCGAGATGTGCACGACGAAGACGTTGTCCCGGCCGACCTCGTGGCGCACCTGGCGGACGGTCTCCAGGAACGGCAGCGACTCGATGTCGCCGACGGTGCCGCCGACCTCGGTGATGACCACGTCGACGTCGCCGGTCGCCATGCGGCGGATGCGGGACTTGATCTCGTTGGTGATGTGCGGGATGACCTGGACGGTGTCGCCGAGGTACTCGCCGCGCCGCTCCTTGGCGATGACCTGGGAGTAGACCTGCCCGGTCGTGACGTTGGCGGAACCGTCGAGGTCGACGTCGAGGAAGCGCTCGTAGTGGCCGATGTCCAGGTCCGTCTCGGCGCCGTCGTTGGTGACGAACACCTCACCGTGCTGGAACGGGTTCATCGTGCCGGGGTCGACGTTGAGGTACGGGTCGAGCTTCTGCATCGTGACCCGGAGACCACGCGCCTTGAGGAGTGCACCCAGGCTGGAGGCAGTCAGACCCTTGCCGAGGGAGGAGGCGACACCCCCGGTGACGAAGATGTGCTTGGTCGTCGTGGATGTGGGCTGCATAGCCAAGAGGGGGCTCCCGTGGTAGCGAAATCTGGGTACGTACCGGCTGCCTAACCGGAGATTCCGGGGGTGCCGTCGCTGCGGTTCGGAGGCCTCGTCGCTCTCGGACACGACCACCCGTCCACGGGCTACCAGCCTAACAGCGACCTGGGGACACTGCTTCCGGTCACACGCTCCGCACGAGCGCCACGAAACCCCCTCACACGCCCCGAGCCCCACTCTTCGGCCACGACAAGATCCACGGAGTATCGCGCGGATCACATCGGTGCGTCGTATCCTGCTCGGACACTCGCTGACGAGCGGGGACGGTCGGCCCGCGGCATCACCCCCGCCCGCTCCCGCCGGTCCAAGGGCTCATCGGCCCCTCCTGAACATTTTCCCAATTCCGCAGCAAGCGCCCCCGAGCGGGGCGACACATGGCCGTTCGACTGGAGACGCACGTGGCCGGGCGCATCGAGGATTACGCACTCATCGGAGACATGCAGACAGCGGCGCTGGTCTGCCGGGACGGCACGGTCGACTGGCTCTGCCTCCCACGCTTCGATTCCCACGCCATCTTCGCGGGACTTCTGGGTACCGAGGAGCACGGCTTCTGGCGCCTGGGTCCGCTGGAGCCCGACGCCGCCGAGGACGGCAGCCGCGGCGAGCCGCCCGCCGCCGACCGGCGGCGTTATCGCGGCGATTCGCTCATCCTGGAGTCGGAGTGGGACACACCACGCGGCACGGTACGCGTGATCGATTTCATGCCGCCCCGTGACGGCGCGCCCCAGCTCATCCGGATCGTGGAGGGCGTCAGCGGCCGGGTGCCCATGCGCTCGTCCCTGCGGATGCGGTTCAGCTACGGCCGGATCACCCCCTGGGTGCACAAGGTCGACAACCGCACGGTCGCCGTGGCCGGACCGGACTCCGTCTGGCTGGACACATCGGCGGAGACGTACGGCAAGGACCTGACGACGTACTCCGACTTCACGGTCTCCCCCGGCGACCGCATCGCCTTCACGATCAGCTGGCAGCCCTCGCACCACCAGCCGCCCGGCCTGCCGGAGCCGGAGGGTTCGCTGGAGGCGACCGAGAACTTCTGGGAGGAGTGGGTCGCGCAGTGTACGTACCACGGCCCCTACCGGGAGGCCGTGATCCGTTCGCTCATCACGCTCAAGGCGCTCACCTACGCGCCGACCGGCGGCATCGTCGCCGCGCCCACCACCTCGCTGCCCGAGGAGATCGGGGGCGTACGGAACTGGGACTACCGCTACACCTGGCTCCGCGACGCCGCGATCACGCTCTCCTCGCTGCTGCGCACCGGCTACCGCGAAGAGGCCCGCGCCTGGCGCGAGTGGCTGCTGCGGGCCGTGGCGGGCGACCCGGAGAACCTGCAGATCATGTACGGCATCGCCGGCGAGCGCGAGCTCGGTGAGGCGGAACTGGACTGGCTGCCCGGTTACGAGAACTCCGGCCCGGTCCGCGTCGGCAACGGCGCCGCCGACCAGCTCCAGCTCGACGTGTACGGCGAGGTCACCGAGGCGCTGCACCTGGCACACATGACGGGCCTGGCCCGCAACGACTACGCCATGGGCCTCCAGCTCAAGCTGATCAGCTACCTGGAGCAGCACTGGTACGAGCCGGACGAAGGCATCTGGGAGGTGCGCGGTCCCCGTCGGCATTTCGTGCACTCCAAGGTGATGGCCTGGGTCGCGGTCGACCGGACGATCAAGCTGATCGAGTCCGGCGACGTGGAAGGGCCGCTGGAGCGGTGGCGCGAGTTGCGCGACGACATCCACCGCGACGTCTGCGACCGGGGCTACGACCCCGAGCGCAACACCTTCACGCAGTCCTACGGGTCGAAGGAACTGGACGCCTCGCTGCTGCTGATCCCGCAGATGGGCTTCCTCCCGCCGGACGACAAGCGGGTCATCGGCACGATCGAGGCGATCCAGCGCGAGCTGTCGACCGAGGACGGGTTCGTGCTGCGTTACCCGACCTCCGGCGACGACGCGGGCGTGGACGGCCTGGAGGGCGACGAGGGCGCGTTCCTCGCGTGCTCCTTCTGGCTGGCGGACGACCTGGCGATGATCGGCCGGGTCGACGAGGCCCGCCAGCTCTTCGAGAAGCTGCTCTCGCTCCGCAACGACCTGGGACTGCTCGCCGAGGAGTGGGACTCCCGGCTCCAGCGCCAGGTGGGCAACTTCCCGCAGGCGTTCAGCCACGTCCCGCTCATCGACACCGCGCTGCGCCTGACGGCCAGCGGGGCGTACGCGGGCTGAGCGGCGGGCCGGTCCGGCCGGGCCCTGGCCGTCACCCTGCTGACGGTCCGGGCCGGCCGGTGTGCCGGCGTGCCCGTAGGTTCCCGGGCCTCGCGGCCTTCCCCTCGGCGGCCGCGTCCGGCACCCCGTGGGGCTTGAAGGGCTGAGCGATCTCGCGGCCGTCGAGGCGCCGGCCGCCCGGCGTGGCCGGGACCTGACCGCCGAGGGAGTGTGTGTCGTGCCGATGGGCGGGGCGATGAGCGTCGGCCATCATGCCGGGCTCCTCGGGCCGCCGGCCTCGGCCTGCGCCTGACAGGACTGTGCGACGAGGGCGAAAAGGGCTTCTACGAGCGCGGTCCGGCCCGGGCACACGCACCGCTGCGGGACGTCTACGTATGCGCCGCGGATCTCGAGGACGAACTCATCCGCGCGCTCGGCACGGCAGAAGTCGAGGAGATCTTCCGCGCCGAGGGCGACTCCCGTGCCAGGCAGCCCTACCAGCGTCAGCCCGCACAACGGGGCCGGCCCCGACATCAGCAGGTGCGGCGCTTCCTCGGCACGAAGAAGGGCCGCAAGATCCGCTACGGCCGCCTCCTTGTCGAGGCTCTCGCACCGGGCCGGACACCGCCCCCGCTCGACGGGCTCCTCGCGAGTCCGTGATCCAAAAAATGGCCTGTGATCAGGCCGGAGGACAGGCCGAAACGGAACCCACGGAACAGGAGCGACAGAATGGCGGACATGACCGCGAGTGGCCTCCCCGCCGAAGTGAAGCCCCTGCTCGACCGCTTCGCGGCCGACATCGGCGCCGTGGTGCCGCTGGTCGCCCTCTGGGCCCACGGATCGCTGGCTCTGGGGGACTACCAGGTGGGCCGGAGCGATCTCGACCTGGTGGCGCTGGTCGGTACGGAGCTCGGCCCCGCACAGCAGAAGGGCCTGCGGGCCGTCCACGGGCGCTTGGTCACCGGTCATCCCCTCGCCCGGACCCTGCACTGCACCTACCTGCCCCTGGGGGCCGAGTCCGACGCGGCGCGGGAACATCCGACCTGGGCCCACGGCGAGTGGTTCGAGCGTCCCGTCTCCCCGGTGAGCCGGCGCGAGCTGTCCCTGGGGGCCGCCGTCCTGAGCGGGCCCCCGCCGGCCGGTCTGCTGCCCGCGGTGAGCGACCGGGAGCTGACCGGTTTCGTCCGTGCCGAGCTGGAGCACTACTGGCTCCCGGTGACCGCCGACGCCAAGGCGGAGCTGTGGCTGAGGGACGTCTGGGTGGACCTGGGGATGCTGACCTTCGCACGGGCGACGGTGACCCTGCGTGACGGCCGGCTGATCACCAAGGGGGAGGCCCTCGACGAACTGCTCGCCCTGGGAGCGCCCGTGGCGGTCGTGGAGGACATCCGTGGGCGCAGATACGGGGCGGCCCTCCCCGAAGACCCGGCCGGTGAGTGGCGGGCCCGACGCGCGCTGCTGGCACGGGAATTCGTCCGCGCGGGAATCTCCGGCCTGACGGCACGGCACGGGAGACGGTCGGCGGACCCGTCCAGCGACGACCTCGCGCGCTGATCCCGGGGCCCGTCCGCCGGGCCCGTCCACAGCTCCGGGACTACCCTGGAGAGGTACGTTTCCGCCCCTCGGAAGGGGGCGCCATGACGCCCCGCACGTTGTTCGACAGCTCCCTGGCACACCTGCGGGACGGTTTCTCCGGTGCGATCCACACCCCCGAGGACGAGGGGTACGACGAGGCCCGCGCCGTCTTCAACGGCATGATCGACCGCCGTCCCGCCCTCATCGCCCAGTGCGCGAGTGCCGAGGACGTCGCCTCGGCGCTGAGGTGCGCCCGCTCGGAAGAACTGGAGATCGCCGTACGGGGCGGCGGCCACAGCGTGGCGGGCATGGCGTCGAGCGAGGGCGGACTCGTGGTCGATCTGCGCCTCATGCACGAGGTGGGCGTCGACCGCGAGGCGGGTACCGCCCGGGTCGGTGGCGGCGCCGTCATGAGCCATCTGGACCGGGCCACCCAGCCGTTCGCGCTGGCCACCACCGGCGGGCGGGCGTCCACGACCGGGGTCGGCGGGTTCACACTGGGCGGCGGATCGGGCTGGCTGGAACGGAAGTTCGGGCTGGCCTGCGACAATCTGCTCGCCGCCGAGGTGGTCACCGCCGACGGCACCACGGTCCGGGCGAGCGACAAGGAGAACCCCGACCTCTTCTGGGCGTTGCGCGGCGGCGGCGGGAACTTCGGGGTCGCCACCTCGCTGACGCTCCGTCTGCACGACTTGCCCGCCATGAGCATGGCGCTGATCGTCTTCCGTCCCGAGGACGGCCCGGAAGCCGTCACCGCCTTCCGTGACCTGATGGCCACGGCGCCCGACGAGGCGGGCGGCGGCTGCCTCTACCTGACCGGGCCGCCCGAGGACTTCGTGCCTCCGCAGCTCGTCGGCAAGCCCGTCTGCGGTGTGCTGGTCACCTGGGCCGGTACGGAGACCGGGCTGCGGGAGGTCGCCGCACCGCTGCTGGCCCTCCCCCACGAGGCGGAGGTCGTCGCCGAACTCCCGTACGCGGACCTCCAGTGCATGCTCGACGATCCGCCCGGTCGGCGGAACTACTGGTCGGCCGAGTACCTGGGCGGGTTCCCGGACGAGGCGGTGGCCGCCTTCTGCGCCACCGCGGGCGCCATGCCCGTCCCGTCCGGGTCGCAGCACATTCTCTTCCCGCTGGGAGGGGCGGTCGCGAGCGGCCCGGCGGACCTGCCCGTACGGTGGCGGTCCTCTCCCTGGGTCGTGCACCCCTTCGGCATCTGGGACGACCCGGCCGACGACGCGCGCGCCCGGAACTGGGTCCACGAGGCTCGCGCCGGAGTCGGGCCGTGGGCGGACGACGCCGTCTACCTCAACTTCATCGGCCAGGAGGGCCACGAACGTGTCGTCGCCGCGTTCGGTGAGGAGAACTACGCACGGCTCGCCGGAGTGAAGCGCCGTTACGACCCCGACAACGTGTTCCGCCTCAACCACAACATCGAGCCGGCGGCAGCCTGAGCCCGCCGCACACCCCGCATGTCGCTCCGGGCCCGCCGGCCCGCCCCTCGCTCCGGGGGACGGGTCAACGGGCCCGGGTGAGCGGCTGCGCCAACTCGTCGTAGACGCTGAGCACATGGGTGATGGTGTCCTCCTCGGTGGGCCAGCCGGCGGCCTGCGCCCGGCCCTCGGCGGCCAGCAGGGCGCGCCGGTCCGGATCGAGGAGAAGCCCAGCGACCGCACGGGCGAGAGCCCCGGCGTCGCCGTACGGGACGAGTTCGGCGGCGTCGCCCACCAGTTCGGGGATGCCGCCGACCGCGGTGGCCACCAGCGGCGTCCCGGCGCGGAGGGCTTCCTGCGCGAGGCGGGAGCGGGCCTCCCAACGGCTCGGGATCACCACGAGGTCCGCGGCCGCGACGAGTTCACCGATGTCGTCCCGGGCGCCGAGCAGCCGGACGGGCAGCCGCTCGCCCTTGACGCGGCGTTGCAGGGCGGCCCGCTCGCGCCCCTCACCGGCGACGACCACCTGGGGCACGGGGTCCAGTTCGCCCAGCAGCCGAGCGGCGTCGAGCAGGAGCCCGTACCCGTGACGCGGCATCAGGCTGCCGGCCGAGAGGAGCAACGGGCTTCCCACCGAACCGAGTTCGGCCCGCACCTTGTCGAGGTGCGCGGCGTCGACGGGGTAGCGGGAGACCGGTGCGGCGACGGGCGCCAGCCGCGCGTCCCTGGCTCCCCTGCGGCGGGCCCGGTCCACCAGGTCGGAGGAGGTGCCCAGCACCACGGCCGCGGCTCGGGCCGCCCGGACCTCCAGCAGGTGCCGCAGACGCCTGCGGGCGCCGTCGGCGTGGCCCCGGCCGTGCCAGGTCACGACCAGCGGGGTGCCCAGGCCGCCGAGTGCGGCGGCGGCGCGGAGGGCGGCGTGCGGGCCGTGCGCGTGCACCACGTCCGCGCCGAGGCAGGCGGAGCGCAGCGCGGCCATGGAGACGGGGTCGCCGCGCCGGGGCACCGCCGCGAAGCGGGCACCGGTCGCGGAGAAGTCGTGGAGCAGGTCCACCGAGGCGGGCGCGCAGACGGTGACCTGCACCCCGCGCGCGATCAGCCCGGCGGCGAGGGATCCGACGTGGGCACCGCTGCCGGCCCCGCCGCCGCCCAGGACCTGCACCGTTCGCAGCTGTGACACGTTGATTGGCTCCCGGACTTCCCGTGTCGGTGAGGGTTGCGCGCCACGACGGCACAGTCCCAAGGATGCCAGTCCGTACGGGTGTTACGGACCGCCGGAACGTTGCTGCACCCCGGTGGGAGGACAACCGGCCGTTCCGTACCACTCGCACGAGTGACAACCATGGCGCGAAATCGCTGCCGGGTGCGTGCGGCGACGTGCGTGCCTGCCGCGTCGGCCGGGCGCCGCGTCGGCCACCGGCGGCCGACGCGGCGGTGCCGCGCGTCAGGCGGTGTCCGCCCGCGCGGTGGCCAGCAGCTCCTCGGCGTGGGCGCGGGCCGTCTGCGAGTCCTCCTGGCCGGCGAGCATCCGGGAGAGTTCGCGTACCCGGTCCTCGCCCTCCAGGACGGTGACCCCGCTGCTGGTCACCGAGCCGTCCACGGTCTTCTCGACCAGCAGCTGACGGTCGGCGAAGGCGGCGACCTGCGGGAGGTGCGTCACGACGACGACCTGCGCGGTCCTGGCGAGCTTGGCGAGGCGGCGGCCGACCTCCACCGCCGCCTTGCCGCCGACGCCCGCGTCGACCTCGTCGAAGAGGTACGTGGGCACCGGATCGGAGCCGGCGAAGACCACCTCCACGGCGAGCATCACCCGGGAGAGCTCACCGCCCGAGGCTCCCCGGGCGATCGGCCGGGGCTGGGCTCCGGGATGCGGGGCGAGCAGCAGCTCGACCTCGTCGGCCCCGGACGGCCCGTAGACGACGCTGCGGCCGCCGACGTCGATGCCGGAGGGTTCGTCGGGCGCCTCGGCCTGCCGGACGGCGAAGGAGACGCGGGCGTGCGGCATGGCGAGGGATGCCAGCTCCTCGGTGACCGCCGCGGCGAAACGGGCCGCCGCCTCGGTGCGGGCGTCGGTCAGTGCCTGGCCCAGTTCGGAGAGTTCCGTGCGCAGGGCGTCGCGTTCCCCGGCGAGTTCACCGATCCGGTCGTCGTCGCCCTCCAGCTCCGTGAGGCGTGCGGCGCCCTCCTCGGCCCAGCGCAGCACGGCGGTGATGTCCTCGCCGTACTTGCGGGTGAGGGCGGTGAGCGCGGCCCGGCGCTCCTCCACCGAGGCGAGGCGCAGCGGGTCCGCGTCGAGCTGGTCGGCGTATCCGGCGAGTTCGCCGGACACGTCGGCGAGCAGGATGGAGATCTCCCCGATGCGGTCCGCGAGGGCGGCGAGGGCGGGGTCGTGGGAGCGCACGGCGTCCAGCGAGCGGCCGGCCGCGGCGACGACGGTCGTGGCGTCCACGACCTCCTGGTCCTCCGGGTTGCCGGCCAGCGCGGTGTGCGCGAGGGCGGCGGCGGAGGAGAGTGCCTCGGCGTGCCCGAGACGCTCGGCCTCGGCGGCGAGCTCGGCGTCCTCGCCGGGCAGGGGTTCGACGGCCGCGATCTCGTCGAGGCCGAAGCGCAGCAGGTCCGCCTCCTGGGCCCGCTCCCGGGCCCGGGTGGTGATCTCGTCCAGCTCCACGACGACGGCGCGCAGCCGCCGGTAGGCGGCCGAGTACTTCTCGTGCGGCACGGCGACCCCGTCGCCCGCGTACCGGTCCAGGGCCTGCCGCTGCCGCGCGGGCTTGAGCAGTCCCTGCTGGTCGGTCTGGCCGTGCACGGCGACCAGTTCGTCGGCGAGTTCGGCGAGGACCCCGACGGGCACGGATCTGCCCCCGAGGTGGGCCCGTGAGCGGCCCTCCGCCGAGACGGTACGGCTGATCAGCAGCGCACCGTCCTCGATCTCCGCACCGGCCTCCTCGGCCCGCAGCGCGACCGCGTCGCCGTCCTTGACCGTGATCCGTCCTTCGACCACCGCGGCCTTGGCGCCGATCCGCACCAGGGCGGGATCGGCGCGTCCGCCGAGCAGCAGCCCGAGGCTCGTGACGACCATGGTCTTGCCCGCTCCGGTCTCACCCGTGACCGCGGTGAATCCGGGCGACAGCTCGACCACGGCATCGTCGATGACTCCGAGCGACCGTATCCGCATCTCCTCCAACACGGACACGACCATACGAGGTTTCACCGCCCCCGTGCGACGGACCCCTGCCGCGACTCACCCGCACGCGTCCGCGCAGGGCCCCGGACCACCGCTTCGGGGCGGTCTCCGGGGCCGTGCGCGGCCTCGTCACTGCGGCAGGCCGCGCCACCCGGACACCGGCAGCGCGAACTTCGCGACCAGCCGGTCGGTGAACGACGCGTGGTGCAGACGCGCCAGCCGTACGGGTACGGCGCCGCGCCGCACCTCGACGCGGGCACCGGCGGGCAGCTCGACGTTCCGGCGGCCGTCGCACCAGAGGACCCCGTGCGGGGTGTGCGGCTGGACCTCCACCGCGAGCACCGACGACGGCGAGGTGACCAGCGGCTTGGCGAACAGGGCGTGCGCGCTGATCGGCACCATCAGCAGGGCCTCGACCTCCGGCCAGACGACGGGACCGCCGGCGGAGAACGCGTAGGCGGTCGAGCCGGTGGGGGTCGCGCAGACGATGCCGTCGCAGCCGAACCCGGTGACGGGCCGGCCGTCGATCTCCAGGACGACCTCCAGCATCCTTTCGGGCGAAACCTTCTGCACCGCGGCCTCGTTGAGTGCCCAGTCGGTGTGCACGACGGCGCCGTTGCTGTGCACCACCACGTCGAGCGTCATGCGTTCCTCGACCTCGTACGCCCGGGTCACCACGCGGGCGACCACCCGGTCCAGGTCGTCGCGCTCGGCCTCCGCGAGGAACCCGACCCGGCCGAGGTTGACCCCGAGCATGGGGACGCCCGAGGCGCGCGAGATCTCCGCTCCGCGCAGCAGCGTGCCGTCGCCGCCGAGCACGATCAGCAGCTCGCACCCGTCCACCGCGGCGGGGGTCGCGTCGGCGACCGTCTCCACCGTCGACGGGAGCGGCAGGTCGGCCGCCTCGGCCTCCAGGACGCGCACGCCGAGGCCGTTGCGCAGTAGTCCCTGCACCACGAGCTCCGCACTGCGGATCGCGGCCGGACGGCCGGTATGCGCCAAAAGAAAGACTGTTCGTGCCGTACTTGTCGTCGTCGTCAACGAGGCCCCTCCGCCACTGCACGGTCCACATCTGCCGGATCCAGTTCGGGTGCGCCGGCCCGCAGCCACAGAAAGTACTCGACGTTCCCCGAAGGGCCGGGCAGCGGACTGGCCGTCACCCCGCGCACACCGAGTCCCAGCGCCGCCGCCCGGCGGGCGACTTCGCGTACCGCCTCGGCGCGCAGCTCGGGGCTGCGCACCACTCCGCCGCTGCCGAGGCGTTCCTTGCCGACCTCGAACTGCGGCTTGACCATGAGGACCAGGTCGGCGTCGGGGGCGGCGCAGCGCACCAGCGCGGGCAGTACGAGACCCAGCGGGATGAACGAGAGGTCGCCGACCACCAGATCCACCGCCAGTCCGTCGATGTCGTCGAGCGTCAGTTCGCGCACGTTGGTGCGGTCCTTGACGACGACCCGCTCGTCCGACTGGAGCGACCAGGCGAGCTGTCCGTAGCCGACGTCGACGGCGAGGACCTGCCGGGCCCCGGCGCGCAGCAGCACGTCGGTGAAGCCGCCGGTGGACGCCCCGGCGTCCAGCGCGCGGCGGCCCTCCACCTCCAGGCCGAGGGGGACGAACGCGGCGAAGGCCCCGGCGAGCTTGTGCCCGCCGCGCGAGACGTACTCCGGATCGCTCTCGTCCTTGGCCACGACCACGGGGGCGCTGGTCTCCACCTGGGTGGCGGGTTTGGTCGCGACCAGGCCGCGTACGGAGACGCGTCCCGCGGCGATCAGCTGGCTCGCGTGCTCGCGCGAGCGGGCGAGCTTGCGGTGTACCAGCTCTGCGTCGAGGCGGCGACGGGCCACTCCTGCCACGGTTACGTTCAGCTCCTGTTGTCGTGCGGGGGTGCGGGTGCGGGCCTGGCGTCCAGCGCGGTCAGCGCGGAGCGCAGCCCACGGTGTACATCCTCGTACACCTCGGTGTGTCCGTCCGCCGCGAGGTGGTCGGCGTCGGCCAGCCGCTCCAGCGCGGCGTCCACGTCCGCGTTCCCGGTGGGTGTGCGGACGACGCCGAGGGGGGCGGGCGCGGCGGGCTCGTGGGCGGGCGCGCCGCCGGGGCCGGCCGTGGCGCCGAGGCCGGCCGCCTCCTCACCGGGGGTGGTCGTACCGAGGGCGTCGGCCCCGTCGCCGGAGGGAGCCGGGGGTGTCTGCGCGGGGGCCGTGCCGGACCCCGCCGTCCAGTCGCTCATGCGGGAACGCTACCCCGGTGGGCTGCGGTACCGTCGATCACGATGGCGACCATGGCAGAGTGCCGCAGCGCACTGGACAGACTTTCCGACAATCTCGCGGGCGCGGACGGCGACGTCCGCGGCGCCGCCTCCCTGGACCGCTCGCTGAGCTGTCACATCAAGGATCTCGATGTGACGTTCGCCGGCCGGCTCACGGACGGCCGCATCCGGGTTCTCGACACGGTCGAGGGCCCACCCCGGGAGAAGGCCGAGATCAGGCTGGCGATGACCGGCGACGACCTGGTCGCGCTGGTGGACGGCGACCTCAACTTCGCCAAGGCGTGGGGCGCGGGCCGGGTCCGCCTGGAGGCGGGGTTCCGGGACCTGCTCAAGCTCAGATCGCTGCTCTGAGAGGCGGCCCGGGCCCCACCGCCTGAGCCCCGCCGTCAGAGCCCCAGGCGGGCAACTGCCGTACCGGCGTCGAGGGCGCACGCCTCCGTGCCCCCATGGGTCCACGCGGCGCCGCAGAGCGCCCGCAGCCCGTCGATCGCGTCGAGGGCGTCCCCCTCGCCCTCCAGGGCCAGCTCCTGCCCGTGTACGGACGCGCTCCACCCGCCGCAGCGGGCCGTGCCGTCCTCCATCGTCACCTCGGGCTGCCCGGTGAGCAGCCCGCGCAGGTCCCGGTCGACGTAGGTCGGGCGGTGCTCCGGCACCGCCGCGACCAGCTGGGCCGCGTCGGTCACCCCGGTCAGGACGAGCAGCGAGTCCACTCCGCCGTTGAACGCGCCCTCGATGTCGGTGTCCAGGCGGTCGCCGACGACGAGCGGCCGCTCGGCCCCGGTACGCAGCACGGTCTCCCGGTGCATCGGGGGCAGCGGCTTGCCCGCGACCTGCGGCTCGGCGCCGGTCGCGATCCGGACGACCATGACCGCCGCGCCGTTGCCGGGGGCGATGCCCCGCGCGCTGGGAATGGTCAGGTCGGTGTTGGAGGCGAACCAGGGCAGGCCCCGGTTGATCGCGTAGGAGGCCTCGGCAAACCGCGACCAGGGGAAGTCCGGGCCGCCGTACCCCTGCGCCACCGCCACCGGGTCGTCGTCCGCCGAGTCGACCGGGACGAGCCCGCGCTCTTCCAGGGCGACCCGCAGCCCCTCTCCCCCGATGGCGAGGACCCGGGAGCCCGCCGGGAGCTGGTCGGCGACCAGCCGGGCGACCGCCTGCGCGGAGGTGATCACGTCCGACGGCTCGGCGGGCACCCCCAGCTCGGTCAGATGGGCGGCCACCGCGGCCGGGGTCCGCAGCGCGTTGTTGGTGACGTACGCGAGGTGCATCCCGCCGTCCCGCGCGGTTCCGAGCGACTCGACGGCGTGGGTGATGGCCTGGCCGCCCGCGTACACGACCCCGTCGAGGTCGAGCAGAGCGGTGTCGTACGCCTCGCTCAGCGCCGTGGTGCTGCCGAGCGGCCGGGACCTGTCCTGCTGACTCATTGTGTTCGCTCCTCGTTCGATGCCTCTGCCCCGATCATCCCGCATCGCCCCACCCCACCTACGATGCGGGGATGGACACAACGGGGGACGCCACGAAAGGGCTGCGCCTGTTCCCGTTCCGCGGACTGCGCTACGTCCCGGAGCGGGTGGGCAGCCTCGCGGCCGTGACCTCTCCGCCGTACGACGTGGTGGTACGGCCGGACGGCCTGCACCACCTGGAGTCGGCGGACCCGCACAACATCGTGCGGCTGATCCTGCCTCAGGACGGCTCACCGGGCGCCCGCAACCGGCAGGCGGCCCGGACCCTGGCCGAGTGGCTCGCCGAGGGCGTGCTGGCCACCGACCCCGAGCCCGCGCTCTACGTCTACGAGCAGCGCGGCAACGGCGTCCTCCAGCGCGGCCTGATCGGCGTCCTGGAACTCTCCCCCGCCGCCGACCGGGTCGTCCTCCCGCACGAAGAGGTGATGGACGACGTGGTGGCGGACCGCGCGGCCCTCATGCGTGCCACCGGCGCTCACCTCGAACCGCTGCTCCTCACCTACGTGGGCGACGGTACGGTCTCCGGCGCGGCGGCGGTCGTCGAACGGGCGGCCCGGCGGCCACCGCTGCTCACGACCACCACGGAGGACGGCCTGCGGCACCGGCTGTGGGCCGTGACCGACCCGGCGGAACAGGCCGGGGCCGCCGCCGGACTCCTCCCCCGGCAGGCCCTCATCGCGGACGGCCACCACCGGTGGGCGACCTATCTGCGGCTCAAACGGGAGCAGGGCGTCCCGGGGCCGTGGGACTTCGGCCTGGTCTTCCTGGTCGACACCGCCCGCTACCCGCTCCAGGTACGCGCGATCCACCGGGTGCTCCGCCGGCTCGCCCCCGCCGACGCCCTCGCCGCGCTCGACGGGCGGTTCCGGGTGCGCGAGGTGGCCGGCCCGCTGCCCCGCGCGCTGGGCGCGCTCGCCGCCGCGTCCGAGGAGGGCAACGCCTATCTGCTGGCGGGCGACGGTACGTACCGCCTCGTCGACCGGGCGGACTCCGCCCTGCTCGCCCGCACGGTCCCGGCGGGCCGGCCCGAAGCCTGGCGCACCCTGGACGCGACGGTGCTGCACGAGACACTGCTCACCCGGGTGTGGCACGTCCCGGACACCGCCGAGGACATCGCGTACCTCCACGACCCGGCGGCCGCGGTCGAGCAGGCCGAACGCTCCGGCGGGACGGCCGTCCTGATGCATCCGGTGCGCGAGGCCGTCGTCCGGGACCTTGCCCGACAGGGCGTCACCATGCCGCGCAAGTCCACGTCCTTCGGCCCGAAGCCGGCGACGGGCCTGGTGATGCGGAGGGTCGGCGCGGGCTGAGCGGGCGGGGCGTTCGGCGTACACACCGGCGGAAACGAAGAAGGGCGGCACTCCCGGAGGAGTGCCGCCCTTCTTCTACGTTCCACCGCTCACGCGGTCCTTACCGTTCAGGCCTTGGCCGGTCCGTCGGCGTCGGGCCGCTCGGCGTCCTGGTCGGCCGCCGGGGCCTTCTCGGCAGCCGCGTCGGCACGGTCGGCCCACGCGTTCAGCTCGTCGGTGTCGTCCTCGGCGTCATCGTCGTCGCGGTAGTCGCCCTCCTCGTCACCGTCGGCGATGTCGTCGTCCGCGATGTCGTCGTCCGCGACGTTCGCCGCCCGGTCCTGGGCCGCGGGAGCCGTCCGCTCCTCGGTGGGAACGGTGCCGGCGGCGCCGGTCACGTCCTCCCCGTCGTCGTCCAGGGCGTCGACGAACTCGACCCCGTCCAGCTCGGCGAGCCGGTCGGAGGCGTCGGTCGAACCGTCCTTGTCCGACTCCAGGGCCTTGCCGAACCACTCGCGGGCCTCGTCCTCGCGGCCCGCCTCCAGGAGCGCGTCGGCGTACGCGTAGCGCAGGCGCGGGGTCCACGGGTGGACGGCGTTGGAGGCCAGCTCGGGGCTCTGCAGGGTGACGATGGCTGCGTCGATCTGCCCCATGTCACGGCGGGCCCCGGCGGCCACCAGGCGCATCTCGACCTGGCCGGCCTTGTCCAGCTTCTGGACCTCGGGATCGCCCGCCATCGCCATGGCGCGCTCGGGGCGGCCGAGGCCGCGCTCGCAGTCCGCCATGACGGGCCACAGCTCCACGGACCCGGTCATCCGCCGGGCGGCACGGAACTCGGCCAGCGCCTCCCCGTACTTCTGCGTGGCGTACGCGGCGAAGCCCGCCGCCTCGCGGACGGCGGCGACGCGCGAGGCGAGCCGGAGGGCGACGCGGGAGTACCCGTACGCCTCCTCGGGGTCCTCGTCGATGAGCCGGGCGACCATGACGAGGTTGCGCGCGACGTCCTCGGCAAGGGTCTTCGGCAGGCTCATGAGCTCCTGACGCACTTCCTTGTCGATTTCAAAGCCCGTGACGTCGTCCGGGATCGGCAGCCGCTTGATGGGCTCGCGGTCACGGTCCCCCTGGTAACCGCCACGGTCGTCACGCCCCTGGTAACCGCCGCGGTCGTCGCGCTGACCCCGGTAGCCACCGCGGTCGTCGTCGCGGCGCGGGCCACGGTCGTCACGGCGGAAGCCACCGCCGGAACCGCCACGGCTGTCGTCACGGCGGAAGCCACCGCCGGAACCGCCACGGCTGTCGTCACGGCGGAAACCGCCACCGGAGGGACGGTCGTCGTCACGGCGCGGGCCGCGCGGACGGTCGTCACGGCGCTCGAAGCCGCCCGGACGCCCACCACGGTCGTCGTCACGGCGAGGAGCGCGGTCGTCACGGCGGAAGCCACCGCCGGAACCCGAACCGCCACGGTTGTCGTCGCGACGGAAGCCACCACCGGAGGGACGGTCGTCACGGCGCTCGAAGCCGCCCGGACGCCCACCACGGTCGTCGTCACGGCGAGGAGCGCGGTCGTCACGCTGACCCCGGTAGCCACCACGGTCGTCGTCGCGACGAGGCGCACGGTCGTCACGGCGGAAGCCACCGCCCGAGCCGGAACCGCCACGGTTGTCGTCGCGACGGAAACCGCCACCGGAGGGACGGTCGTCACGGCGCTCGAAGCCGCCCGGACGCCCACCACGGTCGTCATCACGACGAGGCGCACGGTCGTCACGACGGAAGCCACCGCCCGAGCCGGAACCGCCACGGTTGTCATCGCGACGGAAACCGCCACCGGAGGGACGGTCGTCACGGCGCTCGAAGCCGCCCGGACGCCCACCACGGTCGTCATCACGACGAGGCGCACGGTCGTCACGACGGAAACCACCGCCGGAACCCGAACCACCACGGTCATCGCGACGGAAACCGCCACCGGAGGGACGGTCGTCACGGCGCTCGAAGCCGCCCGGACGCCCACCACGGTCGTCATCACGACGAGGCGCACGGTCGTCACGACGGAAACCACCGCCGGAACCCGAACCACCACGGTCGTCACGACGGAAACCACCGCCGGAACCCGAACCACCACGGTCATCGCGACGGAAACCACCGCCGGAACCCGAACCACCACGGTCATCGCGACGGAAACCGCCACCGGAGGGACGGTCGTCACGGCGCTCGAAGCCGCCCGGACGCCCACCACGGTCGTCATCACGACGAGGCGCACGGTCGTCACGACGGAAACCACCGCCGGAACCCGAACCACCACGGTCGTCACGACGGAAACCGCCACCGGAACCCGAACCACCACGGTCATCGCGACGGAAACCACCGCCGGAACCCGAACCACCACGGTCATCGCGACGGAAACCACCGCCGGAACCCGAACCACCACGGTTGTCATCGCGACGGAAGCCACCGCGGTCGTTGTCGCGGCGCGGGGCGGCAGAGCGGTCGTCACGACCGCCGTGGGAGCCGGCCCTGTCGCCACCGTCCCGGCGACGCGGCTCGCGATCCGGACGTTCGTCGGGAGAGTTGGTGGACATGGGTACGACTCCTGTCTTTGGGTACTGCAAACATTCTCGCGCAGCCGACCTGACGACGCGCTTCGGGAAAACAAAAGGACCCTTGGTCCCAGCGTGAACGCTGGGACCAAGGGTCCTTGAAAGATTGTTCGGCGGCGTCCTACTCTCCCACAGGGTCCCCCCTGCAGTACCATCGGCGCTGAAAGGCTTAGCTTCCGGGTTCGGAATGTAACCGGGCGTTTCCCTAACGCAATGACCACCGAAACCCTATCGGGTTCTAGCGAACAAGCACACTTTTCAATTAAGTAGTGAAGCTGTTCAACCGGAAGCGACTGTTCGCAACCCGGGAACAACACAGTGGACGCGAGCAACTGAGGACAAGCCCTCGGCCTATTAGTACCAGTCAGCTCCACCCGTTACCGGGCTTCCACATCTGGCCTATCAACCCAGTCGTCTACTGGGAGCCTTAACCCCTCAAAGGGGGTGGGAATACTCATCTCGAAGCAGGCTTCCCGCTTAGATGCTTTCAGCGGTTATCCTTTCCGAACGTAGCCAACCAGCCATGCCCTTGGCAGGACAACTGGCACACCAGAGGTTCGTCCGTCCCGGTCCTCTCGTACTAGGGACAGCCCTTCTCAATATTCCTACGCGCACAGCGGATAGGGACCGAACTGTCTCACGACGTTCTAAACCCAGCTCGCGTACCGCTTTAATGGGCGAACAGCCCAACCCTTGGGACCGACTCCAGCCCCAGGATGCGACGAGCCGACATCGAGGTGCCAAACCATCCCGTCGATATGGACTCTTGGGGAAGATCAGCCTGTTATCCCCGGGGTACCTTTTATCCGTTGAGCGACAGCGCTTCCACAAGCCACTGCCGGATCACTAGTCCCGACTTTCGTCCCTGCTCGACCCGTCGGTCTCACAGTCAAGCTCCCTTGTGCACTTACACTCAACACCTGATTGCCAACCAGGCTGAGGGAACCTTTGGGCGCCTCCGTTACTCTTTAGGAGGCAACCGCCCCAGTTAAACTACCCATCAGACACTGTCCCTGATCCGGATCACGGACCGAGGTTAGACATCCAGCACGACCAGAGTGGTATTTCAACGGCGACTCCACAACCACTGGCGTGGCCGCTTCAAAGTCTCCCACCTATCCTACACAAGCCGAACCGAACACCAATATCAAACTGTAGTAAAGGTCCCGGGGTCTTTCCGTCCTGCTGCGCGAAACGAGCATCTTTACTCGTAGTGCAATTTCACCGGGCCTATGGTTGAGACAGTCGAGAAGTCGTTACGCCATTCGTGCAGGTCGGAACTTACCCGACAAGGAATTTCGCTACCTTAGGATGGTTATAGTTACCACCGCCGTTTACTGGCGCTTAAGTTCTCAGCTTCGCCGACCCGAAAGTCAGCTAACCGGTCCCCTTAACGTTCCAGCACCGGGCAGGCGTCAGTCCGTATACATCGCCTTACGGCTTCGCACGGACCTGTGTTTTTAGTAAACAGTCGCTTCTCGCTGGTCTCTGCGGCCACCCCCAGCTCACCGAGTAAATCGGATCACCAGTGATGGCCCCCTTCTCCCGAAGTTACGGGGGCATTTTGCCGAGTTCCTTAACCATAGTTCACCCGAACGCCTCGGTATTCTCTACCTGACCACCTGAGTCGGTTTAGGGTACGGGCCGCCATGAAACTCGCTAGAGGCTTTTCTCGACAGCATAGGATCATCCACTTCGCCACAATCGGCTCGGCATCAGGTCTCAGCCTTAACGTGTGACGGATTTGCCTACCACACGGCCTACACCCTTACCCCGGGACAACCACCGCCCGGGCTGGACTACCTTCCTGCGTCACCCCATCGCTTACCTACTACAAGTCTGGTTCATCGGCTCCACCACTACCCTCAACTCCGAAGAGATCGGGCCGGCTTCACGGACTTAGCATCGCCTGATTCAGTACTGGGCGTTTCAAAGCGGGTACCGGAATATCAACCGGTTGTCCATCGACTACGCCTGTCGGCCTCGCCTTAGGTCCCGACTTACCCTGGGCAGATCAGCTTGACCCAGGAACCCTTAGTCAATCGGCGCACACGTTTCTCACGTGTGTATCGCTACTCATGCCTGCATTCTCACTCGTGAACCGTCCACAACTCGCTTCCGCGGCTGCTTCACCCGGCACACGACGCTCCCCTACCCATCCCAGCCCCCGTTGGGGGTATGTGCTGGAATGACACGACTTCGGCGGTACGCTTGAGCCCCGCTACATTGTCGGCGCGGAATCACTTGACCAGTGAGCTATTACGCACTCTTTCAAGGGTGGCTGCTTCTAAGCCAACCTCCTGGTTGTCTCTGCGACTCCACATCCTTTCCCACTTAGCGTACGCTTAGGGGCCTTAGTCGATGCTCTGGGCTGTTTCCCTCTCGACCATGGAGCTTATCCCCCACAGTCTCACTGCCGCGCTCTCACTTACCGGCATTCGGAGTTTGGCTAAGGTCAGTAACCCGTTGGGGCCCATCGCCTATCCAGTGCTCTACCTCCGGCAAGAAACACACGACGCTGCACCTAAATGCATTTCGGGGAGAACCAGCTATCACGGAGTTTGATTGGCCTTTCACCCCTAACCACAGGTCATCCCCCAGGTTTTCAACCCTGGTGGGTTCGGTCCTCCACGAAGTCTTACCTCCGCTTC